>DATCYF010000018.1:0-261151 GCA_036570425.1 Rhizorhapis sp. | reverse complement strand
TTCCGCAGGCTTTTGGGACTTCCATGGACGCTGGCGGAAGGGTGAAAAAGAACAAATGGTGCCCGGGGACGGAGTCGAACCGCCGACACTGCGATTTTCAGTCGCATGCTCTACCAACTGAGCTACCCGGGCTAATGCGCTTCAACAAGAATCTGTAAAGCGCGTTAGGAGCAGTGCCTATAGGCGCGGCTATATGTCGTTGTCCACCCCATTTTCGTCGCTTTTTTCGGATGCGTTTGGAACGGCGGGGCCGGGGACTTTATAGCCTTCACCCAGCCAGTTCAGTAGATCGCGGTCGCGGCAGCCTTTGCTGCAAAACGGACGGAATTCCGGTGCTTGCGTACGGCCGCAGACGGGACAATCGGTGGATTTCTTATTCGGCATAATAAGACGATATGGCGAGGTCGTTGTCCGCCCGCAAGGTCACTGTGCCGCCACGCCGCCGCTCCAGCAGTGCGATCCACTCCTTTGCCTTGCCAAGCCGCGCAATGACAGCCGGCGCGCCCACGAGTGTGACGCCGCCGCCTGTCCCGTGCCTTTCCCCCCGGCGGAGGAGGGCGAGCGCTGCGGTGAGTACCGGGTCTTCGCGCAGGACCTCCATCAGCGAAGGGCGTTCGCGGCGGCGGATCACCTGCAGAAAGCCAAAACCATTGACGGCCGTGCGCTCGAATGGCTGGGGCAAGTGTTTATCAAAGAGATTGGCCGCGATCTGCCGCTCATCCTTGTTGTTCATGGTCGGCAGGTCAATGCCGATCGAGCCCGTAATGCCCATGCGCCGGATCGCTTTCGCCGCCAACGCCGCGCCTTTGGGGCCGAGCTGGGCGGGCGGCAGGCTGCCGTCCACGTCGATGAGCGTCATCGCCGGTGTGAGGAATATGCGGAGCGATGCGGCTTCGGTGCCGATTTCCCCGCTGATTGCTTCTTCCATCAACTCGCCCCAGCCATGTTCCTCCAGCCGATCAGGCTCATGGGCGGGGCAGGCTTGGACGGAAATTTCGGTCGCGGCGATGCGCTGATAAAGGGACGCGCCCGGGAGCGCCTTGGCTCCGGCCTGCGCAACGCGAACCTTGGCGAGCTTGTCGCGGCCTTCTTCGGCAATGCTTTCGCGCAATATCTCAACCAGGACATTCGCCCCTTCGGCGAGTTTGGGCGGAATGGGCTCAAGCAGTGTTTCCTCGCCGCTGTCGAGCCGGACGATGCCCCGGCGGCGGGGAATGACGGTGTGGATGAGGCGGCCAGGCGCGACCGCGCCAGCAAGCGCGCGCTTGCCGTCGCGCTCGACATAAGCCTCCAGTATCTCACCCTTGTGGACCAGGGCGGCGCGGCTTTCGCCGATGCCTTCCTCGTAGAGCCACTCAGGCAAGGGGATAGCCTGCGGAGAGAAGGAGCGTCCGCACGTCGAACAAAGGCAAACCGACAACGCCGCTATAGTTGCCTGACATGCTGCGGATCAGGCCCGCCGCGCAGCCCTGTATGGCATAGCCGCCTGCCTTGCCTTGCCATTCGCCGCTTCGGATATACGCTTCGATCTCGTCCGGATGAAGCCGTTTGAAAGTGACAATGCTGGTCGAAAGGCGATTATGTGCACGGCCCTCTGCGTCGATCAGCGTCACGGCGCTGTGCACGCGATGGCGACGGCCGGAAAGCAATTGAAGGCAGAAGCGGGCCTGTGCCTCGCCTTCCGCTTTGGGCAGGATACGACGGCCAGCGGCAACCACTGTGTCGCCGGACAGGATAAGAGCGTCAGGATGCCGGGACGCCACGGCAGCCGCCTTTTCGTTCGACAGACGGCGAGCGTGATCGGCGGGCAGTTCTCCCTTCCGCGGACTTTCATCGATATGGGCCGGATCGACAGCATCCGGCGTCACGCCGATCTGGGCCAGCAGGTCCAGACGGCGGGGAGATGCGGAGGCGAGAATCAGGCGCATGCGGCTAAGCAGTGAGTTGGCGATGCTTTGCTTTTTGCCATGTCGGACTGCCGTTGCTGAATTTTGAATGTGCTCCTGCGAAGGCGGGAGCCCAGTGTCTCAATGTTTGCCGTACTCCTGCTTTCGCAAGAGTACGCATGGCCTTTCCGCAACAGCGGGGGATGGCCTTATTTGAAACGATAGGTGATCCGGCCCTTCGTCAAGTCATAGGGCGTTAATTCGACAAGCACTTCGTCGCCCACCAGCACCCGGATACGGTTCTTGCGCATCTTGCCAGCCGTGTGGCCAAGAATTTCGTGATCGTTTTCCAGTCGAACGCGGAACATGGCGTTGGGGAGTAACTCCACAACCTGCCCGCGCATTTCCAATAGTTCTTCTTTCGCCATAATATCCCAAACAAATTCAAAAATCGCGCCGCCATAGCGCCAAAATGCGCAAATGAAAAGCAGTGCATTCGCCCTGGTTCATGAGAGGTTCGGCTATTGATCGAAGTGGCTTCGCTAATCCAGCCGGTAGCGCTCGACCAGATGATAAACGGCGCCTTCACGGCCAAGCTCGCTTTCGAACAAGCCGAACTGGTCAAGAACGAACGGCTCGCTGGAAAGTCCCGCATGAAGCGACAGAAAATCGTGAACCGGCCCCGACGCGCGGTTGAGGCGGGCGAGGGTGATATGAGGCAGATAAGCGCGCTGGTCAGGCGCGGTCCCGGCGGACTGACAGGCACGGTCTATTTTCTTGTGGAGCGCCCTTAACTCATCATGTGGCGTAACGCCTGCCCATAGCGCATCGATTCTGCCGCGATGGTCAAAGACGCCAGCCGCGCTCAGCCTGATCGTGAAGGGCGCGCCGCCCACCGTGGCGAGCGCCGCCGCTATATCGTCCGCGCGGTGGCGATCGACCTCTCCAATGAAGCGCAGCGTAAGATGCAACTGGTCATCGCTTTGCCAGCGGGCGCCCTCGACGCCTCCCATGATGGAAAGCAGGGCTTTTCTGATGGCGGAAGGCGGGCGGATGGCGACAAACAGGCGGTGCATAGGAATTATTAACCTGAATTCCTCCACAAATCGACCTGTGATATGCCGGTTTTCCTTGAAACTGCAGGCCATTCCGCCGATATTACCAAGAACCGGCTATGGGGCCGGATGTTTAATGGAGTGGTTTACGATGGCTAACTGGTCTGACCCCCAGACGAGAGCGACGGGTTTCGGTGAGACGACCGGAACACGGGCCGCCGCATTCGATGCGGGGCTGCGGTCCTATATGCTTTCGGTCTATAATTATATGGCGAGCGGCGTGCTGCTGACCGGCATTGTCGCACTGCTGTTCGCAAGCAGCGGGCTTGCGCAAGACATTTTGATGGGCCCCGGCATCCTGAAATATGTCATCATGTTCTCGCCCCTGGCGTTCGTGATGGTCATGAGCTTCGGGATCAACAGAATCTCCACGCCAACATTGCAACTGCTCTTCTGGGCGTTTGCAACGGTGATGGGCCTGTCGATGTCGTCGATCTTCCTGGTTTATACGGGAACGTCGATCGCGCAGACCTTCTTCGCGACGGCGGCGGCTTTCGCTGGCCTTAGCTTGTTTGGCTACACGACCAAGAAGGACCTGTCGGCATTCGGCACGTTTCTGATCATGGGCGTGGTTGGCCTCCTGGTGGCGATGGTCATCAACATCTTCGTGCAGTCGACGGCACTGCAGCTTGCGATCAGCTTTATTGGCGTGCTGATCTTTGCTGGTCTGACGGCTTACGACACGCAGCGGATCAAGAGCATGTATGCCTATGTGGCGGGCACGGACATGATGGGGAAAACGGTGATTATGGGCGCGCTGAGCCTGTATCTCGATTTCATCAACATGTTCACCTTCCTGCTGCAGTTCATGGGCAACCGCGAGTGATAGACAGCCGAAGCTGAATTCGAGCGCCGGGCGGCCCGACCGTCCGGCGCTTTTCTTTTGTGCTTCTCCTGCGCGGCATGCTTGAAATTTGTCGCAATGGAGGGCATCGCAATTAGCATGGAAACGACATCAACATACCGAATCCAGGGCGCAACCGGCGAGTGGGAGGTTGTCATCGGCCTGGAGGTCCATGCGCAGGTCACGTCTCAGGCGAAGCTCTTCTCCGGAGCCGCCACGGCCTTTGGTGCTGAGCCTAATACACAGGTGAGCCTGATCGACGCAGCCATGCCCGGCATGCTGCCGGTCCCCAACGGAGAATGCATCCGGCAGGCGGTGCGAACCGGCATGGCCGTGGGCGCGGTCATCAACAAATGGTCGCGTTTCGACCGCAAAAACTATTTTTACGCTGACCTGCCGCAGGGCTATCAGATTTCGCAGCTTTATCATCCGCTGGTCGGCGAGGGCGCGATTGAGGTAACGCTGGACGAAAAGGACCCCGACAGCCCCACCAAGCGGATCGGCATCGAGCGCATTCATGTGGAACAGGACGCGGGCAAGCTGATGCATGACCAGCACCCCACGCGCTCCTATGTCGATCTCAACCGCTCCGGCGTGGCGTTGATGGAGATTGTGTCGCGGCCGGACATGCGTTCGCCCACCGAGGCAGGCGCCTATCTGCGTAAACTCCGCTCTATTCTGCGCTATGTGGGTTCGTGCGACGGAAATATGGAGGAAGGCTCCATGCGCGCTGACGTCAACGTGTCGGTGCGCAAGCCCGGCGATCCTTTCGGCACGCGCACCGAGACAAAGAACGTGAACTCCGTTCGCTTCGTCATGCAGACCATCGAATATGAAGCAAACCGGCAGGTCGATGTGCTGGAATCGGGTGGGAAGATTGTGCAGGAAACGCGCCTGTTCGATCCCGACAAGGCGGAAACTCGCTCGATGCGGTCGAAGGAAGATGCGCACGATTACCGCTATTTTCCAGATCCTGACCTGTTGCCGCTGGAACTGGACGATGCATTTCTGGAGGAATGCCAGAGGTCGCTTCCCGAACTGCCTGACGCCAAGCGCAGCCGTTATGAGAGTGGGCTTGGCTTGTCTTCCTACAATGCGGCTGTCCTGACTGCTGAGGCGGAAACTGCCCGCTGGTTCGAAGCATTGCTGGCGGAGGCCGCACGCATCCAGAAGAAGAGCGAGGCGGAAGTGGCGAAGGCTTCCGCCAACTGGCTCCTCTCCGAACTGTTCGGGGCGCTCAATCGCCTCGGCCGCAGCCTGGATGACAGCCCCGTCAATCCCGAACAGGGCGCGGAATTGCTTGCGCTGGTGGCCGACGGCACCATTTCAGGCACGCTTTCCAAGCAGGTCTTCGAAATCATGCTGGAAAGCGGCGACAGTCCGGCAAAGATCGTCGAGGATAAGGGCCTGAAGCAGACGTCCGATACTGGGGCGATCGAAAAGGTCATCGCCGATGTGCTGGCCGCCAATGCCGAAAAAGTTGAGCAATATCGCGGCGGCAAGGAAGCGCTCTTCGGCTTTTTCGTTGGTCAGACAATGAAGGCTATGGGTGGCAAGGCGAATCCGAAAGTCGTCAACGAATTGCTGAAGAAGGCGCTGGCGTAACGATTTTTTGTTGCGCTCGACATCGTAATCTGTTGGATGGCCGCGCATTCAACAGGGGGGTATATGCGCAAGTTCTTGTTCGGTTTGTGCGCGATGACGCTGGTTATGTCATCCGCGCAAGCCGCGGCTGAAACGCTGAATAACCAAATGGTTATTGATTTGACCAAGGCTGGTCTTGGCGACGAGGCGATCGTTGCCAAGATTGAGGAAACGGCGAGCAACTTTGATCTTTCGACCACGCAGATGATCGATCTCAAAGCCAAAGGAATTTCGGGGGCGGTCATTGCCGCCATGATCCGTTCCAGCAACGGATCAAATGAGCCTGACAAGGAGGCGTTCGTCAACGATTCTCCAGATCCTATGGCGCCTCATCACGCCGGTATTTACCTGTTGGCGGACGGCCCAGCCCGCATGATCAGGATTGATCCCACTGTTTCCAGTCAAACGAAAACCGGTGGCATTTTCGGCTATGCACTGACCGGAGGCATTGCCTCGCTCAGCATGAAATCCGTGCTGCCCAATGCCACGGCACGCATTCGTGCAAATACAAGCAAGCCCGTCTTTTATTTCTATTTCGATGAAGCCAACGCGCGCTACGCTCAGAATGCTGCCAGTGGCGTCTGGCTTTCAGGGCCGGCAGCGACGGTAAGCTCTCCCAATGAATTCTCGCTCGTTCGCTTCAAGGAGAAGAAGAACGGCCGGGAGGCCAGAGTCGGCAGCTTCAACATTGCCGGCGCAAAGGCGGGAGTGATGGACAAGGATCGTATTGCCTTTTCCTATGACAAAGTTGGACCTGGCGTATTCAAGGTCTCACCGGAGCAGGCGCTTGCGCCAGGAGAATATGGTTTCCTTTACTTCATGGGCGGTGGAGGTGGCGCTGGCATGCAGGCGGCCGCCTCCACCACACGGGTGTTCGACTTTTCCGTCACAGAAGCTGCGGGCGGAAAGCACTGATCAATCCGGCGGGGGCGGGGTTTCGATCGGCCCCCTGTCGGGCTTGTCGTAATCCGGCTGATCGGGAACGATTTCGGGCGGTTGCCTGAAAGGGTCCTCGCTCGGGGGACTATCAGGCGGGGTTTCTGGCGGGGATTGCGGATCAATGCGGTCCGGAGGCGGAATTTCCGGCTGAGTGGCCATAGGGCATCTCCTTTCGGAACACTTACGCCCCACTCTTCCTATCGGTTCCGCAGCTTGTGGGAAGCATGGCCTTGCCCTAGGGCTTCATCTGCTCTATGCCGCGCCGACCGGCGACCGATGCGGGCGTGGCGAAACTGGTAGACGCGCCAGATTTAGGTTCTGGTATCGAAAGATGTGGGGGTTCAAGTCCCTTCGCCCGCACCAGGATCGCCGCCAGGCATCAGCATTGGCAGAGTCAACGAAATTCCAGCTTTAGAAGGCGTTAGAGTAGAGAAAATGCAGACTGTCGAGACGTTGAACGAGGGCCTGAAACGCGCCTACACCCTGACCATCACTGCCAAGGACATCGACGCGCGCGTCGAAAAGGAAGTGAAGACCCTTGCGCCGCAAGTGCGGATGCCCGGCTTTCGCCCCGGCAAGGTCCCCGCGAATCTGGTGCGCAAGATGCACGGCGAGGCGCTGCAGCAGGATGCGCTGAACAGCTCCATTCAGGAGGGTGTGCAGAAGCTGCTGGCGGACAACAAGCTTCGCCCGGCGATGCAGCCTTCGGTGGAACTGGAAGATGGCTATGAAGCTGGCAAGGATGCAGCGATAAAGGTTGAGCTGGAAGTGCTCCCTGACGTTCCGGCACCTGCCATCGATGGCCTGAAGCTGGAGCGCCTGACCGCTGAGATCAAGGACGAGCAGATTGACGAGGCCGTCGAGCGCATTGCGTCGCAGCAGAAGCGCTACGAAGCCGCGCCGGAAGGGCATGAAGCCAAGGACGGCGACCAGGTCGTCATGGACTTCGTCGGCAAGGTCGATGGCGAGGCCTTTGAAGGTGGTACGGGCGAGGGGATGGCCGTTGTCATCGGTTCCGGCAATCTGATTCCCGGCTTCGAAGATCAGCTCGTCGGCGTAAAGGCTGGCGAGGAAAAGACGATCGAAGTCACTTTCCCCGAGGATTACAATGCCGAAAATCTGAAGGGCAAGGCCGCGACTTTCGATCTGAAGATCACTGAGGTCAAGGTGTCTGCAGAAGGCGGCCCGGACGATGAATTCGCGAAATCGCTTGGTCTTGAGAGCCTGGAGCAACTCCGCGATCTGCTGAAAGGCCAGATCGAGCAGGAGCATAATGGTCTTACGCGCACCTATATGAAGCGCAAGCTGCTTGACCAACTCGCGGCCAATCACGACTTCGAAGTGCCGCCGAGCATGGTGGAGGCCGAATTCAACCAGATCTGGGGCCAGCTTGAGCATGAAGCGACTCATGAAGCCGATCCCGAAGCCGCTCGCGCGGAAATGGAGAAGGATCGCGAAGAATATCGCACCATCGCCATTCGTCGCGTTCGCCTGGGCCTGCTGCTTTCCGAGATCGGCCAGGCCAATGGCGTTGAGGTCAGTCAGGCCGAAATGAACCGCCTCGTCATGCAGGCCGCGCAGCAATATAATCCCAAGGATCGCGAGCGCTTCATCCAATATGTCCAGCAGGAGCCAATGGCCGCAGCCCAGCTTCGCGCGCCGCTTTATGAGGACAAGGTCGTCGACTTCCTGTTCGACAAGGCGGAAATCACTGAACGCGCGGTAAGCCGTGAGGAACTGGAAGCTGCGATTGAGGCTGATGAGGACGGGCATGTTCACGGCCCCGGCTGCGGTCATGACCATGATCATGATCACGGCGATAAGCCCAAGGCAAAGAAGGCTGCCGCCAAGAAGAAGGACGTGACTGCAGACGAATCCGTGAAAGCTTCGGCTGAAGAAAAGCCCGCCAAGAAGGCACCGGCGAAAAAAGCGGCCGCGGCCAAGACGGAAGACGAAGAGAAGCCTGCCAAGAAGGCTGCTGCGAAAAAGCCGGCTGCCAAAAAAGCGGCGACTGATTCCAAATAAGCATGAATATGCCGGGGGGAGCGAAGGACGCAGCTACGCTGCCCCCGGCCTTACGCATTGCCGTACTGCTGCCCTGCTATAATGAAGCGGAAGCTATAGCGCAGACCGTCAACGGGTTTGCCGCCGCTCTCCCCACCGCGAAAATCTACGTCTACGACAATAACAGCATTGATGGTTCACGCGAGATTGCGGCGGGGGCCGGAGCCATCGTGCGAAGCGTCCGCCAACAGGGGAAGGGCCATGTGGTCCGCCGTATGTTCGCGGATGTTGATGCCGATATCTACGTCATGGCCGACGCCGACGCCACCTATCAGGCATCGGCTGCGCCTGCGATGGTCGCTGATATGCTGGCCGGAAATCTGGACATGGTCGTCGGCGCGCGCAAATCGGAAGTGGAGGCGGCCTATCGCCCCGGCCACCGCTTTGGCAATCGCGTCCTGACGGGCTTGCTCCGCTATCTGTTCGGTCGGAGCTTCACCGACATATTGTCGGGCTATCGTGTCTTTTCCCGCCGTTTCGTGAAGAGCTTCCCCGTATTATCATCCGGGTTTGAGATCGAAACGGAAATGAGCGTCCATGCGCTGGAACTGCGCATGCCGGTGGCTGAACGCGTCACGGCCTATGCGGCCCGGCCGGAAGGATCGGTAAGCAAGCTTAATACTTTCAGTGATGGCTGGCGAATATTGCGCACCATCTTTACGCTGTTCCGCGTGGAGCAGCCGCTTTGGTTCTTCGGCGGAGTCGCCGTATTGCTGGCGCTGGCGGCACTGATTTTCGCGGTGCCGTTGCTTGCCACCTATCTGGAAACGGGTCTTGTGCCTCGCTTCCCCACGGCCATCCTGGCAACTGGCCTGATGATCATCGCTGCCTTGAACGGCATGTGCGGCCTTATCCTGGATACCGTGGTGAGGGGCAGGCGGGAAATGCGGCGGCTGGCCTATCTGGCCTTTGCCGCGCCTGCCGAATTTGGCAGCAGACGCATCGAGCGCCGGGCGGAGTAACGGTTTCGCTTTTACGGAACGCTTTCCGCTCCGCAAAAAGGGCGGCATGCCAAGAGTCCTCTTGAAGCCGCGCGCATTTCACCCGATGTAGGGGCAGCACCACGATAAAGAGAAGAAAGAGTCTCATGCACGACAGAATTCCCGATCCACTGAGCGCGCTTGTTCCCATCGTCATTGAGCAGTCGAACCGCGGAGAGCGGAGCTTCGACATTTTTTCGCGTCTGCTGCGCGAACGGATCGTGTTCGTGACGGGAGCGGTCGAGGACCAGATGGCCTCGCTCATTGTGGCTCAGCTTCTGTTCCTGGAATCGGAAAATCCGAAAAAAGACATTTACATGTACATCAACTCGCCCGGCGGCGTGGTGACGGCAGGCATGGCGATCCATGACACGATGCAATATATCCGGCCGCGGGTGGGTACGGTCTGTATCGGCCAGGCCGCTTCAATGGGCAGCTTCCTGTTGGCAGCGGGTGAGCCGGGTATGCGCGTGGCGTTGTCCAATGCGCGAATCATGATTCACCAGCCTTCTGGCGGTGCTCAGGGCATGGCGTCGGACATTGAGATTCAGGCCAAGGAAATCCTGCGCATTCGCAGCCGCATGAACGGACTTTACGCAAAGTACACTGGTCAGCCCCTCGAAAGGATTGAGTCCGCCATGGATCGCGATACCTTCCTTGAGGCCGATGAAGCCAAGACATTCGGTCTGATCGATGAGGTATTCGACAGGCGCCCGGCTGCTGCTGAAGAGCCGGGCAAGCCGGAAGTTTGATCCGCGCGCACAGACCGTTTCAGACCATGAGAGCGGGCGCGGCGCGGGCTGCGCCCCTTTTCATGCCCAACGGCTGGGCTATTGTGCTTCGTCCTTCTGGAGCGACTGTTGAAAAAAGACGTTAACGGATTTGCAGCGCGGAATGTGACGGTTTACCTTTTTAGGCATGCCTTGGAAAAAAATTGCCGTTGTCCGGCATTGGAATTGCGGGCTAACATGCCCATACAGGGCAGATATGCCCACTAAATATGTGTCCGTGCGCCGGGCACAGGGAAGGTAAAATGACGAAATTGACGGGCTCTGATTCGAAAAGCACCCTGTACTGCAGCTTCTGCGGGAAGTCGCAGCATGAGGTGCGCAAGCTGATCGCAGGGCCAACCGTCTTCATCTGCGATGAATGCGTTGAATTGTGCAACGATATCATCCGGGAAGAAACCAAGGGCGGCCTTGTCGGCAAGAAGGATGGTGGCGTGCCTACGCCGCTGGAAATCTGCGATGTCCTTGATGACTACGTCATTGGGCAGAGCCGTGCCAAGCGCGTCCTTTCCGTAGCGGTGCACAACCATTACAAGCGACTCAATCACGGCACCAAGACCGGGGATGTGGAGCTTGCCAAGTCGAACATCCTGCTGGTGGGTCCGACCGGGTGCGGCAAGACTCTGCTGGCGCAGACGCTCGCCAAGACCTTTGATGTGCCTTTCACCATGGCGGATGCAACGACGCTGACGGAAGCGGGCTATGTCGGTGAGGATGTGGAAAACATTATCCTGAAGCTCCTGCAGGCCAGTGACTATAATGTCGAAAAGGCGCAGCGTGGCATTGTCTATATCGACGAGATCGACAAGATCAGCCGCAAGGCGGAAAATCCCTCCATTACCCGCGACGTGTCGGGTGAGGGTGTTCAGCAGGCTCTGCTGAAGCTGATGGAAGGCACCACCGCCAGCGTTCCGCCACAGGGCGGCCGCAAGCATCCGCAGCAGGAATTCCTGCAAGTGGATACGACGAACATCCTCTTCATCTGCGGCGGCGCGTTCGCAGGTCTGGAAAAGATCATTGGCGACAGGCTGGAGGCGAAATCCATCGGCTTTGGCGCCCATGTCGCAGCGCCCGAGGAACGCCGCACAGGGGAGCTTCTGCGCCAGTGCGAGCCGGAGGATTTGCTGAAATTCGGGCTAATCCCCGAATTCGTCGGCCGCCTTCCTGTCATCGCTACGCTGGAGGATCTCGACAATGAGGCGCTGGTCAAGATCCTCGCCGAGCCGAAGAACGCCCTTGTCAAACAGTATAGAAAACTGTTCGACATGGAGGATGTGGAACTGACCTTCACTGACGATGCTCTAGTCTCGATCGCCAAGCGCGCGATTGAGCGCAAGACTGGCGCACGCGGTCTTCGCTCCATTCTGGAGGCTATCCTGCTGGATACCATGTTTGACCTTCCGTCCATGCGGAGCGTGGGTGAGGTCGTGATCGACAAGGATGTCGTTGAGGGCCGGAAGGAACCCGTGCGGGTATTCAGCGAACGGCGCAAGACCGGCGACGCTGCCTGACCGACATAATTTGAACCGGTTTAGTGGCCCGCTTCAATCGAGGCGGGCCATTTCTTATGCGCATCTCACTTCAAGCAGGCATCCAATCCGTCGCGTTGCACGACGCCGATGCGGCGGGCGATGCTGTTGCCATAACGCCTGGTGAATCCGCTGGGGGCGATTGCAGCCCGCTTCTTGGGAAGGGGAAGGACAGCGGCGATCCGGGCCGCCTCTGTGCGGGTGAGGTGAGAGGCCCCATGATTGAAGTAGCGGATGGCGCCTGCTTCCACGCCGTAAGTGCCAATGCCGGTTTCCGCGACGTTCAGATACACCTCCATGATGCGCTTCTTGCCCCAGAGGTTCTCGATAAGGATCGTGAACCATGCCTCCAGGCCTTTGCGGAAGAACCCTCCATTCTGCCACAAAAAGGCGTTTTTGGCTGTTTGCTGGCTGATCGTTGATCCGCCGCGAATCTTCCCGCCGCGCATATTGCGGATGAAGGCGTTTTCAATGGCGTCTGCATCGAACCCGTGATGACTGCAAAATCGACTGTCCTCCGCTCCAATGGCGGCGCGGGGCATGTCAGGATCGATTTGGTCCAGCGATACCCAATCCTTGGTTATGCCGTTTCCGTCCAGGATCATGGTCGCCGTGACTGGCGGCGGCAGGAAGCGGTACAGCAGCACCCAAAGCACTGAGAAGAGAATGAAATAGAGAAGGATTTTGCCGGTGAACAGGAAAACGCGGCGCGTGCGTGAACGGTGTTTGTTTGCCATGCGTGATGATTAGCGCGGAGTTTCCTGCGCGTCATCCTGCCAAATGAAAGCCCCTCCGCAACGGGAGGGGCTTGTTGGATTTACATTGCCGGAAGCAGCTTCTTGTCGCCAGCGAGCCGCATCATTGCACGTTGCAGCTTTTCGAAAGCGCGAACCTCGATCTGGCGCACGCGTTCGCGGCTGACGCCATAGACCTGGCTCAATTCTTCCAGGGTTTTGGGATCTTCCGCCAGGCGGCGTTCGGCCAGAATATGCTTTTCGCGTTCGTTAAGGTCGGCCATGGCCTCCACCAGCATGCCGTGGCGCACCCCGGCCTCCTGGGCGTCGGCGACCCGTTCGTCCTGCAGCGGGCCTTCATCGGATAGCCAATCCTGCCACTGCCCCTCGCCATCCTCCCGCATCGGGACGTTGAGCGAAGTGTCGCCACCCATCGCCATGCGGCGATTCATGCTGACGACATCATGCTCCGATACGCCGAGATCAGTAGCGATTTTCTGGACGTCTTCGGGACGCAGATCGCCATCCTCGAACGCTTCGAGATTGTTCTTCATCCGGCGCAGGTTGAAGAACAGCTTCTTCTGCGCGGCCGTGGTGCCCATTTTTACAAGGCTCCAGCTCCGCAGGATGAATTCCTGAATAGAGGCACGAATCCACCACATTGCGTAAGTCGCGAGGCGGAAGCCGCGATCGGGCTCGAACTTCTTCACACCCTGCATCAGGCCGATATTGCCTTCGGAGATCAGTTCGCTGACCGGCAGGCCGTAACCGCGATAGCCCATGGCGATCTTGGCCACGAGACGCAGGTGCGACGTAACGAGCTGCGCGGCAGCTTCCGGGTCTTCATGTTCGGCATAACGCTTTGCGAGCATATATTCCTGCTCTGGCGTTAGTATCGGAAATTTCCGAATCTCCGCCAGATAGCGGTTCAGGCTTGCATCACCGCCAAGCGCGGGAATTGTCGCTGGGACATTGGTTCCACTGGCCATGATAGATTATCTCACTTTCCCTTGTGCCTGGTTCTTGTTCTTTTGGGCACTTCTACGTGTACATATTTATACGCGAAGGTGCCTTAACAGTTCCTGCATGTCAGCAGGAATTTCGCTTGTGAACGCCATAGCAACGCTATTCACCGGATGAATAAAGCCGAGCCGCGCCGCATGCAATGCCTGCCGCTGGAAACCCAGCTTTTCCAATAATGGCCGGTGCGTCTTGCGAGCGCGTCCATAGGCCGGATCACCCAGCAGGGCATGGCCGATATGCGCCATGTGGACACGCACCTGATGCGTGCGGCCTGTCTCCAGCCGACATTCGATCAGCGCTGCATCGTTCAGAATTTCACGCACCTCATAATGCGTGATCGCGTGCTTTCCGCGGCCCTCATGCTGGGCAGCCATTTTCTTGCGATCATGCGAAGATCGACCGATCCAGGCATTGACGGAGCCGCTGAGGGGAGAGGGGCGGCCGCTTACAATGGCATAATAGCGCCGATCTATGCTGTGAGCGGCAAACTGAGTGGCCAAACCCTCATGCGCCTTGTCTGTTTTGGCGACGACGAGCAGGCCCGATGTGTCCTTGTCGATTCGGTGGACTATGCCGGGACGAGCCACGCCGCCAATGCCGGAGAGCTGCCCCTGGCAATGGTGCAGAAGCGCGTTCACCAGCGTCCCGTCGGGATTGCCAGCCGCGGGATGGACCACAAGACCCGCAGGCTTGTCGACGACGATCAGATGCTCGTCCTCATAGGCTATGGTGAGCGGAATATCCTGTGGCGCTGCCTGCGCTTCGATGGGCGGCGGGACCGTGATTTTAAATTGTTCGCCTTCACTCACCTTGTAGGAAGGCGCGGCAATGGCAGTAGTCCCCTGCCGGATCACTTTTCCGTCGAGTATCAGGGCCTTCAGCCGTTCCCGCGACAGATCAGGCATCAGCATCGCGAGCGCGCGGTCAAGCCGCATGCCGTCGCAATCTTCAGAGATGATGGTGTTGATGCTGGAAGCCCCCGAATTCACGTCATAAGATATAGAAATGACCATAAGCATATCAAGGGCGTTGCTGAACCGGATTCTGGCTGACGCAGCCAAAGACAGCGGAGCGGAGAGGTGCGGACTGCTGCTGGGCGAAGCAGCGCGGATATGCGATGTGCGCTTTGCGGCCAATGTGGCGCCCGAGCCAGCCTGCCATTTCGAACTCGACCCAGCGGTTTTGCTGGATGCCCACAGGACGGCAAGAAACGGTGGCTCGCGGGTCGTCGGCCATTACCATTCCCATCCGTCAGGAAAAGCCGTTCCTTCATCCATTGATGCAGAATGTGCGGCGCCTGACGGATCGCTATGGTTGATCGTTGCCGATGCGCAGGCGCGTCTGTGGCGGGCGGTCGCAAAGGGGCCGCTGCATGGCCGGTTTCGAGCTGAGACGATGGAGATTTGCGGAGATGTCGAGCTTGCATAGCGAGTCAGGGTTCTGCATTAGAGGCTCTGGGCTGAAAACATGCAAATTCCGGCACAGGATGGAGGATGAATGACTGTAGAGAGTATCGACTTCGCCGCCCTGCTTTGTTCCCGGCTGTGCCATGATTTGCTGAGCCCCATTGGTGCGCTGAACAACGGCCTGGAGCTGCTGGCGGATGAGAACGATCCGGAAATGCGGGCTCGTTGCCTGGAATTGCTGTCGGAAAGTGCGCGGACGTCCGCGAATAAACTGAAATATTTTCGCTTGGCCTTCGGTTCGGCGGGCGGCTTTGGGGAGCTGGTCCCCGCCAATGAGGCGAAGGTCGCCATTGAGGGCATTTTTGCTTCGACGGGCCGTGTCAAGGTCGGCTGGCTGATTGCGGAGGAAAGTTTTTCCAAACGCGCTGCCAAGATATTGCTGAACCTCTCACTTGTTGCCGGGGAGGCGCTGGTGCGGGGAGGACAACTCGATATCGGTGCTGAAAAGCGGGAGAACTGCACGGAAATCGTGGTCCGGGCGGAGGGGCCCCGAATAGTGCTGGATAATGAATTGCGCGCCGCATTGACGGGCGAGTGCGACGAATCCGCCCTTACGCCGCGGGCGGCGGCTGCCTGGATGGTACGCAAGCTCGTCGTCGATGCGGGTGGGCAGATCATGCTATCCGATCCCGCCGATTCTGTCCTGCTGTTCGGAGCCAGCATTCCGCAGGAATGATATGGCGTCAGCAAGCGCCCATGCCTGATGCCACCAGTTCCTCTTTAACGCGGCTTTAACCAACATCCGCGATGCTGTCCGTTGAAGTCGACGGCGGACAGGACCTATGGACGAGTTACTCGCGGAATTCATTTCCGAAACACAGGAAACATTGGACGCTCTGGCCGGAGAGGTCGTGGCGTGGGAAGCCGACCCGATGGATCGCGAACGGCTGGACGCCATTTTCCGGTTCTTTCATACGGTCAAGGGCAGTTGTGGTTTCCTCAGCCTGCCGCGCTTTGAAAAACTGAGCCATGCGGCGGAAGATGTGCTTTCGGAAATCCGGGCCGGCAACCGTATGCCCGATCCAGCCACAGTCAGCGCCGTACTGGCGATCATGGACCGCATCGGAGAGCTTTGCCAGGCCGTTGCATCTGGTGCTCCGCTGTCTTCGCTCAACGACGATATATTGATTGAGGCACTGTCCCAGTGTGAGGTGGCCGTGGATGGCGGTACGGATGAGACGGCAATCCTGGCTGCCGCTCCCGGTTCCGATATCAGGCGCGCTGCGCCCGTGTTACGCAGCATTCGCCTGCCGCTCAGCCTGATCGATCAGCTCATGAACGGCGTGTCGGACATGGTGCTGGCCCGCAATGAATTGTCGCGCAAATTGCGAGAGCGCTTTCCCGATCCAGAACTGGAGAGCACGTTCGAACGTCTTTCCAACTGCGTCGCCGACATGCGCGATTCGATCAGCAAGACCCGCATGCAGCGCATCGACCGGTTGTTCATGGCCATCCCTCGCCTGGTGCGGGATGTTGGCCGGGAAATGGGCAAGAAGATCAATTTGACGCTGGAAGGCGGCGAGGTCGAAATGGACCGCGAGATGGTGGAGATGGTTGTCGATCCGCTCACCCATATCGTGCGTAACGCGATCGATCACGGTATTGAAGCGCCGGCCGAGCGGCTGGCCGCGGGAAAGCCGGACATCGGTTATCTGCGTGTCGCGGCGCGCCAATCCGGCAATCAGATCGTGATCGAGATCACGGACGATGGCCGCGGCATCGATACGGACCGGCTGGTGGAAAAGGCGATTTCCGCTAAGATCATCACCAAGGAAAAAGCGGCGGCGCTGACCGAGGAAGGTCGGTTGAACCTGATATTCGCGCCGGGTCTTTCCACCGCGCGGCAGATCACGTCGGTTTCCGGCCGGGGGGTTGGAATGGACGTGGTCCAGTCGAATATTGAAAGAATTGGCGGACTCATCTCACTCGACAATCGGCCTGGGCGAGGGCTGAGCATCATATTGCGGGTGCCGCTGACCCTCACCATCATTCCTGGCCTGATCATTCGTGCGGGGGGGCAGCATTTCGCCATCCCTCGCGCGGCGGTGGTGGAAATTCTGCATGATAACAATCAGACGCTGCGCATTTCCGGCGTAGGCGGGGCGCGGATCGCCACTATTCGCAACCTGCGGCATTCCATGATTGACCTGGAGGATGTGCTTGGCCTGGAGCCTATGAAGGAGGGCGGCAAGAGGACCATCGTGGTCATCCGTTCCACCTCCGGCACGCCATTTGCCTTGGGCGTGCATGCCGTCGACAATCACGAGGAACTGGTCATCCGCCCAGCTTCCCCGTTGATCATGGCGTCGGGCCTTTATGCCGGCATGACCCTGCCGGACAACGGCCAACCGATGCTGCTATTGGACGCAAGCGGACTGGCGAAGGCGGCGATGCTGCCCTTGATGGCGGAAGAGATAGACGAGCAGGAGCATGGTGGCCGCAAGCAGGAAGAGGCGATTGAGCTTGTGAGCGCGCTGATGTTTATCGAACGGTCGGGCGAGGAGCGGCTGTTCCGCCTGTCCCTGATCGAGCGGGTCGAGGATATCGATATCGCGCATTTCGGTCATTCCGGCGGTCGCTGGTTCGTACGCATCGATGGCCGGGTCCTGCCAGTTGTTCATGGTCTGGAAAATGCGGGGAGCGGCCCCGTTACCACCTTGCGTCTGCGGGATGGGGAACGTGAGCTATGCTATCCAGTGGGAAGCATCGTCGATATCGTTCAAATGCCTCCAACGCCTGACCTGAGTTGCCGCAGCGGTATTGTGGCGGGCGTGACCCTGATCGAGGGACGGCAATATGAAGTGATCGATGCCTTCGCGCTGTTTGCGTCGGTGCCTGATCCTGTAAGCAATATTCGTCCCCTTCGTTGCTTGCTGGCGGATAAGGACGATCCCTGGATGCGCGAGATACTGGCGCCGCTTATCCGGCAGGCTGGCTATGACGTCGTCACGACGGACGAAGCGGACCCCGAAGAAGCAGACATCATCCTGTGCCTTGCCCAATCCAGCGCGGTGGAGGGCGTAACCAACCGGCCCGTCGTGCGCTTGCGTAATGCGCAACGGCCGATGGGGCCGGAGGATCGATCGATTTATCGCTATGACCGCGACGCCTTGATCGCCGCTATCGAAGCGGTCAAATCGGAAAGGGCTGCCTGATGAGCCAACTCTACCTGTTTGCGCGGATCGGCGGCGCTGATGTGGCGGTGCGGACCGAAGAGATCGAGGCGGTTGTCAAGCTGACTGACATCTCGCCCGTGCCGGGGGTGCCCCCCCACGTGGCCGGGCTGTCCGCGTTGCGCAGCCGGGTGCTCACCATCATAGATACAGCGGCGCTGGTTCAGGGCAGGCATGCGGAGGCACAGCCTGACTCCTATGCCATCATTACCAATATCGCCGGGCATAGCTATGGCATGATCGTTGATTCCGTGAGCGATATTGCTCCTGTGCCGGGTGGCGAACTGGCGTTGCGTGGACAACTTGATCCGGCCTGGAGGCCATTCGCTCAGCAGATGGTCGAAAATGAGCAAGGACCGCATTTGCTCATCACGCTTGTCAGCTTCATTGATCATGGGCAGCCGCTGGCGGCTTGAGTGGCCCGTTTACCATTCCCTTACCTACATGGCCTAGATCATGGTCCAACACCGGTAAAAAGGTCCGTTTGATGAAAAGTTGTCTAGTGGTAGATGATTCCAAAGTGATCCGGAAGGTCGCCCGGCACATTCTGGAATCGCTCCAAATGTCCGTTTCCGAAGCATGCGATGGTCGCGATGCGCTAACGCAGTGCGAGGCGGCGATCCCGGATGTCGTGCTGCTCGACTGGAACATGCCCGTGATGAGCGGAATGGAATTTCTGGAGGCACTGAGCCAGCGCGAAATGGACGCACGGCCCAAGATCATCTTCTGCACCACGGAAAACGGACTTGGTCATATCAAGGCAGCGGTCGAGGCTGGCGCCGACGAATATGTGATGAAACCCTTTGATCGGGATACATTGGAGAGCAAGCTGCAGATTGTCGGCGTGATCTGAAGGGACCTGCGCATGGCACCTGCCGACATACATCTGCCAATTGACGCGTTTCCGCGCGGTCGCCGGATACGACTGCTTATCGTCGATGACTCAGTTGTGGCACGCAGCGTGCTAGAGCGCATTGTTACGCAAGATGAACGGTTTGAAGTATGCGAGAAGCTTTCCAACGCCGCTGACGCGGTGTCCTATCTGTCGGGTCATCAGGTCGATGTTATCATGCTGGACATCGAAATGCCGGGCCAGAGCGGCCTTGCGGCATTGCCGCTTATCCTGACCAAGGGCAGGAATGCGAAGATCATCATGCTGTCGTCCAACTGCGATGAAGGCAGCGCTGCGGCAATCGAGGCCCTCGCAATGGGTGCAAGCGACATTATGGCAAAGCCCGGGCGCAGCGTCTTTGGCGGTCAGTTTCCCGATCTGCTGATCGAACGCCTGTTGAAATTAGGTACGCAGGCGCGCTGGCAAAGCGCCCCCAGCGATGCGCCTCCCGTAGCATTGCGCAAAATCGAAAGTCGAACCGCCCTTGCCTGCATTGGCATCGGTGCATCAACAGGGGGTATTCATGCGCTTGGGCAACTTCTGGATGGTATGGGTGCAGGGCTGGGCGTGCCCATACTCCTTACGCAGCATCTGCCGCCGAGCTTCATGCCCTACTTTGCGATGCAGCTTGGCCGTATGACGCCGATGCGCGTCAAGGTGGCTGAAGAAGCGGATATATTGCTCGCCAATCATATTTATATCGCTCCCGGCGAAGCGAACCTGACATGCAGGCGGCGTTCGGGCGGCCGGACAAGCATCGCGCTTGATAACCGACGGGAGCCTTTTGCAAGCCTTCCGGCGGTTGATCCGATGTTTGCGTCCATGGCCGAAGTCTTTGGCGCGGGTGCGGTGGCGGTAGTGCTCACCGGCATGGGCCGCGACGGCACGGCAGGCGCAAGGCGGATCGTTGAAGCGGGGGGCTGGGTTGTGGCGCAGGATGCGGAAAGCAGCGTTGTTTGGGGAATGCCGGGATCAGTAGCGCGGGAAGGATTGGCCAGCGCCATCCTGCCGCCGGACCGGATGGGCCGCTATTTCGCGAGCCAGATGGCGCGCGCGGCGTGACCACACCGGAATTCACCGGCGCTATGCGCGTTCTTGCCGGGCTGCTCGAAGCGCGGACCGGCCAGCAGCTGGCCATAAACCGCATATGGCGCATCGAAACAGCGTTGAAGCCGTTGCTGCGGGCAAATGGCATGGCTACGCTGGAGGATCTGGTCAGTCAGCTTCTTGCAATGCATGATCGTCATTTGCTTGATGCCGTGATTAATGCATTGCTCAACAATGAGAGTTCTTTCTTCCGCGATCTGGCGGTTTTCGGCATGATCGAACGGGAGTTGCTGCCTCATCTTGCAAGCACGCGGCAACATCTGCGTATCTGGTGCGCGGGGTGCTCGACAGGGCAGGAGGCGCTATCGCTGGCGATGCTGGTCCGCAAGCATGCGAGCCGTTGGCCTGGATTGCGCGTGCAGATACTGGCCACCGACATTTCCTCCTCCGTCATCGCCCGGGCGAAATCCGGGCTTTACAACCAGATGGAGGTGCAGCGCGGCTTGGGCGTCACCGATCTTCTGGGCTGGTTCGAACCTGCGGCCGAGGATTGGCAGGCCAGCCGGGACTTGTTGGAGATGATCGACTATCGTGTCGATAACCTGCTTGAACCAACCGTGCTCACTGGCGAATATCACCTCATCCTGTGCCGCAATGTATTGCTCTATTTCCCGATCGAGCTGCGGCGCAAGGTGTTCGGCAATCTCTCACGTCATTGTGCGAAGGACGGACATTTGATCCTCGGGGCCGGAGAGACAGTGATTGGCCAGACGGACGACTTCGTAGCGAGTCGCATTTTCAAAGGCAGCTATGATCGGCGGCCGTCCGATTCCGCGATTCTGTTTTCCCAGATGGCGGGACGCTACTGATCCGGGCTATTCATCGCTTCTCCACATTGTATACGGGAGAGAGCGGTGTGATCGGCGGATGCAAATTGCGGCATGAATGAACGGAGTAGGGCATCTGCGGCTGGTTTTTCCGCAGCCGACTGGATTGCGGTCGTCCTCATCAACCTGATGTGGGGCCTCAATATCGTCGCGGTGAAGCTGTCTGTCGATCTGATTTCCCCCTTTTCGGCGGCTTTCCTCCGGCAAATGATGGTATTGGCGCTTTGCCTTCCCTGGTTGCGGATCGTGCCGGGGAGAATGGGCACATTGCTCATCCTGGGCGCGATTTCGGGCGCGATCTTCTATATTCCGCTCAATCTCGCCCTGGCGGTGTCCGACAATGCGGCCACCATAGCCATAGCAGGGCAATTGGGCGCCCCTTTCGCGCTTATTCTGTCGATCATTTTTCTGGGCGATCGCATCGGTCTGCCGCGATTGGCGGGGATCGTCATGGCGTTCGCTGGCGTGATGCTGCTCGCCTTCGATCCGGCGGCGGTGGATAACCTGCCGGGCTTGGCCCTTACCGCTCTCAGCACCGTTTTCTGGGCTATCTCGTCTTTGCTCCAACGCAAGCTGGCGGGCGTTCCCGTCCCGGTGCTCTATGCCTGGATCGGATTCATGGGCGCTGCGGTACTTGCGCCAGTGGTGTTGATATTCGAACCTGGCGCGATGACGGGTCTTTTCGCCATAGGGCCGGAAGCCTTTGGCGCGGTTGCCTTCTCGGCAATATGTTCGACGCTGATCGGCCAGGGCGGTATGGCATGGTTGCTGCAACGCCATCCCATCAGTACGGTCATCCCGCTGACACTCGCCGCGCCTGCGGTGTCGGTCGTCGCTTCGGCGCTCGCTTTTCAAACGCCTGTCACGGGAATGATGATATTGGGCGGCGTGATTGTGCTTGGAGGTGTGGCCATTGTGACCATCCGGAGCGCAGGCCAGATTCCGTTGCCCAAGGATTCCGTATGATCGACACGCCCTCGCCCAATTTCGATGAGCGGAAGCTGCCAGTCTCCATGCTGGTGCTGCATTATACCGGCATGGCTGATGCAGCATCCGCCATAGAGTGGATGGCCAACCCGGCTTCGAAGGTGTCGGCCCATTATTGCGTGACCGAGGATGGGCAGGTCGTCAAGATGGTCGACGAGGACAAGCGCGCCTGGCATGCCGGGCTGTCCTATTGGCGGGGCATAACCGACGTGAACAGCGCCAGCATCGGCATCGAAATAGTCAATCCGGGACATGAATGGGGTTACAGGCCTTTCCCGGAAGAACAGATCGCTGCGCTGATCCCGCTGATGCACGGTATCGTGCGACGGCATCGGATCACGCGCGGTAATATCGTGGCGCATTCCGATATCGCCCCGGCACGCAAGCAGGACCCCGGCGAACTTTTTCCCTGGAACACGCTTGCCCGGTTCCGGCTCGCTTTGCCTCGCCCAACGAAGAATCTGATGGACCCGCACTGGAGCGATGGAGGATTTCTGCTGGCGCTGGAGCGCTTTGGCTATGACATTACGGATTCCCCGGCGGCGGTCCGCGCTTTCCAGCGGCGATACCGGCCGGAAATGATCGACGGCATTATCGATGGTCAATGCCGCTCGATTCTCCTTGCGTTGCTGCTGCCGCATCCAAGCGGTGATGATTGACTAGCGAAAGCGGCAATGGCCCGCTATATGATCCGGGCCAGAGGGTCGGGCGGCCGCCGGCATGGATTCCATGCGGGAGGAAAGTCCGGGCTCCACGAAATGAAGGTGCCGGATAACGTCCGGCGGGGGCAACCCCAGGGACAGTGCAACAGAGAGCAGGTCGCACAGGCTTCGGCCCTGCGAAAGTGAAAGGGTGCGGTAAAAGCGCACCGCGGCCCCGGCAACGGGGACGGCATGGTAAACCCCACCGGGAGCAAGACCGAATAGGGGCGGCGCGGGGAGCAATCCCCAGGCTATTTCGGCCCAGACCGCCCGGGTTGGTTGCTTGAGCCGCGCAGCAATGTGCGGCCTAGAGGAATGGCCGCCTATCCCTCGCAAGAGGGTGGACAGAACCCGGCTTACAGACCCTCTGGCTTTTTTTGATCGGCGGCCTTCTGGTTTCGAAGGACTATAGCCGCTACGTTGGAAAGCTATGGCACGACCAAGACGATCTAATGACTGGGGCTTTCCCCGCTGGCGGGGCTATGGCTCCGCGCGGGAGGCGGAGCAGGTGCGGCTATGCGACCGGCACGGTTGCGATTCGCCCGGAACCTGTCCTGCACCCAAATCGCCCAATAGCCCGGAGCGTTGGTATTTCTGTGCCGAACATGCCGCTGAATACAACAAGAACTGGGATTATTTTCAGGGACTGAACGCGGAAGAAGCGGCGAAAAGAGAGGCGGACGAACGGCGCGATGCCGGCGGGTTTCGTGACAGCGGCTTTTATGGCTGGGGCGGGCCGGGGGACGGCAGCCGCTCACGCGATGAAATGCGCGCGCTTGATGTGCTGGAACTCGACAGCGATGCGGATTTTGAGGCGGTGAAAAAGAGCTGGCGACGCCTCGCCAAGGAAAATCATCCCGATGTCAAGCCAGGCGATGCAAATGCCGCAGTTCGGTTTCAGGCGATACAAGCAGCATATGAAGTCCTGAAAACGGCTGAGGAGCGGCGCGAATGGCGGCCGAATTAACGAGAACAATTCCTTCCGGTTGGCAGGACGTCATTCTGGTCTGTCGTAAATGCTCCAAAAGACAGGGCGGCGGCTTCGGCCCGCAGGGCGGCAAGCCGCTGGCCAAGGCGCTCCGCAAACATCTTGGCGTTAAAAAGGGACGTAAGGCTTCGGTCGGTATAGTCGAGGTCGGCTGCCTTGGCGTTTGCCCGAAAGATGCAGTGACGCTCGTCAAAGCCAGTGATAGCCAACGATGGCGCCTGGTCCCGCCGGGCGCAAATCTGGAGGCGCTGGCGCAGGAGCTTGGCTTGAGCGGACAGGAACATTCCAAGGAGGAAAAGGCATGATGCTGAAGGGCAAGACGGCGCTTATCACTGGGTCCACATCGGGGATCGGGCTGGGTTACGCGAAAGCACTGGCCGCCGAGGGCGCCAACATCGTCATCAACGGCTTTGGCGATGCCGATGCCATAGAGGCGGAACGCGCCGGGTTGGAGTCGATTAGCGGCGCGCGCGCGATCTACAGCAACGCCGATCTGACGAAAGTCGACGCGATCGAGGCGATGATGACGAAAGCGGGAGAACGCTTTGGCGGTGTGGATATCCTCATCAACAATGCCGGAATGCAGCACGTCGCCCCGGTCGAGGAGTTTCCGGTCGACAGATGGGACCTCATCATCGCGCTCAATCTCAACGCGGCTTTCCATACCACGCGGCTTGCGCTGCCCCACATGAAGCAGCAGAAATGGGGCCGGATCATCCAGACGGCTTCAGCCCATTCACTCACGGCGTCGCCATTCAAATCGGCTTATGTCACGGCGAAGCATGGCATTGCGGGCTTCACCAAGACGGTGGCGCTTGAAACGGCTACGTTCGGGATCACCGCCAATTGCATCAGTCCCGGCTATGTCTGGACTCCGCTGGTTGAAAATCAGATTCCCGACACGATGAAGGCGCGGAACATGACGCGCGAGCAGGTGATGAATGATGTGCTGCTCGCTGGCCAACCGACCAAGCAGTTCGTGACGGTGGAACAGGTCGCAGCCATGGCCGTGTTCCTGTGCCGAGACGAGGCCAGCAACATCACCGGCGCGAACATCTCCGTCGATGGGGGCTGGACTGCGCAGTAAATTGGCGGGGCGACGGAGGATTCTCCTCATGCATCGCCGTTTGCCCAAATGGAAAAGGGCCGGAAGCCATCGCTTCCCGCCCTTTTTTCGTTAATTGCTGATGCGCGGCGTTATGCCTTGCAGGATTGGGTGTCCTTGCCGGGAACGGTCGCGGTGACGGAGGGGCCGCTGCCGACGAGTTCATAGTCTCCTGACTTGAACGGGTCGCCCGGAGCTGCCGCTTTCAACGCTACAGGTGTCGCATCCCTGGCCGTGCGCAGGTTGGCGGAGACATCGTCCGCAAGGAAATCAACATAGATCACGCTGTTGTCCTTGCAGCGGTAGCTACGGCTGTCCTTTACGGCCGCCGGCATTTCCACCGGAGGGGCTTCAGCGGCGCGGGCGGCGATTGGATCGGGCGCCTTGTTGTCAACGACTTCGGGTTGGGATTGGCCACAAGCAGACAGGGAAACGAGAGCTGCGGCAGCGAAAGAAAGAACAATATATGGTTTCATGATCCTTCTCTCTTTGCGATTGGGGCACCGGGCGTCAATGTTTTTTTGAATTAATTCGCGGAAAAACCGGCAATCTCAATGATTGGGCTTCACTGCGGCGTTCGACTAGATCACGTCTTTTCAAAGAGTTAAGTCTGCCAGTTGCAGCTATCGGTCGCATGCAGCCCACTGGCCCAGGGTTCCGCCAATCGCTGGGCTTTGCTCGCTTCAACGGCTCTTGACCCCGGGCGGTCTGCCCGTCATTGCTGGCTTATGGCGGAAGAAACGGATTTTTCATCGCTGTCCTTCGAGGACGCATTGAAGCGGCTTGAAGCGATTGTGCAGCAACTGGAAAGCGGCGATGTCCCGCTTGACCAGTCAATCACGCTTTATGCCGAAGGTGACCTGTTGCGTCAGCAATGCCAGAAACGGTTGCAGGACGCTCAGGCGCGGATCGACAAGATTGCGCTGGGCAGTGACGGCTCTGTGGCCGGAACGACGCCATTTGGAACGGATTAGCTTTGAGCGGCGACAAGCCAATCGAGCGGTTGCGACCAGCGATTGAACGTGTTTCGCGCGATATTGACGCGCAATTCGTTCATTTGCTCGCCTCTCCCAACGATCCCCGGCGGCGGCTTTATGAGGCCATGCGCCATGCGGCCATTGGCGGCGGCAAGCGGCTCAGGCCCTTGCTCGTGCAGGCGACCTGCGAGCTGTTCAATATCGATCCGGCTGCGGCGTTGCGCGTTGGCGTGGCGATTGAGTGCATTCACGTCTATTCCCTCGTGCATGACGACCTGCCCTGCATGGATGATGATGACATGCGGCGGGGAAAGCCGACCGTGCACCGGCAGTTCGACGAAGCGACGGCGGTTCTGGTGGGAGATTCGCTTCAAAGCCTGGCTTTTGAGGTGTTGGGCAGCGAACAGACGCATAAGGACCCATTTGTGCGGGCTGAACTGGTGCTGGCACTGGCGCGAGCTGCCGGGCCGTCCGGCATGGCCGGCGGGCAGATGATGGATCTGGAAGCGGAGAAAGCCGGCTTTGACCTGGCCGCCGTCACGCGGTTGCAGCAGCTGAAAACGGGCGCTCTCATCTCCTTTTGCCTGGAGGCGGGGGCTATCATGGCGCACGTTCCGCCCGAGGCGCGCCGCGGCTTGCGCGGCTATGCGCGGGATGTGGGGCTTGCTTTCCAGATCGCTGACGACCTTCTGGACGTGGAGGGCGACGAGACACGCACGGGCAAGGCGCTGCATAAGGATGCGGACGCGGGGAAGGAAACATTCGTATCGTTGCTGGGCGCTGAACGCGCGCGTGAGCAGGCAAGGATGCTGGTTCAACAGGCCAAAGACCATTTGCACATTTATGGGGTCGAGGCCGATCTGCTGCGCGCGATAGCAGATTATGTGATTGAAAGAGATCGCTGATGACGGAATCGAAAGTGCGCGTGGGCGTGTATCCAGGGACATTCGATCCCATTACCCTGGGCCACATGGATATTATCCGGCGCGGTGCGAAATTGGTCGACCGGCTGGTGATCGGAGTGACCACCAATCCATCGAAATCGCCGATGTTCACGGTGGAAGAACGCATGGATATGGTGCGGCGCGAATGTGCGGGGATCGATACGGAGATTCACGTCGTGGCATTCGATTCGCTGCTGATGGACTTTGCCGAACGATCAGGGGCAAGCGTCATTATACGGGGCCTTCGCGCCGTGGCCGATTTTGAATATGAGTATCAGATGGCGGGCATGAATCAGCAACTGAATAGCCGGATTGAAACGGTATTCCTTATGGCGGACGTCTCCTTGCAGCCTATCGCCTCCCGACTGGTCAAGGAAATTGCGCTTTTTGGCGGTGAAATCGCCAAATTCGTCACCCCGGCCGTCCGGGACGAAGTGGTCGATCGCGTGCAGCGCCTGGGCCGGAAAGGGTCATGAAGCGTTCATTTGCCTCTCATTATTAAGCCATCGCTGGCCGATGCGCACGTTCTTCTGGAGAAAATCTACTCATGCCATTCAAAGCCTTATTTTTCTGCCTGCCGATGCTGTTCGCTTCGACCGTGATGGCGCAGGAAGCTGCAGAAAAGCCTGCTCCCATGCGGAGTCCGGCGGCGAGCGTTCCGGTTGAACCTGAAAATGTGCTTGACCTGGACCTTTCCGACGGTGGGCGCGTGCGTATCCAGTTGCGTCCCGATCTTGCGCCCAACCACGTCGAGCGGATCAAGACTTTGGCGCGGCGCGGCTTTTACGATGGCGTCATCTTCCATCGCGTGATCGAAGGCTTCATGGCCCAGACCGGCGATCCTACGGGCACGGGGCAGGGCGGTTCGGATCTTCCCGATCTGAAGGCGGAATTCAATGCATATCCCCATTTGCGGGGGGTGGTCTCGATGGCGCGCGCTTCATCGGAAGATAGCGCGAACAGTCAGTTCTACATCATGTTGCTGCCACGTTTCACGCTGGACCGGAAATATACCGTGTTCGGCCGGGTGATTGAGGGCATGGAATATGTTGACGCCATTGCGCGGGGGGAGCCGCCCGCCAACCCGACCCGCATCCTGCAGGCCTCGATAGAATCGGATGGGAAGGCGCCTCCGACCGCGTTGCCCGTCAGCGCAGCGGCCAAGCCGGGCAAGGATGTGTCGGCGGACGATCTGAACGCGCCGCTGCAACAGTAGCCTTCTGGCAGATCACGACGGACGGAGTAAAAAAGTGCGTGTCGATCTGTTCGATTTCGATCTGCCGCCGGAAAATATTGCGTTACGTCCGGCCGTGCCGCGCGACAGTGCCCGGATGCTGGCCGCAGGGCCGGACAGGCTGGAGGATCGGCACGTTTTCGATCTGCCGCATCTGCTTCGGCCCGGCGATTGCCTGGTCTTCAATGATACGAAAGTCATCCCCGCCCAGCTTGAGGGAAGGCGGGGTGAGGCGCGCGTCGGCGCTACGCTGCACAAACGGATGGGCCTGCGGCAATGGCAGGCGTTTATCCGTAACGCGAAGCGCGTGCGGACTGGCGACCGGATCGACTTCGGTCAGGGCGTCGCCGCCATTGCTTCGGAACGAACCGAAGATGGCGGCATAATATTAGATTTCGAAGGCGATGAGCCGGTTGAAGTTCTGCTTGAACGGGCCGGGACCATGCCACTGCCGCCCTATATCGCGAGCAAGCGCGCGGCCGACGGTCGGGACCGTGAGGATTATCAAACCATGTTCGCGCAGCGGGAAGGGGCTGTCGCTGCGCCGACTGCCGCGCTGCATTTCACGCCAGATCTGATCTCGCGCCTGACGGAGGCAGGGATAGCAACGGAGACACTGACGCTGCATGTGGGCGCGGGCACTTTCCTGCCGGTGAAGGCGGAGGATACAGACGATCACCGCATGCATGCCGAATGGGGCCGCATCGATACGGCGGCGGCCGAGCGGCTGAACAGCATAAGGCAGGGCGGAGGGCGAATCATTCCCGTCGGAACAACCAGCCTTCGCCTGCTTGAAAGCGCAGCGCGTCCGGATGGGTTAATCGACGCGTTCGAGGGTGACACGCGAATATTCATCACGCCGGGCTACAGCTTTCGGGCCATCGATGGCCTGATGACCAATTTCCACCTGCCCCGGTCTACATTGTTCATGCTGGTAAGCGCACTGATGGGGCGGGAGAGAATGCAGCAAATCTATGCGCATGCCATTTCGCGCGGTTATCGATTTTACAGCTATGGCGACGCCAGCCTGCTGCTTCCGGAGTGAATGGTTAATTTTTAAGCCAAGCTCCAAGACCGGAAATACAGGCCGTTTTGCTGCCTGACCGAATAAAGTTCTTTGGCAATTTAACGAAAAATACAAGGTTGCCCCTTCATAAAGCGGGCATGTGGACCTCACGCCTGAGAGATTTGCTGGCCAGATGGCGCGCCAAGGCAGCCATCGACACGCGGCAGAATGCGGATGTGCGTCGCTCGCTGGTGGAATCCCTCTATGCGTCGCCTGCTTCTCTTGCTGTCGGAGCGATTGCGGGCAGTGCCGTCAGCGTCGCTGTCGCGCGCGTCGCGCACGATGGTCTGGTCACTATTATCGCGATCTTCATTTGTATAATCGCCCTCTCGCGCATCATATCGGCTTATTATTTCGATTTGCAGGTAAAAAGAGGTGCGGCCACCGGGTCACGCAGTTGGGAACTGGCCTATGAACTTGGGGCGTGGTTTTACGCGGGATTGGTAGGGTTGATGGCGTTTGCGGTCCTGGTCCGCAGCGATGATGCTATTATCCACATGCTGGCGGTATCTCTGGCCACTGGTTATTCCGGCGGTATATCGGGGCGTAATGCGGGGCGGGTGCATATCGCGGTGGGGCAGGTGTTTCTGACTCTCGCCCCAACAGCCATCGGTCTTTGGCAGGTGGAAGATACCGGCTACCGCATTCTATCGGGCGTGCTGGTGCTGATGATTCCCGGCATGGCGGAAATATCCGCCGCGACCCACAGGATCGTGCTGGAGGCGCTGACCGGCAAGCAGCAAAAGTCATTGCTGGCGGCCAAATTCGAGAGACTCGCGCGTTACGACAGCTTGACCGGCGTTGAAAACCGCATGGCGATGCAAATGCGTATTCGCGACATGTTCGACGAATGCGAAGGCGAGCGCGATGCAATTGCCGTCATCTGGATGGACCTGGACCGGTTCAAGGAGATCAACGATTCCCTTGGTCACATCGTTGGCGATCAATTGCTAACGGCGGTCGCAGAAAAGATCGGCGATGCGTTGGGGGGCCGAGGAACAGTATCCCGCTTCGGCGGCGATGAGTTCATCATATTGTGCCGCCAGACCAGTCGTGAGGGTGCGGCGGAAATCGCCGAGGATATCCTGGCCTATTTCCGGGAGCCCTTCGACATTGCCGATCATCATCTGATCGTTACGGCATCCATGGGCATCGCCGTTGCGCCGCAGGATGGCCGGGACCGGGACGAAATATTGCAGCATGCCGACATGGCGCTTTATCAGGCGAAACATGGCGGCCGGAATCGCTACAGCCTGTTTGAGTGGTCAATGAAGGAACGGCTCCACCGCGTCCGCGAGATAGAGGCTGGCCTTCGCAGGGCGATAGAACGCGGTGAATTCAGCATGCGCTACCAGCCGATATTCGACCTGGAAACCTGTCAGATCGCCTGTTGCGAAGCGCTGATCCGTTGGAGGCATCCTGTGCTGGGCGATATATCGCCCGGTGAGTTCATTCCCATCGCGGAAAGTATTTCGATGATCGGACCGATCAGCGAATGGGTGCTTGCGCAGGCCTGCAATGCCGCCGCGCAATGGCCCGGCGACGTGCGGGTCGCGGTCAATATATCGCCTGCCTTGCTGCGCTCCGCCGATCTGCCGCACACGGTGATCTCCTGCCTCTATTCCTCGGGCCTGACGGCGCGACGGCTGGAACTGGAAGTGACCGAGTCGGTGTTCCTCGAAGACAATCTGCAGACCAGCCAGATACTGAAGGAATTGCAGCGTATCGGCTTGCGGCTGGCGCTGGATGATTTCGGGACCGGCTACAGTTCGCTAAGCTATTTGCGATCCTACAAGTTCGACACGATCAAGGTGGATCAGTCCTTCATGGCCGGCATCCACAAGAGCTATGAAGACCGCGCCATCATTCAGGCGGTGGCGCAACTGGCCCGCAGCCTCAATATGGATACCGTGGCGGAGGGGGTGGAGACTGACGACCAGCTTCATTATGCTCGCGAAGCGGGGTTCACCAATGTGCAGGGCTATTTGCTCCGCCGCCCCATGACCGATGATCAGGTCGCCAAGCTGCTGGCGGAGCATCATTCAGGTGATCCCTTGCAATTACCGGCACATCAGCCGGAGGCACAAAGGCTCAGCGCCGGTGAAGCCGGGTCTGCGCAGCAGCGAGACGCCTCATAAGCTTCAAGTCCTTGTCGGTCAGTTTCAGCGCGGTATCGACCCAGTTTTCCACGATTTCCTTCAGCTCATCAAGCTGGAGCGGATTGACCCGGCGGCCCGCACGGTAAACGCCGACATGGCCGGAATGGCGCGCATTATTCTCGCTGATATAATCGCGTACCGCCTGTTCCCCTTCGCCCGTTTCGGCGATCACATGGACCAGGCCCATATCGTACATTTCCTCGGCGCTATAAACCTTGCCCCCCAGGATCATTCGTTCAGCATGAACATGGCCGATGCGACGGGCGAGAATGGAATAGGCGCCCATGCCGGGGAACAGGCCGAAGAGGATTTCCGGCAAACCGAAGCGGGCCTGTCGTTCAGCGACGACGACATCGAACGTCATCAGCGCTTCGAACCCGCCGCCCAGCGCGTCGCCCTGGGCCAGGCCAATGTTGACAATGTTCATGTCGTTGCAATGCCAGACCTTGTCGACGATTTCGACGCAGAGGTGGCTATATTGCAGCAGCTTTGCACGTTCCCGCCGCTCAATGCATTCAGCGAACATCTCCAGATCGCCGCCCAGGTTGAACACCCCCGGAAAGCGCGACCCCAGCACCATATATTTGAGTGGCGAGCCAGGTCCGTCGAACAAGCGCTTGGCCTCCGTCTGCCACGCCATCGTATCGCGAAGCAGGCCGATATTGTAGTTCGGCCTGTCATGCGGAGTGATGAAGGCCCAAAGCGTGCCCATCTCTTCCTCCCATTCGACCTCCAGTTGGCCGAGATCGAAAAGCGAAGTTGGAGCAGGCCGGGGCTGCGTCGCCGCCGCATGGCCATGCGCCAGAACGTTATCCGCGGTTTCGCCAGAACGTTCCAACGCGTGGAAACGGACTGATTCAGTCATATTGGATCCCCCCGGAACTGTATCCGCGCGAAAGTGCATGCTTGAATGCTGCATGGCAACTGTTCTTCCCTTCGTAACGGGTCGTTAACTATTTTTTTACCAATTCTGTGACTTCATGAACGCAATCGAAGCCAAAGCATGGTTCAGCCAGGCATGGCCAGGACGACCGGACGCCGCGCCAAAACCATTTTTTAAGAGTGCCCGGTCTAATGCTTCCCACATGGCTGAAGGCAGGCAGAACGACGGGCGCATTGCACTGATCTTACACACATCCGATGGGTGTCCGTGGCCGCTGACCATGTCTGCCGGCACGGAAATCTTCATCGGTCACTATCGCCGGCTGAATGAATTCAACTGCGGCGGCAGGCTTATCTATTTTCAAGGGTCAATCGATGCAGGCCCCCCTGCTGCGACCAAGGCCGTGTAATTAAAGATTATTTATTTGTAAAGCATGATTGCAAGACGCGGCGACCACTGGCGGAATTGTCCATTTTCGAGCGCCGCCTTCATGGTTGAGGTCCGCGCATCCGATCAATAGGATTTGACCTGCCGCCCACCGAAATTAAGAGGGCTGAAATGGCCTCTCCCAGATTCTCTTTTTCCATTTCCGCGACAGACGGCAAAGCGCGCACCGGCGCGATCACGATGCAACGGGGCAATATCCGCACGCCTGCCTTCATGCCTGTCGGAACCGCAGCAACCGTGAAGGCGATGCGTCCGGAGGAAGTGCAGGCGACCGGCGCGGACATCATCCTGGGCAACACTTATCATCTGATGCTTCGCCCCGGTGCGGAACGGATCGATCGGCTGGGCGGCCTGCACGATTTCATGGGATGGCGGCGTCCGATACTGACTGACAGCGGTGGCTATCAGGTGATGAGCCTGTCGGCGCTTACGAAAATGAGCGAGAATGGAGTCGCTTTTTCGAGCCATATCGACGGATCGAAGCATTTGCTGACCTCGGAACGGTCGATGGAGATCCAACGGCTATTGGACTCCGACATCGTCATGGCTTTCGATGAATGCACGAAAAATGCCGCGACGCATGATGAAGCGGCCGCTTCGATGGAGCGCTCCATGCGATGGGCCAAGCGCTCGCGGGACGCCTTCGACGGCGGCGGAAGCCATGCCGAGCGTGCGGCGCTCTTCGGTATTCAGCAAGGCGCGCTTGACGAGGGATTGCGCCGTGTTTCAGCGGACAGGCTGATAGATATCGGCTTCGATGGCTATGCTGTCGGCGGCCTTGCAGTGGGCGAGGGGCAGGAGGCAATGTTCGCCACGCTGGATTTCGCGCCTGACATGCTGCCCGCCGACAAGCCCCGTTACCTGATGGGCGTGGGCAAGCCTGACGACATTGTCGGTGCGGTCGAACGCGGGATCGACATGTTCGATTGCGTGCTGCCGACGCGCAGCGGACGCAACGGGCAGGCCTTTACCTGGAGCGGACCGCTGAACATCCGCAATGCCCGCTTTGCCGAGGACAAGGGGCCGCTTGATGAACGGTGCGGCTGCCCCGTATGCGGGACCTGGAGCCGCGCTTACCTGCATCATCTGGTGAAAGCGGGGGAAATATTGGGTGCTATGTTGATGACCCAGCATAATATCAGCTTCTATCAGCAACTCATGGCCGGGATTCGCGCCAGCATCGCGGAAGGCCGGTTTGCGTCGTTCGCCAGCCGATTTAGGGCGGATTACCGCAAGAATTGAGCGCAGAGCAATGCGTGTCCTCTAATCGCATAAAGCGATGGCAATCGCATATTCGCCCTTTTGAACGTCATGCTCAAGGGGGGCACGAAGCTGTCGAGAGAGGCCGGTAAGTATTCGGCCAAAACGGTGGTGGAGATAGTCACTCATTGCCGGCGACGCGACCAGCGCTTCGGATTGAACACGCAGCGTCGCCCGATGTGGCGTCGGCTGAGATTCCACTGCTGCGCTACCGCCGGCAGAGATATGCATGATTGCGTGAGGGTTGATCAATGTCGCCAATTCCACCAGCTCGGTGATAAGGAAGGCGACCGGTACGGCCACATCCTGGCTCACGAAAAGATGATCGCTCTGAACGTGAATAGCCACATTCGGCGCGTCCTCCGGCATGCTTCCGCGCAGGGAAACGGAAAGTTCGCTGATCAAGGATCGAACCCCGATGCCGGGATGCACCTCCAATTCTGCATAATGGTTGCGATGAACGACCGATAATGCGTCCACCCGGCGCTGAATGGAGATATATGCGTCCACCGCCTCCTGCGTTGGTGCCGAACGGCTGTGCAGGTTGATCAGGCTGGCAATAATCTGAAGGTTGTTCTTGACCCGATGATGAACTTCCCGCGTCAGGCGGGTTTGTCTTTCCAGACCAGCGGCGAGCTCCGCCTCGTGCGCTGCGATAGTCTGGGTGATGAGGCGGAAGGTCTGGCCCAGATCGCGGATTTCCTGTGCAGGCGTGGGCATTTTGCGTAATGGCTCCAGCACTTCGCCCGGGTGATAGTCCGATACCAGGCGGCGGAGCTGAATCAGCGGATGGATGAGCAGCCGATTCACCACGAACCAACCGATGGCGGCGGCAGCGATCCACATCAGCAGCGGAAGGAATACCGACAGGCTCCTGGCCACATTGACGGGCGCATCCTTGACGCGCAGCATCAGCATGATTCCCGTATTGCCGACGGGAACGCTGACACGGTCAAGGCGATCTTTCGTGGCAGCGCTCAGCGTTCCGCCCAGATCCAGCGTCACGCCATCCTTCTGAAGAGCGATGCGGTAGCTTTGCAGGGCTGTTTCGGGGCTTGTGATTCGGTCGAGATGCGGAAGGCTGTAAATGGCTATGGCCATGAGTTGACCGCCATTGCTCGCCGTCCGCACGACCAAGGCTTTCCGGTCCGGCAGAATGGTAGCGGGTTCGGTGCGGAAACGCTGAGCAGCGGGCAGACCGAGAGATAAAGCTTTGACGGAGGCGCAGAGCGGCTGTTCGCGCCCGCGTTGGTACACCACGAATTCCACGGTATCACCGCGATTGCGCAATATCTCATCCGCGCGCTGGCATAGGTCCGTCCTGTTGGGATTTTCAGCCAATGTATTGACAACCAGCCGAAGCGCCGAACGGTCTGCCGCTATTCCGGCGACCAGCTTGCGGGCGCTTTCATTCGCCGCGACATTGAGGAGAGCAGCCTTTTCCAGATCGGCTGTTCGGCTGGCCTGGAGCGAGGCAAAAAGAGCGATCAGACCAAGCGGCAGAAGCGCGAGCGTCAGAATAAGGAACATCTTGACGCCCGTTGAAGGGCCGGATTCCTGCCCCTGAGAAGCCGGATTGTTGTTGGGAACGGGCGTCAGCGCGCCGGTCATCTGATTACGCTAGCTTATTGAGCAGATCCAGCATTTCGGCGGGAATGTCTTCATTGATCGTCTGTTGATAAACGGACCGAAGCGCGCCGCCGACATTGCTGTCGTTCAGGGGAGACGGCGAACCGGCGTCCGGTTTGGAACCGCTGCCCTCAGCTGCGGGCGCGCCGGACTCTGATCCTGCAGAGCCGGATGGCGTGGATGTTTTGTTCGCGGACGTCTTGCCCGTGGAGGTGTCGTTCGGGCTATTGCCGCTCATGTCTGCAACCTGCTTCGACCCTTGGTTTACAGATGCCAATTCCAGTCCCTTTTTCCGGTGCTGTGTCCTGTGCGATCCTTGGTTTTCAGTTTGCCATTCTTGCAGATCGCAGGCCTGCAACGCAAATCTAATTTTCCAAATCGCCTGTGAAACATTTGCCCGTTTCGTTTGTTCCCTTGAGAATCGGTTTTTTCGACGTTGCTTCACGCCGGAAGGACCGATCGCTGTCGAGGTGGGGATTGCAAACTTGTCTGTCCCGTTCCACCTTGGCGGTTTCCGGCAAGACCTGTTCCGAATGGAGTGTGATCCGAATGTCGCTAGGCCAGCAATTACAGCCTCATCTTCCCTTCCTGCGCCGCTATGGCCGCGCTCTTACCGGCAGCCAGACTCATGGCGATGCCTATGTGCGCGCTACGCTGGAAGCGATTGTCGCGGCACCAGAGCAATTCCCCAGGGAAATCGATCCCCGGCTTGGACTGTACAGAACGTTCCACGCCATTTGGGGATCCGCCAATATCGATGATGGCCGGCAATCGTCGGATTCTGATGTCGCTCCACATGAGCAGGTGGCGCGCGCGCGCCTTTCCCGCATTACGCCGCTGTCCCGTCAGGCCCTGCTGCTAACGGCGATGGAAGGCTTTACGCCGGAAGATACTGCTTATTTGATAGGAACATCGGAGAGTGCCGTGAGTGATCTTGTGCAGGATGCGTTACGGGAAATCGAGGCGCAAACCCGCGCCAAGGTGCTGATCATTGAAGATGAGCCAATCATTGCGATGGACCTGGAAACCATCGTGCGGGATCTGGGCCATGAGGTGACGGCGGTTGCGGTGACACGGGATGAAGCCGTGCGCGAAGCCATGGCGGAGCGGCCGGGCCTGGTGCTGGCTGACATTCAGCTTGCCGATGACAGCAGCGGGATCGATGCGGTCAAGGACATATTGGCAGAATTTTCGGTGCCAGTCATCTTCATCACCGCTTTCCCCGAACGGCTGCTGACCGGCGAACGGCCAGAGCCGACGTTCCTCATCACCAAACCGTTCCAGCGCTCGACGGTAAAGGCGGCGATTTCCCAGGCTTTGTTCTTCGATGAAGCGACCGCGCCGGCATAATATGGGTTAGTTTTTGTTCATAATTGGAACACTCTCCCAAGGCCGGCGTTGTTTAACAGGACAAAAAAGGGAGATGATCGTTGCAGGAACCCACGCCTCATTTGAACAAGACCGAGGCCCGCGCGGGAAGCACTCCGCATGTGGGGCGTTATGTCCTGGCAATTTCCACCTTATTGGCGGTTATTGCATTGGCTCTGGTGGTCATTTTGTAAGGCAGCGCAGGTCCGCCGTTTTCAGCGGACCCGCAAAAGTCATCAATTTTCGGAAGGCAATGATCTTGTTTTACAAGAAGTGTGGGCCAGTGTACCATACGCGTGACGTTAAGAGGGGGCCAGCCGAATGATGGACGACCATTCCCCTACTTCCCGGGCCGATATGCCGGAGATCGCGGAGGACCCGAGGGATCGGACGAGTTTGTCCGATGCCGAGTTCAAAAAGCAGTTAGGGGAAGTCATTCCTCATTTGCGCGCCTTTGGACGCTCTCTTTCGGGCAACCGCGATGTTGCCGATGATTTGGTGCAGGAAACACTACTCAAGGCTTGGGCAGCGCGTGAGCGGTTTCAGGCTGGCACCAACATGCGCGCGTGGACGTTTATCATTCTGCGCAACTATTATCTTTCGCAAATGCGGCGGTCCCGCTTTCGAGGAGAATGGGACGATCTTGCCGCCGACCGGCTTTTGGCCGCCCCGGCAGGGCAGGACAAGCAAGTCGAATTATCCGATATGCAACGGGCGCTCATGGAATTGCCCCAATCCCAGCGCGAGGCCCTGATCCTGGTCGGAGCAGGCGGCTTCGCCTATGAGGAGGCGGCCGAAATCTGCGACGTCGCCGTCGGTACGATCAAGAGCCGCGTCGCCCGCGGGCGGGCGGCGCTGGAGCATATATTGGAAGAGGGCGCTATCCCTTCACGCCGCACCACGCCGACCAGCGAACACGGTGCGCTGAGCGAAATCATGGACGACGTCGACCGCCTCAGCCAAGGCCGATAAAGGCGCAGATGCTGATCGCCAGGGCGGTTTATTAAAGCTCGATCCGATCCAGCTTGCCTATCAGTTCCGTCATATCCAATGGCGTAGCAGTTTCCTGATCCTGATAAGCTGCACGCAATGCGCGGCCGACGCCCTCATGGATCGGCGGCCGACGCACCGCGAAATATTGGTTTCCGTCCTCTGTGCAACCCGTGCTTAAACTTTTGTTTGGTGTGGACATGGCTTACTAACGAAAATTCGGTGGAAAAGTTTCTTCAAATTTTTGCAGGCGAATAAAGGCGAAAATAACATATGTGGGCAGCAAAGCGGGATGATGGCGCATGAATGATGTTTCGTCAGCGCTGGCCCGCGCGCGGGCGTTTTCAGGATTTCTGGCGCGGACGATCGAACGGAATCCGCAGATATCAGGCTTGCTGGAGTCCGGAAGAGTCGAGGAGGCTTATGCACTTGCTCAGGCTGCTGGCGAAGGTGCTGCGGGCACAGGGCAGGCGCTCCGGTGGCGGCGCAACGCCATTGCCCTTGTCACGGCGATAGCGGATCTTTCCGGCGCATGGGATTTGAACCGCGTTACGCGTACTCTGTCCGACTTTGCAGACACTGCGCTGGACGAAGCCATTGCGACGGCCTTTGCGGAGCGTGTGCCTGACGCCGAACCGCGCGGATTTGCCGTGATCGCGCTTGGCAAGCATGGCAGCCGTGAATTGAACTACAGTTCGGACATCGATCCGATCTTCCTCTTCGATCCTGAGACCCTGCCGCGCCGCGCGCGGGAAGATCCGATCGACGCAGCCCAGCGGATCGGCCGGCGCGTCGTCGAATTGTTGAGCGCCCGCGACGGCGACGGTTATGTGTTTCGCGTCGATTTGCGCTTGCGGCCATCCCCTGAAGCGACCCCGATTGTGTTGCCTGTGGACGCGGCCATTTCCTATTATGAATCGACCGCGCTTGGCTGGGAACAGGCGGCCTTCATTCGCGCCCGCGCGGCTGCGGGGGACAAGGGATTGGGCGAGGATTTCCTTCGTTCCATCCGGCCGTTCGTTTGGCGGCGGTCGCTGGATTTCAGCGCCATCGACCAGATCACCGACATCTCTCGCCGCATCCGGGACCATTATGCGCAAGGGCAGGCATTCGGGCCTGGCTATGACCTGAAGCGTGGCAGGGGCGGCATTCGGGAGGTCGAATTCTTCGCTCAGGTGCATCAACTCATTCATGGCGGACGCCACAGCGAATTGCGCGCGCCGGGCACCCGCGACGCCCTCATTGCCTTGCGCGATGGAGGAATCATAAGCGGCGATGTGGCGGCGGACCTGGACGCCGCATATGTGCTTTTCCGGACCATTGAGCACAGGTTACAGATGGTCGAGGACCAGCAAACCCATAACCTGCCCAAAAGCGCGGAGGGGCTGGCGCTGGTCGCAGGTCTGCACGGGCTGGACGGGAGCGAAGCCCTGTTCGACTTGCTGCGCCCGCATGTCGAGCGCACAGCCACGATTTATGATGGGCTGATCGGCTCGGAAACCTCCGGCACATTGTCGAAGGACCCCGTGAAACTGGGTGAGCAGATGGAGGCAATGGGTTTCCCCGACGCGACGGCTCCCGTGGCGCGTGTTGCCCATTGGCGCGGGGGAACAGTGCGGGCCCTGCGCAGCAAGGCGGCGCTCTCCGCATTGGAGGCCGTGTTGCCCGGACTGATGGCAGCGATTGCCCGCGCCCCTGATCCCGCGGCAGCCCTCAATCGGCTCGACACGATGATTTGCCGTCTGCCGAGCGCCATTAATTTTTTCAAGTTGCTGGAAGCCCGGCCGGGGCTGACAGCCATGCTCAGCGAGATACTCAGCCATGCGCCTGTCTTGGCTGAGGCGCTGGCGCAGCGAACCGAGTTACTTGACGGGCTGATCGACGCGACCGCTTTCGATCCGCAGCCGGACGTTCCCGAACTCGTACGACTGTTTTCAGTGCTGGAGCCCGGCGAGGATTATCAAATTCTGCTGGACCGCGTGCGGCAGAGAGTGGGCGATCGTCGCTTCGCGCTGGGGGTGCAGATCATTGAAGGAAGACGCGACCCACTGGCCGTAGCGGTCGATTATGCACGGATTGCCGAGGCGGCGCTGGTGACTCTGGCTGACGCGACTATCCGGGAGTTCGAGACGCAGCATGGCCGCGTGCCGGGCAGCGAGCTTGCCATATTGGCGCTGGGCCGGCTTGGTGGCGGAGCGCTCACCCATGCCTCCGACCTGGATCTCATCTATTTGTTCAGCGGCGATTTTACAGGAGAGTCCGACGGACGCAGGCCGTTGGGGGCCACGCAATATTATAATCGGCTGGTGCAGCGGATCAGCAATGCCATGTCGGTGCAGACAGCTTCGGGCCCTCTTTACGAAGTCGACACAAGGTTGCGCCCCTCCGGCGCTCAGGGGCTGCTGGCGGTTTCGTTCGATAGTTTCGAGCGTTATCAGAAGGAAGCGGCCTGGACCTGGGAGCATCTGGCTTTGACGCGGGCTCGGCCGGTCTATGGATCAGCGGCCAGCCGCAGTGCGCTGAAGTCCATTATTGACGAAACGCTGCACATGACGCGCGATCTTCCCGCCTTCATTCGCGATGCTGTGAAGATGCGGGGTGATATCGCCCGCCACAAACCACCCTCAGGGCCGCTCGATGCCAAGCTGGTGGGAGGCGGGCTTATCGATCTGGAGTTCCTCATTCATGTGACCCAGTTTACTCATGATGCGGGCTTCGCGCCGCGCCTGGACGATGCGCTGGCGGACCTGGTGGCGTTGGGGCTGTTGCCACCAGAGCTTATCAGGGCGCATGAACTGCTCACCCGCTATTTGGTTGTGTCGCGGCTGGCAGCCCCCGGTGCTCAGGAACCCGCCGAGGCCACCCGCCCTCTGGTGGCGCGCGCCTGCGGCTGCCAAAGTTGGGACGATCTGCTTGCAAGCTATGAGGAGGCGCGGCAAAGCGTTGACCAACGATGGCGGGCCATTGTGGAACAATATGGGGAAGCTGAAGATGGTGAGTGAAGGCGAGCGGGTTCCAAACGCCCCGCTGGAAGGTGTGGATGGGCAGACCTTCACGCTTGAACGCTATGCGGAACGGCCGCTGGTGCTCTATTTCTATCCCAAGGCGGATACCCCCGGCTGCACCAATGAGGCGAAGGATTTTTCCGCGCTGAAGGACGAATTCGACAAGCTGGGCGTTTCCGTGCTTGGCGTATCGAAAGACCCGGTGAAGAAGCTTGCGCGCTTCATCGGGAAATATGACCTGAAGGTGGACCTTGCTTCCGACGAAAAGGGCGGCTTTTGCGAGGCCTTTGGCACCTGGATTGAAAAAAGCATGTATGGCCGGACCTATATGGGAATAGCCCGTGCGACATTCCTGATCGCCGGGCAGGGCAAGGTCGTTCGCGTCTGGCCCAAGGTGAAGGTTGCGGGCCATGCGCAAGAGGTGCTGGAGGCGGCCCGAGCCCATGGCTGATGCCGTGATAACCACCTTGGGTGAAGCGGCCTCTACTGTTCTGCTGACCGCTGATCCTCATGCAAAGGTGATGGCAGCGCGCGCTGCTGCCCGCAATTGGCGTCTCGGGCGGCTCGCGCATGTTTTCGACACTGTGTTGCCGGACCGGCCTGCGAGGCCCGATAAGCCTGAACTGTTGCCGCCATCGCACATGCCGAAGCGGGGGAAAGGCGGATCGGATCGTGCGCGCGTGGCCATGCTGCACGCTTTGGCGCACATCGAGTTCGTCGCCATCGACCTGGCCTTCGATCTTGTGGGCCGGTTCGGGGCGGAGTTCGGGCCCGAATTCGCGGATGACTGGATGCGCGTAGGCGCGGACGAGGCGATGCATTTCGCGCTGCTTGACCGCCGCCTGCGGCAATATGGCAGCTATTACGGAGCGCTTCCAGCGCATGACGGACTGTGGGAGGCCGCACAGGATACCGCCCATGACGTGATGGCGCGGCTTGCGATTGTTCCAATGGTGTTGGAGGCGCGGGCGCTGGACATCACCCCGCAAACGATCGAGCGGTTCGAACAGGCAGGGGATTTCACATCAGCGCGGATGCTGCAGCGAATCTATCGCGATGAGATTCGCCACGTTGCTGCAGGCACGAAATGGTTCGGTGTAGCGACGAAGCGAAAAGGGATTAGTCCCGAAAATCATTACCAAAACCTTGTAAATTGCCATTTTCGCGGTGCGCTGAAGCCCCCGTTCAACGACTCGGCGCGTCGACAAGCCGGTTTGACGCGTGAATATTACGCGGCGCTTGCGCGATAAGACTGGGTGTGCAGATGTGCCTCAGAGATCAGGCCGTTACCGCCTGTCAACGAGTTAGCGACCAAGGGGGTTCCCTGGCGCAGAAGAAAAAGTCGGGGTCTGCATGTATTTCAAAGCGAAGAACGATGGCCGCACAGGCTTGTTCCGCCATTTCCCGGAAAATCTGTTCCCCGCCGCCCGTTCCGCTTTGAAGATTGTCCTTGTTGGAGTCGCCGTTTCCGCCGCCGCTCCTGTCATGGCCTCCGATGTTGTGATGGACAGTCAGGATGATGAGGCGTTGGGCGTACAGGCGGCTGCGCCGACCGATGCTGATTTCCGCGCCATTTTTACGTCCTGGAAGAAGATGGACAATGTGGCCCATGCCACCGTTTCCATTCCGTCGCGCAAGCCGGTCGATCACATTTCGCTGACCAGCAATTATGGCGTGCGTTCCGATCCCTTCAACGGTCACCGCCGCGCTCATAAGGGCATCGATATTCCCGGACCAGTCGGCACTCCGATCTATGCCACTGCGGACGGCATCGTCAGCCGGTCCGGACGGGCCGGAGGTTATGGCAATCTGATCGAAATCAATCATGGCGACGGCATTTCGACCCGCTATGGTCATATGTCCAAGCTGATTGTGGAGCCGAACCAGCGCGTACGACGCGGGCAGGTCATCGGCCTGATGGGTTCGACTGGTCGCTCGACGGGCAGCCACCTTCATTATGAAGTTCGTATCGATGGCGAAGCCGTCAATCCGGTGCCTTTCGTGAAGTCGGGAGATTATGTCCTGGCCTTGAACACAAAGCCACCGCTCGCCATGGGCGGTCCGGAAGAGGAATAAGCCCGGCACCGACTGTTTCGTGGTGTCTAGCTGATCGCCTGCGGAGTCCGGGAAAGCCTCTTTTCGAAGACTTGCCTTCTCTCTCCTGATTTGAAGTCGTCTCGCAAAGCTATTCGCCTTGCCGGTTCCCTCGCGGTTCCCTATCTTGAGCTTATGGCTGACATCATTCTTACCCCGTCCGCGGCTGCGCGTGTCGCTGCGATTGCTAAGCAGCAGCGTAAACCTGCCATTTTACGGCTGGCCGTTGAAGGCGGCGGCTGTTCCGGCTTTCAATACCGGTTTGGTCTGGCTGATGAAATCGAAGGCGACGATGTCTCCGTTGAGCAGGACGGAGTGAAACTCGTCGTGGACGCAGTGAGTCTGGACCTTGTGCGGGGCTCTGCGGTGGACTTCGTGGAAGATCTGGGCGGTAGCGCCTTCAAGGTGACTAATCCCAACGCGGCGTCGGGTTGCGGTTGCGGGTCCAGTTTTTCGGTTTAAGACCTTCTTTCAGATACTCGTCATTCCGTGAAGTCGGAAATCCGCCTTCTGCGTTATCTGCCGGATGCGCATTGGTGATTTCCCTGCCTTCGCGGGAGTGAGGATTGATTGGATCAAGGCAGAGATTTATGCGCATAGCGACCTACAACATCAACGGGATCAAGGCCCGCCTGCCTCGCCTGCTGGAATGGCTGACGGAGACGCAGCCCGACATCGTCTGCCTGCAGGAACTCAAGACGTCCGATGAGACATTTCCTGAAAAGGACATTCGCGACATCGGCTATGGCTGCATCTGGCATGGGCAGAAGGGCTTCAACGGCGTCGCTATCCTGGCTCGCGGCGAAGACCCGGTAGAAGTAAAGCGCGGCCTTGAGGGGGAGCCCGAGGATGAACATAGTCGCTATATAGAGGCAGACGTAAAGGGCCTGCGCGTTGCCAGCATCTATCTCCCGAACGGAAATCCGCAGCCCGGGCCGAAGTTCGACTACAAGTTGCGCTGGATGAAGCGGTTACGCGACCGCGCAACGGAGATATTGGCGGAGGAAATCCCGGCTGTGCTCGCGGGGGACTATAACGTCATCCCGCATGATCGCGACGTATTTTCAACCCGCGCCATGCAGAATGATGCGCTGATGCAGCCGGAAAGTCGCGCCGCCTACCGCCGCCTGCTGGGCGACGGATGGACTGACGCGCTGGAGAGTCGGCATCCGGCGGGCGGCGTGTGGACCTTCTGGGACTATCAGGCCGGCGCCTGGCAACGGGATGCCGGTTTCCGCATCGATCATTTCCTGCTCAGCCCAATGGCCGCTGATCGCCTGACCGACGCGCAGGTGGACAAGGAATATCGTGGCCGTGAAAAGGCCAGCGATCACGCGCCGGTCTGGATCAACTTGCGCTAGAGAGTGCGTTCAATCTCAATAAATGCGCGCAGAGCCGTCAAAGTGCCTTGTCGTAAATTTGATAGACCTTGTTGACCTTGCTGCCGATAGCGTCCGCTATGGCGTTCATGCCTTGGTTATCGTCAAGTACCCAGCCGATTTCGCTCCGGGTTGCGCCGTAGGACTCGATCGCGGAACGACGGATATATTCAATCATCATGAATGCGAGTTGGCTGGCCAGGCGGCTGGCCTGCAGCTTCTGCACCACGCCCATCAGGGGAACACGCATGGTCCTGCATTTTGGTTTATGCAGCCACCTGAGCAGCTTGATCCAGCCAAAGGGAAAGAGCGACCCATTAAGGGGCTTAATCGCTTCGTTGAAGTCCGGCAGCGTCATCATGAAGGCGACCGGTTCGCCGTCCAGCTCGGCAATGCGGATCAAGTCCTCGAACACAATTGGCTTCAGTTTCTTGCCGGTATGGGCCACCTCAGCATCAGTGATCGGGACGAAGCCCCAATTATTGCCCCAGGCATCGTTCAGGATGGAAAGAATGATCGCGGCTTCCTCATCAAAGCGGGACTTGTCCACCTTGCGGATGCGGATGCGCGGATTCTTTTCGCCTGACTGAATGATCCGCTGAAGGAGCGGCGGGAAATCGTTCGTGATGTCCAGCTCATAAGTCTTGAGCTGCTTGACCGGATTATAGCCCAGCGCCTCTATCCACGACTGATAAGCAGGACTGTTATGGCCCATCATGACCGTTGGGGGATGGTCATGGCCTTGCACCAGCAGGCCTGGCTCTTCCCAGATTGAGATGGAAAGGGGACCCAGCACGCGGGTCATGCCCTTGTCACGCAGCCATTGTTCCGCAGTGCGGATGAGCGCCGTGGCGCTTTCTTCGTCCTTGGCTTCCAGCAAGCCCCAGTTGCCCGTGCCCGGACCCATGCCCTGCTCCACGGACATGGTAAGCGCGAGATGATCGATATGGGCGGAAATGCGGCCAGTGACTTCGCCTGCCCGACGGCAGAGGAAATATTGCGCCTCGCCATGTTCGAACCAGGGATTTTTGCCCGGGGTTATAAGGCCATAGACCTCGCTCTTCAGCGGCGGCACCCAATTTGGATCGTTGGCGTAAATCGACCAGGGTAAATCAACAAAGGCCTTCAGATCGGCTTTGCCTGATACGGGGCTGACGGTGACGATATTGGCGTGCATAAATTCCCGTTCGTGCTGAGAAGAGGCTGAGCGAAGAAGACCCGTATCGAAGCGCTGGCGCAGCCTTTCCATACATGATTTCAGCAGGCTCAGTGCTATTCAGGACAGGCGGGAAATCAAGCCCGGCAACTGGACAGGTCAGTGCCGGTCGCGCTGGCGGGGATGGCCGGTAGCGACGACCCCGCCCGACAATTCCTTCACCTGTGGGTAAATCCGCGCCACTTCCTCGGTATATCCCAGGTTGAATACGGTGGGGCTCTTCTCCTTGCGCTCGTGCCGTTCGTAGAACGTGCCGAACAGGCGATCCCAAAAGAAGTTGGTGATCCCGTAATTGCCTTTTTCGTCATGGAAATGGTGAGCCATGTGCCGCGCCTTCATCGCCGCCAGAAATTTGCTCTTCGGCTTGTAGGACAAATGCTGGATGCAGTGGCAGAATTCATAAAAGCAGGTCGTGAGAAGACCCGTCGACAAGGCAATAGCCGCCCCGCCCAGGCCGCCCAGGGCATAGCCGATCGGCGCGGTCGCGAGCGCGATGGTGGGCAGCGTCGTATGCAGAGCGCCGAACAGGACTTCCAGATGATTGGGGTCCTGGTGGTGATCGTAATGGATTCGCTTCCAGGTGCCTGCGAGAAAGGGCACCTTGAACATCCAGTTGCTGTGCAGGACCCAGCGATGGAGAGCATACCAGACCAACGGATAAAGCAGGATGGAAATGACAATCGCAGCTATCGTCGGAACCGTTGGAGCGGGATTATAGACCCAGACCGCCGCTGCCACCGCCGCCAGTGCCAGATAAGCGATGATTGCCGGATATTGAAAATAAGCGACGACCAGATCTCGCAGCGTCATCCGATCCAGATGATGCGAGCGTTTCCAGAAGCTCGATCGTTCGATGTCAGCGGTTTTCACGTCTTGACCTCAATTTCTGTCCTGCGCCCCATAGAGCGCTTAATATAGTCTCGCCCTATCGTCTCGCAATAAGGCCGTTTTGGGACCGGCCTATGCCGATCCTGCCACATTCATCATTCTTCCGTCATTCTTCCGTGCGGATAAGGACGGTTTCGCCCACCAGCAGGAACAGGAGGAAAGGGGCCCATGCAGCCATCATCGGCGGATAAGCCCCCAGATTGCCCATTGCGAGCGCGAAATTGTCCACAACGAAATAAATAAAGCCGAGCGCCATGCCCAGTACCGCCCGCACGAAGAGCTTGCCCGACCGCGCAAGGCCGAAAGCCGCCACCGCGCCCAATAGCGGCATCAGAACGGCGGAAAGAGGCCCCGAAATCTTGTGCCAGAGATTGGCTTCCAGAGATGCAACGGGGCGTCCCGCGTCCTTGAGATCGCTGATGGCCGCGCTGAGTTCGGCAAAGGAGAGGCCGTCGGGATCAACCTTCGACAAGGTGAACTGGTCGGGCCGCACTTCAGGCGCGATGCGGATGCTGCCAAGCCGTTGTTCGCGCCCTGTGGCGACGTCGAAGCGGACCGCGTCGTCCAGTTGCCATTCACCCTCCACATAATGCCCGCGCGGGGCTGCGGTGATGCTGCGCAGGACGTTGTCAAGGCGCGTGAAAACGCGGACGTCGCCCAATTTGGTTTCAGTTCCTCTCCCCACGACAGTGCCCGCGCGAATAAGCTGACCGCCTTCGCGGACCCAGACGTTGGTCTTGACGCCGCTATCTCGCGGGACAGGGCCATAGTCAACATTCTGCCACGCGCTGAGCGCCGTGTTGGACCGAGTGACAATTCGTTCGTCGAAGGCAAAGCTGATTGCGGCGACGGCAATGCTGGAAAGAAGCAAGGGCGCCAGTACCTGATGCGCGGAAAGTCCCGCCGCTTTCATGGATATGACTTCGCTGTTCTGGTTGAGCGTGACCAGTGTGATGATGGTGCCCAGCAGGACCGAAAAAGGGAGAAAGCGGTCGATGATCTGCGGCACGCGCAGCCCAATATACCGCCATAACTCCGCATCGCCATTGCCGGGCTGGGCAAGAATTTTCCCCGATTCCCCCAGCAGGTCCAATGTCTGCAGCACAATGACCAGCAGGGCCAGCACCGCGAAACTGCGGACCAGGAACATCCGGGCCATGTACAAGGCCATCGTTTTCGACGGGAAGAACTGCAGTTGCATTGGCTTTAGACCTGCTGGAATTTTCGGCGGCCGAAGCGGACCCACCTGCCGATGTGTTTGCCGACCTTGGCGAAGATTCGTTCCAGTGCGCCAATAGGCTGGCCACCGGGGCGGTGAGCGCTGACATGGTACATCCAGATGATCAGTCCGGCGGTGAGAAAGTAAGGAACCCAGAGTGCAATCACGGGATTGATCCGCCCCAATGCGCCCAGCGATTCGGCATATTCGTTGATCTTGTGATACGTCACGATGAAGACGATGGACAGGAACACGCCCAGCGCTGAGGTCGATCGTTTAGGTGGAATGGCGAAGGCAAGCGCCGCCATGGGCAGCAGCAGCATCATCGCCACCTCGACCATCCGGAAATGAAAATTGGCGTTGGCTTCATTGCGCAGTTTGGGATCGGCCTCGCTGCTGGTGCCGACGCGGACCAGTTCAGGTATGGTCAGTTCCAGATCGGCATTGCCCCGGCCCCGAAAGGATTCGATTTGCGGCAAGTCGATGGGCAGGTCGTGGGAATTGAAAGTTAATATGCGCGGCGCTTCATATTTGGGCGAATCATGCACCAGAACGCCATTCTTCAGGCGGAAAATGATGGTGTCCGGATCGTCGGTCGCCAGGAATGTGCCCTGGGCGGCCGTGACTGCCAGGGCTTGCCCCCCCTTGCCTGCGATGCGAACGAAAATACCGTAGAGACTGCGGCCATTATCGCGGCTTTCCTCGATTCGCAGCGTCATCTTGTTGCCCAGATTAGTGAACTCTCCCACCTTGATGGATGCGCCGAGCGCGCCGGAACGCAACTCGAACCGGAGGCCCTCATAGGCATAGCGGGCATAGGGCTGGACAAAGCCGACGATGGCGAGATTCACAAGAGCAAGGCCGATGGCGTACATATAAGGCACGCGCAGCAAGCGTCCATGACTCAGGCCGACCGCCTGCAGAACATCCAGTTCGGATGACAGCGCCAATCTGCGGAACGCCAGCAATATGCCGAGCATCAGGCCGATCGGTATGCCCAGGGAGAGATATTCCGGGACAAGATTCGCAAGCATGCGCCAGACCACGCTGACCGGTCCGCCCTCCGCCGCAACGAAGTCGAATAGCCGAAGCATCTTGTCCAGCACCAGCAGCATGGCGGCAATCACCAGGCTGCCAAGCAGCGGCCAGGCGATCAGCCGCGCAATGTAGCGGTCCGTGGCGCTAAGCATTTTCAATATATGGTCGTCCCATCACCATGTTTTGGCCGCAAATAATATCCATATGTCTCAAGCGGGGCAAACAGGGCCAGCCCGGCCTTCGCAGGCGGGCTATAGCTTCCAGGAGTCTATTGGTCATGTTGAAATTTGACGGAAAAGCAGTTGCAGCGGCGCTTTGTGCCGCTTCCGCGGCATTTCTGCCATTGGGAGTTCAGGCGCAAGCAGCGGTGGGGCCCCATGCCGACCTGTGCAAAAACAATGCGAGCGCCGTTCTCGTGGAGGTTGTGGGTTTGAAGAGCAGGACCGGAAATGTCCGGATTCAGCTATATGCCAATAATCCCGGCACATTCCTTGAAAAAGGAAAATGGCTGGAACGCATCCAGGTGCCCGTCACCGGCAATGGCCCGATGAACGTGTGCGTGCCTGTGCCGAAGCCTGGCAATTACGCGGTTTATGTCCGCCACGACCGGAATGGTAATGGGAAGAGCGACCGCAGCGATGGCGGCGGCTTTTCGGGCAATCCTGATGTCAGCCTGGGCGATCTCGTTACTAAGAAGAAACCGAGCATGAGCAAGGCGCAGTTCGCGGTCGGCGACAGCACGAAAGAAGTACGTGTGGTCCTCAGCTATGTTCAGGGGCTCTCTTTTGAGCCTTTGAAACAATACAGATAAGAAGGCAGTCCAACAGCATGGTATGCGTAGCGCTTTTATCCAACCCGAAATCGACGGGTAATCGCGCCATGCTGCCGCGCGTGCGCAGCTATTGCGCCAACCATCCCGACATCTTCCATTACGAGGTGGAGCATGTCGATCAGATCGGTCGGGCGCTGCAGACCATCGCGCGGGTCAATCCGTCCGTCATCGTCATCAATGGCGGTGACGGCACGGTGCAGGCTGCGCTTACCGAACTGTATCAGGGCGAGCACTTCAAGGGCAAGGTGCCGCCTATCGCGGTGCTGCCCAATGGCAAGACGAACCTGATCGCGCTCGATCTGGGCACTTACGGCGATCCGTTGAAGGCATTGGACCGCATTGTCGACATTGCCAAGACCGGCCTTGATGAGCATGTCGTGGCGCGGGAACTTATATCGCTGTCGGATGGACGAGCGGGCAGCCGGCCGGTGCTGGGTATGTTCCTGGGCGGAGCGGGCCTCGCCGATTACATTCTTTATTGCCGACACAAGATTTATCCCCTTGGCCTGTCCAATGGGCTCAGCCATTTTCTGACGGCGTTGGCCGTCATCTTTTCGTTGTTGCTGGGCATCGGCGGAAAATATATGCCGCCGCGCGCACGCCCCATTCAGGTGTCGTTGATCCGCGAGGGACAGCTTCGCGGGCGGTTCTCACTGCTGATCGTCACCACATTGGAAAAGCTGCTGCTGGGCGCGCGCGCCGGGGCGGCAGACAAGACGGGCAGCATGAAGCTGATGGCAGTCGATCAAAGCTTGCCCGCGCTGTTCCGGATGTTGTTTGCCAGCCTGTCCGGCCAGCTCGGCAAGCACAAGCTGAGCGGCATCCATCTGGAGCGGGGCGACATGATCCGTATCGAGGGCGATCATAGCAGCGTGATCCTGGACGGTGAATTATTCCAGGCTGATGAGGGGCGGCCGATCGTGCTGACCTCCACCGCGCCCGTGCCGTTTTTGCGCCTGGCCGCCTGATAGCGGCGCCTGCCGGCCTCTGTGAAAGCCGGCATTGCGACTCCTTTCAAAACCTCAAGGCGCGGCGCAGGCTTTTCCACAAGGAAACCCATGCGCCGCCCGGGGCGTTAAAGAGCCGCGGTCCGTATTGCTAGTCGGCCGATACAATGGGTCAGCGGCCCACAAGCAAGGAGGTGGGAACCCCGGATGACGTATTGCGTGGCATTGCGCGTGAAGGCGGGGCTGGTGATGCTGGCCGACACGCGCACCAATGCGGGCCTGGATGATATCTCGCGCTTTCGTAAGCTCTTCACTTATGATGTACCGGGGGAGCGGGTGCTTGGCGTCATGATGTCAGGCAATCTGTCGATTACGCAGGGCGTGCATTCCATTCTTTCGCGTGCCATCCGGAATTCCGCCGATGATCCGGGCGTGGAAACTCTATTGAATTGTGACTCGATGTTCCGTGCGGCGCAGATCGTCGGTGAGGCGATGCACGCCATGCAGGAGCGATACCGCAAGACCATAGAGACGCATGGGGCATCGGCTGATGCGTCCATATTGGTTGCCGGAGAATTCAAGGGCGGAGAGCCACGCCTGTTCCTCATCTACGGCGCCGGAAATTTCATCGAAGCGACTTCCGACACGCCCTATTTTCAGATTGGCGAGCATAAATATGGCAAGCCCATATTGGACCGCATCATCACGCCTGAATCCTCGATAGATGTCTGCGTAAAGGCAGTGTGCCTGTCGATGGATTCCACCCTCCGTTCGAATCTTTCCGTGGGCATGCCGCTTGATCTGGCGGTCGCCGAACGGGGCAAATACCGCTTTCGAACGCGCACGCGGATTGAAGCTGATGACGAACGCTTCGCGCATATCTCCCAAGGCTGGTCCGCGGCACTCCGGGAGGGGTTTGAACATTTGCCCAATTTCGCGGATTAGACTGGGCCACATTGACGTCATCCGGCATCCACGTTGCGGACCGCGTGCCTCCATGCTCATTCCTGCATCGCTCGAACCGGCCTATATGTTCCGTGAGGGATCACGCTTCGGCAGACCGTCCTTTGCTGCTTCAAAGAAACTCTATGTCCTCCGCGCTTGCACTTACGCTACGCAGATCCTTATTTCCCGCCTTGAACGAATCGATTTCAGAACCAACCGGAAGACGCCATGACCGCCACTCATTCCACTCGCATGCTGATCCTTGGCTCCGGCCCTGCCGGGCTTTCCGCCGCCATCTATGGCGCGCGCGCCGGGCTGTCGCCCATCGTCGTGCAGGGATTGCAGCCCGGCGGGCAGCTTACCATCACGACCGATGTCGAAAATTATCCCGGCTTCCGTGACGTCATCCAGGGCCCTTGGTTGATGGAGGAAATGCAGGCTCAGGCCGAGCATGTCGGCGCGCAGATGATGTATGACCAGATCGTCGAGGTGGATCTGTCCAAGCGTCCCTTCCGCCTGCTTGGTGACGGTGGCGTGCAATATTATGCCGACACGCTGGTCATCGCGACGGGCGCCCAGGCCAAGTGGCTGGGTCTGGAAAGCGAGATGTTGCTTCAGGGCAAGGGCGTTTCGGCTTGCGCCACTTGCGACGGATTTTTCTATCGCGGCAAGAAGGTCGTCGTCATCGGTGGTGGGAACACCGCTGTGGAAGAGGCGCTTTATCTCACCAACCACAGCCATGACGTGACCCTTATCCACCGCCGGGATTCATTCCGCGCTGAAAAGATCCTTCAGGAACGGCTTTTCGCCCATCCCAATATCAAGGTGCTCTGGAACAAGGCGGTGGAACGTTTCGTCGGCGGCGGTGATCCCGAGGGGCTGGTCGGCGTTGATCTGATCGACACTGTCACTGGCGAAAAATCCCATGTGACAGCCGACGGCGCTTTCGTCGCCATCGGTCACAAGCCAGCGACCGAACTGTTCGAAGGCGTGTTGCCGCTGGACGAAGGCTATGTCGTCGTTGAAAAAGGGACCACGCGCACCGGTATTCCGGGTGTTTTCGCCGCGGGCGATGTGAGCGACAAGATTTACCGTCAGGCCGTGACCGCTGCTGGAATGGGCTGCATGGCAGCGCTCGATGCCGAGCGCTTCCTCGCTGAAGCGGATTTTGAAGCGGTCGCAGCGGAATAAGCGCCTATGCCGACCTGTCTCTCCCCCTCTCTCCTGTCGGAGGGAGGGCGTAACTCATACCATGCGCATATAAAATTGGGGCTGTCCTACAGGCCCATAATTACGCTAGGGCCGCCTCCGGCTCTTTCTGAACGTCCATAGGATTGTTGGATTCCAAACATCCAACAGAGGGCCGATTTTTCCTTTGAAAATCAACGCTCCTCAGTGTCAATTATGTCAAGCTGGCGATCCAACAACTCAGCCCATTGCCACATGGTGCAGCACGTTGCGCACCGCGCGGTAAAGGGCCTCCGCATCATCGGCGCGGGCGAAACTGTGTGACGATGTGGGGATTATAACAAGACGCACGCGCTCCGACTCGCGCAAATGCTGAAATGCCGGTCGGTTCCACGCATCCTCAAAGGCCACGGCCGTGTTGTCCCGTTCGGCCAGGATGAATGTGACGGGTCGTCGCGTATCACTGAGCGCACGCGCCATGTCCTTGGCCAGAGCGCTTTCGAGACCGCCACCCTGCGCAGCTTTCAGTCCCTGCCATATCTTCGTGACATTGATGCGGCCGGTCAGCAATTCCCACAATTTGCGGGGATTGCGCATGCGAGTCCAGTAGCGTCTGCGGATGGCGGCAGGCGGGGGCAGGGCGCTATCGCTCTCGACAACCCAGGGATTGGCAAGCAGAAGCGCCGCCATTTCCTCAACGTCGTGGAATAGCGCCAGTGCGGTTGCCGCATCGCAATTACCAAGCGCGACGATCCGCCTCAGTCCCGGGCTGGCCCGGAGAAAGGCCGCGACTGCTTCGGCAATGTCGGGTCCCGAGGACAGAAAGCCGCCATTCTCTCCCTCGCTGTCGCCAACGCCGCGCCGGTCGAAGCGGAATACCGGGAAGCCATCGCGTGCAAGCCGTGCAGCCAGCTTCGCCATGCCCCTGTGCGCGCCCGACCGCAATTCGTTGCCGCCCGATACGATGAGCAGGCCGGTATCCATCCGCCCTTCATCGATGCTGGCGGCGAGCCGGTGGCCACGGCAGGAAAAATCCAGATGCCGCCTCACTTATGCACCCATGCAGCCATGTCTGCGGCGATTTGCTGGGCCAGCCAATGGTCTTCATCGGGTTCATTCTGACGCCAGAGCGGCTTTCCGCTGATATAGGCGTCGGCTTTTGCCGAACTGCCTTCCAACTGCACCGTGCGGACATTGTTATGTTTGGGGAGAGTGGCGTTCTCCAGTTCATGGATCATCCCGGGCGGCAGGCGCGCTCCTGCAAATTCCATGCTTTCGTGCCGTGCCTGCGCCAGGAGCAAATCCTTGCTGCCGGAAATTCCTTCCTCGCGATCGGCGGCAAGGCGCGTGCGGATCAAATGGCGCAGCAGGCTTGGCCCGTCCTCCGGGGCAAGCCGCCAATGACGGGAGCAGACAATGGCATCGTCCAGCATCGCGCCTGAACGGAAGGCAGCCACCATCCCAATGGAAACGCCGGATTGTCCCGCCAATCTTTCCAGCGCTGCACGCCAGACCGCAAGCCCGATAGACTCGTCGGGTGCAAGGCTTTCATTTTGCCCCGGCAGATCGGGCAGGATCGTCCCGATCCGCGCTTCATCCAGTGTCCGCATGGCCGCGAGCAGCAGCCATCGCGTGCGGTTCATTTCCTCGAAAAAGGGCGGTATGATCAGTATCTGGAATGGATGATCACGTCCCAGATGCACATATTGTTCGCTGTCGCCGGAAAAACTGTACTGGCAGATCACCCCAGCGCCTTGTCCTTGGCGAAGCGGATCAGGCTGCCCAGTGTCTCGAAAATATCGCCGTCAACGTCGTCATCGTCAATGATGATGCCCAGACGGTCTTCCAGTTCGGTCAAAAGGCCAGCCACAGCCATGGAATCCAGTTCCGGAAGGGCGCCAAACAGCGGCGTAGCCTCATCGAACAAGGCCAATCGCTCTTCGGAAATACCGAGCAGGTCGTGCAGAACGCTCCGCACCGTATGGTCGACGATGTCAACGTCCTCGTGCATGCAACCCCCAAGCTGATCCGCCAAGCCGCGCTTCCCTATTATGTCTTGCGAGCGCGGACAAGGCCGGAAATGAAGGCCTTGGCCGCGGGGAGCCAGCTTGCGGGCCGCCGCAAGTTATAAAAGTCGATCTGGTACAGCGGCCGTACACTCTCCATCCAGTCTCTTTTATAGGCATCATCGCCAGTGCCGAAGTCGATCCGGGTAACCTTGTCAGTGTCGATTACATGCCTGAACATCGCATGGCTGAGCAGAGTTCCGGGCGATCCGGCCCCGGCATCCTCCCGATGGGCCAGTTTGTGGATGAGCGCGACACCGTTTTCCACTGTCCAGAGTTGCGCCGCCACCGCCAGCCCGTCGCTCCGGGCAATGCCCATGCGCAGATGGCCGGCCTCGCCCTCCTGCTCGGCGATAGCGCGAAGGAAGGACAAGCTGCCTTCTTCCGGCTTCCAGCTATTTTCATAGACGGCTTCATAATCTTTCCAGATGGCCGGGGAAAAGCGGTCATGAATTTCCAGGTCGACAGGAAATTTTGCCATTTTGCGGTCAACAGTGCTGCGCAGAGCGCCCGGCCGGGCATCCCAATAGCTATCGAAATCGCGTTCACCCACATCAAGAAAATGGTTGTGATCCACCGCCCTTGCGAAGACTGCCCAGCCTGCCGAGCGAAACGCTCTGGTCAGCAGGTCGATCGATCCATTTTCGTCCGGGACCGGGCGGAGGGAAATATGCGTGGCTCGTCCACGCAACCGGCGTGCTATTGCCCTCAACAGCGCCAGGCGGGTTCTTTCTTCCGAATTGGCGGAGAAAATCGGGCTGAAGGTGAAACTATACCAATTGGCCAGCGCATGATATTCGCCGGGCTTCTTGTGATAGAGGAACAGCCACGCCTCAGCGCCTTCCGCGCGCGCGCGCAGGAACAGCGGAGGATAGCCGGAAAGGCAGTGCTCGTAGAGCTTTTCCAGCCAATCCGTTCTATCGAATAGACGAGGCTGCTTTTCGCGGCTCAGATTGTCCCGGGAGACCTTGCGGACATCAGCGAAATTGTCATGATATTCCCCCTTGACCCACAATTCGCTATCTCCCTTTTTAATGACCGAGGCATATAACAAAAAGCTCAGCACAGGGTTACTGGATTCAGAACCATGTCCCATAGACCACTTGTGCCGGAAAGGGACAGGCGAAGCACCCGCTCTTGAAGGACGTTTCGGCACGCTGACTTACGCCATGCTGGATGCGTCGGTGGGTCAACTCGCGGCGTGGCTGAGGTCCGTAGTCCAGGAACCGGGCGCACGCGTGGCAAGCTGGATGGGAAAGACCAGACTCGCTTGCCTGATGCCGCTCGCTTGCGCGCGGGCCGGCTTTGTTCATGTGCCGGTAAATCCGCTGCTCAAGCACGCGCAGGTTGCTTATATACTGACGGACAGCGGCGCCGTGTTGCTGGTAGGTACGAAGGCCCGGCTCGACACATTAGAGTCCGGCAACGTCCCCGAAGGCTGCGATCTTGTGGCGGAGGGGGAGGCTGAAGCAGCCATGGACGCGCTAACAGTTGTGTTGCCACCTTCAAGTGCGGAGCCTGCTGATCTGGCTTCAATCCTCTACACCAGCGGTTCAACCGGGCGGCCAAAGGGGGTTATGCTGAACCATGCCAATCTCTGGCTCGGGGCGATTTCGGTCGCGCATTATCTTCGCCTCACGCCGGAGGACCGCACCCTTTGCGTTCTGCCGCTCAGCTTTGACTACGGGCAGAATCAACTGCTGTCGATCTGGGCTGCTGGCGGGTGCGCTGTGCCGCTTGATTATCTGACGCCACGGGATGTCATGCGGGCGGTGGAGAAATATGCGGTCACGACACTGGCAGGGGTTCCTCCGCTCTGGATTCAACTGACGGAGCATGATTGGCCGCCGGAAACCGCTGCAAGATTGAAACGCCTTACAAATAGCGGAGGAGCGCTTACACGCCCCCTCGTGACTCGATTGCGCAATCTGTTTCCGGGGGCAGATCTGTATCCCATGTACGGTCTGACTGAAGCCTTTCGCTCAACATATCTCGAACCCTCGCTGGTCGACAGTCATCCAGACAGCATGGGAACGGCCATTCCTTTCGCCGAAATCCTTGTCATGCGCCCTGATGGCAGCCCTGCGGCGGACGACGAACCGGGGGAACTGGTTCATGCTGGCCCGTTGGTGGCGCAAGGCTATTGGCGCGATCCGGAGCGAACCGCGCAGCGCTTCCGTCCCGCTCCGCTGTCCTCCCGATATGGTGGCGTGGCGGTTTGGTCGGGTGACACGGTTCGCCGCGACGCGGAAGGGCTGCTCTATTTCGTCGGGCGCGAGGACTCGATGATCAAGAGTGCAGGCAACCGCATAAGCCCAACGGAGATAGAAGATGTTGCAGTTCAGTGTTCAGGAATATCGGAAGCCGTGGCACTGGGCATTCCCGACGAACGTCTTGGCGCGGCCATCTGCCTATTGCTAAGACGACACGGCGATCTGGACAGGGCGGAGGCGGAACATATGCTGAAGGAATATTTGCGGACCGAACTGCCTAACTTCATGCAGCCCAAATATATCCGCTTCGTTGATGACTTTCCCCGGAATCCCAATGGCAAGATTGATCGGGTGCAGTTGGCGCGGGATTTCACGCCATGAAACCGATGGGACCCATACCTCCTTCGTTTGAAGGTGAAGAGGGCATGCTGCTGATCGGTGGATGTGGCGCTGCGTCTTTGATCGACGAAGCAGGGGACACACCTCTGTTTGTTTATGATCTCAACATCGTAAAGGCGCAGGTCGCTCGTTTTCGCGCCGTCATGCCGAAAGCCGTATCGCTGCATTATGCGATGAAAGCCAATTCCTACGGACCCTTGCTAGAAAGAATGGCGAGACTTACCGACGGCTTTGATATTGCCTCAGGGGGTGAGCTGGACTTGGCCTTGCAAGCCGGCGTGTCGCCGGATCGGATCAGCTTCGCCGGGCCAGGCAAGCGTAATGAAGAGCTGGAAGCCGCCATTTCAGTCGGCGTCACGGTGAATCTCGAATCGGAAGGAGAAGCGGATCGTGCGCTTGCTCTGGCGGAAAAGCTGGGAAAGACTCCGCGTCTGGCCGTCCGCGTCAATCCTGATTTTGATCTTCGCGGTTCGGGTATGCGCATGGGCGGCGGGGCCAAGCCCTTCGGAATTGACGCAGAGCGGGCGGCATCCCTGGTTCGCCATGTGATCGCGGCCGGTGCCGATTGGCGTGGGTTTCACATTTTTGCCGGATCGCAGACTCTGGACGCCGACGCCATTATTGATGCTCAGCGTGCGACGCTGGGGCTTGCCGCACGATTGGCCGAGGAAGCAGACGCTCGCCCGCCGCTCGTTAATCTGGGCGGTGGCTTCGGTATTCCCTATTTTCCGGGCGACATGTCGTTGGACATCGAAAAAGTCGGTGCGGCGCTCCATGAAGCACTGGAGCAGCGGCCATCTATATTGCAGGCAAGCGAATTCGCCATTGAACTCGGCCGCTGGCTCGTGGGCGAGGCAGGCGTTTACCTGACCCGCATTGTGGACCGGAAAGTCAGCCAGGGCGAAACATTCGTGATCGTCGATGGCGGCCTTCACCACCAGCTTGCAGCCAGCGGCAATTTCGGCACAGTGATCCGGCGGAACTATCCGGTAGCCATTGCGAACAAATTCGGTGCCCCGATCGCCAATGAGCCGATTACTATTGTTGGCTGCCTTTGTACTCCCATCGACCGTTTGGCAGAAAAGGTGGCGCTTCCCGAAGCCGGACCCGGCGACGTCGTCGCTATCTTCCTTGCTGGCGCTTACGGTGCAAGCGCCAGTCCCTCGGCTTTCCTCGGCCATGCACCGGCGCTGGAGATGCTGGTGGAGTAGGCTATTGGAATCCGACCTTTGCGAAAATGTGGTTTTCCCGTTGATAACCACCGATCGCCGTCAATCCATCTCCAGAATTCAATCCTAACCTAATCTTCACCCTTTCATTGCATAGCAAGGCTGATCCTGCGCGGATTGTCTTGCCCATTGGCTTACGGCGGTTCCGCGCGTGCAGGCACTTAGAGGTGACTTATCATGCGTTTTGCGCCGAAATCCCGGTTGTTCCTGATCATGGGCCTGGCCGCCACTGCATTGACCGGCTGCTCGTCGGCCGCCAACGGCCCTCAGTTGCCGCCCGCTTCCTTCGTTTCGACCGAGCAAGGGCCCGGGGAGGAATATATCATCGGGCCGCTCGATGAACTCACTATCTTTGTATGGCGCAATCCGGAACTGGGCGCGAAGGTCCAGGTACGGCCTGACGGCCGGATCACCACGCCGCTGATCACTGACATGACGGCCGTGGGGAAGACGCCCTCGATCCTGGCTGAGGACATCAAGCGGCAACTGTCACAGTATATTCAGCAGCCGATCGTCTCGGTCATCGTCAATAATTTTGCTGGCACCTTTTCGCAGCAGGTTCGCATTGTCGGTGCGACCGAAAAGCCGGCGTCTCTTCCTTATCGCGCCAACATGACGCTGCTCGATGCAATGATCTCGGTTGGCGGGCTTTCCGAATATGCGGCGGGCAACAAGGCTCGCCTGGTCCGCTTCAACAAGGCGACGGGGAAACAGACCGAATATGCCCTGCGTATCGCGGACCTGCTGAAGAAGGGCGAAAGCAAGGCGAATGTCCGGCTGGAGCCTGGCGACGTCATCATCATTCCGGAGAGCATGTTTTAAGACATTAACGCTGGACATGATGACAGGATTTTGAAGGCCTTATGAACAACATCTATGACGAGATCCTGATCGCCCTGCATAGCGTGTGGAACCGCCGCTGGCTGGCTCTGGCTGTTGCCTGGGGAATATGCCTTATCGGTTGGCTTGTCGTGGCGCTGATTCCCAACAGCTATGAATCGAGCGCTCGCATCTTCGTGCAGATGCAATCAATCCTGCCGGGCAAGATCGGCATTACGCCTTCAGAGCAGCAGAAAGACATTGATCGTATTCAGCAAACGCTGACGTCGACCGTCAATCTGGAAAAGGTCGTGCGCGGCACGGATCTCAGCCTTAGCGTCTCCAGTCCACGCGAGTTGGCGGCGAAGGTCGACATGCTGCAAGAAAATATCAAGATCGTAGCGCAACGCGACAACCTCTTCAAAATCACGGCCACGTCGTCTGACACGGGTATGTCCGATGCCGCCAACGCCAAGATGGCAACTGCCGTCGTACAGAAGCTGATCGACATTTTTGTCGAAGAGAATATGGCGGGCGACCGGCACGAGACCCGGCAGACGCTAGAATTTCTCGACGCTCAGCTGGCCGAGCGCGAAAAACAGCTCCGCGCGGCTGAACAGAAGCGTCTGGACTTTGAACAGCAATATCTGGGGCAGCTTCCGGGCACGGGTTCCGTCAGTGAGCGTATGGACGCCGCTCGCCAGGAAATGAATGATATTGAATCGCAGCTTGTGCAGGCGCGGAGCGCCCTTGCGGCGATGAATGGTCAACTTGCATCGACGCCTTCGAGCCTTGCGATGCCGGGCGTCAATGGCGGAGGAAACCCTTATGCCTCGGCCCAGGCGGAACTGGCGGGCGCACAAGCGCGAGGGTGGACTGACAGTCACCCTGATGTGATCGCGTTGAAGCGGCAGATCGCCAATCTCAAATCCATGGGCACCGCCGGCTCTGGCGGTAGCACACCCAATCCCGCCTATATCTCTATCCGCAGCATGCAGGCGGAGAAGCAGGCAATGGTTGCGGCGCTCTCAGCCCGGAAGGCGCAACTCGCATCCGATCTCGCTCGCCTGACATCCACGCAGACAAGCGATCCCGGCATTGTATCCGAACAGGCACAGCTCAGCCGCAATTATGAGGTGCTGAAAGACCAGTATGACAAGCTGCTGGCCGATCGCGACGATGTCCGCCTGCGCGGCGATGTGCAGAGCGAGACTGATGCTATCAAGTTCCGCGTCATCGATCCGCCCAGCAGCCCTCGCGTGCCTGCCGCTCCCAATCGGCCGCTTTTGCTGCTGGCGGTGCTGGTGGTTGGCGTTGGAGGAGGCGTAGGCGCGGCATTCGCCAAGAGCCAGCTTCGCACCACTTACTCCACCGCTACGCGGCTGGAACGCGCAACTGGGCTTCCGGTCATCGGGGCGATCAGCGAAATCGTGACTGCTCCCCAGAAGGAGCTGCGGCGAAGGAAATTGCGTCTGTTCGCAGGCGCTGGGGGCGCGCTGGCGGGGGTTTTTCTTGTGCTTGTGCTGGTCGAATTCATTCAGCGCGGCATGGTGGCTTGAGGGGACAAGAAAATGAATCAGCATAGTCCGAGAAAAGCTACCGGATCTCTTCTGGAACGTGCGGCGGAAATCTATGATTTCAATGCGGTCTTGCGCGGAAAGGAAACGCAGGCGTCACCTGTGATCCCGACCGATAATCAGGTCCAGGGTCGCCTGAACGGCCCCGACACTGGCATGCCAGCGCAGCCGATTGATCGTGATGTCCTTCGTGGTCTGGGGTTCATCCTTCCGGATAGCCCTGTCAGCAGCGTTTCAGAGGAGTTCCGCATCATCAAGCGGCAATTGCTGTTGGGCGCAACAGGCAAGCACGGCGAGAAACTTTCGCGCGGCGAACGCATTCTGGTTTGCTCGGCGCATCCGGGCGAGGGCAAGACCTTCTGCGCTATCAACCTGGCGCTTTCCATGGCGGCGGAGAAGGATGTTCAAGTCCTGCTCGTTGACGCCGATTTTGCCAAGCCAAGCATATTGTCCACATTTGGGCTTTCCGGCGGCGCGGGCCTGATGGATGCGCTCGCCGATCCGTCGGTTCATGTTGACGATTGCATTATCCGCACTGACATCCCCACGCTGTCAGTGCTCCCGGCGGGCAGACCAACCAACGAGGACACGGAATATCTCGCCTCGGCCCGGACTCAAGCGGTGCTGAACAGCCTTACGGCGCCGCATCCCGGACGGATTGTGATCTTCGATTCCCCACCTGTCCTTGCCGCTTCGCCTGCTTCCGCACTGGCCAGCCATGTCGGTCAGGCAGTGTTGGTGGTCCGCGCTGATAAAACGACGGAAAATGCCCTGCGCGATGCAGTGGGCCTGCTTCACGCCTGCGACCATATTCAGTTGTTGTTGAACGGCGTGCAGTTCTCGCCAGAGGGCCGCCATTTTGGCACCTATTATGGCGACGGAGCCGAATGATGGACTTGTTCCGCCATATAGGCGCTGCTGTTGCCGCGTTATTCCTTCTTTTCGGGCTCACGTCCCATGCGAGAGCGGAAAAGCGCGTGGAAGTAAGGCCCTATCTGGAACTGGACCAGGTTGTCGTGGCTGACCTGAAGGGCGGCAGCAATGACGTGCTGACGTACAGTTCCGCTGCCGCGGGCGTTGATGGCAGCATCCGGACCCGCAATGCCGAGGCGCAGGTCAATGTCCGTTATGAACATCAGTTTTCCTGGAACGACGATCTGGCCGATCAGGATGTGATAAGCGGCCTCGCCAAGGGCCGCGTGAGCCTTGCTCGCGATGCGTTGAGCCTGGAGGGCGGGGCGATAGCGACCCGTACCCGCAGCGATGGCCTGGGCGGCGCGAATGGCGTCCTGATCGGGGATAATGTCAGCCAGGTCTATTCCGTTTACGCCGGACCCACGCTGGCAACGAATGTAGGTGAGCTCAGCGTCAATGCTTCCTATCATCTTGGCTACACGAAGCTGGAGAATGACACTGATATAACTATTCCAGCCGGAACGCAGCAGCTTGGCGGCTATGATGACAGTCTGGTGCACAGCGCCAGCGTTTCCGTTGGAATGCAGCCAGGGGGGCGTCCGTTCGGCTGGTCGGTGGGCGCGGGGTATGACCGTGAGGACGCCAGCCAGCTCGATCAGCGTTATGAAGCCAAATATGCCCGCGCCGATATAACTGTCCCTGTTTCCGCGAATGTCGCACTGCTTGGCGGTGTCGGCTACGAAAATATCGAGATCGGTCAGCGAAGTGCGCTTCTTGACGTCGATGGAAATCCGGTAATCGACAATGACGGCCGGTTTGTTACCGATAAAGATTCGCCGCGCCGGTTGAGCTACGATCAGGATGGTCTGATTTGGGATGTAGGCGTCATGTGGCGGCCCAGCCGTCGCACTTCGCTGGAGGTGCATGCCGGACGCCGCTATGGCTCCATGAGCTATACCGCCGCTTTCAGCTATCAGCCCAGTCCGCGCACCTCGTTCCAGATGGCGGTTTATGACGGCATCAGCAGCTTCGGGCGACAGCTCAACGACAATCTCGCTGACCTGTCGACCAGTTTCATAGCGACCAGAAATCCTTTCAGCGGCGATTTGACCGGCTGTGCATTCGGTGCGCAGTCAGGCGGCGTTTGCTTCAATGATGTGCTTCAATCCATCAGTGCAGCCAATTTCCGCCACAGGGGCGTCGCTGCGCAGTTAACGAGTGGCTCGGGTTTCTGGAACTATGGGGTGGCGCTTGGCTATTCGCGGCGCACGTTCATTGCGCCTGAAACGGGCATATTCGCCTTCGTGGATGGCGCCAGGGATGAAAATTACTATTTGAACCTGTTTGTGGGCCGTCGCCTTGATGAGAAGTCTGGCGTCGATGCCAATGTCTACGCCAATTATTTCGACAGCAGCGTTGCTGGCACGATCGACGTTTATAACATGGGTGCTTACGCCAGCTATAATCGCGATTTCACCAATCGCCTGCGCGGCATGGCGTCCTTGGGCGTGGACAGCATGGACACACCGGGATTCGACAGCAGCATGTCGGCCTTCGCTCAATTAGGTCTTCATTACCAATTCTGATGTATCAACGGACAAGCCAACGCGGAGAAGTGAGCATGTACGATCAATTTTACGGACTATCGGGAAGGCCTTTTCAGCTCACGCCTGATCCGCATTTCTATTTTGAAAGCGCGACGCACCGCAAGGCGATGTCCTATCTGGGCTATGGTCTGGCGCAGGGCGAGGGCTTTATCGTTATCACCGGCGATATCGGAGCGGGAAAGACGACGCTGGTGGGTCATCTGATGGCGACTGTCGATCCGGCAAGGCTGACAGCGGTCAAGGTCGTTTCGACACAGGTGGAGGGTGACGACATGCTCCGCCTGACCGCGCAGGCATTTGGCGTTCCGGCTGAAGGTGCCGACAAGGCTGTGTTGCTGGGAAGGATCGAATCCTTCCTCCATGAACAGGCACGTTCGGGCCGTCGTTCACTGTTGATTGTGGATGAGGCGCAGAACCTGCCGATTTCGGCCCTTGAAGAATTGCGCATGCTTTCGAATTTTCAGCTCGGCGGTCATGCATTGTTGCAGATCTTCTTGCTCGGTCAGCCGGAATTCCGTGACACATTGCGCGCCTCGCCTGCGCTTGAACAGCTTCGCCAGCGAGTTATCGCTACCCATCACCTTGATCCCATGATGGCGAGCGAAACGGAACCTTATATCCTCCACCGCTTGTCGCTGGTGGGGTGGGCTGGCAATCCCCAATTCACCCCTGAAGCCTTCGCGGGCATATACGAAGCGACCGATGGTGTTCCGCGCCGCATCAATGCGCTTGCCAGCCGTGTCATGCTGCTGGGCGCGATCGATAAGCTGAACACCATTGATGGAGACGTGGTGGAAGCGGTCATTGCCGATATGGCGCATGATGAAGAAGAAGCGTCCAGGCCAGCTACGACCGCTCCTTCGTCACGCGAACCTGCCCCTGCGGCGATGGCGGTCAGCAGCGCAGAACAGATCGAACAAGCCGCTGATGAAGTGGAAAACCGAAATAAAGCCGATGATCGGCATATGGAGGCGCCGCGTTTCGCTTCAGCCACGCCGCCTCCAACGAGCCGGGGCACGGAAGCGCTGGAGCGGCTTTCTAACCTGGAAGCGCGGGTGGAAGAGCAGGAAAGAGCGATTCGCCGCATGTTGAGCCTGCTCATCGAATGGGTAGAGCGCGACGAAAAGGATCTCGCCTGGCTGCGCGGCAGCAAAGCAGCTTAGGACATGTCATGCTCAATGCGCTCTCAGTGGATGTCGAGGATTGGTTTCAGGTAGGCGCGTTCGAAAGCACCATAAAACGTGACGATTGGGACGGCCTGAACCATCGTGTCGAACGGAACAGCGACGCTGTGCTTGCCTTGCTGGAGGAGGCGGGCGTCAAGGCGACCTTCTTCACACTGGGCTGGGTGGCTGAGCGTTACCCGGCGCTTCTCCGCCGGATTGCAAACGCAGGGCATGAAATCGCCAGCCATGGATATGACCACCGCCGCGTGTTCACCTTCACGCCGGAGGAGTTTCGGCAAGACCTGAAGATATCCCGGGACTTGATCCAGCAGGCCTCGGGAAAGCCGGTCATTGGCTACCGTGCGCCGAGTTTCTCCATTGATGCTCGCACGCCTTGGGCGCATCCCATTCTGGTCGAAGAGGGTTATGCCTATTCCAGTAGCGTCGCCCCAGTGAAGCACGATCATTATGGTTGGCCGGACGCGCCGCGCTTCGCCTTTTCGCCGGTGGTGGACAGTGGCTTTGTAGAGTTGCCGGTTACGACTGCGCGCCTTTTCGGGCGCACGCTTGCCGCGGGCGGCGGTGGCTTTTTCCGTTTGCTTCCCTATGCCTTTTCCCGCTGGGCCGTCCGTCAGGTAAACAGGGAGGAGCAGCGGCCAGCCATCATCTATTTTCACCCCTGGGAGGTGGATCCGGAACAACCCCGGGTTCTCGATGCGCCGCTGAAGTCCAAGGTTCGTCACTATAGCCGCTTGTCGGCAATGGCGGGCAAGCTCCGGCGCTTGATGGGGGATTTCCAGTGGGGCCGTGTGGATGAAGTGCTGAAGGGCCAGCAGATTCGCACTGTTTCACGCGGAGCCTTGCTCCCATGAATGCCTTTGTTCAATCAGATACTCTGACGGTGGCTTTGGCCGATCTTAATGATCCCGCACGCGTCGCGGAAATCGACATCTTTGTTCTGAGGCATGAGGCCTCCACGCCCTTCCATCGTCCTGCCTGGCTATATGCTGTGGCACAGGGCACCGGGCAAAGGGCGCACTATCTGGTGGCTCGCGATCTTGCCGGGACCGTCGCCGGGGCTCTGCCACTGATCGAAATTCGTTCCCGCCTTTTTGGCCGCATTATGGTGTCCAGCGGCTTTGCGGTGGGGGGCGGAATATTGGCACACAGCCGCAAGGCGGTGTCGGAGCTGGCCGCTGCCGGTTGGGCGCTGGCGATAGAAAAGGGTTGCCCCAGTCTGGAGCTGCGCGGTGGCCCAGTGTCGGGTGCAGACTGGACGGAAAAGACCGGTACATATGTTGGTTTTACCCGCGATCTAGCTAAGCACGACGAAGCAGAACTTCTAGCTATCCCGCGCAAGCAGCGTGCGGAAGTACGCAAGGCGCTGACCCAGAAGTTCGACATTTCCATCGGAAGTGCCGAGGCAGACCGCGCCGCTCATTTTCGCGTCTATTCCGAGAGCGTCCGCAATCTTGGGACACCAGTGTTCCCGCGCAGCCTGTTCGATGCAGTGCTGGACGCCTTTGGATCAGATGCTGACATCCTGACTGTGTGCAAGGAGGGGAGGCCAGTCGCCAGCGTGCTCAACCTCTATCATCGGGGCGCGGTACTGCCCTACTGGGGCGGTGGCACACAGGAAGCGAGAGGACTCCGCGCTAACGACATGATGTATTTCGCGCTCATGTCGCATGCGCGATCGCGCGGCTGCACACGCTTTGATTTCGGACGATCGAAAGTAGGCACCGGCGCTGCTGCGTTCAAGAAAAATTGGGGGTTCGAGCCTGAACCGCTCAGCTATGCAGTGCGCACGGCCGATGGCCAGCCGCCTCGCGACATTAATCCTCTCAGCCCCCGCTACCGCTTGCAGGTGGCACTTTGGAAGAAGCTGCCGCTCACCATTGCCAATGCCGTGGGGCCTTCGATTGCGCGGGGCCTGGGCTAATGAGCGAAATCCTTTTCCTTTGCCATCGCGTTCCCTTTCCGCCAGATCGGGGCGACAAGATCAGGTCATGGAATATCCTGCGCAGACTGGCGCGGATCGCGCCTGTCCATGTCGCCGCTTTCGCCGACGATCTTCGGGATATGGGCTTTGCCGGTGCGCTGGACGAGGTGACCGCCAGCACCAGGCTTGTCTTGCGCGATGTTTCCCGGCCTTTGGCGGGTCTGCGCGGTCTGGCGAGTGGGCGTGCACTTTCGCTGGCGCTTTTCGATCATCCGCAAATGCACGCGTATGTCGCCCGAATTTTGGAAGAGCGGCCAATTTCCGCGGTCTTCGTCTATTCGGGCCAGATGGCGCAATATGTGCCAACATTACCCAGCGGCACGCGCTTCATCATGGATTTCGTCGACATGGATTCGGCCAAATTCGCTGCTTACGGCCGCAATGGCTTCGGACCGATGGCCTGGCTTAATCGTCGGGAAGGCCGCTGTTTGTTCCAGTTTGAACGACAGATTGCTGCGCGCGCCGACGCCAGTCTGTTCGTTAGTGAGGCCGAGGCCGCTCTTTTCCGGGAAGCGACGGCTATGGGACGATCGCGTGTAAAGGCGTTCGAAAACGGCGTTGATTTGCAATATTATAAACCCGCCGCCGATTTCGCACCTCTGAAGGTGACGGAGCGCGGACAGGGACCTTTACTCGTTTTTACCGGACAAATGGATTACCGCCCCAATGTGGAGGCTGTGGAAAGTTTCGCGCGGCGCAGCTTTCCGCAAATCCGGAACCGCCATGCCAACGCGCGTTTCGCCATAGTCGGGCGCAATCCAGCGCCGGCCGTTCGCGCGCTCGCAGCGTTGCCCGGTGTTGTGGTGGCGGGCGCTGTGCCGGACGTGCGGGGCTGGCTCGCCGCCGCCGATGTGGTGGTTGCGCCCCTCCAACTGGCCCGTGGTATTCAGAACAAGGTTCTCGAAGCCATGGCAATGGCGCGCCCGGTCATTGCCTCGCCCCAAGCTGCCGAGGGGATCGATGCCGTGGATGGCAGGGATATCATCGTGGCGAATTCAGGCGAGGATGAAACGGCCGCGATCCTTGCATTGTTGGAGAACAAAAGCCGCGCCGTTCATATTGCTTCCGCGGCGCGAGCCCGAATGGAAGCCCGCTATAGCTGGGCAGCGACGCTGAAGGATTTGCCGGAAATCATCGGAATGCCTTCGCCAGCCACTGGAAAACTGGGAAGAGTTGCATGAACATCCTCGCGCTGAAGGCCCCTTCCGCATTGGCTCTTCGTCCAGGCTGGCCGGTGCATCTTTCCTGGTTGGCTTTGACGGCATTCGCCATTCTCCTCATCTTTGCAAGCGACGCCATGGGTATGGCGGACATATGGTGGAATGCCTCCACCTTTGGCCATTGCCTGCTCATTCCCTTCATTCTCTTCTGGCTGGTGCAACAGCGTTTGCCTGAACTTCGGCAACTCACGCCTGTTGCCTGGTGGCCTGGGCTGCTTTGGGCGGGGGCCGGTGCATTCTGCTGGTTGATTGGTGATGCGGCAGGTGTTGCGCTGGCGCGACATCTGGGACTGATCGTCATGCTGCAGGGCGCGGTGATCGGCGTGCTGGGGCCGCAGATTTCACGCGCGCTGGCCTTTCCACTTTTCTATGCCTTGTTCATGGTGCCCTTCGGCGAGGAGTTCGTGCCGATTCTTCAAACCATAACGGCGCAATTGTCCATGCTCTTCCTGGGCTGGGCAAATGTGCCTGCGCACTTGACCGGCGTTTTCATTTCCACCCCGACCGGCTATTTTGAAGTCGCCGAGGCTTGTTCGGGCGCGAAGTTCCTGATCGCCATGACGGCCTATGCAGCGCTGGTTTCCAATGTGTGCTTCAAGAGTTGGCCGCGCCGCATAGTCTTTCTTTCCGGATCGCTGATCATAGCGGTTGTCGCCAATGGCGTTCGCGCCTTCGGCACCATCTATGTTGCGCACCGGACCAGCGTGGATTTCGCTGTCGGTTTCGATCATGTCATTTACGGCTGGGTGTTTTTCGCCATCGTGATTGCGCTGGTGATGGCCGCGGGCTGGCCGCTGTTCGACCGAAGGGCTGACGAAGCTTTTTTCGATCCAGCGAAGCTGAAAGGCGCGGTGCGTCATGGCGGCCAAGCGGCTGTCATTGCCCCGTTGCTGATTGTGATCGCAGCCGTAGCGCCCTTGTGGACGGGGGCGATGGCGGCGACGTCCGATCCTGTCCCCAACCATATTTCCTTGCCCGACGTGCCCGGCTGGACGCGGGTGGATTATCGCCCCTCCTATCCCTGGAAACCGCATTTCGCCGGGGCGGACCATGAGCTGCTTGGCCGCTATCGCAATGGGGAGGGGCTGGAGGCCGATCTCGCGATAGCCGTCTATGCACGGCAGGGCGAGGGCAGGGAACTGGTCGGCTTCGGCCAGGGCGCAGTCGCACCGGGGAGTGAATGGGCCTGGTCGGCGTCCGCCCCGGCTCCCGCTCATGCGCATGGCGAGCATATCGTCGCTCCGGGGCCGGTGACGCGCGACGTGGTCAGTTTTTACAATATCGGCGGCGCTTTGACGGGCAGCGCGGCGGATGTGAAGCTTCAAACCCTGAAAGCCCGACTGACCGGTGGCGATCAGCGCGCCGTCGCTGTTCTGGTTTCAGCGGAGGACAGTGATAACAACCCTGCTCAACCTGCCATTCAGGCCTTTTTGCGTGATCTTGGAGCGATTGAGCGGCTGGCCGATCGCAGTGCGGGCCGGGATTGAAGCGAAATCGCTGCTATCCCCCCAAAAGCGGTTCCCCCCATTTGCGATACCGCATAAGGGCTTGAACCCATGTGCGGAATAGCAGGTATTTTCCATCTCGAAACAGCCAAACCAGTGGACCCGGCACGCGTCCGGCTGATGACGGATGCCATGATCCATAGAGGTCCCGATGGATCGGGTGTGTGGACCGCCGCTGGTGTCGGTCTCGGCCACCGAAGGCTTTCCATCATCGATCTTGCAGGCGGCGCGCAGCCGATGCTGACCGACGATGGCGCGCTTGCCCTGACCTTCAATGGCGAGATTTATAATTTCGCGGCGGTCAGAACGGAGTTGGAGGCCAAAGGCCATGTATTCCGCACGCACAGCGATACCGAAGTCATCCTGCATGGATGGCGGCAATGGGGACCGGAGTGCGTGCACCGGTTCAATGGCATGTTCGCCTTCGCCCTTTTCGATGCCGCCGCCCAGTCGCTCTGGCTGGTGCGCGACCGGTTGGGGGTAAAGCCGCTTCATTATGCAATGCTGTCGGACGGCAGTTTGATTTTCGCTTCGGAACTGAAAGGGCTGCTTGCTCATCCGCTGCTCCGAAGAGAGCCGGATATATGTGCGGTCGAGGATTTTCTGGGCCTTGGCTATGTACCCGATGACGCATGCATCGTGCGTGGCGTCAGGAAGCTCGGAGCGGGGGAGACGCTGCTGCTGAGCCGAGGCAAGCCGCTGCCTGCACCCAACCGTTATTGGGATGTAAGTTTTGCCGACCGCAGCCGGGCGAAGCCGGCCGAGCTGGAGGAGGAACTGGTCGCGCTGATGCAATCTGCGGTTCGTTCCCGCATGGTGGCGGACGTGCCGTTGGGGGCTTTCCTGTCGGGTGGCGTAGACAGCAGTGCGGTGGTTGCGTTGATGGCCGAGGCCAGCAAGCGGGCGGTCAACACCTGCACCATCGGTTTCGATGTCGATACGCTTGATGAGACCGACTATGCCGAACGCGTTGCAAAACGCTTCGCCACCGATCATCGCACCCGTATCGTATCGCCCGACGATTATTCGCTGATCGACACGCTGGCGCACCATTTTGACGAGCCTTTCGCCGATGCGTCGGCGCTGCCTACATATCGGGTTTGTCAATTAGCGCGGGAGAGCGTGACGGTTGCTCTATCGGGGGATGGCGCGGATGAAGCCTTCGCCGGATATCGTCGCCACCGCTTTCACCATGTGGAAGAGGGCTTGCGCGGCATGTTGCCGCAGTCATTGCGGGGGCCTCTATTTGGCGGACTGGGACGCGTCTATCCCAAAGCCGATTGGGCTCCGCGTCCCTTGAGGGCCAAAGCGACGCTGCTTAGCCTCGCACAGGAAGGAGATGAGGGCTACGCGGCCGCCGTGGGCGTCACTGGCGGCCCGATGCGATCGCGGCTGCTCACCGCGGATGCACGAGCGGCGCTGCAAGGACACCGGGCGGAGGATCGCTATATTCAGGCGATGCGCAACGCTCCGGCACGAGACCCGCTGGACCGGGCGCAATATGCGGATATGAAGATATGGCTTCCCGGTGATATACTTACGAAAACCGACCGGATGAGCATGGCGGTCGGGCTGGAAGCGCGCGAACCGCTGCTTGACTACAGGTTGGTGGAGTTTGCTGCGCGGCTGCCGGTTTCCATGCGTTTGCGGAGCGGAACCGGAAAATATCTGATGAAAAAGGCCATGGAATCCTATTTGCCGCCCGACATTCTCTATCGGCCCAAAATGGGCTTCGTAACGCCGATCAGCAACTGGTTTCGCGGCCCGCTTGCGACCGAAGCAGCGGCTATAGCGGGGGGATCTGCATTGGCGCGGACGGGCTGGTTTGACGGCAGTGCGATCGCAAAGGCCGCCGCCGATCACAAGAGCGGCCTTGCCGACCATGGGCGCTTGTTGTGGCAACTGATGATGCTGGATCGATCGCTGGGTCGGCTGTTCGGCCTGGCATGAAGGCGCCAATCGCATGGCGCCATCCACATTCGTCCCGCTTGTAGCGCGTTCTGCCGAGAAGGATTTTTTTCATACCTTTCCCATTCAGTGCGGAGCTTGCTATTGAGCCTCCCGTGACTTCATTAATTGTAAGAATCGTGGCGTTGGCGGCTGCGCTGCCAGTGGCCATTTTTTCGTCCTCACTGCTTGCGCAAGAGAACGGATCAGCGGTCTCCCCGGTCCTTCAGGTTCAACGCCCCAAAGGCGCGGACCAGCTTGGCAATTATTTGACGCGGCTGGCGGCAAATCCCCGCGATGTGGATGCGCTGATTGGCGCAGGCGAATCTGCGCTGCAATTGGAGGACCCTCGTTCGGCAGCGGGCTTTTTCGCGCGCGCCGATGCGATCTCCCCCAATCAGGGGCGTGTGAAGGCGGGGCTTGCCCGATCCATGTTGAAAATGGAAAAGCCGTCGGAGGCTGTGCGTTACTTCGATGATGCGGCTCGCCTTGGCGTCAAGGACGCCGACATTGCGTCCGACCGGGGCCTGGCGCTGGACCTGACGGGCGATCCGGAACGGGCGCAGCGGGAATATAAATTGGCGTTGGACCGCAGGCCGGGCGATCCGGAAATCCTGCGTCGCTACGCTGTTTCGCTGGGTATTACGGGTAAATGGCAGGATGCGGAAAAGCTGCTCGATCCGCTGCTGCGCCAGAGCGATAAACCCGCTTGGCGCGACCGTGCCTTCATCCTTGCCATGAACGGCCGGACCAAACAGGCGAAGGACATTACGCAAGTGACGATGCCAAAGGGCATGGCCGACGCGATCCAGCCATTCATGGACCGAATGCCTCGACTGACTGCTGCGCAGCGTGCGGCGGCCGTGCATTATGGCAGCTTTCCGTCAGGCGCAGTTCAAATGGCTGCTGCTGCGCCGCGAACCGATACCTCTGCCGCGCGCGGGCCGGACAAAGCGCTCATTCCTCGCGGCAGAGCCTTGGGCCCCGTCGCCGCTGCGCCAGCGGAAAGAAATTCTAATAGCCGGAAGCCCGCAATGGTGCAGCCCACACCACAAAGCCCTGCAATGGTGCAGTCAACACCGCAGCGTTCGGGGATGGTGCAGCGCACACCGCAACATCCTGCAATGGTCCAGGCTCTGCCGGAGCAGGCTCAAGCCGTGCGCTCGCCCGCCGGTCCGCCGAGAACTGTCGCAGCGGTATCCACGCAAGGTGCCGGGCAAACGCTGGCGGAAAGACGCAATCTTGCTGAAATCATGAGCCAGGTCACCGTACCTGAAGCTGAAAGAAAACCCGCGGTCGCTCCCGTCGATTTAGCGGAAGTGGCGCGCATCCAGGCGCAAAAGAGGCAAGCCGAGCAGGCTGCCGCAAAGGCGAAGGCAGCAGCCGAAGCAAAAGCGGCTGCGGAGGCCAAGGTAAAAGCTCAGGCTAAAAAGGCCGAAGCGGAAGCCAAGGCCAAGGCAAAGGCTGAGGCAGAAGAAAAGGCAAAGAATCCGGCCCGCGTGTGGGTTCAAATCGCCACTGGCCAGGATCTCAAGGCGCTCGCGTTCGATATGGGCAAGCTGCGCAAGAAATATCCTGACCTGCTCAAGGGCAAGGACGCCTGGACGTCCGATTGGGGCTCAACCCGCCGTATGGTGATTGGACCGTTCGCAAGCGAAAGCGCGGCCAAATCCTTCTATGGCGACTGGAAGAAGGCAGGCGGGGATGGTTACGTCTGGCATAGCACCGATGGACTGGAAGTCGAAAAGCTCACCGAAAAATGAGCGCGCATGCGTCCTACGCCAGCCTGCCGGAACAGAGCCGCGGCCGTCAGCATGCTGAGCCGGGCGGTGGCACGCGCGGTCCCCGCGACGCATTTCAGCGCGACCGCGATCGCATCATTCATTCCATCAGCTTCCGGCGCCTTCGGCATAAGACGCAAGTCTTCGTTTCCCCTGACGGCGACCATTATCGTGTCCGCCTGACCCACAGCCTGGAAGTGGCGCAGATCGGGCGCACGATCGCTCGTGTGCTGGGACTTAATGAAGATTTGACCGAGGCGCTTTGCCTCGCCCATGACATTGGCCACCCCCCTTTTGGCCATGCTGGTGAGGAGGGATTGCAGACCGCGCTTAAAGAGCAAGGAGGCTTTGATCATAATGCGCAGACGCTGCGCACGCTGATGCTGCTTGAGTCCCCGTATCCCCGTTGGCAGGGGCTGAATTTAAGCTGGGAAACGCTGGAGGGTCTCGCCAAGCATAACGGCCCCGTCAAACATCCGGGGTGGGCCATGCAGGAGGCCGATGGTCTTTTCCCGCTTCACCTTCATGGCTGGTCCTCTCTGGAAGCGCAGGTCGCCGCCATTGCGGACGATATAGCCTATGATAATCACGACATAGATGACGGCATTCGCGCCGGCCTGTTGAACCTTGAACAGCTTCTGGAAGTGCCTTTCGTGCGGAAAAGCTGGAACGGCGTGAAGGCGCGCTATCCCGATCTTCCTGACGAGCGGTTGATGCCGGAACTGATCCGCGACCAGATCGGGTTGATGGTGAACGACGTCATCGAAACCACCCGGGGCAATATTGCGGAGGCTGGCATCGAAACAGTCGAGGATGTCCGTGCCGCTGGACGAATGTTGGGAGGCTTCTCTCCTGAACTGGCCGAAGCAGAGCGGCGATGGAAAAGCTTCATGTATACGACGCTTTATCATCACCCGAAACAACGTGATGCGTCGGAGGTCGCACAGAAGATCGTCAACGATCTTTTTATTGCCTATCACGCCGATCCGAAGCTGATGACTCCCGGCTGGGCGGAACATTGCGCGATTTCCGAGCCGCAGAAGAGCCGCCACATAGCAGATTATATTGCGGGAATGACGGACCGTTACGCACTGTCTCGACATAGGGAAATTTTTGGGGCGACGGTTCTGCCGGATGGGTTTGTTGTTTAGATCGTTGCGTGAACCCTCAAAAGCTCTGATTGACAGGATTAGCCGCCTCAGCGAAGAGTTTGTTGTCGCCGCCCGGATTCGGGCGGATGGCGATGCGGGAGAGTTCCGCTTCATCCGGTAACGGGGGAGGGGACGCCGAAGGAGCAACCGCCCCGGAAACTCTCAGGCCAAAGGACCGCATTGTCAGGAGGCACTCTGGAAAGCGGGCGGAGAAATCCGTCCCACCGAAGGTGTAAGCCGTGCGAAGGAAGAGACGCCCCGCCGGTCAAAGCTCTCAGGTTTCGTGACAGAGGGGGTGATGGAGAAAGGCGCCGATTTCGGCATCCTTTCTCGATCTCCTCTAATGAAAGCGAGCGGAATGAGCGACACAGACGATAGCCAAACCGAAATTGAAGCGATCGATGCACGGCTGCCGCTCGATGCATGGCACCGTGAACGCGGCGCGCGCATGGTGAGCTTTGCGGGCTATGTGATGCCTATTCAATATGAAGGCATCATGGCCGAGCATCTCTGGACCCGCGAGCATGCGGGTCTGTTCGATGTCAGTCATATGGGGCAACTTCTTTTCTCTGGCGAGGATGCCGACAAAGCGCTCGAAGCCCTGCTTCCCGGAGATATCATCGGCCTGAAAGACGGACGCATGCGCTATTCGCTGCTTCTTGATGGCGATGGGGGCATATTGGACGATCTGATGGTCACGCGGCGCTCTGATGGAATTTACATCGTCGTGAACGGCGCGACCAAATATGACGACATCGCTTATCTGCGCGAACATCTGCCTGACGAAATCACCATCAATCACATGGACGAGCAGGCCCTATTGGCGCTGCAAGGCCCCAAGGCCATTCAAGCCCTCTCACGGCTTGTTGCGGGCGTTGACGATCTTGTATTCATGCAGGCGGGATCTTTCCGCTGGCGTGACCATGATTTGTGGATCAGCCGATCAGGATACACTGGTGAAGATGGCTTTGAAATCAGCCTGCCTGCCGAAGCCATCACGGCTTTTGCCGATGAACTGTGCGCCCTCGAAGAGGTAAAGCCGATCGGTCTTGGTGCGCGTGATAGCCTGCGATTGGAGGCGGGATTGCCGCTTTACGGTCATGACCTGGATGAAAATACTGATCCCGCCACAGCCGGCCTTGGATTCGCCATTTCCAAGCGGCGTCGCAGTGAGGGCGGTTTTCCGGGAGCCACACGCATATTAGCGCTGCTGACCGAAGGAGCGCCGGTAAAGCGGGTAGGCCTTTCACTGGAAGGACGCATGCCAGCCCGCGAAGGTGCGAAGATTTTTCACGACGGCGAGGAAGTTGGCACCGTGACCTCCGGAGGCTTCGGCCCCAGCCTCAGCGCGCCTATCGCCATGGCCTATGTTCATGCGGCGCTGGCCGAACCCGGCACGAAGGTCGAAATCGAAGTGCGGGGCAAGCGTCTTGCGGCAACCGTCACTCCAATGCCATTCGTACCGCACCGTTATCATCGTCAAGGAGCCCAAAAATGAGCCGCTATTTCACAGATGAACATGAATGGATCGACGTCGAGGGGGACATCGCAACTGTCGGCATTACGGATTATGCGCAAGGCCAGTTGGGCGACATTGTCTTTGTGGAACTACCCGCAGAAGGTGTGGTGTTCGAAAAAGGCGATGATGCGGCTGTCGTCGAATCCGTGAAAGCCGCTTCGGATGTCTATGCGCCGATTTCCGGCGAAGTCGTTGAAGTGAACAGCGCGCTGGAAGATGAGCCTGCGCTCGTCAACAGCGATGCGGAGGAGGACGGCTGGTTTTTTCGCCTGCGCCTGGCTGATGCGTCCGAACTGGACGGCCTTATGAATGAAGCCGCCTATAACAAGTTCGTGGCAGAACAGTGAGTTGACGCCATCCTGCAAAGGCAGGGACTTTCTCACGCTTTCCGTCATGCGGAATGACGAATTGGACAATATATGCGCTACTTACCGCTGACTGATAACGACCGCACCGAAATGCTCCGCCGCATCGGCGCATCGTCCATTGAAGAGCTGTTTGCTGACGTGCCGGAAGCGGCGCGGCTTTCGGGAAAAATCGCCGGACTGCCGGATCACGCCAGCGAGATGTCGGTTGAGCGGCAGATGGCGGCCTTGGCACGCAGGAACATGGCGGCCAGCGATGTGCCGTTCTTCCTGGGAGCGGGCGCGTATCGGCACCATGTGCCCGCCAGCGTCGATCATTTGATTCAGCGTGGCGAGTTCCTTACCGCCTATACCCCTTATCAGCCGGAGATTGCGCAGGGCACGCTGCAGATGCTGTTTGAATTTCAGACGCAGGTGGCCCGGCTTTTTGGCTGCGATGTGGCCAACGCCAGCATGTACGATGGATCGACTGCCTGCTGGGAGGCGATCGTCATGGCGCGCCGGATCACCAAGCGATCCAAGGCCATTCTCTCGTCAGGCCTGCATCCCCATTATGTGTCTGTTGCAAAGACGATGGCGCGCTTCACCGGCGACGACCTGGTCTATCAAACGCCGCGCTTTGAAAGCGAGACTGACTTTCCCTCTCTGATGGATGGGATTGACAAGGATACAAGCTGCGTCGTGGTTCAGTATCCGGATATATTGGGCCGTATCAAGGACTTGAATGCCATTGCAGCTAAGGCTCATGAAGTTGGAGCCTTGCTGGTCGCCGTTGTGACAGAACCAGTGGCTTTAGGTGCCATCACTGCTCCGGGCGAAATGGGCGCTGACATCGTGGTGGGGGAAGGACAATCCATCGGTGTGGGGCTGCAGTTTGGAGGACCTTATCTGGGTCTTTTCGCCACGAAGCACAAATATGTTCGCCAGATGCCCGGACGCTTGTGCGGGCAGACTTTGGACGCCGAGGGCAAGCGCGGTTTCGTCCTGACGCTCTCAACCCGCGAACAGCATATCCGACGTGAAAAGGCGACATCGAACATCTGTACCAATAGCGGTCTTTGCGCTCTCGCTTTTTCCATTCACATGACTTTGCTGGGCGAAAAGGGCTTGCGTGAGTTGGCCAGGCTTAACCACGCCGTGGCCGTCGATGCGGCAGAACGACTATCGGAACTACCTGGCGTAAGGTTACTAAACCATGGTTTTTTCAATGAGTTCACGCTTGTTCTTGATAGCGATGCGAGATTAGTGGTGCGCGAACTGGCTGATCGGAACATTTTAGGCGGCGTGTCACTGGGCCGCCTTTACCCGGAGGCGCCCGACATCAGGAACGGTCTTGTCATCGCCGTTACGGAAACCACGACCAGCGAGGACGTGGACGCGCTGGCGCAGGGGCTGAGGGAGATATTGGCATGAGCATGCTCAAGGAAGGCCGCCCGACGCGCCCCGACATATCGGAAAGCGCCCCTGGGGCGACCGTTACAGGGAACCGCGCCCTGATGCTGGAAGAAGCGCTCATTTTCGAAATCGGCTCAAGTGAGACAACCGGTGTCGATTTTCCGCCCGCGCCCAAGGGGGCATCGCGTCTAGGAGGACTCGAAAGGAATCAATCCATTGGATTGCCGGGTCTGTCGGAGCAGGAGACGGTGCGTCATTATACGCGGCTCAGTCGCCAGAATTATGCGATCGATCTGGGGCTCTTCCCGCTTGGGTCCTGCACCATGAAGCATAATCCTCGCCTCAATGAGAAAGTGGCCCGCTTTCCTGGCTTTGCCGATATCCATCCTCTGCAACCGGTTGCGACCGTGCAAGGGGCGCTGGCAGTTATTGATGAACTGGCGAAGTGGCTGAAGACGCTTACTGGCATGGCGGCTGTCGCCATGAGCCCGAAGGCCGGCGCGCATGGGGAACTATGTGGCTTACTTGCTATCCGCTCAGCGCTGGAGGCGCGCGGAGACATGCGCTCCGTCGTTCTGGTTCCTGAGAGCGCGCATGGGACCAATCCGGCCACAGCCGCCTTCTGTGGGTATAGGGTGGAAGACATTCCCGCGAATGCCGATGGCCGGGTGGATCTTCAGGCGCTGAAAGCCCGGCTGGGTCCGGACGTTGCGGCAGTGATGATCACCAATCCCAACACCTGTGGCCTCTTCGAACGCGACATGAAGTATATCGCCGATGCCGTTCATAAAGCAGGTGCTTTTGTGTATTGTGACGGCGCGAATTTCAATGCCATCGTAGGGCGGGTGCGCCCCGGCGATCTGGGCATCGACGCCATGCATATCAATTTACACAAGACTTTTTCCACTCCCCACGGCGGCGGCGGGCCAGGCAGCGGGCCAGTGGTATTCAGCGCGGCGCTTGCGCCCTTTGCGCCTCTGCCCTTCGTTGAAAAAAGCGACGACGGCTATCGGCTCGTCGAAGAGGAAACGGCAGATGAGCACCATGCCGCCAGTTTCGGCCGAATGGTTGCCTTTCATGGTCAAATGGGCATGTTTACCCGTGCGCTCGCTTATATTTTGAGCCACGGTGCCGATGGCCTGCGCCAAGTGAGCGGCGACGCGGTGTTGAATGCCAATTATATCTTGCGCAGCCTGGAAGACGTGCTGGATGCCCCCTTCGGGGCCACTGGCCCGTGCATGCATGAGGCGCTTTTGAGCGACAAGGGCTTCGCGGAGGGTTTCACCACATTGGACGTGGCCAAGGGGCTGATCGACGAGGGTTTCCACCCCATGACGATGTACTTTCCGCTCGTGGTTCATGGGGCCATGCTGATTGAACCGACCGAGACCGAGAGCAAGGCGGCGATGGATCAGTTCATCATGGCCCTTCGCAGCGTTGCGGAACGTGCAAAAGAGGGCGATCCGGCATTGCGGACAGCGCCACATTTTGCGCCGCGGCGTCGGCTTGATGAGACATTGGCAGCGCGCAAGCCAGTGCTTGTGTGGGAGGAGCCGGGCCTGGAGGAAGCAGCGGAATAGCTGCACGCGGTCGAGTCCTCTCCTACTGAGAGGAGCCAAGCGCGTATGCGAGGGTTATGGTTTCCCGAAGGAGCTTTATGTCCCCGCAGAATTCTCCCGTCACATTCCCGTCCGCTGACGCATCCCTGAAGGATTTTCGCCAGCGCCTGTCGCTCGATCATCGTAAAGCCGAGCCGGAAGTGTTGTCGTCCCTTATTGCACGGGCGCGGCTTTCAATTCCGGAACGGGAAAGTGTCGTTCAGCAGGCTCTCGGCTTGCTGGCTGGATTGCGGGCCGCGCAGGAGAAAGGCTGGGTTAACCAGTTCCTCCAGGAATATGGCATGAGCAGTTCCGAAGGAATGGCGCTCCTCTCGCTGGCTGAGGCGTTCCTGCGGGTGCCAGATCCCGAAACTGCCGACCAGCTTATTTCCGATAAGATCGGAGAAGGGGACTGGCGAGCCCACAGTGGAAAATCGAATAGCCTACTGGTGAACAGCGCCACCTGGGGTCTCCTCATCGGCCGTGCAATGGTGGAAGACGAGCAGGGTTCCACTGTGCTGCGACGCCTCATCAACCGAACGGGTGAGCCCTTTGTCCGGATCGGCGTTGGCGCAGCCATGCGCCTGATGGGCGAAGTTTTCGTCATGGGGCGGACCATTGAAGAAGCCATAGAGCGAATGAGGTCACCAAAAAACAACGGGTTCAAGGCCAGCTTTGATATGCTGGGCGAAGCGGCCCGGACCTTTGACGATGCGGAACACTATTATGCTGCTTATCGGGAAGCGATTCAGGCCGTGGGACGGGAGGGTGAAGCAGGGCACAGCATCTCCGTAAAGCTGTCAGCGCTGCATCCACGCTACGAAGCATCGCAATCTTTCCGCTGCGTGCCGGCGCTTTCTGAAAGGCTGGAGGCGTTGGCTGTGGAGGCGGCGAAACGGAACGTGGCCCTTACGGTCGATGCCGAGGAATCGCAGCGGCTGATGCTGAGCCTCGACATCATCGAAACGGTGGCACGCAGTCCAAAACTGTCCGGTTGGGAGGGTCTGGGCATGGCGGTGCAGGCCTATTCGAAACGCGCGCGGGCTGTTTGCGGCTGGGCTAACGCGCTGGGCCGCGAAACGGGAAAGCGGATGAGCATCCGTCTTGTCAAGGGAGCCTATTGGGATAGCGAGATCAAATATACGCAGGAGCGAGGATTAAGCGATTATCCGCTCTTCACACGCAAGGCGGCGACGGATGTGTCCTATCTCGCCTGCGCCCGCGATTTGCTGCAATATTCCTATATTTTTCCTGCGTTTGCGAGCCACAACGCATTAACTGTGGCAACCATAATGACCTGGGCAGGAAAGAACCGCGACTTCGAATTTCAACGGCTGCATGGCATGGGCGAGGGACTGCACGAGCGTCTGGTGCAGGAGGAGGGTTATCGTTGCCGTACTTATGCGCCCGTTGGCGGCCATCGCGATCTGTTGGCTTATCTCGTCCGTCGCCTGCTGGAAAATGGCGCCAACAGCAGTTTCGTGCATCAGCTTGCTGATACAGACAAGAGCGACGCGGATCTTTTGGCCGATCCCGTCGAACGGATAGAGGCCATTGGAGGGACGCCGCATCCCTCCATTCCGTTGCCGCGCGACCTGTTTCAGCCGGAGCGGCTGAACAGCGCAGGGATGGATCTGGATGATCGCGACATATTGGCTATCGTGCAGGCTAAGGTGCGTGCCGAGGTTGCCGTGGAAATGCCTGCTCCGGACAATGGGGAAGCAGCTGTCGAACGCGCGGTGGCAGCCTTTCCTGACTGGTCAGGGCGGCCAGTCGAGACACGTGCCGGCTGTCTGGACCGGCTTGCTGATTTATATGAGGCGCATCGCACTGAACTGATGGCCGTTGCGGTACAGGAAGCCCAAAAAACGATCCCTGACGCTCTGGCAGAGGTACGGGAAGCTGTGGATTTCTGCCGTTACTATGCGGCCCGGGCGCGGACAGACCTCAATCCCATTGAACTCCCCGGACCGACAGGCGAACGCAACGTGCTGCGCATGAACGGGCGGGGCGTGTGGTGCTGTATCTCGCCCTGGAACTTCCCGCTGGCGATCTTCACCGGACAAATTGTCGCGGCGCTGGTTGCCGGTAACTGCGTCATTGCCAAACCCGCGCCGCAGACGCCGAAGATCGCGGCATTAGCCGTCAGGCTCGCTCATGAGGCTGGGGTGCCGCCGAATGTTCTCCAACTCGCCATTGGGGGCGCGGACGTGGGAGAGGCGCTTGTGGGCGACGTTCGCGTCGCGGGTATCGCTTTCACTGGTTCGGTGCCATCGGCCAAGGCAATCGCGCGAAACTTGGTGGCGGACGATGATCGTCCTATCGTGCCGTTGATCGCAGAGACCGGCGGGATCAACGCGATGATCGTGGATTCAACAGCGCTCCCCGAACAAGTGGTGCGCGACATCATCATTTCGGGTTTTCAGTCTGCGGGACAGCGTTGTTCGGCGCTTCGGCTGCTGTTGCTACAGGAAGAGATTGCGGAACGGACGCTGGAAATGCTTTCGGGCGCCATGGAGACGTTGATCGTGGGCGATCCCGGAGAAGCGAAAACTGACGTAGGTCCGGTGATTGATCAGGCCGCTTATGACAAGCTGATGGCCTATCGCGAGCGCATGAGCAGGCGCATTGTCAAAACGGTCGATGTGCCTGTCAGGGGGCTGTTCGTGCCCCCGACCGTCATTCGGCTGGACGATATGGAAGAACTTGATGCTGAATGGTTCGGTCCGATCATCCATGTGGCAATGTGGAAGGCCGGGACGCTGATCGAAACCGTCGAGCGAGTGAACGCAAAGCGATTTGGCCTGACTATGGGGCTTCACAGCCGCATCGCCCGGGCGGGAGCAAGCGTGGAGAGTTTGGCAGCCATCGGCAATCTCTATGTCAACCGATCTATGATCGGCGCGGTCGTCGGATCGCAGCCTTTTGGTGGCGAAGGGCTGTCAGGCACCGGGCCGAAGGCGGGCGGACCCCATTACCTGCCGCGCTTTTGCGTCGAGCGAGTGACATCCACCGATACCACTTCGGCGGGCGGCAACGCGACCCTGTTGAGTCTGGAAGATGAAGGCTGAAGGTGGGGAGGTGACAATCGCCATCCCCGTTGTTGGGGATGGCGATTAATTATGCCGCTGATTTCCGCCGTTCTGCCAGTTCATCGTTCAGCATTTCAGCCAACAGGAACGCCAGTTCAAGCGACTGCGCCGCATTCAGGCGCGGATCGCAATGCGTATGGTAGCGGTCGGCCAATCCCTCATCAGTGATGGCGATTGCGCCGCCTGTGCATTCCGTAACGTTCTGGCCAGTCATTTCAGCATGGATGCCGCCAGCAAAACTGCCCTCGGCGCGGTGCACAGCGAAGAAACCGCGCACTTCGGCCAGAATGCGATCGAAGGGGCGCGTCTTGTAGCCATTGCCAGCCTTGATGACATTGCCATGCATCGGGTCGCAGGACCAGATGACCGGATGGCCTTCGCGCTGAACGGCGCGGACGAGCCTGGGCAAGCCCGCTTCGATCTTATCATGTCCATAGCGCGTGATGAGCGTCATGCGTCCCGGCTCCCGACCGGGATTGAGCAGGTCAAGCATGCGCAGCAGCGCATCGGGCTCCAGGCTGGGACCACATTTCATGCCTATGGGATTGCCAATACCGCGCAGATATTCGACATGGGCAGACCCTTCGAAACGGGTGCGGTCGCCGATCCACAGCATATGCGCGCTGGTGTCGTACCATTGGCCCGTCAATGAATCCTGCCGCGTGAGCGCTTCCTCATAAGGGAGAAGCAGCGCCTCATGACTCGTGTAGAAGCTGGTGGCCTTTAGCTGTGGCACGGTGTCCGGATTGATCCCGCATGCTGCCATGAAATCAAGGGCGTTGCCGATATGATCGGCCATTTCGCCGAACTTCTTGGCCCAGGGACTGCGGCCCATGAAGTCCAGCGTCCATGCATGAACCTGATGCAGATTGGCATAACCACCCTGCGAAAAAGCGCGTAGCAGGTTGAGCGTGGCCGCTGCCTGATTGTAGGCGCGGACCATGCGCTGCGGATCGGGCTCACGCCCTGCCTCATCGAAAGCGATGTCGTTGATGATGTCGCCGCGATAGCTAGGCAGTTCCTTGCCGCCGATCTCTTCCGTTGCGGCGGAGCGCGGCTTCGCGAATTGCCCGGCCATACGACCCACCTTCACGATGGGAAGCTTCGACGCATAGGTCAGCACCACCGCCATTTGAAGGATGACGCGAAACGTGTCGCGGATGTTGTTGGGATGGAACTCCGCGAAGGATTCGGCGCAATCGCCGCCCTGCAGCAGGAACGACTTGCCAGAGACGACCTCAGCCAGCTCGGCCTTCAGATTGCGCGCTTCGCCTGCAAAAACGAGCGGAGGATAGCTGCCAAGCTGCTGTTCGGCGGCGGCAAGCGCCTCCGCGTCCCGGTAAACGGGCATTTGCAGCCCTTCATGGCTCCGCCAGCTATCAGGCGTCCAGTTCGCCGCCACGTCATGCACTCCTTCAAGAATATATCCGCTCGCCTATGAGCGCTTGGCCGGTTTTTGGCAAGTGTCGGGGGAGCGGATGATTCTTTCCCTAGGCCAAGCGAGGCTTGGGCGAAAGTGAAAGCTTTCGATGATAGAATTCGCCTAATAGCCTTTGGAGAGGTCCACCACTGAGATCATTGGCTGACCCGAAATATAACGCCGCAGATTTTCCACAAAACGTTCAGCCCCCTTGCGTGATATGCCGCTTTGGCTTCGGCCGGACATATGCATGCTGATAAGGATATTGGGAGCGCTCCAGAGCGGGTCGTCTTTCGACAGCGGCTCCGGCATGGTTACGTCCAGAAAAGCCCCCGCAAGGGAACCACTGACAAGCGCGGCAATAAGTGCATCCTGATCAATGAGGCTTCCGCGCGCAACGTTTACAAGGCGGGCACCTGATTTCATCGCGGCCAGTTCAGGCGCGCCGAGCATATAGCGTGTGTCATCAGTGGCTGGTGCGGTCAGTACCACCCAATCGAATTCCTTCAGCCGTGCCCGCCATTCGTCTGCCCCAATGATGCTGTCGGCATGATCGGCCAGGCGGCGCACGCCGGTGACCTGAACATTCATGGCCTTCAATCGCGTACCGATGGCCCCACCTATCTCCCCATAGCCGATAATGAGCGCACTTGAGCCTTCCAGTTCGGCGGTGCCCGGCGACTGGGTCAGCCACTCCCGACGATCATGCGCCCTGACGATATCCGCAAAGCCCTTGGCCAGATTGAGTATGCCCATGACGGCATAGTCTGCCACTGCAGCGGAGCTCAGACCACGGCCATTGGTGATGATGATGCCTTTCTGCCGCACATAATCAATCGGCACCATGTCGAGCCCGGCCAGGATGGTATTCACCCATTTCAGCTTCTCGCCGGCAAAAATCGCATCGGCTGAATCATTCCAGGAAAATTGATCGAGCCAGCCGACCTCGGCATCGCGCACCATGGCGATGGCTTCGTTCGGATCATTGAACCAGGAAAGCGCCAGACCTTCCGGAAGCAGCGGCTCCACAAACTGCCGCATGATCGAGGGAGCTACAATTTTCAGGGGAGCAGACACCGCCAATCCTCCTTTCGCGCCCAGACTGAGTCAGAGCGGGATAGCCCATTCCCAGCGCAAGGGATCGCCGTCCATGACCTCCACTCCCTTCGCTGCCAATGCTTCACGGATCGCGTCGGACGTGGCGAAGTCCTTTTCTGCGCGCGCGGACTGTCGACGGTCAAGTTCGGACTCGATTTCTTCCTCGATGATGGAAGCATCCTTGGGACGAACACGCAGATCGGCGCGGGTGATGGTCATGAGATTGAGGCCCAATGCCATGTCCATGGCGGCAGTTAACCGCAGCTTGTCTTCGACTGCCACTTTCTTCATCGACAGCGCTTCCTCTATGAGGGGAAGCGCGCGTGGAACCATCAGATCATCGGACAGTGCGGCGTCGAATTGATCGAGGAGAGGTTGCAGCTTGGGTGGCAAGTTGGCAATCAGGCTATCCCTGTCATTCGACTGCCATTCCGTTCCTTCAGAGCGGCTTTTTAGTCCCTCAACCGCCATCACCATACGCTTTAGGCGCGTAAGCGCGGCCATCAGATTATCCGGGCTGAACTCCAGTTCGCTGCGATAATGGGCGGAAAGGCATAGCAGGCGATAGGCAAGGGGGTGAACGCCCCGATCAATGAGCGAGAAAAGCGTTGTGAAACCGCCCTTTGACTTCGACATCTTGCCGCCACGGTCCACAAGGAAATTGTTGTGCATCCACCAGTTCGCGCCCGTGCAGGACGTGCCGGTAAAGGCCTGATTTTGCGCAATCTCATTGGGATGATGGATTTCACGATGGTCGATGCCGCCCGTGTGAATATCAAATTGTTCACCCAGATATTTCATGCTCATGACTGAGCATTCCAGATGCCAGCCGGGCGCGCCTTTGCCCCAGGGGGAGTCCCATTCCATCTGCCGCTGCTCGCCCGGAGGGCTGGCGCGCCAAATGGCAAAGTCACTCGGATGGCGCTTGCCTTCCACCGGATCAATGCGTGCATTGCCCGCATCGTCTCGGGCCCCCGCCAGTGCGCCATAATTCGGAACGGTGGTGCTATCGAAATAGAGGCCGCTGTCGAGTTGATAGCAATGCTCGGGTGCAATGCGTTTGGCATAATCGATCATCTCGCCGATATGGTCCGTGGCGACCGACCATTTTGTAGGTTCGATGATGTTGAGGTCAGCGATATTCTGCTTGAAGGCCTCGGTATAATGCGCTGCGATGTCCCAGATACTCTTGGCCTGCGCGCGGGCAGCTGCCTCCATCTTGTCATCGCCCGCGTCGGCATCGGACGTCAGATGGCCAACATCGGTGATGTTGATGATATGGGTGACATCGTAACCCTTCCACATCAGCGTCCGGCGCAAGGTGTCAGTGAAGACATAGGCGCGCAGGTTGCCAAGATGAGCATAATTATAAACCGTCGGTCCGCAGCTATAGACGCGCACACGGCCGGGCGTAATGGGCGCGAACGTTTCAATCTGGCGCGTGAGGCTGTTGAACAGGCGGAGGGGGGCGGTGTCAGTCATCCTGTCAGTCCTTGAGTAGAAAGACAGCGAAAATCAACACCGCATACCGGGCGGCAGTTCAATCTTCGTCAAAAAGGCCGGCCAACTGCTCCACCATGGTCCCGCCAAGCTGTTCGGCGTCCATGATCGTCACCGCGCGCCGATAATAGCGCGTGACATCATGGCCGATGCCAATGGCGACGAGTTGCACGGGAGAGCGGTTTTCGATCCATTCGATAACCTGCCGCAAATGACGCTCCAGATAGGTGCCGCTGTTAACGGACAGGGTGGAATCGTCGACTGGCGCGCCGTCACTGATGACCATCATTATGCGGCGATCCTCGGTCCGGCTGATTAGGCGGTTATGCGCCCAGAGGAGCGCCTCGCCATCGATGTTTTCCTTGAGCAGCCCTTCGCGCATCATCAGGCCGAGATTGCGTCGCGCCCGACGCCAGGGTTCGTCAGCCTTCTTGTAGATGATATGGCGCAGGTCATTCAGCCGGCCAGGATGGGGCGGGCGGCCTGCGGCCAGCCAGTCTTCCCGCGACTGTCCCCCTTTCCAGGCGCGTGTCGTGAAACCGAGTATTTCTGTCTTGACGCCACAGCGTTCCAGGGTGCGCGCCAATATGTCGGCACTGATGGCGGCGATGCTGATGGGCCGGCCGCGCATGGAACCGGAATTATCGATCAGCAGCGTGACCACCGTGTCACGGAATTCCGTATCGCGCTCGCTCTTGTAGGAAAGGCTATGAGTGGGGTTTACCACTACCCGGGCAAGCCGGGCCGAATCGAGCAAACCTTCTTCCTGATCGAAATCCCAGGAGCGGGACTGCTGCGCCATCAGCCGCCGCTGCAGACGATTGGCGAGCTTGGTCACTGCCCCTTGCATGTGCGTGAGCTGTTGGTCCAGAAAGCCGCGCAGGCGATTCAGTTCGTCCTCGTCGCAGAGATCCTCCGCCGCGACGATTTCGTCATAGGTGGTCGACCAGATGTTATAATCGAACTGCGGTGTCAGATCGGCGGGTGGGCGGTTCGGGCGGACAGGCATCATGCCCTCTTCACCTAAGTCGGCCGGGTCCTTGTCACCTTCGGAGTCGAATTCCTCCTCACTATATTCAGAGTCGCTGTCTTCGCCGTCGCCTTTATCCTGCTGCTGGCGCGTGTCGACGGACTGATCGCCTTCGCCCTTGCTGTCCTGATCCTCGTCGCCTTCTTGCTCGTCCTCACCTTCTTCGTTCTCGTCCTGGGAGCCGTCCTCGTCACTCTGTTCAGGTGGGGCATCGGCATCCACAAGATCGAGATGCTCGAGCAGAGCGGCGCTGAGCTTTTGAAATGTCTGTTGATCGTCGAGCGCAAGGCCCAGCGAATCGAGATCAGCGCCAGCCTTGTCTTCGATCCATTGACGAACAAGATCGACGCCCGCACGCGCCGCTTCGGGCGGAGCCTGTCCGGTCAGCCGTTCGCGCACCATCAGGCCGATGGCCGTGGACAGCGGCACTTCATTGCGGCCACGGGCACGGCTGATAGGATCGGAGCGCATCTTCAGGATAAGCGCTTCATTGAGGTTGGCGGCAACGCCTAGCATCTGCCGCGACCCGATAGCTTCAACGCGCGCCTGCTCAACGGCGTCATAGACCGCGCGGGCAACTGGCTCCGACGGCGCCCCTCTCGCATGTATGGCCGCGTTATGGTGCCGCAGTTTCAGTGCAAAGCTATCCGCGAAGCCGCGCGCTTCCGCCACCTGTTCGGGTGGCAAATTGCGGCCCGGCATCGGCACCTTGATATGCTTCCCGGCCGCATGCGGCGCATCGGAAGTGAATGCCAGCTCCGCCTCCGGATCGGCTGCAATGGCGCGTGCCGTGCCGCCAAGCACGGCCTTGAATTCATCAAGGGGTGAGCGTTCCGTCATGTTATCGTTCAGCAGAAACGCCGAAATGGGACATCATGCGGCCCGCCCCACAATACTCTCGGGTAGATCCTCGCCAAAGACCCGCTGATAATATTCAGCCACCAATGTGCGTTCCGCCTCGTCGCATTTGTTGAGGAAGGAAAGGCGAAAGGCAAAGCCGACGCTGTTGAAGATGAGCGCATTTTGCGCCCAGCTTATCACTGTGCGGGGGCTCATGACGGTGGAAATGTCGCCATTGACGAAGCCCCGGCGGGTAAGATCGGCGACCTTGATCATGTTTTCGACGGTTTTCTTTCCATCCGCATGATCATATTCGCCCGATTTGGCGAGGACGATCTGCGCCTCAGTCGCGGCGGGGAGATAGTTCAGCGTAACAACCAGATTCCAGCGGTCCATCTGCCCCTGGTTGATCTGCTGCGTACCATGATAGAGGCCGGTCGTATCACCCAGGCCAATCGTGTTCGATGTTGCGAACATGCGGAACCAGCGATTTGGACGGATGACGCGGTTCTGATCGAGGAGCGTCATCTTCCCGTCTGTTTCCAGTACGCGCTGGATAACGAACATCACATCGGGACGGCCCGCATCATATTCGTCAAAGACCAGCGCGACAGGATGCTGAAGCGCCCAGGGAAGAAGGCCTTCCTTGAACTCCGTTACCTGCTGTCCGTCTTTCAGGACGATGGCGTCCCTGCCGACCAGATCGATACGGCTGATATGCGCATCGAGATTGATGCGGATGCATGGCCAGTTAAGGCGTGCCGCCACTTGCTCGATGTGCGTGGACTTGCCGGTGCCGTGATAGCCCTGCACCATGACGCGGCGATTATGTGCAAAGCCCGCCAGGATCGCGAGCGTGGTGTCCGGATCAAACACATAGGCAGGATCGATATCGGGTACGCGCTCGTCCGCTTGCGAAAAGGCGGGGATTTCCAGATCGATGTCGACCCCGAATGCCTGCCGGGCGTTCACGACCTTGTCGGGCGCATCCATCAGTGTTTCGGAGCGCGTGTCGGGCTGGGCATTGGGGATATCGGTCATGTTCTTGCCTTGTCCAAAGTCGTAATCGAAGAAAGCCGTTCGTGTCTGGCATAGCCAGCGTGCATAGCGGAGTGCCTTAATCCTTCGCCTTCGCCCAAGGCAAGCAGCATCCAGGAATTAGGCAAACGCAGGTGCCTTCCGCAATTGGGTATAAGCAGAAATCACGTCCTGCAATGCCTTCTCATGACTGCGATCTCCGCCATTGCGATCCGGATGATATTTCCGCACCAGTTCCGCATAACGCGCACGAAGTATCTTTCGGTCCGCGTCGGTGTTGAGGCCAAGCGTGCGCAATGCCTTTCGATCATCGTCGGAAAGCGGTTTCCCATCCTGGCGCGCCCGCGCTTCCCGCATCCTTTCCTGAAACCGCGCACCGATGGCATCGATCGGATCGGTAAAGTCTTGCCAGCGCGGCGGTGGAGAGGTCGCGTTAGAAGAAAAAGCGCGCGTTTCCCGTTCCCATCCGGCATAAGGCCGCTGCGCCTCTTGAATTTCATCGGTAGTCATTCCGGAGAAGTAATTATATCCCTTGTTGAATTCACGCACATGGTCAAGGCAGAGCCAGCGCCATGCGCCTGGCCGATCGGACGTACCCCGTACACCTTCCGGCGGTGCGCGGAATTCCCCGTATTTTTCGCAACCGGCAATGGCACAAGGCGTCTGCCGCCCTTCCACGCGTCCATGGAAGCGGCCGTGCCTTTGTCGTGTTTCGGATGGATCGCTAGCCAAAATAATCCCATGCGCGATAAAACGCGATTAAAGATGAATCGAAAGGGGTATATAGGAACAATGACCCAGTTACCGAAAGGCCCCGTAGCCTCCGAAATTGAACAAAGGCTGCAATCCGCCCTGTCGCCCGTGCACCTTGCCGTTATCAACGACAGCGCCAAGCACAGCGGGCATATGGGGGATGATGGGTCAGGCGAAAGCCATTTCACGGTGGAGATCGTTGCGGAGGCCTTCGTTGGCCAAAGCCGCGTCAATCGCCAGCGCATGGTGAACAAGGCGCTGGCTGAAGTGTTGTCCGACAAGGTGCATGCGCTCGCTATAAAGGCAACGGCTCCGGGCGAAAACTGATCAGGTCCTGAAATGCGGGAGAGATGCCGGTGGTATATGATTTCTGGTATTGGCCGGACATTCCGGGGCGAGGGGAATTTGTCCGCCTGACGATGGAGGCCTTAAGAATTGAGTACCGCGACTGCGCACGGGAAGAGGGTGCTCAGGCGCTGATCGACGACATGAAGAGGCATGCGGACATGCCGGCCTTCGCGCCGCCTTATCTCCGCGTGAACAGCGCGGTCATTGCGCAGACGGCCAATATACTGATGTATCTCTCCGAACGGCACGGGTTCGATCCCTGGCGTATGCGGACTCGCTACTGGCTGAACCAGGTGCAGTTGACCATCGCTGACATGGTCGAAGAGGCGCATGACGTTCATCATCCGGTGTCGACGGCATTGTTTTATGAAGATCAGAAGGAAGCAGCAAAACAGGCCGCCGCGCATTTCCGTGACATGCGCATCCCGAAATATATGGCCTATTTCGAACGTGCCCTGGCGGCTGATGAAGGTGACTGGCTGGCGGAGGGCCGCTGGACCTATGCCGACCTGTCCTTGTTCCAGCTTGTCGAGGGGCTGCGCTACGCGTTCCCCCAACGCATGGGGACGATTGCTCGCGATTATCCCAGACTGATGAAGGTGCATATGCAGGTGCAGGATTTGCCGGAATTGCGTGATTATCTGACGAGCAGCCTACGGCTCCCCTTTAATGAGGAGGGCATTTTCCGCTATTATCCGGAACTGGATGGCGAATGAGCGAAGCCCCCGTCATACAGGCGATCACCCCTTCCACCCATGATCTGGGTGATTTCCGCGTGCACCGTTCGCTACCGGCGAAGGAGCGGACGATGGTGGGACCCTTCATATTCTTTGATCAGGCTGGACCGGCAAAGCTTGCGCCGGGGCAGGGCATCGATGTGCGGCCGCATCCGCATATCAACCTGGCCACGGTGACCTATATGTTCGAAGGCAGCTTCCTGCACCGCGACTCATTAGGCTCCTGCCAACTCATTGAACCTGGCGCTGTCAATCTGATGACGGCGGGAAGTGGCATCGTTCATAGCGAACGCTCACCGGACGAGGATCGAACAAAAGCATCCAAGCTCTCCGCCATCCAGACGTGGCTGGCGCTGCCCGACGGTCGCGAGGAGATGGACCCGGCCTTCGAGCATGTGCCGGAGGACGCGCTGCCGGTGATAGAGGGACATCACGCTCGTGCGCGCGTGATCATGGGACGGCTTTGGGGGCAAAGCGCGCCTGTGACGACCCATGCGAACACCATTTATGCGGACATCAGCCTGCAACCCGGAGGGGCTGCACCCATCGATGCGGACGCTGACGAGCGCGCGGTATATCTGGCGGGCGGAGACGCGGCGCTGGACAATATGGCGCTTCGGCCCATGACGCTTTATGTGCTGCGTCCCGGCCTTCGTGCCACGCTCCGGAGCGTTGATGGCGCGCGGGTCATGCTGTGCGGGGGTGAGGCCTTTGCCACCCCACGTCATGTGTGGTGGAACTTCGTTTCGTCCAGCAAGGACCGAATCATGGCTGCACGCGACGACTGGAAAGCGGGGCGCTTCGCCAGAATTCCCGGCGATGCGGACGAATATATTCCTATTCCCGAGGGACGGCCGAAAACGGTGAGCTATCCATAGATAAGGCCGCTGATGTTGAACAGGCGCGTTCCTTACATGCAAGAGCGGCCTATTTCGCGGCGGCGGCCTTGGGATTGCTGACCCGCCAGATCACACCACCCACGTCATCACTGACCAGCAATGCCCCGGCATTGTCTATCAGCACATCCACCGGACGGCCCCGAGCTTCATCTTCCTTGGTCAGAAAGCCGGTAAGCAGATCAATGGGGAGGCCTTGGGGATGACCCTTCTCATTAAATTTGACGAATACGACCTTGTAGCCCGCGAGCGGCTTGCGGTTCCAGCTTCCGTGCAGGCCGATAAAGGCGCCGTTCGTGAACGGTTCACCCAGTGTGGCGCCCTCAGCAAAGGTCAAACCCAGTGCAGCGGTGTGGGCGCCTAAGCCGTAATCGGGCCGATGCGTGTATTCGCGCAGGTCAGGACGTCCCGGCTCAACGCGTTTGTCTTCATAGCCGCCCCAGTAATTCCACGGCCAGCCATAGAAAGCGCCGAATTCGACCCGTGTCAGATAATCTGGCACTAGATCGCTGCCCAGCATATCCCGCTCATTGACCACAGCCCAAAGCTCTCCGCTATGGGGCTCCCATGCCATGCCCACCGGATTACGCATGCCGCTGGCGAATATGCGATAGCTGCCCGTCTTGGGATTGACCTCCAAGATGTCGGCGCGGTTTTCTTCCTTGTCCAGACCATATTCGGCGATGTTGCTGGCCGATCCAACCGCGACATAGAGAAGCGAACCGTCGGGGCTGGCGATCAGATTACGGGTCCAGTGAAAATTAGGCGCTTGGCTGGGCAGGGCAAGGATCTTCCGCCCTTTGGCGTTGATGCGAGTTTCGCCGAGTTTGTAGGGGAAGGCCATCAGCGCATCTGTGTTGGCGACATAGAGTGTGTCCCCCACCAACGCCATGCCATAAGGGGAATTGAGTCCCTCCAGAAGAACATGCCGCTCATCCGCCTTGCCATCGCGATTGCTGTCCCGCAACAGAATGATGCGGTTGGGCGAGGGCGCATCAGCACCGGCTTTGCCCATCAGGAAATTCATGACAATGCCGGTAATGCCACCGACCTCCCGCTTGGGGCTACCGGTTTCGGCAACGAGTATATCGCCATTGCCCAGGCGGAGCATGGATCGGGGGTGGGCTAGACCGTCGGCAAAGCGCTCGACCATCAGCCCCTTCGGTGCAACAGGCTTTTCATTCGCCTTCCAGCCAACCGCCTTTGCGATATTTGCGGTAGGGATAAATTCCTTGCGTGGTGCAGTGAGTTGAGGTTCGCGGCCGGAAAGCTCTGCCACCGACAGGCGAGCCGTATCCCCCCGCGACAGGTAAAAGAAGGCGCCCGCGGCAATGGCAAGGCAAATAAGAATGAAAAGAAAGATGTGCTTGAGCATGGCGCCCTAACTATGCCGTTGCGCATCGGCGTTCAAGGTCAGCCGCATTTATTTGGAACGATCTCGCAACCACATGACAATGGCGACGACGATTCCTGCCCCCAGTCCCGCGAGCAGCCCGATGGTCGGCTGACCCGCTAAACCTCCGGCGATTGCGCCCGTTATGGTCAAAAGTGCAATGAAGGCACCCGCACCTTGCCGGGCTTGAGGCTGTTTTTCTGTCATGCACCTTCTCTGCCATGCTTCGCGATGGGACGCCAGACGTACCGATATGGGAACATTGTCCCGAAGTGGCATTTGGATAACCTTCCGTTGACCATCGCATGCGGCAGTAGCACTAACTTCGTCGATATTGGCATGCCCATTGAATAGAACCTCCCGACTGTTCAACTGATTGCGGGAGCAACGCGTGCTGGTGCCATATCTATCGAGCCGAAAAAGCTTTGAAGATGCACAGGAGTTGATCACCCGTTTCGGTGACGACGCGGGATTTCAAGCCGCGGCGCTCGCGGATCGCAGCAGGGACGTGGGCAATCACATCCACTTCTGCCATTGGCGGCAGATCGAACGGCTGATTATCTGGCTATCCATCGACGAGGTTGTCGGCACGATTCACTAAATGGGGGCACGCCGCCTTAAAGGCGCAGGCCAGCCATTTCGTCCAATCCAGCAAGAATGTTGAGGTTCTGAACCGCCGCACCTGCCGCGCCTTTGCCAAGGTTGTCCAGTGCCGCAATCAATCGCGCCTGGCCCGTCCGTTCATTGCCGAAAACGAAGATGTCCAGCCGATCGGTTGCGCCGACCTGCTCGATTTCCATCCGGCCCAATGCTTCGCAACTCGCCTTGTCCGCGACGTGGATCTGCTTCGATCCCTCGTAAGCGAAAGCAAGCGTGTCGCGTATGGCTTCCAGCGATGGCGCATTGGACATGGCGCAAAGCTGCAAAGGCACCTCCACCAGCATGCCGCGATAGACGCGAGCTACGGCGGGGGTGAAGAGCGGCGCGTATTTTGCGCCTGAATGCTTCTGCATTTCCGGCACATGCTTGTGCGCCAGATCAAGCCCATAAGCGCGCAAGGCTGTGTCCGCCGATTCAGGCGCATCAGGATCTTCGAACGCTGCGATCATGGCTTTCCCGCCGCCGGAATAGCCCGATACGGCATTAGCGGTCAGCGGCCAATCGGCAGGGATCAAACCCCCGCGGATCAGTGGACGGACAAGCGCCAGAAAGCCCGTGGGATAGCAGCCCGGATTGGACACAAAGCGGGCGCTCGATAGCTGCTGACGTAGCCCCGGCTCCAATTCCGGGAAGCCATAGGTCCATCCCGTCGCGACGCGGTGAGCCGTCGAGGCATCAATGATTTTTGTCCGATCATTTGCCACAAGCGACACTGCTTCCCGCGCGGCGTCATCAGGCAGGCAAAGAATCACCACATCAGCGTCGTTAAGCGCGGCCTTGCGCGCAGCGGCGTCTTTCCGATCCGCTTCGGACAAGGTGATAAGCGACAATTCATCGCGTCCGACGAGCCGATCCCGAATTTCGATGCCCGTGGTGCCAGCTGCGCCATCAATGAAAACGTGCGTGGTCATGTCATAATCCTTTTGCGCGCAAGCACAGGTTGCGCATGATCGCCCGCCAAACGTGATATTACATCAGCCAGTGGCTCGGTTATGACCTGCATCCAGAAAGCATTGGCATGGACGATGTTCTCATGGTCAGTCATCAGACCAACATGGCCGGGGAAGAAAATAATATCCCCTCTTCGTAAGGATTCGCCAGCAGGGATATCCTTGCCCCGTGCCGTCATTTGCTGATCGGTGTCGCGGGGCAGGGCGATTCCGCAAAGGGAGAAGCAAAGTTGGACCATCCCAGAGCAGTCCAGGCCGTCGCTGCTGCGCCCGCCCCATAAATAAGGCGTGCCAGTCAGCCTTTCGGCGATCGCAACAGGATCGTCCTGTACCGCGTCTACAGGAGAAAGGTGGCGCAGATGAATGAAACCCTCAGGGCACTTCAGAAACGCGCCTTCCACTTCTCCCGAAACGCGGCTGCCCATGGGAAAGCGTGCTTTTGCGGGCGATTTGATATTGGGTTCTGCGAAGACCAGTGCTGCGGCGGCAGTAACGAGGTGCGTCGAGAGAACAGGTTTGCCCAGCGTGTCCACGGGAATATAGCCGACATAATGGTCATGCACGCAATAGCCCCATGCCCAACCGCCAGCGATGTCTATCGCTTGGAACATCTCTCCGTGCAGCAATTCGGATATGGCCGTTGAGGACATATGGGCTTTCGACCGAATGGCCACTCGCGGCGCAGTAAGCGAAAATGTCTGGGGGCAGGAATAATGGGGCGCGAAATAGCGTCCGGCCAACGCGACATCCGCCAAATCGCCGCGAATGGCGTTAACCCGCCGGTCCAGCGCTACTGAACGCCCGGTCAATGTGAAGCGATTCCGTCCTGCGTCAGCTTGTGACCCGCTCTTTACCCCAATGTTCATCGCTGTGTTCTGCGATGAAACGTTCAAATCCGTCAAGAAAATGGGCCCCTTTCGACGTCCTGGTAACAAAGATGTTGCGGCGATCCGCATCATCCCGCTCCCGGCGCAGATAGCCGAGAGCACCCAGCTTGTTCAAGGCGCGAGTAATGACGGGCTTTGAAACGTTGAGTTTGTCCGCCAGACCCCTTACAGTATGAGGGCCGGGCAAGATATACACAATCATCATCAAGGCCATTTGGCGATTGGTGAGATCGGGCTCTCCCGACCGCACATAGTCAACAAGCGTCCTCATCCAGTTGCTCAGGGCCAGCCCGGTCAACGGAGCCGCTTCGTGCAAATCGGCTGTGGCACTATGCTTGTTCATGAAGTCGTAACGCACCAGTTGTAACCCGGTTGCGAAACGGAGTTCAAAAAAGGCAATAAAGGCTGGAAATTCCCTTACCTACCGATTGAATCGGCGGATTACGGGTTAAGACCACCATATCGTTGCAGCAGCATTTGCCAGACGGCGCGCAGGCCCAGCGCCTCTCCGCCTTTCGGACGTCCCGGCTTGGCGGATGGACGCCAGGCGAAAGTGTCGAAGTGCGCCCATTTAACGCCATCGGCCACGAACTTCTCCAGGAAGAGCGCTGCCGTGGTGGCGCCAGCGAATCCGCCCTCGGCACTATTGTTGAGATCGGCGATATCGGATTTCAACATCTCGGCATAAGGTGCCCACAGCGGCAGACGCCAGATCGGATCGTCGACGTTGCCGCCAGCTTCGCACAGCGCGTCCGCCAGGGCATCGTCATTGGCGAATAGGGCGGGAAGGTCTGGTCCAAGCGCTACGCGTGCCGCGCCGGTGAGAGTTGCAAAATCCAGGATCAGTTCCGGATCTTCCTCACTCGCGCGGGTCAGCGCGTCCGCCAGTATCAGGCGGCCTTCCGCATCCGTATTGCCGATTTCCACCGTTAGTCCCTTGCGGCTTTTCAATACATCGCCGGGGCGGAAGGCATTGCCGCTGATGGCATTTTCAACCGCCGGAATGAGAAGGTGCAACTGCACTGGCAATCGCGCGCCCATAATCAGCCGGGCGAGCGCCAGTGCGTGCGCCGCGCCGCCCATGTCCTTCTTCATCAATCGCATGCCGCTGGACGGCTTGATATCAAGGCCTCCGCTGTCGAAGCAAACGCCTTTGCCTATGATTGCGATCCTGGGGTTTTTGGGGTCGCCCCATTTCATCTCTATGAGACGCGGGGCAAAGGCCTTGTCGGCTGCTCGTCCGACGGCATGAACCATAGGATAGCCGTCCTGCAATGCGTCGCCGTGAACGACAGCGACTTTGGCACCGAATTCCTTTGCCATTCTTTCGGCAGCCGTTTGCAGATCAGGCGGGCCCATATCGGCAGTGGGCGTGTTGACAAGGTCGCGGACCAGCGCTGTTGCCTCAGCCAAACGGACCGTTTCGTCAATTCGCTTCACGTCCTCGACAAGCAGGATACGCGGCCCGGCGCTGCCATTCAGATCGCGATAACGGTCGAAGCGGTATTGAGCAGTCAGCCATCCCAGCATGGCGGAACCGGGCTGTATATCCTCAACCCGGTAGGTGCCTTCGGGCAATGCCTCTGCTGCCTTGGCGAGGCACCAGCTTGAGAGGTTCTCCACATTCGCGACGCCCAGCACAGCAGCCCAGTCATCGGGATTTTCTCCAGGCAAGATCGCGAAGTCCAATCCTTTGCCTATGAATTTCTGCGCCGAGAGGGCGGCCCGGCACCGCTCTGGCTGGGTTTTCAGCCAATCTTCGAATCTCTTGCTGTCTATCAGGTGGAGGGAGTGGGCGGCCTGGCCCTGGTCGGGCTTCAGGAGGGCGGAATAATCAGTCATGCTGTCCACCCTATTACAACAATGGACCACGTGGAATTCCTGATTTCAGTCCGATAGAAAGGAAATTTCCGCGTATTCAAGCGTTGATGGACCGTAAGCGTCCAGAAGGAGAGCCTGATGAATTTGACTGTCAATAAAGCCGATCAAGCTGTGCGGGAACGGGCCTTTATGCTGGCGGACAGCGGGCGATTTGATACGGCATTCGAAATTGAACGCGTGTTGATTGCCGAAGGCTGGCCCAATGCGGGCAGAGCGATGACCGGCGAGATTTTTCGCCAGGCTATCCATGACCGATGCACGGAAGCCAAGGTCGACGCCTGACTATCGCCCCGTCCTTTCTCGTTGGAGAGACATGCGAATCGAATCTAGCGGCGCAGCGCCTGTTCGATGAACAGGCTTCGCGTCGGTTCGAGTCCTGAGACTTACAATCAGATTTGGTGTCGCAATGACAGGAGCTTGTGTTCCTCTTTCGTCAGACCTGTACGCCGAAAAGATCATGCTCATCGGCGTCCTCGACCTGAACGTTCACAATGTCGCCTGCTTTCAGCCCATGCGCATCGCGCAGGTGTACTTCGCCGTCGATTTCTGGTGCGTCTGCTTGTGATCGACCGGTCGCACCGCCCTCATCGTCTGCCGCGTCGATAATCACGGGCAGCGTACGGCCAATTTTTGCCTGAAGCTTGGCGGCGCTGATCGCGGCCGTTTTTTCCATGATTCGCTGATAGCGCTCTTCCTTGATTTCTTCGGGAACCGCGTCGGGCAGGGCATTTGCCGCTGCGCCCTCGACAGGTTCGAAGCGGAAGGCTCCAACGCGGTCGAGTTGCGCTTCATCCAGCCAATCGAGAAGATATTGGAAATCCGCCTCTGTCTCGCCCGGGAAGCCGACGACAAAGCTGGAACGGATCGCAATGTCAGGACATATTTCGCGCCAGTTCCGAATCCGCTCCAACACTTTCGCTTCATTGGCCGGGCGTTTCATGGCCTTCAGGACAGAGGGGGCGGCATGCTGGAATGGAATGTCCAGATAAGGTGTAATCAGCCCTTCGGCCATCAACGGAATGACGTCATTCACATGCGGATAAGGATAGACATAGTGCAGGCGAACCCACGCGCCGAGGCTTCCCAATTCGCGCGCAAGGTCGGTCATATGCGCACGTACCTGCCGCTTTTTCCATTCGCGCGGCTGATGCTTGATATCGACGCCATAGGCCGACGTGTCCTGGCTGATGACCAGCAGTTCCTTCGTTCCGGCCGCAACGAGCTTTTCGGCTTCGCGCAAGATCGCATCGGGTCGGCGGCTGACGAGATCGCCGCGCAATGAAGGAATGATGCAGAAGGCGCAGCGATGGTTGCAGCCCTCCGAAATCTTGATGTAGCTGTAATGCCGCGGTGTGAGTTTCAGGCCGCCCTCAGGCACAAGATCGACAAAGGCGTTTGGAATAGGCGGTGATGCTTCATGTACCGCGTTGACCACCGCCTCATATTGATGAGCGCCGGTAACAGCTAACACGCCGGGAAAGCGTGCACGGATCGCTTCTGCTTCCTTGCCCATGCATCCGGTCACGATGACGCGGCCGTTTTCGGCCATCGCTTCGCCTATGGCCTCCAGCGATTCTTCCTTCGCGGAGTCGAGGAATCCGCAGGTGTTGACGAGAACGACGTCGGCATCCTCATAGCTGGCTGACAAATCATAGCCATCGGATCGCAATTTTGTCAGGATACGCTCGCTATCGACCAGCGCCTTGGGGCAGCCGAGCGAAACCATGCCGACTTTCGGGGATGAGGGTAGGGTAGTGACCATCGGCGCGAAATAGGGATGATGAAGCCGATTGTCACCTGTTTTGCTGGGCTAGGACGATTCGGATTCTACCGACTCCAGAATCTCCACGATGATGTCGCCGGCTTGTAACACGTGTGCGCCCTCTTCCCAGAAGCCGACCGGCTGGCCATTCCGATAAATGCGAACGCCAAGGCCCGTCGTAATCGCCGAAAGGGGCTTGCCACATTCCGCCGGAATTGTTGCCCGTTCGTGAAGCTTCACGCGGCCATGCGCTGAGGCGAGGTCTGCCAGATAATCGCTGATATGAAGCCCATGACAGGAGCCCGCAAGCAAGAGGCCAGCGAAGCTCACCGGGTTGATGACTGTTGTCGCCCCGGCCTGCCGCGCGGGGATTTCATTATCCTCATTGCGCACCGAAACGCTGATCGGCAGGTCCGGGGCCAAATGACGGGCCGTGAGCGTAATCAAAATAGAGGTGTCGTCCCGTCCCGCCGAAATGATGAGGGCGTTCGCGTGGCTGACCTTCACGGCATCGAGTGTCTTGTCCCGAGTCGCATCGCCACACAGGACGTTGCATCCCAGCGCTTCGGCCTGCTGCCCTGCCTCATCGTCGGGATCAATGACGACGATCCGTTCAGCAGGTGTGCCCCGTGCAATCAGTTCATGAACCGCTTCCGACCCGCTGGTACCGAAGCCAGCGACAACGATATGATTTTGCAGTGTCTTTTGAATACGGGCCATGCGCCACCTGTCATATGTATTTCTGATGACGAAATGATAGGCTGTTCCCAGGAAGATCAGCCAGACGAAGATGCGGATTGGCGTCACAATGATGGCTTCGAAAAGCCGGGTTGTGGGCGTTACCGGAACTATATCGCCATATCCGACGGTCGTGATGGTCACTGTTGTGAAATAAAGAATGTCGATGAAGCTGATCTCGCCATCCACACCATCGTAAAGGCTGTCTCGTTCAAACCAGTGAACGAGCAGGACAATGCCCATCAATGCGATCACGAGGACAACGCGCCAGCCTATATCCGCCAAAGCGGAAAGCGCCGCGCGGCGGCGGAGAAAGGATGTAACAGGACCGCGGGGCGATTTGTCGATTCTCATATGCGCTTTGGTAAATACAAGAGCGGATCGACAGGTTTCCTGTCCCTGCGGATTTCAAAGTGCAGCTTGGGTTCAGACACATATCCGCTGGCGCCCGACAGCCCAATTACTTGGCCTTTCTTCACCTTTTGCCCCCGCACCACGTTAAGCGAGTCCGCATGTCCATAGGCAGTCACCCAACCGCTGCCATGGGTGATGAGCACCAGGCCGCCGAACAGTTTTATTTCATCGCCTGCATAAGCGACTACGCCATCTGCTGCGGCGAGGATCGGCGTACCCTTGGGGGCCTTTATATCGATGCCTTCATTGCGTTGTCCGCCGACGCCTGGGCCGAAGGACGTCAGTATGGAGCCTTTGAGCGGCCAGGAAAATTCGCCCGAAAACACAGCAGGTTCGCTGATGGCTGCGGTGGAGGGCAGGGGCTTGGGAGCGGCTGAGGCCGTGGCCGTTCCTTCGCCCTCCTTGAGTGCGGGCTGGCTGCCGGTCAGGATATCGTCGATATCGATTCGGAAGGCGGCGGCGCGTTCTTCCAGCGTTTGCGCATGATCCCTGCCGGGCTCTGATGGAAGCAGCAGCCGCTGCCCCCGGCGAAGGATGAAGGGTTCCTCCAGACCATTGAGATCAACGACATCACCCCAGGGGATGCTATAGGCGCGGGCAATGGCAATGCCCGTTTCACCGTCGGAAACCAGATGATAACGCCCACCGGGCACCCGCAGCCTTTGGCCGGGATAGATGACATAAGGCGGCTGAAGCCCATTGGCTTTTGCAAGGATTTCCGAGCCAGCGCCGGTGCTGTTACCCACTCCGCGCAGCGTGTCCCCCGGACTAACAATATAGCTGCTTTCCGGAATGGTGCGGGCGTTCGGTACGACCTGACGTGCGTTCCAAACCGGCTCGGGCTCCATTTGGGTAACAAGATCGACAGGTAGGCGGGGCGGCGGTGCGGCGCTCTGAGGGATGTTGCTTACGGGCGACCGGACAGTCGGAATGCAGGCACTGAGCGCAGAGCATATCACCAGTGCCGACATGCAACGCAGGTTCTGAATAGGTCGCTGCATTAATGCTTTCCCCCGGCCTGATGTTCAGCCATTTTCCTGCCTTGGCTGTTTAATCGGCAAAGGCGGCGCGGACCATGTCCAGGCTTTCATAATGGGTCAGGTCGAGATGCAGCGGGGTTACGGTGATGTAATTGTCAGCCGCGGCCTCCAAATCGGTTCCGTGATCCGGTGTATGGATTCCGCTGCCAAGCCCAAACCAGTAATAAGGAAAGCCGCGAGGGTCAGTGCCCTCTATTATGCTGGAGCGACCATAGTCATGGAAGCCCTGACGGACCGTTTTGATACCCCCCACAGCATTTGGTTCTACGGAGGGGAAATTGATGTTGAGCAAAGTGCGCGGCATCATCGGCAAGTCCAGCAGCGGGCGCAAAACTTTCTCCCCCCAAGCCTCTGCGCAGGCGAAGGGCACGGCGTCAGCCATGCCTTCCCGCGCGTATGCTTGACTTAGCGCAATCGAACGGAATCCTGCCAACGTTCCTTCCATTGCGGCGGAAACGGTGCCGGAATATGTGACATCCTCGGCGATGTTCGCGCCCCGGTTTACCCCGGATAGGATAAGATCGGGGGGTGTATCCTTCATCAGCTTGCCAACAGCCATAAGGACTGCGTCAGTGGGCGTGCCGGTGACGCTATAATGCTGTTTACCGTGTTCGCGAATACGCACTGGGCGGGAGAGGGTGAGGCTATGCCCTGCGCCTGATTGCTCCTCCGACGGCGCAACGATCCAGATGTCGTCCGACAAGGTACGGGCGATTGTTTCCAGAACTTCCAAGCCGGGCGCATGAACGCCGTCATCATTGGTGAGGAGAATGCGCATCTTCAATCCTAAGGTAAAGCCAATCGCCTGAGCGGCAACGATTATCTGGGCGTCAACTTCGTGAGCCCGCCCATATAGGGAGCCAGAGCTTCAGGGACGGCCACGCTGCCATCCGCCTGCTGATAATTTTCCAGCACGGCCACCAGCGTGCGTCCGACCGCCAGGCCAGAGCCATTCAATGTATGGAGGAAGCGCGTATTCTTCTCCCCTTCCGGCCTGTAGCGGGCGTTCATGCGCCGGGCCTGAAAGTCGCCGCAGTTGGAGATGCTGCTTATTTCCCGATATGTCTCCTGGCTTGGGAGCCAGACTTCCAGGTCAAAGGTCTTGCGCGCGCCAAAGCCCATATCGCCGGTGCACAGCAGCATTCGTCGGTAGGGCAGCTTAAGCGCCTGCAAAACCCCCTCCGCGGCGGCCAGCATTTTCTGGTGCTCTGCTTCGGATTGCTCGGGCGGGCATATAGTGACAAGTTCGACCTTCTCGAACTGATGCTGACGGATAAAACCCCGCGTGTCCCGCCCCGCCGATCCTGCTTCCGAACGGAAACAGGGGGTGAGGGCCGTAAATCGCAAGGGCAGCGAAAAGTCCGCAACAATCTGCTCGCGCACCAGATTGGTGAGGCTGACCTCCGCCGTCGGGATAAGCCAGCGCCCATCCGTGGTGCGGAACAGATCGTCCGCGAATTTGGGAAGCTGCCCAGTGCCGATCAGGCTTTCATCGCGGACCAGCAATGGCGGATTGACCTCTTCATAGCCATTCTCCGCCGTCTGCCGGTCAAGCATGAACTGCGCCAGCGCGCGATGCAGGCGGGCCATTTGCCCACGCAGGGCAGTAAAGCGTGCCCCCGACATGGCGGCAGCCGCTTCAAAGTCCAGCCCCAGCGCGGGTCCGAAATCGGCATGATCCTGCGGTTTGAAATCGAAGCGGCGCGGTTCGCCCCAGCGGGCAAGCTCGATGTTTGCGCTCTCATCCGGGCCAATGGGCACGTCCTCGGCCGGCAAGTTCGGAATGGCAAGCAGCATAGCCTGCAATTCCTCGCCGATTGCGCGGTCCTGAGTCTCCAGTTCGGGCATGCGTTCTTTGAGGTCGGCGACCTCAGCCTTCAACGCTTCGGCCTTTTCCATGTCTTTCTGGGCCATGGCTTGCCCGATAAGCTTGCTGGCCTCATTGCGTCGCGCCTGGCAAGTTTGGACCTGCGTCGAAACTGCGCGCTTTTGCTCATCCAATGCCAGAAGTTGCGCGCTTAGCGGCTCAAGTCCTCTTTTGGCGAGTGCCGCATCGAACGCGGCCGGATCTTCCCGGATCAGTCTGATATCATGCATGTTCAAGCCTATTAAGCGAGATTGCGGTGCTGGCAAGCGCTCTATGGAAATACATAAGGCAACCGGGTGCGCCTCTGCTCGTTTGCATTGTGATGGCCAAAAGGAGATGCGAAATGAGACTGGCTCACGATACTTATGTTGTCGTGGCGGATGGAGACAAGATGCTCCTCTTCCGCAATCAGGGAGGCGCTGAATATCCCAAGCTGGAACTGCAGAGCGAATTGGTTCAGGATAATCCCGCCGATCGAGAGCAGGGAACTGCGCAACCCGGGCGGGCCTCCAACAGCGTTGGTTCCCACCGCAGCGCGTTTCAGGAAACCGATTTCCATGAACTGGAGCAGGCGCGCTTTGCTGCACTCACAGCGGAACTACTCAAGAAACGCGCGTTAAAAAAGGAATATGACAAACTGATCGTGGTCGCGCCACCCCGGACACTTGGGGAATTACGCAAGCATTATCATAAAGAGGTCGAAGAGCGCCTGGTGGGAGAAATCAGCAAGGATCTGACCGGTCACACAGTTCCGGACATCGAAAAAATAATATTGCAGGCATGAACGAAGGGCTTTGAAGGACCGGGCTGGTCAGTCCGACTGGGCCGGGCCTTTCGAGCTCAACCGTTTCCGCGCGACAAGCGCTGCGGCGGCCGCACCGAAGAGCAGGATCATGGGCGGCGCGGGAACAGGCGTACCGCCTGTCGAACTGCTGCTGGTGGTGCCACCGCTGCTGCTGGAACTGGAACTGGAAGAGGTGGAAGTTGAGCTGCTGGTTGACGAGGATGTAGAAGAGCTGGAATTGCCAAAACTTGAAGTGCCACCCGAACTGCTTGAAGATGAACTGGACGAGGACGAACTGCTCGAAGAAGAAGACGTGCCGCCGCTGCTGGTGCTCGTCGAACTTCCTCCCGTGCTGGTAGAGCTTCCTCCGGTACTGGTAGAGCTTCCGCCTGTACTGGTCGAACTTCCTCCGGTGCTTGTGGAGCCGCCGCTCGTCGTCGATGACACGACCACGCTGCCACCGCCGGATCCTCCCCCGCCGAAAAAGCCACCGAAGAAGCCGCCGCTGCCTCCCCAGCCGCCACTGCCACCGATCACGACGGGTACGCCGCCGCCGCTTGAGGTGACCGGAAATTCTGCAGGCATGGCGGGCTGCACCGGAGGCAAGGGAATGGGAGCCGCCTGAGTCGCGATCGTCACTAGCCCCGGCGCGCAGGCGGTTGTGGTAACGGTGCGGCGGATTCGCTCGGCGGCTTGCTCCTTTGGAGCATGCTTTATGCTCTTGATCTTTGTCAGATGCGCCGGTCGGGGGGATTCGGCGATATGCACAGCACCTCCCCCGATGATCGCTCCGCCACAAGCGCAAGCGCATAATTTAGCCAAGGCCATCCGTACTGACATTTTCGATACTCTTTTTGTTCTCCGCGGAGATCAAGTTCCGCCCGTTACGCACCCGATATCCTAAAGTGCAGAAGAAACCATTAACCGCAATGGGATTAACCGTGATTCCGCAACACAGTTGAACGAATTGGCAGTCCAGTTATTACGAAAAATGGTTAACGTCACATTTTGGAGCGTTATGGAGCCTTTGCCCTGGGTCTGGACATGGTCCTGTTCGGATTATCCAAAGGAAAGACTTTTTGGCTCTGTTCGCTTTACATAGGGGAATCATGAACTTGTCTTTGGACCAGGGGCAGAAGGCATCGGTCCTATGATGAAGGCGCCGTCTCAGGATGTTCATGCCGGTATCAGAAGGTGCTTGTGCCGCTCGCAACGCACGGTTATAGGCCCCTGACTGGTAAAGCCCGTCTGGTGGGATCGACCGCCAGACGTTGTCGCGGAGGCCCTATGGCGTCAGTTGTGAATTCGCCGGAAGACATGGATTCCCTGGAAAAGGAGGATCTTTCCTTGCCGGATGATTACCGTCCCTCGCCGGACGAAGAATTTATGAATGAGCGGCAACTGGAGTATTTTCGGCAACTGCTGCTTAATTGGAAAAAGAAGATATTGAGCGAAGCGGAAGGCACATTGGCCGTTCTGCAGAAGGAGCCGCTTCGCGAACCCGATCTTAATGACCGCGCTTCCAGCGAAACGGATTGGTCAATCGAACTTCGTACTCGCGATCGCCAGCGCAAGCTCATAGCGAAAATCGACGCAGCGTTGCGCCGGATTGACGATGGCGAATATGGCTATTGCGAAGTCACCGGCGAGCCAATCTCGCTCGGACGACTGGAAGCCCGCCCCATTGCCACAATGACGGTTGAAGCGCAGGAGCGGCACGAACGGCAGGAGAAGGTTTCCCGCGACGATTGAGCGTTGACCGGGCGCCGGTCCGCCGGTCGATGTTGCGGAAAGAAGGGCGTTGCGCCGCGAGGCGGATCGGCTATGCTTTTGCCCTACGGCTGGCAATTGGCGTTTACCAACTCCCGAAGCCGGGAGCTTCGCCATTGCGTCCGGCCACAATCCTTCTTGGCCGTTTCCACGCCATTACATTGCGCTTGCGCAACCGAAGGGTGGGCCATTGGCCGTTATCGATACGGTCAGCAAGGCGCAGGCCCTGGGCGCGATAAGCGGCAAGCACCCGGTCCGCCTGGGGCGCAAGCAATCCCGCAAGGATTAGTGTTCCACCCTCCGCCAAGACAGCGGAAAGGGACGGCGCCAGTTCGATCAGCGGTCCTGCCAGAATATTGGCGATAACAAGATCATAAGGCGCCCGCCGCTGGATGGTGGGATGATCCGCTCCGGCTGCGCTGACCAGCGTCAATCTGCCCTGAGACCTGCCCAGCGCGACAGCGTTGGTCCGCGCATTCTCGGCGGACACCACTATCGCAACAGGATCGATGTCCGACGCGGTGCAATAGGCATGCGGCCATAAATGCATCGCGGCGAAGGCGAGCAGGCCAGTCCCGGTGCCCACGTCGCAAATATTGTCGTGCCGCTGGCCCAACCGCCTGATGCGGTCAAGCATCAGCAGGCATCCCTCCGTTGTTTCATGCTGGCCTGTCCCAAAGGCCTGACCGGCTTCGATCAGAAAGGCCTTTGCTTGCGCCGGAACGGGATCGTCCGCCATATTATGGACAAAGAACCGCCCGGCTGTGACGGGTTGAAGCCCTTGCTGGCTTAATGTCACCCAATCCTCATCGGGTAGCTTCTCCAACTCGGCTTGTGCGTTCTGCGCGCTGGGAACCAGTTCACGAACCTGCCGAATGGCGGCGGCATTGGGTTTGCCTTCAAAATAGGCATCAAGCTGCCATTGATCGGGGCGCTGTGCATCCGGCTCGCTGGTCATCAGCACGGGAGGCGAGTCCATCTCCGCCAACGGCTCGAATTCAAGCGTTAGCGCTTCTGCCTCCTCCCTGGTGCACGGCAGGGTGAGTTTCCAGCTTTCGGCGTTTCTATGCTGGCCGCGCTGTTTTCGATCCTTTGTCATTCAGCCGGATTAGCTGAGCAGGGCGCGATGTCAAATTCCTCTCAGGCGACTCGCCTGCTGAGTTCTGCCGATGCCTCGCGCAGCGTTGCGAGCTTGCCTTCGACGCTGCTGAAGCCTCGCTCCAAAGCATCGATTTCGGACGCGACAACGTCAGTATCCTGCCGGATGGCCGAAATAGTGGCAGACATGGAATCGGCGGCCAGAGCAGTTTCGTCGACGGCCGCAGTAATCATCGTGACGGTCTGCGCCTGCGCGTCCATGGCCTGGCGAATACGGTTGGCCGATGCCTGCACTTCATTCACTGTTTCCCGGATGCGCTCATTGGTTTCGACAGATTGCTGTGTCGCGGACTGAATAGTGCTGATCTTCGAAGCGATGTCATCTGTGGCTCGCGCGGTTTGATTGGCCAGGCTCTTTACTTCCTGGGCGACAACCGCAAATCCGCGTCCCGCATCGCCAGCGCGAGCAGCCTCAATGGTTGCGTTGAGCGCAAGAAGATTGGTTTGCCCGGCAATGTCACGGATCAGGCTCAGAATGGATTCGATCGACTGCGCATGTTCGGAAAGGGTGGTGGACATGGCAACGGCGTCCCCCGCCTGATTAGAGGCGCGCATGGCCACTTCAGCAGCGCTTTCTACTTCGGTACGGGCGTCTTCTATCGCGCGGATAAGGCCGGCTGATGTCAATGCCGCCTCCCGCATGGCGAGGGCCGATTGCTCGGCTGCGGCCGCTACTTCGGATGCTTTGCCCAGCATGCCACGGGTTGCCGCGGATGCATCCTTCGCCTGTTCTCGCAATCCTTCGCCTACGCGCGATGCACTATCTACTTCGCTGACGATTTTCTGTTCGAACAAGGCGCTGTTGTGCTGCCGCGCCTTCAATTCCTGCTCGGCCTGATCATCGGCAAGCGCCGAGTACATGATTTCGGCTTCTATGACAGCCATACGCAGGACCGCAGCGGCCAGGCGAGAGGCTCGTGTCCGATCATCCGGGCAGCAGGTGAAGATCTTCTCCATCGTTTGTTCGTGCGCGGTGGCAAGGCAGGCAAGAAGGCAACGCAGAGAAATGCCCAACTCCGGAGCAGATCGGGCGTAGCCGCGTGCTATGTCGGCCCAGGATTCGTCACCAAAATTGGAATATTTTGCACGGACATATTCCTGGCTTCGCTGAATCGCTTCGTCGATTTGCGTAGGAGACATCCGGTACTTCAAGCCGGAACGTTCCAGGACATTATTCCAGAAGGTAGCCGGCAGATGATGGATATCCTCTTTCAAAAGCTCGAATATCTCACGCGCATGTTGCCGCAGCGCTCCATCCGGATCAAAATCCTTTAGTCTTTCCTGCATGGTGACATCGGATTTCATCCGGAGAGTCATGATATGCCGCCTTCCAATTCCGTCTGTTTCAGGTCATTTGGCCTTGTACCGTCCGGTATATCGACGGATGGTTAATCATCCCTTAGCGTCGTTCGATCGGGGTTTTACCGCTATATGGGATCGGCGTCGCAGGCAGTAGGCTTCGCATTGCTCCAGGCATTTGCATGTTGTGAAGATTGCGCTAAACGGGCCGGGATTCGAGATAGAACAGGATATAGCAATGGCGCAATCGCATAATCGCCCGCTTTCGCCGCATTTGAGCATATGGAAATGGGGACCGCATATGCTGATCTCCATTCTTCATCGGGTGACCGGAGACGGCATGGCGATCGTTGGGGCGATAGGCATTGTCTGGTGGCTGCTGGCCGCTGCGAGCGGAAAGGCGGCTTATGACCAGTTCATTAGCTGCGCGACATCCATCCCCGGCTACATTGTCATGATTGGCCTTACCTGGGCGTTTTTTCAGCATCTTTGTTCGGGCCTGCGCCATTTCGTGCTCGACACCGGCGCGGGTTATGAGCTGAAGACCAACAAGAGTTGGTCCGTCGCCATTCCCTTCATTTCGGTAATCGCGACCGTTGCGGTCTGGCTCTACATCTTTTCGGGAAGCATCTGATGGGCACTGGTACTGAACTTGGCCGCGTGCGCGGTCTGGGCTCCGCGCGTTCGGGCTCTCACCATTGGCTGCATCAGCGGATTACTGCTGTTGGCAACCTTATCCTGGTCCTTTGGCTGATCATTAGCCTGTTGCGGTTGCCAGGCCTTGAGTATGAGCAGGTTACGGCCTGGCTGGCTGAGCCGCTGGTCGCGGTGCCGATGATATTGATGCTGGCGAATGTCTTCTACCATTTTCGGTTGGGGCTGCAGGTCATGATCGAGGATTATGTCCACGATGACGCGCTGAAGTTTGGCGCCATTCTTCTTCTTAACTTCTACGCCATCGGCGGCGCCGCGCTTGGCATTTTCGCTGTCGCAAAGATCGCATTTTCGGGGGCAGTGGCCTGATGTCAGACGCATATAAAATCATCGATCACACCTATGATGCTATTGTGGTGGGTGCGGGCGGCTCCGGCTTGCGTGCGACTATGGGGATTGCCGAAAGCGGCCTGAAGACCGCCTGCATCACCAAAGTCTTTCCCACGCGCAGCCACACGGTCGCGGCACAGGGTGGCATCGCGGCCAGCCTGGGCAATATGGGACCCGATCACTGGACCTGGCACATGTATGACACCGTGAAGGGGTCGGACTGGCTGGGTGATCAGGACGCAATCGAATATCTCTGCCGTGAAGCGCCTGCTGCTGTTTATGAACTGGAGCATGCGGGCGTTCCGTTCAGCCGGACTGAAGAGGGCAAGATCTATCAACGCCCCTTCGGCGGCATGATGCAAAATATGGGCGCGGGACCGGCTGCGCAGCGCACCTGCGCCGCTGCCGACCGCACCGGCCACGCCATGCTGCACACGCTTTATCAGCAGAGCCTGAAATACGACGCCGATTTCTTCATCGAATATTTCGCGCTCGATCTCATCATGGAAGATGGCGTATGCCGGGGTGTGATCGCGCTCTGCATGGAGGACGGTTCGATCCATCGTTTCCGCGCACATAATGTCGTTCTGGCAACCGGCGGCTATGGTCGCTGCTATTTCTCCGCGACGTCCGCGCATACGTGCACTGGAGACGGCGGCGGCATGGTGCTGCGCGCTGGCCTGCCATTGCAGGACATGGAATTCGTGCAATTCCATCCGACCGGGATTTACGGCGCCGGCGTGCTCATCACAGAAGGTGCGCGCGGGGAGGGTGGATATCTCACCAATTCCGAGGGTGAGCGCTTTATGGAGCGCTATGCCCCATCGGCGAAGGATCTCGCCAGCCGGGACGTTGTCTCACGGTCCATGGCGATGGAAATCCGTGAAGGTCGGGGCGTGGGCAAGGAGAAGGATCATATTTACCTTCACCTGGACCATATTGACCCCAATATTCTTGCCGAGCGTCTGCCGGGCATTACGGAGACGGGCAAGATTTTCGCAGGCGTTGATTTGACGCGGCAGCCGTTGCCGGTGGTGCCGACAGTCCATTATAATATGGGCGGCATCCCAACCAATTATCATGGTGAAGTCGTGACGCTGAGGGACGGCAATCCGGACGCAGTCGTGCCCGGCCTGTTTGCTGTCGGTGAAGCGGCTTGTGTTTCTGTTCATGGCGCGAATCGCCTTGGTTCGAATTCTCTCATCGATCTGGTCGTCTTTGGCCGGGCCACGGGGCATCGCATTGCGGAAATTACCAAGCCAGGTACGGCGCATAAGCCCTTGCCCAAGGATGCAACTGATCTGGCCCTGACCCGCCTCGATCATTTCCGTAACGCGAAGGGCGGTTCGCCGACCGCTCAAATTCGTCTGGAAATGCAAAAGACGATGCAGGCGCATTGCGCCGTGTTCCGCACCGAGGAGCTGATGGCTGAGGGCGTCGAAAAAATGGATAAAGTCTATGCCCGCATGCAGGATATAGATGTTACCGACAAGTCGCTGATCTGGAATACAGATCTGGTCGAAACGCTCGAACTCGACAATCTGATCAGTCAGGCCCAATGCACGATCAAGGGCGCAATCAACCGCAAGGAAAGCCGCGGCGCCCACATGCACGAGGATTATCCAGAACGCGATGATGCGAACTGGATGAAGCACACCATCTCCTGGTTTGAGGGCTGGGGCGGCAAGGGCGGCAAGGTGACGCTGGATGCGCGGCCAGTGCATGATTATACGCTGACGGACGAAGTCGAATATATCCAGCCGAAAAAGCGGGTATATTAATTCTCCCGCCGCAAGCGGGCGGCTATGCTCCCGCTTGCGACAGTAGTGTAAAATAGGAGACACGCCTGGAGCCATTGGGCTTACGAAAGACTTTCGTGATCTGCTTGGGCCGTTACGGTTAGGGGTTCGTTGCTGATGGCACATCTCGTGCTGCGAACTCTGCCATCAGTCGCTCGTAAGCATCAGGCGGAGGAAACCCGGCATAGCTGTGTCGGGCTGGCGTAGAGGCCCAGTTCAGCTTCTCCGACGTGAAGGTTTCTATGAAGGGTTCGGCCCAGGCCTGTTCCATGAGCATGGTGGAACGCACGTTGACAAAGACGTCAATTCCTGCGGGTTTCGTAAACAACCAGCTCAAGCAAAAGGGACAGAAATAATGTCGCTCCGTCCCGTGCAATCCGCCAATTACTGGCTCGCCGCTCGTCACGCGAAATCCCTGCGTCGGAATGGCTGCGCTTAAGGAAAACGCACTGGCCGTCATTTTTTGACAGCCAACGCAGTGGCAAGCCATTGTAAGCAGTGGTGCCGCTGTGATCTCCAACTGAATTCCGCCGCAGCGGCAACTGCCCACGACGTGTATCGCTCGACTTCGCATCGTTTCCATTGCGGGTTCGCTCCTTGTTGCTGGTCCTTTGGAAACGTTGGGGCTGAGGCCTGCTGACCTCCTCCATCAGGTCGAGCGAGGCTGTCCCACTTCATAAAGCCGCAAATCTCGATCGGTAGTTCCCAGCTTTAGCCAGGCCGCACGCCAGGTCGCGATATGTTCGGAGGCAAAGTGCCTATCCAGCGCTGCCTGATCGTGCCACAATTCCCGGACGTGAATGAGTCCCGGATCAAGAACATCTTCTGCGTAGAAATATTCTTCGCAGCCATTCTCTGCACGACTGGCCGAAATCATCTGCGCCATGGCCGGACGGGCATCCTGCAGATTCCCGGCAGGCAAGCGGATTGTTCCGACAATCAGCAACATGCTGGCCTCACAAGATGGGCCGTCATGTCCATCATTAGAAACAGGCCAGATTCATCACGCGTAACGCTCCGCTGTCGCGCGAATGAGGGCGATCATATTGGGAATGCCCTGCGTCCGGTTAGAACTGAGCTGATTTCGCAGGTCGAATGGAGCCAGCGCATCCTCTATGTCGGTAGTGAGGATTTCGGTCGGTTGGCGATCCTGAACGGTGAGTAGCACCAGTGCGATGATCCCTTTGGTGATCGCGGCATTACTGTCAGCCAGGAAGTGCAGCGCGCCATCGTCGCGGACTGTAGGATAGACCCAGACGGCCGCTGAACAACCGCGCACGAGCGTCGCGTCGGTTTTCAGCGCATCCGGCATAGGCTCCAGACCCTTGCCCAGGTCGATTAACAGCCGGTAGCGGTCGTCGGCCTCCAGGAATTCATATTCATCGAAAAGGTCAGTTAGCGCGTTCATGAGGGCGAGATAATCACTTACGGCGGATTTGTCGAAGGGATTTGGCATGCCATGAGCGGGCTGCGCCTCAGTCGCGCTCAGACATCAACCCCCGCCGCGATCGCCTCCAGCCTGCGGACCCTTTCCTTCAGATCCGCAACCTCAATCCTGGCGTTAGTAGCGGCCGAAGTGCCATCGGGACGCCGTTCCAGTTCAGCTCTCCTGAGTTCCAACCAACCCTGCCATCCACGCAGGGCGGTCATGCTGTTGATGCTTAGGGCGATGATGGCGGAAATGGCCATGACTATATGGAAATAGGAGTCTTGCATTGTCATTCCCCTGATTGAACGCGGGAGAGCGGCTGGCGGCTTTACATTTTTTGCAAGGCCATCTGGGGGAAATGCCGATGATCGCCAGCGGGATTCAGTCGCCGTTCCCAATATGCCGGAACCTTGCGGTGAACGCGTGTTCCGGCATTCGATCAGCGCAGGCTATCAATCTCATCGGCTAACCGGGTGTTCCGGCTGGTATAATACATTTCCACCTCGGCCAGGCGGCGGTCGATATCGCGGAATTTGGAACGCACATCGCGTGTAGTGCGCGTGGGATTGGAGCGGACGCCCTGCCAGAATTTCTCATCTTCCTTGCTGGTGTAAAGCCCAAGAGGCTTTGGCTGAGCCAGCCAGGCAGCAAGAAAATAGGCAATCACCGTCCACGGAAAAGCGCCCATGAGCGTGATGAGCACGGCCCCGATCCGAACCCATAGTACGTCAATGCCGGTATAATCAGCAATACCCGCGCACACGCCCATCCATTTGGCGTTCTGCTTGTCGAGGTAGAATTTGGTGCGGCTGGCGGTCATGTCAGTTCCTCCGGTCAAGATCATAATCGGACTGCGACACTGGATGAATCGGGCGCCAGTCCGGGTTGTCCGCGGCGATGATGCGCTCGATGGTGGCGAGGCGATCATCAAGCCGGCGGGCGGTTTCATGCAGATCGTCGAGCAAGCGCTCGTCATCTGTGGTGAGGGTGGCAGCGGTCTTCCAGCGCGTGACATAATGGAAGATCAGCCATGGCAGCCCGATGAAGAGCATGCCTACGACCATGATGGGGACGAGAACGTCTTCCATGCATTCAATCCTTCTTCTGCTGCGCGGCCTTCATCGCGGCGAGTTCGGCTTCAACCTTGTCATTTGATTCAAGATCGGCAATTTCTTCTTCCAGCGTCCGCCGCTGCGTGCCCAGGCTCATGGCGTCAGCGCGCCCTTCGGCAAGATCCACGCGACGTTCCAGCAAATCGAAGCGAGCGAAGGCGTCCTGCACCTTCTCGCCAGCATACAGTTCCCGAACGCGGAGGCGATTATGGGCGCTTTGCAGTCGCGTCACAATGCTGTTCTGGCGAGCGCGTGCTTCCAGCAGCTTCGCTTGCAACTTTTTAATGTCCTCTTCATTGGCTTTGAGCGCTTCATCAAGGGTGGCGATCTCGACCTTCATCTGGTCGGCCATGTCAGCTGCTTTTTGCTTTTCAAGCAATGCGGCCTTGGCCAAATCCTCCCGATCTTTCGAAAGGGCGAGCTGCGCCTTTTCCAACCAGCTTTCCTGGAGTGCTTCCAGCTTGCTGATATGGCGGCGCATCTCCTTCTGATCGGCAATATTGCGGGCAGCGGATGCGCGAACCTCCACCAATGTCTCCTCCATCTCGAGGATGATCATGCGGATCATCTTGGCCGGATCTTCCGCCTTATCGAGCAGGTCTGTGACATTGGCGGCGATGATGTCGCGGGTGCGGGAGAAAATACCCATTTGATGAACTCCTGATCTTCAAGGATGTGGCGTGATGGATCTATTCCGGCGAAGGCCTGTCAGGCGAGATAGGGCCGGACGGTCAGAGTCTGTTGAGTCGCCGTCGATTCAGCCGCCACCACATTGCTGGCGCGTGCTGGCCCTATGGAGCTCAGGATCATGGTGGCCCCGAAGAGGAGCGCTGCGCAGATCGCGGCTGAAAAAGTTTTGCGGTTTTTGAACGCAGTGGTCATCGTCGTTGCTCCCTCAAAATTCTGGCCTTCAAAGATCTGCCATCCTTGTCGTGGCGGCTTGTCCTTTGCTTTGCATGGCGCGTGCCAAATTGAGGAATGTCCGAAATTCGACACAATTTTCGTGCGCGGAACGAAGAGCAGCATGTTTGTGTTGCCAAACATTGGTAAAATATACCATATATTAGCAATGGATAAGGACACGCAATTTGTTGGCCAATCCCTTGCTTTTCTGGATACGGTAGAACTCGCTGGCCGGGCCGCAGAGTTAAATCGTCCGGCGCTGGTGGTCGGAGAGCGAGGCACGGGCAAGGAACTGATTGCTGAACGCATCCACCGCCTGAGCTATCGTTGGAGCGGCCCGCTGATTGTCATGAACTGCGCGGCATTGCCGGACACCCTGATCGAAACAGAGCTATTTGGTCATGAAGCGGGAGCGTTCACTGGTGCCATGCGAGCACGGGCAGGGCGATTCGAGGAGGCGGATGGCGGAACGCTTTTTTTGGATGAGCTGGGAACGCTAAGCGCAGCGGCGCAGGAGCGATTACTGCGCGTGGTGGAATATGGGGAGGTGACACGCATCGGTTCATCCCGCCCGATCCGCGTTGATGTGCGAATCGTCGGCGCGACTAATGAAAACCTGCCTGCAGCGGTGAAAGCGGGACGATTCCGCGCTGATTTGCTCGACAGGCTTTCGTTCGAGGTTATCACTCTGCCACCGCTTCGCCACCGGGAGGGCGATGTGAGGGTATTGGCCGATCACTTCGGGCGGCGCATGGCTGCGGAATTGGGCTGGCCGAAATGGCCTGGCTTTGCGGAGAACGCAATGGCTACGCTGGAAGCTTATCAGTGGCCCGGGAATGTTCGCGAACTGCGCAACGTGGTGGAGCGCGGAGTCTATCGTTGGAACAATCCGAAAATGTCTGTTGCCAATATTGTTTTCGATCCGTTTGAGTCGCCTTGGGGGCCGCTTCGATCCACCGTGGACAAGCCCACCGGCACATCTGACGAAACCCAGTTCGTTATTCCGCGACAAGAACAGCCGAGTCTCCTTAATGACGTCCGTGATTTCCGCTCCGCTGTCGATGCGCATGAAGTGGCGATTCTGAAGGCGGCGCTCGATCAGCATCGTTTCAACCAGCGCGCGACCGCCAAAGCGTTGGGATTGACTTACGATCAGTTGCGCCATTGCTTGCGGAAGCATGGGCTGCTTTGATAAGCTTTGCTCATCCAGATCAGTCCATTCGGGCCTGTCCATAGTGATCGACATGGGCGGAAAGGATGAGGTTTCGCATGATATTCCGCTTCCGCAAGGAACGTAGCAATGCTAGGAGAAACTGAACCAATTACGGCTCGGGCCGTTCCCCAGCCATCTGTTCAACTCTAGGATATACAGGAGCAATTCCATGGCTTTCGTACTGCCCGAACTCCCCTATGCGAAAAACGCGTTCGGCGATGTCATCTCCGAGGAGACTTTCAGCTACCACCACGGCAAGCACCATAACGCCTATGTGACGAAGGCCAATGAACTGATTCCGCAAGCAGGCCTCCAAGGCGCGAGCCTGTCGCAGGCGATCAAAGCCGCGAAAGAACAGGGCAAGGCAGGTCTGTTCAACCAGGTTGGTCAGGTTTGGAATCACAGCTTCTATTGGCTTTGCCTCAGCCCTGAAAAGCAGGCCCCGACTGGCAAGCTGCTTGAAATGATCAATGAAAGCTATGGTTCGGTCGATGACTTCCTGGCGAAGTTCAAGGCGGAGGCCGTCGGCCATTTCGCCAGCGGATGGGCTTGGCTGGTCCTCAAGGACGGCAAGCTGGACATCACATCGCTTCACGATGGCGACACGCCAGTGGCGTATGATGGCATGAAGCCGCTCCTGACGCTGGATGTGTGGGAGCATGCCTATTACATCGATTACCGCAACGCTCGTCCCGATTATGTCGAGACCGTATTGAAGAATGCGATCAATTGGGAATTCGTGGCGCAGAACCTGGATGGTGAAGGCGTGAGCCGGGCTGATCAGCAGGGCTGAATTTGCCGCATTTTCAGGAGAAGGGCTGCATCGAAAGGTGCAGCCCTTTTTCGTTGTTATGCCACTGGCCGATCGGGAATAAGCAATAGCGAGAGTGCAGGCATCTTTTCACTGGCTTGATGCAAAGACGGTGCCGGATTACCCTTGGGGCGGCGTTATTTCGCCGATTTCCTCACTATCCACCTTCTCCCCGATATTCAGGCCGTGGCGCAGCAGCATCGGCACATTAGCGAGCGCGAACAGGAAGGAGAGGGCGGTTACCGCCCAGACTTTCAGCGTCAGCCATGTGTCGAATGGCAGGAAGGCGCGCAGCGCTTCATTGAGGAGCGCCATGAAGGCGAAAAAGAACGCCCAGTTACGCGACAGCTTCAGCCAGCCCTCGTCCGAAAGGCCGTCGTAGGCTGCTTGCAACAGATATTTGAGCAGGGGCTTTTTCTTAGCCAGCCCACCGAAAAGCATCAGAGCAAAAAAGGTGTATATCACTGTCGGCTTGATCTGGATGAACCGCTCATCGTGGAAGTAGATGGTGAGACTGCCAAAGCCGACCACCAGAACGGCCGAAAGCCAGAGCATGGGCGAGACCTTGCCGAGCTTTGCCTTCGATATGATGACCGCGATGACGATGGCCGCCATAAACGCCGCAGTGCCCGCTATAATGCCGACGAATTTATAGGCGAGGAAGAATATAAGCAGCGGCCCGAAATCGAGCAGCAGTCCCATATTGCCATGCTGTGCGCGGGGCGCTTGTTTGATTTCAGTCATAAGCTGTCCCTGCTATTGCCTTGGCGAGTTCCTGGGGTTCGAACGGGCGAAGATCGTCGATGGTTTCTCCTATGCCGATGGCGTGGATGGGAAGCTTGTATTTGTCCGCCGCGGCGACCAGCACGCCGCCGCGCGCCGTGCCGTCCAGCTTTGTCATGACAAGGCCTGTCACGCCGGCCATTTCCTGAAAAACCTCGATTTGTGATAGCGCGTTCTGGCCGGTGGTAGCGTCGAGAACAAGCACCACGTCGTGCGGCGCAGCCGGATTAAGTCGCCCGAGCACCCGGCGTATTTTCGCAAGCTCATCCATGAGTTCGCGCTTGTTCTGAAGGCGGCCGGCAGTATCGACGATCAGCACGTCGATCCCAGTCGCGGTCGCCTGCTTCACTGCCTCATAGACGATACCCGCCGCGTCCCCGCCTTCCTTGCCAGTGACGATCGGAACGCCCAGCCGTTCGGCCCAGACCTTCAACTGTCCTATGGCCGCGGCGCGGAACGTGTCGCCAGCCGCCAGCATCACCCCATAATCCTGTTCCTGGAAGAGATGCGCCAGCTTGGCGATGGTCGTTGTCTTGCCCGATCCGTTGACGCCGATCACCAAAATGACCTGAGGGCGCGGGAAGGCTTCGATCTCCATCGGCTTGGCCACGGGCTCCAGGACCTTGGTTATCTCCTCCGCGACGATTGCGCGCAAATATTCTTCGGTCAATTCCTTGTTGAAGCGCCCTTCGGCCAGCCGGTCGCGGATGCGCGTAGCCATGGCGGGCCCGAGATCGGACATTATGAGGGCTTCCTCGATCTCGTCGAGTGTCTGCTCGTCGAGCGCCGCCTTTGCAAAAATGCCGGTCAGATTTTCGCTGAGGCGATCGGATGTACGACGGAATCCGCCGAACAGGCGTTGGTGCCAGCTTTTGTCGTTCATAGCTTCTCTTCGGCCATCAGGCGGTCCTGCTCAACCCCTCTAATGGTCACTTGCATAATTTCGCCCGGAACTTGCGGATTGTCGAACCGTACGGGGGCGAAGTTTTCGGCATGGCCGGAAAGGCCGTCTCGCTCGATCAGCACCCTTTGCCTGGAGCCTGCTAGGGACTGCATCCACGCTGTCTTGCGTGTTTCGCAGGCCGTGCGGAGGTGGGCGGCGCGTTCCTTGATGATAGCCCGGCCAAACTGCGGCATGCGGGCGGCCGGAGTGCCTTCGCGTGGGGAAAAGGGGAAAATATGGCCATAGACAATGTCGCATTGTTCGACCAGGCGGAGGCTGTTTTGGAACATCTCCTCGCTCTCGGTGGGAAAGCCCGCGATAATGTCCGCGCCAATCGCTGTTTCGGGGCGCGCCGCCTTGATCCGCTGGATAAGAGCGATTGCCTGTTCGCGGCTGTGGCGCCGCTTCATCCGCTTGAGGATCATGTTGTCGCCCGATTGCAGCGAGAGGTGCAGGTGCGGCATAACTCGTTCATGCTGGGTGATGAGCGCGAACATGCGATCGTCGATCTCGACAGAATCGAGGGAGGAGAGGCGCAGGCGCGGCAGGTCCGGGACCTTGTTCAATATGCGTTCGATCAGAAGGCCGAGCGTCGGCTCGCCGGGAAGATCGGGGCCATAGCTCGTGACATCAACGCCGGTCAGCACGACTTCCCGATAGCCAGCATCCACCAGCGTCTTGATCTTGTCGATCACAGCGCCCGCGGGAACGGAGCGGCTGTTGCCGCGACCATAAGGAATGATACAGAATGTGCAGCGATGGTCGCAGCCATTCTGCACCTCCACAAAGGCGCGGGCGTGATCGGCAAAGCCGCTGACCAGATGCGGTGCGGTTTCGCGGACCGCCATGATGTCGGACACCTGAACTTTGGCATCCATACCGGAGAACCAACCCCCGGCATTATTGTCAGTGAACGGGCCCGGAGAGGGCGCTTCGCTCTCAGGAAATGCACGATCATTGGCCGCAAATGACGCAGAATCGAATTTCTCGCGATTGCCGATGACTCGCTCCACCTCCGGCATGGCGGCGAACATGGCGGAATCGGTCTGCGCCGCACATCCGGTGACAAGAATGCGGGCTTTGGGTCTGGCGCGGTGCGCGCGCCGGATCGCCTGGCGGGTTTGGCGCACGGCTTCATTGGTGACAGCGCAGCTATTGACGATGACGAGATCGTCCTGCCCGCCGGCCAGTGTCCGCATGGTTTCGCTTTCGGCGATGTTGAGGCGGCAGCCCAGCGTGATGATTTCGGGACCGCTCATCCAAAGCGACTCCAGTCAGCCTCACCTTCGAAAACGGAGGTGGCCGGGCCCGTCATGCGGATCGATCCGCCGGGCGTCCAGCCAATGAGCAGATCGCCGCCGGGAAGGCTGACCGTCACGGGACCGGTCATCAGCTTGCGACGGATGGCGGCAACGGCAGTCGCGCAGGCGCCGGTGCCGCAAGCCTGCGTCAGCCCCGCACCGCGTTCCCATACGATCAGGCGGATGTGATTTTCGCCAATGACTTGCGCAAAATTGACGTTCACGCGCTCAGGGAAGAGCGGATCGGTTTCGATCATCGGTCCCAGCCGCCCGCAGTCCACCGCCTCCAGATCTTCGCAGAAGAAGATCACATGCGGATTGCCGACATTGACAGCAGCAGGGACGGGCAAGTCTTCCCAGCTTGCAGGCATCGTCAGCGTGTCCATGGCATAGGCCAGGGGAATTTCATCCCAGCCGAAACGCGGCTGGCCCATGTCAACACTGGCGCCTTCACCATGCAGTTCGGCGTTCAGCAGGCCCGCATTGGTTTCGATCCGACAATCGCGGCCCAGGAACAGCGGGATGCAGCGGGTGGCATTGCCACAGGCATCGACCTCACTGCCGTCAGCGTTGAATATACGCATGCGCACATCGGCTTCGTCAGATGGGCCAATGAGGATGAGCTGATCGCAGCCAATGCCCAGATGGCGATCGGCAATGGCGCGCGCGCGCGCTGATGTCATCTCCAGCGCGTTGGCGCGGGCGTCGATGACAACGAAATCATTGCCAAGGCCATGCATTTTCCGGAACCGGCCAATCATGGCCGCTCATGTAGGCGCGAAGGGTTCACCTGTCCACCACTGGATCAATGCGCGTCAGCTTGACATAGTTGACACTAAGGCGCGTTGAAAACAAACGGAAAATTCGGTCCTCTGTTGGAGAGTGGAAATCCTACAGGAGGATATTGAACCATAGGAAAGAGCCGGGCCCCGCCATAGCGAACCAGACGGGTGTAGGACAGGGCTTTTTCTGACCCATTGGAGTGAAAGACCTGTGTCGATAGCTCAGCCCTCCGCCTCATATATGTCCAATACGGAGCTCCATTCAAAGCATGAGATGCTGCATCTCCTTGAACCCGGTTGGCATAATCGCCCCGCTCACTTATTCCATGCTGGAGTCCATTCGGGACGCGGAGCGAAAAATCTATGATCACGCTATATGACGCATTTGTGCCCAGCTGTGTCCAACTCCTTCGGTCCGTGTCGGGATTGATCACAAAGGCCGAGGCATATTGCGCAGAGAAGTCACTTCCACCAGAAGCGCTCATCGGTGCCAAACTTGCACCCGACATGCTGGACTTCGCCTATCAGGTAAAGAGTTGTGCGGTACACTCGATCGGCGCCATCGAAGGCGTGAAAAGGGGCAATTTCTCCCCGGACCAGACGACACCTCCCAATGATTTCGGAGGCTTGAAAGCGAAAGTCATCGAGGCAGTCGGCAAGCTGGAAGCGCTCAGCGCTGCTGAAGTGGAATCCTTGAGCGACAAGTCGCTGACGTTCACCATCGGTGATGCACTGCGCCTGAATTTTACAGGCCAGGATTTCCTGCTGAGTTTTTCCCAGCCCAATTTCTATTTTCACGTCACCACCGCTTACAATATCCTGCGTATGAACGGTCTGTCGATCGGCAAGGCGGACTACATCGGAGCAGTTCGAAGGGCGAGTTGAGACGATCACAGCGCTTCCTGCTGACGAGGTTTTCGACCATAGTTGGTCCTTCCTGTGTGGTGGCGACTTGCCTATAACCAGCCATTGGTTCAGCGTCGCGAGATGAGAAGGAAAACCTTGATGATACGCCATCATATGCTTCGAGCGGCCCTCTTCCTTCTCTTGCTGGTAAGCCCAATCGGTGCGCCAGCGCTGGGGATTTTCATCACGGCCGCCTGCTCAAAAGATGTGGCAGCAACTGCCGATGGGCCGTTTGCTATGGGATTTTCGCGCTGCGGCCTTCCATTGCCAATAGAGCATTTTTATCAATCCTCGGTCTTTCTTCCCGTAGTCCTAATGGACAAAGCCGGGCTACTGATTGGTGGGGCATTGGCATTAATCTGGATCATCGCAGCCATAGGTTCAGCGATCCTGCTCGGTTGGCACCTGCTCCATGCAATTTCAGGCGCTACGTTGGAACGGCTCTGATCCAGATCGACCGCTTTTCCCAAACCGCGTTCGTAAAGCAGACCGTCTCCAAACCACCCGAGTCGGACGCTGGCGTTCGCTTGCTCGCTGCCCGTTAGCAGCCATACATTCATGTTCGCATTTCGACTCAAATGGCCATCCACGGACCAGCAGGTTCGACGGCGGATCCCGGGATAGCGTCGTTCGTTCAGGTTCAGCTGAAACCGCACCTATCGACCAAGTTGCAGATGTCGCGAAGGACCTGCATGATGGGTTCATCAATGCAGGACCGCTAATGATGAATATGGAAGACCTTTACCGCCTTTTGCGAACCGGCCACGTTCAGGCACAGGGCATCGTTGATACCGTTGCCGATCCCTTGCTCGTACTGGATGAAAGTCTTTGCGTACAGAGTGCGAGCCGCTCCTTTTTTGAAGCGTTTAAGGTCGAGCGTGACGAGACGATCGGACGCCGCCTCTATGAGCTGGGCAACGGTCAATGGGACATTCCCGAGCTGCGCCGATTGCTCCTGGAGGTGATCCCCAAAACCACGGCCGTGATCAACTATGAGGTCGAACATGATTTTTCCGGTCTTGGCCGGAGAACGATGCTCGTGACAGCTCGCACGCTGCACCATCCGGACAGTGGCGGTCGTTCCATGTTGCTAACCATCGTGGACGCAACTGAGCGCAATCGCCGGGATGCAGCCAAGGATATGCTGTTCGGCGAACTCCGGCATCGGATGAAGAACCTGCTTGCTGTGGCACAATCAATCGCCCGGCATACGGCGACGGCGGGTCGTTCGGCAGAGGAATACCGCGATGACTTCCTGGGCCGCTTCGACGCTTTGGTGGAAGCGCAGGACCTGGCCTTCGCCGATCAGGACGAGCCTGGTCTGATGGCATTGTTCGAGCGCATCTTTGCACCCTACATGGCCAATCCCGAGGCAGTCGTGATCCAGCCCGGCGCGGCTGTTGAGCTTGGTCCTCGCACGATCATGTCACTCAGCCTGGTCCTGCACGAGCTAGCGACAAACGCCGCCAAATATGGGGCACTGTCAGTGTCTGGTGGCCGGGTACAAGTCAGCTGGCAGGTCGAGGATGCGAACGGCCAACTTCGGATCAAGTGGGCGGAGAGCGGCGGGCCGCCGGTGACCCCGCCCGCGACGACGGGCTACGGTACTCGGCTCATCCAATACACTACCACCTACAGTCTCGGCGGACAGGTGGAACAGGAATATGCAATAGGTGGTTTGGAGGCTGAGATCGTCATTCCGCTCGGGAAGGCCTCTCTTGCGGGTTGATAGTTGGTCATGCAGAAGACGATTCTGATTGTGGAGGATGAGTTTCTGATCGCGATGGACCTCCAGCTGTTGCTTGAGGATTGCGGCTGGCGGGTTATCGGCCCCGTGGCGACCGTGCAAGGTGCGCTCCGCCTCTTAGAGGGTGAATTGCCTTTAGTCGCGCTGCTCGATGTTAGCCTGGGGAATGAACTGGTCACGCCGGTAGCCGAGGCCTTGAAAATGCGCGCTGTACCTTTCGCTGTGGCAAGCGCCTATCCTAAGCCCGAACAGTTTGGCGGCGAGGTTCTGGCTGGAGCACCCAATGTCGGTAAGCCCACCAGCGAGCGACGTCTGAGGGCCGCATTAGAGCAACTGACGAAATCCTGACCGGCTCCCAAGCCTTAGATCGAGATTTCTGCGCTCTGCATATAGATTCGCACTGTCATTAAGGAGCTACCGGTGCCGCCGTTTAGGTCGAAGTAAACGATCGACGGCTTTCTACCATTGGGGTCGCCGCCTCAAGCGGCTGACTTGGGCGCGAAGTTGCCGATTGCCAGCGCTCACTCGAATGCCCCTTCCGTGACCAGGATTTCCAAAACGGACCGACGGGAAACCACCCGTTTGGTCGGGTAACGTGTTCAATGCCCATGGGGCAAGCTACCCGACAGCACGCGACCCCTAGCGGACGTTCAATCGCGTTTCTGCCTCCGCCGTTGTGCGCCGATAAGTTCCGCCACGCGACTGGCATAGTCGCGGAGTGTTGCGACGACCGCTGGCGCCGTGATCTCCCGGCGCGCGGGATCGATAGCACATAGAGTGCCGTAAAACTCACCATCGGGTAGAAAAATCGGGAACGAGGCGTAGCTCTTGAATCCGTAAAGGATCGGCACCGGATGAGTACGCCATTCGGGATCAACGGTGGCATCGTCAAATACGACCGCCTGGCCATGCTCGCGTATTTCATTGCAGATCGTGGTCGCAATCTCAAGTTCGCCGCCCGGGGTCAGTCCAAACTCGATTTTGTCGAAGACCTGACAGGCAATCCAACGGTCCTCTGTTACACGCGCAACGGCGGCGAACCCCATGTTGGTAAGACTGCACACGTCCGCTAAAATGGCGCGGATCGCGTCGTTGTCACCGTCTGCCACGGCTTCCACGATTAAATCGTCTTTCATGATATTTTTTTTAAAGGCGTGCGACCGGCATGTCCAGTTAGCGTTGTAAGCAAGTCGCTTTTCATCAGAGTGCTCTTCATATCGCATTGAATGGCAACAGCGCCTCATATACGTCCAATGGCGGTTTGTCCGGCAGGCTCATGCCCCTTCGCAGCAGGAAGGCATGGCGCACGATCTCCGCCTGTTGCTCGATGCCATAGCGGCCAAAGGCTTGCCCCGGTCTGATGGTGTAATCGTAGCGGCAGAAGGGATGGCGGATCAGCGGGAGGTAATATCTGCCGCCCAATTGGGATTGAGCGACATGCGTCATTTCATGGATGAACAGGCCCTGCATATCCAGTGAGGCCCTGCAAAAATCCTCCCTGAACAGCCTGCCCAGCGGGTGGAACCAGATATGCCCGTCGGGCGCCATCGCGACATGGCGCGGCTGGAGCCAGAACCATTTGCGGTTGTGGATCCGCACCCGGTCGTAATCGATGGCATCGCCAAAGACCGATGCGGCAAGAGTGCGCTCGCCGCTTGTGAGCGGCCGGGATGTCGTCATGGCAGGCGAGTCTTAATGTCCCTCATGCTCATCCTTGGAAGCAGGAGCGCCTGCCGCATCCCCGGGCTGGCGAAGGACCGCTTCATAAATAATCCGCTCGCCGTTTGAAAAGATGAAGGTGAAGGGCAGCTTGCCCTGCGTCTTCGCCGCTGCATTGATGCCCCAGATCATCAGATGTTTGCCGCCCGGAGCGAACGTGACCTTGCCCTGGGCCGGAATGTCGACGCCCTTGATGGGCTGCATGGTCATGACGCCATTCTTGTCGATGCTTTCATGCATCTCCACGCGCAAAACCTCCGGAGAGATGACGGAAAGCAGCCGGACATCCTCTTCCCCGCCATGAACGGTGAAATAGCCCGCCGAAGGCGTAGCGTCATTGGGCGATAGCCGCACCCATGCCTGATCCACATACAACACCTTCGCCGGAGCGCAGGCGGCGAGGAGCAGCGTAACGCCCAGCAGGAGAGCGAAGGAAAGAGGGCGGGCGGTTGCGCGCATCATGGAAGACTCCCGAACATATCATTTTTAATCGACGCGATCCTAATCGCGCTAAATCCTTGTGCCAAGCAAAAGCGCTCCTATATCCGGTTGCGAAACGGCCTTTCCCCGGCGCGCACCGCGGGGAGAGTCCGCCAACTGCTGTAAAATCTTTTGGGGTTAAAAGAGGACAATATGGGCAAAGTTATTGGTATCGACCTTGGCACGACGAACAGCTGTGTCGCAGTCATGGATGGTAGCAAACCGAAGGTCGTCGAAAATGCGGAAGGGGCACGCACAACGCCATCGATCGTGGCTTTTACCAAGGATGGCGAACGCCTGATCGGTCAACCGGCCAAGCGTCAGGCCGTCACCAATCCCGATAACACTATCTTTGCTGTAAAGCGCCTGATCGGCCGCCGGTTCGATGATCCCCTGACCAAGAAGGACATGGAGCTTGTCCCTTATGACATCACCAAGGGCAGCAACGGCGATGCCTGGGTAAAAGCGGGCGGCGAGGATTATTCGCCGTCGCAGATTTCCGCTTTCATCCTGCAGAAGATGAAGGAAACGGCCGAAAGCTATCTCGGCGAAACAGTGACGCAGGCGGTCATTACCGTTCCGGCCTATTTCAACGACGCCCAGCGTCAGGCAACCAAGGATGCAGGCAAGATCGCGGGCCTTGAAGTGCTGCGCATCATCAACGAGCCGACCGCCGCGGCGCTGGCCTATGGCCTGGAAAAGCAGGATGGCAAGACCATCGCGGTCTATGACCTTGGCGGCGGCACCTTCGACATTTCGATCCTGGAAATCGGCGATGGCGTTTTCGAGGTTAAATCGACCAACGGCGACACGTTCTTGGGCGGCGAGGACTTCGATGCGAAGATCGTCGAATATCTGGCCGAAGGCTTCAAGAAAGAGGAAGGCATTGACCTTACCAAGGACAAGCTGGCCCTTCAGCGCTTGAAGGAAGCAGCTGAGAAGGCGAAGATCGAGCTTTCCTCCGCGCAGACCACGGAAGTGAACCTGCCCTTCATCACCGCTGACCAGAATGGTCCGAAGCACCTCGTCAAGGCGATCACGCGTTCCGATCTGGAACGGCTGGTCGGCGAACTTATCAAGCGGACGCTGGAACCCTGCAAGAAGGCGCTGGCCGATGCGGGGCACAAGGCCGCAGATATTGATGATGTCGTGCTCGTCGGAGGCATGACCCGTATGCCGCGCGTGCGCGAAGTGGTGAAGGAATTCTTCGGCAAGGAGCCGCATGTCGGCGTGAACCCGGATGAGGTCGTCGCCATGGGTGCCGCCATTCAGGCAGGCGTGTTGCAGGGCGACGTCAAGGACGTGCTGTTGCTCGACGTTACGCCACTGAGCCTTGGCATCGAGACGCTGGGTGGCGTGTTTACCCGCATGATCGACCGCAACACGACGATCCCGACCAAGAAGAGCCAGGTCTATTCGACTGCCGATGACAATCAGCAGGCCGTGACGATCCGCGTTTTCCAGGGCGAGCGTGAGATGGCGGCGGACAACAAGATGCTCGGCCAGTTCGATCTGGTAGGCATCCCGCCCGCGCCGCGTGGTGTTCCGCAGATCGAGGTTACGTTCGACATTGACGCCAATGGCATCGTAAACGTCCATGCGAAGGACAAGGGCACCGGCAAGGAACAGCAGATCAAGATTCAGGCTTCGGGTGGACTTTCCGAAGGCGATATCGATCAGATGGTGAAGGATGCCGAACGCTTCGCCGAAGAGGACAAGAAGCGCCGCGAATCTGCGGAGGCGAAGAATAGCGCGGAAAGCCTGGTCCACACCACGGAACGGCAGCTTGCCGACCATGGCGACAAGATCGACGCCGCCTTGAAGTCCGAAATAGAGACCGCCATTGCCGCTGCGAAGACGGCCGTGGAAGGCGATAATGTCGAGGAAATGAAGAGCAAGGCCGAAGCGCTGGCGCAGGTCGCCATGAAGCTTGGCCAGGCCATTTACGAGAAGGAACAGGCCGCCGCTTCGCCGGGTGGCGCGGACGCCGAATCCGCCAAGGCTGACGAGGATGTGGTTGACGCCGAATTCTCGGAAGTGGATGAAGAGAAAAAAGCGTAAGCAATGACTTGGGATCGTCACTTTCCTGAACGGAGAGTGGCGATCTCCGCAACTGGCCAGGGGCGGCATGACTACCGAAGTTGATTATTATGAACTCCTCGGCGTCGAACGGACGGCGGACGACAAGACGCTGAAGACGGCTTATCGCCGGCTCGCCGTGCAATATCATCCCGATAAAAACGCGGGATGTCAGGACATGGAAGCGAAGTTCAAGGCGATCAATGAGGCCTATGACTGCCTGAAGGACCCTCAGAAACGCGCTGCTTATGACCGTTTTGGCCATGAAGCATTCAAGAATGGCGGCTTCAATGGCAATGGGCAGGGCGCAGGCGGTTTTTCCGATCTGGGCGACATTTTCGAAACGATATTCGGATCGGGCGGCTTCGGCGGCGGTGGACGGCAACAGAACCGGCGTGGCGCCGATTTGCGCTATGACCTGGAAATCAGCCTGGAAGAAGCATTTCAGGGCAAGTCCACGGAAATCTCCATTGAGGTTTCGACGGGCTGCGATGCCTGTGATGGTTCAGGCGCGGAACCAGGCACTGGCGTGCAGGGATGCCAGACCTGTCACGGTCATGGCAAGGTGCGGGCCCAGCAGGGCTTTTTCATTGTCGAGAGGACGTGCCCGACCTGTCATGGCGCGGGGCAGGTGATTGAGAAGCCCTGTCGTGCTTGCCGGGGCGAAGGCCGGGTGGACCAGGAAAAGCGGCTTGCGGTCAACATTCCCGCCGGAGTGGACGAGGGAACGCGCATCCGCCTTTCTGGAGAAGGCGAAGCAGGCGCGCGTGGCGCTCCGTCAGGCGATCTCTATATTTTCCTGCACGTGAAGCGGCACAAGATTTTCGAGCGGGAAGGCACAACGCTTTTCTGCCGCGCACCCATCAGCTTTACCACAGCGGCGCTGGGTGGGTGTATCACTGTGCCGGGGCTGGATCGGCAACAGCATGAAATCCGCATCCCCGCCGGTATTCAGTCAGGCAAACAGCTCCGCCAGCGCGGCGCTGGTATGCCGGTTCTGAACGGCCGTGGCTTTGGCGACATGGTGGTGCAGATCGACGTGGAGACCCCTACTGGCCTGACGCTGCGCCAGAAGGAATTGCTGGAGCAGTTCCGGGAGACGGAAACGGGGGCAGAATGTCCGCAGTCCACGGGCTTCTTCAGTAAATTGAAGGACATGTGGGGCGATCTGAAGGATTGAATGCCCCCCTCTTGAATGGAGGCGTGGGGCAAATGTTATTCATTCAACATGACCCCTCCCCTTAAGGGGAGGGGCTTTTCCATTCCGGTTGAGGTTAGTCCTTGGCGGCCTCTTCCTGTTGGCTGGCCTCCTTCTTGACCTCGCTTTTGCCCATGGCGGACACGAGAGCATTTCCGGAGCCAGTGAAATTCGCGGCAGGCAATTCTGCAACCCTGTTGCCGCTTTCGACGATCACTGACTGAACCACGCCCTGCCCATTGGAGCGGACCGATTGCACGGTGCCAATGGCCTTGCCGCGCGCGTCCTGGATCGTCATGCCAGGGCTGACCGCGAACATACCGCTGCCATTCGCTGCGCCCGAACCGGTAGCCGCGAGCTGACCGAGATTACCGAAGGCCATGGCCTCTCCGCTGCCTGTCGCATTCGCTGCGGCGCTGCCCGATGCGGCGCGAGCACTGTTGAGGACGCCGGATGTCGCGCCCTGCGCCGTTCCGCGTGCTGCGCCAGCGGCGCTGCCGACCTGATTGCGGACACTGTCCGCAGCGTTCCTCACATCATTCGTGCCGACGAGGTCAGCCGAAGCGCTGCCGCTGCCGGAGCCCGATGCGCCGCCATTGACGGAACCACCGAGCGTCTGGCCGACTATATCGCCCGACCCGCCCGCCGATCCGTTCGCCTTGGCAGAGCCGCTGGCTTTGCCAGAGGCGCGACCCGAACGGGTGTCGATGCTGCGTTCCGTATCAAGGCTGCCGCTACCGGTGACGCTGCCGACGGTATTACCGCCGATCGGGCCAAGACCGCCGCCAAGCGCACCGCCCAACGTTCCGCCGAGCGAGCCGCCAAGGCCGCCACCGCCGCCCAGAAGCTGAGCCGAGGCAGGAGCTGTTGCCAGGGCAATGGCCGCCGCCGCCGTGGTGATCAGTGTCTTTTTCATCTCTCATCTCCTTCATTGTGAATGAGGGACCGAAATCCTGCTCATATGAAGGCAACGAGAGCGCGAAGCCGTTTAATCCCGGCATGCGAAATTTTTCGTTATGGCGCGTTGCGGCATTGGCCGCAGACCAGGCCGCGGCCATAGGTCCCGTCGGGGCCGCGCTTGCCCAGATCCCGTGCTTCGGCCGCCAGCGCTTGCATGGCGGCGGTAATGCTGGCCTGTTGTAGATGCCGGTAAAGTCTTCCAGCAACAAAAGGCGCTGCGAAGGAGGTGCCGCGCACGCGGGAGGCCTCACCGTTGATGTTGGCTGCAACCATATCTGCGCCCGGCGCTGAGTAATCGAGATGCAGCGCGCGACCCGCTTCGATCAGCGCCCTGTTCCTGCCGTCCACGCCAGTGACCGCGACTACTCCGTCATAGGAGGCGGGGAAGGCCGGCGGGGCGGCAGGGCCGTCATTGCCGACAGCGGCTACCAGGATCAGACCCTTGCGCCGCGCCGCGCTGACTGCACCGGCGAGCAGCGGATTGTCGGGGCCGACGAGGCTGATCGTTACGATGCGGACGCCGTTGGCAGCCATCCATCCGAGCGCACGTGCAATGGCGATGGCGCTGCCGCCCGCCGGGTCGCGCCCGTAAATGTCCGCGACCAGCAACGGCGCGCCAGGGGCTGCGCCCTTCACCTTGCCGTCGCCCACGATCAGCGAAGCGACGGCGGTGCCGTGGCCGCTGGGGGCGGGCGCGCCCTTGGCAAAGCCGCGCTGCTGAATATGGCCGGTGAGGGCGGGATGCTTGCCTACGCCCCCGTCGATCAGGCCGACCGCGCGGCCTGCATTTCTGCCTCCGTCCGCAAGCGCGCCGCTTCCCCGCGTAGTTGGGCCGCTTTGGAAATAGATCGGATTGCTGCCGATTGCCGCGTTCGGGGCGATTTTGCGCGCTTGCCGGATGCTCTGGGCAAGGCCTTTATCATCCGGCGTTTGCAGCCGGACATAGCCGAGGCCAAGCGCATCAATATCTTCGCGGACGGGATTGAAACCGGCGGAACGCAGCCTCACCATCTGTTCGTCGGAAAGGCCGGTAGCCAATATCATGCCCCGCACCGCCGGATAATCCCGATCATCCCATTCCAGATCGTCCGGGTGCCTGCGGACAAGGTCAGCCAGCCGCTGCGTTCGTGCATCAAGCAGCGTCCGCGCCGCGCGTACTGGCGAAAGCCTTTCGATGTCGGGCAGGGGCAAACGGCCTGGAAGCGATTCTACGCCATCGAGCACATCAGGCACACCCAGCCTGCCCGGCAGACCAAGCTGCGCCGGACTGGAGGCGGGGAGCATCCATAGCGACAGGCTGGCAACCATGAAGAGCGCTCCGCGCATGTTCAGTCCTTTTCTTTTCGATCCCTCAGCATAGGATGCGAAAAATATCCTGTCCCGGGGATTAAACGATTGGCGCGGTGCGTTTCATCCATACAGAATGGGAAAATGGAGCCCTGATGGCTTTCGAAGGCGAATTGCTGGCTCTTCTGCCTCGGCTGCGGCGTTTCGCGGCGGGGCTTTCGCGTAACGCGGCGGATGGCGATGACCTGTGCCAGGCGGCGCTGGAGCGTGCGCTGAAGTCGCGGCATTTGTGGGCGGAGGGCACGAGGCTGGATAGCTGGATGTATCGGATCATGCGTAATATCTGGATCGATGAGGCAAGAGCCAGACAGAGACGAGCGAAAACCTTCGCGCCGGAGGAGGAAGGGGAGAATGCACCTGATCCCGGCGATCGGCGGATCGAAGCGGCGGTGGAACTGTCCGATGTGGCGCGCGCGATGGCGCGGCTCCCCGATGAACAGCGCGAGGTTATTGCGCTCGTCCTTGTCGAAGGATTCGCTTATCGGGAAGCAGCGGACATATTGGACATACCCATTGGCACATTGACGTCCCGGCTGGTGCGTGGGCGCAATGCGCTGCTCGTTGAGCTGGGGGAGGCGGCATGAAGATCACTGACGAGATGCTGGTGGCCTTTGCGGACGGAGAGCTGGACCCGGAGGTCCATGCGCATGTGGAGCGTGCTATCGCCGCCGATCCAGAACTTGGCCGCAAGGTGGAGGCGCACAGGCGGCTGCGTCAAACCCTGACACATCATTTCGGCCCGATCGCGGATGAGCCGGTGCCAGAGCATTTGAAGGCGCTTTTGACAGGGCAGGATTTAGCCGCGCCTGCCACGGTCGTCAGCCTGGCCGGCGTCCGCGCCCGGCGTGTCGAGGAAGCGGAGGCCAAGCGCCGCTGGCGTCCCGGCTGGGGCATCGCGGCGGCGATGGCGGCCAGTCTGGTGCTTGGTCTGGCGGTTGGGCAGAATATGGGGGGCAGCGGTCCAGTTGCGATCAGCGGCGGCACGATTGTGGCGCAAGGAGAATTGGCAAAAGCGCTGGACCGGCAGCTCGCTTCGGCTCAAGCAATGGGTTTACCGACGCGGATCGGCCTTAGCTTTCGCAGCAAGGAGGGCAGCATTTGCCGAACCTTTGCCGGACAGGCCATGTCAGGGATTGCCTGTGAGGAGGATGGCAGATGGCGGCTGGAACAGATATTGTCCGGCGGCAGGAAAGCGACGGATTATCGTCAGGCCTCTGCCGCTGATCCGCGTCTGGCGGCTGCGGTTGAGGATATGATTGCCGGTGTTCCCTTCGATGCCGAGGCGGAAAGGGCAGCTCGGGATGCGGACTGGCGGCAGTAGTCGCGGGGGAATCTGTCTGATGCGGGCTTCAGCCCCGGAGAGCAGCCGCCTTTCGCGCCAGTGCTTCGATCTTGGCTGGATCCACTTTTCCCTTGGGCACCACCCAGCTTCCGCCTACGCATTTAACAGCGGGTTCGGCGAGCCATGCGGCTGCCGTCTCCGCCCTGATCCCGCCGGTGGGACAGAAGCGTACCGTATGGAACGGTGCGGCAAGGGCCTTTAGCGCCGCGATGCCACCTGAGGTTTCAGCGGGAAAGAATTTGAAACGCTCCAGTCCCATGTCCATACCGCGCATGATGTCGCCCGCCGTGGCCGTGCCGGGGAGGAAGGCGATGCCGCTCTTCACTGCGGCCTTGCCCAACGGTTTGGTGAGGCCGGGGCTGACGATGAATTGCGCGCCTGCTTCCATGGCCTGATCGAGCTGTTTGGGATTGAGGACTGTCCCAGCGCCCACGATGGCGCCAGGCACTTGCGCCATTTCGCGCATGACCTGCAGAGCAACGGATGTGCGCATGGTGACTTCAAGAGCGGGGAGACCGCCCGCCACCAATGCCTGGGCTATGGGCTGGGCATCCTCTACGCGCTCGATCACGAGCACGGGGATGACAGGCGCCAGTTCCATGATTTCATCGACCGTGCGTGTCATGCTTTCTCTCCCGAAATGCCGCAGCCGCGCCGAACAGGCCGATTTCCTCATGAACGGCCAGCCGAACGGGGATTGTGCCCATAAGGCTTTCGAAGCGCCCCTTGGCCGTGAACCGGCTATGAAAACCACTGTCAGGCAAATGATCGCGCATGCGCTGGGTCAGTCCGCCCGCCAATACGACGGCGTGGGGTCCATGCGCGAGCGCCAGATCGCCAGCGACTGCCCCGTAAGAGAGGCACAGCCTGTCCAGCGCCGTACGCGCCAGCGGCACGTTGCCGTCAAGCGCAGCGGCCCACAGGTCGGCATCGGTCATGAGCTGAATCTTTTCGTGGTTCTGGACCGCGAGCCCTTGATAGATGTTATTGAGGCCGGGGCCTGAAACGATCCGTTCCACGGATACGCGGACGAATTTCTGCCGCAGATAGTCCAGCAGCCGGGTTTCCACGTTGTCCAGCGGCGAAAAATCCATATGGCCGCCCTCTGTCGCCACGACGTGCGGCACGCCATCCTCATACGCGATCATGGCGACGCCAAGGCCCGTTCCGGGCCCAAGGATCGTCACGGCGCCATTTTCGGGGAAAGGTCTATCTTCGCCGAAAAGCAGCTGCAGATTTTCAGCGGGCAGTTTCGATATGGCATGAGCGACGGCTTCGAAGTCATTGATCAGGCGTAGTTCTGCCAATCCCAATTCGCCGGCCAACATGTCGGGCCGGAGAATCCAGCTACTGTTGGTCAGCTTGACGACATCCCTGTGCATCGCCGTCGCAAAAGCAATACAGGCGGAGCCAGGCAGATCGCCGCTGCCTTCATTGGCTTCGTCGCGGGCAAAGGCGGCCCATGTGGCGGCAAGGCTCACATGATCGGCGACCTTGTACTTGCGGACTTTACCCAGGCTGGGGGTGCCGTTTGCGTCAAGCCTTGCGCGTGCGAACCGGGCGTTGGTGCCGCCCACATCGACCGCTACGATTTCTTTCACAATTCCGTATCCATTGCCGCCAGCATAGCCGATGCGCCGGCCTCCGCCTCATCGCTATGGTGCCTGAACAGTGCGAAAAGTTCGCGACCGCTATTGTAAGGAGGTGGCGGGGCGGGCGCATCCGGTCGCATGCTCCATTCCGCGGCGTCCACCAAGGCGCTGATGTCTCCACTCATTGCGCATACACGCACCATGTCACCATCACGCAGCCTGGCGATGGGGCCGCCGCCCAGCGCTTCAGGCGACAGGTGGATCGCGGCAGGCACCTTGCCGCTGGCTCCGGACATGCGCCCATCGGTGAGAAGTGCGACCCTGTGCCCCTTGTCCTGAAGGACGCCCAACTGAGGCGTGAGCTTGTGCAGTTCCGGCATGCCGTTGGCGCGGGGCCCCTGGAAACGGACGACCACGATCACGTCCCGATCAAGCTCGCCCTCCTTGAAGGCTTCAATAACGCCTTCCTGCGTCGAAAAGACCCGGACAGGCGCTTCTATGGTCCAGTGGGAAGGATCAACCGCGCTCGTCTTCATGATGCAACGGCCCAGATTGCCGGTCAGCAATTTCATACCGCCATCGGGCTGAAAAGGATCGGATGCAGGACGAACCATGGAATAATCGCGCGGCTCGGCCGGGGGGTCTTTCCAGGTGAGCGCCTCATTCTCCAGGACCGGGTCCTTGCCGTAATCTGTAAGATCCGCACGGGCCACGGTCATGATGTCGCGATGAAGCAGGCCAGCGTCCAGAAGCTGACTGATGACCCATGCCATGCCGCCCGCCGCATGGAAATGGTTAACATCGCCCGATCCGTTGGGATAGACGCGGGCCAGCAGCGGCACCATGGCCGATAGCTCCGCGAAATCCGTCCAATCGACGCTGATCCCGGCCGCCCGCGCGATCGCGGGCAGGTGGATGGCGTGATTGGTCGATCCGCCGGTCGCAAGCAGGCCGATGATGGCGTTGACGATCGCCTTTTCATCGATGCACAGGCCCAATGGCCGATAATCGTCGCCATCCCAACCGATATGCGCCAGACGGTGGACAGCGGCGCGGGTAAGTTCGCTGCGCAACTTTGTGCCGGGATTAATGAAGGCTGCGCCCGGCATGTGCAGGCCCATCACCTCCATCATCATCTGGTTGGAATTGGCTGTGCCATAGAAAGTGCAGGTGCCGGGACCATGATAGGAGGCGCTTTCAGCCTCCAGCAACTCCTTCTTTCCCACTTTCCCTTCCGCATAAAGCTGGCGAACGCGGACCTTTTCCTTGTTGGAAAGACCCGAGGGCATAGGCCCGCCGGGAACCAGAATCGTCGGTACATGGCCAAAGCGAAGCGCGCCGATCAGCAGGCCGGGCACGATCTTGTCGCAAATGCCCAGCAGCAATGCCCCTTCGAACATTCCGTGGGAGAGCGCGATCGCTGTGCCCATCGCAATGGTGTCGCGGGAAAAGAGTGACAGGTCCATGCCCGCCTGACCCTGCGTCACGCCATCGCACATGGCAGGCACCCCGCCGGCGACTTGCGCCGTGGCGCCGACTTCCCGAGCGGCGATCTTTATCATCTCGGGATAACGGCCATAGGGCTGATGCGCCGAGAGCATGTCGTTATAGGCAGTGACGATGCCCATGTTCATGGCATTGCCGGACTTTATGATGGGTTTGTCGTCTCCACTGGCGGCAAAGCCGTGCGCCAGATTGCCGCAGGAAAGCTGTGTGCGATTGATCCCCGCATCGCGTCCGCGCTTGATGAGGTCCAGATATTTGGTGCGTGCCTGCGCGCTGCGCTTCACGATTCGTTCCGTCACCGCGGCAATGGTGGAATTCAGATCAGTCATGCCAACTCGCTCCATCCCGTTCGATAAGAGCAATGGCCGAGGACGGACCCCAGTTCCCCGCGGCATATTTTACCGGCTTCATATCAGCGGCGGCCCAGCCATGATGGATGCTGTCGATCCAGGCCCATGCCGCCTCCACTTCGTCGGCTCGCACGAACAGGGTTGGATCACCCTCCAGCAGATCAAGGATCAGGCGCTCATAGGCAATGCGGCGGCGCGTCTTTGCGAAGGCGGCATCCAGACTGACGTTCAGGCCGACCTCACGCAGTTCGACGCCTTCGCGATCCAGCCCCGGCTGTTTCGCCATGATGAGGAGTCGGATATTTTCCTCCGGCTGAAGGCGGATGATAAGGGTGTTGGGTTCCAGCCCCTTGCCCTTGGTCGCGAAGATGGAGTGCGGAACATTCTTGAACTGAATCAGGATTTCCGACTGCCTGTTGGGCAGTCGCTTGCCCGTGCGGATATAGAAGGGCACCCCTTTCCAGCGCCAGTTATCGACAAAGGCTTTGATCGCCACGAAAGTTTCGGTGTCCGAGTCCCGGCCAAGTTCATCGTCATAGCCGACGACGATCTGCCCCTTGACCGCGCCCGGGCCATATTGACCCTTCACGCTATGCGTCAGCACGCTGCTTTCGTTCATGGGACGCAGAGAGCGGAGCACCTTCACCTTCTCATCGCGCACTGCGGTCGAATCGATGCGCGCCGGGGGTTCCATGGCGACAAGAGCGAGAAGCTGAAGCAAATGGTTCTGCACCATATCCTTCAGCGCGCCGACGCCGTCATAATAGGAGACGCGCCCTTCCAGCCCCACAGTTTCGGCGACAGTGATCTGCACATGCTCAATGGCATGATTATTCCACAGGGGTTCGAACAGCATGTTGCCAAAGCGCAGAGCCAGCAAATTCTGGACGGTTTCCTTGCCCAGATAGTGATCGACCCGGAAAATCCGATCCTCGTCGAAGATTGACCCCATGACCTCGTTGACCTCCCGGCATGACGGGAGATCGTGGCCAATGGGTTTTTCCATTGCGATTCGGCTGTTGGGTCCGGTCAGCCCCGCCTTTTTCAAAGCCATTGCAGTGGGTGCGAACAGGGATGGCGGCGTGGAAAGATAGATTGAGAAGCCCTTGTCCATCCGGTCGCTGACTCGGTCGGCAAGCGCGGCAAACTGATCGTCATTATCCACGCTCACCGGGCAATATATAATCATTTCGGCGAATTTTGCCGCCTGATGGGAATCATAGAGGCCGTCAGCCAGAAATTCCTTCAGCCCCTTGTCGATGTCTTTGCGGAACGCCGCATCGTCCAGCGGCGACCGGCCCGAAGCAACGATCAGGAAATCCTCGGGCAACAAATTATCGCCGAAAAGATTGTAAAGTGACGGGAAGATCATCCGATGGGCGAGATCGCCGGTGGCGCCGAAGAGAACGAACGTCGCAGAGGGAACGGTCAAAAGAACAAACCTTTTTCCAGAATGTTATCGGGTCTGCACGTGGAACGAATATAGGCCATCGGTTCGCAACCGCAACCATGGGCGTCTGGAAAGCTTCCGCAAAAATTTGCAGGAGAGGGATGATGCACCTGTTGCCAGCCGCGTTCTCCTCCGCTAGAGCCGCGCATTGTCAGCCGCCGATGACCTTGGCTTTTGCTCGGGTTTAGGCGGATGGACAAAAGATGCGGGTGTGGCGGAATGGTAGACGCGCCGGATTCAAAATCCGGTTCTGGCGACAGAGTGTCGGTTCGAGTCCGACCACCCGTACCACAATATTTCAGGGCAAATTTGTAGAGTAAAGCCACCCGTTTTCCCGGGCGATCGCCGCGGTGAGCGAAGGTTGTCGGCTCCTCTGAAGTTTTGCGGTTCAGGGAAGATGCACGAAACTTTGGCGTGAAGCAGCCGACGAAGAACGCTTCGGTTAAAAGCTGTGGCTGGGGTTAAAAGCTGTGGCTGGTCAGAGCGTCGCGGAAATATTCAAATTCCGCCATTCTGAATGTAAGGCAGCGCTGTTCGGCATGATATTCCGCCAAATCAGCTCATGACTCTTTCGCCCGTCGAACCGATGGATTCAATATCACGGCCCACGCCCTGTACGGTATTGCAGGCAGCAAGCAGCGTCAGGGCAAAGGAAAGCGCGGCAATGGCTATGGTCTTTTTCATCATTTCGTCCAGATATTAATCGGTGAACTATATCCGCGCAAGCTTTCAGGGCAATGAATAGCCTCTCTTATGGAGAGTAAAGCGCCTGTCCGACACAGCTTCAAACAGACCGTTCCTGCCCTGGGGGCGCCCTTCCGCATAAAAAAAGCGCATCGGGCGGGATGGCGACACGCCAAGGGGAACTGGATGGCCAGGCCGAACACTTAGCACTGAGCCCTATCGAAAGGACGCAGTGATGAAGGCCACTCTCTCATTTGCCAGCATGCCGGAAGGGGAGGAATTGATCGACCTCAATTCGCTTGAAGACCTGGTCCAGATCATCGAGCGCTATCAGGAGAAGGTGATCGTGAGCCTTGCGCACCGGAAGGGCGCGACTCTGTCGATCGTCATCTATAACGAAGAGGTCGAGCATGTTGGCGAAATCGCCGAGATGACCGACGAGCAGCTAACGACGCTGTATCTCTCTGCTGATCCCGATAATCCCACTGAACAAGCGCAAGCGATATTGAGCGAGATCGAGCGCCGAGGGCTTGAAGTCTAAAGCCGCAAGCTGGTGCTCGCCTTTCTTTCATATCTACCGACGCCCCGACCGGGAGCGATTTCACGCCTGATGGCTCTCCACGTCCCCACATTGCCACAGATCGTCCCGAAAGGGTTTGCGCCCGTCGGATGTATCGCCAAGTTGCGTCTACCGTAAGGTCATTAGGAGAAAAGCCTTGAGATCGATTACCAAAATTATGCTGCTCAGCGCCGGAACGCTGGCGTTCTCTTCTGCAGCTATGGCGCAAGAGGCGGCGCCAGCGCCATCGCCAGCCGCTCCGTCGTCAACAGCCGCTAATGTCAGCGATGCTGATATTCAGAAATTTGCGAAAGCGGCTGTAGAGCTGGAGCAAATCAAGGCTGACACAGCCGTACCAGAAGAAAGCAAGCAGCCCCTGATGCTTGCAGCCGTTCAAAAGCAGGGGCTGGACCCGGAGAAGTTCAACTCTATCGCACAGGCGGCGCAAGCTGATCCGACCCTCCAGCAAAAGATTCAGGCGGCCGCCACTTCCCAGCCCGCGGGCACTGCAGAGCCGCAGCGCTAAGAATCAACATAGGGTGCCAGGTCATCATCTGGCACCCTATGACATGGTGTCGCGGCGATTTTTGTCGGAACGGACCTGAACGCATATCGGAATGGCGAGCGCCATCATCTTCATAAATGCGCGGATTGTTGCGGTAATGAAATGGTGCCGCTTGTCCGACTCGAACGGACGACCTACTGATTACAAATCAGTTGCTCTACCAGCTGAGCTAAAGCGGCAACGGCTGCCCTTTACAATCACAATACCCCAAAGGTCCAGCCCTCTGTGCATGCTATTTCGTCCGTCAGTAAGGCGGGCGACCAATAACGCGGATCGGGGGCATGTTTTCGCATCCATGCGACCGTCAACAGCGCGTCTGTGGCGTGATCGTCATAGGCCGGGAGCGGACGGTGAGGGGCGGTGTCCATTTCGGCAAGCGCGGCGTCCAGCGTAAGGGCATCGCGAATCTTGGTGCGTCCCTTGGGCCGTTTGGCCGCCCGGGCGGCAATGCTGGTGTAGATTTCCACGATCAGCGATCCGGTTGCAGGCAGCGCATCGAAGGGCCAGATCGGCAGGTGCGCATTCAGGTGGTGGAGCAGGCGCATGCCCGCAAAGCTCGCCTTGGCCACCTGCGCCGCGCCGATGGCGTCATAGACGGTGGAGGGCTTTCCTCCACCCCCGGCGTTGTAATGCGCTTCGCAACGGCGCAGGTGCATATAGTCTGCCTTTACGCCGTCGGCCTTGCCGAAGTAGAAATGGCGGCGGTGATGCTGTTCCAGAAGGCTGGCCGCGCCCCAATCCTCATCCTGGCAGAGTTGATCGACATAGGCCCAGAAAGCGCGCGCATTTGCGGGCACGTTATCACCGGGAAAATAAGCCCGTCGTTCAACAAGGGGTGGGGCAAAGCTGAAATCGAAGCCGAACAGCGTGGGAGAGGTTTTGGCCTGAGTGAGAACCCATTCGGCGATTTCGCGGCGGGACCAGACCTTTCCCGGAGGTGGGATGATGTCCGGCGCAGCATTGCCTTCGCCGCAGAGCGCCACGGCTATTCCCTTGTGCCTGCTGCCCTTTGCACCCGACCAGTCGATAGCCGCGAAGTGGCTGAAGCGTTGCTTATTCTCCAGCATTCCGCTTTTCACGAAGCTCGTTCCACCAGGCGATGCGCTCCGCTATCCGCTTTTCAAAGCCACGCCCCGCTGGACGATAGAAGGTTTCGGCTGTCATCTCCTCCGGCCAATAATTGTCGCCGGAAAAACCCTCCTCGACATCATGGTCGTAGGCATAGCCCTGGCCATAACCGATGTCCTTCATCAGCTTGGTCGGCGCGTTCAGAATGTTCTGCGGCGGCATCAGCGATCCCGTGTCGCGGGCGGATTTCCATGCGGCCTTTTGCGCTACATAAGCCGCATTCGACTTGGGAGCGGTGGCGCAATAGAGGCAGGCCTGCACAATCGCCAACTCGCCTTCGGGGCTGCCCAGAAACTCATAGGCATCCTTGGCGGCAAGACACTGAATCAGCGCCTGCGGATCGGCAAGACCGATATCCTCGCTGGCGAAGCGGACGATGCGGCGCAGGACATAAAGCGGTTCCTCACCCGCGACCAGCATTCGGGCCAGATAGTAAAGCGCCGCCTGCGGATCGGAACCGCGCAGCGATTTATGCAGGGCCGAAATGAGGTTGTAATGCCCCTCCCGATCCTTGTCGTAGACAGCCACGCGCCGGTGGAGGAGGGCGGATAGACCAGCAGGATCAAGTGGCGTCCCGATCTCCACCGAATAGAGCGTTTCGGCCTGGTTAAGCAGAAAACGGCCGTCTCCATCGGCGCTGGCGATGAGTGCGTCGCGGGCAGCGGGGATAAGCGGTAAGGGGCGCTCCATCAGCGCCTCGGCGCGGGCGAGGAGCTGTTCCAGCGCGGCGCGGTCAAGACGATGGAGGATGAGAACCTGCGCACGGGACAGAAGCGCGGCATTAAGTTCAAAGCTGGGGTTTTCGGTCGTTGCGCCCACAAGCGTTACGGTCCCGTCCTCGACATAAGGCAGGAAGCCATCCTGCTGCGCGCGGTTGAACCGATGGATTTCGTCCACGAAAAGAAGCGTCTTCTGCCCAAGGCGGGCATGATCGCGGGCTGCGGCAAACACTTTCTTGAGATCCGCAACACCGGAAAAAACGGCGGAAATCGCTTCAAAACGCAGGCCCACAGCATCAGCGAGCAGGCGGGATATGGTCGTCTTGCCAGTGCCCGGCGGTCCCCAGAAGATGATGGAGCTTAGGCGCCCAGCCGCAACCATGCGGCCGATCGCTCCCTCCGGTCCGGTCAGATGCTCCTGCCCGACGACTTCGGCCAGGTTTCTGGGCCGCAGCCGGTCGGCCAGAGGGGCGTCCTTCGCCGGTTCGGGGGCCTTGCTTTCGTCGCTGCCGAACAGGTCTGCCATGCTGTCAGGGTACAGGACTATGCTTTGGCGGACCAGAGCCCGCGCCACGTTGATGCACGACGCGCAAATAGGTGTCGGCGAGCGACTGATTTACCTGATCCCAGCCATGTTCGCACGCGCGCCTGTGTCCTGCTCCCCCCGCAGCGCGGCGGCGTTCGGCATCTTCGCAATAATGCTGAAGCGCGTTGGCGAACTGCGTGATGGCTCCGGGGCGGACCAGGCGTCCGGTGACGCCTTCGCAGACCAGACTCTCGCTGCCCGTGGCCTTGGCCGCGACGACCGGCAAGTTGCAAGCCATTGCCTCCAGCGTCACATTGCCGAATGTTTCAGTAACCGAAGGGTTGAACAGGATATCCATCGACGCAACGGCCCGGCCCAGATCCGGGCCCATCTGAAATCCCGCAAAGACGCCGGAGGGGAGGCGATTCTGGAACCACTCCCGCGCTGGTCCGTCGCCCACGACCAGCACGCGATGCCTCACACCGCTGGCGGTCAACCGGTCGATACTGTCGGAAAAGACATCCAGTCCCTTCTCCATGACGAGACGACCCACAAAACCGATGACTGGCTCGTCATCGGCAATGCCCAGTGAACGCCGCCATGCCATGTCGCGTCGAGCGGGATGGAATATCTCCTGATCGATGCCGCGCGACCAGATGCCGACATTATAGCTCATCCGCTGTTCACGCAGCACTTGCGCCATGCTCTCGGACGGGGCGACGATGGCGTCGAAACGGCGATAGAAACGACGCAGCAGGGCTTCGATCACCGGCTCCAGAAAAGCGAACCCATAATAACGCGGATAGGTTTCAAAGCGCGTGTGGACTGAGGCAACGGCGGGCAGGCCGCGCTTGCGGGCAAAAGCCACGGCAGCGTGGCCCAGTGGGTCCGGGCTCGACACGTGAACGATGTTCGGAGCAAAGCGCTCTATATCGCGCCGGACGGCGCCTGACATGCGGTACGGCACCCGATATTCGCTGCGGCCGGGAATCGCCAGTGAGGGCGTTCCGACAAGGTCTCCTGTGGGTGGAAATGCCGGCCTGGGCACCACTGGCGAATAGACGCGCACCTTCGCGCCTTGACGGAGTAAATAACCGACGAGCTGGTTCAGCGCCTGATTGGCGCCGTCGCGTACATAATTGTAATTGCCGCTGAAGAGAGCGATGCGAAGGCCCGTTATATCCATCGTCCTCCCCTTAGAAGCGAAAGCGCTGAAGGACAAGAAAGGCGTTGGCGGAAGGGGAAGCCTCTGCCATTGCCCATAGCGAAAGGAGTGCTTTCATGGCGGAATTGTCTATGCGCGTTGAAGCGCTGCTGGTCGGGATTCCAGCACCTTTTCGCGGTGACGAAAAGAGCGGCATAGTCAAGCTGCCGGTCACAGGGCCCGTGCAGATCGGTGCGCTGGGACTCGAAGGGGACGGTCAGGCGGATCTGATTTACCATGGCGGACCGGACAAAGCCGTGCACCTGTATGTGCAGGATCATTATCCGTTTTGGCGGGAAATCACGGGCGGCCATGAGCTGCTTGATGGACCGGGAGCATTTGGCGAGAATATTGCGGCATCGGGTCTGTCGGAGGCGGAATTATGCCTGGGCGATCGATTCCGGCTGGGCACTGCGCTTGTTGAGGTGAGCCAGGGCCGGCAGCCTTGCTGGAAGCTCGACCATCGGTTTGGACGGAAAGACATTCTGGCCACTGTCGTCCGGACAGGCAAATGCGGCGTCTATTTTCGCGTGATCGAGGAGGGGGTGGCGCAGGCTGGGACGGAAATGCGCCTTGTAGAACGCCGCTATCCCGAATGGACGATAACACGGCTGTTCCATCTGGTGATCGGCGGCGGCGCAAGGAGCGATATGACTGCGGTCCGGGAATTATCGAATTTGCCGGTCCTGGCGCAGAGTTGGCGTGAACGGGCCCGGAAGCTGGCCAGGCTTTCTTGAGCTCATAATCACCCGTCAGACAGGGACGGCTAGTTTGCCACCTTTTCCTGGATGTCTCTCGATCTCTTTGACGTTTGGGACTGACCATCGAGAGAAGAGGTCAGTCATGTCATCCTTTTGAGCAGGATGTATCGACCGGCGCTTGGAGTATGATCTCTCACCGGTGACTGACGAATTCGTATGATCGCTGGTGTGTTCGTCTCAAGCTAAGGATCGAACAATGTATTTTCCCATCGCTAGCCGCGTCGTCGCTACTTGTGTCGGGCTGTTTCTCGGTAGTTCTGCTTTTGCGCAGACGCCCGATGACTGCATTCCAAATCCGATCAGCCCCGGGTCATGTCTCAATGTGAAATCCATGATCCCGGGCCTCTCAGATCCCAGCGACAGGCTTGACCCTCGAGCGGACAGGCCGACAGCCATTCGTGAAGACACATCCCGCGCTCGCCTCAGGGAGAGGCAACCCCTTGCCCCGGTTATCCCCAATCCGGGCAATGTCAAACGTCCGAGAACCTCGCCAGCGGACTCAGCCGCGCGAGGAAAGGCCGGAGCGGCAGCATCGGCTGTCGCAGGAACGCCGGCCGCTGGAATTAAATCCAGAAGCTCATCGACTGCTCCAGCCGCGACCTCCCGGCGCGCCACATCAGCGCCACCGATCAATCAGGCCGCTCAGGAGCGTAGAAAAGAGCGTGCGAAGGCAAGAGCGGGCGCGGCGGCCTCGCGGCGCTGAAGAAAATAGAGATGTTGTCATTGAAGGAGATGGATGAGCGCCATGAAAATTTCCGTCCCTTTGGTTGTCCTGAGTCTCTTGGTATTGCCGGGCCCGGCCGTCGCTGAAATGTACGATGCCGAATACCAGGCATGCTCGGGCGGCAATTCTGTCGAAATTGTGCAATGTCTTGCAGCCAAGACCCGCGCCCACGATGCCCGGCTCAATGCCAGCTTCAAAGCTGCGATGGGGCATGTAGATGCGCCGCAACGTGAATTGCTCCGTCAGGCACAGCGGCTGTGGATTCAGTACCGAGATGCCAACTGCCGTCTATACGGCGCGAGCGAAGGTTCGCTGCGGGAGATTGCAGCGGCCGAGTGCCTGCGAACCATGACGGCGGACCGGGCGCAGGAATTGAAGGGTCTGACACAAAGCTGATGCGTTTCATGCAGGGCGCAAAAGGTTCAAATGATCCGCTCACCCCAAATTGACCAGGTCGACGAGGTCGTCACCCGATGTGATGGGCTGGACGCGAGGGCCATTCCGTCGCCTGCGCTGAGCCGCTATGAGGAGGTTATGCCGCAACGCCCGATCCTCTACAGTTTTCGCCGCTGCCCCTATGCGATCCGGGCCCGCCTTGCTCTACTCGTGAGCCGACAGGCAGTCGAACTGCGTGAAGTCGTGCTAAGGGACAAGCCGGCCGCCTTGCGGGAGGCCTCCCCCAAAGCAACGGTCCCGGTACTTATACTGTCCGATGGGCAGGTTGTGGACCAAAGCTTGGACATCATGCACTGGGCGCTGGATCGCTCGGACCCGGAAAGTTGGATGACGCCGCAGGACGCAGCGTTGATCGCGGTCAATGACGGGCCATTCAAGCATCATCTCGACCGTACTAAATATCCCGAACGCTATGGCTGCGATCCTGCCCCACACCGTGCTGCCGCGCTCCACCTGCTCCATGCGTTGGATGCGCGGCTGCGTCTGAGCGCCCAGCTTTGCGGCGCAACAAGAGGGCTGACGGACATGGCCATCTTCCCCTTTGTTCGACAGTTCGCGGCAATCGATCCCGATTGGTTCGCTGCGCAATCACTGTTCCATTTGTCCCGCTGGCTCAACGAGCATCTGGCCAGCCGCTTGTTTGCCGACGCAATGTTGCGCGTTGCGCCGTGGCGGGAGGGTGATAGACCTTTGATATTCAGCAATGATGAGGATCGCCGCGGATCTTATCGCCCGCCGAAAGCCGACGGACTGCTCTGAAAATTTGCGGCTGAACGGCCACTTTGGGTCGACACCTGCCTGAGGTCTCTCGCCGACGAACGGCGGCAATTCCCCCTTCGCTTCTTGAAACCCGACATTCCGCAACCGGCCCCTCCCGCTGCATGTCAAATTTCGTCTGCCGGTGGCGGACCAGTCCCACGTGGACAAATTTCATTCCGGTCGTGAAGACTCACCAAACCCAAGCGGACGCACGTGAGCGACGCCTTGTCGGCTCTTCCGTGACGAGGCAGAGGCAAGATGCTAAGAGTTCCTGTCCCGCGACCGAGTCTGGTGTCAGCTCGACGGACATCTGGCCCGTTCGCGCCCTCCACCCGATCACGAGACAGCGGCGTCGGTCCTGCTGGCCGGCAACCTGGTCAGGGATTACCTTCACATGACCTTCATCACCGCGAAGGACGGGGCTCGGATCTTCTACAAGGATTGGGGCCCCAAAGATGCGCAGACAATCATGTTCCATCATGGCTGGCCTCTCAGCGCCGATGATTGGGACAATCAGATGATGTTCTTTCTTGGTCAAGGCTATCGGGTGATTGCGCACGACCGGCGTGGTCACGGTCGTTCCAGCCAGACGAGCGAAGGCAATGACATGGACACATATGCGTCCGATGTGGTCGATCTGGTGGAGGCTCTCAACCTTAGGAGCGTGATCCATGTCGGCCATTCCACCGGCGGCGGCGAAGTCGCGCGCTATGTCGCCCGCTCTGGGGCGGGCCGGGTGGCGAAAGCAGTGCTCGTTGACGCGGTGCCGCCCGTCATGGTCAAGAAAGAGTCGAACCCGGGCGGCACGCCAATCGAAATATTCGACGGATACCGTGCCGCGCTCGCCGCGAACCGCGCGCAACTCTACCTCGATATACCGAGTGGACCATTCTACGGCTTTAACCGGCCTGAAGCGAACGTCTCGGAAGGCCTGATCCACAATTGGTGGAGGCAGGGGATGATGGGGGGCATCAAGGCTGGTTATGGGTGTATCAAGGCTTTTTCTGAAACCGACTTTACCGAGGACCTGAAGGCCATCGAAGTGCCGGTGCTGGTCATTCACAGCGAGGATGATCAGATTGTGCCTTACGCCAATTCCGCACCTCTGACAGTCAAGCTCCTGAAGCACGGTACGCTCAGGACTTACAAGGATTTGCCTCACGGCCTATGCCAGACTCATCCCGACATCGTGAATACGGATATATTGGCATTCATTCGCGGAGAGAGCTTGAAAGCGGATCGGCTGGAAATCGAGCCGATACAGGCACTGGATTGAGAGCGAGTTCTGGCGCGAAGCCCAGTGCAAAGAACGCTGGCCGAAGAGTCGCTGGCTTGATCTCATTGACGGGAGGACAGGATGGACAAGCCTCGCATGTTTCTTGGTTCGTCGGGAAAGCAGGCGGCGCTGCTGGGAACGCTAACCAATGGACTGGAAGAGATCGTCCAGGTGGAACCCTGGATGACATCCTTCAATCCTGGGACCACCACGCTAGAACGCCTTCTGGAGCTTACCCGCGAGGTTGACTTCGCGGCCTTCGTCTTCGGTCAGGACGACTGGACAACCTCCAGCCCGCCAGCATCCGCATTGGAGTCTGGTTTGGCTTCTCCCAGAGACAATGTCGTGTTCGAAGCTGGCCTTTTCGGTGGGGTTCTCGGCATGCGCCGGACGTTCATCCTCCATGCCAAAGGTTCGAAGCTTCCGACCGATCTGCTCGGCCTGACATGCGTTCGCTATGATGAGGCCATTGCACCTGCGGAAATGAACGTCATTAACCAGAAGCTTGGACAGGCGATCAAGAATGAAGGCCGCCTTGGCCGCATTGAGGGCTTATGGTGGCAGTTTTCCCTGACAGCTCGCACGGAGCGGGAGCCTTCCGCCGTGAGCATTCTGAACATTTCGCGCGGAGGGGACGGGGCCCTAGAGATTAACGGCCGCGCGTGGCAGGAGGATGGCACGCTTTCATCCCGGTACTGGAGCGAGGCGATGAAAGAGAAGCAGGACCCTCCTGGTATATTCTACTTCTGGAGGGGGGAGCGCCCCCTGCATCCCAATGCTCCACAGCTTCACGGGACAGGCGAGATAAAGCTCGAGTCCGCCGAACGCGGGGCCGGATATTTTACCACGCTTTCGGAAACGCAGTTGGAGGTGAACGCCAAGACGTCCGGCGTCTATTTGCGCGCCGATCCGGAAGACCTGGGCATCTTGAATGGGCGCGATGACCGAAAGCGCGCGAAGCTGATTGCAGAGCGCCTGAAGCATTGGAAGGGCATCAAGAGCTTCTAACAGTCGTTGAGCGGCCATCTTACCCGGTGAACTTTCCGGTGACGATTTGCTCTCCACAGCTACTTCGAAACATCCCCATTCAATGAACGGCTGGTTTTGGAAAGGTTGCTCGACCGCTGATCGACTAATGGAGAGCGAAGCCGAATACCGATGCGCATCCTGGCCTAGTGCACTGATCGCTCCAGATGGCGCAGCTTGTCTGGATTGCGCATGACGTAGATGGCGCGGATCAGGCCATCCTCGATCAATAGCGCCGTCGTTTGCAGCACCCCGTCCGGCTCCCGCGTTACAAAGCCGGGCAGGCCGTTGACGAATGCATAGCGTACCAGCTCCGGCTGGCCATGTCGCAGCCGCGTAAGGGCCGCGTGCGCGCGCACGACTTCGTTCGCGCCCTCCAATATGCGTGCGACGGCGGGCCGCTTGCCGCCGCCATCGGAGTGGAAGCGTACTCCGCTGGCCAGAAGCGCGCTGAGGTTGGTGATACCCTCGCCATGCGACGCCTGAAAGAAGGCCGCAGCGATCTCCATGCCATGCTTTCGGTCGATGGTGAAGCGCGGCCGCTCGGTCCGCACATTGGCTCGCGCGCGGCTGGCAAGCTGGCGACAGGCCGCGGCGTCGCGGCCCAGGGCGGCGGCGATATCCTCGAAGCTCTCTCCGAAAACATCGTGGAGGAGGAAGGCTGCACGTTCGAGCGGCGATAGTCGCTCGAGCGCCAACATCAGGGGCAAGGTAATGTCCTCCACCGGCTCATCTTCCACCAGCGGCTCGGGAAGCCAGGGACCGGCATAGGTCCCTCGTCGCATGCGCGCCGACTTCAAGTGATCGAGGCACAAACGGGTGACAACCCGGCGCAGGAAGGCGGCAGGAATCCGCACCGCCGCCTCGTCCGTCTCTGCCCAACGGATGAACGCCTCCTGCACCATATCCTCCGCATCGGCCATCGAGCCGAGCATTCGATAGGCAACACGCAGCAGGTCCGGCCGGTGAGCATCGAAGGTGACGGCAGTGCCTTCCATCACTTCCAACCCAGTTCGGGCGCGTAAAGGTGAAAGCCGACCGCCAGCCGATTCCAGCCGTTGATGACATTGATCATCAGGGTCAGCTTCAACTGCTCCTCCTTGCTGAATTGCGCGTCCAGCGCCTCATAGATTGCATCGGGCGCACGTTTGGTGGCAATCTCGGTCAAATGTTCGGTCCAGGCCAGCGCCGCGCGCTCGCGATCAGTATAGCACGGGGCCTCGTGCCATGCGGCCAGTAAATGGATGCGCTGTTCGGTTTCACCTGCTTTTCGCGCGTCGGCGGTATGCATATTAAGACAGTTGGCGCAGCCGTTGATCTGGGATGCGCGGATCTTGACTAGCTCAAGCAGCGATTTTTCGATGCCGCTATCGCCGACCTGCATCGAGAAGGCATACCAGGCTTTGAAGATCTCGGGCGAAACTGTGTAAATATCGGCGCGCGGTGTCATGGCAATCATCCTTTTTTCTTAGCGATGCAGGCATGACGAGGCAGCACAGGCCTGTGTGACATGGGTGGCAAATTTTCCTTCGATGAGCAGCAGCTGAGCAGCCGATCCTTCGGCGCGTGATGCGCTCCCCAGCGTATGAATCAAGGAAGGACCTCCACAATTCACCACTGAACGGCCAACCAGGGGCGGCATACCTCATGAACGTTCTTCCTGCGGTCATCATGGCCACAGGAGAAGTGTCATGGAATTATATTATCCGTTGCTCACATATTTTTTGATTAGGCTCAGGACTCGTTTATCAAGCCAGAAGATGCCGATCCGTGTTCGCCATGATCTCTGCGCGATAGGCACTGCCAGAGTTGGGACCAGCGCTTCGCTCCTGCATGTGGAAGGGAATTCATGTCGGACTCTTCGCTTCTTTTCTATAATTATTAAGAGGCGCATGCTAAGTCAGGGAGATTGAAGCAAAGGCGTAACCTTGAAGCCCACCGAGCCCTTACCACTCTATCATAGCTGGCCGCTCTTCGAATGCGGGCAGCGTTTCAATCTGGATCAAGCGGTGGATTGGGCCGTACCGGATTTGTCAGGTGCGCCCGTGCTAAAGGCTGAGGGGCAAGAATTTGCCCGGCGCGGCATTGGTCTTTGGGAGTGTGATCTGGCCGATAACAGCCTCACTTGGTCCAACGAGGTTTATGACATCTTCGGCCTGCCTCGTGGCGCATGCGTCAGCCGTGAAGAGACGCTAGCTCTATACTGCGATGAATCCCGCGTCGTTATGGAAGCCTTGAGGGCCTATGCAATCAAGCACCGGCGCGGTTTTACACTGGACGTTGAAATTCGCCCCTCCCTGACCCGCCGCCGATGGATGCGACTCATCGCCGCTCCGATATGCGAAGGCAATCATGTTGTGCGACTTCGTGGTTCGAAGCAGGCTATCTGACCTAGACATGAGTTCCTCCGACTAAGCGCAGAAAGGCAGCTTGGGGAAACAAGCGTGTTGAACTGGCATTCCTGCGCTCGGCCGGAGCATGTAAAGTCGTTTGAACAATCACTCTTCTCCCCCAATGCCCTATTTGGGTTGATCGTTGTCTCTGACATGGTTCGGAACTCTCCAGTCGGAAGGCGACGGTTCAGGTCGTGACGAACACGCACGCCCTGGCTATGGCCTCGACATGCCGGTGATCGGTCCCGCAACATCCGCCAAGAACTTGTATCTGGGGGTGGCGGGCTCGCAGCGCCCGATAGCGTAGCGCGAGGTCGAGGGGATCGCCGGCATCCACTTCGGTCATCGCGTCGAGCTCCGCATGGCTGCAGCGTGATGCGTTGGCGCGGATGCCCCGAACCCGCAGCACCCAATCCGCATCCTGATCCAGCGTCGCTGCAAAATGCGTCGGATGCGCGCAGTTAATCATGTAATAGGCGGGATAGCTGCCGGTCGCCGCGTCAACCGCTTCGATCGCGGCGCCGAGCGGATCTCCTGTCGGCAGGCGCCCATCGGTCTCCACGGTGAAGGACAGGACGAACGGCAGCGCGGTGGCGGCTGCGGCGCGGGTGATGCCGATCGCCTCGTTCACATTGTTCATCGTGAACGCCGAGAGCATGTCCGGTCGGGCGGAAGCCAGGATTGCGGCCTGATGGCCGTGATAATCCTGCGCCTCGGCGGGGCTCATGATCCGGCCGGGATCATAGCCGTCTCCCCGGGGGCCCATGCATCCGCTCGCCAATATGGGCGAGCCGAGAGGCGCAAACTCGTCTCGCAATTCATGCAGCAGATCTACCGAGGCGACATTCAAGGCATCGAGCTCCGACAGGCTGAGGCCCAACGGCGCCGCCCAGTCGGGGCTTGCGCGCCAGCTCGCGCTCTCCAGCACGAAGCCCACGCCATGCTGGACGGCCAGTTCCAGGTAGGGCCGGAAATAATCCTTCAGCGCTTGCCGCCCTCTTTCGGTCCGCAGGAGCGAGATCGACGCGAAGAGGGGCAGATCGATGCCGCGATTGAAGATGATATCCGTTTCGAGCCCGGCATCGGTGAGAAACAGACGGTCGAATTGCGGAAGCGGTAAAAGGGAATGAGGGCGCATGTTCCACTCCATTATTCTGTGATGCGCCCAGTATACGCGCGGCACTTCGGCCGATCTACCAAGCACAGGGTCAAGTAAGGGCGAATTGGCGGCAAGGCCCGAAATATGCTAACAAAGCGCCTCCGCAACATCACCCGAGTGACCGCCATGTGCCCTGCCGCGCCCCAGCAAACTTTATCTTTGGTACAGTTGTCGACTCGCAAGCGGTCGCAAACGCGCGAGCGGCTGCTCGACTTTGCGTATGGCGCAATCATTGAGAAGGGCTTTGCCGCAACCTCAATCGAAGAATTGGTCGAGGCCGCCGGTATCACGAAGAGTGGGTTCTTCTATCATTTCAAGGACAAGAACGATCTCGCACGCCAGTTGCTCGAACGCTATCTGGCGGAGAGCGAGATAGTGCTGGACCAGCTCGAGGCCCGAGCAAGGGAACTTCATGACGATCCCCTGCATGCGTTCCTGATATTTCTGAAACTATACTCCGAAATGGTCCGCGATATGATCGCCCAGCACCCGGGCTGCATCGTCTCCACCCTGACCTATCAGGATCGGCTCTTCGATGAGACCGTGGTGCGCCTCAATCGCGAGGGTATGCTGGCATGGCGCGCGCGGTTCCTGCGCTGGCTGGAAGAGATCGTCCCCCTCTATCCGCCACGCGTCGAAGTGGACATCTCCGACCTCGCCGACCAGATGACCATCATCGCTGACGGGAGCATAATCATGCAGCGCGCCTTGGCCGATCCCACCATCCTGGAACGACAGGCACTGCTTCACCGGGCGATGGTACGCCGCCTGTTTCTTGACAGCTGATCTGTGCGGGTGGTGGATAGGCCCCGAAGCACTCCCATTTGGATGTGACGACTACGGCAAACTTCTATTCGTCCCCTCACGGAAAAAGGGTGGACAAAATGCAATCATGGCATTTTGGAGGCCTCAGCTATGCTAAGAGGTTTCTGTCCACATATAATGGCCGGCTTAAGAGGCTTGCGGACATATACTATGAAAGGTTCTTTGTTGATCGGAACCTCGCTATTGTTGCTGAACGTGTGCGCAGAAGCGGTGGCACAAAATGCTGACTATCCCCTGCAAGCTTTACGTGAGGGCCGAGAGGGCACATCTCATTTCAGTGTTACGGTGGGCACGGATGGGCGCGCAAAAGATTGTGTGATTACGAAGTCGAGCGGCTCTGCTGATCTAGATGCCGAAACCTGTCGAATGATGGCTATGAGAGGGCGGTGGTCACCGGCAATCAATGCCAATGGAGCGCCTGTCGAGTCCAAATATAGCGGAAAGGTAAATTGGAAAATTCCGCGCTAATTTGAACTGATCGGCAACCGCACTGTCCCACTCCGGGGCAGCTTTTGGGAATGCCGCCGGGCAGCTTTTCGCTGCGTCGGACACGGCATTGGATGGTGATTAGGGGATCTCTGAGGAGAAATTTTCCAGGGCCTTTTGGTCGGCATCGAAGATGGCCGTCATCTCTGCATTGGTCGAGCGTTGAATCATAGGAATATAGATTTGATTCCGATCCCAATCCCCAAGTTGGGTTCCCGGCGTATCACGTTCCAATTGCAGCGGTTCTAACGGCAAGTCCATAAAGGTTGCTTCAGCGGCACCTTCTGCACGTTCTTGCTGGTGGAGTGCGGCTTAGCCGACGAGGACGCAGCAGACACCATGGGCTGATCGAAAGAGCGCGTTAGCGGCATTCGTCGAGTCTATGTTGACGACACACAAGGGGTTGTGGCAATCGCAGAGCGCATCGCGGCAAAACAGAAAGCAAAATAAGCCGCGCTATGACTGCTAAGTCATTGAAATGCGGGTGTAGCTCAATGGCAGAGCAGAAGCTTCCCAAGCTTACGACGAGGGTTCGATTCCCTTCACCCGCTCCAGCCTTTCAGCACTTCGATCCGTAAACGGATAAGGTCCTGCTGTTAAAGTCCGTCTTTTAAGTCCTTGTCCTTCATGGCTTTCATGACCTTGCGCACATCCTGTGACTGACCGCGCGGCATGATCAATATGTCGTTCCCGGATGCGACCACGATCAGATCCTTCACCCCCACCAATGCTACACGAGCGCCGTCGCTGTGGACGAGGCAATTTTGGGTGTCGACAGCGATTACCTCGCCGGAATGCGCATTGCCGACTTCGTCACATTCGCGAAGCGCATAGAGGGAATCCCAGCTTCCCACATCCGACCAGCCCATGCTGACGGGGACGACGGCGACGCGTTCCGCCTTTTCCATGATCGCATAGTCGATAGAGTCCGAAGGGCAGGCCGCGAATTGATCGCTGTCGGGCACGATCTGGTTGCCCTTGACCACTGCTGCTTCCATGCTTCGCCTGGCGGCGGCCAACATCTCGGGTCGATGGATCTGAAGTTCACGCAGATAGGCATCCGCGCGGAACATGAAGATGCCTGCGTTCCAGGCGTAACCGCCCTCCGCCAGCATGGCGCGGGCGGTTTCGGTGTCGGGCTTTTCGACGAAATGTTCCACCCTCTGCACGCCTTCGCAAAGCGTTTCGGCCATTTTGATATATCCATAGCCAGTCTCCGGCGTTTCCGGAGTGACGCCGAATGTAACTAGCCATCCTTCGCGAACCAACGGCAACGCCCGGTCTATCGCTTCATAAAAGGCAGGAAGATCGATAATCACATGATCGCTGGGCATGACCAGAAGCGGGGCTGCCGGTGTTTCCACCATCAATGCCGCCAAGGCTATGGCGGGCGCGGTATTGCGACCCATGGGCTCCAGGATCAGTTTTGCGCGTTGCTCTCCGACCGCGGCCAGTTGATCCTGTATCAAGTCCGCATGACGCGCACTCGCCACGATCAACGGCGGCGCGCAATCGCTTCTCGCGGCAGTACGCTTTGCCGTAAGCTGCATCATGCTCTCCCTGGCGGTCAGCGCAAGAAGTTGCTTGGGCATTTCCGGACGAGACAGGGGCCAAAGCCGCGTGCCCGATCCGCCGGACAATATCACCGGCACGATCATTGGGTCCTGAGACATGGCAGCCGTCACCTGAGATCCTCCTGCAGGGTCATAGCCTCATCCCTAGGCCCTTCATCCTAATTAAACCATGCGAGGCTAGCATCATTTTGTGATGAACGATTTGGGGCTGGGAAAAGTTTTGGGCAAGCAGAAAATCATCGTGGTTTTTGGGACCAGACCCGAGGCGATCAAGCTTTTCCCGGTGATTCATGCACTGAGGCGGGAAGCGGAAATCGAGACGCGGGTCTGCGTCACGGCGCAGCACCGCGACCTGCTCGATCAGGTTCTGGAGATTGCCGGGATCGTTCCCGACATCGATCTGGATGTCATGCAGGCGGACCAGACGCTTGACGGACTGACCGCCCGACTGATCGTAGCGCTGGGTGAGGTATATGATCGCGAAAGGCCCGACCGGATCGTAGTGCATGGCGATACGCTGACCACCATGGTTGCAACGCTTGCTGCCTATTTCCGGAAGATTCCCGTGGCCCATGTCGAAGCGGGGCTGCGCAGCGGCGACATTCACCATCCCTGGCCGGAAGAAGTGAACCGGATGGTGGTCGCCTGCATAGCCGATTTGAACTTCGCACCGACCAAAGCGGCGGCTAACGCGCTGCTTCGTGAAAATCGCAATCCCGAGACCATCTATGTCACCGGGAACAGCGTCATCGATGCCCTGCTGGCGACGCGGGCGCGCATCGAGGCGCAGCCTTCGCTGGCCGCCGGTCTTGACGATTTGGCCGACCGGTTCGCTGGCAAGAGAATCATTACGGTCACCAGCCACAGGCGGGAGAATTTCGGAGGCGGCATGGAAAATATCGCTGCCGCCGTTTCCGAGATTGCGGCCCGGCCCGATGTCGCGGTGATCTTTCCAGTCCATCCCAATCCGAATGTGCGCCGCGTCATGGATGCCGCGCTTGCGGAACATGGCAATGTGGCCATGATCGATCCGCTGGATTATCCCCATTTCGTCCGCCTGCTCGACATGTGCCATATTGCGCTGACCGATAGCGGCGGCGTGCAGGAGGAGGCGCCGTCGCTCGGAAAGCCGGTGCTGGTCATGCGGGAGACGACCGAACGGCCCGAAGGGGTGGCAGCGGGCACCGCGAAGCTGGTCGGCACGGACAAGAACCGGATCGTTACCGAAATCTTCAATCTTTTGGACGATAGCAGGGCCTATGCCGCCATGTCGCGCGCCCATAATCCCTTTGGCGACGGCAAGAGCGGTGAACGCATAGCCAGGATTATCGCCAATGCCCGTCGATGCTGAAAAGAAAGTCGCCGTAATCGGTCTGGGCTATATCGGCCTGCCAACAGCCGCGCTAATTGCCCGTTCCGGCTTTCGGGTGCTGGGGGTGGATGTCAGTAGTCATGTGGTCGAAACCGTCAACAGCGGCAGAATCCATATCGAGGAGGTTGATCTCGACGGACTGGTGCAGGGCGTGGTTGCGCGCGGCAATTTGCGGGCGTCGACCGAAATCGAGGAAAGCGACGTTTTCCTGATCGCCGTGCCTACGCCGGTTTCGGAAGATCATGCGCCTGACATCAGCTATGTTTTGGCCGCCGCCCGGATGCTTTCGCCGGTGCTGAAGGCCGGAGATACGATCATTCTTGAATCGACATCGCCGGTCGGGACGACCGAAGCGATGCGCGACTTGCTGGCGCAGATGCGTCCTGACCTGAAAATGCCGGGGAAGGGCGCTGCTGCTGGGGATGTGGCGATCGCTTATTGCCCGGAACGGGTGCTGCCCGGACGGATTCTGGTGGAGCTTATCAATAATGACCGCTGCATTGGTGGTATAACGCCACGCTGCGCACGCAAGGCCTTGACCTTCTATCGGCAATTCGTGCGGGGAGAATGTGTCACGACCAATGCGCGCGCGGCGGAAATGACGAAGCTGGTCGAAAACAGCTATCGCGATGTGAATATTGCCTTTGCCAATGAGCTGTCAGTGATCGCCGATGGCCTTGATCTGGATGTGTGGGAAGTGATCCGACTCGCCAATCGGCATCCCCGGGTGAATATCCTGCAGCCCGGCCCAGGCGTTGGAGGGCATTGCATCGCTGTGGACCCGTGGTTCATCGTTCATGGCGACCCGGAGAACGCGCGTCTCATCCGTACCGCTCGTGAAGTGAATGACGCAAAGGTCGATCATGTTTTTGAAAATGCGTCGCGGATGATCGACGGCATGCCGGGCGCTGAGATTGCCTGCCTGGGCTTGGCCTTCAAGGCGAATATCGATGATTTCCGCGAAAGCCCGGCGCTCAAGATCGCCAGCCGCCTGGCCCGGCGCTATGGTAGCCGCGTAAAGCTGGTCGAACCCCATGCCGATGCGCTGCCGATGGAATTTGCAGGGACGGGCGCTGCATTGATCGACATTGATGCGGCTATCGAAAGCTGCCCGCTTTTCATCGTGCTGGTGGACCATGACGTTTTCAAATCCGTGCCTGTGGATGAACGGGCGGACAAGCATGTCTATGACACCCGGGGGATTTGGCTGGATCAGCCGGCCTTGGTCCAGAATGGTTCAGCTTACCGGATAGCCGTTTAGGGAAAACTTCGCCTTTTATCGGCAATAAAGCCCAGAAGGCCGTCTATTCGGTATAAATGCACAACGGCTGACCGACGGGGGCTTGATTCAGCCGCCAACTGAGGCATTAACCCTGTCATGTGCAAAGATGGCCCGCACGTGCCATCAGTCCCTTCTCATCCCCACAGCCGGAGGAACTATGAAAATCACCATGATCGGATCGGGCTATGTCGGCCTGGTGTCTGGCGCCTGTTTCGCGGATTTCGGCCATGACGTGGTGTGTGTGGACAAGGATGAAGGGAAGATTGCGGCTCTACTGGAAGGGCGGATGCCCATTTACGAGCCGGGCCTTGAACATCTGGTGTCTGGCAACGTCGCCGCCGGGCGGCTGAAGTTCACGACGGATCTGGCCGAAGGGGTGAAGGATGCCGACGCGGTATTCATCGCGGTGGGCACGCCTTCCCGCCGGGGGGATGGCCATGCGGACTTGCGATACGTCCATGCCGCCGCTGAGGAGATCGCGCGCGCTGTCACTGGCTTTACCGTGATCGTCACCAAGTCGACAGTGCCGGTGGGCACCGGCGACGACGTCGAGCGGATCGTGCGGGAGGTCAATCCGGCTGCCGATGTGGCGGTGGTCTCCAACCCCGAATTCCTGCGCGAAGGTGCGGCGATCGATGACTTTAAGCGGCCTGACCGGATCGTCATCGGCTCGGGCGACGAGCGCGCGACTGAGGTGATGCGCGCGATCTATCGCCCGCTCTATTTGAACAAGTCGCCTTTGGTCGTGATGACCCGCAGGGGCGCCGAACTCACCAAATATGCCGCCAATGCGTTTCTGGCGACCAAGATCACTTTCATCAATGAGATTGCCGATCTGTGCGAAAAGGTGGGGGCTGACGTGCAGGACGTGGCGCGGGGCATTGGCCTGGATAATCGCATCGGTTCCAAGTTCCTGCATGCAGGGCCGGGCTATGGCGGGAGTTGCTTCCCCAAGGATACGCTGGCGCTGCTCAAGACGAGCCAGGATTTCGATGCGCCGCAGCGGATCGTTGAAGCCGTTGTGACAGTCAACGACAATCGCAAGCGGGCCATGGGACGCAAGGTCATTCAGGCCATGGGCGGGGATGTGCGCGGCAAGACGATTGCCCTTCTGGGACTGACCTTCAAGCCCAATACCGATGACATGCGCGATTCGCCCGCCATCGCGGTGGTGCGCACGTTGCAGGATGCAGGCGCGAAAGTGCGGGCATTCGATCCGGAGGGTGAGGAGCAAGCCAAGCTGGTGCTGGAAAATGTCACTTATTGCGATGGTCCCTATGAAGCGATGGAGGGTGCTGACGGCCTTGCCATCGTCACCGAATGGGACGCCTTCCGCGCCCTCGATCTTCAGCGGGTCAAGGCGCTGCTGAGTCAACCGGTGCTAGTGGACCTGCGCAATATCTACCCCAGGGCTGATGTTGAGAAAGCCGGCTTCGTCTATCACGGCGTAGGCCGGTAGGAGCGCGGGCCGCTCCGGCCATGACATGATTGATAAAGGTCGATTGATGCCCCGGCATGGATTCTTGCTGTGGGCCGCGCTGTTCGTGCTCGCATGGTTGGGCGCGACGTATCTCGTGCATTTCGTGCTCGACCGCACCTATACGGTCACGCACATTTTCTTTCAGAAGCAGGATTGTTATGTCCTGACCGCCGCTGTGCCGTTTCTGGCTTTTCTTGCCTGGCCGCGATTTACGGCCCGCCATCTGCCTGGCGGACCGTCTGCGGCGCTTGTCTGTGGCTATATGGCGCTGGCTGTAATCGTCACATGGGCCGGGCACTATCTGGTCTTTGGCGGCTATTCCCTGTCGCGTGACGAGCAAATGGCGCAGTTCGCGACATTCTACCTTCGCGAAGGTATGCTGGGCATGCCTGTTCCCCCGGAATGGAGGGAATATGTTCGCGGCATAAACCCGATCTTCATGAGCGCCTTCGGTGGACATGAAGCGTGGATATCCTTTTATCTGCCGGTGCATTCCGCGTTTCGGGCGCTGGTGTCCTTCTTCGCGGACCCGGAACTCACCAGCCCGCTTTTCCTGGCGGTGGGTTTTGGGGCGCTTTGGCACATCGCCAGAAAGCTGTTTCCGGGTCGTCCCGACGCTGTTCTGGTAACGCTGCTGCTGGCATTTTCATCGACGCAGCTTCTGGTCATGTCGATGACGGCTTATGCCATGACGGCGCATTTTGCGCTGAACATGGTCTGGCTCGCCCTGTTCCTGCGCAATGACTGGAAGGGGCATTTTGGCGCAGCCGTAGTCGCTTTCCTGGCCATAGGGTTGCACCAGTTACAGTTTCATCCGCTGTTCGCGGCGGGCTTTCTTTTTTGGATAGTGTTGCAGCGGCGTTGGGGGCTCGCCGCATTTTATGCGGTCGTTTATGCGCTCATCATCCTGTTCTGGGGCAAGGTCTATCCGGCGATCCTGCATGACGTTTATCAAGTGAAGCCGCTGGCGGGCGGGAAACCCAGCAACCTGGCTCTCCGGCTCAAGATACTGATCTTTTCCCGGCTCGGCAGCGACTTGTTGCCGCTGCTGAACCTGTCGCGTTTCATGGCCTGGAACAATGTGCTGTTGCTGCCGCTGGCAGCACTCGGCGTCTTGCAGCTTCGCTGGCGCACAATGTTTGCGCGGGACGCCAGCATCGTCCTGCCGCTGACGATCACCTGCATTCTGGGACTGCTGTTGCTGGTGTATCAGGGGCATGGCTGGGGCTATCGCTATCTGCACGGGCTGATTGGCGCATTCTGTTTGTTGGGTGGTTTCGGATGGATGCGGCTGTCCCGGCCGGAGAGTCCCCTTTCGCTCAATCCGATCTGGCTGTCGGTCGGCTTCGCGGTGCTCGCTTCAGCCTTCCTCACCGTGAAGGCGCATGATTTCGTGAAGCCCTATGCCCGCGCCTATCACATGGCCAAGAGCATAGATGCGGATATCGTTCTGGTGGACACGCGGGGCGGCGTGTTCATTCAGGATATTGTGCGGGTGGAGGACGGCGTGTTGTCGCGGCCGATCCTGATGGACCTGGGCTTCGTCAACAAGCAAGGGCTGTCGGCGTTGTGTCGCAAATATGATGTGCGGATTTTCGACCGGACTCATTTCCTGCCGCTTGGCGTTCCCCCCGCGAAATCGGGTGGCCGCTTGTCCAGAGCGCGTGAGGCCAGACGCGATTATCTGAAGGATATCGGCTGCGGCCAGAAGCCACTGCGCTTCACGCGGACCGATTGGCGATGATCTGACGCCATCCAGTTTCAGGCCGTTCGTGCCTTTGCTTCCGCAGGAGCGTATCGCTGCGCTATTTCCGGAAAAGGCTGACGAGTTCCACTGGCAGGTTGGCCGTCAGTTCGCGCGGAGCAGCGACCTCCCGGATGGCTTTCTGCTGCTCGTCGGGATCGAAGCGGACCCAACCATTCTTGCTGAGGCGCTCTAGCGGACGATAACGGATCTTGTACTGCATCCGCTTCGATCCTTCCACCCAATAGCCGAGATAGACATAGGGCAGTCCAGCGCGGGCGGCGCGCAGGATATGATCCATGATGATGTAATTGCCAAGGCTTGGGCGGGTGTCATGATAGGGATCGAAGAAGCTGTAGATCATTGACAGCCCGTCACCCTGACGGTCCGTCAGGCAAGCGCCCACCAGTCGGCCGGGTATGCCGTTTTCGGATGGTTCGCGATATTCGATGACATAGCTGTCCACCGGGGTCTGTTCGACCATGTCGGCGAAATCCATCTCATCCATCTCGGTCATGCCGCCGCCGGGGTGGCGGGCCTTCAGATAACGTTGGAGGAGTTCGAACTGCTCTTCCGTTGACCAGGGCTTACAGGCGGTGACGACAAGGTCTTCATTGCGGCGGAGCAGCTTGCGCTGCGTCGCATTTGGCCGGAATTCCTGCGTGACAACACGCACGGAAACACAGGCCGTGCAGCCCGCGCAACTGGGACGATAGGCGACATTCTGACTGCGGCGAAAACCGATACGGCCCAGCGCATCGTTCAGCTCGGAGGCATTTTCGCCGCTGAGTTCAGTGAAAACCTTCCGTTCGCTCCGACCCGGCAAATAGGGACATGGGCTGGGATTGGTCACGAAAAATCGCGGGAAACGAAAAGGGGCTGTCACGTCTCTCCGAACCTCGGCTTATGGTTGGTTGACTCCGATAGTCACAATATGACGCCGCTACATTTATATGAAAAGGCCGTTTACCACGAAAGATGATCCACAGACCAATTTTTGGTCAGTTGCTGACCCGGAATCCAGCATGCAGCGTCAAAAAGCAAAGGTGCGTGCTCTGACCGGATTGGCGGCGATCCTGAATCTTCTGCCAAAAAAGCAGATCAGGCGAGTTCCACCGGCGACACCTCATAGCCCGCAGCAGCAAGCGCCGCCATCAACTGGTCCAGATGCGCCCGGTCGCGGGTTTCGCATTCTATATCGGTGATGAGGCCCTTGGCAGGCAGGCTGGTAAACACCCGCTGGTGATAAACCTCGATGATGTTGACCTGCTGCTCATCGAAAATACGCGCAACATGGAACAGCGCGCCCGGACGGTCCTGTAGCCGGATGCGCAGGCGGGCAAGGCGGCCCGAGCGAGCAAGGTCACGCAGAAGCACGTTGGCGAGCAGCCGTGTGTCGATATTGCCCCCGCAGAGGATCAGGCCCACGGTGCGGCCCTGAAACTGTTCCTTATGGGCAAGCAGCGCAGCCAGCCCGGCGGCGCCAGCGCCCTCGACTACCGTTTTTTCGATCTGCAGCAGAAGGCTGACGGCCTGTTCCAGATAGCGCTCGCTTACCAGAACGATGTCATCGGCCAGCGCCTGTACGAATTTGCGGGTCAGTTCGCCCGGTTGCTTGACGGCAATGCCCTCAGCCAGCGTGTCGCCTTCGCAGGGAAGGTCCTCACCCCTCACATTGGCGTACATCGACGGATAAAGCTCCGCCTGCACGCCAACCAGACGGACATCGGGTTTCAGGGCGCGCGCTGCAGTGCCCATGCCCGAAAAGAGCCCACCGCCGCCGATGGGAATGACCAGCGTGTCGATCTCCGGCGCGTCCTGCAGCATTTCAAGCGCGACGGTGCCTTGTCCGGCGATGATGTCGGCTTCATCGAAAGGATGAATGAAGGTCAGGCCCCGTTCATGTTCCAACTGGCGGCTGTGGGCATAGGCGTCATCGAATTTTTCGCCGTGAAGCACGACGGTCGCCCCATGCCCTTTGGTCTGCATGACCTTTACCATCGGAGTCGTCTTCGGCATCACGATGGTGACAGGGACCCCCAGCCGAGCGCCGTGATAGGCCAGCCCCTGCGAATGATTGCCGGCCGATGCGGCGATCACGCCCTTTTTGCGCGCCTCATCACTCAGCAGCAGCAGCCGGTTGAGAGCGCCGCGTTCCTTGTAAGCCGCCGTGAACTGAAGGTTTTCGAACTTCAGATAGACTTGCGCCCCGACAATGCTGGAAAGCGTCCGGCTGAGCAGCGTGGGCGTGCGGACGATGGAAGCCGCAATCCGTTCATGCGCCGCGCGGATATCATCGATATTGACGGGAAGCGCCGATGCGTCGGCGGGGATCGTTTTTTGCTGGTTCATTTGCGTCACGCTCTATGATCGAAAGCGGGATATTTCAACCGCGATCCGCTCTGGCGTTGGGCGAAAACAGGCTTTATGCCGTCCTGATGGCAAAAATCGCATATATCGGCCTTGGAATAATGGGCGCACCCATGGCGGGGCATCTTGTCAGGGCGGGGCACGACGTCACGGTTTTCAATCGCTCGATGGCGAAGACCCGGGCATGGGTGGAGAAACATGGCGGCGAAGCAGCCGTCAGTCCGGCGCAGGCGGCGCAGGAGGCGGATATCGTCATAAGCTGTGTTGGTACGGATGACGATCTGACCGCGATCACGCTGGGTCAGGATGGCGCGTTCCGCACGATGAAGCCGGGCAGTCTGTTCATCGATCACACAACCGTTTCCGCTCGCATCGCCCGGCAATTGTTCGTTGAAGGCGAAAGCCGGGGCATCTTCTTTGTCGATGCGCCGGTTTCAGGCGGGCAGGCGGGTGCGGAAAAAGGCACCTTGTCAATCATGTGCGGCGGCGCGGATGAAGCGGTGGCGGCCGCGCGACTGGTGATGCAAAGCTATGCTGGCCGGATCGTCCATGTCGGCGAAGCGGGCGCGGGGCAGACAACGAAAATGGTCAACCAGATCGCCATTGCCGGGGTGTTGCAGGGCCTGTCGGAAGCGTTGCGCTTTGCCCAGGCGAGCGAGCTTGATCTCGACAAGGTACTCGAGGCGATCTCCGGGGGCGCGGCGCAAAGCTGGCAAATGGACAATCGTTGGAAAACGATGGCGCAGGACAGCTTCGATTTCGGCTTCGCCATCGACTGGATGCGCAAGGACCTGGGCCTGGCGCTTGATGAGGCGCGCGCCAATGGCGCGACATTGCCCGTCACGGCGCTGGTGGATCAATTCTATGCCGAGGTGCAGGCTATGGGAGGCAGCCGGCAGGACACCAGTGCGCTTGTGAGGCGCTTGGCGCGCGCATGAAGCCTTTTGTCGAAAGGTAAGCCACAAGTCCTTCAAAACATTGCCAGGGAGACGATGCCGGACCAAAGCGCAACTTGCATGCCGGAGACAGGTTGTTGCCTTTGTGGCAACGACTGACCAGAACAAGAGCCCGGCGCGGGCGCAAAGAGTGAGTTTTCCAATATGAAGAAATCCTGGCGGTGGTTGGCCGCTCTTGTGACCATCGCGTTGCCCATATCGGCGTCGGCCAGCGGGCTTGTGGATAATGTCAACGGCTTCACTCTGAACGACAAGGGCAAGGTCGAGCGGTTCGATGCATTGCTGATCGACGACAGAGGCAAGGTCGAAAAGCTGCTGAAGCGAAAGGACAAGCGGCCGGAAAAGCTGGATTTCAGAAAGGACGGCAAGGGCCGCACGCTCATGCCGGGCATCGTCGATGCGCATGGTCATGTCATGGCGCTGGGTTTCCGCGCGCTGACGCTGGATCTGAGCAAGGCAAATTCACTGGCCGAGGCGCAGGCGATGATTGCTGCCTATGCGCAGGCAAATCCCGGCCGGCGCTGGATCATTGGGGCGGGATGGAACCAGGAACGCTGGGGAATGAACCGTTTCCCAACCGCGGCCGATATCGACGCGATCCTGCCCGACACGGCTGTATGGCTAGAGCGGGCGGACGGCCATGCCGGATGGGCCAACAGCAGGGCCATGACTATGGCGGGAATCACTGCGACGACAAAAAGCCCGGAGGGGGGCCGGATCGAAATGACGGGAGGGAAGCCCAACGGCATGTTCGTGGGCGCCGCCAAATCGCTGATCGAGAAAGTGGTTCCGGCGCCCCTGCCCAAGGAACGCGATCTGGCATTTGCCAAGGCGCAGCAAAATCTGCTGAGTCAGGGCGTCACGGCCATTGCCGACATGGGCACCACCATTGATGATTGGCAGGCCTTCCGCCGGGCGGGGGACCGGGGGAATCTGCGCATCCGCATCATTTCCTATGCGGCGGGCATCGGGAATATGCTGACGGTTGCCGGTTCGGAGCCTACGCCGTGGCTTTATGATGACCATTTGCGGATGGTGGGCGTGAAATTCTATCTGGATGGCGCACTGGGTTCGCGCGGTGCGTGGCTGAAGGCCCCCTATGCCGATGCACCGGGTGAGAGCGGTTTGCCCTTGATGACAGGCGCTCAGCTTCGAAACCAGATGAGCCGGGCCGCCATGGATGGCTTTCAGATCGCTGTGCATGCCATCGGCGACAAGGCCAATGCAGAGCTTCTGGATGCCATTGATGAGCTGGCGCAAACCTACAAGGGCGACCGGCGCTGGCGTATCGAACATGGGCAGATCGTTGATCCCGCCGATTTGCCGCGCTTTGGGGCGCATGGCATTGTGGCGTCCATGCAGCCCACACATGAAACGTCCGATTGGCAGATGGCCGAGGCACGCATGGGAGCGGGCCGCCTTGGTGGCGCCTACGCCTGGCGCTCCATGCTGGACAACCATGTGCCTTTGGCTTTTGGATCGGATGCACCAGTGGAATCGGCCAATCCCTTTGCTGGCATTGCTGCGGCGATGACGCGGGAGGATGCCAGTGGTCAACCCTTTGGCGGCTGGATGCCGGGTCAGCGGATTTCCTTGGAAGAGGCGTTGAAAGCCTATACAATCGGCGCTGCCTACGCGGGTTTTGCCGAAGATCGGCTCGGTTCGCTGATGCCGGGGAAGGATGCAGACTTCCTGCTGCTCGAAAGCGACATCAGCCTGGCCGCTCCGGCGGAGATCAGGGCAGCGACAGTGCAGGAGACTTGGGTCGGGGGGAAACCGCAATATATCCGGAGGGGATCAAACTAGCCGGAGTACGGAATGTGACCGCGATTAAACTGGACACCAAATATGTGGAAAAGCCCTGGGGACGGAAGGATATTCCCGCGATTTTTCCTGATGGGAACGGGCGGCAGATCGGCGAAATCTGGTTCGAGGGGCCCGCTGGACGGCACCCGCCATTGCTGGTCAAATATATCTTCACCAGTGAAAAATTGTCCATCCAGGTCCACCCCAATGATGCACAGGCGCGGGAACGCGGCCTTCCCGGCGGCAAGGAGGAATGCTGGTACATATTGGATGCGGAACCCGATGCGAAGCTGGGTATCGGCCTGACGCGACGGCTTTCCGGGGAAGAACTGCGCGCGGCGGCGCTTGATGGCTCAATCGAGCAACTGATGGACTGGAAAGATGTCAAGGCGGGTGATTTCTTCTTCATTCCCGCAGGGACGGTCCATGCCATCGGGGCAGGGCTGAAGCTGGTTGAAGTGCAGCAGAATGTCGACGTGACCTATCGGTTATATGATTATGGCCGCCCGCGCGAACTGCATCTTGAGGACGGGATGGTGGCAAGCAAGGCCGAGCCTTATGCGCTTCCCGCGCACAGTGCTCCACTGGGGATCGACGCGCGGCTGATGCCGGGTGAGCCCTTTGGACTGGAACTGAAATCCGTGGCCGAAGGCGGCACGTTTTCAATATCTGGCCAGTCGCCCCACTGGTTCATCCCGCTTAATGGCGCGGGACGAATAGATGGGCAGGACTGGCAGGGCAGCCAATGCTGGCTGATTGAGGGCGGAGAGGAGATCAGCGTTACCGAAAAAGCCGACGCGCTGATCGCGCGTCTCTGACCGTCCTTAATGCGCGTGTGCAGGTGCGGAACGCGATGATTCAGCCCTCACCGTGTTTTTGAACGCCATTTCCTCCTGGAGGGGGTGACGTCTTCTTCGACGTAGGTCGTCGTTGTGGTGCTGACGCCGGGTTGAATGATCACTGTCGTCACCGTAGGCGCAGGATAATAATAACCCTGACTGTAATAGCCACCGGGATAAGGACGGAGCGGCATGGCTTCGGGTGGCGGCGGCATATCATCCCAATGCGGCGGCACGTCCTCGCCATATACGTCGCCGTTGAAGGCGCCGGTGTAGGTGCCGCTATAGGTCCGGCCGTCTTCCCCGGTCCATGTGCCCGTCCATGTTCCCTGATATTCGTTGCGCCCATCCTCGTTGCTATAAGTGACGCCGTCATCGCGATAGGAGCCGTAATCATAGCTTGGCAGGCGAGGGGGCGGGGCGTCGCGATAGACCGGACCGTCGCGCTCTGATCGATTCCAATCAATGCCGCTCCGATAGGCATAGACGCGGCCATAACGGTCGGTCAGCACGGCATCGTCATAATAGCGCGACCAGCCATAGCCCGCCGGCGGAACGGACAGGCCATAAGCGGGGTAGTTGGCGATATGGAACGTCGGCTGAATCCAGTAACGCGGCAGGGTAAAACCGGAGACAGGACGGCGATAGGACCGCCATCCGCCGGGCGCTTGCGTCGCTGCGTGCCAGCGACCCTGCACCTTGCTTTCCGTGCGGTACGTCGCCGTTGGCCTTGCGGGGGGAGGGGCGTACTGCACGCCCGTCATGTGACCGCGAGCCGACGTGCCCGCCGACTCGCCAGCGGCGGTTGCAGGTACTGAAAGGGCAGCCGCACCCAAGGCTAACCCTGCGAGTATCACCGTACGCATGTCCTGAACTTCCCCACTTTTTGTCCGAAGGAACAATTTTAACGATTTATTTAGCATTTCCAGCTTCGTTTTCCACGGTCGAATCTCCGCGATACTGTCCCGATCCGGGGCAGGTCGGGAGAGGCATCCCGGAAACACCGTTCCGATTTCGCTCTTTGCGGGCAATCCACTTCTGCGATAGCCTTTGGGGCATGGACATGAATGACTTACCGCCTGCACGCGCTGCCGCGACGCTTATCATCTTCCGGGACCGGGAAGATAGCCCCGCAGAACTGCTGATGATGGAGCGTTCCCGCAAGATGGATTTTGCGGCTGGGGCGCTGGTTTTTCCTGGCGGCGCAGTGGATGAGGCCGATGCGGAACTCGCGGCTGCTCATGGCGGGGGTCTGGCTGTGGATGAAGCCGCAGCCCGGATCGCGGCCATTCGCGAAACGCTGGAGGAAAGCGGTCTGGTCCTGGGCCTGCGTAACTGTCCGGATGCAGACCTGGCTTGTCAAATCCGCGAACGGATGAAGCAAGGGGAGTCTTTCGCGGCCTTGCTGGGGGAATATGGGCTGGAACTGGACCTGGCTCAATTCGTGCCATTTGCCCGCTGGCTGCCCAATGTGCGGCCGCGCAATTATGACACGCGCTTCTATCTGGCCCGGCTTCCGGTCGACAGTCATGCGCCTTGCGTGGATGCGACCGAAAACGTCCGCCTGTTCTGGGCCAGCGCGCGCGATGTGCTGGACCGCGCGGGCAAGGAAGGAGAGGCGCATGTGATATTTCCGACCCGCCGTAACCTAGAGCGGCTGGCGCAGTTTTCCGATTATGCGTCGGCGGCCGCGCATGCTCGCTCCTTCGGCGTGCGGACGATCACGCCCTGGATCGAGGAGCGCACGGATGGACGGCACCTCTGCATCCCGGACGATCTTGGCTATCCGGTCACATCGGAATCCGTAACCACGGCATTGCGCGGCTGACTATTGCCAGTTGTTATGACGTCAGGGCGGCGTCAGTTTGCGCAGCTTGCCTGATTTGCCATCTTCGAGGAGCCATATTGCTCCGTCCGGCCCCTGCTCGACCTCCCGGATGCGTGCGCCCATGTCCCATTGATCGGCCTTGCGCGCCGACTCGCCGTCAAGCGCGACACGGATCAACGCCTCGGACGAAAGGCCGCCGATGAACATTGAGCCCTTCCAATCGGGAAAGAGCTTGCCGGAATAAATGATTGCTCCAGCAGGCGAGATGACGGGGTTCCAGGACACTTTTGGCGCTTCGAATTCCGGATGGGTATCATGGTCCGGGATGGGCTTCCCGTCATAATGGTCGCCGTTGGACACAATCGGATAGCCGTAATTCAGGCCTTCTTTGATCAGGTTGACTTCATCGCCGCCCTTGGGACCCATCTCATGTTCCCAGAGACGGCCATCGGCATCGAACGCAAGACCCAATATATTTCGGTGACCCAGCGACCAGATCTGGGCCGTAACGCCGCCCTTGTCCGCGAAAGGATTATCAGGCGGGATCGCGCCGTCCGGGAGCAGACGAACGATCTTCCCCAGATTGACCGACATGTCCTGCGCCGGATCAAATTTCTGCCGTTCGCCCGAGGAAATGAACAGATATTGCCCATCTGGAGAGAAGGCGAGGCGATGGGAGAAATGACCGTTGCCAGAAACCTTCGGAACTTGCCGCCAAATGACTTTCAGGTTCCGGACCTGTGCGGATTTGCCCGCCTCATCCAGAACCAGTTCGCCCCGGCCAACGGCTGCGCCGCGCACGTCGTCTTCCCCCGCTTCGGCCCAGCTCAGATAAATGGGATAGACGGAATCTGTGGTATCGGCATCAGGTCCGAGCACGACATCGCCAAGCCCGCCCTGACCTCCATAGGCGACCTTCGGCATGCCCGTGACGTCGATCGTGGTCCGATTGGCGGGGGAAAACAGCTTCAACGCGCCCGCCCTTTCAGTCACGAGCAAGCGGCCGCCGGGCAGGAAGGTCATAGCCCACGGCTCTTTGAACTCACCGAAGCCGTTGGATGCAAAGGGCGGGCCGTCGACCAGAGTGATTCGAGGCTTGCTCACGTCGGCGGCGTTGTTGTCCGCTCTCGCTTCTTGCCCTTTGCTGCACCCCATGAGAGCCAGCGAAAGCGTCAGGGCGAGGGCGTATCGATGCATATAAGCTGCACTCCGGTGATGAGGGGTGGGGAGGGCGATGGACCGAATATAGGAAGAGCAGGAGGCATTCGGCAATATCATTGCATTGATTTAGATGGTGCCTCCGCAAATCTGAAAAGGACGGCGATGGATAGGCTTGCGGCAGGATCAACTTACCGCTATATGGCTCCGCATCTTCTCGACATCGTCAAAAATGTTGGGACTGGCGCCAAACGGGGCCGGTGGCAAAAGCGCATGTTGTGAACTGGAGAATGGATGGCGGATATCGCCACGTTGACCGAACTGATCGAGCCGGAGGTGAAAAGCCTCGGCTTTGCTCTTGTGCGCGTGAAGTTGTTCGGTGGCGCGGACGACCGCACATTACAGATTATGGCGGAGCGGTCGGAGACACGGCAGCTCACTATTGACGATTGCGCCGCTCTCTCCCGCCGCATTTCCGAGTTGTTCGACGAAATCGACCCGATTGAGGAGGCGTACAGGCTGGAGGTAAGCTCGCCCGGGATCGACCGGCCGCTGACGCGTCTTTCAGACTTTGCCGACTGGACGGGACATGAGGCGCGGATCAGCCTCGTTGAGCCGCAGGACGGACGCAAGCAGTTCACTGGTACGCTGAAGGGCGTGGAGGGCGATGTCATTACCTTTTCCGACCGTAAGCTGGGCGATCTTTCGATCCCCTTCGATAATGTTCACGGTGCGAAGCTGATGCTGACCGACGCACTGATAAATGCTACAATGCCGCTTTCCACGGAAGGCGCGGACGACATTCAAACGGAAGGATAGGGATTACAGCCATGGCTACCGCCATTTCCGCAAATAGGGCCGAATTGCTCGCTATCGCGAATAGCGTCGCGTCGGAAAAGATGATCGACAAGGCCATCGTTATCGAAGCGATGGAAGATGCGATCCAGCGCGCGGCCCGTGCCCGTTATGGCGCCGAAAATGACATCCGTGCAAAGCTGGATGCGGACAGCGGCGACCTGCGCCTGTGGCGTGTCGTTGAAGTGGTCGAAGTGGTTGAGGATTATTTCAAGCAGATCGATGCCAAGGCCGCGCAGAAGCTGCAGCCGGGTGCAAAGATCGGCGACTTCATCGTTGATCCGTTGCCTCCGATCGATCTGGGGCGCATCGATGCGCAGTCCGCCAAGCAGGTCATTTTCCAGAAGGTCCGCGACGCCGAGCGTGAGCGGCAATATGAGGAATTCAAGGACCGCGTCGGAGAGATCATCACCGGCGTCGTGAAGAGCGTCGAGTTCGGTCATGTCGTCGTCAATCTGGGCCGCGCCGAGGGTGTTATCCGCCGCGATCAGCAGATCCCGCGCGAAGTAGTGCGCGTCGGCGATCGCGTCCGTTCGATCATCCTGAATGTTCGCCGCGAAAATCGCGGGCCGCAGATTTTCCTCTCCCGCGCGCATCCTGAATTCATGAAGAAGCTGTTCGCGCAGGAAGTGCCCGAAATCTACGACGGAATCATCGAAATCAAGGCCGCTGCCCGTGACCCTGGCAGCCGCGCGAAGATCGGCGTTATCAGCCATGACGGCAGCATCGATCCGGTCGGCGCCTGCGTCGGCATGAAGGGCAGTCGCGTTCAGGCAGTCGTCCAGGAAATGCAGGGCGAGAAGATCGACATCATTCCCTGGTCGGAAGATACCGCGACTTTCGTCGTCAATGCGTTGCAGCCCGCAACGGTCAGCCGTGTCGTCATCGACGAAGATGAGTCGCGGATCGAAGTGGTGGTTCCCGATGACCAGCTTTCGCTCGCCATCGGCCGCCGCGGCCAGAATGTGCGCCTTGCCTCGCAACTGACTGGTTCGGCCATCGACATCATGACCGAGGCCGATGCCAGCGAGAAGCGGCAGAAGGAATTCGTTGCACGCTCCGAAATGTTCCAGAACGAGCTGGATGTGGACGAGACGCTGTCGCAGCTTCTGGTCGCTGAAGGCTTTTCCGAGTTGGAGGAAGTCGCCTACGTGGGAGCCGAGGAGCTTTCGGGCATCGAGGGCTTTGACGAGGAACTGGCCGAGGAGTTGCAGAGCCGCGCTCAGGAAGCGCTGGAACGCCGCGAGGCTTCGGCGCGTGAGGAGCGGCGCGGCCTTGGTGTGGAAGATGCAGTGGCAGATATGCCGCATCTGACCGAAGCCATGCTGGTGACGTTGGGCAAGGCGGGCATCAAGACGCTTGATGACCTTGCCGATCTCGCCACCGATGAGCTCGTTGCAAAGAAGCGTACGGAAAGCCGCCGCCGCGGCAAGGAAAGTGTCGAGGACAAAGGCGGCATTCTGGGCGAATATGGTCTCAGTGAAGAGCAGGGCAATGAAATCATCATGGCGGCCCGCGCACACTGGTTCGAAGACGAGGATAATGGGGAGGACGCTGTTGCGGATACTTCCCAATGACACGTTAGGCGTTTCAGGCGGAGCGTTTGTCATTCAGCCTCTCTCCTTCCGGGGAGGGGCCCATGACTGACAACACCCGCCGCTGCATCCTTTCCGGAGAACGTGAAGCCCGCGAGGGGCTGATCCGGCTGGCGCTTGGACCGGACGGTCAGGTCGCGCCCGACGTACGTAGCCGTGCGCCGGGACGAGGCGCATGGATCGGCGTGGACCGCGAAGTTCTTCAGGCTGCCCTTGAAAAAGGCAAGTTGAAGGGCGCTCTTGCCCGCGCCTTCAAGACATCGGATTTCAACATCCCTGCGGATATTCCTGAACGGATTGAGGCAGCGCTCCGGCAGGCGGTGCTCGACCGACTGGGGCTGGAGGCGCGCGCCAGCATGGTAGTGACCGGTTCTGAAAAAATCGAGACCGCAGCGCGGCGTGGGCAGGTGAAAATGCTTCTTCACGCGGCGGATGCGGCACCTGACGGATGCCGTAAACTGAACCAGGCCTGGCGTGTGGGCATGGAACAGGAGGGCACGGATCTTACAGGCACGGTCTTGCCTGTAGACCGGGGATCATTATCTATGGCAATGGGGCGTGACAATGTAGTCCACATTGCGATCACTGATAAAAAAGCGGCTGCTCGCGTTGGCGAAATGCTTGGCCGCTGGCAAGTTTTCCTGGGATGCGCTAACGGGACGCAAATCGCAGCGCGTGTGAGTCAGGCGACGTCCGATATTGTAGTGGATTGATCGAGCGAAGAGCAGGCCGGGATTTGCCCGCGCCGGACAAGTTGAATGAGGAATTGGTTTAGTCGATGAGTGACAGCGAAACAGAAAAGCCGAAACTGGGCCGCAAGCCTTTGGGCCTGAAGCGGACAGTCGAGGCCGGACAGGTGCAGCAGAGCTTCAGCCATGGCCGCAAGAATACGGTTGTGGTCGAGGTGAAGCGCCGCCGTCTCATCGGCAAGCCCGGCGAGCAGGCGGAAGCTCCGCCCCCGCCCGCTGCCGAGCCGGCAAAGCCCGCACCTGCCGTCGCCCCAAGGCCCGCGCCGAAGGCTCCGCCGCCACCACGGCCGTCCGCTCAGAACAGCCTGATGAGCCGCCAGGAGTTGCAGGCGAAGCTGTTGCGAGAGGCCGAAGAGGCGCGCATGACTGCGCTTGAGGACGCTCGCCGCCGCGAGGAAGCGGAGCGGCAGAAGGCGAACGAGGAAGAGCGCCGCCGGGCTGAGGAAAAGCGCCTGGCAGAGGAAGAGGCTGCGCGGAAGGAATCCGGCGTTGAGCCTGCGCCGGTTCCCGAGCCGACAGCGCCTGCCGAACCCGAAGCGGTTGCCGCACCTGCCGCCGGGCCTGCAGAAGAAGCGCCTGCTACGGAAGAGGCAGAGGCCTCGACGGCGACCACGACCACGACCACGACAAACGATCGTCCGCCCCCGCGCAAGTTTACGCCGGTGGCAGCGCCCAAGCGGCCCGAGCCGAAGCCAGCGCGGACCAAGGGCGACCATGATCGCCGGCAGTCAGGCAAGCTGACCGTTAATCGCGCCCTCAATGATGGCGGCGATGGCGGGGCGCGTGCGCGTTCGCTCGCGGCCCTGAAGCGTGCCCGCGAAAAGGAAAAGCGCCTGATGGGCGGCGGCATGCGTGAACCGCAGGCCAAGCAGGTGCGGGACGTTGTCGTGCCGGAAGCTATTACGGTGCAGGAACTCGCGAACCGTATGGCCGAAAAGGGCGCTGACCTCGTCAAGTCGCTGTTCAAGATGGGCACGATGGTCACCGTCAACCAGACGATCGACCAGGATACGGCTGAGCTTCTGGTCGAGGAATTCGGGCACCGCATCCAGCGCGTGTCGGAATCGGACGTGGACATCAACACCGGCGCAGATGTCGATGAGGAAGAAACGCTGAAAGCGCGGCCTCCGGTCGTCACCATCATGGGCCATGTCGACCACGGCAAGACCAGCCTGCTCGACGCGCTGCGCGGCACTGACGTCGTTGCGGGCGAAGCGGGTGGTATCACCCAGCATATCGGCGCTTATCAGGTGAAGACGAAGGACAACCACATCCTCACCTTCCTTGATACGCCGGGTCACGAGGCCTTCACCGAAATGCGCGCGCGTGGCGCCAATGTGACGGATATCGTCATTTTGGTGGTGGCCGCCGATGACGGGCTGATGCCGCAGACGATTGAGGCGATCAATCATACCAAGGCTGCGGGCGTGCCCATGATCGTTGCCATCAACAAGATCGACAAGGAAAACGCCAATCCGCAGCGGGTGCGTGAGCGCTTGCTGGAGCATGAGATAGTGGTCGAGGACATGGGCGGGGACGTTCAGGACGTGGAGGTTTCCGCGCTCAAGAAGATCGGCCTTGATGCCCTGATCGACAAAGTCATGCTTCAGGCCGAGATCATGGAAATGAAGGCCAATCCAGACCGCGCCGCCGAAGGTACGGTCATTGAGGCCAAGCTCGACAAGGGCCGTGGCCCCGTGGCGACCATTCTGGTCAACCGCGGCACGCTCAACGTCGGCGATATCTTCGTGGTTGGCGCTGAAAGCGGCAAGGTTCGCGCGATGATCGACGACAAGGGCAAGAATGTGAAGACGGCTGGCCCCTCTGTCCCGGTAGAGGTTCTTGGTCTTTCAGGCGTGCCCCAGGCGGGCGACACGTTGACGGTCGTGGAGAATGAGGCTCGGGCCCGTGAGGTCGCGGACTATCGCCAGGAACAAATCAACAGGAAGCGCACGACTGCCGCGCCGACAACGTTCGAGCACATGTTCTCTGCATTGAACGACAAGGTGATCGAATATCCGGTCGTCGTGAAGGGCGATGTTCAGGGCTCTGTGGAAGCGATCGTCAGTTCGCTCAACAAGGCTTCGACCGACGAGATCAAGGTCCGTGTGCTGCATAGCGGCGTGGGCGCGATCACTGAGTCCGACGTGACGCTCGCGGCTGCATCCAATGCTCCGCTCATCGGCTTCAACGTTCGACCCAATGCAAAGGCGCGCGTGCTGGCCGAGCGGGACAAGGTTCGCCTGAAATATTTCGATGTCATTTATGACCTGATCGAAGACATAAAGGGCGAGATGGCGGGCGAGTTGGGTCCCGAACGGATCGAAACCGTTGTTGGCCGCGCAGAGGTCAAGGATGTCTTCTCCGCAGGCAAGCATGGCAAGGCGGCGGGTCTGCTCGTCACCGATGGCTTCATCCGCAAGGCGCTGAAAGCGCGTATCACGCGCGACGATGTCATCGTCTACAATGGCGAAATCGCATCATTGCGCCGGTTCAAGGATGACGTGGCGGAGGTTCGCGCAGGATTGGAATGCGGTGTGACCTTTGCCGGCCATACCGACATCAAGCCGGGCGACTATCTTGAGACCTACGAGGTCGAGGAACGCGCGCGGACGTTGTGATCCATTTCCTCTCCTCCGCTGGGGGAGAGGGCCAGATAGAGGGAATGAGGGCAAGCGGCGGACACCGCACCGCCCTCTTCCCCCTTTCTGTCCTGCAGGGGAGAGGGAGATATGCCCCAAACCAAAGCAACTGAAGGCCCCTCCGTCCGCGTGCTGCGCGTGGGCGAGCAGGTGCGCCATGTCCTTTCCGAAGTCCTCATGCGCGGCGATGTGCATGACGACGTGCTGGGCGCCCATGCAATCAGCGTCACTGAAGTCCGCATGTCCCCGGATCTGCGCCACGCAACGGTTTTCATAAAACCGCTCCTGGGTGCGGATGAGGATGAAGTGCTGACCGCTTTGAAACGCCACGTCCGCTATTTGAGAGGCGAGGTATCCAAGCGCGTGAAGACGAAATTTGCTGCCTCGCTTAAGTTTCGGATCGATGAAAGTTTCGACGAAGGCAGTTATATCGACCGCCTGCTCCGCGACCCCCGAGTGGCGCGCGATCTGGAGGATGAAGGCGAATCTTGATCGCGGCGCATGCTCTTCCCATATTCATGGTGACAGGGGCTCACATGATCAGAGGAGCCGACCATGGCCTATAGGGAAGCCATTGCCGCAGCGGTGTTCGTCATCGCCGCCGTTTTTGCCGGAGAAAGCAGCAAGGGCGCTACTCCTGACCCGAAAGAAGCCGTCATCCCCTTCGTCAATAGTGGATCGATCCGGGACTGGAGCGCGGACGGGAGAGAAGCCATCTATATTCAGGATGTGCATGGGCAATGGTATCATGCCAAGCTGATGAGCAGTTGCACTGACCTGCCGTTTACGGAAACGATCGGCTTTGAAACACGCGGAACCGATACGCTTGACAAGTTCGGCACCATCATTGTGCGTCATGATCGCTGCCCGATCCAGAGCATGGTGAAGAGCGCTCCGCCACCATCAAAGGCCAAGCATCACAAACAAGCTGCTGACAAGGCAGCGGAAGCCCGCTAACGGGCGCTGGTGAATGGCTGGATCATATTGGACAAACCGCTGGAACTGGGATCGACCCAGGCCGTTGCGGCGGTAAAGCGAGCACTGCGCGAGGGCGGCTATGCCAAGGCCAAAATCGGGCACGGGGGCACGCTGGACCCACTTGCGACCGGCGTATTGCCTATTGCAGTGGGTGAGGCGACCAAGCTTTGCGGGCGAATGCTGGACGCTTCCAAAATATATGACTTCACCATTGCTTTTGGGGAGCAGACCGACACCCTGGATGCCGAAGGCGCGGTGATTGCGCGATCGGATCACCAGCCATCCCTGTCAGAGGTGGAGGCGGTGCTGGAGCGTTTCACTGGCCCCATTGCGCAAGTGCCGCCGGTTTACTCCGCGTTGAAGGTGGACGGGAAGCGAGCCTACGATCTGGCGCGGGCAGGCGAGGCGGTGGAGATGAAAACACGGTCCGTGGTGATCCACAGGCTTTCCATTCGCTCCGACCCAGCCGACGGACCCGTAAAGAACGTCACCCTGACGGCTTATGTGTCCAAAGGAACCTATATCCGCTCACTTGCTCGTGACATTGCGCTGGCGCTCGGAACGGTTGGACATGTGGCCATGCTTCGCCGCACAAGGGCTGGCCCATTCACACTTGATCAGGCGATTTCGCTGGACAAATTGGGGGAATGCGGTAAAGGCCGCACCCTTGAAGACATAATCTTGCCGCTTGAGGCAGGGCTGGACGACATCCCGGCTCTTTGTCTCACCCCCGGCCAGGCAAGGCTGATCCGTCAGGGTCAGGTCTTGGACGGGATATCCGCTAAGGACGGACTGCATTGTGCAAGGCTGGAAAGCATTCCAGTCGCGCTGGTGGAGGTTTCGGACGGAAATGTCCGGGTCGTGCGCGGATTTAACCTCTAGTTTTGAAAGGATGACGATGTCGATTACCGCTGAGCGCAAGCAGGAACTCATCAAGGAACATTCCCGCCAGGATGGCGATACGGGTTCGCCCGAGGTGCAGGTGGCGATCCTGACCGAGCGCATCACGAACCTGACCGAGCATTTCAAAGGTCATCACAAGGATAACCACAGCCGTCGTGGCCTTCTGATGCTCGTCAACAAGCGCCGCAGCCTGCTTGACTATCTGAAAAAGAAAGACACGGGCCGCTACGCGGAACTTATCGCGAAGTTGGGTCTTCGCAAATAACCGGGACGGCCCCTTCTCGGGGCCGTTTCTTTTATGCGCCCGCATTGAAAGGGGCATGCTCCTGCGAAAACAGGAGCTTCAGAGTTTCTGGCAATGTGCGAAACTCTGGATTCCTGCCTCCGCAGGAATTAAAATAGCCGGACCGTAATTCGACGGAATGGCCATGGGGTGAAGACTAACCCCGAAACCGCCGCGCGCCGGAAAGCGCGCACAGAGGCCGTCGCCGGCAATAGGGCCCGCGGCAGTAAGGAAAATCCATGTTTGATGTAAAGAAAGTAGAAATCGAGTGGGGCGGAAAAACCCTGTCACTCGAAACGGGCCGCGTTGCCCGCCAGGCGGACGGCGCAGTGCTGGCCACCTATGGCGAAACCGTGGTGCTGTGCGCAGTCACCGCCGCCAAATCCGTGAAGGAAGGGCAGGACTTTTTCCCCCTTACCGTTCATTATCAGGAAAAATTCTCGGCCGCCGGACGCATTCCGGGCGGCTTTTTCAAGCGGGAACGCGGCGCGACTGAAAAGGAAACGCTGACCAGCCGCCTGATCGACCGTCCCGTCCGCCCGCTGTTCCCAGAAGGTTTCTATAACGAAATCAATGTGATCGCGCAGGTTCTTTCCTACGATGGTGAGACGGAACCCGATATCGTGGCGATGATCGCCGCTTCGGCTGCGCTTACCATTTCGGGCGTGCCGTTCATGGGCCCGATCGGCGGCGCGCGCGTTGGTTACAAGGATGGCGAATATCTGCTTAATCCCTCGCTTGACCAAGTGAAGGAAGGCGAACTGGACCTGGTTGTCGCTGGCACCCAAGATGCAGTGATGATGGTCGAATCCGAAGCCAAGGAGCTGTCTGAAGACATCATGCTGGGCGCTGTCATGTTCGCCCACGCCGAGTCCAAAAAGGTTGTCGATGCGATCATCAAGCTTGCCGAGAAGGCCGCCAAGGAACCTTGGGAACTCGCCACGGGCGATGATCATTCCGCGGTCAAGGCGAAGCTCAAGGATCTTGTCGGCGCGGATATCGCCGCTGCGTACAAGCTGACCAGCAAATCGGCTCGTTCCGATGCGCTGAACGCCGCTCGCGCAAAGGCGAAGGAAGCATTCGCCAGCGAAGATCCGCAGATGCAGATGGTCGCCATCAAGCAGGTCAAGAAGCTGGAGGCCGAAATCGTTCGCTCCGCCATTCTGAAGGATGGTCAGCGCATCGATGGGCGCAATACGAAGCAGATTCGCCCGATTGAGGCGATCGTCGGCTTCCTGCCGCGCACGCATGGTTCGGCGCTGTTCACGCGTGGCGAAACGCAGGCGATCTGCACCACGACGCTCGGCACCAAGGACGCCGAGCAGATGATTGACGGCCTTACTGGCCTGTCCTACGAGCGCTTCATGCTGCATTATAACTTCCCGCCCTATTCGGTCGGCGAAGTGGGCCGCTTCGGTGCGCCGGGTCGCCGCGAAGTGGGTCATGGCAAGCTGGCATGGCGTGCGCTGCACCCCGTGCTGCCAAACCATGACGAGTTCCCCTATACGGTGCGCGTCCTGTCCGACATCACAGAGTCCAATGGCTCCTCGTCGATGGCGACAGTGTGCGGCGGTTCGCTGTCGATGATGGACGCCGGGGTTCCGCTGAAGCGGCCGGTATCGGGCATCGCCATGGGTCTGATCCTGGAAGGCGAGGAGTTCACGGTTCTTTCGGATATCCTTGGAGACGAGGATCATCTGGGCGACATGGATTTCAAGGTGGCCGGAACCAGCGAAGGCATCACCAGCCTTCAGATGGACATCAAGGTCGCGGGCATCACCGAAGCCATCATGAAGCAGGCGCTGGCGCAGGCGAATGAAGGCCGGGCGCACATCCTGGGCGAAATGTCGAAGGCTCTGGGCGAAGTCCGCACTGAATTGTCGGCACATGCTCCGCGTATCGAGACGATCCAGATCGACAAGTCGAAGATTCGTGACATCATCGGCACGGGCGGCAAGGTCATCCGCGAAATCGTCGCGGAAACCGGCGCGAAGGTCGACATTGACGATGAAGGCGTGATCAAGATCAGCTCGTCCGACCTTGCGCAGATCGAGGCTGCGAAGGCCTGGATCCTTGGCATTGTCGAGGAAGCGGAAGTTGGCAAGGTCTACAACGGCAAGGTCGTCAACCTCGTTGATTTCGGCGCTTTCGTGAATTTCATGGGCGGCAAGGACGGCCTTGTCCACGTCTCTGAAATCAGGAATGAGCGCGTTGAGAAAGTCAGCGATGTCCTTTCCGAAGGGCAGGAAGTGAAGGTCAAGGTCCTCGAAATTGACAATCGGGGCAAGGTCCGCCTGTCGATGCGCGTTGTCGACCAGGAAACCGGTGAGGAACTGGAAGATACGCGTCCGGCCCGCGAACCGCGTGAACCGCGCGGCGATCGTGGTCCGCGCCGTGAAGGCGGCCGTGGCGATCGCGGTGGCCGTGGCGGCGAACGCGGCCGTGCTCCGCGCCGGGATCGTGGCGAACAGAGCGAAGGCGGCGAGGATGGCGGCGACGCTGGCCTGCCGAACTTCATTACTCAGGAAGACTAAATTCCGGCCGAAAGGCGGGAAACGGAAAGGGGCTCCATTGCGGAGCCCCTTTTTTTATGGGCGGCCTTCGTTTCTTGCCTGACTGGAGGACCGACATTGACGATTTCATGTTCCCCTCATCCGTTCGTCCCGAGCCCAGTTGATGGACGCTGGCTTGGGACGAATGCATCAATCCCAATCATCATCCTCCAAGGGGCAATCAATCGCTTGGCGGGGGCGAAACGGTAAGCTATGACCCGTCACCATGCACAAGACTCTCGTTAAGCCGCTCGTCGCCGGCCTGTCACTTGCTCTCCTCGCGGGATGCGCCACCAGCAAGAACAAAGCCGACACAAATTATGTCGCCCGCGACGTCAGCACGCTTTACAATGCCGCCAAATATCGGCTGGATCGCAGGCAATACAAGCTTGCGGCCGCATTGTTCGACGAGGTTGAACGCCAGCATCCCTATTCCCCCTGGGCCCGCCGGGCGCAGCTGATGAGCGCGTTCAGCTATTATATGGGCCGCAACTACACGCAGTCGATCCAGTCGGCGCAGCGTTTCCTGTCGATCCATCCGGGCAACAAGGATGCGCCCTACGCTTATTATCTGATCGCGCTTTGCTATTACGAGCAGATTACTGACGTTACCCGCGACCAGAAGATCACTGAACAGGCGTTGGGTGCGCTGGGTGAACTGATCCGCCGCTATCCCGAAAGCCGTTACGCGGCCGATGCCCGTTTGAAGATCGACCTGGTGAACGACCATTTGGCAGGCAAGGAAATGGAGATCGGCCGTTTCTATGAACGCCGCTCCCAATGGCTGGCCGCTACTCTGCGCTTCCGCAAGGTGGTCGACAAATATCAGACGACGACGCATACGCCAGAGGCGTTGATGCGGCTGACCGAAAGTTATCTCGCGCTGGGCATTCCCGAAGAAGCTAAGAAAGCTGCGGCTGTATTGGGTGCCAATTATCCCGGCAGCAAATGGTACAAGCGGGCTTATAAGCTTGTTCGGGAACATGCGCCGGCCGCTTAGCGGTCCGTCCTCATGCTGACGAGCCTTTCCATCCGGAACGTGGTTCTGATCGAGGCGCTCGACCTGGAATTCGGTGCGGGTTTGGGGGTGCTGACCGGCGAGACGGGGGCAGGCAAGTCCATTCTTCTCGACTCCCTTGGGCTTGCCCTTGGGGCGCGGGCCGACAGCGGCCTGGTGCGGCAAGGTGAGGAACGAGCGAGCGTAACCGCCACTTTCCTTGAGCCGCGTTCAGGGCACCCGCTCAGGGCCGTTCTGGCCGAAAATGGCATCGACATCGAACCGGGCGAACCGCTGATCATCCGCCGCACATTGCGGGTTGATGGAGGCAGTAGGGCCTTTATCAACGATCAGGCCTGCTCGGCTGCGCTGCTCCGGGAAATTGGCGCATATCTGGTCGAAATTCATGGCCAGCACGACGATCGCGGCCTGCTGAATCCGCGCGGGCATCGGGCTTTGCTGGACGCGTTCGGCAAATGCGATACGGCAGCCGTCGCATCGGCGCATGGTGCATGGCGTACAGCCGCAGCCGCGCTGGCGGAGGCCCGAGAGGAAGTGGAAAACGCCGCACGCGACCGCGAGTATCTGGAGCATGGCATCGCTGAACTCGCGACGTTCGATCCGCAGGAGGACGAGGAGGAAGCGCTGGCGGCGGAACGTTCCGATATGCAAAAGGGCGCGCGCCTTGCTGGCGAGCTTACAACGGTGAACGAATTGCTCCTGGGTTCCGAAGGGGGGCTGTCGCAATTGCGGCAGGCTGCGCGGCGACTGGACCGGATGGCGGCGGAACATCCGCTGCTTGCCGAAGCGCTGGCGAGCCTTGACCGTGCTGTTATCGAAGCAAGCGAGGCGGAGGAAAAACTGGATGCCGCCAGCGACGCTTTGAGTTTCGATCCTGCGCGGCTGGACTCCATTGAAACGCGGCTGTTCGATCTGCGAGGGCTGGCGCGCAAGCATCGGGTAGAACCTGCCCAATTGGGGGCGCTTTACAGGGAAATGACCGAAAAACTGACGCGCATGGCAGCGGGCGAGGAGGGACTCCACCAGTTGGAGGCTGATCTTGCGGCAAAGGCTGGGGCCTATCGCGCGGCGGCGGAAAAGCTGACGGGGCAAAGGCGGGAGGCGGCGCGCAGGCTCGACCATGCAGTGGCGACCGAACTGGCGCCTCTGAAACTGGATGCGGCGCGGTTCCGTACGCTGGTGGAACCGCTGGACGAAAGCCAGTGGACCGCAAGGGGAGCGGATCGCGTGGAGTTCGAAATCTCCACCAATCCGGGAGCCCCTTTCGCGCCGCTGATCAAGATTGCCTCGGGTGGTGAATTATCGCGCTTCATTCTGGCGCTGAAGGTCGCGCTTGCCCAAGAAGGCGGGGCGGATACGATGATCTTCGATGAAATCGACCGTGGCGTGGGCGGAGCGGTGGCGTCCGCCATTGGGGATCGGTTGGCCCGATTGTCCCAAAAGAACCAGCTTCTGGTCGTGACGCACAGCCCGCAGGTTGCTGCGCGGGGTCGCACGCATATGCTGATCGCCAAAGCAAGCGACGGTACTGTCACGCGGACCGGCGTGTTGGCTCTGGGCGACGCGGACAGGCGTGAGGAGATCGCTAGGATGCTTTCTGGCGCGGCGATTACTGATGAGGCCCGGGCACAGGCGGACCGGCTGCTGGAGGGTGTGTGATGACGCCCGATATCATTTCCGAGGCGGAAGCCGCCAATGAACTGATGCGGTTGGCGAAGGTGATTGCGCGCCATAATCGGCTGTATCACACAGAGGATTCACCTGAAATCAGCGATGCGGACTATGACGCGCTGATCCGGCGTAATGCCGAACTGGAGGCGCAATTTCCGCATCTGATCCGTGAGGATAGTCCTTCGCGTCAAGTCGGCGCGGCGATTGAGAGCACGCCGCTGCGTAAGGTGACGCATGAACTACGGCTCTATTCGCTCGACAACGGGTTTTCCGATGAGGACATCGCCGAATTCCTTGCCCGCATTCGCCGTTATCTGAACCTGGCCGATGATGCGCCCATTACCATGACGGCTGAGGACAAGATCGACGGTCTTTCGCTCTCGATCCGCTATGAAGGCGGCAAGCTGATCCGCGCGGCGACACGGGGCGACGGGCTGGTGGGCGAAGATGTCACGGCCAATGCCCGGACGATCAGGGATATTCCCCAGCAACTGCCGCAAGGCGCGCCTGATATCTTCGAGGTGCGGGGCGAAGTCTATATGGCGAAGGCCGATTTCGCGGCCCTCAATGAGCGGCAGGCGGACGTCGGCGGAAAGATATTCGCCAATCCCCGCAACGCAGCGGCCGGCTCGCTCCGGCAGCTTGATCCAGCGATCACAGCGGCGCGGCCGTTGCGTTTTCTGGCACATGGCTGGGGCATAGTCAGCCATGTGCCCGGAGAGACGCAGATGGACGTGATGCGGACCATCGAAAGCTGGGGCGTGCCTGTTTCCGAGCATTTGCAGCGCTTCGATGATCTGGAGGCGTTGCTGGAGCATTACCGCGCCATCGAAAGGCTGCGGGCTGATATGCCTTATGACATCGATGGCGTCGTCTATAAGGTCGATCGGCTGGATTGGCAGGCGCGGCTGGGCTTTGTTGCGAAGGCGCCGCGCTGGGCGCTTGCGCATAAATTTCCCGCTGAACGGGCGCAGACGACCCTGCTCAGGATCGACACGCGGGTCGGGCGCACTGGCAAAGTCACCCCCGTGGGGCGGCTTCAGCCCGTTACGGTGGGCGGAGTGGTCGTATCCAACGTGACCCTCCACAACATGGACGAGATCGGACGGCTGGGCCTGCGGGAGGGCGACCGCATTGTCGTGCAGCGGGCAGGCGATGTCATTCCGCAAGTCGTGGATAACCTCACGCGCGATAATCCGGGTGAGATATGGGCCTTTGACTGCAAATGCCCCGATTGCGGTTCGGAAGCCGTGAGGGAAGAGGGGGAGGTAGACTATCGCTGCACCGGGGGCCTCATCTGCCACGCTCAGCGGGTGCAGCGGCTGATCCATTTTGTCAGCCGTGGGGCAATGGACATAGAGGGCCTGGGCGAAAAGAGCATTCAGGAATTTTTCGAACTGGGCTGGCTGGAAAGTCCGGCCGATATCTTCCGCCTGCACCACAAACGGCAACAACTGATCGGCCGGGAAGGATGGCAACAGAAATCGGTCGAAAACCTGCTGGCCGCCATCGAGGCGCGACGGGAGCCGGATGCAGCGCGTTTCCTCTTCGGCCTTGGCATTCGCCATGTCGGCTCGGTTACGGCGCGTGACCTGCTGAAGACATTCGGTACGGTCGAGCGGCTTGCCGAGGTTGCCACGGCTGCGCATGACGATGAGACTGCCCGGGCCGAGATTGTCGCCATTGATGGCATCGGCCCCACTGTCGTCGAGGCACTGGTCGATTTCTTCCATGAGCCGCATAATCGCGCGACCTGGAGCGACATGCTGAGCGAAGTGCGGCCGCAGCCTTATGTCTCCAACATACGCGAGTCTGAACTGACGGGTAAAACCATCGTCTTTACCGGCAAGCTGGAAACCATGAGCAGGGACGAGGCCAAGGCGCAGGCAGAGCAGTTAGGCGCCAAGGCCGCTGGATCGGTTTCGGCCAAGACGGATTTGGTCGTCGCCGGGCCGGGCGCCGGGTCGAAACTCAAGAAAGCCGCCGAGTTTGGCATAAAGGTGATCGACGAAGCCGAATGGGCAGCGATCGTCGCAGGTGCGAACGCATGATGGGCGCGTCCATTTTCATCAAGACATTCGCATATCTAATTGAAATTTTACCTAGTTTTTACGTTTCTGGGACATTTTGGGCTGGGGGAAGCAACGACCAGACGGAGCTGCTATTTTTTTTCCGAGGCTTGAGATCACAATGTCAATGATCCATCACGCATCTATCAATGACGGATCTGCTGTCGCTACTGCAGGAGCGGAAGACGAGCACCGGCAATCCGAACGAAGGGTTGTCACCGTCCGCTGGGTGGCGAAAATCACGAGTGGCAAGGGCCAGGAACTCTGCTTGATACGGAATATTTCCGCAGGCGGAATCATGGCGAACATCTATTCGACGCATGAGGTCGGCGAACAGATCGGCATTGAAATCCGTTCGGGGCAGCAACTGGATGGTGAAATCGTCTGGATGCGCGATGGCTGCATCGGCGTTCAGTTTGCCAACGAAATCGACGTGGATGACATGTTGAAAGTCATGTCAGCGGACCGCAAGCGCCTCCGCGCGCGCGCGCCGCGGATAGAGGTTTACGGTCGCGCCAACATCAAGGTTGGCAATCGGGTGATAAGCGTCGATCTGTGTGACCTTTCGCAAGGCGGCGTCAAATTGACGCTGCCCGAACCGATAGAGGCCGAGAATGAGGTCATCGTTTCGATCAGCGGGCTTGAGGATCGCAAAAGCCTGATACGCTGGCAGAAAGACGGGCGGGCCGGGCTGTCGTTCGTCCGGCCGATCTCTTTCGACCTGCTGGTGGAATGGCTTGGTGCTCAGCTTGACGCCGACGCTTCCCGCGCAGGATAGAACCAGTACATCACGCTGGCGCTGAAGGGCGTCCAGCGGCCAATGCGGATGCCGATGGACCGTAGCTGCCGCCCGGTCCATTCGTTGCAGGTGCGGAAAAGACTATAATATCCGTGCGCTTCATAGAAGACATCGCTGGCGCCGTAACCTTTGATCGGGCGGGGCGCACCATAAGGGTCAAGGGCGAAATAAGCGTCTATCCGCCGCGCCAGCAGGGCATATTGCGCTTCGCTGATCGTCACGGGGCGCATATCAGGGCCGGGGCGGGGATCATGAACGTGATCGACATGGAGCAGCGTTCGGCGGCCATAAATCAGAGCGCGGGCAGCCACCGAAAGATCAAGATCGGACCATGAAGGCGTCTGGAGATAAAAGTTCCGCTCGCCCCAGCCGAACAGCAGATGATCCTCCGCATAACGTGGGTCACTGAGATCATTGGGCCGAACCAATGAACGCCAGTCCTTCACCTTATTTGCCGTAGGCACGACAATGCCTGTGTGGACGCCATTGCTGTAAACAAAAATACGAACGCCTTGTCCGGGTTCAACCCAACCCATATTGGCCGGCATCAGCGAGCCCGCAAGCGCAGCGGCCATATAGGTGGCAAGGAGCGCGGATATGATCAGCACGATCCAGCAGACCATACGGAGGACGGTCCGCAGCAGGGAATCTCCGGCCGCGCTCGATTTTTTCATGGGAAAATGCTATATCCCGGACATGAAGAAGCAAATGGAAAAAAAGGCGCGGCCGCCCGAAGGTGCTGCGGCCGATTGGACCATTCCGCAGAACTGGCCCCATTACACGGCGCAGGATCACGCCACCTGGGACAGGCTGTTCGCGCGGCAAAGCGCATTGTTGCCCGGCCGCGCAAGCGAGGCGTATTTGCGCGGGCTGGACATGCTTCGCCTTTCCAAGCCGGGTATTCCTGACTTTGAAGAATTGTCGGAACGGCTGATGCGTGCCACTGGATGGCGAGTGGTGGCGGTGCCAGGCCTGGTTCCCGACGAAGTGTTTTTCGACCATCTCGCCAATCGGCGATTCGTATCTGGCAATTTCATCCGCAGTCCCGACCAGCTTGACTATCTGGAGGAACCTGACGTGTTCCATGATGTCTTTGGCCATGTGCCCCTGCTCGCGGACCCGGTCTTCGCCGATTATATGCAGGCTTATGGGCGCGGGGGCCTGCGCAGTTTGCAATATGGCGCGCTGCACCGGTTGTCGCGGCTTTACTGGCATACCGTGGAGTTCGGGCTGGTGAGGGAAAAAGGAGAGCTTCGCATCTATGGGGCAGGCATCGTTTCCAGCCGTGGCGAAAGCCTTTTCGCGCTTGATGACCCCAGTCCGAACCGCATCATGTTCGATTTGAGGCGCGTGATGCGGACGCAATACCGGATCGATGATTACCAGCAGAATTATTTCGTCCTCTCCGGGTTCGATGAACTGTTGCGAGTGACGCTGGAAACCGATTTCGCACCGCTCTACGCAGAACTTGACTCGCTGCCGGATATTGACATCGCTCAACTGGTGGAAGGCGATGAGATTGTCAGTCGGGGCACTCAGGAATATCCCGCCGCCAAAGCCGCGCTTGCCTGCTGATCAGGTGGACGTTCCCTTCCTTCAATGTCCTTGATTTTTGGCCCCTTAACTCTTTGGCGACAAAATTGCGCCATAGGTGGATCAGGGTTCCATTTTGACAGAGCAAGAGCGGGAATTACGCGTTGCAAGACGGGCGTGACACATTTGGTATGCCTTCCGATCGGAAGGCGAAGCGGGACAGCCTCTTCCTATTGACCAGCGTTTCGTCGCCAGACGGGCATGCGCGAGGAAAAGTGCGCGTGCGGAATTTGTCTGCAAAAGGCCTGATGGCAGACTGCCCCTTTCCCATAATCGAGGGCGAGGCCGTTATTCTCAATGTACGGGGCGTGGGTCCAGTGAGCGGCGCAGTTGTCTGGATCAACGGCGACAAAATTGGCGTGGCCTTCGATAATCCGATCGATCCGGCACGCGCGCGGATGCCTGTTTCCAGTTCAGCGACAGCGATGCCCGATTTTCTCCGGCCGGTGCGAAAAGTCCGCTGAAGATAGTCCGTTGGCCCGGCATGTCTCACGACTCACCGGGCCGATGGAATAAGGAAATTAGCCTATATATCGTGGCTTCAGTGCGTCGACAGCTCTTCCTTGATACGCAGTTTCTGCTTCTTCAAACTTGCAAGGAGTGTCGCATCAGGCAGAGGTCGGCACTTTTCCGCCTTGATACGTTCATCCAGGCCAGCATGCTTGGCCTGAAGAGCTGCAATATGGCTGTTCTCCATATATATTCTCCTAGCTGATGAAGGGGTAGGAAGACGAGTAAATCACAAATATTCTGTTTTGTCTGCTTGTCCTGGGGCTGAATGGGTGGGCGATGCAGGATTTGCGATGGCCCGTTGGGGCGATCATGCTTATAGGTTGAAAGGAAACGTCATTCCGGCCGGGAACCCTGTGCATATGAATCCAGAAGACATCATGCGCCGTCTTGAAATCCTGCGCGAGGAGCACCGGGATCTGGATACGGCGATCATGGCGCTGATCGATTCGGGCGGTCGGGATCAGTTGCAGCTTGCCCGTTTGAAAAAACGGAAACTGCTTTTGCGCGACGAAATCGCCATTCTGGAGGACGCCCTTATTCCCGACATCATCGCTTAGGATGGCGGACGGTCGCCAACATCGCCGGAGTTGATGCTCCTCCTCCTTTGGCCGGGAGCGATTCATTTCGAGACAATAATTCCGGCAGGGTAGGAAACGTCCTTAACGCGCCTGACAGGAAGGCGTCGTTATGGCAGTTTAGCGGGATGCATAAGACCACCGTATCCCGCCGCATGAGTTTAAAGCTCCTCGACAGCCTGTATGTGGAAGCCATGGTCATGGCGGATGAGGCGCGCGCCTATTTCGACCAGCAGGGCGACCGGGACCGGGAGGAAATGGACATCATGCTCCGCGTGAGTTTTTCCTGCGAATCCCTGAAAGTCACGTCGCGGCTGATGCACGTGATCGCATGGCTGTTGACCCAGCGCGCCGTACACAACGGTGAATTGCGCTGGAGCGACCTTGCCAATCCCCGGCATCATCTGGGCGAGGCGGCGGCTTCGGACACGGAAGTGGTCGGACGCTTCCCCTTCGCAGCCCGCGCCCTGATCAGCGCAAGCGAGGATTTGTATGAACGGGTGGCGCGGCTGCAGAGCGCGATGGGCATGACTGGCAGCGATCGGCCCGCCCGGCCGGAAAGTCCCGCGCGCATGTTGCTCGGTCGGCTGGAAAGCAGCTTTTAATCCTGATGCCGGGCTCGTTCGGTCGTAAAAACGGCCAGGTCGGCACACAACTGGACTGGCGCGGATTAATGTAATTGCGCTAGGACAACGCCATGTTCCGCAGCGCTATGCTCCTCCGATCCTGCACAGCCTGCTTTTGCTTTTATGTCATGAGTGCAGGCATGGCCCCCTTGGCGGCTGATGCGCAGGAGGCTGCTGCGCCGGATACGCAATCGCCCCTGGAGCCGCTGCCCGGCCTTGGCGTCGCATGGCCCGACATGGACAAGCCCGATGCGGTGGCGCCGCTTGAACCGGACGAGGAAGAAAGCACAACGGCGATTGAAGAAACGGGCGGAGATGCTGTTGAAGCCCCGATTACCATCGATACTGCATCCGTTCCTTCCGTCGATTACACCAGCGAACAGAAATACAAGGTCGTTCTCCGGGGCCTGAACGATGTCTTCGACGACCAATTCAGAGATCGTTTCGATCAGCTCTCTGTCCTTCGCGGAGGAGAGGGCGATGAAGCCAATGTCGCCCAGATTTCCCGCCGCGCAGAGGAAGATGTCGAGTTGCTGCAGCGGTTGCTTCGGGCCAAAGGCTATTACTCCGCCCGCGTGACGAGCGAGATTTTGCCCGGCAATGCAGGCGCGCGGTTGCAGGTGGTCCTTGATGCCGAACCGGGCGCGCAATATCTGGTGAACACAGTCAGCCTCCCGGGGCTCGAAAAGGCCAGCGAGAATCAGAGCGCTTTGAGAGAGGCATTCCCGGTCAAGAAGGGCGACCCCGTCGATGCCGACAAGATCGTCGCCGCGCAACTGGAACTGGCCGTCGCGCTGGGTGAAAAGGGCTATCCTTTTGCCGAAATAGACGAACCGACCGTGCGCATAGATCATGAAGACCGTCAGGGCGATCTTTCCATGATAGTGGAGCCGGGCGGGTATCGGCGCTTCGGTCGGGTAGTCGTCAGGAACGACGATATCTTCAGCGCACGTCATATTCAGCGCATCGCCCGCTTCGATCCGGGCGATCCCTATCAGACATCGGAAGTCACGGACCTGCGCCGGGCCCTTATCGCCACGGGACTGATATCGTCGGTGACACTGACGCCGCAGGATGCCGGGGACGGGAAAACCGTTGACCTGAACGTCGCACTGGAACGTGCGCCTCCGCGCACCGTCGCGGGAGAGGTGGGTTATGGCACGGGCGAAGGCTTCCGTGTGGAGGCGAGTTGGCAGCATCGAAACTTCTTCCCCCCTGAAGGCGCGATGACCTTCCGCGGGGTGGTGGGAACACAGGAACAATCGCTCTCCGCCATTTACCGCCGCAATAATTTTCTGCACCGTGACCAGGTTCTCAACGGCCAGGTTTCCGCCAGCAACATCAATCGGTCCGCCTATGACGCCAGGACGTTCCAGATTTCCGGCAGTCTGGAGCAGCAAACGAATATTATTTTTCAAAAGACCTGGACGTGGTCTGTGGGAGCTGAACTGCTGGCGTCCGACGAGCGCGATACGGTCGGCACCACAGCCATCCCGCGCCGCCGGACGTTCCTTATCGGGGCCCTGCCGCTCAGCCTTAATTATGATGGCAGCGATGATCTGCTCGATCCCACCAGCGGTTTCCGGCTCGGCATGCGGATATCGCCGGAACTGTCATTCCAGTCGGGCACCTTTGGTTATGTCCGGACGCAGATCGACGGGAGCTTCTATCAGCCCATTGGTGATCGGGTAGTGCTTGCAGGGCGCGCCCGGGTGGGGACTATATGGGGAGCTGACCGGGACACAATCGCGCCTTCGCGGCGATTCTACGCGGGCGGCGGCGGATCGGTGCGCGGCTATGGCTATCAGGATATCGGACCGCGCGATGCCAATGACGATCCGATCGGAGGGCGCGGCCTGGCTGAATTGTCGGTGGAAGCGCGCATTCGCTTCGGCAATTTCGGGGTCGTCCCGTTCATCGATGCGGGTAATATTTCTACGGATTTCCTGCCTGATCTAAATGACTTTCAGGTCGGGGCCGGCATTGGCGTTCGTTATTATACCAGCTTCGGCCCGATCCGGGTCGATGTCGGCACGCCTATAAATCCGCAGCCCGGTGACCCGCGAATTGCAGTCTATGTCTCGCTGGGACAGGCATTTTGATGGCAACGGAGCCGGAGAACCAGGCCGCAGCGCCCCGCCGCTTCCGCTTCGGATGGCAGCATTGGGTGTTCAGCACTGCCGTGGCGATAGTGCTGCTCCTGTTCGCTGCGCTCGCCTGGCTGGATACTGGCGCAGGGCATCGCTTTGTCGTCGCGCGCGTCGCTGCGCTCTCGCCCAGTTCCGGCCTGAAGATCCGCATCGGCCGAATTGAGGGCAGCATCTACAAAAATGCCGTGCTGCAGGACGTGCGGTTATATGACAATAAGGGTTTGTTCCTGTCTTCCCCGCGCGTGGAACTGGACTGGTGGCCGTTCGCCTGGCTATCCAACCGGCTGGACATTGACAGGTTCAGCATGGCGACGGCGACGCTGCACCGATGGCCGCAGTTCAAGCCGAGCGTCAAGGAGGGGCCGATCCTTCCGGATTTCGATATCAGGCTTGCCAGCCTGTCCGTCGGCCGCCTTACCATAGCAAAGGCCGTCACGGGCAAGCGGCAGGCAGCAACATTGCGCGGACGGGTGGAGATATTGTCCGGTCGGGCCCGGGTTGATCTTGCCGGACGAGTGATCGGGGGCGAGGACCGGATAATAGTCAATCTCGACTCCCGCCCTGATGACGACAGGTTTGCCCTTCACGCCGACATCAACGCTCCCGCCGGTGGGCTGGTCGGCAAGATCGCTGGCCTGAAGCAGGACGCCACGCTCAAGATCGAGGGCAGGGGAAGCTGGACGAAGTGGGAGGGGAGCCTTTCCGCGGCAGTGGACAAAAAGCCTCTGGCGCAACTCGCCATGGAGGCGGCGAAGGGGCAATATCATCTGTCCGGCACGTTGCAGCCGCAATTGCTGGTCGGTGGGCTTGTGGGCCGCCTGTCCGATCCCGGCGTGGACATCGACGCCACTGGCACGTTCAAAAAGCGTGTGATTGACGGGACGTTGTCGCTTAAATCCCCCGCGCTCGCGCTGACAACGGAGGGCGGGATTGATCTGGGGCATAATCTGTTCGACGATCTGCGGATAGAGGCGCGGCTGCTGCGCCCGGCGGCGTTGATCAAGTCGGCGCGCGGGGATCGCGTTGCGTTAAAGCTCCGGTTTGATGGCAAATTTGATTCCGCTCGTTTCCAATATTTACTGACCGCGCCGCAACTTGCCTTCGGGAAGACCCGCTTCCTTGATCTGCGCGGGGAAGGAGAGGGCAGGATCAGCCGTGAGGGCGCAACGCTGATCCCCCTCCACATGCGGGCGCGGCGGATGATCGGGCAAGGCGCAATCCTGGACGGCATCTTCAACAATCTGGCACTTGACGGTGTTCTACAGCTTCAAGGTCAGACGCTCACCAGCAACAAGATGACGCTGCGCGCGGCAAAGCTCAGGAGCCAGCTGGTGATCCTGGCCGATCTGGCGACGGGACGATTCAATGCGGCTCTCGTCGGGGACATCAAGGGCCTGCTCATTCCAGGCATCGGCATTGTCGATGTGCGGTCCGACATCCGCGCTGTTCCGCGCAAGGGCGGCGGGCTGGCCCTGACCGGAAAGGCGCGAGCCGACGTGCGGCGATTCGACAATGGATTTTTGCGAGGGCTGGCGGGGGGGCTTCCGCGTCTCACTTCCGACCTTGCGTTGGGGGCAGATGGGCAGTTGCGCCTTTCCGGCCTGAAGCTGGATGCGCCTCTCCTCCATCTCAGCGCGAACGGATACAGGCGGAGGAACGGGACCTTCCATTTCGAGGGGCGCGGCACGCACAACCGCTACGGACCGATAGAGCTTGCCCTTGACGGCAAAATCGATCGGCCAAAACTCAACCTTTTATTTGCCCGGCCATTTGACGCCGCGCAGTTGGCTGATGTGCGGCTGCAATTAACCCCCGATTCTGATGGCTTTGTCTTCGTCGTCGCAGGCGGATCGGCATTGGGACCCTTCGATGGCGAAGGGCGGATTTCCCTGCCGCGGGGAGGGCAGGCGGTGATCGGGTTTGACCGGCTGACCGTTTCGGGCACGGTCGCGAGCGGGCAGATCATGCCTGTGGCGGACGGGCTGACCGGAAGGCTGGGTATTTCCGGCGGCGGCGTGACGGGCTATGTTGCCTTGCAGCCGATGAATGGTGTGCAGCAGATCAAGACAGAACTCGCGGCGCGCGACGCTGATTTCGTGGGACCGCCGCCGTTCCATGTCCGGCGTGGAACGTTGATCGCTACGATCCTGCTCAACCCGGAAGGCCCCAGCATAGACGCGAAAGTCGATGCGCGGGGGCTTCGGCGCGGGACAATGCGCATTGGGCGCCTGTCAGGCAACGTGCAGCTCACTGGCGGTCGAGGCACGGCGCAAGCCAGCTTTTCCGGCAGGCGCGGACGACTGTTCGACCTTCAGTTGAAGGCCGATATTGCGCCGGGCCGTATAGTGCTGACGGGCGGAGGAACGCTTGATCGAAAAGCGATCCGGCTCTCGCGGCCAGCGGTGCTGACGAGCAGCGAAGACGCTGGATGGACGCTCGCGCCCGCTACCATCAGTTTTGCGGGCGGGCGGACGCAGTTGTCCGGGCAGTTAGGTGGTCCGAACAGCCGGATCGAAGCGCGGCTCGACCGTTTGCCCCTCAGCATACTAGACATTTACAATGAGGATCTGGGCCTTGGAGGAGTGGCGACGGGTACGTTGAGCTATTCCAGCCCGCAAGGAGGCATGCCGTCCGGACGGGCGGAATTGCGGTTGCGCGGCCTGACCCGGTCGGGTCTTGCCGTGTCCTCCCGCCCCGTCGACGTCGGGCTCAATGCGGTGCTTGGCCCGAGCAGCGCGGCGGCGCGGGCCGTGATCGTCAGCGGCGGAAAGACCATCGGACGCGCGCAGGCACGCCTTTCGCCATTGAGTGAAGGCTATATCCTGGACCGGCTAAGCCATGCTCCGCTCTTTGCACAACTGCGCTATGAAGGGCCTGCGGATACGCTCTGGCGGCTCACCAATGTCGAAACTTTCGATCTGACGGGACCGGTGCAGATCGGCTTCGATGCGCATGGAACCCTGGCCAATCCCATCATTCGCGGATCAGTCATGGCCGATGATGCGCGCCTGTCCAGCCCGGTCACGGGCATGTCGCTGACGTCGGTCAACATACGTGGCGCATTCGGCGGCTCGAAACTGGTACTCTCCAGCCTGAGCGGCATGTCGAAGGGCGGCGGCAAGGTGACCGGAAGCGGCAGCTTTGATTTTTCCGGCGCGGGAATTGGCATCGATTTGAGCTTGCAGGCGGACAATGCCGTGCTCCTCAACCGCGATGATATTGGCGCGAATGTAACGGGACCGCTGACCATCAGGTCCAGCGGATCAGGCGGCGTCATTTCAGGAGACGTCCAGCTTGTCCGTAGCCGCTTCACGCTTGGCAAGGCGAACGCTGTTGCGGAAATCCCTGAGCTGAAGGTGATTGAAATCAACCGGCGCGGAGAAATAGAGGAAGATGAGGCGACTGCGCCTTCGCCCTGGAGGCTGAACGTTCATGCCAGGGCGCGCAATCGGCTGGTGGTTACCGGGCTTGGGCTGGACAGTGAATGGCGCGCGGACCTGCAGATCGGGGGGACGATCACCAATCCTACCGTGCTGGGTACGGCTGATCTGATGCGGGGAAGTTATGAGTTTGCCGGGCGGACTTTCGATCTGGAGAAAGGAGAAATCCATTTCACCGGCAATAGCCCCATCAATCCCAATCTGGATATCGAAGCGTCCGCTGATGTCACTGACCTGAGCGCCACGATTCATGTGACCGGCACGGGATTGCAGCCCGACATCAGCTTCACCAGCACGCCTGCCCTGCCGGAGGACGAACTGCTGTCGCGCCTGTTGTTTGGCAGTTCCATCACTGATCTTTCAGCGCCAGAGGCGTTGCAGCTGGCCACTGCTGTCGCCTCACTACAGAGCGGCAGCGGCGGTCTTGACCCCATCAACGCCGTGCGCAAGGCGGCAGGGCTTGATCGGTTACGGATATTGCCAGCCGACAGCACTACCGGTCAGGGAACATCCGTGGCCGCGGGCAAATATATTACCCGCAAAACCTATGTGGAGTTGATCACGGACGGGCAGGGCTATTCCGCTACGCGTGTAGAGTTCCAGATCACCCGTTGGCTGTCGCTCCTGTCGAGCATTTCGACCATGGGGCGGCAGAGCGTCAATGTGCGGGTGTCGAAGGATTATTGAGAAGCTGCGCCTTCCGATGGCGCATCATCGAAGCAGCGGGCGGACAGGCGGCGGAGGCTCCGCGCGAGGTCTGCAGGCCAGGGGGCGATATGCGCTTCGAACTTTTCCCGATCGCCAGCGAACAAGGCGCGGCTGGCTTCCTCAAAGCCTGGGCGGTCGCCGGCCAATGGGGACATGATCCTATAAAGCGCGTCGCGGGCTGGTCGGGGTCCGTGTTCTTCCCTGACGATCGCTTCCTGCACCAGACGCCGCAGCGTGGCAGATGCGCCGCCACGTTGCTGGGCCAGCCATTCCCAGTGGCGTGGCAGGAGAGTGATTTCCCGCGCCGTCACACCCAATTTGGGGCGGCCAGGTCCGGTGGACACCGGAACAGCCAGCTTTACGCCATGTTGCGCAACAAGCTGCGCCAGCATGTCGGCTTCGCTGCCGCGTAAATCCAGATCGATGGAGCGGCCGCTACGGTCATGAAAAAAGAAAACAGGGCGCGCGTCGGGCCGCAATAATGCTTGCCGGACGATGGGAGCGATGTCGCGCAAAGTGCCTTCCGCAATACACGTCTCGCCATCAAAGGCCGTGCAACGATCGGAAAGGTCAAAAGTCATGTTCGCCGCCTTCAAGAGAATGCGGCTTTATTTAATCCGGGTAAAATTAGGAGTCAATATTAACCGGGTAAAAAGCCCCGGGGAATGCATCCCCGGGGCTTTCCATTTTCAACAATGTGCGTCAGACGCTGTAATACATGTCGAATTCGACCGGGCTGGGAGTCATCTCCCAACGGGCAACATCGGCATATTTCAGCTCAATATAGGAATCGATCTGGTCCTTCGTGAACACATCGCCTTTCAGCAGAAACTCATAGTCGGCCCCCAGCGATTCCAGCGCCTCGCGGAGCGAACTGCAGACGGTGGGAACTTCGGACAGTTCCTCCGGCGGCAGATCGTAAAGATTTTTGTCCATGGGATCACCAGGATGAATCTTGTTCTGAATGCCGTCGAGGCCCGCCATGAGCAGCGCTGCATAGCAGAGGTACGGGTTCGCCATCGCATCGGGGAAGCGGAATTCCACACGCTTGGCCTTGCTGCCCGTGCCGTATGGAATGCGGCAGGAAGCTGAACGGTTGCGGCTGGAATAGGCCAGCAGAACGGGCGCTTCATAGCCCGGCACCAGACGCTTGTAGCTGTTGGTCGTCGGATTGGTGAAGGCGTTCAGCGCCTTGGCATGCTTGATGACGCCGCCGATGAAGTACAGGCACATGTCGGACAGACCGGCATAGCCGTTGCCGGCGAACAGCGGGTTGCCCTTGTCCCAGATTGAAATGTGGGTGTGCATGCCCGAACCGTTATCTTCCTTGATCGGCTTCGGCATGAAAGTCGCGGTTTTGCCATAAGCCTGCGCGACCATGTGCACGACATATTTGTAGACCTGCATGCGGTCGGCGGTCGTGACGAGCGTGCCGAAGGTGAGGCCCAGCTCATGCTGCGCGGCGGCCACTTCATGGTGGTGCTTGTCGCAGGGCAGGCCCATTTCGAGCATGGTCGTTACCATCTCGCCGCGGATGTCCACGCTGCTGTCGACCGGCGCGACCGGGAAATAGCCGCCCTTGGCGCGGGGGCGATGACCAAGATTGCCGCCTTCATAGGACTTGCCGGTGTTGGTCGGCAGTTCGATGTCATCGATGGCGTAATAGCTGGTCGAATAGCTGTTTTCGAACTTCACGTCGTCAAACATGAAGAACTCCGCTTCAGGTCCGACATAGACGGTGTCGCCGAAGCCAGCGGCCTTCACATAGGATTCAGCGCGCTTAGCGGTCGAGCGCGGATCGCGAGTGTAAAGTTCGCCAGTGCCGGGTTCGACAATATCGCAGATGAGGATCAGCATCGGCGTTGCGCTGAACGGATCGACATAGACGGCGTCCAGATCGGGCTTCAGGATCATGTCGGATTCGTTGATGGCCTTCCAGCCTTCGATGGACGAACCGTCGAACATGAAGCCATCGGCGAGTTCGTCCTCACCGACGACACTGGCCACCATGGTGAGGTGCTGCCATTTGCCCTTGGGATCGGTAAAGCGCAGGTCGACCCACTCGATCTCTTTTTCTTCGATCATTTTCAGAACGTCATTCGGCGTATTCGCCATTTAGCTTACCCTTCCATGTTTCAGATGTGCTGTCGCCGGATGCACGCACTGCCGGCATTTGGTGTTATTCCATGCGCGAGAGGGACTCAGATCGCGTCTGAATCCCTTTCACCGGTACGGATTCGCAGGACGGTTTCGACCGGCACCACGAAAATCTTGCCATCGCCGATGCGGCCCGTTTGCGCGGCCGATGCTATTGCTTCCACTACACGTTCAGCCAGATTGTCGTCGACGACGACCTCCAGCTTTACCTTCGGCAGAAAGTCGACGACATATTCGGCACCGCGATAAAGTTCGGTGTGGCCCTTCTGCCGTCCAAAGCCCTTCGCTTCCGTCACGGTGATGCCGGATACGCCCACTTCGTGCAGCGCTTCCTTCACCTCGTCCAGCTTGAACGGCTTGATGATGGCTTCAATCTTCTTCATTCCGACTTCGATCCCCCGGTAGCGGAGCGCATCTGCACACAAGGCGCAGTTCACGCAATTACAGAGACTCGCGCGTGCGTCCGCACGCTGCTGCACAATCAATTACCGTGCCAATTCCGAAACCGCCAGAAATGGGTGTCCGGTTCCAGCAACTTTATAGGTTTTGCTCGTTTTGCAGGCAGGATTTCCAACCATTGCCCAAATATTGGGCAGCGAGTGAGCGGTTTAGCGCGACATTTTGCTGCGTCGCAAGAGTTCTCCGGAGAGAATCGGGCGAACGGCCCAAGCTGTGAGACAGGGGTCTGTCTGTTTGATGGAGAAACAGAGATATAACCATATAGGCAAAAACACTTGACATTGTCACGCTGTTCTGGCACATATAGGACATGCTGAAAAATTGTGAGTCGCGGAGGTGATGCGGCGGAAGGGTTCGATCGTTGGTCGAGCCTTTTTGCTGTGTCCTTTCTGTGGGGACGGAGCGGGGACATGGCGGCACGAAAGAAGAGCGGCGGGGAAGAGCTTGTGATCGGACGTTCTCATGCCGGAGGACGGAACGGCGCGCCTCAAAAGCGGCGGGCACCGAAGGGCGGCTATACAAAAAAGCAGAAAGCTCTGTTTCTGGAAGTGCTGGCGGACACATCGAATGTGAGCGAAGCCTGCCGCGCGATCGGCAAGCATCCGGGCGCCATATATGCCTTGCGGAGGCGGGATGCGGCCTTTGCCGACGCATGGATGAAGGCGTTGGAAGAAGGCTTTGTCGCTTTGGAAATGGAAATGCTGCGACGCGCGCGCTTCGGACAGGACGTAACGGAATATCGCCCCGTTGCAGAGGATGGAAACGGTGATGGGGTAGCGAAGCGTGAAGAGGTGGTGAAGCGGGTCCACAGCTATGATAACCGCCTGAGCCTGCAACTTCTGACGCAATATGCGAAGAAAGTAGCTGAATACCGGATGGCCCAAGGTCAGCAAGTGACTGACGGCGCGCAGGCGCTGGCGGAGATCAAGGCCAAGCTGTTGACGATGAGAAGGCGGCGGAAGGCAGGGAGCGACACATGATGGACTCGTCAGTCGCTGAAGAACTGACGCGCCTTTCCGAAGCGGAGATGCTGCATATCCTGGAGGGTCTCGATCCGCACGAGGTTGCGGGCCTGAAGCGGAACTGGGGTTTTTGGGGACGAACTACCCAGAGGGCGCCGGAGGGCGGCTGGCGGGTGTGGCTGATGATGGCGGGGCGGGGCTTTGGGAAAACACGCGCTGGGGCTGAATGGGTTCGCTCGATAGCGGAAAGCGATGGGTCTGCGCGGATCGCTTTGGTAGGCGCGACGCTGCACGAGGCGCGTTCCGTTATGGTGGAAGGGGAGAGCGGGCTGCTTGCCATTGCGGCCCAGGGAGAGCGGCCCGTCTATGCGCCGTCGCTGCGGCGGCTGGTGTGGCGGTCGGGGGCTCAAGCCATGCTCTACGGCGCGGCGGAGCCGGAAAGCCTGCGTGGACCGCAGCACAGTCATGGCTGGGCGGATGAAATCGCGAAGTGGCCCAACGGAGAGGATGGCTGGGACAATCTGATGATGGGCATGCGGCTGGGGCAATGGCCGCGCATCGTGGCGACGACGACGCCCCGGCCAGTGCCGCTGCTGCGGCGGCTGGTGCGAGAGGGTGACGTCGTGGTCACGCGCGGGCGAACGGCCGAAAATGGCGCGAACCTGCCTGGTTCCTTCCTGAGTGCGATGGAGTCTGGCTATCAGGGAACGAGGCTGGGTCGGCAGGAACTGGATGGGGAGCTTATCGAGGAACTGGAAGGCGCTTTGTGGAACCGCGATTTGCTGGAACGGCGACGCGTGCGGACAGCGCCTGCGGTGAAGCGGATGGTGGTTGGCGTTGATCCGCCTGCTTCAGCGCATGGCGATGCTTGCGGCATTGTTGCGGTGGCGCTGTGTGGTGACGGGCGGGCCTACCTGGTGGCCGATGCGAGCGTATCCGGGCGCAGTCCCGAAGGATGGGCGCGCGCTGTGGCTGAGGCCGCTTCAGTGCATGGGGCCGACCGGGTAGTGGCTGAGGCGAATAATGGCGGGGCGATGGTGGAAAGCGTGCTGCGGGCCGCTGACATGCGGCTGCCAGTGCGGCTGGTGCATGCTTCGCGAGGGAAGTCCGCGCGGGCGGAGCCGGTGGCGGCGCTGTATGAGAGCGGGCGGGCTTTGCATTGCGGGGCATTCCCGGAACTGGAAGACGAGATGTGCGGCTTGCTTGCGGGCGGGGGGTATGAAGGGCCGGGGCGGTCGCCGGATCGGGCGGATGCGCTGGTTTGGGCGATGACGGAGTTGATGCTCGGCGTGCAGGGAGAGGCGCGGGTGCGGGGGATTTAGGTGGCGCGTTGCTGATGGCGGGGAGCCCCTTCTCTGGTGTGGAGCCCCTCTCCAACTTCGCCTAGGCAGTGAACTGCCAAGGCTTCGTATCCTATCCCACTGGAGAGGATTCTGGGGTGCTGTTCTGCCAGTCCTCTCCTTTGGGAGAGGATATGGAGGCTTAGCGGCTTGCCGCTTAGCCGGAGTTGGAGAGGGGTTGTGCGCTATCGAGGGGGCGGAGCCCCTCTCCCGCTGCGACTAAGCGGCTTGGCCGCTAAGCCTCGCTGCCCTCTCCCTATGGGAGAGGGGTGGTGATGTGAAGGGTTTGGCGGATTTCTTCGAGGACGCCTTGCGTGTTCTGGAGGACGTCGTTGTTCCAGAAGCGGAGAACTGTGTAGCCGCTGGATTCCAGTGACTGGGTGCGGCGTTGGTCGGCTTCGGCCTGGTCTGCATGCTGGCCGCCATCCAGTTCGATGATGAGGCGGGATTTTTCGCACAGGAAGTCGGCAATGTGACGGCCGATGGGAGCTTGGCGGCGGAATTTGTGGTCCTCCAGCCTGCCGGCGCGGAGATGGTGCCAGAGGCGTTGTTCGGCTTCGGTGGCGTTCTGGCGGAGGGTTCGGGCGAGGTCGGTGAGAGGTTTCGGGGATTTCACCTCTCTCTTTTGGGAGAGGGCAGCGAGACTTGCAAGCTTGTCGGGTGGTTGCGCGTTACTGACAGGGCCGAACCCCTCTCCAACTTCGGCTAAGCGGCACGCCGCCAAGCCTTCGTATCCTCCCCCACAGGGGAGGAGTGAGTCCGGGAATCCTCTCCTTTGGGAGAGGATCTTGTGAATACAACTTTTTGCAAATTCACAATTGCATGCTGAGGTAAAGGCTGAAAAAGGATCGCCGGATATATCGCATGAAAAGCAAGGACGCCGATGCAAACTATTGTCGAACAGCTTGAAGCCAAGCGTGACGCCGCGCGCCTGGGCGGCGGTGAGAAACGCATCGCTGCTCAGCACGCCAAGGGTAAGCTGACTGCGCGTGAGCGCCTGGATGTGCTCCTGGACGAAGGATCGTTCGAGGAGCTGGACATGTATGTCGAGCATAATTGCGTCGATTTCGGCATGCAGGAGCAGGTGATACCTGGCGATGGCGTCGTCACTGGTTCTGGCACGATCAATGGTCGTCTGGTTTACGTGTTCAGCCAGGATTTTACGGTTTTCGGGGGCTCCCTCTCCGAGCGCCATGCCCAGAAGATCTGCAAGATCATGGACATGGCGCTAAAGGTCGGCGCGCCGGTCATTGGTCTTAATGACTCTGGCGGCGCACGTATTCAGGAAGGCGTAGCGAGCCTGGCGGGATATGCCGAGGTGTTTCAGCGCAACGTGCTGGCCTCGGGCGTCGTGCCGCAGCTTTCACTGATCATGGGTCCTTGCGCAGGTGGCGCGGTTTATTCGCCGGCAATGACTGACTTCATCTTCATGGTGAAGGATTCAAGTTATATGTTCGTGACTGGTCCGGATGTCGTGAAAACGGTGACGAACGAGATCGTGACGCAGGAGGAGCTTGGTGGAGCGGTTACGCACACTACCAAATCTGGCGTAGCTGATGTCGCATTTGAAAACGACATTGAGGCGTTGCTGGCTGCGCGCGATTTTATCGATTTTCTTCCCTTGTCCAACAAGGAGGAAGTGCCCGAGCGCCCGACTGCGGATTCTTGGGACCGGATCGAGGAAAGCCTGGACATGCTGATCCCGGCCAATGCCAATCAGCCCTATGACATGCATGAGCTGATCCGCAAAACAGTGGACGAGGGCGACTTCTTTGAAGTGCAGCCCGCCCATGCAGGCAACATCATCTGTGGTTTTGGGCGCGTCGAGGGACGCACGATTGGAATCGTCGCCAATCAGCCGACGGTCCTTGCAGGATGCCTGGATATTAAGGCTTCAAAGAAGGCAGGACGTTTTGTTCGCTTCTGTGATGCATTCAATATCCCAATCGTCACCTTTGTTGATGTTCCCGGCTTCCTGCCCGGCGTTGGTCAGGAACATGACGGCATAATCAAGCATGGCGCCAAGCTGCTGTTCGCCTTTGCCGAGGCGACAGTGCCAAAGATCACGGTCATTACGCGCAAGGCCTATGGTGGCGCTTATGACGTTATGTCATCCAAGCATCTGCGCGGTGATCTTAACTATGCCTGGCCGACCGCAGAGATCGCAGTAATGGGTGCAAAAGGGGCGGTGGAGATTATCTTTCGTCAGGACATGAACAGCCCTGACAAGATTGCGGAACGCACCAAGGAATATGAAGCCCGCTTCGCCAATCCATTCGTTGCGGCCAGCAAGGGCTTCATTGACGAGGTGATTCAGCCGCACTCCACTCGGCGGCGCATCGCTCTGGGATTGCGGAAGCTGCGCAACAAGGCGTTGGAAAATCCTTGGAAAAAGCACGACAACATTCCATTGTAATCCCTTGGTCATTCCGGTGAGCCGGAATCCAGGGTCTGCAGATGCTGTTGCCATAATTGGATTCCGGGCCAGGCTCGAATGAGTCAAACAACGAGATTGGAAGACAATGACTACAGAACCCATTTACATCCTCTCCGGTGTCCGCACTGCCATTGGTGACTTTGGTGGTGGGCTCAAGGATTTCGCGCCTGCAGCTCTGGGTAAGCTTGTTATCGAGGAAGCAGTAAAGCGCGCGGGCGTCACTCCGTCTGATGTGGGCCATGTCGTCATGGGTCAGGTCATTCAGAGCGATCCCAAGGATGCCTACCTCGCTCGAGTCGCTGCCGTAGATGCCGGCCTTCCGATTGAAGCGCCGGCTTTGACGCTCAATCGCCTGTGCGGATCGGGCATGCAGGCCATCATATCTGCGGCGCAAATGATCACATTGGGCGAATGTGACATTGCCGTTGCGGGTGGTGCGGAAAGCATGAGCCGCTCTCCTCATGTGCTGACCAGTGCCCGCTGGGGCACGAAAATGGGGAATGTCGTTGCGATCGACGCTATGCTGACGGTGTTGAGTGACCCGTTTGAAGGGTGTCACATGGGCATCACGGCGGAAAATGTAGCGCGTAAACACAGCATCAGCCGTGAGGCACAGGATGCTCTCGCGATCGAAAGCCATAAGCGCGCCGCGCGAGCGCAGGCGGAGGGGCGTTTCACCTCTCAAATTCTTCCGATCGAAGTGAAGACCAGGAAGGGCACGACGGTTTTCGATACGGACGAGCATGTCCGCGCCGATGCCAGCCTGGATGAAATGACAAAGCTCCGTCCCGCCTTCGACAAGGAAGGATCGGTCACCGCAGGCAACGCGTCGGGCATCAATGACGGCGCGGCGGCTGTCGTTCTCGCTTCGCAAAAAGCCGTTGACGAGAAAGGGTTCAAGCCCATGGGCCGCATCATAGGATGGGGCCATGCCGGGGTTGAACCGAGCATCATGGGTGTAGGGCCGGTCAAGGCTGTTCCGATTGCCCTCAAGCGTGCGGGACTTGATCTGGATGACATTGACGTCATCGAAAGCAACGAGGCGTTTGCGGCGCAAGCTTGCGCGGTGGCTCAGGAACTTGGTTTCAACCCCGACAAAGTCAATCCTAATGGGAGCGGGATTTCGCTCGGCCATCCGATCGGTGCGACGGGTGCCATTTTGATGGTGAAGCTGCTATATGAACTGGAACGCAGTGGCGGCAAATATGGCCTCGCCACTATGTGCATCGGTGGCGGGCAAGGCATCGCCATGGTAGTGGAGAAACTCTGATGAGTATTGGCCGCCTCAACCATGTCGGCATCGCTACGCCGTCCATCGAAAAGTCCGTAGAGATGTACGTCAATTTGATGGGCGCGACCAAGGTGCATGACGCCTTCGATCTACCGCCCCAAGGCGTACGGGTGTGCTTCGTTGATACGCCCAACAGTCAAATCGAACTGATCGAGCCATTGGGTGAGAATAGCCCGATTGCCAAGTTTCTGGAAAAGAACCCGCAAGGCGGACAGCATCATGTTTGTTTTGAAGTGGCCGATATTCATGTCGCCAAGGCAGAAATGGAAGCCAAGGGCGCGAAAATATTGGGTGAACCGCGCATCGGGGCGCACGGGACGCCTGTTGTTTTTGTCCACCCCAAGGATATGGGCGGCGTACTCATTGAGCTGATGGAAACGCCGAAAGAGGGCGCGCATTGAGCTATTTTTGCAGCGAAACGGTAACGCTCCACATTGCGATGCCTGCTTTGTGCGTTGCCAATCTCGAGGTTGAATAATGACTGACAAGCCTACTATCAGCGACTGGAAGGCCCTGTCCGAAAAGGAAGTGAAGGGGCGCGATCTCACATGGCAAACGCCCGAGGGGATTGCGGTAAAGCCGCTCTATACGGCTGAGGACGTCAAGGACATTGACTCCGGCCTTCCCGGTTTCGGCCCCTTTACCCGCGGAGTACGCGGCAGCATGTATGCGGGGCAGCCGTGGACCATCCGGCAATATGCCGGTTTTTCCACCGCTGAAGAATCCAATGCCTTCTATCGCCGCAATCTTGCAGCCGGGCAGAAGGGCCTGTCTGTCGCTTTCGATCTGGCCACGCACAGGGGCTATGACAGCGACCATCCCCGCGTCACCGGAGACGTAGGCAAAGCCGGTGTCGCCATCGACACCATCGATGATATGAAAATCCTGTTCGACGGAATTCCGCTCGATCAGATGTCAGTCAGCATGACCATGAATGGCGCGGTCATTCCTGTGTTGGCGTTTTACATCATCGCGGCGGAAGAGCAGGGTGTTTCTCAGGACAAGTTGAGCGGGACCATTCAGAACGACATTCTGAAGGAGTTCATGGTCCGCAACACCTACATTTATCCGCCAGAACCGTCGATGCGGATCATTTCGGACATTTTCGGCTATACCTCGCAGCACATGCCGAAGTTCAACAGCATCTCCATCTCTGGCTATCATATGCAGGAAGCCGGTGCGACACAGGTGCAGGAACTGGCCTTCACCATTGCGGATGGTGCCGAATATGTGCGCTACGGAGTGGCTTCGGGACTTGATATAGACCAGTTCGCCGGTCGTCTTTCTTTCTTCTTCGCTATCGGCATGAATTTCTTCATGGAGATAGCGAAACTGCGTGCTGCACGTACGCTCTGGTATCGTGTGATGACTGATCTGGGCGCAAAACAAGAGCGCTCCAAAATGCTGCGCACGCATTGCCAGACATCAGGCGTATCGCTGACCGAGCAAGACCCTTATAACAACGTCATGCGCACGACCATCGAAGCGATGGCGGCGATGCTGGGCGGCACCCAGTCGCTCCACACCAACGCGCTGGATGAGGCAATCGCGCTTCCCACCGATTTCTCGGCTCGCATCGCCCGCAACACGCAGATCGTCATCCAGGAAGAGACTGGCATGTGCAATGTCGTCGATCCGCTGGGCGGCAGCTATTACATCGAGGCGCTAACCAAGGAACTCGTCGATAAAGCTTCGGAAATCATCGATCGTGTGGAAGCTGAAGGCGGGATGGCCAAGGCCGTGGCGGCGGGATGGCCGAAAGCAATGATCGAAGAAGCTGCGGCCGCACGGCAGGCGCGGGTCGATCGGGGCGAAGATGTCATTGTCGGAGTTAACAAGTTCCGTCTGAAGGACGAAGACAGCATCGAAATCCTGGAAGTCGACAACCACAAGGTTCGCGAGGCGCAGATTGCTCGTATCCAGAAGGTCAAGGCCGGACGAGACGAAACTGCTTGCCAGGCTGCGTTGGACGCATTGCGCGAAGGTGCCAAGGGAACCGGCAATCTGCTGGCTTTGGCAGTGGACGCGGCCCGCAAACGCGCGACGCTTGGTGAGATCAGTCAAGCCATGGAAGACGCTTTCGGTCGCTATGACACTGTTCCCAAGCCGGTAAAGGGTGTCTACGGCGGCGCATATGCGAACGATGACCGCTGGACGCGGGTGGTCGACGGCGTCGATGCTTTCGAGCGACGCAAGGGACGTAAGCCCCGCATGCTGGTCGCGAAGATGGGCCAGGACGGACATGACCGTGGCGCCAATGTTATTGCTTCGGCGTTTTCCGACATGGGTTTTGAAGTGGTAAGCGGACCCTTGTTCCAGACGCCGGAGGAGACGCTCTATCTCGCGTTGGAAAAGGACGTCGACGTGGTCGGCGCATCAAGTCTGGCTGCCGGTCACAAGACACTGATTCCGCAACTCATCAATTTGCTGCGCGATAATGGACGGCCGGATATCAAGGTTGTCGCGGGCGGCGTCATCCCCTCTCAGGATTATCAATTTCTGCGTGATGCCGGGGTGGCGGGTATTTATGGACCCGGAAGCAATGTGATCGAGAGTGCGGCAGATGTGCTGCGACTGCTTGGTCATAATATGCCGCCTGAAGGTCTGGAGGAAGCCGCAGAATGACCGACCTTCGTACTGATTGGACCCGCGGGGAAATCGCTGCTTTATTCGATTTATCCTTTGCGGACCTGCTGTTTGAAGCCCAGAAGATCCACCGCGCCAACCATCCGCGCAATGAAGTGCAGCTTTCCACATTGCTGTCGATCAAAACGGGCGGCTGCCCGGAAGATTGTGGTTATTGCAATCAGTCCGCGAGCGCTGACAGCGGACTCAAGGCTGAAAAGCTGATGGATGTGGATGAGGTCCTGGCTTCAGCGCGTGAAGCGAAGGAAAACGGATCGGGTCGATTCTGCATGGGCGCAGCCTGGCGTTCCCCTAAAGATCGCGACATGCCGAAAATTATCGAGATGGTGAAGGGTGTCCGCGCCATGGGCATGGAAACCTGCATGACGCTGGGCATGCTGTCGGCTGAACAGTCGCGGCAACTGGCCGATGCCGGCCTCGATTATTATAACCATAATATCGATACCAGCCCGGAAAATTACGGCAATGTCATCACCACGCGAACATTCGAGGATCGGCTCAATACGCTGGACAATGTCCGCAGTGCCGGAATCAACGTCTGTTGCGGCGGCATAGTCGGGATGGGCGAAACGCGGGAGGATCGTATCGGCTTCCTGCATGCACTCGCGACGCTTCCGGCGCACCCGGAAAGCGTTCCGATCAACGCGCTGGTGCCGGTGAAGGGCACCGTGTTGGGCGATATGCTGTCCGATACGCCTCTTGCTAAAATCGACGAGATTGAGTTTGTCCGGACTGTTGCGGTGGCGCGGATCGTTATGCCTGCCAGCATGGTGCGGCTGTCGGCGGGCCGCGAAAGCATGTCCGATGCCGCGCAGGCTCTGTGCTTCATGGCGGGCGCAAACAGCATCTTTACCGGCGACAGGCTGCTGACCACGCCCAATGCGGGCGATAGCGCCGATGCTGCGCTATTTGCGAAACTGGGTGTCAGTGTCATGCAAATGCAGCCGCATGGCCATTTGGAGGCGGCAGAGTAGCGACTAGCCGTGTCGGACCGGGTCCGGCACTCCGGGGCAAATTCGATGCTTATGGCCTGGATCGCCAAGCGACCGGGTATGACGAGATGGAAATGGAATTGGGGCAGGAATGAACATCACGAAAATTCTAATCGCCAATCGCGGGGAAATTGCCTGCCGCGTAATCCGTACCGCGCGGAAAATGGGTATTGCGACAGTCGCAGTGTATTCGGATGCGGACGCGCGCGCGCCGCACGTGGCAATGGCGGATGAGGCCGTATATCTGGGCCCGCCACCTGCCGCTCAGTCCTATTTGCTCGCCGACAAGATTATAGAAGCATGCAAGGCCACTGGAGCCAATGCAGTGCATCCGGGCTATGGCTTCCTGTCTGAGCGGGAGAGTTTCGCCAAGGCCTGTGCCGAAAACGGGATTGTCTTTATTGGCCCTCCGCCCAACGCCATTGCAGCGATGGGCGACAAGATTGAATCGAAGAAGCTGGCTAAGAAAGCGGGCGTCTCGGTCGTCCCCGGCTTCGTTGGGGAAATTGAAGACACCGCTCATGCAGTCAGCATCGCATCCGACATAGGCTATCCGGTGATGATGAAGGCGTCGGCCGGCGGCGGCGGTAAGGGAATGCGTCTCGCCTGGAGCGAGCAAGACGTTCGCGAGGGTTTTGAAAGCGTGAAGCGCGAAGGCTTGGCAAGCTTCGGCGACGATCGCGTATTCATCGAGAAATTTATCGAAAGCCCGCGTCACATTGAAATTCAGGTGCTGGGCGATCAGCATGGCAACATCGTTTATCTGGGTGAACGCGAATGCTCGATCCAGCGTCGACATCAAAAGGTCGTTGAAGAAGCACCTTCTCCCTTCATTGATCCCGAAACGCGCAAGGCGATGGGTGAGCAGGCTGTCGCGCTGGCCCGGGCTGTCGGCTATTATAGCGCAGGCACAGTCGAACTCATCGTGGGGGCCGACAAGAGCTTCTATTTCCTGGAAATGAATACGCGTCTTCAGGTTGAGCACCCAGTAACCGAGTGCATCACTGGCCTTGATCTGGTGGAACAGATGATCCGGGTGGCAGCCGGTGAGGCGTTGTCCTTTACGCAGGAAGAGGTGAAGCTCACTGGCTGGGCCATAGAAAACCGCGTCTATGCCGAGGATCCGTATCGGGGTTTCCTCCCTTCGACCGGGCGGCTCGTCCGCTACAATCCGCCGCTGGAGATGGATGGCGTCAGAGTCGATGATGGCGTGATGGAAGGCGGCGAGGTCAGCATGTTCTATGACCCCATGATCGCCAAGCTGATCACTTATGCAGACACCCGCGAAGAGGCCATTGACCGGCAGATCGAAGCGTTGGATCGCTTCGAAATCCAGGGCCCTGGACATAATATCGATTTCCTCTCTGCCCTGATGCAGCATCCGCGTTTTCGCGAAGGGGCGCTGACTACAGGTTTTATAGCCGAGGAATATCCAGAAGGCTTCGTTGGCGCGCCTGCGGGTCCGGAATTGCTCCGTCAACTCGCCGCTATCGGCGCCTTTGCCGGGACGGCTCAGGCGGATCGCGCGCGCCGCATTGATGGTCAGTTGGGAAAACGGCTCCGTCCGGCCTCGGCATGGCAAGTAAAGATTGCTGATGTGGTGCATGATGTCACTATTTCGACGGACCAAATAGTCGTCGATGGGCAACCGCTCGACATTAGCATGGAATACACCCCCGGCGATCGCCTCATCGAAGCCGAAGTCGGCGGAGAGACACTGAGCGTTCAAATCGCGCCCATTCGCGCCGGTTTCCGCCTGACAGTGCGTGGTGCAAGCCATCAAGTCCGCGTCTTACCCGCTCATCTTGCGCGCCATGCTGCGCACATGATCGAAAAAGTACCGCCTGATCTGTCGAAATATCTGCTCTGTCCGATGCCCGGGTTACTGGTGACGCTGCACGTTGGTGCCGGCGATAAGGTGGAAGCGGGGCAACCTCTCGCAGTGGTTGAGGCGATGAAGATGGAAAACATCCTGCGGGCTGAAAAGGCAGGCGTAGTGAAATCTATTGAAGCGCAACCTGGCGCCAGTCTCGCCGTCGATGCGGTGATACTGGAACTGGAGTGACGCCTACCAGCTTGACGGGCGCTGCTGTCAACCCTCTTCAGGGTAATGGCTCAGCGAAACCAACGAGGTGCGATTGAACTTGATTAAGGGAGGGCTCCGCGATGAGGCGGAGTCCTCCCTTTTCCGTCAAGCGGTTATTCATTGAGCTGGGGTGTTCGGGGCGGGAGTACGGCACTGGAACTCTAAGCTCCTTCACAAAAGAATAATGAGGCATTGAGGTTCTTCTCTTTTGAGAAAGGGCTGGGCTTCCCTTCATAGTTCGGCCTGTGGTGCGATTGCGAACAGGGCGTTTTCAGTTCTTGCTCCACTTCATGCATCATGCCAAATGACGTTAATAAAAGTGGGGGAGGAACATGGCCGGGAGTCTAGCTGTGGCGGGGGAGCAGCCCAGCCGAAAGGAAATGCGGCTCATTATCGGAGCGTCGTCACTTGGCACGCTCTTCGAATGGTATGATTTTTTCATCTACGGAACGCTTGCTCCCATCATCGGGAGAGTGTTCTTCCCGACCGGGAACCCAACCGTGGAGTTGCTGCTTTCGCTAGCTGGATTCGCGGTGGGCTTCGGTTTCCGTCCATTAGGCGCTGCTCTGTTCGGTTATTTGGGTGATCGTTTAGGACGCAAATACACGTTCCTCATGACCATCACGCTCATGGGCCTGGCTACGGCGGCCATTGGCTTCATTCCTTCCGAAGCGGCGATCGGTGCCGCTGCGCCAATCATCATCATTGGTTTGCGTATTATTCAGGGGCTCGCTCTTGGCGGGGAATATGGAGGCGCGGCCATTTATGTCAGCGAACATGCGCCGAAGGACAGACGCGGTTATTTTACCAGTTTCATCCAGGCAAGCGTCCCGGGCGGCTTTATTCTGTCCATTCTTGTAGTATTGGGGACAAAATCGGTCGTCGGCCCGGAAGCATGGGAGGCCTGGGCATGGCGCTTGCCTTTCATTTTGTCGCTGCTGCTGCTTGTGGTGTCGCTCTACATGCGGCTGAAACTCCGCGAGAGTCCGGTTTTCAAGGCAATGAAGGAAGCGGGCGAAACTTCGGCCAATCCACTGAAAGAAAGTTTTACTTATCCAGGAAATAAGCGTCGGCTGTTTGTGGCGCTCTTCGGTTTGGCCGCAGGGCTCACTGTCATCTGGTATACGGCCATGTATGGAGCGCTGTTCTTCCTTACCGGTCCACAACGCATGGAAAACTCCGCTGCGGAACTGGTCGTTGGCGCCGGCGCTTTGGCGGGCCTGTTCTGGTTTGTATTTTTTGGCTGGCTTTCTGATCGAGTGGGCAGGAAAAAGCCTATTGTCGCCGGCTACATCGCGACCCTGCTGCTGCTTTTTCCGTTGTTCCATCTGATGGGCGATGCAGCCAATCCCAATCTGGCGGAAGCTGCGCGCCGCGCGCCCATTATCGTTTCAGGGAACGACTGCACGTACAATCCCTTCGCCAAGGAGCAGTTGACCGAATGTGGTCGGCTTCTTCATAAACTGTCCACACGTGGACTAAGTTATATCACGAAGGAAGGTAAGGCCGGCTCGGGATCGGTCCAACTCCGGATTGGCGGTACGGTGCTGACGGAGCATACGGACACGGCGCTTGATGCGGAACTGACGCGTGCGGGATACGATCTTGGCAAAGTCATCCCTTCGAACGGCAATATTGCTATCATCATCCTCGCCATCCTGGGGTTGAGCGCCCTTTCCGGAGCGACTTATGGTCCTGCTGCCGCGCTTCTCTCCGAATTGTTTCCGCCCCGAATTCGCTACAGTTCCATGTCGATCCCCTACCATATCGGAACGGGCTATTTTGGCGGGTTCCTCCCTCTTGTCAGCCAGTATGTCGTAGCGCGGACAGGGGACCCTTATGCCGGTTTGTGGTATACCTTCGGAGTTGTGGCGATGGCTCTCGTGGTAACGATCTTCGGTTTGTCGGAGACGCGGGGAAGGGCTCTCGACGCCGCTTGAGAGGGGCGCTATCCAGCGGCGATGATTTTACTCCCTGCACCCCTTCGTCTTCGTCTGGATAAAGCTGCCCTTGTTTCCAATTGGAACTGGTTGAACCAACGAAGTGGGAATGCCGCGTGTGGTGCGGCGATCAAGGCAAATGGCTACGGCACAGATGCCCCGGGCGTAATGCGGCAATTAGCAGCAGCGGGCTGTCGGGATTTCTTTGTAGCGAACTGGGCTGAAGCACTGGCGCTATCGCCTTTGGCTGACGGCCTCTCTCTTTCGGTTTTGCATGGCGTGCGGGCGGAGGACATGGCCGTTGCACGGCAAGGGAGCGTTCGGCCTGTGCTTAATACCGCGCAGCAAATTCAGCGGTGGAAGGATACAGGTGGCGGGCCATGCGACGTGATGGTGGACACTGGAATGAATCGGCTCGGTCTGGGCATGGACGAGGCCGTGTCAGGGTTATTGGACGGTCTGGTCATTGAAACGCTGCTGAGCCATCTTGCCTGCGCGGACGAGGACCATGTTCTCAATATGCGGCAACTGGAGCGCTTTTCTGTTCTTCGTTCGAAGATTGCGGCTCGACGCTATAGCCTGGCGAACAGTGCAGGCATCTGCCTTGGCCATGATTATGCCTTTGATCTGACACGGCCGGGCCTTGCGCTGTATGGCGGCATACCCCGAGCAGAGGCGCGAGGGCATATTGCTCAAGTCGCCTTTCCAGAAGCGCAAATCCTTCAACGCAAGACAGCGCTTGCTGGCGAAGGCATTGGATATAATGCAACGCGAACCGCCGAGCGCGACATGGAGCTTGGCATCCTCAATATTGGTTATGCCGATGGCTATCTTCGCGGTTTTTCCAACAGCGGAGCAGTGATGGTGGAAGGAGTCCGGCTGCCGGTAGTGGGCCGTGTATCGATGGATCTTCTCATCATTGACCTGACTGCCATGCCGGAACTTGAGGAAGGCGATTGGGTCACGCTCGACTACGAGCCAGAACGAGCATCCGCGCAATCGGGATTGTCGCAATATGAATTATTGACAGGATTAGGGAACCGCCTGGAGCGCTATTGGAGATAAAATTTGCAACATGACGCGGAGACCCACTCCAGATTGGAGCGGGTCTCCGAAATCTGGGAGATTACGGCGCGTCCGTTATCGCTCGACGCACATGGCAATGCCCATGCCGCCACCAATGCACAACGTGGCGAGTCCCTTGCCCGCATTTCGCTTTTGCATTTCATATAGTAGCGTCGTCAGCACGCGCGCACCCGATGCGCCAATGGGGTGGCCTATTGCGATGGCGCCCCCATTTACATTGACTGTATCAGGATTAAAGCCGAGTTCCTTACCGACGGACAGAGCTTGCGCTGCAAAGGCTTCATTGGCTTCCACCAAATCGAGATCATTGATGGTCCAGCCTGCCTTCTGCAGAGCGCGCTTCGTTGCTGGCACCGGGCCTATGCCCATTATGGAGGGATCGACACCCGCATGGGCCCAACTCGCCACGCGAGCGAGAACCGGCGCGTTCCGTCGCGCGGCTTCATCTGCCGTCATAAGAACCAGAGCTGCTGCGCCGTCATTGATACCGCTGGCATTGGCCGCAGTCACCGTGCCGTCCTTCTTGAAGGCAGGGCGCACAGCCGAAACACTATCAAGGGTGACGCCGGTGCGAATATATTCATCGTCCGAAATGATGATTTCACCCTTACGGCTCTTTATCGTGACAGGCGCAATTTCGTCCTTGAATCGCCCTGCAGCGCGCGATGCCTCCGCGAGATTTTGCGACCGCACAGCGAGGGTATCCTGCGCTTCGCGCGACACTTGATATTGCTCAGCCAGATTTTCGGCAGTGATGCCCATGTGGTAACCGTTGAACACGTCGGTCAGGCCATCCTTGATCATCGTATCAACGATTTCCAGATTCCCCATTTTATGGCCGAGCCGCAGGGATTGGCAGTGCATGGACATGGACATGCTTTCCTGCCCACCCGCGATGACAATGTTCGCATCGCCATTCATGATCGCCTGCACAGCGGATGCGACGGAACGCAGTCCCGACCCGCAGACCTGGTTGACGCCCCAGGCAGGTATTTCCTGAGGTATGCCCGCGGCCATGGCTGCCTGCCTTGCAGGATTCTGACCCTGGCCAGCAGTGAGCACCTGGCCCATGATGACTTCCGAAACATCCTCGCCGGTGATGCCAGCCTGCGCCATCGCGGCTTCTATGGCGACGCGGCCCAATTCATGAGCGGGAGTGGCAGCGAAAGCGCCGAGGAAGCTGCCGACAGGTGTGCGCTTGGCAGCGGTGATGACGATGTCGGTCATGAAACGGGTCTCCAGAACATCCATTTGAGCGATCGGAGCCGCATATCACTGGCGGGTTGATTCCAAAAGCCATTCCGCCAAGGGATTCCAAAGCTGTGTCCGCGCCCGCCTGCCGACGATCATGCCAACATGGCCACTATCGAGCCGCAGTTCCTTTCCAGCCTGGCAGGCGGTGACTGAAGGAACTATGTGATCCGTTTCCGACAAGATGTTGAGAATGGGACAATCCAACCGCGAAGGATCAACAATGCGCCCACCGACGCGCCATTGGCCATTGGCGGTTTCATTCGCGCGATAGAGCCGTTCGAATAGATCGCAGCCCGCCGCGTAGGTCAACGGCGCACCTTCATTCGCCCAATCCTCCAGTCTGACGAACCCCTGAGCCTCATCGGATTTTTCCGGCAGATCAGCGAACGCTGCATATTTCCGAATGGTTCGCGCTGGATCAAGTGCCCAGAAACCCGATTGTAGAACTTCCATAGGAACATAGCCCAGTCGTTCGCAGACAGGTTTGGCCTTCTCCCACAAGCCAATAATCTTTTCCCGGCTTTGCTGCGGAAATGCCGCAAAATTCCAGGGTGCAGCGATCATGACCAATCCGGACACATCCATCAGTTCACAGGTCGCGGCCGCGATCGTTCCACCAAGGCAATAGCCGGCGAGCACCGGCGTTTCGCCCAGTGCAGCAAGCATGGGGAGCAAGCGATGCTCGATGTGGCCCTTTAATCCCAGTTCTCGATCGCCCGGAGCTGGCCACCCCCAATCGACAAGAAAAACATTCAATCCGCGGCCGCTCAAGAACTTCAGCAGAGAATTGCGTTCGGAAAGGTCCAGTATGACATGTGGGTTTATAAGGGACGGGATGAATACGATGGGTTTTCCCGTACCGCCATAATGCAGCAAACGCGCGCCTGAGGCGGTAGCAGCTACCGTTGCATCCAGATGATGGGGAACACGTTGAGCCGTTTGATATTTGTGCAAGCCCGCGAACGCTTTCAATCTGAAATCCGTGTCATTTCGGGTCTGTTGCCAAAGCATTTTCAGAAACAGCGGCAACGGTCGGGGACCATGTTGCGGCGCAGTATAGTTCGGTGCTATTGCAGCATTTGGAATGGAGGGAGTGGTTGAAATGGCAAAAGCCTCGAAATCTTCTGGTGAGTCGGACCCGGTCATCATAAAGAAATACGCTAACCGCAGATTGTATAATACGGAAACGTCCAGTTACATAACTCTTGATCTGCTTTCTCAAATGACTCGTGAGGGTCGAGAATTTGTGGTCGTGGACGCAAAAACCAATGAAGACATCACGCATAACGTGCTGACACAGATCATCATGGAAGAAGAAGGGCGTGGGAAGAATATGCTGCCGGTCAACTTCCTTCGGCAACTGATTTCAATGTATGGGGACTCGATGCAGTCCATGGTTCCGCAATATCTGGAAGCATCGATGGAAGCATTCCGGAAAAATCAGCAGCAGTTTCAAGACGCCATGCAGGGCGCCTTCTCCGGCGGTCCTTTCGCCGAAATCGCGAAGCGCAACATGGAAATGTTCGGGGCCGCGACGAGTGCATTCAAAGGAGCCACTTCGGAGAAGAAGGCCAGCACCGCCGCCGAAGAGAAGGATGATGAAATTGCGCAACTCAAGGCGCAGCTAGAACTCCTTAACAGCAAGATCGACCGGCTCGGCAAGCCCTAGATCTTCAGTGGGGAAGGATGGATGTGCGACGTTGCCACAGCACATCTTTTGTTGCAGGTTGGGAGTGCGTCCACCGAGGCGCTAATGGTTGCTCATATGCCTGCAGTTTCTGGACGGGCTGAAACTTTCCATACGAGCGACTTCCCGTCTCGACTTTTCCCCTGGCCTTATTCTATGGGAACACGTGGTTCCTTCGGGATTGTATTTCCCCTTCGCAGGTCTGAACATTGAAACATGCACTCCCCGTCACGCGCGAAAAGGATTTCGCTGCCTGGTATCAAGCCGTCGTCAGCGAGGCCGATCTTGCTGAAGAATCCGGTGTGCGCGGATGCATGGTGATCCGGCCCTGGGGTTATGGCATCTGGGAACGAATTCAAAAGTTGTTGGATGCGGAAATCAAGCGAACCGGCCATGAGAATTGCTATTTTCCGCTCTTCATTCCGCTGTCATATTTCGCCAAGGAAGCGGAGCATGTCGATGGCTTTGCCAAGGAAATGGCTGTCGTAACGCATCATCGTCTGGTGACGCAGGATGGTGCGCTCGTCCCTGATCCAGAAGCTCGGCTGGAAGAGCCGCTGGTTGTACGCCCCACATCGGAAACGGTCATCGGCGCCGCCTTTTCGCGCTGGGTGCAAAGCTGGCGCGACCTGCCCGTGCTCATGAACCAATGGGCCAATGTCGTCCGCTGGGAAATGCGCACCCGTATGTTCCTGCGGACCAGCGAATTCCTCTGGCAGGAAGGGCACACCGCCCATGCCTCCCGCGAAGAAGCGATGGACGAAACGCTCAAGATGCTGGAGGTTTATCGCAGCTTCTCCGAATATGCGTTGGCCATGCCTGTGATAGCAGGTGAAAAGCCGGAAAATGAGCGCTTCCCAGGCGCTGAAGCGACCTACTCCATCGAAGCGATGATGCAGGACGGCAAAGCATTGCAGGCCGGAACATCGCATTTTCTGGGGACGACCTTCAGTAAGGCGCAGAATATCCGCTTTCAGAACCGCGAGGGTGAACTGGAACTGGCGCAGACGACAAGCTGGGGCGTTTCAACACGCCTGATCGGCGGAGTGATCATGACGCACGGAGACGATGATGGCCTTCGCGTGCCCCCGATCATCGCGCCGCAGCAGATCGTCATAGTGCCGATGTTGCGGGATCAGCCGGAGGACGAGGATATTCTTGCCTATTGCAGCGAGATCGTCGCTGACTTGTCGCGGTTGTCCGTTTTCGGCGAGCCGGTCCGGGCGCTTCTTGATAAGAAAGCGATCAAGGCGGCCAACAAACGCTGGAATTGGGTGAAGAAAGGCGCACCGGTCATTGTTGAAGTGGGTGGGCGCGATCTTGCTACGCAAAATGTTTCCGTGTTGCGCCGGCACCGGCTCTATAACGAAGCGAGCAAACTCGATAGCCAGACCATGTCCCGTGATGATTTTCTGGGCGCTGCAACAGCGATGTTGCAGGATGTGCAACAATCGCTCTACGACCAGGCGAATGCTTTCTTACAACAAAATATCGATCGTTCGATTACCAGTGTTGCAGAGCTGAAGGACTATTTTGCTTCCAGCCCGAAATGCGGCTGGGCCGAGGTGCAGTGGAGCAAACCCACGGGTGCTAGGCTTGATGAGATTGTGGAGACGTTGAAAGGCATGAAGCTGACACTGCGTAACGTGCCGCTGGATGCCAAGAAGGTGGACGGTTCGTGTATCTTTACAGGTGCGCCCGCCGTTGAACGCGTTTTGGTGGGCAGGGCCTATTGAGCGCGACTAGCTTTGTTACGCATTATTCTGAACGGCCAATAGCCATTGCAGCGGCGCTGGCCAGTTGATCGGCACGCTCATTCTCGGGATGACCGCTATGGCCTTTCACCCATTGCCATTCGATTTCGTGAGGTCGCACGGCTTCCAATAAGGCTTGCCACAGGTCAGCGTTTTTCACTGGTTTGCGATCAGCCGTACGCCAGCCATTTTTCTGCCAGCCGAAAATCCACTTCGTTATACCATCCTTCACATAATTGCTGTCGGTCGACACAATGACATGGCAGGGGCGGGTGAGGGCGCTCAGAGCCTGGATCGCCGCCATCAATTCCATGCGGTTGTTGGTGGTATTGCTTTCGCCGCCGGACAATTCCTTTTCATGCTCGCCATAACGGATGACTGCTCCCCAACCGCCACGGCCCGGATTGCCCTTGCAGGCCCCATCGGTGAAAATCTCTACTGTGGAGAGCTTGCCGCTCATGCGCCGAGCAATGCGCTGGCATTGGCAGTCGCATAAAAATCCAGACGGCGCAGGAAAGCGAGCGGATCCTTGCGCGTTACAAGCGCCTCGGGTGGCGTGTTGATCCAATCATATGCGCGCGTCAAAAGGAACCGCAGCGCAGCCCCCCGGCACAGGGTAGGGAATGCAGCCCTTTCCGCTTCGCTCAGGCCAAAGGCTTCTTCATAACCGGCTACCAGTGCGGCGGCTCGGTCTGCATGATAGTTACGCCCATCGAAATCAAAGCACCAGGCGCTATGGGTCACGGCCAGATCATAAGCCCGGATATCAGTGCAGCTGAAATAGAAATCGATGAGGCCGCTCACTTCGTTGCCCAACATCAACACATTGTCCGGGAACAGGTCCGCATGAATGACTGCGTGGGGCAAGGCGGTAGGCCAATTGGCATCGATGTGAGCCAGCTCCTCGGCGACACGACACGCAAGGCCAGGAGCAATTTCGTCGAAATGCGCTCCGCATTTGTTTGCTAAATCGCGCCATGCCTCCGGATCGAGCGCATTGGGGCGCTGTCCCGCAAAATCTGCCGCTGCCCCATGCATCTCCCCAAGAGCTCTTCCGGCGGCGTGACTTTGCGCCGCCGTGGGTTCAGTAACAGAGATGCCGGTTAGAAATTCAATCAAGCAGGCAGGGCGACCAGCGAGTTGCTGCAATTGCCTGCCTTCGCAATCCGGGATGAAACGCGGCACCTTGCATCCGCGCGCGCCGAGATGATCGAGAAGATCCATGAAAAAGGGTAAATCCGCTTCATCGACGCGCTTTTCATAAAGCGTGAGAATGAAACGATCCTGTGTCGTCTCAACTAGATAATTGCTGTTCTCCACGCCTTCGGCAATGCCCTTGGCGGAGACCAGTTCACCGGCATTATAGCGAGTGAGAAAGGCGGCCATTTCCTCGGCCGGAACGTGGGTGTAGACTGCCATGAGTGGTTATGCCGCCTCTAATCCGCGAGGCAGTTTGAAGGCGACTTTTTCCCGCGCCGTTTCCACCTGTTCCTCATCAATGGTGAAATGGTTAGCCAGACGCTCCACGACTTCCCGAACCAATATTTCCGGCGCGGACGCCCCGGCGGTGATGCCGAGCGTGGAGACATTCGTCATCCAGGAAAGATCGATATCGCCAGCCCGCTGAATCAGACGGGAAGGGGTGCCTTCCCGCTCAGCCACTTCGACGAGACGAAGCGAATTGGAGCTGTTGGGCGCACCGATCACGAGCACCAGATCGCACGCGGGTGCGATCGCCTTGACCGATGCTTGCCGGTTGGACGTAGCGTAGCAGATGTCCTCACCCTTGGGAGCGACAATGCCAGGGAATCTTCGCTGCAGCGTCGCCGCAACCGCTGCCGTGTCGTCCACAGACAAGGTCGTTTGCGTGAGAAAAGCCAAATTAGCCGGATCCTCCGGTGTAAAGGCTTCTGCGTCCGCTACGGTTTCGATAAGCGTCATTGTGCCTTCGGGAACCTGCCCAAATGTGCCAATGACCTCTGGATGTCCGCGATGGCCGATGAACACGATGTGCCTTCCGGCTTCCACCTGCCGCTCGGCCTGACGATGCACCTTGGACACGAGCGGGCAGGTGGCGTCCAGATAGGAAAGACCCCGCGCCTCAGCTGTGGCAGGCACGGCCTTGGGCACGCCGTGGGCCGAAAAGACAACCGGCACGCCGTCGGGCACCATGTCCAGTTCCTCCACGAACACGGCGCCCTTAGCCTTCAGGCTATCCACCACATATTTGTTATGAACGATTTCGTGGCGCACATAGACCGGGGCACCATATTTTTCGATGGCGCGCTCCACAATATGGATCGCCCGGTCTACCCCAGCGCAAAATCCGCGTGGCGCTGCGATCAATATCCGCAAGAGAGGACGGCTCATGTCACTATCGGTCATGGATGCAGCCTTTAGGCGATTGTGCCCGCGAACGAAAGCCGCTTCCTTTCGGTTGCGTGCTTCGCATGGCGCGGATAAGAAGCCCTGACGCCTTCACAAGGGATATAATGTGTCAATTCAAAAAGCCCTCATTGCCAGCATCGCTGTTTTATCGCTCGCTGCATGCGCCAAGGTAGGCGACATCGACGTAACCGGCGGCATTATCGCAAAGCGTTCGGCCTGTCCTTCGGTTGCTATTCCGGATTATACCGGCGACATCACCCTGTTCAATCCGCCTCAAAGCCGGGAAGCGAGCGCCATTGATGTGGTCGCTAACATAACCAATTTGCGTTCCACCTGCGATGATAGCGGTCCGCAACTTTATACAAACGCGACATTTGATGTGCTCGCTCGCCGGAGCGATGCCAATGGCGCTCGCGATGTGACGCTTCCCTATTTTGCGACTGTGGTCAGGGGCGGCACGGCTGTCGTGTCGAAGCGTGTCGGGCAGGTAAACATACATTTTGCCGATGGTGAATATCGCGCCAGCGCGAGCGGCACGGCACAATCCTATGTCGACAGGGGCCAGGCTACGTTGCCTGCAGATATTCAGGAGCGGATTACACGCGAGCGCAAGGCAGGCGATCCCGACGCAGCAGTTGATCCGATGTCCGATCCCGCAGTGCGCGAGGCGCTGCAGCGAACCAGCTTTGAATTGCTCGTCGGTTTTAACCTGACCGAAGATCAGCTCAAATATAATGTGACACGTTGATTTCACGGCTAGGCGGCGCCTCTTTCTGTCGCCAGCCGACAGATGCAAAGGCTTTGCTTTGACTCTTTACGCCCGTTTCGCCGCGCATCTGGATGCGGTGCTTGATACTCTCGAGACCGAAGGCGTACTGCCTGCGGATCTGCCCCGCAAAGCTGTCGCTGTAGAGCCGCCGCGCGATCCTGCGCATGGCGACCTGGCGACGAACGCCGCCATGGTGCTTGCCAAGGGCGCGAAGACTAATCCGCGCGCACTGGCGGAAAAAATCGCTGAGAAGCTGGGCGCGCTAGACGAGGTGGCCAGCGCTGAAATCGCCGGACCCGGCTTCATCAACTTGCGTCTCAACGATTCGACCTGGCGGGCGGAGCTTGCCGCGATCCATGCCGATGGCGATGATTATGGGCGCTCGGACATGGGCAAGGGCGTCCGTGTCAATGTGGAATATGTCTCTGCCAATCCTACAGGCCCCATGCATATGGGACATTGCCGGGGCGCGGTGGTTGGCGATGCCCTTGCAACGCTGCTGGAATATGCGGGCCACGATGTTATCCGCGAATATTATATCAATGACGCGGGCGGTCAGGTGGATGTGCTCGCCCGGTCGGCGCATATGCGTTATCGGGAGGCGCTTGGTAAGGATATCGGGCCGATACCGGAGGGACTCTATCCGGGCGATTATCTAAAGTCCGTGGGCCAAAAGCTGGCCGCGACCTATGGCGATAGATATGCCGCCGCGCCGGAAGCTGAATGGCTGGTGCTGTTCCGTAAGGAAGCCGTCGCTGCGATGATGGACATGATCCGTGCCGATCTGGCGCTGCTCGGCATTCGTCACGATGTTTTCTCGTCAGAGGCCGAGTTACAGGCGGCCGGTAAGCCGGAAACCGCGGAGGCGGAACTGCGCGCCCGTGGTCTTGTCTATGACGGAGTGCTTGAAGCCCCGAAGGGAGAGACGCCGGAGGATTGGGAGCCAGTCGAGTTGCCGCTATTTCGCTCCACCCAATTTGGCGACGATCAGGACCGTCCGATCAAGAAATCGAACGGAAGCTGGACCTATTTCGGCGCGGATTTGGCCTATCATTACCAGAAGGCGCAAAGCGCGGATCAGCTTATCGACATATGGGGCGCCGATCACGCCGGCACGGTAAAACGTATCCAAGCGGCGGTCCGGGCGCTGACCCATGACAAGGTGCCGTTCGATGTGAAGCTGGTGCAGATGGTCCGTCTGTTGCGCGATGGCGAACCGGTGAAGATGTCCAAGCGCGCTGGAAATTTTGTAACTCTGGCCGATGTGGTGAACGAAGTGGGCAAGGACGTTGTCCGCTTCACCATGCTCACGCGGAAAGCGGACGCGCAGATGGATTTCGACTTTGCCAAAGTTGTGGAAGCATCGAAGGACAATCCGGTTTTCTACGTTCAATATGCGCACGCGCGCATATGCTCACTGGAACGCAAGGCGAAGGAAGCAGGCGTGGCATTGCCAGCGCCCGACCTGTCTCTGCTTGGGACAGAGGAACTGCCGCTTATAAAAATAGCGGCGCAATTTCCCAGAATTGTGGAATCTGCAGCGCAGAGCCATGAACCGCATCGAGTCGCCTTCTATCTGGGTGATCTAGCCGCGGCTTTTCATGCTTTCTGGAATATGGGCAATGACAGGCCCGAATTGCGGATGGTGATCGCTGACGAGCCGGCTACAACTTCGGCACGACTTTTCCTTGCCGGAGGAATAGGGCAGATTATCCGCAACGGGCTTGGGCTAATGGGGGTAAAGGCCCTTTCGGAGATGCAGTAATGACCGATTACAACCGCGACAGCCTGGACCTTCAGGATGAGGACAGGCTGCCTTGGCTGGAGGCCGTCGACGATATGGAAGAGGATGATGGCGTTTCTCTCGCTCGCCTCATTCTTTTGATCGTGGCAGGTCTGTTATTCCTGGGGGTCATCATTGGCGGAATTTATTGGCTGCAATCGATAAGGTCGGGCGGCGGCGAGGGGACGCTGATCGCAGCACCGGAAGGCAGTTATAAAATTCCTGCAGAAGATCCGGACGCTCGCACTTTTCAGGGAGAAGGTGATAGCAGCTTCACCGCCAGCGAAGGGATGGAAGGCACAGGCAAGATCGATCCGACGAAATTGCCTGAAGCACCCGTTGCTGGAACCGATGTGACGCCTTCCAAACCTGCGGCGCCAAGCGCACCAGCCGCAAAGGTGAAGGCCGAAGTGGCCGACAACACCAAGTCCTCTCCCGCAGTGCCGAAGATAGCCCAGAAGCCGGCTGCGAATGGAAATTCATTGATCCAGCTCGGCGCTTATGGATCGAAGGCGGTGGCGGAGCAGGCCTGGACGGCGCTTTCGAAACGCTTCGACTATCTGGCCGGACTGGAAAAGTCCATATCCGCCGCTGACGTCAACGGCACCACTTATTATCGTCTGCGCGCCCAAGTGGCATCGAATGCGCAAGCCAATGAGCTTTGCGGTAAATTAAAGGTGGCTGGTGAGAACTGCATGGCGATGTCGCAATAGACTGGTGAAGCATTCATGAAGCCGGTTATTTTTGGTCTTTCTGGCCCGACGCTCACCGACGACGAGCGTACGCTTTTTCGTGAGGCTGAACCGGCTGGCTATATCCTGTTCAAGCGAAACATCGAGGACAGGGAGCAGCTTCGCGCTTTGACTGATACATTGCGTGCCCTGCACGGTCGCGATGATCTGGCGATCATGATAGATCAGGAGGGGGGACGGGTCGCGCGAATGCAACCGCCGATCTGGCCTGCGTTTCCCCCCGGCGCGGTCTTTGACCGACTTTATGATATAGCCCCGGCGAGCGCTATCGAAGCCGCACGCAGCAATGCGCATGCGATAGCCATCATGCTCCGCGAAGTCGGGATAAATGTTGATGCACTTCCTTTACTCGATGTGCGTCAGCCTGGAGCCAATGACATCATTGGCGACCGCGCGCTGGGCAGTGAGCCACTGCGCGTCGCTGCGCTCGGCCGAGCGATGCTGGATGGCCTTCGCCGCGGCGGAGTAAACGGCATTGTCAAGCATATGCCTGGGCATGGCCGCGCTATGGCGGACAGCCATCTGTCCTTGCCAGTAGTGGATGCGGATGAATCTGAGCTGGAAATCGATGTGGCGCCATTCCGGACGCTCAATAACGCGCCGATGGGAATGACCGCGCATATTGTTTACACCACATGGGACAGGGATTTGCCATGCAGTCTGTCCCCAACAATCATCGGCAACATCATCCGCCGTCGCATTGGGTTCGATGGGCTGCTGATGTCGGACGATCTGGATATGAAGGCGCTGCGGGGGGATATTCCATCGCTTGCGGCGGCTGTGGTCGCGGCGGGTTGCGATCTCGCCCTGAACTGTTGGGGCAGGATTGAGGAGATGCGAGGCATAACTGAGGTCCTTGATGAAATCCGCCCTGAATCGCGCATCCGGCTTGATCGAGCGATGGCCCCCATTGCTCATACACCCGAGGATCAGCCTCTTGATGAATTGATCGCAAAACGCGACGAACTATTAGCGCTGATATGAACGACATCCTGGCGGATTGGGCGGATGTGGTGGACCGCGCGGTTCCCGGTCCCCGATCGCCTGAAGTTCTGACAGTGGAGCTGGATGGCTGGGAAGGGCCGTTGGATCTTCTGCTGGCGTTGGCGCGCACTCAAAAGGTCGATTTGCGGGAATTGTCGATTCTGGCCCTGGTCGAGCAATATCTGGCGTTCATAGAGAATGCACGTGCTTTGAAATTGGAAATTGCGGCGGACTATCTCGTCATGGCTGCATGGCTTGCGTATCTGAAATCCGGGCTACTGCTACCCAAGGACACGGAAGCCGATCCGTCGCCCGAGGAGTTGGCGTTGCGATTGCAACTGCGGCTCCAACGTTTGAACGCCATGCGGGAGGCGGGTGCACGTTTACTGGCGCGAGATCGCATTGGCCGCGATGTTTTCATTCGTCCCGATCCGGAAGGGCTGCACACTATTCGCAAGGTGGCGTGGAAGGCCACGATCTTCGACCTTATCTCGTCCTATGGCCAAATACGGGCGCGCGCCAGACCCGCTAAGCACATCGTTGCCCGACGGCCAGTGATGACGCTGGAAGAGGCCCTGGAGCGCGTCGGTAGGCTCGTCGGCGTCAGTATGGACTGGACCATATTGGAAAGCTTTTTGCCCGAAGGGACCAATCCGGCGCTGCGTAAGTCCGCTCTTGCGAGCAGCTTTGTCGCCGCGCTTGAACTTGCCAGGCAGGGCAGGGTGAATATCAGGCAGACGGGTATTTTCGAACCGATTTTCATTCGTCACAGCTCTCCGGGCAATCCCGGCGATTTGTCGTCATGACGCGCCTCGACGATCTAGCACGAGCTGTCGAAGCAACGTTGTTCGCGTCCGACAAGCCGCTGAGCATCATGGAGATTCGGCACTATGCAGGTGGCGAGGGGGATGTAGCGACCGCGCTCGAGAAATTGGCGGACCATTATGCAGAGCGTGGCGTTCATCTGGTCGAGCGAGGAGGGCATTGGCATTTTCAGACTGCGCCAGATTTAGCCCACATTCTCCGTAAGGAGCGGGAGGAACCGCGCAAGCTTTCGCGTGCAGCCATGGAAACGCTGGCTATCATCGCCTATCACGAGCCGGTCAGCCGCGCTGAGATAGAGGCCATACGCGGCGTGCAAGTAGCAAGAGGAACGCTTGACGTTCTGATGGAGGCGGGCTGGGTTCGTCCGGCTGGGCGCCGCGAGGTTCCCGGACGCCCCCTGCTTTTTGCAACGACAACTGAGTTCCTGTCTCATTTCGGTCTTGGCAGCCGTCGTGACCTCCCCGGCATAGAGGATCTGAAAGCCGCTGGACTGCTTGATCCGGCCGATCTTGAACTTGATGTCCTCACTGAGCAATCGGCGCTGGAAAATGGTGACGAAGACGCCTAAATAGGTCCCAACTCAAGGAGAATTGAAATGGGTGGCCTTAGCATCTGGCACTGGCTGGTGGTCGGTATTGTAGTAATGCTGCTGTTCGGGAAAGGACGCTTTTCCGATATGATGGGTGATGTCGCAAAGGGCTTGAAAAGCTTCAAGAAAGGCATTTCGGATGATGAGGATGTTCCAGCAGCCAAGCCGGTAAATCGCATCCCGTCCCAAAATGTTCCGGAACGGCCGGTGGAGCAGACCGCTGAAGAGCAGAAGCACGGTTGAACAATCTTCTCGCCCGCTTTCCGGATCATAGCGTCTAATGTTTGACATCGGCTCAAGTGAGCTTCTGCTGACAGCTATCGTGGCTATTATTGTCATTGGTCCCAAGGACTTGCCTCGCGCCTTTTACAAGTTCGGGCAGATGGTGGGCAAGGCCAAAGACATGGCGCGCCATTTCCGTACCGGCCTTGACGCCATGGTGCGGGAAGCTGAGCTCGAAGAACTTGAAAAGAAATGGGCCGCTGAAAATGAGCGGATCATGAAACAATGGCCTTCCGCCGAAACAGGCGCGGAGACGGCGCCATCCTCGTTTCCCTCACAAGAAACAAATGCTGCCATTCAGGATGAGGCAGCCCTTGGGCGGGACGATCCTTTAGCTCAAGATGATTTTGTGACCGGTCAGCACCGAGAGAAGCAGGATTCGAAGGACGCTCCGCCGGCATGATGGATATTGATGATAGTCGGGCACCGCTGCTTGAGCATCTGATCGAGTTACGGCAGCGCCTGCTTTGGTGTGTGGGCGCATTGCTCGCTTCGTTCGCGCTGTGCTTCTATTTTGCTGACGAGATTTTCGGCTTCCTTGTACGGCCGCTGACGGAAGCTTTTGGGGAAGGCAAGGGGCGACTGGTTTATACCAAGCTCTATGAAGCCTTTTTTGTTGAAGTGAAGGTGGCGCTGTTCGCTGCCTTTTTCCTGTCCTTTCCGATCATCGCGAACCAACTCTGGGCCTTCATAGCGCCGGGACTTTATGCTAAGGAAAAAAAAGCTTTCCTCCCTTTTCTGATCGCGACGCCTGTGCTGTTCACCATGGGGGCCGCGCTTGCTTATTATGTCGTCATGCCGACAGCCTTTCATTTCTTCCTCAGTTTTGAAGGCAGTAGCGGTGGCCTCACGCTGGAAGCGTTACCCAGCACAGAAAACTATCTTTCGCTGGTGATGCAGTTCATTTTGGCGTTTGGTATCAGCTTTCTGATGCCTATTCTCCTCATGCTGCTCAATCGGGCGGGGATTGTGACCAGACCCCAGCTCATAGGTATGCGCCGTTACATGATCGTGCTGGCTTTTGCGGCTGCGGCGGTGCTGACGCCGCCGGATGTGGTTTCGCAGCTCATGCTGGCGATCCCGCTTGTCCTGCTGTTTGAAATGACCCTGGTGGTGATTTGGTTCACTGAACGCAAGGAGCGTAAGGCGGCACGCGAAGATATCACGGCTGCTGACGAACGCTGATTACGCTCAGCCGGCTTCTTCGATCCGCAGACGCCGCAAGAGCGGGTCACGGTCCAGATTGCCCGCAGCCTTGATAGCTTTTCGCAGTTCGTCTCTTTTCTCATGGATGGACGCGATAACCGGACCCATCGCAACGCCTAAATCGACCAGCACCGCTTCGGAAAGCTGCAACGAGCTTTCGAGCGTTTCAGGCACGGCGTCGGTCGCCCCCGCCCGATAAAGTTCGGCTGCATGCGCTGTATCACGAGCACGGGCGATTATCGTGAGATCAGGGACCCATCCATGCACCCGCTTGGTAAGACGCGCTGACAGCACCGGATCATCCATGGTCAGGATCAATGCCTTTGCATGACCAAGCTGCAGCTTGTCGATGAGTTCGGTGTTAGAAACATCTCCAAAGATGATGGGATAGCCATCACGACGGGCCTGAGCGACTGTATCAATGTCGGATTCGACTGCTACGAAGGGCTGATTGTGAACGCGCAGCATGTCCGCGACCAGGCGACCGACGCGCCCGAAACCTATGATCACGGCTGCTGGGCGGACACCTTCGCCAACGGTTATACTCGGCTCCTCACCCGACCCCATATCGATTTTGCGTGCGATAATATGCCCCAATTTGGCGAGGAGCGGGGTGATGGTAAGTCCTATGGCGGTGACAATCTGCCAAAAGGCGGCGGTGGAGGGCAGAATGAGGTGAGCTGCAGTGGCGGCCGACAAGACGATCAATGTCGTTTCGGAAGGCGACGCCATCAGGACCCCAGCCTCCAACGCTGTACTACGCCGGGCGCCGCTGATGCGTAGAAATGTTGTCGTAACCACGACCTTGACCAGCACGACGGCAATCACGGCGGCCGCAAGGCTTACCCAATTCGCGGCAATAATGCGGACATCCAGACTCATTCCGACAGTGATGAGAAATACGCCCAGCGCCAAGCCCTTGAATGGGGCCGTGATAACTTCGACCTCCCTATGATATTCGGTTTCGGCGATCAGCAGTCCTGCGAGCAACGCCCCGACAATAGGGGACAAGCCAGCTAAGGTAGTGGCGAGGCTGGCGACAATGACGACGAGCAGACTAGCCGCCAGAAACACTTCCGGGCTTTTTGTGCGCGCAGCCTGGGAAAAGACGCGTGGCAGAAAAAAGCGGCCGATCATAAACATTGCGACGACTGTAAGACCACCCTTCACCATCGTTTCGGCGAGACCACTCCACCCCGCTTCTTGCGCATTGGGAGCCATGGCCCCCAGCGCAAAAATGATCGGCACGATTGCAAGATCTTCGAAGAGCAGCATTGCAAACGCCGAGCGGCCCACAGCCGATTGCGTGCCAACCATCGGCAACACGAGTGCCGTGGAGGAAAGCGCCAGGGCCAGGCCTAAGCCGATCGCTCCGGCCAGACTTTGCCCTATCAAGTGCAGCGCAACGCCAATGACAAAGCCTGAGGCCAGCAACTCTGCCGCCCCAACGCCAAAGACAAACGTTCGCATCGACCACAGGCGTTTGAAGCTTAACTCCAGGCCAATGGAGAAGAGAAGCAATATGATCCCGAATTCGGCATAGGGCTCGATTGCATTGGGATTGGAAATGGTGACATAATAAAGCCATGGCACTTGCTGGGTCAGAGACCCAAGCCCTGCCGGACCTACAAGCAGCCCCACCAGAATAAAACCGATGACGGGGCTAATGCGCAGGCGCGCGAATGCAGGAATGACTATACCTGCAGCGCCCAATATCACCAGTGCGTCGCTGAACCCTCTGTTGTCGATTTCCAATCCCATGTGGTCCTTTAACCGGCTTTCATGTTATTTGTCAGTGCCTGATGAACCGGGACTTCACAGATTTGCTGATCGTTGGGGGAGGGCCGGCCGGCATGATGGCGGGCCTGCTGTTCGCCCGCGCTGGTCTGCGAGTGACGGTGATCGAGAAACATGGCGATTTCCTTCGGGATTTTCGGGGTGACACCGTTCACCCTTCGACGCTTGAATTATTTCATGAGCTAGGGCTGCTGCATCGCCTGCTGAAACGGCCCCATGATAAAGTATCCGAACTGTCTGGACGGGTGGCGGGCAGAGAGGTGAAATTGGCGGACTTTTCACACCTGCCTGTAAAATGCGGCTTTATTGCAATGATGCCGCAATGGGAACTGCTAGACTTCCTGAATGTGGAGGCGAGCCGCTATCCGGCCTTTTCGCTACGTATGAATGCCGAGGCCAGCGATCTTTTATACGGAGAGGCTGGGCGCATCAGTGGTATCAGATTGAAGAACGGAGAGAATATCCGCGCACGATTGGTGATCGCTGCGGATGGCAGGCACTCTCGTTTGCGGCAAGTGGCGGCATTGCCTCTCAAGGATATCGGCGCGCCAATGGATGTCTTCTGGTTCCGCCTCCCTAAAAAGCCAGAAGTCCGAAATCAGACTATGGGTGTTTTTCAGACAGGGCGCATTTTCGTGCAGATCGATCGGAACGACTATTGGCAATGCGCTTATGTATTTCCCAAAGGCGGCGCTGACCGCGTGCGGGGGCAGGGCTTGGCCCATTTCCATGACGAAATCGCCCACGCCAATCCGGACCTTGCCGAAGCGGCAAAATGCATCCGTAGCTGGGATGACGTGAAGCTTTTGTCCGTTACCCTGGATCGGCTGACCCGATGGTATGCTCCGGGTATTCTCGCAATTGGCGATGCGGCCCATGCCATGTCTCCGTTGGGCGGCGTTGGCATCAATCTCGCTATCCAGGATGCAGTGGCTGCGGCGAACATATTAGCGGAACCCATGGCAGACGGAAAAAACCCCGATCCGCTGTTACATTTGGTTCAAAATAAACGAATGGGCCCGACCCGGCATATGCAATCACTGCAAAAGCTTATTCAGGACAGGATCATCGGTACTCTGTTGGAGAGTGGGACTGAATTACAGTCTCCACCCTTGGCTGTTCGCCTCCTTGACCGCTTCCCTCTCCTGCGCCGAATTCCGGCCAGAATAGTAGGCCTTGGTTTCGGGCGGGAACATATCCGATCCCCTTCGTCCTGAATTGGAACAGGGACGATTAGAAGCTGTGGGACAATCTTGATTACTAAGTAAGTTGAAGCGTTAGGAGAACGAAAAGCCACGGTCCGGCTTGAGGCGGACCGTGGCTGTATTCATCATCTTTTGCTACGTGTTTGTGACTTTCAGGCCCAGCTATTCATCGCTGCTTCAAGATTGACCCGAATGGTTTCAAAGAACTGCTCGGTTGTCATCCAAGGCTGATCGGGACCGATGAGAATCGCAAGATCCTTGGTCATATGGCCATTTTCGACAGTCTGGATGCAGACTTTCTCCAGCGTTTCGGCAAAGCGGACGACGTCCGGCGTTTCATCGAACTTGCCGCGATATTTGAGTCCCCCCGTCCATGCGAAAATGGACGCGATCGGGTTGGTCGACGTGGCTTTGCCCTGCTGGTGCATCCGATAATGGCGCGTCACGGTGCCATGGGCCGCTTCGGCTTCGACAGTCTTGCCATCTGGAGTCATCAGAACCGAGGTCATAAGGCCCAGCGAGCCGAAGCCCTGCGCAACCGTATCCGACTGTACGTCGCCGTCGTAATTTTTGCATGCCCAGACGAACTTGCCGCTCCACTTGAGCGCGGAAGCGACCATGTCATCGATCAGGCGATGCTGATATTCCGTACCAGCTGCATCGAATTTCGTCTTGAATTCGCTCTGGAAAACCTCCTCGAACAAGTCCTTGAACCGGCCATCATAGGCTTTCAGAATCGTATTCTTGGTGGAAAGATACAGCGGCCATTTGCGATCCAGCGCGTAATTCATCGATGCGCGGGCGAAATCGCGAATCGACTCGTCCAGATTGTACATCGCCATTGCAACGCCCGAGGAGGGGAACTGGAACACTTCCTCGTCAATAGTATTGCCGTCCTCGCCCTCAAACACCAGGCGCAGCTTACCCGCTCCGGGCACGAGAAAATCGGTAGCGCGATACTGATCGCCAAAGGCATGGCGGCCGATTACAATAGGATCAGTCCAGCCGGGCACGAGCCGAGGCACATTCTTGATGACGATCGGTTCACGAAAAACAACGCCACCCAGGATATTGCGGATCGTGCCGTTTGGTGATTTCCACATCTTCTTGAGATTGAATTCCTCCACGCGGGCCTCATCCGGCGTGATGGTGGCGCACTTAACGCCGACACCATATTTCTTTATGGCATTTGAAGCATCAATCGTGATTTTGTCGTCTGTCCGATCGCGTTCCTCGACGGCGAGGTCATAATAGTGCAGGTCCACGTCGAGATAAGGCTGGATCAGCCGCTCGCGGATCCACTGCCAGATGATCCGCGTCATTTCGTCGCCATCGACTTCGACAATCGGGTTTTTGACCTTGATCTTCGCCATCTTCTTTTTCGCTTTCTACTGAGACAGGAATTTGAAGAGGCGTCTAGGGAATGCGCGTCCAATGATCAACACCAACGCGAATAGTTGGACAGATTCCTTGCATCGCGGCCCTCTTGGGACGTTGTATCTATGGAGGGGACATCCTAAAGAACGGCAATGACACCAGAAAACAGATATCCTGCATCCAATGGCAGCGTCAAATGGCGCTTTCCACCCGTTCATCCGGAAGGGCGCAAATTTGCCGCGATTGCGGCCGCGATTGCGGTGCTTGCGTGGCTTTTCGTGCCTTGGCTGACATGGCCCTTGATCATATTGACAGTTTGGGTGCTTGCATTTTTCCGCGATCCGGTACGTGTGACACCGCGCGATGAAAATCTGATCATCGCGCCCGCTGATGGGCTCGTCACGCTCATCCAGAACGTCCCGCCGCCACGGGAACTGCTTGGTCCAGAAGGGCTGGGCGACGAAGAGATGACGCGCATTTCGATTTTTATGAGTGTGTTCGACGTTCACATCAATCGCACCCCTATTGGTGGAACCGTCAAGGCGGTCATTTATATCGCTGGCAAGTTCCTGAACGCTGATCTGGATAAGGCGAGCGAAGACAATGAGCGACAGCATATACTGATCGAACGCAGCGACGGGGTGCGAATCGGTTTCACGCAGATAGCCGGCTTGGTCGCCCGACGGATTGTGCCCTTTGTGAAGCCCGGAGATGTGGTGGCAGGGGGGCAACGAATCGGTCTCATTCGGTTCGGAAGCCGCGTCGACGTCTATCTGCCCAAGGGAACTGCACCGCGCGTCGTGCTGGGGCAGCGTTCAGTGGCCGGGGAAACAGTCCTGGCGAAATTAGGCGATCCGACGCCGCTAACGGGTGTTTCCCAATGAATGTGCCGGAAGACCGTTTCACGCGCGGCGCGCGGCGCGGCATCGGTCTGCGACAGGTTGCGCCAAATGCCGTGACGGCAATGGCGCTTTGCTTCGGACTGACCGGCATAAGATTCGCCATTGCGGGGGAGTGGGACAAGGCGGTGGCGGCCATTATCTTTGCTGGCGTCCTCGATGGCCTGGATGGCCGCATCGCGCGGCTGCTGAAGGGCGAAAGCCGCTTCGGCGCAGAACTTGATTCGCTGTCAGACGTCATTGCGTTCGGTGTTGCGCCTGCCCTTGTCATTTACCTTTGGTCACTCCAGGCCATGCCCAAGTTCGGATGGATCATTGCCTTGGCGCACGCTGTATGCTGCGCTCTCCGCCTTGCGCGCTTCAATGCCAATATTGATGCAGATGATCAGCCACATAAGTCCGCCGGCTTTATGACGGGCGTACCCGCACCGGCGGGGGCGGGGCTGGCGTTCGCACCCGTTTATCTTTGGCTCTCCACAGGCCTCGACATTTTCAGAGCCTATTATATCGTCGGTCCGTGGATAGCCGCGATCGCATTTCTGATGATATCCAATGTGGCAACATATAGCTGGAGTTCTCTCCGCCTGCGCAAGAATATCAGACTGGAGGCCATAGCGCTTGCAGGCCTTCTAAGTGCGGCGCTGATTACTGCCCCTTGGCCCACGCTCCTTGTACTGAGCGCCCTTTATCTCGTTCTCATTCCTTTCGGGATATCCAGCTACGCCAAGGTCAAGCGGCTGCGCGCCTGAACGCGACGGGAGCGGCAATCGCTTTTCGAACAACCCGGACGGGCGGCCGCATGGGCTTTCGCCGTGGTGCAATCGACACGCCCTGGGATCCGAACATCAGAGCAGAGATCATCTTATGCCAATATTGCTGAAGCATTACGGTGATGGTGGTCATCGCCGCCACAAAGGCAGCCGCGAAAGTGAATGAAGCCAATATGTAGAACATATTCTTCCCTTTTCTTGGCGTTGACGGCAACGCGCTTGAAACCGACGAGGCCGAATAACGAAGTATGTTCTCGTTTTGTTCTCAATTCCTGGCTCTGTCAAGTCTTGCGTTCGCTCGCTTCTGTAGGTAAGGGCACGGCATTCCACATGGGAATCGCACATACCGGTGCCGGGCAACACCCGGTCACTGATTCCCAGAGGTTCAACCGGAAGGAGAAAGACTATGGCGGCACCTGTCGTCACCATGCAGCAATTGATTGAGGCCGGCGCGCATTTCGGCCACCAGACACACCGCTGGAATCCTCGCATGAAGCCATACATCTTCGGCGAGCGGAATGGCATCCATATTCTTGACCTGTCCCAGACCGTGCCGCTTTTCGCGCGCGCGCTGGATTTCGTGTCGCAGACAGTGTCGCATGGCGGCAAGGTGCTGTTCGTCGGAACCAAGCGTCAGGCGCAGGACCCAATTGCCGAGGCTGCACGCAAATCTGGCCAGCACTTTGTCAACCATCGCTGGCTGGGCGGCATGCTCACCAACTGGAAAACAATTTCGCAGTCGATCAAGCGCTTCAAAGCGCTGGAAGAGCAGCTTTCGGGCGATACCCATGGCCTTACCAAGAAGGAAGTGCTGCAGCTCACCCGCGAACGTGACAAGTTTGAACTTTCGCTGGGCGGTATCCGCGACATGGGCGGTATCCCCGACATCATGTTTGTCATCGATGCCAACAAGGAAGAGCTGGCAATCAAGGAAGCCAATACGCTGGGCATTCCGGTTGTGGCCATTCTCGATTCGAACGTAGATCCAAGCGGTATCGCCTTCCCGGTTCCCGCGAACGATGACGCCAGTCGTGCAATTCGTCTTTATTGTGATGCGGTTGCTGCCGCTGCTACGAAGGGCGGACAGGGCGCCGCTGTTGCTGCAGGCTATGATCTCGGTTCTATGGCGGAACCTCCCGCTGAGGAAGCGCTTGCAGCTGAAGCCTGATTGGTTTCAAAATATTGCAATGCTTGAGAAGTAGGACGCTCCGGAAGGGGCGTCCTCCCAGCGTTCAAAACCGTTGAATATGAAGGAACAGACGATGGCCGAGATTACCGCCGCCACTGTAAAGGAACTGCGCGAGCGCTCGGGCGCCGGCATGATGGATTGTAAGAAGGCGCTTAACGAAACGAATGGCGACCTTGAAGCGGCAGTGGATTGGCTGCGCACCAAGGGTTTGGCGGCGGCTGCCAAGAAATCCAGCCGTACCGCTGCCGAAGGCCTTGTTGGTGTTGCTGTCGCGGGCACGAAGGGGGCTGCCGTCGAAGTCAATAGCGAAACCGACTTCGTTGCCAAGAACGAACAATTTCAGGAGTTCGTTCGCAGCGTAACTGCGATCGCGCTGGAATCAGGCGCTAGCGATGCAGACGCGCTCGCCGCTCAGCCGCATCCCAACGGCGGCACTGTTAAGGATGTGCTCACCAATAACATCGCGACCATCGGCGAGAACCAGTCGCTGCGCCGCATTGCCCATGTGTCGGTGAATAAGGGCCTGGTAGTCGACTACGTCCACAATGCCGCTGCGCCGGGCCTGGGCAAAATCGGCGTCCTGGTTGCGCTTGAAAGCGAGGCGCCTGCTGACGTATTGCAGCCGCTTGGAAAGCAGATCGCTATGCACATCGCCGCGACATTCCCGCTGGCCTTGAATGCGGAAGACATTGACGCGGCGTTGATTGAGCGCGAGCGTGCGATTGCCGCTGAAAAGGCTTCTGAATCCGGCAAGCCAGCGGAGATTGTTGCGAAAATGGTGGATGGGGCGATTGCCAAGTTCGCCAAGGAAAATGCTCTTTTGAGCCAGCTTTTCGTAATCGACAACAAGACGCCGATCGCGGAAGTGGTTGCGAAAGCGGGCAAGGAAGCTGGTACGCCTATTTCGCTTTCCAGCTATGTGCGTTTCCAACTCGGCGAAGGCATCGAGAAGGAGCAGAATGATTTCGCGGCCGAAGTCGCCGCCGCCGTCGGTGGCGCCTGAACTGCAGCGATACGGAAAAGGCGCGTAACAGCGCTTGGCACCATGGCGCGCACTCACTAAGGTGCGCGCCATTCCCTTATCTGCACATGGATCACCTCCGCATGACTCGCCCGCGCTTCAACCGTATCCTCCTGAAATTATCGGGCGAAGTCCTGATGGGCTCCAGTCAATTCGGAATTGATCCCGAAACGGTTGACCGCATCGCCGGTGAAATCGGCGCTGCCAAGGAGGCGGGGCATGAGCTCTGCATGGTGGTCGGCGGCGGAAACATCTTTCGCGGACTTGCAGCCGCCGCGAAGGGATTTGACCGCACAAGCGCCGACTATATGGGCATGCTTGCAACGGTCATGAATGCGCTTGCGGTGCAGAACGCGCTTGAGCGCATGGGATATGAAACGCGCGTTCAATCCGCAATTCCGATGTCGTCTGTATGTGAGCCTTATATCCGTCGACGGGCTGTCCGGCACATGGAAAAAGGCCGGATCGTGATTTTTGCTGCCGGGACAGGTAATCCCTTTTTCACGACCGATACGGCCGCTGCCTTGCGCGCTGCGGAAATGGGTTGTGACGCGCTATTCAAGGGAACCAGTGTAGACGGCGTCTATAATGCCGATCCCAAGAAGGTTCCGGATGCGTCACGCTATGAAAGCCTCAGCTTCGACCGCGTTCTGACTGACAATTTGAAGGTCATGGATGCCAGCGCCGTTGCCCTGTGTCGCGAAAATGATATTCCCATCGTCGTGTTCAACATCCGCGAAACAGGCAATCTGGCCGAAGTTCTGAGCGGGGATGGCACGGCTACGATCGTGCGAAATGAGGAGAACTGACCATGGCCCAATATGATAATGCCGATCTGGAACGCCGAATGCTTGGCGCAGTGGAGGCGTTGAAAGGGGATCTTGCCGGTCTGCGCACAGGGCGCGCCAATACTGCCCTGCTGGAGCCGGTCCATGTGCAGGTTTATGGGGCGATGATGCCGCTCAATCAGGTCGCCACCATCTCCGCGCCCGAGCCTCGCATGTTATCAGTGCAGGTGTGGGACAAGAGTAATGTGGGGCCGGTCGATAAGGCCATACGCTCGGCGGGGCTTGGTCTTAACCCGATTATGGACGGCCAAACTCTTCGCTTGCCTATCCCGGATCTCACCGAGGAACGGCGTAAGGAGCTGGCCAAACTTGCCGGGCAATATGCGGAAAAAGCCCGCGTGGCGGTGCGGAACGTTCGCAGGGACGGCATGGACAGTCTCAAGACGGACGAGAAAAAAGGGGAAATAGGTGAGGACGAACGCAAGCGGCTGGAAAATGAAGTCCAGAAGCTGACGGATAGCACCATCGCTGCCATTGATGCCACGGCGCAGGGCAAGGAAAAAGAAATCCTTGGCCATTAGTGGGCGAACGGACGCAGTGGCCCATCCTCTTGCAGTTGACCTAAGCAAAGCTGACCGCACGCACGGCGTTCGTCATGTCGCCATTATCATGGATGGCAACGGGCGTTGGGCGAAGAAAAGGCTGCTGCCGCGTTTCGCCGGACATAAGGCAGGCGTCGAGGCCGTCCGGCGGACTGCGCGAGCGGCGCGGGAGATGGGGCTGGAAGTGCTGACGCTTTATGCTTTTTCCTCGGAAAACTGGAAAAGGCCGGAAAGCGAAGTGGGCGATCTCATGGGCCTGTTGCGGCATTTCATCCAGGCAGATCTTGCCGAGTTTGAAGCCAATGACGTTCGATTACGGGTGATTGGAAACTACAAGGCGCTTGAACCTTCACTTGTGGCGATGATCGAAAATGCCATCGCCCGGACGGCCCATAATAGCTCGACCACCGTTGTCGTCGCGCTCAATTATGGTGCTCAGGACGAACTGACTCGAGCAACGCAGATGCTGGCCAGGAAAGTCGCCGCGGGGGAGTTGAGTCCAAATTCAATTCGGCCTGAAGATTTGGCCAAACAGCTCGATACGGCGGACTTGCCGCCACTGGATCTGCTCATACGGACATCGGGCGAGCGGCGATTGTCCAATTTCATGCTGTGGCAAGCGGCCTATGCCGAACTCTATTTCACTGACACGCTATGGCCCGATTTCAACGGAGAGACTCTGGCACAGGCGCTGGCAGAATTTGGCCAGCGTGAACGACGCTATGGCGGCTTATGACCGGATTTGAACATGGCTGATCCTGCGCCACGACCCAGCAATGAATTGCGCACGCGCATTGGCATTGGCCTCGCCTTGATCGCGGTTGCCATCGGCGCGTTGCTTGCCGGCGGCGCGATCTTCTGGATTTTGGTTTCTGTGGCCGGTTTGCTGATGCAAGCAGAATGGGCTGATCTTGCGGAAGCGCCTGCACAGAATAAGCGGCTTTCGCTGTTCGCGATTTCAGTGCCATTGGCGATTTTGTCTCCATTCGCTGCCGGAGTGTCCTTTCTCGCCTTCGCTTTAATGGCTGCGGCCTTCCTGTTCGTGGCCATTGTTTGCCGGTCGGTGCGGCTCGGCGCCGGGATATATTATGTAGGTTTGCCTATATTGGCCCTGTTATTTCTGCGAGAGCAGCCGGATGGGCTGCTATTCGCTTTGTGGGCCCTTGGGACCGTCTGGGCGACGGACATCGGCGCCTATTTCGCTGGGCGCCGCTTCGGCGGGCCTAAGCTGGCTCCAGCGGTCAGCCCAAGCAAAACTTGGTCTGGACTGGCTGGAGGCGTGTTTGCAGCCTTGTTGCTGGGCTATGCACTACATCACTGGTTGGCTCTTCCGGAACACCTTGCCGCCGCCAGCGGATTACTCGCGGCGATAGCGCAACTCGGCGATTTGTTTGAAAGCTGGCTCAAACGGAGAGCGGGGGTCAAAGATAGCGGTACGCTTCTGCCCGGCCATGGTGGTGTTCTGGACCGGCTGGATGGTGTTGTAGCCGCGGTTCCGGTCGCAGCTCTGTTCGTACTCAGCGGATATGCGATATGAGCAGCGTGCGGCGAATTTCCATTTTCGGTGCTACCGGATCAGTCGGGCAGTCAACGCTGGATCTCATTGACCATGATCCGGAAAACTATGATGTTGTCGCGCTGACAGCCAACCGCAACGCTGATGCGCTGGCGCAGGCTGCCCGCCGGCATTGCGCAAGCATTGCCGTTGTCGCTGACGAAAGTGCCTACGCGGCTCTGAAAGATGCTCTCGCTGGCACGGGCATTGAGGCGGCAGCGGGCGCGCAGGCGCTGGTCGACGCGGCTCGTCTGGATACCGATTGGACCATGGCTGCCATCGTGGGATGCGCTGGTTTACCTTCCACGCTGGCTGCACTGGAGGCCGGACGGACCGTTGCGCTCGCTAACAAGGAGGCTTTGGTGTCCGCGGGCGCGCTGATGATGCAGGCGGCAAAGGCCTCAGGCGCAACGCTGTTGCCGGTGGATAGCGAACATAACGCCATTTTCCAATGTCTTGCGGGCGCGCGCATGGAGGATGTTCAGCGTATTACGTTGACTGCTAGCGGTGGTCCTTTCCGTTCCCATACGCGCGAGCAGATGGCGTCAGTCACGCCCGCGCAGGCGGTCAGGCACCCCAATTGGTCCATGGGCGCGAAAATCAGCGTGGATAGCGCCACGATGATGAACAAGGGCCTGGAACTTATTGAAGCCCACCATCTCTTTCCTGTCGGCCTCGATCGCATTGCCATCATGGTGCATCCGCAATCGGTCATTCATTCACTGGTGGAATTTCGCGATCACTCCACCTTGGCTCAGCTTGGCGCGCCAGACATGCGCATTCCTATTGCCCATGCCCTTGCCTGGCCGGAACGGATCGCAACGTCCTGCGCGCCGCTTGATCTCGTTTCGATTGGCAGACTGGATTTTGAAGCGCCTGATGAGGAACGCTTCCCAGCCATACGGATTGCGCGCGAGGCCATCATTGAGGGAGGGACATGCCCGGCCATATTGAACGCTGCCAATGAAGTGGCGGTCGAAGCATTTTTGAAGGAAAAAATCTCGTTCCTTGAAATTGCCACGATTGTGACGGAAACCCTCAATCGCTACAGTCGGATCCAGCCCCAGAAGATAGAGGATATATTCGAGGCGGATCGCGAGGCGCGTCACGTAGCCAGCGGGATTTTGGAGAGAGTTCACAATTGACTGACAACCCGGGCATATTGCTGACTATCGCCGCCTTTATTGCAGTCATCGGGCCGCTCGTGTTCGTGCATGAGCTTGGCCATTATCTGATGGCTCGCTTGTTCGGCGTGAAGGCGGAGACATTTTCCATCGGCGTCGGCAAGGAATTGGCTGCCTGGGTGGACAAACGGGGTACGCGCTGGCGGCTCGCTGCACTCCCGCTCGGCGGCTATGTCAAATTTGCAGGTGACATGAATGCAGCAAGTCAGCCTGACCGGCGTTGGCTTGAACTGTCGCCGCATGAGCGCGCTCAATGCTTCCCATCCAAACCCCTGTGGCAGCGGGCGCTGATCGTTGCGGCAGGACCTGCAATCAATTTCCTGTTCGCTATTGTGGTCCTGGCGGGCTTCGCAATGGTGTACGGTCAGAACGTCACTCCGCCGGTAGTGAACAAACTTGTTCCCGGCGCTGCGGCCGAACAGTCCGGCATGCGTCCAGGCGACCGGGTGATCGCCATTGATGGTCGCCAGATCGAGCGCTTCGAGCAGGTTTCCCAAGCCATTTTTTACCGTCCGGACGAAAACGCCGATTTTACAATCAAGCGGGGCAGTGAAACCGTCCATTTATCCATCAAGATCGGGACCCGAAAGGAAGCGGACCGTTTTGGGAATGAGTACCGGATCGGCCTGATCGGCATTCAAAGCCCGCCGCCCGAATTGCGGGACGTTTCCCTTCTGGAAGCTCCGGGCGTTGCTGTGGAGAGGACCGGCACTGTACTTCGTCTGATGGTCGACACCCTTGGTCAGATAATCAGCGGGCGGCGGCCGGTCAGCGAATTGGGCGGGCCTTTGAAAATCGCTCAGGTTTCCGGCGAGCAGGTCAATCGCGGCCTGGAGGATTTCATCTTCTTCATGGCTATGATCTCCATTAACTTGGGGTTCATCAATTTGTTGCCAATTCCCATGCTGGATGGCGGGCATCTGCTTTTTTACGGGATCGAGGCAATTCAACGTAAACCGGTAAGTCCCATGGTTCAGGAGTGGGCATACCGTTCTGGTCTGGCATTGCTGCTAACGGTGATGCTGTTCGTGACATTCAACGATTTATCGTCTTTCGGTGTCTGGAAAGGTTTGTCCGGCTTGATCGGCTGACGTGCTTCGGGCAGGGAGGCTTCGTCATTTCGGCAACAGTCCGGCTTTTTGTATTCGAAGGTGAATAAACGCGTGACAGCGACAAATAACAGCAACTTCAACCAGCGTCTGACTATTGCCCTGCTGACCGGCACCATGTTGGCCGGAATTGCCACGCCGGCTTTTGCGCAATCTGCTGCCGCCCCACCGGTCGCCCAGGCTCCCGCTCTGGCGCCCCCGGCAGCTCCGCAGATGCAGTCCATCCGTGCGATCACTGTTTCGGGCGCGCAGCGGCTGGAACCGGGGACGGTGCTATCCTACACCAAATTACGCGTCGGAAGTCCTTATAATCGCGAAAGCCTTGATCTGGCATTGAAGGATCTGTTCGCAACCGAATTGTTTTCCGATGTCCAGATTCGTGATGACCAGGGCAATCTCACGATTGAGATAAAGGAAAATCCCGTCATCAACCGCATTGTGCTGGAGGGCAACAAGCGGCTGAAGGACGAAAAAATTCAGCCGGAAATCAAGCTGGCGCCGCGTCAGATTTTTACGCGGTCCAAGGTAAGGGCTGACGTTGCCCGCATTGTCGAGCTGTACCGGCGTCAGGGCCGTTTCGCGGCAACAGTTGATCCGAAGATGGTGAAGCTGGATCAAAATCGTGTCGACATCATCTTTGAAATTAATGAAGGGCCGAAATCCAAAGTCCGGCAGATCAATGTCATCGGCAATGAGAAGTTCTCCGATGGAGAACTGCGCAGCGAGATGGCGACCAAACAGGCGCGCTTCTTCCGGCTGTTCAGTTCAGGCACCAGCTATGATCCCGATCGTCTGGCTTATGACCAGCAAAAGCTGCGGCAATTCTATCTCACTGAGGGTTATGCCGATTTTCGCGTCATTTCCGCGGTTGCTGAACTGACGCCGAACAAGCGGGACTTCATCATCACCTATGTGGTGGAAGAGGGCGATCGTTACAAATTCGGCGATGTCACCGTACAGAGCGATATTCGCGATTTGCAGCCCGATACGCTGCGCCGTCTTGTCCCAATGAAGAAAGGGGACTGGTACAACGCCAAGCAGGTCGAAGACACCGTCACGTCCATGACGGAAACGGCGGGTCTTTTCGGTTATGCTTTTGCGGAGATCAATCCCGAATTCCGACGCAATAAAGACGATCTCACCATGGGGCTTACCTTCAAGGTGGAGGATGCCCCCCGCGTCTATGTCGAACGTATCGACATCAACGGAAACACTCTGACGCAAGACAAGGTGATCCGCCGCGAATTCCGCCTGCACGAAGGCGATGCTTTCAACAGCTTTCAGGTCAAGCGGTCGGCAGATCGCATCAAGTCGCTGGGTTATTTTCAGGAAAAACTGGAAGTTGAACAAAAACCGGGTTCAGCCCCGGACCGCATCGTACTGGAAACCAATGTCGAGGAAAAATCGACTGGTGAGTTGCAGTTGTCTGCGGGTTTTTCCAGCCTGGAACGCTTCATTGTCTCTGCCTCGATTCGACAGCGCAACTTCCGCGGTAAAGGCCAGGAATTACGCGCCAGCGTAAATTACTCGAGCTATTCCAAATCCGTCGAGCTTGGCTTTACCGAACCTTATTTGTTCGACCGCAATATCGCGTTGGGCGGGGACATCTTCAGGCGTGATCTCAATAGCTTCAATTATCTGAATGATAATGATCGCAACACGACTTATGAGCAGACAACAACCGGATTCCAGATCCGCGCCGGCGTACCGCTCACGGAATACACGTCCCTGGCCCTGCGCTACGGCCTTAGTTTCGACGATGTGACGCTGGATAAGGACACATATTACACTACCAATCCAAATGGCGTGTCGGAGTGTGATCCTATTCTGGCAGGGCGCTATCTTTGTGATGCTATTGGAAAGCGGACGACATCCTCCGTTGGCTATTCACTGATATTCGATACCCGCGACAATCGTATCCGGCCTACCAAGGGACACAGCGTGACATTATCGCAGGACTTTGCGGGTCTGGGCGGCAGCGTCAAATATGTTCGTAGCCGGATCGATGCAGACAAGTTCTGGAATGTGGGCGGAGGTTTCATTTTCTCGCTGAGTGGCGAGGCCGGGTATATTCACTCGCTGGAAAAGCAACGCTACGATAGCGCAGGCAACGAGATCGATAAGGTTCGCTTGACGGACCGGTTCTTCCTTGGTGAACCGCAGATGCGGGGCTTTGACATTCGCGGTATCGGCCCACGCGTGCTTCGCTATTATCTTGCCGATTCCGACGGTAATGGCGTTTATACGCGGGAAGACAGCAAGGCGGACACCGATGACGCTTTGGGCGGTCGGATCTATTATATGGCGCGCGCCGAACTAGAGATTCCCTTGGGCTCGGGTGCCAAGGAAATGGGGCTGAGGCCGTCAGTGTTCGTTGATGCAGGGGCGGTATTCGGGTTGAAAGATCCTGTGCTGACCTCTTCCGACGGCGTTTGCACCAATAACACGACGGGCACGCGGGTTGGTACGGAAGGCAAGGGGAAATGCCCTACCGGCGCCACACTTGTTCTGCCGCCCTTTGAGGAAGAATATGTGGGGGACACGCCCAGTCCCCGCGTATCGGTTGGTTTTGGGGTCAACTGGAACTCCCCATTCGGGCCGTTCAGGATCGATATCGCCAGGGCTCTGCTAAAAGAACCTGGAGACGACACGAAATTGTTCACATTCAACGTAGGGACACAATTCTGATGAAGATGATTATGAAGGCTGTGGCGCTGGCTACAGCGCCTGTTGCGGCCGTGGCAGTCATGGCGGCACCGGCCGCCGCGCAAAGCAAATCGGGCATCGGCGTGGTTGATGTTGAACAGGCAATGGTTAAGTCTGCTGCCTTCTCCAATGCCATGACTTCAATGCAGACCACCTACAAGGCTCAGATCGACGCTTTCAATGCGCGCAAGGCGACTCTGGACAAGGAACTCCAGACGAAGGCTACGGAAATCCAGAATGCGCAGAAGACTGCGGGCGCAAACAGTGCGACGTTGCAACCGAAGATCGAAGCTTTCCAGAAGCGGCGCGCCGAAATTCAGCAGGAACTGGCAACACTTGGAAGGCCCATCGCATTGGCCCAGGCTTATGTCGAAGAGCAAGTGTCCAGCAAAATGGGCGATGCGTTGAAGTCGGCCATGACCAAGAACAAGGTAGACCTGGTGCTTCAGCCCGGAGCAACCGTTTCTTATCAGCCTGCGGTAGACATCACGAATGCTGTAGTTACGGAGCTCAATACGCTTGTGCCCAGCGCGCAGATCGTCCCGCCCGCGGGATGGGAGCCAGGTCAACAGCAGCAGCAACAGGCGGCTCCCGCAAGCACCACGCAGGGCAGGTAAGATTCAGTGACTGACGGAACAGAGTCGGTGGATATGGTCCGGGGGCCACTGGACGTCAGGGCCGTGATGGCCGCGCTGCCGCATCGTTTTCCGATGCTGCTTATTGACCGCGTGGAAACAATGGAACTTAAAAAGTCCATCCATGCAGTAAAGGCGGTTTCGATCAACGAGCCTTTCTTTCAAGGGCATTTTCCCGGGCGGCCAATCATGCCTGGTGTATTGCTCGTGGAGGCCATTGCTCAGGCGGCCGGAATATTGGCAGTGGAATCGCTGGGTCTCGCGGGGTCGGGCAAGCTCGTCTATTTCATGGCGATAGATGGGGCGAAGTTCCGTTCCCCCGTCGAGCCTGGCTGCCTTGTGGATTTCCATGTCGAGTTTACGCAGATACGCGGAAACATATGTAAATTCGCGGGCAAGGCTTCGGTAAATGGCAAGCTTGCGGCGGAAGCGCAATGCACTGCAATGATTGCTGATCCTCCCGCCTGATAGAGAGAGATAGGGCGCTTGCCTCTAGCGGGATTTGGCGCTAGAGGCCGCTCTTCACTGAAACTCACGCATCCAGGCTGGTCGGAAACCAGCCGTTACCGGAGCCGACATATGAAACAAGACACGCATCCCGATTATCACTTCATCACGGTCCAGATGACCGATGGCACGTCTTTCAAGACTCGCTCCACCTGGGGCAAGGAAGGCGACACGATGACACTGGATATTGATCCCACCTCTCATCCGGCCTGGACCGGCGGCAATCAGCGTCTGCTGGATGCTGGTGGTCAGGTGGCCCGTTTCAACAAACGTTTTGGCGGACTCACCCTTAAAAAGGGCTGATCGGATCAAAATCGGTTATTAAGGGGGGCGCTGGTTGCAGCGCCCCTTTTTCATTGGCCATTGGGGCAAGCGCTCATCCATATGAACCTTCGTCAAACCCGCGGCGGTGGGATCACGAATCGCTTCGATCTGCGTTGATCGGCCAATCACGGCAGACAGCTTGGGTTTCAGCCCATGTGGCCGATCCTGCGCTCGTAGTCCGACTGTCGGTTGTCGGTAAGCGCGGATGGAAGGAGGCATTGATGCAAGCTCGGCAGGTTCCTCGACGCATCTGCGGGCCAATTTTTTTTTCGCGAGCACTCCCAAATTGGCCTCGGTCAAAGTGATGTCGGGCTTGGCGTTGAGGTGGTCCTCGCCGAAGGTCCTATGCGGCGGACATGCTGCCCCTCAGCGGCCGAAAAGTGTGGATGGGGGGCAACACACTCCCCACGGAACGCCATATCCGTCTGGTGCCAATGACGTCGGGCAAGCGACTATATGCCTGTCTTCCGGGTCATGCTGGGTTGGCAGCACATCGAGGATGCCTGGAAGCGCACTCGCGCAGCGATCCGCTGCACGATTGTTGGCGCGTGTGCGGATGGGCGATCCGTTCTGTCCGCTCAGTGCCATGCTGTTCCCGATGCCAAGGGATGACCGCATCTGGTCCTGCAGGTCTGGCCATGGCCGAAGAAACTGGCCGCGTTCTGAGGATCAGAGAAGCGGCGGCACTGCTCAAGGTGCACCCGAACACTATTCGCTGTCTGCGAGCCGAAGGCCGCATTCCAGCGGCGGATTGGTCGTGGATTTAGCTTCGTTCTGAAACGCTGGTGGACTTGTTCCCCACGACCCAGCCAGCTATCTAAGCACCGTTGCTGATCTTGGTGTTAAGCTACGCGCCAATGGCATGACGATGGAGGATGTTCGCCAACTCGAAGCCATAATGCGCGATCGCTCTGTTTCCTCTAGCAAACCGCGAAGCAACTTCTCCTCTCTGAACGTGAAAATGAGGCACTGGAGAGTGCACAGCAGCATTGGCGCGAGTATCGTCGAGCCTTCGAAAACTGCGTCCTCTTGAATACAGAGGGGCACCCATGCACCTCTGGCAATGGTATTCTCTAGCTTGGGCGAGACCGAACGCCGCACCGAAGAACTGCGCGAGCAGATTGCGGAGCGAAGCTCCCGATAATTGGCGCAGTCTTACACTGCCCTTACACGGCCACGGCATGGCGTTACAAGAGCGACCCGACAAGTGTTGTAAGTCGCGTATTTCATTGGAAAAGTGGTGGACGCACTAGGGCTCGAACCTAGGACCCGCTGATTAAGAGAAGGGAATTTCGAAGGGAAATTCCTATTTTAAACAGGTATCTAGCTGCGTCTTTGCACTTTCGAACTTAACATCAAGCAACACTGAAAGCCAACGATTCCCAAGAGATCACGGCACAGTTTCACGTCCAGTTGCGATCCGCTGATTCTGACGGCACAGGGTTGGACTGTATGGAAAATGCTATCTGAGTTGAATTCGAAGCTATCGCCCTTTGCCAATGCCTAGTAGATCGGCCAGTGTTGCGGCGGTGACGATCCGGCTCGATCCATGGCGCTCGAGCGCGAGCAGATCGTCCTTATTTCCTGTGATGAGCCAATCGGCTCTACCAGCTTCACACAGGCCCAGGAGGAAATCATCCCGTGGATCGGGTGAGCGCCTCACATGGGGCAGGTCGGCTGGAATGTCCGCCACCAACCCGATTTGGTTTACCAAACGCCCGACCTCGGCGGGGCGTACCAAGGCGCGTATCTTGTCTCGACGGGAGACGTCCCGGATCTCTTCAATTTGCAACGCATGGCTGACGAGCACAAACCGGCGATCTAGCCATGCTTCGATGAGACGGGCAGGAATCCCATTGGGAGATATAAGCCCGCTCAACAGCACATTCGTGTCGAGGATGACGCGCACCTATCAGTGACGGTCTTTTGCCCAGAATGACTGGCGAGCGGCGCCGACTTCCTCATCAATCAGGCGCTCCAACTCCTCCGGAGCAGCATCTGCATTGCGAGCCTGGATGTCCCGGACGGTTTCCCGCAGTACTTCACGGTTGACCGCGTCCTCTACGAAGCGAGACATATCGCCTTTCTTTCCGCCACGCGTGGCAAGCAAAGTGCGAAGCGCAATGTCCGTTTCCCGCGATACTTTCAAACTCCACCGAGCTAGTTCGCCCATTAGCCACCTATGCGTTTATGTGTTCAAACACATATATCGGCCCGCGTGCTCCTTTTCAAGTGAAGGGCTACCCGTTGACAGCATCACCATCAGTGCGGCCAATTAGTTGCCGTCCGTTATCGCGTCACGCACACTGGGACCTATCGGACGCTCGACTCCTTTCTCAGCCTCCCGACGAAGCTTAGGCGTTAGCGCGGTTGTTCGCGCCGGCAGCGCAGAACCGTCACCCATTTCCCCGTTCTCCTCGATGTCTTTAAGTAGCAGCTCCATCTCGGCGATCTCCTTGACCTGAGCCTCGATGATCGAGTCCGCCAGCTTGCGAACACGCGGGTCGGTTATTTCAGCCCGCGCACTCGTCATGATCGCGATCGAATGGTGAGGGATCATGGCCGACATGTATTCTTCGTCGTTGACGGTCGCCTGGCTGCGAACCAACCAGAGCGCCACCGCGAAGGTCAGGGCCCCGATGCCCAGGATGATGAAGTTCTTGGTCTTGTCCTTGTACATGCCCCACATGAAGAGAAGCATGACGATCATCATCATGCCGCCCATTACGAAGGTCATCCAGAAGCGCGTTTCGCTCCAGAACACGTGATCGAGTTCATACGTGTTGAGATACATCAGGCCGAACATGATCGCGGTCGATGTCGCCACCATCGCCATGAATCGCCAGTAGTTGCCTCCACCACCGTGCTGCTGGTGATCCGCGTTGTGGTTGTCGGCCATTCAATCCTCCTGTTGGCTCATTGTTTTGTATACGTACTGGGCAGTGCAGCTGATCAGGATGAAACCCGTCAGCGACGCGATGCCCGCAATCACCCTCAGGTGATCGGTGGGATAGATGTCGCCCAAGCCCACAGTCGTCACGGTGATCAGGGCGAAGTAATAGTAATCCATGGCCGACATGGCCGGTTCCTTGGCGAACCCACCAAGGCCGAGCGACGCAGCCCAGGCAAAACCGACCGCGAAGACGATGGCTACCAACATGTGGCTGATGAGAACGAGCAACGATCCACCCGTCAGTCGCAAACCGGTGGGCGCAAGCCCCGGCGGTGAAACCCTCTTTGCAAGTCGCAACATAGCGAGGTGCAAGGTCAGTGACGCGATGAAGAGGGGTATTCCGATTGCCGTTGCCGCGATCACGCTCAACCCTTGTCAAGTGTGGGAAGCTTTAGCCCGCGCAGCCGCAAGGCGTTGGCAATTACCGATACCGACGAGAGGCTCATCGCCGCAGCCGCGATCATCGGATTGAGAAGGAGGCCAAAGGCGGGAAAGAGCACGCCAGCTGCCACCGGGATGCCGAGCGCATTGTAACCGAACGCGAACATCAGGTTCTGGCGGATGTTGCGCATGGTGGCGCGCGACAGCACGATCGCCTGGAGCACACCGGTCAGGTCGCCGCGAACCAGAGTGACACCGGCGCTTTCGATCGCCACGTCGGTGCCGGTTCCCATCGCAATGCCTACATGCGCAGCCGCCAATGCTGGCGCGTCGTTGATGCCGTCCCCGGCCATCGCTACGCGCTTGCCAGAGGCCTTGAGAGCCTCGACCTTGCGATGCTTGTCCTCGGGCGAGACGTTTGCCTCGACCTCGTCGATACCGAGTTGGCGGGCTACGGCTTCGGCGGTAGCGCGGCTGTCGCCGGTCAGCATCACCACCTCGATCCCGCGCTCGTGCAGCGCCCGAATGGCCGCAGCGCTTGTCGACTTGATCGGATCGGCGACCGCGATCAGCCCAGCCGGTGCGCCATCGAAGGCTACGAACATCACAGTCTGACCTTGGGAGCGTCCGGCTTCTGCGGACGCGAGCCATTCCGCATCATCGATACCGAGCCGCCGCATCAGCTTCTCGTTGCCAATAGCGACCTTCTGCGGTCCCACGCGCGCCTCGACACCCTCGCCGGTGGTCGACGACAAATCAGACGCTGCCTCGAACGCCACGCCGCGCGACTTGGCACCTTCGACGATCGCATGGGCAAGCGGATGCTCGCTCCCTGTTTCGACTGCAGCGACTTTGCCGAGAAAATCCGCTTCATCAATGCCACCGCGCGGGGTCACCGCGACGAGGTCAGGCTTACCCATGGTGAGAGTACCCGTCTTGTCGACCACCAGCGTGTCGATCTTTTCGAGCGTCTCCAGAGCCTCGGCGTTGCGAATGAGAATGCCGTGCTGGGCGCCCTTGCCGGTCCCGGTCATGATCGACATCGGCGTTGCGAGGCCGAGTGCGCATGGACAGGCAATGATGAGAACGGCGATCGCGTTAACAAGTGCATAGGCAAGCGCGGGGAATGGCCCCCAGATTGCCCAGACGATGAAGGTAACGACCGCGATCACGACCACCGAAGGCACGAACCAGGCCGCGACCTGATCGGCCAGACGCTGGATCGGTGCCCGGCTGCGCTGAGCCTCGGCGACCATCTGCACGATCTTGGATAGCATCGTGTCCTTGCCGACCGCGCCCGCGCGCATAACGAAGCCGCCGGTCTGGTTGACCGTTCCGCCGATCACCTGGTCGCCGGCCTTCTTGGACACGGGCAACGGCTCCCCGCTGATCATGGACTCGTCGATCGCGCTCGCACCCTCGGTTACTTCGCCATCGACCGGCACCTTGTCGCCCGGACGAACGCGGAGCAGGTCACCGCTCGCCAATTGGTCGAGCGACACTTCGCGCTCGTCTCCGCTGCCGAAGATCTTGAGTGCGGTCGGCGGCGCGAGTTCGAGCAGTGCACGCAGCGCGCTCGAGGTCGAACCCCGTGCCTTGAGTTCGAGCACCTGGCCCAGCAAAACCAACGTGGTGATGACCGCCGCTGCTTCGTAATATACTCCAACCCGGCCCGAGTGATCGCGGAAGGCTGGCGGGAATATGTCGGGCAGGAGCGTCGCGACGAGGCTGAACAGGAACGCGATCGCCACACCGAAGCCGATCAGCGTAAACATGTTGAGGTTGCGGGTCCTGAGCGACTGCCATGCGCGCTCGAAGAAAGGCCAGCCGCCCCACAGAACCACTGGTGTGGCGAGCGCCAGCTGCGCCCATTGCGCCCTTGCCGGTTCGATCAGCCGGTCGAAACTGATCCCGGGCACCATGTCGCTCATCGCGTAGACGAACAACGGCAGGGTGAAGAGCGCGCTGATCCAGAAGCGGCGGGTAATGTCGACGAGTTCGGGATCGGGTCCATCCTCAAGGCTCACCGTCTCGGGCTCGAGTGCCATTCCGCAGATGGGGCAGCTTCCCGGTCCTACCTGGCGGATCTCGGGATGCATGGGACAGGTGTAGATCGTCCCTTCGGGAACGTCATCGACTTGATCGAGATGCGCGCCCGACAAATAGTGCTCCGGGTCGGCAACGAACTTGTCCTTGCACCGCGCCGAACAGAAGTAATGGGTCGCGCCATCGTGCCCGGCGGTATGCATAGCGCCTTCGATCGTCACGCTCATGCCGCAGACGGGATCGATGGCGGTAGCTTCACCTTGCGCGTGATTTGCGTGGTGGGTGTCGCAACAGCTCATGGACTGTCTCCTCTGCCTGGCGGGAGCATATGATCGGAATCAGGTATAGGACGCGAAAACCTCGCGGCGCCCGTTGCCGAAAGCGATGACTTTGTAGGGCTGGACTTTGCCCCCCGCTTCCATACCAGGCGACCCGAGCGGCATACCGGCTACCGCGAGACCTTCCACCCAGTCGGGCCTTTCCGCGAGCAAGCGCTCGACGTCGGCGGCGGGCACGTGGCCTTCAATGACGTACTCATCCGCGATCATGGTATGACACGAACGAAGGTCATCGGGGACGTCGTTCTGCGTCTTTACCGACGCCATGTCGGGGTGATCGACCGTGGTGATGTCATGTCGGTCGCCCTGCCGCACGTGCGCGGCCCAGGCTTCGCAGCATCCGCAGCTGGGATCGCGATACATGGTAAAGCTGGCCGCCTGCGCCACGCCAGTACAGGCTGCGAGCAATATCGTGCCAAGTATGGGGAGAAGCGGACGACGGGTCGGATTATTATTCAGGCTCATCAATTGTGTCCCATGGCTTTCATGTCTTCGTCGGACATGGTCGACATGTCGTGGCCAGCATGCGGATCGGCGGCGGGCGTTGCGGTGGCCGTCGGCGTGGGGGCCGGGACAGGTGCCGGTGCGGTCTTGCGAGCGGAAGGCGCGGGCGTGCGGGTGGTTGCAGGCTGTAGACCCGACGCGGCGCTTGGCGTTTCATTTGTCGGCTCTGCGGCCAGTTCGGTGACCGGCTCGGAAGCAACCGGAGCCGGCGTGGCGACAACTGTTTCAGCTGCCGGAGTTTCCTCTTCCACCGGAGCGGCGGCATCGCCGCAAGCTGCCAGCGAAAGCAAGAGCGCTGACGCGAGCAACGATTTTCCGGCGAGTGCATGAGAATTGAAACCCATGGCAGGCTCCTTCAGAGTTTGAGGTGATTGAGGCCGTGAGCGAGTTCGCCGCCCATGTAGCCCTGAGCGATCAGCAGTGCTGCAATCGGGAAAAGCGTGAGGCGAAGAGCACCGCGCGATTGAGGATTTCGAAACGCGATCCATGCTGCCACCATGCCGAGGGCTGCGATCAACATCCCGTTCCATCGGTGAAGCTGCATGACGGTATCGCCGCCGAACCACGGTCCGGTATGTATCCACCCGAACAGCGCTGCGACTACGGCTCCCGCAGCCCCGCCATAAATCATGATTTTCACGGCCGCTTCGCGTTCGGGAGTGCGGCGCACCATTACGAACAGTTCGGTGAGCGCGGCCATCAGCAAGAGCGCTATCGGGAAGTGGACCGTTGCCGGATGCAGGCTCTTGAGGGCGCCAACGATACCATTACTGTCAACTTGCTCGTCATCATGGCTTTGCGTGGTTTCGTTGGAAACTGCGGCGCTGCCCATCGCTTCCACATCGGCACCGGGCTGAGCGGGGACCGCAGCGGTTACAGCAGGACGCGTCGCCTCATCCTCATGCTTCTCGTCACCGTGCGCGGAAGCAGCCGTTGCCGAGAGGAGGAGTGCCAGGCTGGCGAAAAGGCGGAGAACGGACTTCACCGCTTGGCCTTCTCGAAAAGGTCGACCAGTTCGCCGAACTTCTGTTTCTGTTCGTCAGCGTCACCGCTGGCGATCGCCTCTGCCACGCAGCACGCGGCATGGCGCTTGAGAATTTCGCTCTCTGCGCGGCCAAGAGCGGCCTTGATTGCCTGGACCTGGTTCAGGACGTCGATGCAGTAACGATCGTCCTCGATCATCTGGGCTACACCACGCACCTGTCCTTCGATCCTGCGAAGACGATTGACGATGCGGGAACCATCAGTTGCTGACACGCTTCGGGCCTCCGTCTGCCACAATACCCTACGGGGTATCTTGCAATACTCCATGGGGGTATATATGACAAGGGCCAAAGGAGTTGCAAGACCCATGTCCGATTTGCTGGTTTCACGTCGCCGTTTGCTGAGGGCGGGAGCGCTTGGTGCAGGCGCGTTGGCTTTGCCCGCCTGGGCACGCGGCGCCGATCTACACGGTGGATTTATTCGACCCGGCTTCGACGAAGTATCGGGTCGCGACATTTCTCTGACGATCGGCGAAGGACCTCGGGTGGTGCAGGGGCGTCGCGGACACGCGGTTGCCGTCAACGGCAGCGTGCCGGGGCCGCTGGTGCGCTTGCGCGAAGGCCAGCCGGTCCGTCTCGCGGTCACGAATGCGCTCGAGGAGGACAGCTCCATCCATTGGCATGGCCTGCTTTTGCCATTCCAGTTCGACGGCGTTCCCGGCGTCAGCTTTCCCGGAATCAAGCCGGGGGAAACCTTCGTTTATGACATTCCCGCGCTGCGACAGAGCGGAACCTATTGGTGGCACAGTCACTCGGGACTGCAGGAACAGGCGGGACACTATGGCCCGATCGTGGTCGATCCGGCCGGAACCGATCCCGTCCAAGCCGACCGCGACTACGTGCTGCTGCTAAGCGAGTTCACCCCGCTCCATCCGCATACGATCATGGACAAGCTGAAGAAGGGCGAAGGCTACTTCAATTACCAGCAAAATACCTGGACCGACGACTATCCGCTGTCGGGCGAGGACCGGCGGATGTGGGCGCGCATGCGCATGATGGCGACCGACATCCTGGACGTGACGGGCTCCACGTATACTTATCTCGCTAATGGGCGGGGACCGGAAGAGGGTCTGGAGTTCCTGTTCAATCCTGGTGAGCGGGTGCGGCTGCGCATCATTAACGGCAGCGCCATGACCTTCTTCAACGTCCGCATTCCTGGAGTGAAGTTCTGGGTCGTTGCCGCCGATGGCCAGAACGTGCGCCCGGTCGAGGTCGAGGAGTTCCAGATCGGCACGGCGGAGACCTACGATATCGTCCTCGAGCCGACCGGCGAAGCCCGCACGATCGTAGCCGAAAGCATGGACCGGTCAGGCATGGCGGTGGCGACCCTCGCCTCGCGCCCCGGCGCACGTGCCGCAGTCCCCGCGCTGCGCGATCCGCCACTGCTGACGATGGCGGACATGGGCATGAACCACGGCTCGGGCGGAATGGACCATGGCGGCGGCGACATGGCCGGGATGGACCATTCGGCCATGGGCCATGACACGCCAACGCAAAGCGCGACTGCCGATCCGATGGCCGGAATGGATATGAGCGGCATGAACATGCGCGACACGTCCCTGCTGCCGAACAGCGTAAAGGTCGGCCCCGGTATCGATATGGTGTCGATGAACCCGGTCGATCGCATGGGCGATCCCGGCCTTGGCTTGGACAACGTTCCCCACAAGGTCCTGAACTACAAGGACCTCGTGGCACTTGAACCGAATGACGATTTGCGCCGCCCGTCACGGCAGATGGAAATCCACCTGACCGGCAACATGGAGCGCTACATGTGGTCGTTCGACGGCAAGAAGTTTACTGCCGTTAGCGACGACCCCATTCGCTTCGCCTATAACGAACGTGTCCGTGTGAAACTCGTCAACGATACGATGATGGCGCACCCGATCCATCTGCACGGCCATTTCTTCGAACTGGTCAACGGCGCGCCTGCGGACCGGCAACCACAGAAGCATACGGTGATCGTGCAGCCAGGAGGCAGCGCTACCTTCGACCTTACCGCCGACGAGGAGGGCGACTGGGCCTTCCACTGCCACCTGCTCTATCACATGCATTCGGGCATGTTCCAGATTGTGACCGTCGCGCCGCGGGGCAACCAGTCCGATGTGAAGCGGGTGGGAGAAGACTGATGCGCCTGCTCGTCGCCACGCTCTTCGCGAGCGTCACCACTCCCGCCATCGCACAGGACCATTCGGGTCACGCGATGCCTACCGCACAAACACCTGCCCAGACTGAATGCGAAATGGAGGCCGCACGCCACCGCGCTATGGGCCATCCGGTGCCTGAGGGAGCGTGTGGGCCCACAGCGCAACCGGCCGAACCGGTTTCCACCGATCGGCACGAAGGCCACTCCGGCATGGATCACTCGCAGATGGACCATAGCCAGACGGAGGGAATGGGCCATTCGACGATGGAGCATAGCCAGATGCCGGCCATGGACCATTCGACAATGGACGGCATGGACCAATTGGCGATGGGTCGTGATGGTACGCAACCGTCCGACCAAGCACCGATGGACCGTGAGACGATGGATCACGCGACTATGGATCATGGCACGATGGACATGACCCCGCTTCCGCAAGGACCGCCTCCGGCTTCGGCGGGATCGGGACCGCCACGAGCCGCAGATGCGATCTGGGGTGCAGACGCAATGCGCGCTTCACGTAGCGCTCTACGCACCGAGAATGGCGGAATGAACGTATTCTGGTTCCAGGGCGACCGCATCGAATATCGCGCGCGGGAAGGCGGGGATGGCTACCTATGGGATGTGCAGGGCTACTATGGTGGCGACCTCGACAAGTTCTGGTTCAAGAGCGAGGGCGAAGGCACTTTCGGAGAAAGCCCCGAGTCCGCCGAAGTCCAGGGACTTTGGAGCCATGCGATCGGCCCTTGGTGGGACTTGCAAGCTGGTGTCCGGCAGGACCTGACCGGTCCCGAGCGTACCCATGCCGTCATCGGCGTGCAGGGCCTTGCGCCCAATATGTTCGAGGTCGACGGGGCCGCTTTCCTGTCGACCCGGGGCGATCTGACGGCACGTGTCGAAGCCGAACTGGACCAGCGCATTACCCAACGGCTGATCCTGCAACCGAGGGCCGAAGTGAATCTGTCAGCGCAGGACATTCCCGAACTGGGTGTCGGAGCCGGTCTCGACTCGGTCGAGCTGGGGGTGCGGCTGCGCTACGAATTCGCTCGTGAGTTCGCACCATACATAGGGCTGGAGCACGAATGGAAGGTCGGTCAGAGCGCGGACTACGCGCGCCTTGCAGGTGAAGAACCGAGCGTCACAAATTACGTAGTGGGTGTCCGGTTCTGGTTTTGACCGTTCTCAATTAGGGGCGCGAAAGAAAGCCTTCATTCTCTGAGGCGATCGAGGGCGGCGAGAGCAGGCGCTGGCTCCGCCTGGTAGCAGCTGCTAACCGCTTCGCTGCCCTTGACCTGGTAGACTTGGTTCCAGTGCGCCTTCCTGTCGCTGCTCACTATTCATCCTCGTCATGCGTAGGCTTTTGAATGCCACCTTGGGGCACGAGCGTTCCCGGATCAATTCGACGCAACCTCAAGCGGGCGCTGGGTAGGGGTCCGCTCCTTCTTCGCCGATGCGCTCCGCACGCCGGTGGACGAGAAGATAGAGCGCAGGCAACACCAGCAACGTAAGGATCGTGGAGGTCAGCACTCCTCCAATAACTACAGTGGCGAGAGGGCGCTGCACCTCGGAGCCTGCTCCGACGTTGAGTGCCATGGGGACAAACCCGAGAGAAGCTACCAGCGCGGTCATCAGGACTGGACGAAGGCGGGTAAGCGCTCCATGCCGGATGGATTCGAGCAAATCCTCTCCTCGCATTCGCAGATCACGGATGAAGGAAAGCATCACAACCCCGTTGAGGACGGCGACCCCCGAAAGGGCGATGAAACCCACACCCGCGGAGATCGAGAACGGAATGCCGCGCAAGGCGAGCGCTGCCACCCCTCCGGTAAGCGCCAGGGGTACGCCGGTGAAAACGATGGCGGCATCGCGCCAGGACTTGAACAGGGTGTACAGCAAACCGAAAATCAGCAGCAGCACCAGCGGCACGACGATCGAGAGCCGTGTCGCGGCAGACTGCAACTGTTCAAAGGTACCGCCGTACTCGACGTAATAACCGCTTGGCAGTTCGGCTTCAGCATCGACGCGGGCGCGAAGATCATCGATGAAACTGCCCAGGTCACGGTCGCGCACGTTGGCGGTGATAACCGCACGCCGCTTGCCGTTCTCGCGGCTGATCTGATTGGGTCCAGCGGCGAGCGATATTTCTGCCAATTCGCTTAGCGGCACCGAAGCGCCGCTTGCGAGGGGAACCGGCAGATTGCCTAGTCGATCGAGATCCGTTCGTAGATCTTCCGGAAGTCGCACGACGACCGGGAAGCGCCGGTCCCCGTCGAAGATTTGCCCTGCCTGCTGCCCTCCGGTGGCTGTTGCGACAATATCCTGCACAGTCGCCATGCTGACCCCGTAGCTCGCCAGCATTTCGCGTCGGGGCACGATGGACAGGACCGGCAGGCCGGTTACCTGTTCCAGCTTCACATCCGCTGCGCCGGGAACGCCGCCGACGATTTCCTCCAGTTCCTGGCCACTGGCGATCAGCTGGTCGAGATCGTCACCGAAGAGCTTGACCGCTACGTCCGCACGGACCCCGGCAATCAGCTCGTTCATCCGCATCTGCACGGGTTGGGTAAACTCGTAATTGTTGCCCGGAATCAGTTCCACGGCCTCGTTGAGCTCGGCGACGAGCTCGTCGCGCGTCTTGCGCGGATCGGGCCAGTCCTCGCGCGGCTTCAGCATGATGAAGTTGTCGGCGACCGACGGGGGCATGGGATCGGTGGCCACATCCGGCGTGCCGATCTTTGCAAAGACGCGCTCGACTTCGGGAAACTCGCGAATGCGCGCTTCGAGCGCTTCCTGCATTTCGATCGACTGGGAGAGGCTGGTACCCGGTATCCGCAGCGCGTGCATCGCGATATCGCCTTCATCGAGTTGCGGAATGAATTCCGAACCCAAGCGCGTCGCGCCAAGCCCTGCCAAGACGACAAGCAGAACCGCACCCGCCACCACCGGCTTCGGCCTTGCGAGCAATTTGCCAAGCAGCGGTTCGTAGCGTCTGGAGATCCAGCCCATGAGCCGGTTCTCCTTCTCATCGACCCTGCCCGTCACGAACAACGAAACCGCCGCAGGCACGAGGGTAAGCGCGAGGATCATTGCGGCAGTCAGGGCCAGAACGACCGTGATCGCCATGGGATGGAAGGTCTTTCCTTCGATTCCCTCTAGGGCGAAGATCGGGAGGTAGACCGCCGTGATGATGATGACACCGAAGATACTCGGGCGAATGACTTCGGCACTCGAGGAAGCCACCAACCCGAACCGCTCTTCCCGGTCAAGGAGTCGGCCGAGCCGCTTCTGCTCCTCTCCCAGCCGTCTCAGGCAGTTTTCGACAATAATCACCGCTCCATCGACGATGAGGCCGAAATCGAGTGCGCCCAGGCTCATGAGGTTGGCGGAGGTTCTTGTCGCCAGCATGCCCGACAAGGTCATCAGCATCGCAACCGGAATCACGGCGGCGGTAATCAGCGCCGCGCGGAAATTGCCGAGCAGGAGGAACAGGACGACAATCACCAGCAGGGCGCCCTCGGCGAGGTTCTCCTCCACTGTGGCGATGGTCCGCTCGACCAGTTCGGTACGGTCGTAGAGCGGGTGCGCACTGATCCCTTCGGGCAGCGAGGCCGTAATCTGTTCCAGGCGGTCGGCAGCGGCCTGGGCAACGATGCGCGGGTTCTCGCCAGTCAGCATGAGGACCGTGCCGAGCACGATTTCGCGGCCGTTCTCGGTGGCCGCGCCCGATCGCAGTTCAGAGCCGATCGCAACCTCCGCGACATCGGACACACGGATCGGCACACCACCGCGAGTCGCGATCATGATATTGCCGAGATCGCCTTCGTCGGAGGCCTGTCCGGGAACACGAATAAGGATCTGCTCTCCGCCGCGCTCGACATAGCCCGCGCCGCGGTTGGCATTGTTGCGTTCCAGGGCGTCGACCACATCGGAAAGCGACAGGCCAAGCGCCGCAAGCTGCATCGGATCGGGGGTCACATGATACTGCCGTTCATAGCCACCGACCGTATTGACCTCGGCCACCCCGGGTATCGTGCGCAGCTGCGGCCGCACCACCCAGTCCGAAAAGGTACGCAGGTCGGTTGGCGTCCATTCGCTCCCGTCCGGCTTGCGCGCTCCCGGCTCGGGCTCGATGGCGAACATGAAGATCTCGCCGAGCCCTGTCGCGATCGGCCCCATCTGGGGCTCGATGCCTTCGGGAAGCTGGCTTTTCACCTGCTGAATGCGTTCGTTGACGAGCTGGCGCGCGAAATAGATGTCGGTTCCGTCCTCAAACACGACGGTCACCTGGCTGAGGCCATAGCGCGAAATCGAGCGGGTGTAGTCGAGGTTCGGGATACCAGAGATGGCAGTCTCGATGGGGAAGGTGATGCGCTGCTCGGACTCGAGTGGCGAATAGCCTTCGGCCTCGGTGTTTATCTGCACCTGCACATTGGTGATGTCCGGCACGGCATCAACCGGCAGACGAAAAGCGCTCCAGACACCAAGGGCGCAGAGCAAGCCCACTATTGCGAGGACAAACCAGCGCTGGCGGATCGATAATCCGACGATACGTTCAAGCACGGTCCGGCCTCCTAGTGGTCGTGGCTCGCGCCGGATTTCTCGATATCGGCGCGCACGAGGAAGGACCCTTCGGTCACGTAGGGCGTGCCAGGCTCGATGCCGGACAGGACTTCAGTGTATTCGGCTCCCCGGCGCCCGAGCCGAAGCATTCTGACCTCATACTCGTTGCCATATCTCGCGTAGACGACCTGAAAGTCGCGGAAGGGCTGGATGGCCTCGGTCCGGACCGCGAGCGGAACATTCTCCTGGTTGACGATGACGCGGCCGCGCATGGTCATGCCGGGCCTGATCCAGCCTCCCCGGTTGGGTATTGCGGCCCGGATAAGGGCCGTTCCGGCCTCTGCGTTCCCTTCTGACAGATATTGCCCAAGTGCGGTCGCACCGACGGTGCGCCCGTCCTGTGCTTCCACCTCGATGCGCATGCCAGGACGGATAATTCCCAGGTCCCTTGGAAAGATATTGAACACCACGGTGGTCGCGCCCGGATTGGTGATAACATAGAGCGGCGTATCGTGGGTCATGTCACCGGGATTGCCGCCGCGTTCGGCAACTACGCCGCTGACGGTGGAGTAGACCGGATAGACTTGCAGACTCTCCGAGGACTCGATGCGGGCGAGAAGCTCGCCGCGCCGGACGGTGTCGCCGACCTGCTTGGTGACCGACACGATACGGCCCGGAAACTGGCCGCGGATTTCCGATCGGGCCGACGGATCGAGTTCGACCGTGCCATAAAGCTCGCGTGCATCGCCGATGGTGGCGGGCCCGGCCTCGGCGATTTCAATCCCGCCCTGCTCGGCTGCCTCAGGGGTAATGGTCGTGCGACCCTCGTGATTTTCGTAGGTCCAGCGGCTGCGTTTGCCTTCGACTGTCGCCACGACCTCCACGTCGAAGCTATGCGGTTCTTCGACCACGCCCTGTCCGGCGAGATAGTCTTCCTGAGGACGGAAGGTGAACCGATCAACTTCGCCCCCAAGCCGCGACAGGTTGATCTGGAGATTGACCTTGCCGGGATCGAGTGGTTCGCCCTCCCAGTATGGATAGATGCGAAACTGGGGCTCCTGGCCGTTTTCGAATATCGTGACTTCGAGACCTAGCGGGCCGTCGGTGAGCAAACGGCCGCCGTGCGGTCCCTCGGGTGCCTTCTCGGCTTCGCCATGTTCGGTCGTACTGTCGGAATCTGTTGAACCACAGGCGGCAAGAGGCAATGCGACGAGTGCGATGGGCGCGAGACGCATAAGGAATTGCTTGATCATGGGAGTGTCTCCGCGGCCACGTCGAAGCGGCCCGTCAATCGGTCAATTTCGGATTGGGCATCGCGATAGGTGTTCATCGCGTCGGCCCATTGCTGCTGAACTTCGACAATGGCGTCGGCCGCATCCTGGACATCGGAAAACCGGAACCCGCCGCGACTGTAGCCCTCGCGGACCTGTTCGAGGGTTCTGACAGCCTGCGGATAGACATCGTGCATCAGTCCGTCGGCGCGCCGCGCGGCAGCATCAGCCTCGGCTCGCAGCGCCGCCAGACGTCGCAGGCGCGCAAGACGGTCGGCTTCCGCCTCGGCCTCGAGGCGACGCCGTTCGGCCTGTGCCCGTTCGATATTGCCCTCGTTGTGGTCGAAGCGCCCGAGGGGGATGGAAATCCCGGCGACCAGTGCGACATCGTTGGTCTCGCGCATGAAGCGCAGGCCGCCCCCGACGGTATAATCCTGCGTTGCGCGCGATTGCTCGAGGACCACCTCGGCGCTTGCGCGGGCGATTGCCGCTTCTCGCACATCTGCGTCGGCCCCTGCCAATGCGGATGGCACTCCGGTTGGCCTTTCGATTCCGCCTGCAATCTCGAGCCCCTGACCATCGCCGCCCCAGTAGGAGGCAAGAAGGTCACGGGCAGCGACGGATCGGGCCTGAGCCTGTTCGAGAGCAAGCTCGGCTGATGTCACCCTCGCCGAGGCTCGCGTTTCGACGAACAGCGGGTCCCTGTATCCGCGCACCCGGCGAAGAGCCTCGGTCTGGAGTTGGCGTTCTGTTTCGAGGCGACGCTCGGAAATCCATACCAACTGGTCGGCTATCTGCACGTCGATAAAGGCGCGCTGGACCTGCTGAGCCAGTTCGAGCCGCCGCAGACGCGCCTGGGCCTCGGCCAGATCAAGTCCGCGTGATGCGTAGGCGAGCCGCGCCTCGCGCTTGCCGCCACGCTCGATGCGCTGCTCGTAGGTGACCGTGACTTCAGGCTGCTCAAGAACACTGAAGCCACCGGTGCCGGCAAAGTTCTCGGCCTCCACGCCCAGCGTGGGATTGGGCCGAACGCCCGCTTGGTCGATCTCGGCCCGCGCGCCGTCTATCGTCGCCTGGCCCGCAACGACTTCGGGTGAGGCCGATATGGCTCTCTCGATCGCTGCATCGAGCGTCAGGGACTGAGCCGCGCTCTCGGCTGACCACAGGCCCGCAACCCCGCCGAGCAGGGCTACGCAATATGTCAATTTCATCGGGAAACTTCCCTTGGCAAACTGCTGGATCGCGCGCGGAAATGCCGCACGCAGACGGAGACAGTCAGGCCTTGGGAGGATCGAGCGGCGGCGCGCGCGTGGTCGAAGTCAGCGGAACCATCTTGGCTGGCTGGAATCGCGTGCCAGTCAGAAAGTCAGCCGAGGCGAGAAGGCCGGCAAATGGTGCGGCAGCACTAGGGCAATGATGGTGGCACCCATGCTGGTCGACATCTGTGGGCTGCTTCGATCCATCATCCTGCTGCTCGACATGGTGGGTTGTAGTATGCACGGGATCGTTTTCATGGGCTTCCGCCGGTCCCGAATGAATACCGGACAAGAAAACCGCCATAGTGACGAAAAAGGCAAGAGCTAAACGCACAGTGGCCCGATAACCGATAGTCAGGAGCTTGACCAGAATCATCGCACAAACCGTTCGAGATCGGCAGGAATTTGCATCTTCCGAAATGCGCTTACGTTCGAGCGGCCCGTATTGCCGATGGGCAGGCGTCCCGTAAGATTGCCGAGAGGTGCCAATGCGAGGCGGAATAGCTGACCGACCACTTCGCGCCCGTCGCGCAGCCGCACGGCAAGTTGCAACATCTTCCAATGCGACTGCATATGCGGCCACAAGTGGGTCTGCGAGACGACATGCGCGCGTTCGAGATGACACCACGCCTGCTCGATCCGGCCTGATTTCTCCGCCCCGTCGGCCGCGCGATACTCTTCCGCGATAAAGGCCGCAAAGCGATCGGATGCTGCCTCAACCATGCGCAAGTTCTCGCCGCGCTTGGCCGAACACTTCGAGGCTGCCCCAGATCGCAAGACCCGCCATGATGCTGGCGACAAGCAAGTCAGGCCATGCCT
>DATCYF010000017.1:0-183324 GCA_036570425.1 Rhizorhapis sp. | reverse complement strand
TGCAGACTGACGACGAATGGCTTGGCTTCGCCCGCCAATATGGCAACAGCAGTTATCATCTCGTTGGCACCTGCAAGATGGGGCCGGCGACTGATCCGTTGGCAGTCGTCGACGATCGTTTGCGAGTGCATGGCCTGGAAGGCCTGAGAGTGGTGGATGCATCGATCATGCCCATCATTCCGTCTGCCAATACTTATGCTTCGACAATGATGCTCGCTGAAAAGGCATCGGACATGATCTTGTCGGATCCGGCCTGATCGATTGATGTTGCCCACAAGGCTGGAGGGTTCCGGACTGCACGGACTGCAACCCATGCGGCTTTGCCTGGATGTCATTGCCGTCCATGCAACCCTGCCCCCGCCGGTTCGTTCTGAGGCTGTACTTGCAAAGGAGAACAGACGATGTCGGATGTGACGAAGCTCAAGGAACAGCTCTGGAAAAAGCTTAGCGATGGCCCCTTCATGATGGTGGGCCTGAGCAATACTCATAGCCATTCGGAGCCGCTTACCGCACAGCTGGACCGGGACCAGGTCGACACGATCTTCTTCTTCATCGGCAAGGACAACCGCTTGGCTCAAGGCGGTCCGGCGATGGCGCAGTTCGTCTCCAAGGGTCAGGATTTCTTTGCCTGCCTATCGGGTCGCGTCTTGATCGACAATGATCGGGCGATGATCGACAAGCTTTGGTCGAAGCCAGTGGAGGCGTGGTTTCCCGGCGGCAAGACGGATCCCAATCTTGCATTGCTGCGATTCGACATTGACGAAGCGGAACTGTGGGAAGCTGATATGTCGCTCACAGGGAAGCTAAAGATGCTATTCGGCGGCAAGATGCGCGCTGATGAGGAAGGCAGTCACGCCAAGGTAACCACCACCTCCGTGAAATAAGATGAATTGGCGATCATCTTACCCACCGCTGCGGGGAACCTGTACGCCGTCGGCTTCGGCATAGACAAATAGCTGATAAGATCATCGCGCGGCTTGTCGTGCCGTCGACGGAGAACTGATGGACCGGGCCGACTCTTGTTGATAGTCGGCCCGGCTGAAGACGCAGCCTACGCCTTCTGTACGTATGTTTCGATCAGCCGCGCGGCTTAATCGAACAGTTCCTCCAGGAACGATTTCCGCTTCTTGCGGTAACCGTGGCCATGCGCCGCTTCATGTGAAGCATAGCCTCTATTGACGGGCTGCTGAATCGGTGTTGGCTGATCCGCGTTGCGCTCGATGATCTTGTCCAATTCACCGCGGTCTAGCCAAATGCCGCGGCAATTTGGACAATAGTCGATCTCCACGCCCTGCCGTTCACTCATGACGAGCGGCACACGGCAGACGGGACAAGGCATTCCTGCACCAGAGTTTGTCATAGCTACTTTCCTTCAGGTTATTCCTCGTGCTGACCGGTAAAGTTCAGCAGCAGTTGAAAGATGTTGATGAAGTTCAGATAGAGAGAGAGCGCGCCGAACACAGCCATCTTGGTGCTGGTTTCCTGATCATGATGGGCGGCATATTCGCTTTTAAGCCGTTGGGTGTCCCAGGCGGTGAGGCCAGTGAACACGAGTACGCCGATGATCGAGATCGCGAACTGCAGCGCCGTTGAGCCCAAAAACAAATTGACCAGGCTAGCGATCACCACGCCAATCAGGCCCATGAACAGAAATGTGCTGAACCGTGCCAGATCGCGCTTGGTCGTGTAGCCCCAGAGGCTCACACCGCCGAACATAATGGCGGTAATAAGAAAGGTGCGCCCAATGCTCATTCCGGTGAAGGTCATGAAAATCGTTGCCATGGACACGCCCATGACCGTGGCGAAGGCCCAGAAGGCGGTCTGAACAGCCGACGCTGACATTCGCTCGATACGGAAAGAGAGGAACAGCACGAAGGCAAGCGGTGCAAACATCGCCACCCACTTCAGCGAAGTGCCGAAAATAGCCTGATAGAGCGAAGGCGTAGCAGCCACGCCAAAGGCGACCAGTCCCGTCACCGCAAGGCCCAAGCCCATGTAGTTATAGACCTGTAGCATATGACGCCGCAGGCCTTCATCGTAGAGAAGTTCGGACATCCCCCCACCGATCGGGCGGACCGAAAACTGCTCGGTCATATATAACTCCTCGGTTTTGATCCAACCGAGTGCAGTGGTGTGGCAGCTTAGAGAATAGTTCGACCAGCACCGAGCGCACTCGATGCGGTCCGACATCACGATCTTGAGAATCGCCAGAGGGGCCCGGCCCGCAAGAGCTACAATAAGAGAGCGCTGGGAAATTTCAAGCGAGCGGCTGAGAATTCTGGTGACTGCTCCCAACCGAGTCCGGCAGGCACGGTGCTGTGGCGCGTTACTCCTTCGAAAGGCAATATCGTCGTGCGCTGCAGTGGCGGTGTGTGGTCGCCGTCCGCGCCCACACGACTATGGAGCCGCAGTAGCGTCTGCTGTTTCATCGCGGCGGAGAAATTCCGCAGTTAATATCGGGAGCTGCTGATCGACCCATTCTGCGAACTCCTCCTTTTCCGCTAACATCCTTTCGGACATTGCGGCAACGTCAGAAGATCCTGTTGCATTAGCCGCTGCGATAAGGATTCTGTAAGACGAGATCTCCATTTGGGCATAGGTGGATACGGCAAGAGCGGCCTTGATAATTTCATCACCTGTCACCAATCCGCTTAACGTCTGGCCAATGGCCGTCACCTTTCCAGTCAGCTGCTTGATGACAGACGTGCCTCCGCCCAATCTGTTCAGGCATTGTTCCAATTCCTGCGCTTGCCGCTCACTAACGTCAGCGTGCCTGCGTAGCCCAGCGCTGAATTGCGGATAGCGTTCCACACGGTCAGCCGTTCCCGAAAGCATGGTCTTGGCCTGCTCTTCCGCAGCATGTGCGTCGCGCAGCCACTCCAACAAATGCTCTTTCATTTTTTCCATGGTTATCTCCTTGCGAGCGGCACAACCGCTTCGTTTGGTCAGCTACGGCTCAGTGCGTCAGACCGGAGCGGACGATCAAAATGGCAACGTTCAAGCCGAACTATATATCCAGTTCGTTTTGCTACTTTTGCGCAAGCTCTCCCGGGCTGCGTGGCTATTGCCAACTGAGGACGAGGCGGCCGCTCGCGGGTACGCGATAGTCGATGGGGTCGCCTGCCCTGCGGCTGCCTTCCTGTTCGGTCATCATGCCACTCCTTCCAGATGCTTTTTGACGATCTGATGATATTCAAAGCGGTCATGGTCGCCTTCTTCGCGCAATGACTCAATGGGATGCGGGCCTTCGGTCGAAAAGCGATATTCGCTGCCGAATTGATCCCTATGCCTGTTGATGACCTGCTCCGTTGGCGAGCCGCCGGCATTCACCTTCGCTTGATATTCGAAATAGCGATGATCGTCCGGCAGATCGTCGATGGGAATGAACTGCGCATCGAATGCGGTCAGGTCCACCGTGCGCTCCAGCACGTCGCGTACATATTCCTTGTTCGGCTCGAATGTCATTGGCTCAGGCATTCCGTTAGCCGGAAGGAACTCCGCGGGGTCCCTGCCTTCGATGTTCTTCATGGCTTCGCAGGCAAGTCGGAGATGCTCTATCTCCATGCCCAGATGCAGTTCCCATATCGCCTTTATACGTTGATCGCTCTCCGTCTGCATGCAGGACCAGTAAAGCCAGCATTCATTATATTCGTGCAGCACCAGATTGGTGAGCCAGCTCAGCGACGGATCGAGGATGGATTCATAATGGCTGACATGCTGCTCCTCGATCTGGGCAATCTCCAGATAGATCGCGCGCGCCATCGGGTCAGTGGGCCGATTGCCGCTGTTCATGTAATAATTCATCGTCTGCTGTTCGGCCGAAACGATCGTGAGCGCATTCATCACTGATTGCGTGTCAGCAGCCGTCAGCGTCATCGGCCGCCGCAGTTCGTCACGGGGATCGCGATGCTCGAATATGGTGGGGCGGCCCGGCAATATTTCGGTCAGGTCGCCAGTAATGTCCTGCGCTTTGCGGCCCTCGCCCATCAGGTCCATGAGATTGGCGTACCGATAGAGGTGGTCATAATCCTCCAGCAGGGCGAATTCATAGACCTTCTTGAGATAAGGATCGGGCTCGTGCCGCGCCAGCCAACTGGTCAGGTCGACCGCCACCTGTTCGTATCCAATAGTGTTCGCAATAACGCTTTCATCGCCGGGGATCAGCCAATTGACGGCCTTTTGCTGCTGCTGTTCTACGCGCCGGACCAAAGCCAAGGTCTGCTTCAGTCCCACGTCAACGGTGTGGCGCGACATTTGGTGGGAATTCATCGCCGCTTCCACCTCAATCCCGTTCATCGCAATGACGCGGCAACGGGTGTAGGGGTGGACAGCGCGTGTATCATAGGGCTGAACGTTAAGTTCCGACCAGTTGCGGAACTGCCGCTCCAGCGGAATGCCGCGTTCGGCAAGGGGATTAAAGCTCATGTCTCTCTCCTGAACTGCCCCTGCAGGGGCGCCTCTGCGCCTCGAACGGTTCAGGAGAAGCGGCGTTCCCGCAATAGAGTTAACATGAGTTAGCCAGCAGGGCGTCCATTGGGGCGCTCTCGAACGAGGGGCCAAAAGACCTATTTCGCCAACGTGCCAAATGGCAGAGCCGAGCTTATTCTTCGGAACGATTATGGGGCGCTGGAGCGCAAAACAGCAAGTTGGCGAATGTGCGGCGGCGAGCTGAGGCGGGATGCACCCTCTAGCAAGGGTCTTGATGAGCTTGCCAAAAAGAGTCCTAGAATAAGGCACCCAGACTGAACGAAATGCGTGGATTCATATTGCCCGTTTCATACCGGACCTCGTCGATCGGGAAAGCAGCTTCGATCCCCAGGGACAGCCGGTTCGCAAAATCCAGCCGCGCACCAGCACCGGCCGAGTACAAGCTGCCGGTGCCATAGCTGTTTTCAAGATTGTCGACTTCTCCCGCATCGGCAAACGCGTAAAGCTGAGCCCATCGGATAAAGCCGCTGTTGCGGTCCAACACTTTGGCACTCAATTCCGCAGAGCCTAGCAGGCCTTTGTCACCCGCCCGCTCACTATAATCATAGGCGCGGCCAAAATAGGAACCACCAATGGCAATCTGGTTGATTGCGAGGACCGGCGAACTGGTAAGCTGCCCCGCAGCCGCAAGACGCGCGCTGAACGGCCCAAAAAGATCGCCGGTCCAGTTTGCCCAGGCGTTAAAGGATGTGAACTGGCCGTCGGCACCAATCCGTGAGGCCAGCGGGTCTCCCTCCTGCGTGGAATTCAGCACTGATAGCCCCTGCGTAATCCCGACACCGGCGCGCAGCCTGCCGCTGGCCATGGGGACGTAGCCGTTAAGTGAGGCACTGGCTGTTGTAAGGCGATCACGCCGCACCGAGCTGCCTGACGTCCATTGGTCGACGGAATAATAATCGAGACTGCCCGAGAGCCACAGGCTGACCTTTCGATCGCGTATCAGCGGGTGAGTGACGGAAGCGCCCGCTATGAAACTTTCGCCTTTCGCATCGAAAGCGCGCCAGTAACCGCCGGAATGCGTTCGCCCATAAGAGGCATAGGTTGCAAGCTCCGTTCCGGCCGTTCCGACCTGGAGGGCATATCGAACAAAACCGACTTGCAACTCGCGCGGCTGAAGGGGCGTAACCGTTCCCTGCACCGTCAGCGCGTCATTTGAGCCAATCACACCGTTGAAATCGACGGCCAACTGCATTCTGACCGGTCCCAGCTCAGAAGTACCGCGATTGTCGATATTGGCCCTTCCCGCGAATTTATTGCGCGTGGCCGGAACGATCAGTACCCCTCGCTCCTCTTCCCGAACAAAACGCACCTTGCCTATCTCCACGCCAGGCAGATCATCGGCCAGCATCAGGCGACGCTCTATTTCGCTCTTGGTCGGCGCAGTTCCTTTCATGGGACTAAGCATCGCTTCAACGGAGGCATTGCGCGGTCCCTCGATGCGCACCTCATCTATCTGGCCTTCGTCCAGGCGAACATGCAGGACGCCTGCCTCAAGCGTCTGCGCCGGGACGGAACTGCTGGCGAAGAGGTATCCATGCTTGCGCGCAACCGTCGAAACGGCCTTGGTCAGGGCCTGAAGATCGTCCTTTGAGAGCCGGCGACCGATGAAGGGCAAGGCGGCCTCCATCAGTTCAGGCATAGGGGTGTTCCTGGCGCCTTCGATCCGTATCGCGCCTGCAAATATGCCTGGGATCTGAACGTTCTGCCGTTCATCCGTCCGGGTTTGCAGGGCTGGCGATGGGGCTGATTCCTCATCTTGGGCTGGCGTAGCACCGCCATCGGCGGAAGTCGCCGCAATCCCCGGGTCCGAGCGATCTAAAGGAACCTGAACGGCAGCTTCGGCGGCTGAAGAGGTTGCAATCGCGAGTGCGGCCACTTTCATGGGCCAGTTGGGACGAAAAAACATCATGGAGAGCGTATTGAGCCTGTTCCGTTAAGATTGGTTTTACATGGAGGTGCTAAATCATTCTCGAAGATTTCTTGTCCGAGCCCATGGGCGGGCTCTCATTTGTGGGGGATTGCCATGCATTGGATAAAATTCAGTCTGGTGGGGGTGGCGGCAATCGCCGCTCCTGCCTTTGCAAGCCCGATTCAGTGGACGATTTCTGAAGCGTCCTCCGGTGTCACTGTCAGCCATCAAGGCAGCAGCAAGCCAGCCGTCCGCGGTGAGAAAGTTCAAACCGGGGACAAGGTAATCACCGGTCCGAATGCCCGCGCCGTGCTCGTTCGCGGTGAAGAATATGCTATCGTGGCGCCCAACACACGTCTGGAAATCGCAGACCCGGCAAAGAGCGGTGGATTGTGGCAGATTGTTGAGAGTGCCGGCAACATTGTTTTCAGCATAAAGAAAAAGCTTACGCCGCACTTCGGAGTGCAAACACCCTATCTTGCGGCGGTCGTGAAGGGCACAACATTTAGCGTAACGGTGGACGGCACCGGTGCATCAGTTCAAGTCGTAGAGGGAGCGGTCGAAGTCTCCACGCTCGATGGCGGCGCCCGCGATCTGATCCTGCCTGGGGCTATCGCGACTGTGGGGGCCACGGATCACTCGGTCCTCAAGGTTCAGGGTGAGACCACAAAGTCGATAAAGTCTCCGAATGCACCGCCTGCGCCAGCTTCGCCGGAAGCAGCGCCAGACTCCACACCCTCGCCAACTGGAGAGAGCTCCGGCGGCGCGGCGCAAACATCTGAAGGACAGGCGGGCGGCGCTCAGGTCATTGCGCAGGCAATTGATACGGCGGCTGCAGCAGATTTTTCGGGCAAGATTGGCAGGCCTGAACGGATCGATATAGCCATCAGTGAAGACCGGCCTTCAATGGCGAAGATCAGCGACGGACTGATTGCTGACAGCCCCGCGATGGCGGCGGCGGTTTCATCTGCCGCTACGACGCCGACAGATCGGGCGATCGACGTAGAAGCCCCCGGCAAGGCAGGCGTACCAAGCCGTAATGAGAATGGCAATTCCGGGAACAGCGGCAATGGGAACGGAAACGGCAATTCCGGGAACAGCGGCAACGGTAACGGGAACGGCAACTCCGGGAACAATGGCAACGGTAACGGGAGCGGCAATTCCGGGAACAGCGGCAACGGGAACGGGAACGGCAACTCCGGGAACAACGGCAATGGGAACGGGAACGGCAATTCCGGGAACAATGGCAATGGGAACGGGAACGGCAATTCCGGGAACAATGGCAAAGGAAATGGAAATGTTCGCTAAGAGGATGGCATTGACGCTCTGCGTCGGACTGCCGGACTGACGTCGCCGACGATGGCCCCGTCCAGCATTTTAGGCCGCCTCACCCGTGCGCTGAGTTCTGCGAGTCGCACAACTACGCTGATCATCCTCGCGGCGGCAACGATCATGGGTATGACCGCTGCTATAAGCGGATTCGGACTTGGCGCCGAGCGACAAGCACAAATGTGGCGCGACACCATTCGTAGCCGACCCGCAACGGGGAAGTTGGTGCTGGTCGAAATAGATGCACGATCATTGGCTGCTCTCGATCATTGGCCATGGCCTCGCAGCTATCACGCTCTTGCCATAGAGGCTTTAGGACGCGCGGGTGCTCAAGCGATGGGTTTCGACGTCGAATTTTCCGCGCGTTCGACGCCGCGGCAGGACGCAACTTTTGCGAAAGCCATTCGTGAAAGCAGCGTTCCGGTAATCTTGCCAACATTCTTGCAGTCCGCTTCCCAGGGCGGCCACAAAATTCTTGAGAATTTGCCCTTGCCCCCTTTCAGGAAAGCGGCGCAGCTCGCCTCAGTCAATATTTTTGCCGACGGTGACGGTCTTGTTCGGTCTTATCCGACCGGAACGGCAATCGCGGGCGTTCCCCGCCCATCCATGGGCGCTGCGCTTGCGGCTTCAAATGGTCAGATCGGTTCAGTCTTCCCGATCGACGGATCGATTTCTCCCTCGACCATCCCGCGCGTAAGCTTCATTGATCTCCTTACGGGCAAATATCCCTCAGGATTACTACGGGGCCGCTCCGTACTGATCGGCGCGACAGCCATTGAGATGGGAGACCGGTATCCAGTGCCAAGGCATGGCGTTATTCCTGGTGCCGTGATTCAGCTTCTGGCCGCCGAGACACTGTTGCAGGGCTCAAGCCCCGTCCCGCATGGCCCACTGCTCCCCCTGTTTCTATCCTTGCTCTCCATACCATTCCTGTTGCGACTTCCCGGCAAGCGCCGCGCGATCGGTTTCATGGGCGCATCTCTTGCGCTGGCAGCTCTGCCCCTCATAGCTGAAATGGCGAAACTCGGCTCCGTCGGAATAGTCCCGGCCGAAGTCGCTCTGGTCACGGCTGCGATGTTGTCCATAGCAGCTTCAGCGCTTCGATCCGCCAGACGCTCGCGCATTTACGATGCTGCCACAGGTTTGCCCAATCGCCGCGCCCTCGACGAAATTCTGAGCGACAAAGCCGGATGCTCGCTTATTGCGCTTCGCATCGCCAATCATGGTGAAGTCGTGGGGGTAATGGGTCAGGATAGAGCCGCCGAGCTTGTCCTACGCATTTCGGAACGGCTGGCTGTTGCAAGCGCTGCCGAAATTTACCGCATAGAGGATAGCGCCGTCGCCTGGGTGATTGAAATCGAGGACGCGGCGGATCAGGTCGATGCCATTGATGCCGCTGCAGCCTTCATGCGCGCGCCTTTCGAGATTGGCGGGAGGCAGGTCGAACTATCCTACGCCTTTGGCATTGTGAAGCTTGACCCTGCCCAGGAAAAGGATCTGGTGGGCTGCGCTTTGCTGGCCAGCGATCGTGCCGTGGCGCGCGGCGAGCGTTGGGAACGGTATAGCGATGAACTCGACCGGGAAAGCGATTGGCGTCTGTCGATCGCAAGTGAATTGGACAGAGCCCTCGCCGCCGGGGACATTCGGGTAGTCTATCAACCCAAATACAGTCTCCATACCGATCATATCATCTCGGCTGAAGCATTGGTCAGATGGAATCACCCGACGAGGGGCTTGATCCCGCCAGATTCCTTTATTCCGATATTGGAGGAAGGCGGCAAGATCATGGACCTGACTCTTTATGTGATGGAGCGGGCGCTGCAGGATTTGCAGGCATGGCAGCGTGCCGGACTGAAAGCAGGCGTCGCAGTCAACGTATCGGCACTGCTGCCCGCAGACCCGATGTTTGCAAAGCAGGTGAAAACCCTTCTCACTCACTACGCCGTCGCGCCGCATATACTCACGTTGGAGGTCACTGAGTCGATCGCCATGTCCAATCAGGATGCCGCAATTCCGGCCCTGGAAGGACTGGCTGAGCTGGGCATTGACCTTTCGATTGATGATTATGGGACGGGCCAGTCAACCCTTAGCTATCTGAAGCACTTGCCAGCACGAGAGATCAAGATCGACAAAAGCTTTATCCTGATGCTTGAGTCCAATCGCAGCGATCAGGCGATGGTCCGTTCAACGATTGAATTAGCGCATGAACTTGGGTTCAAGGTGGTCGCCGAGGGCGTGGAAACGGCCGAAATCCTGGATCTCTTGCGTTCCTATGGCTGCGATGTCGCACAAGGCTGGCACATCGGCCGCCCGATGCCCGCCGCCGACTTCGCGGCGTTAGCCTCGAATGGTGCACTCAAGGCAGCATGAGACAAGATGCATTGCCAACCGTCAATGAACCGAGCGATCCGCTCCCCTCCCTGATGCCAGGCTCGCTATACTTTGCCCCTGCCGGACGATCTGGATGTCGATCATACGTTCGGGCAGCTTCCCAGAATCAGTCATGCTCCGACACCTCAAGAGGCTCGCGCACCGGCAAGCCGAGCGCACGCAATTCGGCCAGCGTGTCCTCGGCATTGCGATGATGCACGAACGTCCCACCGGCTTCTTCCCAGAGATGCCGGTGCTTGAGCGTGTCATCGACGAGGATGTCGCCAGCCTGGGCATGGCGGCGCTTGTCGACAGCCATGCAGGTGATGATTTGCGTGCCGGGAAAATGCTCGGCAACCCAGCGCTCCTTCTGCGCCTCCGCCCAGTTTCCGCGCGGGCAGCCCGTCAGGATGATTGGATGGAGATGCGCAACTGCCTGGAACAGGTGACGCGCGTCCGGCAGCAATGGCAGGGTGGCATAGAAGTCGCCCGCCTTGGCAAGCCGCTTCCAGAAGGCTGGCAGACCATGGCGCTTCTGGAATGCGCGCGGCGGCATACCGAGGATATGCTCGGCACTACGGTCGAAATCGGCGAGCACGCCATCGCAATCGAGGAAGAGCTGCATCAGCCGAACCTCGCCGGGATGATCCGGATCGGAACCGGCGCATCGAGCGGCCGCCAACCCCGCGCGGCGATCACGTCATTGCTCTGGACAGCTTTGCGACCCCGGCTGCGGTCGAGCGACCAGGTGATGTGATAGGTACTGCCGTCGGGCCGATCGGTGGTCCCGGCAATCGAGACCACCATTGCCTGTAGACCTTCGCCATCATCGATGCCGCCGACGATCTCGGCGTGGGTTTCGCACGGCAGCCGCTCGCGCGCCGCTGCACCGGACTTGAGCGTGATATGGTCAGCAATGACGTCGGGCCAAGCCGGCGGAAACCGCTCAAGCAGTCGACCGCGTTCTTCCGGATCGAGCTTCCAGCCAGTGACCGTCATCGCTCATGATCCCTGTTCTGTGCCCAGCGGCGGTGCCTGATCGGTTCGCAAGGTCTCGCCCCGCGCGCGATGGTCGGGCGAGGGGTCTTCACCAACGGCGCGAGCATCGCCGCCGATCTCCGCCTTATCGCCGGGCTTTGGATTGGACACACGCTGGCCCCGTTCGGCTTCATGCTCTCTGACCGTCGGATCGCGCAGATTGTTCTCGGCATCGCCCTGACCAATGTTCTCGCGCATCCTTGCTCTCCTTCTTCTGTTCACTGGACCGTTGAAATCTAGTCTTGTTTTCGAGTCGTCCCGAGCCGCGACAACTCTCCTCGCACGGTCAGGTCAGCGCTTGATCGTGCCGGGCGCCTGCTGTTGCTGTTCGGAAGAGGCGGCTCACCGATTCGAGAGTTTCGTTGGTCATCGTCGGGCATCATGTCAGGGGCTTTCAGGCGAAGCGCGGCACAATCATTGCGGTTCCCCGCCCACACGCCCGGAGGAGCTGCCTTCGGTTGAGCCGTGCCGCACATGCGCTCGCTCAAACTATCAAGAAGAGGCACGCCGATTTCGGCCACCGAACGTGCGGAGAAAAGCTGGTCGCTTGTTCTTGCCGTGCGCAGTGCCGAGGACGTGATGACTGTCGTCACTTCCGGGCGTTTTCCTTCAATCGGGCATTTGACGGAACTGCTGTCCAAACGGGCGGTTGAACGGGGGAGCAACGTGACTCCAACAACTGATCAGATTGAAGGAGACCAGCATGGAACGGAAGCAAAGCGAAGGCAGCAAAGGCGCGAAAAGTCACCGGACCACGCCTGATGACCGTAATCCCAACAAAGCAGCAACCGGCAATACGGACGTGGAAAGCCTCGAAGGAAACCGGAACGCAGACCGCACGGGCGGTCACAAGAAAGGAGCATAGAACATGGCTATGCAGACAATCAATGCGTGCTTTTCCTCCCGGCGGGAGGCTGACCTTGCGCTTGAGCATCTGACTCAAGAGCATGGAGTCGAACGTACCGATATATTTGTTCAATCAGCCACGGATGAAAACACTGCTGGTACAGAAGTGGCAGGAGCTGATGCGGCTGCGGGTGATCCGGGAACCGATCGGCGGGATGACTCGGCATTACATGGGAGGGTCGAACTCTCCATCGATATTTCAGACGACCAGAAGGACGTCGTATGTGCTGCGCTACGTGAATCCGGCGCAACTGACATTCGCACGCACTAAATGCACAGCTCGCCTTACCGCACGTCGGCAGATTTAAAGAGAGGATTTTGGACATGGCCGAGGCTGAAAACAGACGGCGGATTGCGGAATTTCTGGAGCAGCAGCTTTTCCGGCCGGTGCTGGACGACAATCCTGACGATCATGCCGTGTTTCGCAGGGATGGTGTCGAGGAAGTTAGACGCCGCGTAGCCGTCGAGCGCGACGGAATAACAGGAGCGAGATCGTCCGGCACCATGCTTCTGGCTTTTCGCGAAGCTTGCGAGCGAAGCAAAGCAAACGGGCTGGAGGAACATCTCGAAACGCAGAATCTCCCGACCTTCGAGTCTGTCAGAGGCGAACTCGACAAACTCGCGGCGGAGCTTGCCGTCACACCCAAACCCACGCCTGGGAGCCAAATTTCGTGATCCCCAAATTTCGTGATCCTATGTTTATCGAGAGAGTGAATGGACTGTATTCGACCAACATCTCGATCCCGCTGATGCGATCCTTGGACCGAGGCGTGGCGGCAGCATGTCAATCGCCGATTGCCTGAAAAAGGGGCAAACCCTTTTATGAAGAAAGGACGAGCCGATAATGACGCTGAGGGCACAACCGATCAATTGCACGCTGAAGCGTAGCTCCGACGAGCCGAGTTCTACCGACAAGATGATAGGGCTGATTGACAATGCCTTAAAGGACAAAGCGGTGGAGATCGCGCCTACAATCCGCATCGTCGATCACAACGTCCTGCCCGGTGTCACGTCAGATGAGGGCGAAGGTGACGATTGGCCGAAGCTGCGCGCGCAGATCCTGACCGCCGATATATTGGTGTTCGGTACGCCGGTCTGGCTTGGTCAGCCTTCGAGTATAGCAAAGCGCGTGCTGGAACGGATGGACGCTTTTCTCAGCGAAACGGACGATCAGGGACGGATGCCCAGCTACTCGAAAGTTGCGGTCGTGGCGATCGTGGGCAATGAAGATGGTGCGCATGCCATTTCGGCCCAGCTCTTTCAGGCGCTGAATGATGTTGGCTGGACCATTCCGGCTGTGGCGGCTTGCTACTGGGTAGGCGAGGCGATGGGATCGGTGGACTTCAAGGATCTGGCCGAAACACCCGAGCCGGTCGCCAAGACTGCCAAGATGCTCGCGGCCAATGCGGCTCACTTGGCAACCTTGCTCAAGGAGAGACCATTTCCCGGGTGAGGGCGCGCGCGGCTTCCTTGCATTTTGACGTTCGTCACATAGGAGCCGCCGCCCATCGCAAGCGTGGACACGATTTGCTCGCCCCGCGTTGATGACAAGGTAAAGGAGAATGCATATGGCCCAGGACGCCACCGAAACGGACGAGACCAATCGTCTCATCGCCTCTAACAAGGTCGAAGGCACAGCGGTTTACAATCGGCAAGGCGAACGACTTGGTTCAGTCTACAACTTCATGGTCAACAAGCGCGAGGGCACCGTTGAATATGCGGTCATGTCATTCGGCGGGTTTCTAGGGATTGGTGAAAGCTATCACCCGTTACCTTGGAAAGTATTGACCTACGACACTGATCAGGGCGGCTATGTCGTCGATCTCGATAAAGCAATGCTCGAAAAAGCTCCTTCTTATCGCTCGGGAGCAGAGCCGCGCTTTGATCGGGCTTATGGCGAGCAGGTCTATGGCTACTACGGGCAGCCATATATCTGGTAGAACGTAAAGGGCGGCGCACTGCCGCCCTTTCGCTGATTGAGCACTCCACTCACCTTCCATCTTATCAGCAATGAAAGTGCCAATTCCCTTCACGATGAAAACCTCGACCCTGCCCACCATAATCAGATCGCGAATCTCTGCGCCTGCGCCAAGCGCGCGGCAGCCATGTTACGAGCACGGACTGTTTGGCATTGGTCGAACATCCTGCAACACAAAACCGCGATATATGCAGGGATGTGCCTTGCCTCTGGGCGCTGACAAGGTCGCGATCGGGGTTTGGGTCCATTCTATCCCCAACGCCTCAGCCCTCCGCGTGCGATAGGCGGCGGCCTTGAGCGGGTGAGCGCGATAGGGATAACGACGGTGATATCCCGCTGTCGTTTCGCTCTAAAGCGCTGCACATCTTGCCCACAGCCAGCGTCCGTGGCCTGCCTCGCCAGCGGATTCCTGCTTCACGCGGCCAGATACGCGCGCTACATCGTCTCATTCTCCGGTTGCCGAGCGGTTTCCGAACTCGCGGATATGCGTCTGGTAATTGGCCGATTGTTCAGATGCCGTTCCTGGCGGCGTAAGAGGACGTCAATTCAGAACTTTCTACGCCCTCTCTCATTGTCGAGAGAAAATAGCTAAGCAGTTGAAACGGACCGTGCGATGCCAGAATTACCAGAAATTCTAGACTTCCTTACTGGCGGCGGAGAAATGGGAGACCGCATCCGCCGCTTCGATTGGGCTGCTACCCCGCTTGGCGTTCCCGGCGGATGGCCGCAATCGCTGCGTTCCGCGCTCAGTATCTGCCTGCATTCCAGCTTTCCGACCGCCATCTATTGGGGGCCGGAGCTGCGCCTCCTCTACAATGACGCATGGGCTCCCGTCCCGGCCGAGCGACACCCAAAGGCTTTAGGGCGGCCAGCCCGAGAAGTATGGGCAGACATCTGGGACGTAATCGGACCACAGTTTGAAAAGGTGATCGCCGAAGGCGAGGGCTTCTCGACTTTCGACCGGATGCTTCCCATGGTCCGAGATGGTGCCGTTCGCGAGACCTATTGGAACTACAGTTTCACTCCGATCCGGGGGGAGAGCGGCGCTGTCGCGGGCGTGTTCAATCAGGGACATGAGACGACCGAACGCATTCTTTACGAGCGCAATCGTGAAGCCGAGGCGGCTCGCCAGCGGCGGCTCTTCCAGCAGGCGCCAGGCTTCATCACAATTCTTCGGGGGCCCGATCACATATTCGAATTCGTCAACGACGCCTATAGGCGTATGTTTGGAGATAGAGACTTTCTGGGCAAAACAGTTCGTCAAGCGTTTCCGGAGCTCGAGGGTCAGGGCTTTTACGAATGGATGGACAAAGTCTACGCGACCGGGGAGCGCTTTGTCGCTGAACGGCTACCAATCCGGCTTGATTATCCGGGCGCGCAATCCGGGCAGCGATATCTGGACTTCATTTATGAACCGGTGAAAGACGAAAGCGGTCGTGTTGACGGCATCTTCTGCGAAGGCTTCGACGTTACGATGGGCCACGTTGCCGAAGAAGCTTTACGCGAGGAGACCCGGGCGCTGGCGACGCTGAACCGGATTGCATCTGCCACAGTGGCGGAGAAGAATCTGGAACGCATCGTTCAGCTCGTGACCGATGCAGGCGTGGAGCTAACTGGGGCGGAGGTCGGTGCGTTCTTCTACAATGTCGCCGATCGATCAGGCGAGAGCTACATGCTGTACAGTCTGTCCGGTGTACCGCGCGAGGCATTCGCCAGATTCCCGATGCCGCGCAATACCGCCATTTTCGCACCGACCTTCCGCGGAGAAGGGGTTGTCCGCTCCGACGACATCAAGGCTGATCCTCGATACGGACACAACGCACCGAACAAGGGCATGCCCGAAGGGCATCTACCGGTTACAAGCCATCTCGCCGTACCCGTCATCTCTCGAGAGGGCGAAGTAATCGGCGGCCTTTTTTTCGGGCATTCTGAGGCTGCTCGGTTCACAGCACGGCACGAGGAGATCATTGTCGGCCTCGCCGCCCAAGCCGCTATTGCGGTCGAAAACTCGCGGCTCATCAGTGGGGCTCAGGAAGCGAACGAGACACTTGAACACCGTGTGCTCGAGCGCACCGCCGAACTGACGCAAGCGCATGAGGCGCTTCGCCAAGCGCAGAAGATGGAAGCCGTAGGACAGCTGACGGGGGGTATTGCCCACGACTTCAACAATCTTCTTGCCGGGATCAGCGGCGGCCTGGAGATCATCGAGCGCCGACTGGCTCAGGGACGGACTGAGGGTATTGAGCGATTCATCCAGGGAGCGCAAACGTCGGCTCAACGAGCCGCGGCACTGACCCAGCGCCTGCTTGCCTTCTCGCGCCGACAGACGCTCGATCCCAAGCCGATGGACGTGAACCGGCTGATATTCGGCATGGAAGACCTGATCCGGCGCACGGTAGGGCCGCAGATCAAGGTGGAGGTGGTTGGCGCCGGCGGCCTATGGCTCACCAAGGTCGATCCCGCGCAGCTCGAAAGCGCACTCCTGAACCTCTCGATCAATGCGCGCGATGCTATGCCGGACGGCGGTCGACTCACGATTGAGACCGCAAACAAATGGCTTGACGACCGGGCCTCTCGCGAACGCGACCTGCCGCCGGGCCAATATCTGTCAATTTGCGTCACTGACACCGGAAGCGGTATTTCGAAGGAAATTGCCGACCGCATCTTCGATCCCTTTTTCACCACCAAACCCATTGGTCAGGGGACCGGTCTGGGCCTTTCAATGATTCATGGTTTCGTGCGTCAGTCGGGGGGGCAGGTACGCGTCTATTCGGAAGTAGGCGAGGGCACCACCATGTGCCTCTATCTTCCCCGGTTCGTCGGAGATTTGACGCCCGAGCACGATTCCATGGATGGCAACATTGTCGCAATGGGTGCGGGTGAGACAGTGTTGGTGATAGACGACGAGGCGACCGTACGTATGCTGATCGTCGAAGTTCTGGAGGAGGCAGGATATACGGCAATTGAAGCCGATGATGGCCCCTCTGGGCTGAAGATCCTTCAATCGGACATCCAGATTGATCTGCTCATCACCGACGTGGGGCTGCCTGGGGGTATGAATGGTCGCCAAATCGCTGACGCGGCTCGAGAGTCACGGCCCGATTTGAAGGTTCTGTTCGTGACGGGCTACGCGGAAAACGCGGCCGTCGGAAACGGCCATCTCCAGCCCGGAATGCAGGTAATTACCAAACCTTTCGTGATGACGGACCTTGCTAACAAGATCAGCGAGATGCTGGAGACTTGAGCAGTCCAGGACTGCCGGGCGACCTAAAGATTCATATCGCCCTTAACCGACGCGTTGCCGTCGTTGCGTCCAGGACGATGGCCGAAGTTGAGCCGACGATGCAGTTCGCTGTCATCGTGCCAGTCCCTTAAGGTTACGACGGCAGCGCCGTTAATGGAGGAACAACTTCCGGGTTTGCGGATATGAGCCTTTTGCCAGGCGTTCTGTTGTCAGCTCCAGAAAGGCAACGTGCCGAGATGCAGAGTGCCGAAATGAAGGTCAACGTGATCGCCTCCTCTTTCTTGCTGGCGGTTTTGGCGTTTGTCGGCGCGCCTGTCATTGCACAGGACGCTAGTGGAGTACAAAGCGTTGTCAGCGTTGAAGGCTGGGTGCCAGTGATTTGTCAGGCCTCAGCGCCAGACCTGCATCCGGAGGAGGGCATCTCCGGGACAGTTCGTTTCGTCGGTACGCTGGAGGAAATATGCAACGGCGGCAGCTATCAGGTGTGGCTGGAACATGCTGCCGGTATACAGGGATTGGCAGTTGTCGATAACGCACCGGTTATGCTTGATCCTTCCGGACGCACGCTCATCAGCCAGTCGGCGCATCCTGATCGGCGCAAGCGCAACCTCATTCTACAATTCGACGGAAGCGCCGCCGCCCCCCAAGCTGTGACCATGCGCATGCAGCCTGGTTTGTAGGTTGGGCCCGTTTGGTGCCGGTCATTAGGGACAGTCCTGCACGGCACCGCTATATGAGGCCGCCAGAGGCGTAACCGTAATCGTCAGGGTATCTTTATATTCAGGTGCTGCGACCTTGTCGCTGCCGCCTTCCAAAAGGCGCACCCGGAGCGGCAAATTCTCGCCCGAAAGTCCGGCCCGGCTGCACAGAGCTGTTAATGTTGTCGGAGACTGCGGTGAGGCGATGCTGCCGAGAAAGCTAGCCGAATAGTTGATCCGCTGCTGGGGATTGTCGGGCGACCCGCCAGCATAGGTCATGCGGTAGCCGTTGGCCGAACTGACGCGCACCTTGTAGGGACCGGAGCTTGCGACTCTGACTGCACCCTCAACACTGCGCTGAGACGCGGCAACATTGTCGAGATCGCCGATCTCTCCGAAATTGAGGGCCGGGCCCGCCCAGCTTGCCTGAAGCGCGCTGGCCACATTGATCCTGACGGTGAGTGCCTGAGCCAGGATCATCCGAAACTCGACCCGATCCATACCAGCCACAGCGTCGCAGATATAAGCTATATCAAAGGTAAGGGGTCGCCCCGCTGTCAGATCGACGCCCGCAGGGACGCTAATGACCAGAGGCAGGGACACGCTGTCGGGATTATTGGGTGAACTGAAATTGTAATAGATAGTGCCGGACGCTGGCGAATTCAGCGAAAGCCGTGGTGCCTGCGAAAGGGGATGCACGACATTCCGCCCTTGATAACGGATGTCGAGTGCGGTCTGCCCCGCAGGTTCAACAAGGAAAAAGTTTACGCTGCGGGTTTTGCCACCGTCTGGCTGTGTGAGCCTGTTCAGCGTGAGTGTTATGGACACCTCATTGAAGCCGGTGCTGGAAAATGGATTATATGTGCCGATACTTGCCGTGGTCGCGCCGGAAACGCCGCAGGTCTCAGCCGCCGCAGGCGCTGACAGAGCAAGTCCGCAGGCGCACATTGGCACGAGCAAAATGCTGGAGCGGGGAGTGAGCTTCATCTTGCCTCCGAAGCTGGCACCAAATCGCCGGTATTGATGACCTCGGCAGAGTCATCAGGCACTTCAAGAATATACGTGAGGGGCGGCTCTGTCAGCATGATGATCCGCCAGCGGCCCGGTCGCAGGCCAGATATACCGAACCGTCCTGCGGCGTTGGTGAACACAGAAATCTTCTCACGTTCCGGCTCAGCCAGTTCCGTCACCTCACCAGCAATCAATGAGAGCGGCTGGCCTTCAGCATTCAGGAACCGCCCCGCCGCGCTGATGAAATATTCAGAGCCGACCTGTAGCCGATAGCCGCTGCGGTAGGGCGGAAACAGGCGGAAACTGCCGCGCCCCAGATCCACGCCGATGGGTGCATCTGGGGCGGTAATCGCGACGGTGCGTTCCGAATAGGCAGACAGGTTCGGTTTCAATGCGGGCCCGAGCCGCCCGGTCGAGGCGCTGTAGCTTTGCCCCGTCGGATCAACCATGACCGGTGCGCCGCCCAGACTTTCATGGGCGGTCACGATGGCGAAGCTATCCTGCACCGGGCGGCCAAAGGCAATGCTGCCATCGGCGAAGGCCAGCGATGTAGCGACACGGATATTGGTGCGTGCATCGCGCGGCAGGCCGAACTGCTTGCCGAAACTGCTCAGATGACTGACTGCAAATTCGGCGCGATTACTGGTGTAATTGAAATTTCCGCTGAAATTGGTCCCGGCTGAACTGCGCTCCACATCGGCACCCGCACTGTAGCTGCCCACGCCCTCGCCTGCGCTGCGCTGATACGACAGGCGCGAAGTGCCGTAGGCGCTGTCGTAAGATGCCTGCAGGCTGGAGCGAGAGCCAAGACGCATGGTGAGGGACAATCTGAGGCCACTTTCATTGCCGGCGCGACTCACGTTCCGTTGGTGGAAAAGGTCGCCGGTGAGGTTGAGATCGGGACTCAGCCGCCAGCCAAAGGAGCCGCGTATCATCAACGGATCCGGTCCGCGATCGATCCTTTTTGAATGCTGGACGTCGATTGCGGCATAAAATGCCTCGCCGAAACTTTGACTGTAGCTCGCCCCAATCCGGTGCTTGAAGGGAATATCGACTGAACGGCCACCCGGCGCGGCGAAATTTCTGGTCCATAGCTCCGCTGTCAGGTTGAGCGTGCCGCCCCAACCCTCCGCATTGGGAAAATCGCGCTGAAAGTTAAGAATGCCTGCGGCACCCAATTCACCTGAAGCGCGGGAAAGGGCCGCGTGGCCCGCCAGGATGCCGATGGGTGTCACCCAAATGACCTCAAGGCCGCCAAGCGCTGTGCCGGCTTCAGCCTGGGCGTTGACACCGAAAGTGAACTTGTCGCTTATGCCACGGCGGTAATAGCCGGAAACGGCCCAGTCATCCGTATATCTGATGCCGCCGATCAGCCGTGGTGCCTTGACTCCGGCGTACAACGCAAACTCGCTGCGGCCCGCCGCCAATTGGTTTTGATCGAAAAACATGTTGAAGCGCAGTGTCTCGGCTTTCCCGGTGTCGTCGACGATGTTCAGGCGCACGTCGTTTGCGCCATAGCCGGTCGGAAAATCGCTGAGGTCGTAAGGTCCGGGATCGAGCCTCACACGACGCATCAGTTGACCGTTGACCATTACCTCGACGGTGGAAGGACGACGCAGGAAGAAGCTCTGCCGGCCTGTTGGCCGCACCGATTGATATGGCTGCAATAGACCATAGGAACGTTGCACTGACAGGCCCGCCAGGGGCAGCGACGCCTGAAAGCCTTCGCCTCTCGTCAACATGTCGCCCGCTGTCCAGCGGAGGACGGAATCCACATCGTCATAGATGAAACGCGTTCCGAAGCGCTCAAAATCCTGAGCGGAGGTGCCCGGTTGCCATATCCCTTCGGATTCGACCACCACGCCGCCGATGCGGGCAGCGCCATCCAGAAAGATGAGGGGGTCCGCAAAGCCCGTGTCGGGGCCACGAGCGACATGATCCCAGGAGAGGCGGGCGTTTACGTAAGCACTCACATCGGCCGGTTGATCGAAAGTACCGGCAGGCTCCGCGCTCATCGAGCCCAACTGCACACTTCGCGCAGCTCGCAGGGTATCGGGTAAAGTAAGCCTCAGTGACAGGGCCTGGGGGTCGTAAACCATGCTCACGCCCGTCCCGGCCAGATCGCCCGGAGCGATCGAGGGCAGACCGGACAGTGCGGAACGTAACGTGTCCATCGTCTTCGGCTCGACAACTGTCGCCATCAGGTCGAGCAGGCGCTGGGGCGGTAGACTGATGGTATCGTCAGGTGCAACCATCATGTCTACATCGCCCAAATTTATATCGCCCTGCAGCAGCGGCGCGGTAATCCTCAGCGCGCGCCCGCTGAGGTTCAGTCGGGCGGGTTCTGGTGACCGGGCAAGCGTTGGTGATGCCTGAGCCATGACCAACGGGGCTACACAGGCGGCAGCGCCCGACACCGAACCGGCAAGGAGCAGGCGCAGATGCCGTGGCTTGGCCCTAACGGCGGGACTCCGGCTCGAAGCGCGCTTCGATTGTCCCGATCTCTGCGGGCAGCTCCAGCGGAAGGGTAAAGCTGCGCATCTCATTCCCGCCGATCAGGCCGTAGCCTGCACCTTGCTGTATATCGGGCCCGGTCAGCGTTTGCCGGATGAGCTCCCGTCCCGATGCGTCGCGCTGAACGATGGTGAGGCGTCCGCGCGACAGATAGCCGTGCGTGGCGGAACTGTTGGCTACGGTTACAATAGGAACAGCATGGCCATCTGCGTTCCTGCCGATCTTTGTGCCAGTGATCTTCAGATCGGGTTTGCCGTCGCGCGGCTGCACGCTGGCAACTACCTGAATATTGTAGAGCACCTGTATGCCCGTTTCCCCCTGCGGCAATTGAACCGGAAGCTGGGCCACGGTGACATAATAATGACGGCTTTTGTCCAGTTCGGCATCACCCACATATTGGACGCGAAACACTTGCGACTGGCCGGGCTGTATGACTGCCTGGGCAGGAAAAACAACAAGATCACCGGGATCCTGGCTCGTCCCCCTGGTGCCGTTGGCGTCAAATACAAGTCCTTCGACGCGTAACTCGACGGGATTGCCGACGCGCGAGTATTATTGACTGTCAATGTCTGGGTGGATTGCCGTCCGGCTGTCTGGAGGTCAAGAATGACCGGCTGCACAGATTGGGCGTGGACGGACCGGGTAGAGCTGAGAAGTGCCGCCATGGCAAATGATAGAATGGCTGCACTTTTGAAAATTGCGTGATGCACTTTATCCTCCCTTCAACCTTTTTCGACTGCCCGATTATTCGGGTTCATGATCAGGAAGGGGTGATGGTCACCGTAATGACAGCGTCATAGTTACCGGCCACCAGAAAACTGTCATTGCCGCCTTCCGGCCTGAATCCGAATGTGCGAATTTCAAAATTATCCGGAACATAGGCAAAGCCGTCAGTAACGGCGATCGTGCTTGGAGCCGGCAGCGTTGCCGCGGTCGTGTAGTTCAAAGTGGTTATGCCCCCGCCGGTCAGCGCCATGGCGATCTGGGCCGTGTAATCAATGTCATTGGACCCGACGGTGCCTTCAGCCGCAGCAACCGGACTGGGTGTTGAAAGGCGGGTAGCGCTGAGAGTCACTGTTGCAGCCGTGCCGGTGCAGCCCGCCTGAAAGGCGATTGTTCCTGCTGGAGAACCTGACGTGGAATTGATCAGCGCGGAGCGCAGCCGGGCCTCGGCATCCGACAGCTCTCCCAACGATATGGTACCGGAGAAAGCTGTGGAGGCGCCGGATTCGCCGTTGACGCCGCAACGGGCTGAAACGAAGCCGCGCATGCCGATTTGCCCGGTGCCCGTTTGAGCGGCTGCCGGCGCGGTAACGATGGCCGTTGCCCCCACTGTTGCGATGGACGCAAATATAGTCGCTGCTATTGCCGGTTTCATCTTCACAACCTCCCTGGACAATATGTCATCATCAGTGCTGCCTCAGTCTCAATCAGGTTGATGGGCTCAGCGTCAGGACGAGAACGTCTTTGTATTCGGTCGATGCCATGAGCTGCACTCGCCCGGACGTGGGCGGGGCAAATACCCGGAGGTAGGAACCCTGTTCGCTGTGACTGACGCCGGAGAGCCGCAGACCGGTCGTTGCTGAAGCAGTGCCGCGGAAGCTGCACGGCGGGATGGCTGCGGCAGCCAGCGACGATGCGCTGCAGGACGCGACGATGCTGGTGCCGCCCGTTCCGACCGCATGAAGCGTGACTGTATAGTCGAGCAGGTTTGTGAAGCCCTCTGGCGGAGCGCTCGCCACCTTGAGGCCGCCGTTCTGTGATACCATTGCAAGGCGCATTGGCGTGTTGCATTGCAGAACGAAAGGAATGTCTCGGCTGAAACCTGCCTCGAGATTGCCCAGTTCCACGTTCGTGTCCGGCGGGGTGCTGAAGCCGCAGCGGCCACTTATGGAAGCCGTGACGGGAACTGCAAGCGCGATCCGGTCCGTCGCCCCGCCATGCGTCGCAGTGATCTGCGCACCGACCGGCACAAAAGGAAAAACGGCCTCTACAGCACATATGATCGCGAACGCCTTGCTCAAATTGGTACAGCCAGCTGAACCTCAGTTCCCAAACTGCCTTTGAAAACAATGGGATGATGGGTTTGTTCCAGCCAATGCAGAGCGCCCGGACAAGCTGAAGCCCATGCCGCTGCCGCCTGAAGGATCAATCATGCAGAAGATCACCCATGTTTTGGCGGGCTCATCGGTGCCGCGCTGGTGGCGTTCGGCTTAAATGCGCTCTTCGCCGCCGTGTGGGAATTCTCATTCCAGAGGTTCCCTAAGCCAGCAATCGAAATAATCGGCGAATCATGCTATTCTCCGGGGATGGGCTCCTCAGTTCCCCATGATTTCGCCGTGAGTATCGAGCCCGCCGACATCGACTTTATGGGGCATGTGAATAACGCAAGCTACCTGAAGTGGGTACAGGCCGCCGTTCTCAGCCATTGGAGGCGCATAGCGCCCCCGGATGCGGTGGCTGCTCACCTTTGGGTAGCGCTCAAACATGAGATCACCTATCGCAAGCCCGCTTTTCTTGAGGATCAGATTGTCGCCACCGTGATGCTGGAAAAGGTACAGCGGGAGAGCGCCTTTTACGAGACGGTCATCAAGCGCGGCGAGGAAGTGTTAGCCGAAGTGAAGTCCCGCTGGTGCTGCCTTGATGCCAACACGCTTCGCCCTGCCCGGCTGGCAAGGGACGTCGTGGATCGCTTCTTCCCTACCCCGGGCTGAGTGTGGCTCTAAGCGCAATCTATTGTGCTGGCACTTGCGTTCTGAGGGGCAGGAACTTCCGACCGCGCATTAGCTCTCCCTCGGCAAAGCGGATTCCAGTTCGTCCAGCCAGATCCTCGCGGTGCCGTCCGAGGGTGCACGCCAGTCGCCTCTGGGAGAGAGCGCGCCACCGCCGGAAACTTTCGGCCCGTTAGGGATGGCCGACCGTTTGAATTGACTAATCTGGAAGAAACGGAACAGGAAGTTTTCCAACCAGTGCCTTATGGTCGGAAGATCATAGCCGTTCCTGGCGCTCTCCGGAAAATTGATCGGCCATGCCCCTCTTACAGGATCGCGCCATGCGTGCCAGGCCAGGAAAGCGATCTTGGAAGGCGGCAAGCCATAGCGAACGATATAATGCAAAAAGAAATCGTTGAGTTCGTACGGGCCCACCTTGCTTTCCGTGCTCTGAAGCGCCCCGCTTGCATCGGCTGGAATAAGTTCGGGTGAAATTTCCGTGCCGAGAATAGCCGTTAAAACCGTGTCGGTTTCGGCATCGAACTGGTGCGTTTGTATACACCAGCGAATCAGATACTGGATCAGCGTCTTGGGCACGCCGCAATTAGCCGCATAGTGGCTCATCTGGTCGCCCACGCCATACGTACACCAGCCAAGCGCAAGTTCGGACAAGTCACCGGTGCCCACAACGAACCCGTCCCTCTGGTTGGCCAGCCGAAAGAGATAGTCCGTACGAAGCCCCGCCTGCACGTTTTCGAACGTCACGTCATAGGCTGGCTCGCCCTGTGCAAAGGGGTGATCCATATCGGCCAGCATCTGTCGGGCAGCGGGACGAATGTCGATCTCCGCGCTCTCAATGCCAAGCGCCTTCATCAGCGCCCAGGCGTTGAACTTGGTGGTTTCACCGGTGGCAAAGCCCGGCATGGTGAATCCCAGGATAGTCGAGCGCGGGAGACCGAGACGATCGCAAGCCTTGGCCGCAACGATCAGGGCATGGGTGGAATCCAGCCCACCGGACACGCCAATGATCATGTGATTGCCTGAAGTCGCCTGGAAACGGCGGGCTAGGCCCTCCACCTGTATGTTGAACGCCTCATAACAATCCTCGTCCAGCTGGGCGGGATCATTGGGAACAAAAGGAAAGCGGCGGATGACGCGCTCCAATCCTATGTCATCCAATGTCGGCTGATGGTCGAAGGCAACCCGTCGAAAGCGCCGTTCCGGGTGTTCGGCAGCAGCAGCGGCATCGTTGAACGTGCCGGTGCGCATCCGTTCCAGGCGGAGGCGCTGCACATCAATATCCGCGTAGGTGATTTCAGGATCGTCACCGAAGCGACTGGATTGCGCCAACAGCACGCCAAGTTCATGAACCATCGCCTGACCGTCCCAGGCCAGATCGGTGGTACTCTCCCCCGGGCCTGCGGCGGAATAGGCATAAGCTGACACTGTTCGCATCGATTGCGCCGCGGAGAGCAGAGCGCGATCCCGAGCCTTGCCTATGATGATGTTCGAGGCCGACAGATTGCAAAGGATGAGCGCCCCGGCCAATGCTCCAGCCGTGGAAGGCGGATTGGGCGCCCAATAATCCTCACAGATTTCGGCGTGAAAGATAAAGTCTGGCAGATCGCTGGCGGCGAACAGGAGGTCAGTGCCAAACGGCACCGTCTGTCCTGCTACATTGATGTCCAGTTCTGCAAGCCCAGCGCCTGATGCAAACCAGCGCTTTTCATAATATTCGCGATAATTGGGGATAAAACTCTTGGGAACTACGCCCAGAATGCGGCCCCGGGAAATCACCACTGCGCAATTGTAAAGCCGGCCTGCCCGATGCAGGGGCGCGCCACATAGCAGAACGGGCGACAGTTCCGCGCTCTCCGCAACGATGCGCTCGATCCCTGTCTCAACGGCAGAAAGCATCGCATCCTGAAGATGCAAATCGTCTATCGCGTAAGAGGAGATGTTGAGTTCGGGAAACAGGACCAGATCAGCGCCCTTGTCACTGGCAAGGCGCGCCAGATCGAGCGTGGCATCGACATTCGCCTGAACGTCGCCCGTGCTGGCCTTCGGCGTTGCCGCTGCGATGCGGACCAGACCGTGAGCGTGAATGGATTGAAAGCTATCCGGGATCACGCAAGCGCCTCGCTCATCATTTGAAGCCCCACACGAAGGCATTTGAGGCGTATGGGCCCACGCCCGATATCGCCGAAATGTTCCTCACGGTGGACAACATAGCCATCTCGTCGCGCGCAGGCGAAATGGACCAGCCCCGGCTCGTCCCCGTCCCCCGCAAAGCCAGTGATCGAAAGCGCAATGTCCGCTTCAGAACTATGAATTGAACCCTTCGCCATAGCAATGGCGACAGTGCGGCTCACCGCTCCGCAATGGGTGATGTCCGCCTGCTGAATGCCAAGAAGTTCGCATTTGGCTTTCTCGCTATACACCACGAAGCCGCGCTCGAATGCGTGACTGGCGCCTTCGACGTCAGTCAGAAGCGAGGCAAGAAGGCCTCCGGTGCAACTCTCTGCCGTCGCCAGCATCAAGTTGCGGTCGCACGCTGCCTCCAGAACCCTTGCAACAGCGTCATCGATATCCGGCGGCAAGGCGGGATATAAAGTTTCCGTTTCGGCATGATCAGGTTTCTCGGCCTTTTTCTCGGTCATCCTGCTCTTCCATGTGGTTCCTTTTATGAACCAGCCAACCTCAACTGAGTTCCTGCGCGGCTCACCTCATCGGCGTTAGACATCGCCTGGCTGCTCCAACCTCCGGCTGTGGCAACGTACAGCCGGGCGACATTGAGGTATTGGCGGGTTTTGGCTTCTACCAGGCCTGATGTGGCGCGCTGATAAAGCCGTTCCGATTCCAACACCTGGAGGAGACCTGAATTGCCAACCTGAAAGCTACGCCGCGACAGGTGCAGGGAGCGGGCTGCCACATCGACTGCCTGTTGCTGATTGTTCATCGAAAGCTGATCACTGTTGATCGCCTGGAGCAGGTTCGCAACTTGGCTGAACGCTTCGAGCACCGTCTGCTGATATGTGGCCGCAGAGGCGCGGGCAGCGCTCATTGCTTCCCGCTGTTCAGCCTTCAGCGTGCCGCCGTGAAAGATCGGAGCAGTCAATCCGGCGAAAATATCGAAGCCGCGGAACGCGCTGCTCAACACATCGCCGGGATCGGGAGCGCCCTGTGTCAGCGTCGCGCCGAGCCTGATGTCGGGGTAGAGCCGGGCCTTCGCAACGCCGATCGCAGCGGTAGCGGCCTGGAGATCGGCCTCTGCCTGAAGGATGTCCGGACGCTTGTGGACGAGCGCGGAAGGTAACGTCACAGGCACCTGCGCAGGAAGCGCGAAACTGGTCAGGTCGAACTCCGTCGGGCCAAGTTCGGCTGGCGCCACGCCGACAAGAATGGCCAGCATATTGCGGGCTTCGGCAAGTTGCTGGCCAAATTGGGGGAGTTCGCTCCGATCATTGGCAAGCTGGGCCTGCGCATTCAGCACTTCGGTCAGCGTGCCTTCGCCCGCGCGCCGTCGCGTTTCCGTGAGGTCGACATTATGTTGATCCTCGGCGATCAGTGCGTCGGCGGTTGCGATGCGGGCGCGAATCCCCGCGATCGTCAGCACTTGATTGACTACGCGTCCGGCGACGGTGAGATGCGCTGCCTCTGTCTGATAGCGTTGCGATTCCGCCTGAGCGCTGACTTGCTCAAGTTCGCGGCGCGTGCCGCCGAACAGGTCGAGATCGTAGGAAATGCCGCCGCCGACAGTATAGAGGTCGAATTCCGGATTACTCGCCAGCCCCGGCAGCGCTCCAGGTTCGAAGCCGGAACCGGCCAGATTTATCTGCTCATGTTCCATCCGCGCATTCGCATCCACCTGCGGTAGTTGTTTGCCCGCCACCACAGCGATCCGCTGGCGCGCGCGTTCAAGCGTCGCGTTACTCGCCTTCAAACTATAATTATGGGCAATGGCGCGCTCCACCAGCGCATTCAGTTCTGGTGAGTCAAACGCTTCCCACCAGCGCATTGCAGGACCTTCCCCCAGAACGGCACGCGGACCTCCCTTGACGTCGCTCAGCGACGAAGCGGTATAGCGTTGCGCGTGTGGCGCAGCAGGACGTTCAAATTGCGGCCCCACCGTACAGCCAGTGAGCACAATCGAGACGCATAGAGCGCCGGGGTAGAACAGAAAATTGCGTGGCTTTCGCATATCAAGTCAATCCAGATGCATCGTGGTGCGTTCATCACCAGTGCCCCGCTGGCGGCGCATCAACAGGACCATTGGTGCCACGGCCAGAGACACGATGAAGAGGAACCAGAAGGCGTCGATATAAGACACCATCGACGCCTGCCGAGTAATCTCAGCATTCATGCGTGCCACACTTTCCGGCACATTGAAGTCAAATCCAGGCGCCGCAATGGAAAGGGCGGGATTATCAGGCCGGATTCCTTCGACCAGCCGCGAATGAACAGTAGAGGCGTTGCGGACCGTCATAGCCTGCAGCGCCGAAATTCCGATGGCCGATCCAATATTGCGGATCAGGGTGAACATCGCCGCACCCTCGTTGCGAAAGCGGCTCTCCAGCGTAGCGAATGCGATTGTGGACAGCGGCACGAACATGAGGCCAGTGCCCAGCCCCTGTATGAACCCGGATTCGATGATCAACATTTCGTCCATACCAAGCGAAAAGCCGGACATCATGTATAATGAATATGCACTCAGCAGGAGTCCGGCGAGGATCAGGTAACGTGCATCGACTCTCTTGATCATGGGACCAACAACGACCATCGCGATCATCGTTCCTATGCCGCGCGGTGCGGTAACAAGGCCAGTGAGCACGACCGGATAGCCCATCAGCCCTTCCAGCATCGGCGGAAGAAGCGCCAGCACCGAAAAAACCAGTACGCCAAGAAAAAATCCCAGCAAGGATCCAAAAAGGAAATTGCGATCCTTGAGCAGCGCCAGATGGATGAAGGGTCGACGTGTTGTCAGAATGTGGACGACAAAAAGGTACAGGAAGAATGCAGATGCCGCCGCTTCGATGCAGATTTCCAGTGATGAGAACCAGTCTTTCTGCTGCCCCCTGTCCAGCATCATCTGCAACGCTCCAATGGCGAGCGCAAGCGTGACGAAACCCACCAGATCAAGCTTGAATCGCTCGGCGTCACGCGTTTCACTGAGAAAAGCAGACGTGCCCAGAAAAGCGAGAATGCCGATCGGCAGATTGATGTAGAACACCCAACGCCAGGTCAAATTGTCGGTGAGCCAGCCGCCAAGCGCAGGTCCGATGATGGGACCAAGCACCGTACCCATGCCCCAGATCGCCATTGCAGGGCCATGACGTTCCGGCGGGTTGATATCGAGCAGGATCGCCTGACTCATCGGAACCAGGGCAGCACCGAAAACGCCCTGCAGCAGGCGGAAGATCACCAACTCGCTAAGGTTCGTAGCGATCCCACACAGCCCCGATGCAAGGGTGAAGCCAACGATAGAGAACTGGATGAGCCTCTTACGGCCGAAACGCCCTGCCAACCAGCCGGTGAGCGGCGTAAAGATGGCGGCAGCAACGATGTAGGAGGTCAGCACCCAGGTGATCTGCTCTTGCGATGCCGAAACGCTTCCCTGAATGTGCGGCAGGGCGACATTGGCGATCGTACTATCGAGCGAATTCATCATGGATGCCGCCATGATCGACATGGTGATCAGCCGCCGGGTGCCCGGTTGGGGATAGGCAGGGGTCATCGCGCTGCGGGGGTCACGGGCGCCGTATCCGAGCCGAAGATGTGACGTTGATGCCCCGTATCGACGGTGACTTCTACACTGAGCCCCGCATGCAGCGGAATGCCTGCAGGCACTTTATCTATAACAAACTCCACCGGCAGCCGCTGCACCACCTTGACCCAGTTGCCGGTCGCATTCTCCGGAGGGAGCAGCGAAAAGCTGTTCCCGGTGCCCGGGCTGAAACTCTCCACATGTCCCTTGAGTTCAAGGTCGGGAAAAGCATCGACTTTGAACTCGGCATGTTGGCCGAGGCGCATATAGCGCAACTGATTTTCCTTGAAGTTGCCTTCTACCCAAAGGCGCTGTCCGACCAGAGTGAACACCGGCCTGGACGCGCTGACGAAATCGCCGACCTGCAATTGATTAACCTTGGTGACAATGCCTGCTTGGGGAGCCCGCACAGTGGTATAACCAAGATTGAGCAGCGCACGATCCAACGCTGCCTGTGCCCGCTGCACCTCCGGCTGCTGTTCAGCGGGTGCATCGACATGGCCCGATAATGTCGCCCGGACACTCTCGCTTTGCTGTCGCGCCGTCTGGATGGACTGTTTTGCTGTCTGGACGGCAAGCACCGCCTGATCATATTGGGCCTGGGACGAGATGCCTTCGGCCAGCAATTCCTTCTGCCTTGCGGCTTCGCCCTCAGCGTAATGGAGCCGGTTCTCGGCGGCCTTGGTCTCCGCCTCGTGCTCATGGAAGTTGGCGCGCAGCGAATGAACCTGCGTTCTGGCCGCAGCAAGCTGGGCTTCGGCCTCATCCACTGCGGTCTGATATGATCTGGGATCGATCCGGAAAAGGACATCGCCCTTCTCAACCGTCTCATTTTCCCGGACATCGACTGATATGACTTGTCCGCCGACGTTCGATGAAACCGAAATCAGACCGGATTGAAGATAGGCATTGTCCGTGGTTTCATAGCGGCCGCCATGAAGATAGACGAATAGCGCCACGATCAGAACCACCACCGGGGCCGCGATTAGCAGGGGCTTGCGAACCTTGGCCCCTCGCATCAGTGTTTCTTCTTCCTCGATCAATTCGTCGCCCAGGACGTCGTGACCCTCAATCTGGCCTTTCGAATTAAAATTCTGTGACATTCTGGTCACGTTTGATGTCCTCATAATTGTCGTCTTCGGACGCAAACGTGCGGTAGTGCGGTGCAGAAAAGAAATCGAATGACTTTTTGGCAGATGAGATATGAACGTCATTCATGAACGAACTGGATCTCAATCTTCTGCGCATATTCGACACGCTCATTGAACAGCGCAGCGTCACACGGACCGCAAATCGGCTGGGCCTGACACAATCCGCGATCAGCCATGCTCTCGCGCGGTTGCGCCAATCGGTTGGCGATCCGCTGTTCGTTCGCGTCTCCGGGGGCCTGCAGCCGACGGCCAGGGCGATTGAGATCGCGCCCGGCATACGCCAAGGCCTGCTCCAATTTCGCGACGCACTGTCGCCATCACTGTTCGATCCGGCAACTGCGAAACGACGCTTTGCAATCAGCGCAGGTTCCTATTTCTGCGCCCTGTTGATTCCCGACATCATGGCCCGGGCCCGCGCCATAGCGCCGGGCGTTTCATTCCGCATTGTCGTTCCCGGCTCTGATCTGGCCGCTGCGCTTGATGAGGGAGCGGTAGACCTGGCGCTCGGCGCCTTCGGGAAGGTGCCCGCCCGCACAATATTGGAACCGCTGTATCGCGAAGAACTCGTCTGGATTGCGAGCGTGCACAATCCGGTTGCTCGCCCTCCAGTCAGCTTGGCGCAGATCGCCACGCATCCACGGCTCGCGATTGCAGTGGGAAAGTCGTTTGACGGGGCCAGTGCCATTCTGTCCGAGGGCGGCCTGGAGCGGCGGGTCGTTGCAGGGCTCGGTCCAGATGGCTCGTCTTCATCCGAGGCCGGCGATCCCATTGCGGCCACGGTGTACGATGCGCTGACCGCAACCGCGATTGTGGGACGAACTGACTTAGTCGCTCAGGTTCCACGTTTCTTCGCGCTGAAAAACGCGAACCGCGACTCGCTTGTTATCATTGAGCCGGACGATAAGGACGAAGGCATAGACTTGGCGATGCTGTGGCATAGAAAACAGGGGAAGGACGCGGGACTAACGTGGCTGCGTGGCCTGATCCGTGAGGCCACGGCGTCGTCGACCGCAGCCGCGAGCGCGGCCCGCGTAGAATGACCACGACAGTGGGCTCCGCAGGCAGCCGGCTAGTTGTGAACTTCCTATAGCGGGATCGAACCGGCATTCTGATCGTTCAGCGGAAACGATATCAGGAGAACGAGCATGACGGACTTGAGCCAAATTCGTGAACATATGGAAGTGATCGGCGCCGATGGAGTCCACATTGGAACCGTCGACAAGGTGGAAGAACATCGCATCAAGCTTACTAAAGCCGACAGCGGTTCTCACCAGGACCATCATCATTATCTGTCGACCGGATTGATCGCTGCCGTCGAGGGAAACAAAATCAGGCTTTCCGCAAACGGCGATTCGGCAGTGCTGCTGGAGGAAGAAGCAGGAGGGGAAGCGATCTCAGACCAATCCTGATTTCGACTACCTTCAGGGGTTCGTCGGAATTAATTTGCTGCTTTTGTCGCGAGCCAGATTATATGCCGCGCCCCGCCCCTACCGCCTCGGGCACGCTCCACAACCTCTTCCACATGGAAGCCGGTTTGGCGTAGCCGTTGGGAAAACGCACTGTCGGGTGCTGATGACCATATCGCCAGCACGCCGCCGGGGCGCAGCGCCCTTTCGGCAGCTTTCAGCCCGGTAAAGCTGTAAAGACCGTCATTGGCTTTGCGGGTCAGGCCGTCGGGACCATTGTCCACATCAAGCAAAATGGCATCATAATTGGCCGAGGACGCGCTTATCAGATGAGCTACGTCCGTCACACGGATGTTGACACGAGGGTCCGAAAGGCTTTCCCCAAAGATATGCGCCATCGGGCCCTGCGCCCATGAGACGACTGCGGGCACCAGTTCGGCCACAGTGATCGACGCATCGCTGCCGAGGGACGCCAACGCGGCCCGAAGCGTAAAGCCCATGCCCAGCCCGCCGATCAGCATCTGCGGTTGCGGGCGCGGCAGAATTTTTCCGCAGGACAGTGTAGCCAGCGCTTCTTCCGAGCCGCTGAGACGACTGTTCATCAACTCGTTGTTACCGAGCATTATCGAAAATTCTGAACCCCGTTGCATCAGGCGCAGTTCACCGCCTTCGCCGGGGATCGCAGACCTGTCGATCAGTAACCGGGGGACCATGGATGGCCCTTAAGGATCATCTGGACGACTTCGCTTTCTTCCGCGCTGCATAGCGCGCATCGCGTGCCGCTTTCTTTTCTGCTTCGGTCATAACGGGACGCATCGCGGCAGCTTCGGCCTCCGCGGCTTGTGCCCGCTTGTCGGCCTTGGCCTTCTCTCTGGCCGCCAACTTGGCGATACGCGCTGCAGCTTCGGCCTCTTCGCGCACAAGACGTGCTGCCTTGCGCTCGGCAAGAACGGCTTCGTCTACAGGCGGCTTGGCCCGCAACTGATCCAGCGCTTTCTGCCTGGCATGTTTGGCAAGCGCTACGCGTTCCTCAAAGCCGGGGTCTTTGTACGATGCCATATTCAGCGAAACTCTCTTGGCCTAATGCCGTCATGATCGGGTCAGCCGCCACGGCGGCATAGGGTAAGGGTGCGGCCACCCCTCAGGATCGCCGCACCCTCATGGATTCGTCAGGCAGCCGTCAGGTTGACGGCAGACGTCTTGCCACGACGGTCAGTCTCAAGCTCGTAAGATACGCGCTGATCCTTGTTGAGCGTGTGCATACCCGCCCGTTCTACCGCAGAGATATGGACGAACGCATCATCGCCGCCACCTTCCGGCGCAATGAAGCCATAACCCTTGTCTGTGTTGAAAAATTTAACGGTTCCGGTGATCATATGGATATCCTTGTTCCCATATTATGACGGGCATACACCAACAGCGGTGCATCCCGGCTTCGGCGAGGCTAGAAAGGGACAAAGGGGACCCAAATAGGCCCAATATATCCGTCGCAGGCGACGTCAGCCGTTCTCATATAGGCGATATGGACGAGAAATGCAAAGACGCAGCGAAGGATCATTAGCCATGGCATAAAAGGAAAGCCGATTGACCTCATTTACCGCTGCTCTGGACTTTTCGAAGAACTTGGTGCAATGTCGGGAAATACGGTAACCGCTCGGCTGTTTTGCCACGCCAGGAATGGCTCCAATCATCGCCGGATATTCCGTTTGCCCGATAATCGCGACAGATGATTTCTTCATCTTGCCTGCTTTTGAATTCAGGGCACGTCAATTATTGCAGGAAGAAAACATATGTCCAGAGAAGCTGTACGCCCATTTCTCGTCAACAAGGATGAGGAAGGTTTTTTCCGGCTGACCGTCCGCAATACGCGTTATAATTCGCAAGGATATCCGCTGGTCACCGCGACGCTTCAGGATGAGAAGTTCAAGACCGCTACCGCAGCCAAGGCTTTCGCGCGCGAACATTTCGGCGCTGAAACAGGCCAGTACGCGACCAAATAAGCTCGCCGCTCACACAGGTGAAAGCCTGAGATGATCGACACCCGCCACATATTCGTGGACGCAGATGCGTGCCCGGTGAAGGAAGAGGTGTACAAAGTCGCCTTCCGCCACGAGGTGCGCGTCTCCATCGTCAGCAATATGATGATGCGCGTACCTGTCCATCCGCTTGTCACGCGGATCGTGGTGGGGTCCGGCTTCGATGCCGCCGATGACTGGATCGCGGAACGCGCGAGTTCCACGGCGGTCGTCATCACCGCCGATATTCTGCTCGCCGACCGCTGTCTCAAGGCAGGGGCCAGCGTCATTGCGCCAAATGGCAAGCCGTTTACCCCCAACTCGATCGGCTCCGCTATCGCCACGAGGGCTATCATGGCCGACCTCCGCGCTGGTGGAGAGGCCATCGGCGGCCCTCCTCCTTTTACAAAGAGTGATCGATCCCGCTTTCTTGCCACGCTTGACGAGGTGCTGGTCCGCCTGCGCAGATCCATTCAAGAAAAGCAGTGACTGGCAGGGCGTATCGAACGCTAATGGTCGACCGGCCCCTCAACGGATCGCCAAGTCACGGTGAAGCCAGCGAACGTGACGATCATGCCGCCATCAGAACGCCCTGATAAGCGGGATCCTCAAGCGCTGCACCCGCGCCAAGCGCAACGCAGATCAGCGGATTTTCCGCGATGGAAACAGGCAGGCCTGAAGCTTCGGTCAGGATCGTATCCATACCATGCAGCAGCGCTCCCCCACCCGTCAGGACGATGCCCTGGTCAACGATGTCAGCCGCAAGTTCGGGCTGCGTATTTTCCAGCGCAATCCGTACCGTATCGACAATTCGTCCGACCGGCTCGCTGATAGCCTCGGCAATTTCCATCTGGGAAATCATTATCTCTTTGGGAACGCCATTGATGAGGTCTCTTCCCTTGACGGCAAGCGTCAGTCCGACGCCATCCCCGGGGACCATGGCTGTGCCGATCTGATGCTTGATGCGCTCGGCCGTCGCCTCCCCTATCAGGAGATTGTGATGGCGACGAATAAAGGAAGAAATGGCGTCGTCCATCTTGTCGCCCCCCACGCGCACCGAGTTGCTGTAGGCCAGTCCCCGCAGGGACAGAACCGCCACTTCCGTCGTGCCGCCGCCAATGTCGACAACCATCGCGCCCAAAGGTTCGGTCACAGGCATCCCAGCCCCGATGGCCGCCGCCATCGGCTCCTCAATCAGATGGACCCGTGATGCGCCCGCATTGGATGCCGCGTCCCGGATCGCGCGGCGTTCCACTGTCGTCGAACGCGAAGGAACGCATATCACGATTTCCGGACGACGAGGCAGTCGGCTCGGCCCGCCATGCGCCTTCTGGATGAAATATTTGATCATCTGCTCAGCAACATCGATGTCCGCAATCACGCCATCGCGCAACGGCCTGATGGTTTCGATATTATCTGGCGTTTTTCCCATCATCAACTTGGCGTCATTGCCGACCGCTTTGACTCGCCTGATGCCATATTGGGTTTCGATGGCTACGACCGACGGTTCGTTGAGCACGATGCCACGTCCGCGCAGATATACGACAGTATTCGCCGTTCCAAGATCGATCGCCATGTCTTGCGACGGAAACTTGAAATATCGGGGGAAAAACATGATTTGACGATCTCGCTGCCGGTAACCGCTATGCCGCGGCGGCTGTGATGAAGGATGCACAACCCCTTGCGGCTTGGTCTGCCTCAGCCCGCATGTCAATGGTATCTACCCCATCGAGCAGCGACGCTTGGAGGTTTGTCATCGGGAGAACTGCAAATAATGCTTCAGAGGGCCGTGTATCCGCGATCGGGATTTTCGCTGAAATGCCTCAATTCCGATTGATCATCGCTCAGGTCGATGTGACGGACCACCGTTTTCGCGCCTGACCGGCTGGCGGCGCGATTTTGTTCTAGCCGCTCGGCCAAAGCGGCCTCCCGCCCCCACGCCGTCGCCGCCCGAATGGCTTGTGTCCGAACGTTATCGAGGGAAGCGCCAGCGGCACGTTCTCGTTGCAAGGCTTCCTGTGTGCGACATAGAACTGATGAGATGGGCATGTTGTATCCTTGCGAACAGAGCAACAGGGCGTGTGAGCATAGCGCTTTAAGGAAAGGCGCCGTGCGCCATTGATATGGCGCGCGGCGGATACCCATGCGACCTCCTGTCGGTCAGCCCTTCTTTCTGGAAGATCCACCGGGCGTCGAAACAGCCATGGTCAGCAAGCCCGCCGGCGCGACTGAAGACTTGGTCTTTACGGCCTTGGGTTTTCGAATTTCCCGATTGCTGCGCTTTTGTGCTTTGGCCATCATAAACTCCTGTGAATATTGGATAGTGATACGGGACCACGATATGCTCGGTGCGGGTAGCCTGACGCCTTGATCCTTGGGCCGAACGCGCGGACAAGCCGATCCTGTTCATCCCGCTCCGCAGGTTCGAGAGCGCCATCGCGCCGCATGATCGCGATCTGTTCGCGGAAAAGGAGATCATTCAGGCCCAAGGTGTGTACTCCCACGACAAGCGAAGGCGCTAAACTCCCCCGGTCACGAGATGCTTGAATTCAAATTCCGGTGATTGACAGCTTATAACACATATTATGCTATTACCTGCATGAATTCGTGAGAATTCAATAATCGAAGATTAAAGTCTCAAAAAGTCACGGATGACTTGATATCGATAACCACTACGCCGTGGCATGATGATAGTCGCCGGGATTTACGATATGTTGTATGTTGAGACGGACGATCAGCCACGGGCGCAGGTACAAACCATAATAGAACGCGCTCGCATATTCAGAGTCTGGCACTGTCTGGCCGCCCGCTGGCAGCCTTGTTTTCCACAATACCTTGCCCGTCGTCACATCATAGCCGCTGATATATAATCCAGCGTGGATGTCAGAAAGGCAACGCCGACGCCGTCATGATGGGGCCGCCGAGCGATGGCACACCCATTTTGAACGAAATTGGGAGGGGACTTTCATCACGGATCGTTCCGTTCTTGCGCTCCACATCACCTTACCGGTGGTGAGATCAATCCCCGCGGCATACCCCCAAGGCGGGGCCTAACAGGGCAGACCGAGTGGTGAGAGAAAGACGTTAAGGGTCACTGCGAAATGCGCAAATGCGTCAGCGGGGACGAAAGCTGCTACCCTCCACGTCCTTGCCGCTGAAGCCACCCCTCGTCGCCCGAACAGTGGCGTCGCTCATCTCGAATGATGATGGCGACCGCCGGAATTCGACCGGGGATTTGCCAGTATAGCGACGGAAAAACCGGCTGAAATAGGCTGGATCCTTAAAACCCAGTTGATAGGCGATTTCGGCGGCCGAAATTCGCGAGTATGTCAGCTTCCGCTTGGCATGCATGAGCTTCTGCTCGTGCACGACGGAGATGGGAGTGAGGCCCAGGAGTTCCTTGCAGGCCTGACTGAGCCGCGCGGGATTCACCTTCAAAATCTTACAATAATCGCTGATCTGCAAATCGCTTCCGATTTCCCGCTCGACAAGGCCGCGAAAGCGCGTGACGAGATCGAGCGCCGAGCGCGGCATTTCCTCGATTGCATTGGCAACCGGGAGACTGCCCAGACTTTCATCACCTCGACTGAGGATATTATTCTTCTCGAACAGGACCAGGATCACATAGGCCGCAACAGCCGCATCACCGGGCGTTCCCAACCTCCGTTGGGCTCGCAGCAACTCTTCCCACAAACGGTTGCGCTCAGGGGCGTCTGATGGACTGGTCCAATGACTTAATTTCTTGGGACTGTGAAAATCATGCCAATAGGGTGCCAGGCTTACACCCAGCGCAGGCAGCACACGAGACAGCAGGAAATCATCCGCGACACCGAACAGAATAGCGCGTGCGCCAGCGCAGAACTCCACGCTGGCATGAGCATGGGCAGGAATGAATATGGTATCGCCCGGCAGAAGTTGGGTCTGCCAACCGTCAAGCTCCGCCTCGCCGCCGCCGCTATGGACGAAAACATATTGCCGGTAGGTATCGCTGGAAAAGACAAAGGTGCGGCTGCCTTCATCCAGAGGACATTCTATCGGTTCGATCCGTACATTGAACCGATCGGCAATCGCCGAGCCCCGCTGCCCGTTCATGCCACACCCTCCTCCTTTCATCCGAAAGTACCAGCTTTTTGCGCTGACGTCCATTCCGCACCAATGGAAGCCTAAGTTATCGTTCCATCGATAGCAATGATCGCTCGCCCAAAATCAAGGGCGGCGAAGTCAACCAAGGGCCGAGGTAGCAGCAGACATGCGCCCGGCGACAAGAGGCAGGAGAAGAGGATGCAGGTAAACGCGCAACGGCGAGCAATTCTGGGAGGCATCGGCGCAACCGCGATGCTCCCGTTGATGGGCAGCTCGGGCTCTTTCGCGGCGACAGTGGGCGCCAGCGGACAGGAGATTGTTGAAACAGCGTCGGGAAAGGTGCGGGGCAGCCGTGACGGCAATGTCTTTATCTTCAGGGGCATTCCCTATGGCGCTCCCACCGGCGGATCTGCGCGTTTCATGCCGCCACGGAAACCGGAACCTTGGGCCGGCGTTCGCGATGCTCTGGCCTTCGGGCCGACCGCGCCTCAGGCCAGTCCGGCGGAAGCCGGGGGAATGGACAAGCTCGCCGAAGGACCCGGCGCGGCAAGAATGAAGAAGTTTCTGGAGTTCCTGCACGGCATGTCCGGAGAGGAGCCGCCCATGGGCGAGGACTGTCTGGTCCTTAACGTGTGGACATCTAGTACGTCGCGGGACCGCAAGCGTCCGGTGTTGGTCTATCTGCACGGCGGCGCATATACGAGCGGGTCAGGGTCCTGGAAACTCTATGATGGCGTGGGGTTGGCGCAGCGTGGCGATGCCGTCGCCGTAACGATCAACCACCGCCTGGGTGCGCTGGGCTATCTCAATCTCGCCGAAGTGGGCGGACCCGATTATGCCAAGTCCGGTAATGCCGGAATGCTCGACATTGTCGCAGCCCTGGAATGGGTGCGGGATAATATCGAGGCATTTGGCGGCGATCCTAACCGGGTGCTGGTCTATGGCTCATCGGGCGGCGCGGGCAAGACTTCGACGCTCCTCGCCATGCCTTCTGCCAAGGGCTTGTTTCACCGTGCCAACCTGATGAGCGGCGCCGCGATGACCGTTGCGCCCGCCGACCTGGCCGCCCAGACCGCCGAGCGGCTTCTGGGCCGGCTGGGCATAAAGCCAAATGATTTTCATAAACTGCATGATGTGCCTTTCCAAACCATCGTGACCGAGGCTGAACGGATGAGCGCGATGCCGATCAGCACCGCCCTGGCCGGGGCGGCCAAGCCGGAGCAGTTTATGGGGCTCATGCCTGTCGTCGATGGCGTTGTCCTTCCGGCGCAGCCCATGGAACCGGTGGCATCGCCCTATGGCACTGACGTTCCTGTCCTCGTCGGCTACACGCGCGATGACATGACGATGATGATGTATGGCATGCCCTGGTTTGGCACGTTGGACGAAGCAGGCCTTGCCAAAATGGCGGAAACCAATTTTGGCGACAAGGGCCAGGAAATACTGGCGGCCTATCGCCGTGAACGCCCCACCGCCAGCCCCACCGATATTGCATGCTCCTTTGTAACCGATCGGGTCATGTGGGCTGGCTCGGCCCGCTGGGCGGAACGCCGGTCGGAAGCGGCGGGTGCCGCGCCCGCTTATATCTACAGATTCGATTTCGCGACGCCAGTGCTCGATGGCGCGATCGGGGCTGCGCATGGGGGCGACATCCCCTTTGCAATGGCGAATTACACCGCCTCTTCGATGGCAGGAGACCGCCCGGAAAATCCTGCCATGGCAAAGATCATGAGCGATACCTGGGTCAATTTTGCCGCAACCGGCAACCCGAACAATCCCGCCATACCTGAATGGAAGCCCTATGAGCCCCAGCAGCGGGCAACGATGGTTTTCGATGTGCCGCCGCATGTGGAAAACGATCCTCGCTCCGAGGTTCGCGCACTGTTGATGGACGCAGGGCAGAAGGCGTGAGCCTTTCCACAAGAACGAACAATCAGGGGATGAAATGAACAAGGTCTTGAGCGTACCCGCAGCGCTGATCATGTCCAGCTTGCTGGTAGGGCAATCAGCCACGGCCGAAGACAAGCGTGTAGTCGACCGTCCGACATTGCAGGCGGACGGATCAGTCCGCCTTCCCGCCCGCACGATTGAAATGCCCGGCAGCTTTAGCCCGGAGGCCCGGAAGGCGTTTTTGGATTATTATGCACGCGGCGGCGATCCGGCGCTCACCGGCGACATTCAGAACATCCGCCGTGTGTACGATCAACAATGGGCAGGGCCCATCCTTGCAAGGTGGGAGAAGCGCTTTCCGGTTCGCACGGAACATAAGACAATCGCCGGAGTGCCTGTCGACATCGTTACGCCTGCAGCAGGCGTTGCCGCGGATAAGCGAGACAAGGTGCTGCTGAACTTCCATGGCGGCGGTTTTGTGTTGGGCAACGGGGGCGTGGGAGGGCGAATGGAAGCCGTACCTGTGGCCGGGTTGGGCGGATATCGAGTCATCACCGTGGATTATCGCCAAGCGCCCGAAGCTGTTTACCCGGCCGCAACCGAAGATGCGCTGGCTGTGTACAAGGAACTGCTGAAGACCTATCGTCCGCAGGATATAGGCGTTTACGGAACGTCAGCGGGCGGGATGCTGACCGCGCAGCTCATCGCCCGATTGGGCAAGGAAGGCGTGCCGAATCCCGCTGTTATCGCCATCATGGCGGCAGGCGCGGGCCCTCGCGGCGCGTCTGATTCCTCTTACTGGCTGCTTGGACTGACCGGGGCCGAGGTGCGCGCGCCAGCCGAAATGCCGAAGATGCCCAGCTATTTTACGGCGCAGGATATGGCGGATCCGCTTGCTTTCCCGGCCAGCTCGCCCGAAATGCTTGCCAAATTTCCTCCCACGCTTGTCCTGTCCTCGTCACGGGACGCGCTGCTGGGTAATGCGCTGGATACTTATGCAAGACTGGTCGATGCCAAGGTCGAAAGCCAACTCTATGTGCGGGAAGGCTTCGGCCACGGCTATTTCACACAGGCGCCGGAAATACCCGAGGCCATCGCAGCCTGGCGCGTAACGGTCGATTTCTTTGACCGCCATTTATTTCGAGCCAAGTAAAGCGGCCAAATCACGATTTAACATCATCCAAAAATCCGCACCGAGACGGACCTGGATAAAAGGGAGAACATATGAACGTCAGGATGCTTCACGCAGGGGTAGCCCTTGCGGCGCTTTCAATCGGCCTTTCAACAGAGGCTTTGGCCCAAGACCCAAACCAAGTATATCCAGCGTCGACTGGCGCGCCACAGGCCGAGGCTGGCTTGGGTGACATTCTGGTCGTCGCCCGTCGAACACAGGAACGACTTCAGGACGTACCTATCTCGATCACGGCCATCAGCGCCGAAAAGATCGAAAGCGCCCAGATCAGCCAGGGGTCGGACCTGATCAGGCTTGTGCCCACACTGAATGTCCAGCAGTCATCGACGGGGCCGGGGCAATCTTATTCGCTTCGCGGCATCCGAACGGGTGTCATCACCTATTTCAATGAGGTTCCGACACCTACTAACGCTGTCAACAACCAGATCTGGGATCTGCAATCGGTTCAGGCTCTGGCCGGTCCCCAGGGAACGCTGTTTGGCCGCAACAGCACCGGCGGAGCTATCCTGTTCGTTCCCCGTCGCCCAAGTGACGAATGGGAAGGCTCCATTGAGGTGGGTTATGGCAATTATGATTGGAAGCAGGCGACCGCTGCCCTCAATGCGCCCATCACAGAGCAGATCATGCTGCGGGTGGGCGGCCGACTGACCCGCCGTGACGGGGTAGTAAAGAATGAGATCGGACCGGATTTCCAATCGCAGCATCGAGACAGCTTCCGCGCGTCCTTGCTGATCGAACCTACAGAGACGCTCTCCAACTATACGGTCTTCGACTATGCCAAAGTCAATGAGGCGCCGGGCGCGTTGATAACATCCGATGTGGCGGCCACGGCAGGCTGCTTTCCGGGCCTGGGCTGCCTCTATGGAACTCTGCCCGCCGAATTGGGCGCCATACAGGATGATCTTGGCATTCGGAGAGTCCGGTCCCGCTATTCCGCAATCATGGACAGTAAGGAATGGGGGATCACCAACGTCCTCTCTTTCGAACCGTCGGACGGAATAACGCTTAAGTATATATTCGGACTGCGGCGCAGTTCGTACGACCGGTTCACCAACCAGACCACGCTCGATCTTCCCATCCAGATCGGTCACAACTGGCAAGACTATGGCCGCACCATTTCCCATGAGGTTCAGGCGCTGGGCAATGTGCTTGAAGGGCGGCTTGCCTGGGCGGTTGGCTTCTTTCATTCGAAGGAAGTATCTGACGGCGGCCTGTCATATTCGCTCTTCGGCGATCCTAGCCTGCCCTTTTCGGATGATCGCAACAACTTCACCAGCATCGATCAGAACCGGTCGGCGACTGGCGTTTACTTCCAGTCCACGCTGGCGCTCACAGACGCGCTCAAGTTAACTGGCGGTCTCCGCTTCAATAAGGACGAAGCCGGTCTGGAAACATCGTCGGTCGGCCCCATGTTCACTTTCTTCGGGCCGCAAATCTGTCGCTTCTCACCAACTGCGCCGGGCGTCGATTTTGCCAATTGCATCCGGAACATCAACGACAGCTACGATGCCATAACCTACAATTTCTCGCTGGATTACAGGTTGAACAGCAAGGTGTTGTTGTATGCGACGACGCGCCGTGGCTACAATTCGGGTGGCTTCAATCCCAGCGTGCCGGCTTCGCAGGAACCGAGCGCCCCGCAGCCAGCTTACGGGCCGGAATATATCCGTGACTATGAGGTCGGCATCAAGGCGGACTGGCGCTTGGCTGGTATGCCTGTGCGAACAAACTTGTCGGGCTTCTATTCGAAATACACGAACATTCAGCGAAGCACATTCGGCGTCAGCGATACGGGCCAGACCTATATCGGGATATCTAATGGACCCAAGGCCACCACTTACGGTCTGCAACTGGAAGCAACAATACAACCCGCAGCGGGGCTGCTGCTCAATGCCAATTATGGCTATCTGCATACGAAATATGATGAAGGCTCCCCAGGTTTTCCCAAGGGCAATGCCTTTGCGCAGGCGCCCAAGCATACAGTGAACCTGTCTGCCAATTACACCAGAGATCTGGGCGAAGCGGGGGAATTGGCCGCCAGCGCAGGCTATACCTATCAGAGCCGCGTGTCCTTCCAGGACGCAAATCTGGGATCGGCCCTTGCTTTTCAAAAGGGTTACAGCTTGCTCGACGCGCGGCTGGGCCTCAACAGAATCGGCGGCACGAATATCAACGCCAGCGTGTTCGCCAAGAACATCACCAACGAAGCCTATGCGGTAGAACGGCAGGATCTGGTGAGCGCATTCGGGTTCGCCGGGACGATATACAATGATCCCCGGACCTATGGGCTGGAAATCTCCTATAAATTCGGCGGCCGCGACTAGCGGGCGTGGAATGCCGTGGATGCGGGGAAGGAGCTGTTGTTCCAACCCGCATCCCGAACGGCACACTCCTGAAGTCCGCTGCATGGAGCGAGGCCTTCCCACCATCAGACGTCGTATGAATGCGCCTGATGCATCGATCGCGGCGAAGACGATCGGCGCGCGCCGGGCTATTGTGCCGACTATTTTCGCCGAGTCATCCCGGTAAGCTTCTCATCGTCAGCGGCCGTCAAGCGCCGCGGCAAGGAGAACAGGAGGGGATGCAGATGAATTACCGTTTCCATGCTGGCATAGCGGCGCTCGCCACATGTCTGGCGGGGTCGCCCGTGCAGGCTCAGGAAAGTTCGCAGACACAAATGTCATCCGATCTTGACGGAGACATCATCGTCACCGCACGGCGTCAGGCTGAACGGTTGCAGGATGTGCCCATTTCTATCATTGCGATTGACGGCGACACCTTGAACGAGCGCAATGTCAAGACACTGAACGACCTGCCGGCCGTGGCTGCCGGTCTCAGCGTTCAGAACACCGCCTCAAACCGCAACGACACCACCTTCTCCATCCGTGGCCAAGGCCAGACCTTCGGCCAGAACTCGCCGGGCGTCGTCACCTATTTCGCGGACGTTCCCGATTTCGGAAAGCAGTTCTTCGACCTGGAGAACGTGCAGGTGCTCAAGGGACCGCAGGGCACGCTGTTCGGCCGCAACACCACGGGCGGCGCCGTACTGTTTGTGCCGCGCAAGCCCGACAATGCATTCTCCGGTTATGTAGTTGGGCGCCTTGGCTCCTATGATCGGCATGACCTGGAATTCGCATTGGGCGGCGCACTCATCCCTGACCAGCTTATGATCCGCGTGTCAGGACAGATCCTGCGCCGCGATGGCTTCACCAAAAACCTGTTCGACAATTCACGCACCGACAATGAACGCAAAACCTCGTTCCGGGCGAGCGTCGTCATCCGGCCCTTTGAATGGCTGGAGAACTATTTCATCTACCAGTATACCCATATTAATGAGGCGGGCTCCGGCGCGGCCATTGGCGGTTTCACGCCCGCCTCCCTCAATCCGAATATCGCCCCACTCGAAGGTCAGCTTGCGACATATCTTGCCGAACAGCTTGCGCGCGGACCACGAACGATCAACGTCAATTTCCCATTAGGCAATGGTCTCAAGTCTAAAGGTTTCGTCAACACCACAACGGCCGATATCAACGACAATATTTCCATTAAAAATATCTTCAGCCGACGCTTGTTCAAGCAAAAGACCGATTATGACATCGACGGTACACCGCTGCCGATCCTGGACGTCAGCAATCCCTATCAGTCCGACTTTATCGTGGAACGCACGGAAGAGGTGCAACTGCATGGCGAATTCGGCATTCTGACCGGCACGATCGGCTATTATGATGAATATTTCAAATCGCCGCCCAGCGTAGGGTTCGACACAGTGCAATATGTGTTGGTGCCCTTTGGAGGTCCGATCAGAGCCTTCGCCATTGGCAACAGCAAGAACACCAGCAAGGCGGGTTATGCGCAATTCGATCTCCGCCCTATTGACGGGCTGACGCTGACCGCCGGGATACGCAGGACCAAGGACTTCCGCTCCTCGACCAGCGCAACGACGCTGGTGCCCTTCCCCGGCGTCGAAGTTCCGCTAGGAGGCGCGACGGTTTCAGGCACCTTCAAGGCGACGACCTGGAACTTGAATGCGCTTTATGAGATCAACCGGGATATCAACGTCTACGCATCTGTCCGGAGGGGTTATAAATCGGGCGGCTTCAACTCCACGGCGCTCAATCCGGCCGACCGCTTCTTCGCTCCCGAAACCGTCACTGATTATGAAATCGGCCTGAAATCACAATGGCACCTCGGGGGATGGCAGATCAGGGCCAATGTCGACTTGTTCTATGATGATTATAAAAATATCCAGCGCTTCGTAAACCTCAACACGACGCCAGCATCCACCGTCACCCGGAACGCGGCGGCAGGCACGATCAAGGGGCTCGATCTCGATCTGGTTGTCAAACCCGTCAAATGGTTCGATGTGGCGGTCAAATACACTTATCTCGACGCCGAATATGACAGCTATACCGATCCCACGCTCGGGGATTTGAGCAATAGCCGTTTCCCCAATTCACCCAAGCATCAGCTCAACGTCACGCCGCGCGTAACATTGCCGGTGCCGGAAAGCTGGGGCAACGTCACAGCGCTGGCAAATATTTACTATCAAAGCCTGATCGCTTTCGATCCGGTGAACCGCTTCAACGGGAATCCCACGGCGGCGCTCAGCGTACCTGGATCCACCGCGCCGTCCTATACCCGGATCGACCTTCGCCTGGACTGGCGGCGTATCGCCGGTAGTGGCTTCAGCGCCGCGGTATTCGCCCGCAATGTCACCGACAAGGAATATATCGTCGGCGGCAATAACCAGCTCCCCACTCAGTTCGGAACCGTCGCATATCTCTATGGCGAACCGCGCATGTTCGGCGTGGAAGGACGCTTCGAATTCTGACGGAGGGGGCGGCGCCGCGAACGAAGGGGGCTCGCGGCGCCGATCATAACGCAGTTTAGGAGATGAGCATGCAAAAGACCGGTCTTTTTATCACCTCTGCCCTCGCCATTGCGTCCGCAGGCGCCGCAGCGGCGGATAGTCCGCCTCCGGTTCCGGCAGAGCCCAAGGCGCAATGCAGCGTCGATGCGCTCCAGAAGATCGCGCCGCAGGGCACCAGGATCCTGAGCGTCGATCAACTCAAAGTACCGGCACCGTTCTGCAAGATCGTCGGAACAGCCAAGGCGACCAAGCCCGACTCCACGATCAATTTCACTCTCTCCCTGCCTACTGACCAATGGAATGGCCGTTATTACTTCATGGGTCTGGGCGGTGCAGCCGGCTTCATGCCGCCTGCCAATCCCAAGCTGCTGGGCGCGGGTTTCGCCGTCGCCGTGACGGACACGGGACATCAGGGAACGATCCTCGATTGGAGCTTTGCGAAGGACAATCCGACCGCGATGCTCGACCACGCCCATAGGGCAGGCCATGTCACGGCCGTCGCGACACAGGCGTTGACGCGGGCCTTTTATGGCGCTCAGAACATGTACCGCTATATGCTTGGATGCTCCGGCGGCGGCCGGATGACCGAGCAGGCTATCGAACGCTATCCCGACGATTTCGACGGCGCTGTCGTGGGTGCGCCGGGGCTGGGATGGGACCCGTCCTGGTTCACCTGGACAACGCAGCAGATCTTTCGCACACCCAATGCCTGGGTTTCTCCCGCCAAGCTGGCGCTGATCGAGCGGACCGTCATCAAGCAATGTGCGTCACCCAATGGACTGGTCGCAGATCCCGATAGCTGCGGCTTCGACCCGGCGTCCTTGCTGTGCAAAGGAGGCGACGGCCCCAACTGCCTCACCAAGGATGAGGTGGATACCGTCAAGGCAATCGCCCTTGGCCCGCCAGCGGTATATCCTGGTCGGCCGCGTAATGGTTTTGCGCTTACCAATCCTACCGGCTGGACGCAGTTCTTCATGGGCGCAACCAAGCCCGTGAAGGGCCAGCCCAATCCCTGGGCGCCGTCACCGCCCCCCGCTGGCTACATCATTGCGAACAGCTTCATGCGCGATATGTTCATCCGGGACCCCAAGCTGGACGTAATCGACGGATTCAGCTTCAACAATCCGGCAGACGTCAAGCGGTTGACCGAAGGCTATGACTGGGCGGACCTGTCCCCCCGCCATCCGGAGAAACTCACGGCTTTCAAGGCGAAGGGCGGCAAGGTCATTTATTGGCACGGCATCGCTGATCCCGGAATTCCGGTCAGCGAGATCATCACCCACTACAAGGACCTTCAGCAGTCCGTCCCCGCCAGCAGCGATTTCGCGCGGCTGTTCCTGGCACCGGGAACATATCATTGCGGAGGAGGCACAGGACCGCAGGACGTTCCCGACCGCGCGCTTGAGAAGGTTATCGCCTGGCGTGAGCGCGGCATTGCGCCCGACACCATCATCGGCACGGGACCCAGCGTGCCCGAGGGTTTGCCTGAAGGCATGCCCGGGCGTCCTGCCCCTGACGCGGTGGTTTCCCCTACCCGTACGGTGTTGATGTGCGCCTATCCCAAAGTAGCGAAATTCCTCGGGCGACCGGGCGATTTCGGCTTCGATGCAGGCAATTATAGCTGCGTCAATTCCAAGTGACCAGTTCAGCAAAAAGGATGAAGGAAATGACAAGGCGGGAATTCGCAAAAGGTGCGGCCGGAGCAGCGGCTGGCATATTGGCGCCAGCGGCGGTGGCCGCGGCAGGGAAAGCTGCTGCACAGACCAGCGACCTCCATTGGGCTACGGCAACCGAACTTCGCGACAGAATAGCACGCAAGGACGTTTCAGTGACGGAGGTGGTGCAGCATTTGCTGGGTCGGGCCGATGCACTCGACGGCACGCTCCATGTATATGCCACTCTCGATCGTGCAGGTGCGCTTGAGCAGGCCAGGGCAGCCGATGCTGCGATCGCACGCGGCGAAAAGCTGGGACCGCTACATGGCGTTCCCATCGCGATCAAGGACCATATCCCCGTCAGGGGCCTGAAAGGGCATCAAGTGGGCGATAAGCCTGCCCCGGTATCCAGAAACGATCATTTCGGCGTCGAACGCCTCAGAAAATCCGGCGCGATCATCATGGGCACCAACAGCATGCTTGGCGCAGGTGGCGGCGGCGCGTTGGCTGGCGAAGGCATTTTCAAACCCTTCAACTGGGAAGCTGAAGCACGCAGCCCCTGGGACACCAGCCGAGTGCCGGGCTGGTCAAGTTCCGGCGGCGCAGCAGCCGTGGCCGCTGGCATGCTGCCGGTTGCCATCGGATCGGACGGCGGCGGATCCACCCGGCTGCCAGCCGCCTATAGCGGTGTAGTGGGCATGCATCCGACAGGCGGACTGATCCCGGAACTCGATTACGCAAAGCCGCGGCCCCCCGCCGGTATCACTGTCGGCCCCCTTGCCCGCAGCGTCCGCGACGCGGCGCTGGTGACACAGGTAATGGCTGGCCCCGATGGCAGGGATCCCTTTTCGATCCAGACCGAGCCGGATGATTTCCTGGCTGACATCGACAAGGGCGTGAAGGGCATGCGCTTCGCCTGGACGGATGATTTCGGCTTTGCACAGCGCTATGCCGCGCCCGAAAGCGCCCGCGTGATTGCACTATGCCGCGCGGAAGCAACAAAAATGGGTTCGCTAGGCGCTTCCGTCGAGGAAACGAAGGAAGTGTGGGACGATATCATGCCCGGTCGCATGGCGCAGTGGCTCTCCTTCTATCCGACCGAAGGGCTTTCCCTGCCATCGCAAGAGGTTCTGCAAGCGGGCTTCGAGGCACGCGGGCGCAACTGGGATCGCTTCCACAAGCTGTTCGCGACGCATGACCTTATCCTTTCGGCGACATCGCAGCGGATCACTCGCCCCATCGCCGAATGGGAAGCTGCCTGGACTACCGATGGTCCCAAATATCCCGGTGGAAGCTTCATGGGCAGTTATTGTAGCCACACCGATATGTTTAATTGGCTGAAATTCCCGGCCATTTCGGTCCCTTGCGGCTTTGTCGATGGCTTTCCGGTCGGTTTGCAGATTGCTGGTCCCCCGGGCAGCGAGGCAAAAATCTTCCGTGTCGCTCAGGCCTATCAAACGGCTTTCCCTCGCAATGAACGTCCCAAGGTGAGCTAGCCATGACTGAATCGCACGCAGACACGGCGCAGCCCATCGATCCCGGTCTGGCCCGCGCCATCAATAGCTATGTCCCCACCGATTCCTATTTCGGCAGGCCTTTCATCGACGCCGACGAGATGCGGGACGATCCGTTGCCGCATCGGTACATTCATGGCGGGTTTGAGAATACCGACACTCGCTTCGCGATCTACTTTCCCGAAAAGGACGTGTATCGAGGGCGCTTCTTTCAGCCGCTGAGCGGTGGCCTAGGCGGAACCGAGTTCGGTTTCGTCGGGCCGCTGGCGGGCGTGCTGGGCGGAATTGCCGGTCCCTTCCGTCTGGGCGGTTATATGCTGGAATCGAATCAGGGGCATATCGGCAATGATCTCGACCCCCGCGCGGGCGACGATCCGGGACTCTATGGCTGGCGGGCCAGCGCAGAATCGGCGCGTTTCGCAAAACATCTTGCCGCGCATCATTATGGTGAGACACCGCATCACGGCTATGTCTATGGTGGTAGCGGCGGCGCGCGCCGATCACCCCTGTGCCTGGAAAATGCGCCCGACATTTATGACGGCGCCCTGCCGTTCATGGGCGGCGGTCCAATCGCGCCGGGCAAGGCCGATGAAGCGATCGAAAGCGTACAACCTACGGGCTTCGGCGCTATGTTCAATGTCCGTCGCCTGCTCCGCGACAAGCTGGCCAGCGTCATTGATGCGACCGAACCGGGAGGCAGCGGCAATCCGTTCGAGGGATTGAACGCCTATGAGCGGGAAGCGCTGGCCGATCTATACCGGCTCGGTTTTCCCCGGGGCGCGGAATATATGATTGCTCAGCCCATGGGTCAGGCCGCCATGTGGTGTTGGAACGCAACGGAGTTCGCTCGTCAGGACCCCGGCTATACCCCTGATTTCTGGAGCAAGCCGGGCTATGCAGGACACGATCAGCCGCATTTGTTCGAAGGCGACCGGATTGTGCGGTTCAAGACTGGCGTGGGCGAAGTCCGCACCGCCGCCGACCTGGCCGCCGAAGTGCGCGCCGGCGGCCCGGCCGCCATGGAGGCGAGTTCCTTCATGGCAATCATGTCGCCGCCTGACCAGCAGATCGCAATCCGGCTGGCCGAACAGCCTTCCGGCTACCTTCCCGGCGCATCCGTCCGCATCCTGAGCGGCGATGCTGCCGGACGTCAGCTCTTCGTGACGGGGGTATTCGGTGACACACTGCTGCTCGACGGCTTTGGCGCTGACGGAAATGCGAAGGCGGATGGGGTCCGGTCCGGCGATCAGGTGGAGGTCGATAATGACGCCTACCTCGGCTATTGCTATTGGCACAGGCACCATGTCATCAATGGCGAGAAGGGGTTCGACCAAGTCATCGTCGATGGCAATCCCATGTTCCCCCAGCGCCCCCGCATCACCGTTCCCAGTCCTTTTGGCGGACATTATTCCGCGCAGTTCAAGGGCAAGCTGCTCTACATGCAGCACACGCACGATACGTCCCTTTGGCCGGACCAGGCAATCCTCTATGCGGAGGGTGTGGCTCGTTACGGAACGCCCGAGAATTTCCGTCTGCAATGGGTGGAAAATGCCGAGCATATCCCCCCGGCCTTTCTGCCGCCCAGCATCGTTCCTTCCCCGGCGTCACGCCTGATCGACTATTCGGGAATTATCGAGCAGGGCCTTGCCGATCTGGTTGCCTGGGTCGAACAAGGGATCGCTCCGCCTGACAGCGCCTATAGCTATGCTGGCGGAAAACTCACTTTGCCCGCCAATGCTTCCGAACGCGGCGGCATTCAGCCGGTAGTTTCCGCAAGCATAGACGGGAAAGCGCGCGCTGAGGTGGCGGTCGGGGACGAATTCACTCTTTCAGCCGCAGCGGAAGTGCCGGCTGGGCAAGGCACGATCGTGGCGGTCGAATGGGATTTCGACGGAACAGGTCGCTTCCCTGTCGCAGAAGAAGGAGTGGATGGGACGGCAGAAAGCGGGCGCTATGAGCGGCATCACAGCTATGACAAGCCCGGCACATATTTCGCGATTGTCCGCGTGACTGCCCATCGACAAGGCGACACATCAACACCCTATTTGCGTATCCCCAACCTCGCTCGCGTGCGTGTCGTCGTCCACTGAGGTATCTGCTCAGTAACGCCCTAATACCCGGTCGACATAGCTATGCATCTCGCAATAGACCCGGTCGGCGGCGGCAAGGTCGCCGACCCCAAGGTTTTCAAGATGCTCGTCCGTCCAAGCCTTCAGGCGGCCTATGTCATAGGCGCCATGCATGGCGATCTTGCCCGCTCTGCGTGCGCGATAGGCTGCAAGCGATTGTTCGATCAGACTCAGCACTGGATTGTCGATCATTCGCCATTCCATATGAATGCGCCGGATATGTCCGCTTGCGTCGGTCCAGTCCTGTTCCGCCATGACCCGCCTCAATGCGGCGAAGTCGGCGGGTTCGGCGCGCGTTCCGATGAGACTGCGATTGAGCCGGCCAATCATCGAGAGAATCGGTCGGAATTCGGCCTCGCTCATATCCAGAAGGGCGCAGTGCTGGGCGATGCGCTCGATTGCGCCAGGCGCATGGTCGGGCCTGATCTCCACACCACGGCTCCGGCCGCGGCGGCAGATCAGGACGCCGCGGGCTTCGAGCATCTGCACTGCCTGACGCAATACCTGGCGGCTTACGCCGATCCGCTCCGTCAAGTCTGCCTCCGAACCCAGCCGTTCCTCACCACGCTGGCGCAGGCGCCGGGCCTCGTCCGCCAGCAAGCGTGCAACGAGGATCGCGAGACTACCCTCGCTGGGCGTTATCGCCCGAGGCAGATGTTCCCACCGCGACAAGGTTCCCAGCGCATCAGCGAAAGGCTGCAGCACTCGGCTGATTTTTGAAACAACGTGGGGCACATGGACGGATAATTCATAACGCGGCCCATGCACCGTCAACGCATGGCGAAAGCCAACACCATCGTCCTCGCTGCCATGGCTTCGGCCTTCCCGAACAGCCTGACCCAGCAATGCAATCGCACTCTCGGCTTCCTTGCGCTGTCGCGGTGTAATGCCGCAGGCCAAAAAATATTCGGCCAGAAAACGGGTTATGGTCGAAGGGCTCCCGCCCAAAACCGTGAGTCCGCCGCCCGGGCCCCGCCGCATACGGGCTATGCCTTGATCTTCCAGCAGCCGCACAGCCCCCAACATCGTTTCGCGCCCTAGGCCGTACCGCCGAGCGATCTCTCCGCTCGACCCCAGCACCTCGCCTGCGCGGCGCTGCTCAGTGCGGATATCATGCTCAATAAGCCGGGCGGCGCATTGGGCCAGCTTCTCCTGGACGGGACGCTCCAACAACACCGAGGCATACAGCTTCGGCCAATCAAAGTGCACCTGCATACTGTCCTCCCCCTAAAGAATTTCGCCTATTGTTGGCTCGATTCTTATCGGAAATAGCTCTTTTGAGCTGTCTTTTCTCTGCTTGGCCCGATGCGTGCTTTTCTAAGCCGAAGGGCTGGAGCTTAGAGTATTTTCAGGGTGTAAATCAATATTTCTAATTTCTATGCCTTCTTCGTGGATCTGAAGAAGAGATTCTCTTGCTCTTCCTAATAATAATAATGATCCGCTACATCGCCCAGATCACCCTATTCTGAAAAAAGCCAATAATTTGCGTGGCAGGCCGCAGAAAAATCCTGCAACCTCAATGGGCCTGCGGATGGAAGCCGCGGACGGGATCAGATCAAGCGAACAAGAGTTGATGACGGGCTAGGGAGCCTGCCGGGCCAAAGTTCACGCTTGTCGCGCTTTGGCATTCCGCACCCGGATGACTTTCATGCGCCGCAGAGGCCCCGGAGAACTCCCCTATAATTCCCGGCAGAGTGCGCCCTCATGCTTGGCAGGGAGGCTGATGTCAGACCTTGGACAGCGCCTGTCGCCAGCCTTCCAGCCTGCTCTGCCGTATCGACGGGTCGATGCACGGGTCAAACGCTTTCTTCTGACCGCGCATCACAGCCGCGTCTTCCAGCGACCCGAACAACCCCGCCCCTACGCCGGCAAGCATAGCCGCGCCCAATGCGGTGGTTTCCACAAAATCTGGGCGCTCCACCGGCAGGTCGAGAATATCTGCCAAATCCTGCGCCATCCAGTTGTTGGCCGCCATGCCACCATCGATCTTCAGCCGTTCCCATCGCACGCCATCGGCAGAGAAAGCTGCCTTTAGGTCATTGGCCATATAGGCCATGGATTCCAAAGCGGCCCGGGCGATATGCGCGCGCTTCGTGGAAAAGCTGAGGCCACTGAGCACTGCCTTCGCGTCCGGTCGCCAATGCGGTGCCCCAAGACCCGACAGGGCTGGAACGAGGTAAACACCGCCATTATCCTCGACCGTGGGTGCAAGATCGGCCGTTTCAGCTGCAGACGCCAATATCCCCAGCTCGTCCCGCAACCATTTGATGAGACTGCCAGCGACAAAGACCGATCCTTCCAGCGCGTAATGGCGCTGCCCTTCGATCTGATAGAGGACCGTGGTAAGCAGGCGATGCTCCGAACGTGGTAGTCGAGGGCCTGAATTGGCGAGAATGAATGCGCCAGTGCCAAAGGTGGCTTTGGTATCGCCTGGCGAAAGGCAGGCCTGCCCAATGGTCGCCGCCTGCTGATCGCCCGCCGCCCCGCGAATTTTTATGGGGCCGCCGAAAAGTTCCGGAGCGGTTTCACCAATCGCTCCGGCGGAATCGATGATTTCAGGCATGGCCGCTCCCGGTACTCCAAAGAGCGCCAGCAATTCGCTATCCCATCCCGACGCATCGAGTGGCATCAGCATGGTGCGGCTTGCATTGCTCGCGTCTGTGACATGCAGGCCGCCGGTCAGCCGATAAATAAGATAGGATTCCACCGTCCCCAGGGCTAGCCTTTCCCCGGCTTCGCGCACCTCCCGTTGGTTCTGGAGCATCCAGCGCATTTTCGTGGCGCTGAAATAAGGATCGAGCAGCAATCCGGTCTTGGCCTGCACGATGGCTTCATGGCCTGAATTCTTCAGCGCCGCGCACATTCCGGCGGTGCGCCGGTCCTGCCAGACAATCGCCCGTCCCAAGGGCTCTCCGGTGCGCTTGTCCCAAGCCACCACCGTTTCCCGCTGATTGGCAATGCCAAGCGCCGCAATCCGGTCCGCGCCGCCAGCGCGCTCCACCAACGCCTGCGCGCAGGCCAGCGTCTTGTCCCATATCTCCCCGGCGTCATGTTCCACATGGCCGGGTTCGGGATAATATTGGGTCAGTTCCCGTTGCGATGTCGCCAGGCATTTTCCGGCAAGATCGAACAGCATGGCCCGTGTCGAGGTCGTGCCTTCATCAATGACCAGAATGTGTTCGCCCACTTCTCTCTCGCTGTGCTTCCGCCGGTTCAGGAATGAGAACAGCGCTGAAGCTAACACATATTTCCGCTATAATTTCGGCTTTCCGGTCTTCCATATAATTTTGAGAAGCTCTGGATGTTTGCCGCCGACCATCGGCGTACCGCGCGGGGTTTTAATGTCATGACTATCCACAACCACAGTCGCCGGTTTGTCGGAGTCCATGATGAATAACGGAGATGGCTTTTTGGAACGGACAATCAGATTGCCAATCCGCACGTTCGTCACGCCTTGATAGAGCGCAATATGGGCAGTGGGGCCTATGCCTCCTCGTTTGACCGGATCGACGCTTTTGAAGGTCGTAATTCTTGCATCTTCCCATAGCCGCAGATTCCTGCCGCATCCTTCAACCTGTACCCGGTCGATCAAAAGATTGGTTGCCTTGCTATCGATGCCGCCATCGGTACAGTTCCGAATGAGAATGTCGCGTAGCACGACATCGTGCACTCCGCGCTCAAGGCTGATGCCGTCCGCATTCCAATAATGCTTCTGGTCTTCCAGTTGCGTCTGGACATTTTCAATCACACCGCGCTCGATCAGGACATTGTGCACATCGTCATAAAGGCCAATGCCCACAGGAATATCGCCCCGTGCCTTGTTCGGACCAAGATGGCTCAAACGAAAATCACGGACCACGATGGCATTGCTTCCATAGCGCAGGCGAATGCCCCGTTTAGTGAAGCTTGCGCGTATTCGCTGTACGGTGAGATTGCTGACGGACGGATGATTGGTCTTGTCGTAGATGTCCAGAAACTGTCGCACTTTATCGGCTGCGACATCTTCCACCAGCAGGGGGTTCGAACGTGAGGTCTTGATGCGGATGAGATCCATGGCTCGGATTGCGTGAACACCGAGCAGAATATGCGTGTCCTTGCCCGCCCATGACCATTGACCCGATGGCCCGAAATCCTTCTCGCTCGTGGTCCTGGGTTCGGCGGGGGCGGCGGCGATGATTTCCTTCGCCTTGGAAGATGCTGGTTTTGTCCTTGCTGCATCGGAGGTGCCGGGCGGCATGACGGTTATCGCCGCCGCCGCTATTGTGCAGGAAACCATTGCTGCGATCTGCTTTGCCTTATTTCTCATCGTTCTCATCTTTTGATTGGTCGTCACCTAATCGGACATGAATGATATTTCTGCTCAACCGAGGCCCTGCTCTAGCCAGCGCGCAATTGCCGCTACGACATGGCGCTGTTCGGCAGCATCAAGTAGACGCCCCGCGGGAATGCCATGCCATTTGGCAAGGCAGCTCCGGCAACATGTTGCCGTGGCATGCTGGGCAATCAAAACGGGGTGGCCGCGCATCGGAGTCTGCTTGCCGTCATTGACTGGTTCTGCAGGTGCGAGCCGTTTTTCGACAATCCGCAGCATGATCGAGCACAATCGGCAAACCCCGCGTTGCCAGGTACGTGTGCTCCTTTTCTCCTAGCCGGAACCGGGAACGGAAACGGGACGTCGCCAGTCGGACAAAGAGGGAGTCGAGATCGCGCATCCGCTTCCTATATAACAGGTTTACAGCTTTTTACCGGGTTCGAGACCATGTTCGCCGCTCAATTCGACCTGTTCGGCACGCCCATTTTGCCGGGCTTCCATTATGGAGAGACTATTGTCACGGCTGATGAGGAACGGGCGCTGATTGCATCAATCGACAGTGCCGGGCTTTCGCCGTTCCGATTTCAGGGGTGGTTTGGCAAGCGCTTAACGGCCTCCTTTGGCTGGCGCCATGACTTCGACACGGCGCGATTCGATCCCACCGAACCCATCCCCGACTGGCTTTTACCGCTTCGCATCAAGGCCGCTAATTTTGCAGGATTGAGCGCGGATGATCTCGTCCAGGTGCTGCTGACCCGTTATGATCCGGGGGCAGGAATCGGTTGGCATCGCGACCGTCCGGTCTTCGAGCATGTTGTCGGCATCTCACTTGGACAATCAGCAACCCTGCGATTCAGGCGGCGCACGGCTACAGGTTTCGAGCGTGCATCGGCGTTGCTCGCCCCGCGCTCCATCTATCATTTGACTGGCGAGGCCCGGCACCAATGGGAACATAGCATTGCCGAAATGGATCTGACGCGCTGGTCCATCACGTTCCGAAGCCTCTCGCAGAAGGGCTTACGTGCTTCCGGCCAATAACCGGGTTAATGAAAATCCCGTGATTTTGGCACGATCCTGACATTGCGCGGATGGCCTTGGCCGCGTGGGTAAAGGGGATGCTTGAAAATATCCGCTGGGGAGAGCGACACCGGCATCCGCTTATCTTCGGAGAGTTTGTCCAGCTCATCTGTGCGGTCTATGATGCGCGTGGCCATCAGGTGAACGACTCCCTCAGCGCTCCGCTGCACCTCGCCCTCCACCAGCATCAGCCGGGACGCCATGACGGCGCGGCGATAACGTTCGAACAATCGCGCCCAGATGAGCACATTGGTGATGCCTGTTTCATCTTCAAGCGTGACGAAGATCGCGTTGCCTTTACCCGGCCGCTGACGGACCAGCACAACACCCGCGCTGCGCACCCGCGCACCATTTTCCGCGGTAGAAATTTCCGCACAGTTCAGCACGCCCTCCCCCCGGAAGGTCGGACGGAGGAAAGTCATGGGATGTCCCTTCAACGATAGACGCGTCGTTTGATAATCGGTCGCCACATGCTCGGCGAGCGGCATGGCGGGAAGCCGCGCATCCGCCTCCTGCGCCAACTCACGCGCTTGCGCGGCAGCAAAGAGGGGCAGGACATCATCTGGCATGCGGCGCGCTTCCCAAAGCGCCTCCCGCCGATCAACACCAATGGAACGGCAGGCATCCGCATCAGCAAGCGAGCGCAAGGCTCGACCCGGCAGTTCCGCCCGCCGCGCCAGCGCCTCCATGGAATCAAAGGTTCCGTTAGCACGCGCCACCGCCAGCGCTTTTGCCCAATCTTCGCGGAAGCCATCCATCTGACGAAAACCGATCCGCAGCGCCAGCGATCCATCCCCCTTTCGCTCCAGGCTGTTGTCCCAAAAGCTTGCATTGATATCGATGGGACGCACCTCCACGCCATGTTCCTGCGCATCACGGACGATCTGCGCTGGAGCGTAGAAGCCCATGGGCTGCGAATTCAGCAGCGCGCAGGCAAAGACGGCCGGATGATGACATTTGATCCAGGCGGAAACATAGACCAGCTTGGCGAAGGACTGCGCATGGCTTTCGGGGAAACCGTAGCTGCCGAACCCTTCAATCTGCTTGAAACAGCGTTCGGCAAAATCGCGTTCATAACCGCGCTGCACCATGCCGCCGATCATCTTGTCCTTATATTTGTGGATCGTCCCCACATTGCGGAAAGTCGCCATTGCCCTACGCAGACCATTGGCCTCATCAGGCGTGAATTCCGCTGCGGTAATGGCGAGCTTCATTGCCTGTTCCTGAAACAGGGGCACGCCCAGCGTCCGGCCCAACACGCCCTTTAGTTCATCGGCATCATGCGGCGGAGCGGGCGAGGGATAAACCACCTTTTCCTTCTCCTGCCGCCGTCGCAGATAAGGATGCACCATGTCGCCCTCGATCGGACCGGGACGGACGATCGCCACCTGAATGACAAGATCGTAGAACTTTTTGGGTTTCAAGCGCGGCAGCATGTTGATCTGCGCCCGGCTTTCCACCTGAAAAACGCCGATGCTGTCGCCTTTGCACAGCATTTCATAAACTGCAGGATCTTCGAAAGGAACGGTTTCCAAAGTCAGTTTCGGGCGCGCCTCTTCTGCTGGATCGAAGGTGTTGATGAGATCAAAACTCTTGCGGATACATGTCAGCATGCCGAGCGAGAGCACATCGACCTTCATGAGCCCCAAAGCATCAATATCGTCCTTGTCCCATTCAATGAAGGTGCGGTCCTCCATCGCTGCATTGTGAATGGGTACAGTCTCGTCCAGCCGGTCCTCGGTCAGCACAAATCCGCCCACATGCTGCGACAGATGGCGCGGGAATTGGAGAAGCTGGCCGACAAGCCGATGGAGTCGGATCATCTCCGGATTTCCGGAATCAAAACCCGCCTCAGTGAAGCGCTTTTCCGGCATATCGCTTGAATAGCTGCCCCACGCGGTACTGCTCAATCGTGCAGTCACATCTTCGCTAAGGCCCAGCACCTTGCCGACTTCGCGCACGGTGCTGCGCGAACGGTAATGGATGACGGTGGCGGCGATACCCGCGCGCTCACGGCCATAACGTTCGTAAATATATTGCATCACCTCTTCACGCCGCTCATGCTCAAAATCGACGTCGATATCAGGCGGCTCTCCGCGCTCCTCAGAGAGGAAGCGGGAGAAGAGCAGGTTATTTTCGACCGGATCGATCGAGGTAATGCCAAGCAGGTAGCAAACGGTAGAATTGGCCGCTGATCCTCTCCCCTGACAGAGGATAGGCGGTTTGAGGGTTCGCGCATACTGCACGATGTCGTGCACTGTCAGGAAATAATAGGCATAATTCCGGCCGCGGATGAGCGTAAATTCCTCGTCCAATATCTTGAGCAGCTTGGCCGGCAGACCGTTGGGATGGCGCTTGTGCGCTTCTTCCATCACTAGATGCTCAAGCCAACCCTGCGGCGTCCAGCCTTCAGGCACAGGCTCATGGGGATATTCATACTGTAGCTCCTCGAGCGAGAAGCGGATGCGCGAAAGCAAAGTGGCGCTTTCCGTCACTGCTTCCGGACAATCGCGGAATAGCCGCGCCATTTCTTTCGGCGATTTCAAGTAACGTTCGGCATTGGCGGCCAGCAGACGGCCCGCGCTGGCGACAGTCACGCCTTCACGAATGCAGGTTACGACATCATGTAGCGGCCGCTGCTCCGGTGTCGCATAAAGAGCGTCATTGCTGGCGATCAGAGGCACGCCCGCCGCCGCGGCAATCCGCATGAGCCGCGCCAGTTGTCTGCGATCCGTTCCCTGTCGGTGCATGACAGCGCCGAGCCAGACCGAGCCGGGGCGGACCTGAGTAAGTTGAGAAAGGATTGCTCCCGTGTCTTGTTCTTCCTTCAGAGGAGGCATCACTATCAGCAGCAGGTCCGCGCAATAGTCCAGCAAATCCGAGAGATAGAGGATGCAGCCACCCTTCTTCGTCCGAAGATTTCCGATGGTCAGCATCCGCGTCAACCGCCCCCACCCAAAGCGTGTTTCGGGATAGGCAATGATGTCAGGCGTTCCGTCGGCAAAAACCAGCCGAGCCCCCACTGCTAGCTGGAAATCAAACCGCTGACCAATATTCTGTTCCGCCTTCTCCTGCGCTTCGCGTACCGCGACATACGCACGCACCACGCCCGCCACGCTATTGCGATCCGCGATGCCGACCCCTGCATAACCAAGCTCCATGGCCTTCCCCACCATATCGGACGGGTGCGATGCCCCGCGCAGGAAGGAATAATTGGTCGTGGCTGCAAGTTCGGCGAAAATCGGTTCATTCCCCATGGAGGAAGGCGCTGCGCATTGGTTGTTCATGCGAACACCCCATGCATATACCAGCGGGGATTCACTGCTTCGCTGTTGTAAAGCCCATGGCGGAATATCCAGAAGCGACGACCATGCGCATCTTCCACGCGATAATAATCGCGCGTCAGCCCTTCTTCCCTGCGCCACCATTCATGCGCAATCCGCTCCGGCCCCTCAAAACGGCGCACCTCATGAAAGGCACGCCGCCAGCGGAAGCGATGCGGCGGTCCGTCCGGCACTTCAGCCATCACCTCGATTTGTTGAGGCGGATCGAACAGATGGAGGGGACGCATGGGCGGCTCCCCGGGCGCAGAAATGACCCATTGCGAAGGCTCTTTCGTTCCGGCCTCGGTTGCAGGAAGGGCAAGCTGCGCCTGTTCGGGAATATGCGTGTCACGCGACTGGAATCGCTTGAGCCGAGAACGCCCCAGTCGCGTGCTCAGCCGATCAATCAGAGCCGCGACTTCCATTTCACTGACACTGCCGCCCTCCAGATTCAATTGCGCTGGGGCAAGCGGTTCGGTTCGCGGCACGCACAATCGCACCAAATCGAAGCCAAAGCCCGGATCGAGCGGATCATTGAGACTGTCGAGCCGTTCCCGAAACAATCGTATCATCGCCTTGGCATCACGCATCGGCAGGCCAGTTTCGATCCGCAGTCGCCGCATCAATCCATCCGTACGGAAGAACATTGCTTCAAACCGCCGCCCGCCTTGCTTACGTTCCTGAAGTTGCAACACGATCTGTCGCGATAATTCTTCCAGTATCTGAAGCGCATATTCCGTCTTCGCCACGGGTTCAGCAAAACGCCGCTCGACAAAGAGCGGCGGCGCGGCGCGGCGGGGAATAAGCGCGCTCTCCGCCTCGCCGGTCAATCGTCGAAGCGCGGTTGCCGCTTCTTCTCCGAAGCGTGCAGCGATGATCTCCATTGGACGGCTCGCCACCTCACCCACGGTTTTGAGGCCGGCCCGGCAAAGCGCCCTTTCACTCTCCATCTCCAGCCGCAGCGCTGCAACGGGCAAGCGTCGGACCGCCCAGGTCTCATCCGCTGCCGGAGCGGTCTGGAACCGTGCCAATGCCTGGGCGGCGTCTGGGCTTAGGGCAGTGGCGTGGCGCAGCGTCATGCCAAGCCGCGCCATCCGTAACTCGATATCCTTGATCAACGATCCTTCACCACCGAAAAGATGCGCGCAGCCGGTAATGTCGAGGGTTAATCCGTCAGGCGCATCAAGCGCCACTGTGGGCGTGTAACGGATGCAGCCATCCAGCAGTCGTTCCAGCCAATCCTGATCGGCACGGCTGTCATGGTCCGCCACCTCCAGATCAGGGACCCGCGCACGCGCATCCGCCAGCATGAGGCCAGGCGCAAGTCCCAGGGCTAACGCCGTCTGATCCACTGCCATGAGCCGCATCGCGCCCCGGACTTTTTCGACCAAGGCCAAAGGCGTGTCAGGCTGTACGGCGGAGAGGCCGCTTATCCGCAGCCGGTCGGCCGAAAGGAAGGGAAACCACAGCGCCAGATAGCGCCGGTTCCCGGAAGATACATTCGTCACGATTCCACTCCACGCGCCAGCGCATGCCGGCGGGTCCGGCTCGGCGGCGCAGCAATTCGATCTCCAGCGCCGCATGTCCCGGCGCATTCGCCTCCAACGCTTGCGAAGGCGCTGCCCGGACCTGCCAACGCGTATCGGCGGCGCTTGGCATAGGCTCAGCATCCATGCGTAAGAGCAGGATGGTGACACCCGATTTTTCTGCCGCCAGCGTCAATCTTCGTGTCGCTGTCAGATCAAGCACTCGGGGATGACCCCAGCATTCGGCAATCACCACACCCAATCCTGCGCAGCGCGCCGCATCGGCCGCGCAACGCAAAAGGGAAACATCGTCAGGCGCCAGCCCCAATATGACAGCCTCGGGATCACCTCCCAACTCTGCAAAGCCTGGCGCATGAAAGCATCCGCTCCTTCGCTCCGCGTTGTCAGTGCGCAACCACAATATGGCAGCACCCGGCCGCCGCGCCCGAAGCGTCAACATCATCGCAAAGCCGGAGGCACTGCCCATATCGTCAGGGCAGCCTGTAAACACCTCATGCAATCGTCCGCGTGCCAGTCCTCCGCCCAACTCCAAATCCAGTCTGTCATGGCCGGTGGTGAACCAAGTAGTTGCAAGGATCTGTGGATGGGCGATTCCTATGATGGATCGCCGTAACGTGGTTGAATATGAAGCCGACTCACTCATTTTATGTTCCTGTTATGTTCTTCATAACAGCACATTACCAATGCTTGTCAAGCAGAGCGAAAGTGGGCTATCCCTCCCATATAGGGACATCTCGAGGATATCGTCCCACGCGGCCGAATTGACGGGATCATATTTCGTATAATATGGAACATCCGCGACCGTAACGGATTCGCGGATCCTTGCATAGCCGGAAGAAGAAAAGGCGATGACCAGGAAAAAAGGCGATTTCGCCATCGGGGAATTGATTCCTGACCATCGTGTTCCTCGGAAACGCACACGAATTCAGGCCCGCAATGAACAACGGATTCTGGACGCCGCGCAGGAGGTGTTCGCCGACTATGGCTTTCACGGAGCGACCATCGACAAGGTGGCGGGCAAAGCCGACATGTCGCAGCCTAACCTCCATCACTATTTCAAACGCAAATCGGATCTCTATGATGCCGTTCTGGTGCGAACCTTGGAAATCTGGCTTAGACCGCTGCAAGATCTCAACCCGGATGGTGAACCGGAGATAGAACTTGCCCGCTATATCGCCCAGAAAATCGATTTGTCCCGTCAATATCCCCAGGCATCCCGCATTTTCGCCAATGAGATATTACGGGGCGCGCCCATATTATCGCATTATCTGAAAAACGGCTTGAAACCGCAGTTCGAAAAGATGGCGGCTGCCATTCAGCACTGGACCGATAGCGGGAAAATCGCTGCAATTGATCCTTATCATTTGATATTCATGATCTGGGCGTCAACGCAGCATTATACGGATTTCCTGCCGCAAATTACCGCAGTCATGGGAATTAAACGTTTTACCAAAGCGCATTATGGGGCAGCGGAAAGATCGATCTGTGACATTATCCTTCGAGGCGTGCTGACTAGCCGAGGCATAAATTCCTAATCAGCAGCCTTGCCCCCAAGCGACTTCACAGCAGCAAGCGTCGTTTTCACATGATCGGAGGGACTGAGGTCGCTGTGCACGAATGCAATGCGGCCGTTTTGCGCGATCACATAGCTTGTGCGATTGGATAATCCGTCCCGTTGAGCCAATTTGACGTCATAGCCAGTAATCATCTTTGGAGAGGCCGACGCGACCGCAAACTTGTTGCGGCATTCCTCCACAGAGAACTTTTTCAGCTTTTCAATGGGGTCGGCAGACAAGCCGATCACGGTCGCCCCTGCCTTTTTGAATTCAGGGGTCGCTTCTGCAAACTCATGTGCCTCGATCGTGCATCCAGGAGTGAAGGCTGCAGGGAAAAAATAAAGAACGACAGGTCCTTTTTTGAGCTGCTCCGCCAAATGAAGTTTGAAAACTTTGCCCGCAAGAGCCCCGTTTGTGGTGAAATCGGGCGCCTGCGATCCTATAGCCAGTGCCGCTGATGCCTGTGCAGGAAGAGAAAACATCGCCACGATAGCGATGATTAGGGACAGTCTGGTTTTCATACAGGCCTCTCTGCTTGCTATAAGCCTTGGCGCCATGGCGCAGTGCCGTTGGTTCACTTTGAAATTTGGATGTCCTACATTGTCGCGCAAATGTCGTAGCAGAACAAGCGCCACAAAATAAAAGGGACGGAGTCATGAACTCCGTCCCTTTTCAATGCTCTCCAGCCTGTCAGCCGTCAGAAGCTGCCATATTGTTCATTACCGACAAAACCGAGTTTGGTCACGCCGCTTCGCTTGATTTCAGCCAACACCTGATCGACGATGACATAGCGGGTCTGGGCATCCGGTTGGAACTGCAGTTCCGGTTCGGGAACCATCTGCGCTGTCCTGTCCAAATATTGACGAGTCGTCACCAGATCGATCGGCGTGCCATTCCAGGTAATGACGCCCGAAGCATCAATTGCCAGCTTGTTCTTGATCGGGTCTACCGGCGGCGGATTAGTCTGTTCACTTTCCTGCGGCAGGTCGATCTTGACCGCATGGGTCTGGATCGGGATGGTAATGATAAACATGATGAGTAGAACGAGCATGACGTCGATCAACGGCGTCGTGTTCATCTCCATCATCGGCTCGCCGTCTTCGCGGCCGCCACTCATGGCCATGATTTATACTCCTAAAATCTTCAGAGACGCATCTTCGCCTGGCCTGGTTCAGGTTCAGAAATAAACCCAACCTTGGCGAAGCCTGCGCGCTGCATGGTATAGACCGCACCACCGATGCAGCGGTAAGGTGTATTGATGTCGCCACGGATATGTACTTCCGGCATATCTTCAGGCGTCATATTTTCAACACCACCCGCCTTTTCGATGTCCGAAGTCAGCTTTGCCACCGCCCTGTCGAGCAGTTCCTTCGCATCCACGCGCGTCATGTTCCAATATACGGCGCATCTGCCGTCTGATTCTGTCGTAATAGACAGCGATACGTTTTCAGGCTTCGTCGTCGTAGGTTCAAACGCCACCTTGGGTAGTTGAAGGTCAACCGTTTGGACTACGACCGGAATCGCGATGAGGAAGATGATGAGCAACACCAGCATGACGTCCACCAAGGGCGTCGTGTTGATGTCGGACATCGGGGTTTCATCGCCGCCTTCGGATCCAACGCTCATTGCCATTGATCAAATTCCTAACATTGCAATATTCATGGGGCCAGTGGCCCAGCCATGAACCAGGCGGCTGACCCGTTTAGACCAGCCGCCTTGATCAATCAGGCCTTCTTCGTGGCAGGCGCGGGCGTGGAAACGGCAGGCTTCGCAGCGGCGGTCACCGTGTTGGTCGGCTTTACCTGACCGCCCGAAACCATGTAGCCGAGCACGTCAACGGAAAAGGCGCCCAGATTTTCGGCAATGGACTTGTTGCGCCGCTGCAGCCAGTTATAGGCAAGCACCGCCGGAACGGCCACGGCCAGACCAAGCGCGGTCATGATGAGCGCTTCACCAACCGGCCCTGCGACCGCGTCGATCGAAGCCTGACCGGCTGCACCGATCTTGATGAGTGCACGGTAAATACCGATAACCGTACCAAAAAGGCCGATGAAAGGCGAGGTCGCGCCCACGGTCGCCAGGAACGCCAAACCGGAACCCAGCTTGGAATTGATGGCTGCCTCCGAACGGGCCAGGGAGCCATGCAGCCAATCATGCGCTTCGACTGGATCAGTCAACTTGCCGTACTGCTCCTGGGCCGCAATGCCGTCATCGACCAGCTGCTTGTAAGCGCTGTTCTTGTCGAGTTTGGCGGAGCCTTCTTTCAGGCTTGTGCTACGCCAGAAGGTCTGACGAACCTTCCTGGACTGGTTAATAATCTTCTGCTGTTCGATGAGCTTTGTGAACAGGATATAGAAGGAACCGACAGACATGGCGCAAAGAATGAGAAAAACGGCCCAGGCGATAGCACCGCCCTGCTCGAGAGCTTCCATAAGACCGTAGGGATTTTCAGCGGCCGGCGCGGCTGCTGCTGCTGCAAACTGGATGAACATTTTCGGTAACTTTCCTCTAACAATAGAAACAGCGAGTGGAACGGCCTTCCGTTATCCGGCTGGCCGTTCCCCAAAAATCATTGTGGAATCTGCCAGACGACGCGGCTCGAATAGCTGCTCGCCATCGCATTGCCGTCCGTATCTTCGGCCGGCCTGAAACGGGCCCGCCGCATTAGATTCTTGCAGGCTTCCGCATCAAGATCGGGAGAACCGCTTGATGACGTGATCTGACAGTCAACGACTTTACCGTTCGCATCAATCGCCAGCTTGAAGCCAGTCGTACCTTCACGCTCCTCACGAAGAGCGCGTGATGGGTAGTCGTCCGGCGTCACCCAAGTACCGGGGTTACCGCGCGGCGATGCTGGCTTGGCGGCCTGCTTCGGAGGCGGGGGAGGCGGCGGCGGAGGCGCAGCAACCGGAGTAGGTGTGAAAACGGGCGGAGGAGTCCGCACGATGGTCACAGCCGGAGGCGGCGCAGGCGTTTGCACGATCGGCGGCGGCGCCACCACGGGGGGCGGTTCAACCGGCTGATCGGGTGGAGGGGGAGGCGGCTCCTCTTCAGGAGGCGGCGGCTCTTCTTGAACATCTATCACATTAAGCTGCTGGGCTGCCTTTTTGACATATTTCATGCCAAGGCCAGTGACAAAGGCATAACCGAGGACAGCATGGATAAGGGCAACGATGATGATCGACACCATTCGGCTCGAACCCATCGAGTGGTCAGCATAGGCCATTCAGCTACGAAACTCCTTAACTCAGCTTCACAAATTAGGTCAGTCCAACCGGAAAGGTGAAACGGGGGCGACCACGTCCAGCTTTCGTTATGCACGAAACATTTGTTTGATATTTTCCCAATCATCTATCGCGCCCCGACGTGGGACGCAAACGCTTTATCGAATGTAAAACTTTCCTGCCCGCCGGTTAGCGGATATGGGTTTCTGTGCCAGTTTGATGGCGCTTGCAAGCCTCCAGGATGAGAATGTTCCAAAAAAGCCTCGCTCCCATCGCGCTACTCTTCTTGAGTTTCCCCATAAACCCAGCTTTTACGCAGGTTTCCACTGCGTCTCAGCTTAGTTATGCCGATCTCGCCGATCTTTCGGTCGAAACCCCGCTAGTCATTGAAGCGGAGATTAAATCCGCGATCCGGGTCAAACCGGAACGGGCGCCAGGCCTATTGCAAGGCTATCAGCGCTTCTATGTCGAGGCACAGGTCATAAACCTGATCCGGGGACAGAATGGCATTGGTCGGGATATCAATTACCTGGTTGATATTCCTTTGGATTCCAGAGGAAGGACGCCAAAGCTGAAGAAGCAGCATGTGCTGCTTTTCGCGCGCCGGGCGGGGAATGCGCCAGGAGCTATTCAATTAGTCGCACTCGATGCACAGATAAACTGGAGCGATCAAAACGCCGCCATGCTGCGCAGGATTTTGACGGAAGCCGTGGCGGCCGATCCGCCCCCGCGAATCACTGGAATTGGAAACGCCTTTCACGTTGCCGGGTCGATTCCCGGCGAAGGCGAAACGCAGATATTCCTCACCACGGCATCCGGCCAGCCAGTTTCCCTGTCTGTCCTCCGGCGGCCGGGGCAACAGCCGCGATGGGCCGTTGCTCTGGGAGAGATTGTGGACGAATCAGCGGCAACGCCGCAGCGGGACAGCCTGCTCTGGTATCGGCTCGCTTGCTTTCTGCCCGATCAGATGCCGGAGATGGCGCTCGATCCGGAAGATGCAAGGGTTGCGCGTGAGGATTATCAGTTCGTGCTTAACGGCCTTGGTCCCTGCGGCCGAACCCGGCAGGCTCCATAAGCTCTGCCTCCCGGCGAATAGCCGCCGCTGCGCTCTTGGCTTCCCGCCGCGGCGCGGCTATCAGCACGCCATCATTTGGTGACCGGGAAATATGATGTCGGGTGAAAATGCATTGCGGATCGCGATTGTCGGGCTGGGGACCGTTGGGGGCGGCGTCATTCGCCTGCTGGAGACCAACCGCGACCTGATTACCCGCCGTGCCGGGCGTCCCATCACCATCACGGCTATTTCAGCGCGCGATAGAACGAAGGATCGCGGCGTTGACCTGTCACCCTATGAATGGGTGGACGACATGAGTGAGCTTGCAGGCCGCGAGGAGATCGACGCCATCGTGGAACTGATTGGCGGCGCGGACGGCCCCGCCCTTACCCTTGCGCGACAATGCCTTGCCGCGCGCAAGCCTTTCATCACCGCCAACAAGGCGATGATCGCGCATCATGGTATTGACCTAGCCGGGCAAGCGGAGAAAGCGGCCGTCGCCCTGAAATATGAAGCGGCTGTTGCAGGGGGCATCCCTGTCATCAAGGGCCTGCGCGAAGGCGCGGCCGCCAATGCGATCAGCCGCGTCTACGGCATATTGAATGGCACCTGCAATTATATTCTCACCACCATGGAAAAGGAGGGACACCCCTTCGCCGACGTGCTGAAGGATGCGCAGGAACTCGGATATGCCGAGGCCGATCCCACGTTCGACATTGACGGCATCGACGCCGCGCACAAGCTATCGATTCTGGCCAGTCTCTCCTTCGGCGCGGCGATCGCATTCGATCAGGTGGACGTTACAGGCATCCGCCATGTCATCGCGGCCGACATCGCAGAAGCTGCAGCGCTGGGTTTCCGAATCCGCCTGGTGGGCATGGCCGAAACGGGTGAGGATGGGTTGTTCCAGCGTGTCCACCCGATGCTGGTCCCAGCCAATCACCCGCTCTCCCATGTCGACGGATCGCTGAACGCGGTTGTCGCCGAGGGTAATTTCGTCGGGCGCCTTTTCTTCCAGGGCGCAGGCGCAGGCGATGGGCCGACGGCATCAGCCGTCGTAGCGGACCTGATCGACGTGGCCCGGGGCGAATATGGCCCAGCCTTCGGCATGCCCGTCGATTCGCTCGACCGCCTACCCAAGGGGGATGCGGGCAAGCGGACGGGGCGCGTCTATCTGCGTTTCAAGGTCAAGGATCGACCCGGCGTGCTCGCGGAAATCGCAGCCGCCACGCGGGATGCGGGCGTGTCCATCGAAAGCATGATCCAGCGCGGCGAAAGCAGCAATGGCGGCGTTCTGGTCGTCATCGTGACGCATGCCGGGGCGCTGGCCTGCGTCACGGATACGCTGACGCGCCTGCGGGGATCGGACAGCCTTCTGGAAGAACCGATGGTGATGCACATTCTGGATTGAAGGCGCCGCGAATGTTGGAGCGTCAGCTTGACATAGTTGACACTGAGACGCTTTGATTTTCCACGGAAAATTCGGGCCTCTGTTGGACGTGTGCAATCCAACACATCATAGCAGACGATAGAAAGAACCGGGGCGGCCTTAGCGGACCGGCGGGGCTGTAGGAAAGCCCTTTCTGGAGGTCGGAGCCCGCGCCTCTCCCCTCCGGCTGGAAGGGGGCAGGCAGCCTTCGCGTCAACCGAACTGCACACTTTCGAAGCGCACCGCCTCGCCTATGGCTGCGCTGGCCAGGTGATCGTCCCACATGACACGATGCCCGCGAATGATGGTGCCAATGGGTTTGCCGGTCAATTCCATGCCGGTGAAAGGTGACCAGCCGCAGCGGGAGGCGAGCCAGTTTTCCTCTATGGTCCAGCGTTTTTTCAGATCGACCACGCTGAAATCTGCGTCATAGCCGGTGGCGATCCGGCCTTTGGTGACAAGGCCGAAGACCCGCTGCGGACCGGCGCTGGTGAGGTCGATTACCCGCTGCAATGTGGTCCGGCCCGCCGCGACATGATCGAGCAACAATGGCAACAAGGTCTGCACGCCGGGCATGCCGCTAGGCGAGTCGGGATACGGTTTGGCCTTTTCCTCAAGCGTATGCGGCGCGTGGTCGGAACCGATGACGTCTGGCACGCCCTGGTTAAGCCAGCGCCACAGGCCGTCCCGATGCGCGGCGGAGCGGATGGGTGGGTTCATCTGCGCATGACTGCCCAAGCGGGGATAAGCGTCTTCGGCCGCAAGCGTCAGGTGCTGGGGCGTAACCTCGCATGTGGCGACATCCTTGTTCTGAGCGATCAATTCCAGTTCAGCGGGCGTGGTTATATGCAATATGTGGATGCGCCGCCGTGCCTCCCGCGCCAGTTTCAGTATGCGCCGCGTCGCCAGCATGGCGCTTTCATCGTCGCGCCATACGGGGTGTGAAGAGGCGTCTCCATCAATACGCAGGTGCTTGCGGGCGTTCATCCGGGCCTCATCCTCCGCATGAATGGCGACACGCCGCTTCCCCGAGGCCAGAACACGCGCCAGCGCCGCATCCTCGGCCACCAGAAGATTGCCGGTCGAGGCGCCCATGAAGATCTTGACCCCCGCCGCGCCCGGCAGGCGTTCCAGTTCCGCAAGCTGCTCCGCATTCGCGGCGGTCGCGCCGACATAGAAGGCATGATCGCACCACATGCGATGATGGCCGCGCCGGACTTTGTCCTCCAACCGCTCCGCGCTATCAGTGTTGGGGCTGGTGTTCGGCATTTCGAAAACGGCCGTCACCCCGCCCAGCACAGCGGAGCGGCTGCCCGATTCGAGGTCTTCCTTATGCTCAAGGCCCGGCTCGCGGAAATGCACCTGACTGTCGATGACGCCCGGCAGAATATCCAGACCCGTGCAGTCAACCACTTCACCCGCATCGCCAAGGCCATCGCCCATCGCTGCGATCTTTCCCCCGCGCACGCCGACGCTGATCTGCGCTGGTCCGCCCGGCGTATGCACTGTGCCATTTTTCAGGACGAGATCGAAAGTCTGGGTCATATTCATTTCTCCGTTCGTCCGCTCGACAGGTACGGGTTGGAAATCATCGCGTTACCGCTTAACTCTTTGCAATGTCCGAAACCACCCTAATCGATCGCGCCGTCATTCGCCTGTCAGGTGAGGACGTGCGCCCCTTCCTGCAAGGTCTGGTGACGCAGGATGTCCTGACGCTGAAGCAAGGGGAGGCGCGCTGGGCCGGAGTGCTGGCCGCCCAAGGCAAGGCCCTGTTCGATTTTCTGCTTTGGGGCGATGGAGAGGACATCCTTATCGATTGCGAGGAAGCGCAGACCGAGGCGCTGATCCGGCGGCTTTCCCTCTATCGGCTGCGGCGGAAGATCGAGATTGTGCGGGATGACAGCCTGGCCGTGCATTGGTCGTCCAATGCAGCAAACAAGCCCGCAGACCCCCGCCTGCCTGAATTGGGACATCGCTGGCTTGCTCCAGCAGATGCGGCAAGCGCCGACCATGCCGCCGCCTGGCGCGCGCATCGGCTGGGGCTGGGGGTGACGGAAGGCATAGCAGAGCTTGGTTCCGATCAGACGCTCTGGCTTGAAGCCAATGCGGAAGAGCTGAACGGCGTCGATTTCAGGAAGGGCTGCTATGTGGGGCAGGAAAACACGGCCCGCATGCATTACCGTTCGAAGGTCAACCGCCGCCTTGTCGTCGTGCCGCTGGCGCAGGCGGATCAGAAGCGCCAGCGGTTGGCCCTGCCGGATCTAAACCTGTCCATAGAGCACCGGCGGGTTGAGGACATGACCGGGCTTGACCTCCCGGCATGGCTGGCGCGGGCCATCGCTGCGACACCGGCAGAAAGCTGAACCGTTTGCGCCTGCTGCTTCTGCTGATCGCCTTTTTGTGCGCCGCACCTGTTTCCGCGCAGGGTTATCGGGTGATCGCCACCTACCCACATGACAGGAGCGCCTTTACCGAAGGGCTTTTCTATCAGGACGGCTCGCTTTACGAGAGTACCGGGCGTGAGGGGCAATCCGACATCCGCGAGGTCCGGCTGAAGGACGGGAAAGTTCTGCGCCGCGTGACCCTTCCACCGCAATATTTCGGCGAAGGAATCGTGCCGTGGAAGGACGAAATTCTCAGTCTTACATGGCAGCACGGCGTGGGCTTTCGCTGGCGTCGGGATGATTTCACGCTCGCGGGCAGCTTTCGCTACAAGGGCGAAGGCTGGGGCATGACGCAGGACGGCAGGCACATCATCATGAGCGACGGCACGCCGCAGCTGCGAATCATCGATCCAGCGGACTTTCGCGAAGTCCGGCGCATCACCGTGTCCGATCATGGCGAGCCAGTGAGCCGCCTGAATGAACTGGAATATGTGGAGGGTGAAATTCTGGCGAATGTCTGGCTGACATCCCAGATTGCGCGGATTGATCCCGAAACAGGCCGGGTGAAAGGCTGGATAGATCTTTCTCCTCTGGTGGCGACGGAAGGCATGGAGGACGGCGACGCTGTTCTTAACGGCATCGCCTATGACGCCAAGAACGATCGGCTGTTCGTGACGGGCAAGAACTGGCCGCATCTGTATGAGATCGCGATTGAACGCTAGCCGGCTATCTCTGCGGTGATCCGTGATGAATATTCGGTGGCGATTATGATGTGCATGGGTGCACTTGCCGCCCGAATTGCGCTATTCTCTAGCGGCGACTGAGAAGGTCCCGCGATAGAAGCGAAGGTAACGGCCATGCCCACCCTTTTCCTTGACCAATATGAAAGCCCGATAGGAATCATATTGCTTGTGACGGACGAGGAGCGGCAATTACGAGCGCTCGACTTTGCCGATTACGAATCGCGCATGCGCCGTTTGCTGCGGCGGCATTATGGAACGGAAGAAACCCTGCCTATTCCCGCGCCGACGGCAATCAAGGACGCGCTCGATGCTTATTTCGAAGGCGATTTCGACGCGCTCGCCGTGATTGTCTGTCAAACCAATGGATCGCCATTCCAGCGGCAGGTGTGGGCCGCGCTATGCGAAATTCCCCCGGGCAAGACAATGAGCTATGCCGCGCTGGCGGCCAGCATCGGGAAGCCCGCTGCCGTTCGCGCCGTCGGCCTTGCCAATGGGTCAAATCCCATCGGCATCGTCGTCCCCTGCCATCGGGTCATCGGCGCCAATGGCAAGCTGTCCGGCTATGGCGGCGGCGTGACACGCAAGGCCTGGTTGCTGGAGCATGAAGGGGCGCTGCCGTCGGCCAACATGGCTCAGCACGCGCTGGACCTGGAATGATGTGCGAAACCATTCTCGCAGATTAGTGCTTGTGCGGGATTGAGCAGGAAGGAGGTCATATAATCCGATCCTCCAATCACAGTGGCGGATAGCGTTACTCGCCAGCCAACCCATTCAATATTGGACAGTCGGGCCGCCCGTCGCCAGCGCAGGCGTTGACCAGTTCGGCCAGGGTCTTTTCCATGGCCTCCAATTCGGTAATCTTGGCCCGGATTTCTTCGATATGCCGCAGGGCCGTGCTGCGCACTTCGGCGCTGGAGCGGTCCTTGTCGCGGTAAAGCGCCAGAAGGTGGCGGCACTGTTCTACCGTAAAGCCAAGCCCCCGCGCCCGGGCGATGAAACGCAAGTCGTGGACGTCCCGGTCAGCATAATCGCGAAAGCCATTGTCGCGGCGAAGTGGGGTGACGAGGCCGATATCCTCATAATAGCGAATGGTCTTGGATGGCAAACCCGAACGCTTCGCTGCCGCGCCAATGTTCATTATCCAGCCTCCAGATCAAGGGTTCTGAGGCGCAGCGCATTGCCGATGACCGACACGGACGACAGGCTCATCGCCAGCGCCGCGATCATAGGACTCAGCAGCAGGCCAGTCACAGGATAAAGCACCCCCGCCGCAATGGGTATGCCCAGCGCGTTATAACCAAAGGCGAAGAGCAGGTTCTGCCGAATATTGCGCGTCACGCCACGAGAGAGGCGACGCGCGCGGACGAGGCCCATGAGGTCCCCCTTCACCAGTGTCACGCCCGCGCTTTCCACCGCGACGTCCGCGCCGGTGCCCATGGCGATCCCGATGTCTGCGCGGGCGAGTGCGGGTGCGTCATTAACACCGTCGCCCGCCATGGCGACGATCCGGCCTTCCTGCTTCAGGCGGCTGATCGTTACATCCTTGTCCTGCGGGAGGACGTCGGCGATCACCTCATCAATGCCCAGGCGCGCGGCCACAGCCTCCCCCGTGCGGCGATTATCGCCCGTCAGCATGATGACGCGCAGCCCCTCGCCATGCAGGCGGCGAATCGCATCAGCCGTTGTCGGCTTGATCGGATCGGCAACGGCAATCAGACCCGCCAGCACGCCGTCCACGGCCAAAAACATCACTGTCGCGCCCTCGTTACGGTAGCTGTCGGCAACCGGGGCAAGGCCGGTGGGATCAGCGCTTTCCTCCGCCATCATCGCCGCGTTGCCGATGGCGGCGCGGCGGCCATCGATGCGGCCGCGCACGCCCTTGCCACTGACCGATTCGAAATTCGCGATGGGGGCGAGGGCCAGTTCCTTTGCCTCAGCGGCGGAAAGAATGGCGTGGGCGAGCGGGTGGGCGCTTGATTGCTCCAGTGCCGCTGCGATGGAAAGGATGTCGTCTTCATCGAAACCGTTTGCCGCATCCACTGCCCTTAGCGCGGGGCGGCCCTCCGTCAGCGTGCCCGTCTTGTCGACCACAAGCGTGTCGACGACGGCAAAACGCTCCAATGCCTCGGCATTTTTGATGAGCACGCCGGTCCGCGCGCCCTTCCCCACGCCGACCATGATCGACATGGGCGTGGCCAATCCCAGCGCACAGGGGCAGGCGATGATGAGCACTGACACGGCAGTGACCAACGCGAAAGCCATCGACGGCGGCGGCGCGGCGAAGGACCAGAAGACGAAGGCCAGCACCGCCACCGCCAGCACCGTGGGCACGAACCAGGCAGCGACCTGATCCACCTTCTTCTGGATGGGAGCCTGGCTGCGCTGCGCCTCGGCCACCATCTGCACAATGCGGGCGAGCATGGTTTCAGCGCCCACATGCTCGGCGGTCATGATAAAGGCGCCCTCTTCATTGATCGCGCCGCCGGTCACTGGATCACCCGGCCCTTTCTCTACAGGAAGCGGCTCGCCCGTGAGCATCGATTCGTCGAGAGCGGACCTGCCTTCCACGATAGAGCCATCAACCGGCACAGCCTCACCCGGCTTGACGCGAAGGCGGTCGCCCGCGCGCACGAGATCAAGCGGGATAGTGCGCTCCCGGCCATTATCAATGAGGTGCGCTGTCTTGGGGGAAAGATCGAGCAAGGCGCGAATGGCCGAACCTGTCTTTTCCCGCGCGCGGAGTTCAAGCAACTGCCCGAGCAGGACTAGCGTGATGATAACCGCCGCCGCCTCGAAATACAGGCCCACCTCCCCATGCGGGCCGCGAAAAGCGGGCGGGAAGATATGCGGCGCGATCACGGCCACCAGCGAATAGGTCCAGGCAACGCCTGTCCCTGCAGCAATGAGCGTGAACATATTCGGATAGCGGTTGACGATACTTTGCCAACCGCGAGCAAAAAAAGGCCAGCCGCCCCAGAGCACTACTGGTGTCGCAAGCGCAAGCTCGATCCAGTCAAGCACGCCATGCGGCAGGACGTCACCGAATCCCATCCATAAGTGACGCAGCATGGCGACCAGGACGAGCGGAACCGAGAGCAGCGCGGAGACAACGAACCGCCGCCGCATGTCAAGATATTCTTCGGAAGGTCCTTCAGGCAGCGCCGCCCCCTTTGGTTCCAGCGCCATGCCGCAAATCGGGCAGGTGCCCGGCCCGACCTGTTCAATCTCCGGATGCATGGGACAGGTGTAGATGAGGTCCTTGCTGCCTTGGGGGACTACGGCAGGCGCGTCGCCAAGGAATATCTCCGGCCGTGCTTCAAACCGCTCCCGGCATTTTGCCGAGCAGAAATAATATTCCCCGCCATCGTGCTTTGCGCGATGCTTCGCGGTGGCAGGATCGACGCGCATGCCACAGACAGGGTCAATGACCTCTCCGGAGGAGGGCCCGGCATGGGCAGCGTGCGATTGGCAGCTATGATTATGTTTCATGGCTGGCCTTATGGAGGTTCCAGCAACCGGAAGGTCAAGTCCTTAATGCGAGCAAAGGAAAGACACATTATCCGCGGCGCGTGATCTTATACGCTCTTGTCGGGCGGGGCGTCTCTATTGGCCCAATTCCTTCGCTTCCTGATATTTCAGCTCCAGAAAGCGGTTGTGCGTCGCCAATTTGTCAAGATCGCCCGCCGCCAGGTTTTCCGTCATGGAGCCGATCTCACGGTCAATGACTTCCAGCCCCTCCATGAGTTGGTTTTCAGGCACGCGCCCGTTGCGTTCCTGCCGCCGGAGCGGTTCGGGAATGCTTTGATAGCCAGTGACGAGTTCCGGCAGATGATCGGAGAGCAGGCGGCGAACTTCCAACGCCGCGGGTTCATTCTGATCGAGCGACTGTAGTTGGGGGGCAAGGGTTTCCAACCGGACGCCAATGGAGTCGATCAGCTTTATCGCCGGCGCAGGTAGAGCCTTGCGCTGGCTTTCCAGCCAGATTTCCGTCTGGAGAGGGAGCGATTTGAGGTCAGCGTCAGCAAGTTTTTCCCGCCTGACCTGCGGCACGGCCGGCAACATCGCGAACAGCAGCGTTGAAAGGATGAGGAGGCCAACGACAATCAGGAGGCCAGAACCCCCTAAAGGGGTGATGAAACCCCAAATAGCGGCTGCCACAACGATGGCGATAGCGGCAAAGAGGATGCGCCGCGCTTTCCGTGCCAGCCCTGAATGACGATATTTCCTCGTACGGCGCGCCAAGCCGCTGCCCCGCTCGCCATGGCGGCGGAGCACCGCTTCGGCATCGGCCAATATGCGGTCGGACCGGGTCACTTCAGGCAGGCCATGAGGGGATGGTGCGAAATGGATGCATTCACCCCTCCAGCGCGCTCAGCGGCGTGGCAGTCCCGCCGGTCAGTTGCCCCTGCGCTGCCCCTTCGGCACGGGCGATATAGCCTCTGGACTTTTCGACCTCGGTTGAAAGCGTGTCCACGGTGGTCTTCATGGAATCCAGCGCCTTCAGCTTGAAGGCATCGATGCTGTCCATCGTGTCGTAGATGTTCTGGAAGGCGCGCTTCAGCGTTTCCATGGGAATGGTGCTTGAAGCCGCCTGCTCATGGATGCGGGCAGTCTGGTTTTTCAGCATTTCGCCGGTGGAATCGATAATGTTCGCTGTCGTCGTATTAAGCGCCGTGATCTGTTCCAGAACCAGCTTCTGATTGGTGAGCGCCTGCGCCACGGTGACGGCGGTGCGGAGCGCCGAAACGGTCGTGGTGGACGCGCGATCAACGCCCTTCACCAGTTCGACATTGTTTTTCTTGACGAGGTCCAGCGCCAGATAGCCCTGCACCGTCACGGCCATTTGCGTCAGCAGATCCTGGCTGCGCTGCCGGACGTAGAACAACGCCGTCTCACGCACTGCCTTGGCTTTTGCCGGATCGGTCGCGTCCAGTTCCAGCGCCTTCGCCTCCAGCCGCGCGTCCATGGTTTTCGAGATATGGATCATCTGTTCCAGACGGCCCATCGCGGCCCAGAGATTCTGCCGCTCCACATCAATGGCGGCATTGTCCTTGATCAGTTCGTCCTTGCCGCTGGCGAGGCTGGAGAGAATGGACCGGATGTGGCTTTGCGCGCTTTTGTAGCCGTCGAAATAATCGCGCAGCTTGCTGCCAAAAGGAATGATGCCGAACAGCTTCTTCTGGCTGAACAGATCGCCCTTGCTGCCGGGATCAAGGTCTTCAATAGTGCGTCGCAGTTCCGCCAGATCAGCGCCGACGCTGTTGTCGGAATCCATAGCGCGGACCGGACGGTCGAGGAAGCGGTTGGACTGGCCCGCCGCGTCGGCGATTTCCTTGCGGCCCATATTGACGATCTGATCCACGCGCGCGCCGAATTCCGGGCTGTTGGCATCCTGAGCGACGAGATCGCTGATGAAGCCATCGACCTTTTCGTCCAGCTTCGACCTTTTTTCATCATCAATGGGGACAAGGCCCGCGGCCCTTTCCTTTGCCACTGGTGTTACCGGCTCCGGCGGGGTCAGGACCAGGCCTTCTTCCTTCACCTCAGTCGCACTCGTCGCCATATATGGTCTCCATCCCGGCAATGACCTGCAATGTGGCGGGAAACGGAGCAGGATTCAAGCGCAATGCTGTATTGTCTGCCTGATACAGCTATCGGCGCAGCAGAAATACCGCATGTTCAGCCATCAGGTTGGACCGGGCTGAGCCCTTCTGCCGATCACCCGACAGAAACCACTCCCCCTCTATCTTGTAACCCTTGTCTCTCACCAACTCGCGGAAATCGTGGATGGTGAGATGATGGATATTCGGGGTTTCATACCATTTGACCGGCAGGAGCCTCGTCACCGGCATTTTTCCTTCCCACAGCAATGAAAGGCGCACACGCCAATGAGCGAAATTGGGGAAGCTCACAAATGCCTGCCGTCCAATGCGAAGGAGGTGCCCGATGACCAGATCGGGCCGCTTGGTGGTCTGCAGGGTCTGGCTGAGGATCGCATAATCGAAACTATCGTCCTGATAATAGCCAAGGTCCGTATCGGCGTCCCCCTGAACCACGGACAGCCCCCGCGCCATGGCAGCGGCCACATTTTCAGGGTCGAGTTCCAGCCCGCGCGCGTCCGCTCCGCACTGGTCGCGCAGCGCCGCCATCAGCGCGCCGTCGCCGCAGCCGACATCCAGCACACGCGATCCGGACGCGACATGCTCCGCGATCAGGGCAAGGTCGGGACGAAGAAGCGTCATTCCTGCGCCCTTGCGGAAGCATCGGGATCATAGCGCTGCATGAAAGGACCGGTGATCCGCTCCCAGCCATGGCGCTCATAGAGGCTGTGCGCATCCAGGGTGTTGAGCGTCCACCGCCGCAATCTCTGCAAATCCGGGTGGTCATGGAAATAACGCAGCATGGCCGAGGCAAGCCCCTGGCTTTGATGTTTTTCCAGCACATAGACATCAGCGAGATGCGCGAAGGTCGCATGATCAGTGACGACACGCGCAAAGGCTATCTGCGCACCCTGGTAATAAATGCCGACGCAGTGCGACCCGGCAATCGCTCTTTGCACAAGAGCCTTGTCGATACCGGGCGACCAGTAGCTGCGCGCCAGATAGCCGTGAATGGCGTCGAGTTGTAGCCGCGAGGGATCGTCGGACAGTTCATATCCGTCCGAAAGATGCTCGTTCATCGTTCTCCCGCCCTCAAAAACCCATCCACGACGCGGTTGAGGTCGGGCACATCCAGAAGAAAAGCATCATGGCCGAAGGGACTGGATAATTCGACAAAGCTCGCCTGAGCACCCGTTGTATTGAGAGCGTGAACGATGTTGCGCGACTCGGCGGTGGGATAGAGCCAGTCAGTGTCAAAGCTGACAACGCAGAATCGCGACTTTGTCTTCGCGAAGGCTGCGGCAAGGCTCCCGCCGTGATCTTCCGCAAGATCGAAATAATCCATGGCGCGGGTGATGTAGAGATAGCTGTTTGCATCGAAGCGATCGACGAAGCTGATCCCCTGATGCCGCAAATAGCTTTCCACCTGAAAATCTGCGTCGAAGCCGAAGCTTTTCGCATCGCGCGCCTGCAGCCGACGCCCGAACTTCTCCGTCAGGCCCGCTTCGGACAGATACGTGATGTGCGCGGCCATACGGGCCACGGCCAGACCAGCGGTGGGCGGGTCGCCTACGTTGTAATAATCGCCGCCACGCCAACGGGGATCGGCCATGATCGCTTGCCGCCCGACCTCATGAAAAGCGATGTTCTGGGCACTATGACGGGCTGTGGAGGCGATGACAATGGCCGCCTCCACCCGGTCGGGAAAGAGGCTGGGCCAACTCAATACCTGCATTCCACCCATGGAACCGCCCATGACTGCCCGCAGCCGTTCGATACCCATATAGTCCAGCAGCATGGCTTGCGCGCGAACCATGTCAGCAATGGTGACGACGGGAAAGGTCATGCCGAACGGCACACCCGTGGCCGGATCAATGCTCGCTGGACCTGAAGACCCCATGCAGCTTCCCAGCACATTGACGCAGATGATGAAATGACGGGCAGGGTCAATCGGCTTGCCCTCACCCACCATGCGCGTCCACCAGCCCTGTTTTCCCGTCAACGGGTGGGTTGAGGCGACATATTGATCGAGGGTCAAGGCATGGCAAATGAGGATTGCGTTGGAACGCTCCGCATTGAGCGTACCATAAGTTTCATAGGCAAACTCTACGGGGGCAAGCGCGGCGCCGCAATCCAGCGCCAGCGGCCCGGGCAGGACCACCTGCCGGGCGAGGCCGAAACGGTTGTCGTCGGAGGAGCTCAGCGTGGCCATCAAGCATTAGGCGCTAAGGCGGATCAGGGCGGCTTGTCAATGGAAGGTGCTTCCGTTGCAAGGGGAGCCCCCGGCGGTGACATATGCAACGCCGTTGGCGCCGAACGGCCAGATATGTCGAACAGAGCCTTTGCGCGAGGCCCATATCCCCGCTAAAGCGCTCGCCATGACGAAACCTGTTCCCAAAGACTGGATCACGGGCATCTCTCCCTACGTCCCCGGCAAGGCGGCAAGTGATGACGGCCGCAAGCTTGCCAAGCTGTCGGCCAATGAAAATCCGCTGGGCACAAGCCCGAAAGCACGCGAAGCCTTCATGGCCGCGACGGCTGACCTTGCGACCTATCCCGATCCGGCCGCAGCGGCGCTGAGGGAAGGCATTGCGGCCCAGTACGGCCTTGATCCCGCGCGTGTCATTTATGGGACCGGATCGGACGAATTGCTGCATCTGGCGGCAAGCGCTTATGCGGGGCCGGGCGACGAAGTGCTGTACGTCCGCTACGGCTTTTCGGTCTATGATATCGCCGCGCGGCGCGTAGGCGCCACGCCCGTCATTGCGCCGGACAGGGATTATGCGACTGACATTGATGCGCTGCTGGCCTGCGTCACGGCGGGCACGCGAGTCGTTTACCTAGCCAATCCCAATAATCCCACCGGGACCTTTTCCACACGGGATGAGATTGCACGTTTGCATGGCTCGCTGCCACAGGACGTCCTGTTCGTGCTCGATCAGGCGTATGCCGAATATCTGGAGCCGGACGAGGATGACCTTGGGCTGGAACTGGCGAAGAGCGCGCCCAATGTCCTTGTGACCCGCACATTCTCCAAGATTTACGGACTGGCGGCGGAGCGAATCGGCTGGGGCTATGCCTCGGCTGAGGTGATCGACGCGCTGCATCGCATTCGCGCGCCGTTCAATGTGACCACCGCCGGTCAAGCTGCGGCTGTTGCCGCCATTGCTGACACTCAATGGGTGGACGAAAGTCGCGCGCACAACCGCAAGTGGCGGGAATGGCTGGCGGGCGAGGTCGAGGCGATGGGAAATCATGGCTTGAAAGCCGTTCCCAGCCGCGCCAATTTCCTGCTCGTCCTGTTCGAAGGGAAGCTGACGGCCGAGAGCGCGTATAAAGGCCTGATGGAAGCAGGTTATGCGACGCGCTGGCTGCCGGGACAGGGACTCCCCAATGCCCTGCGCATCACCATCGGCACGGAGGCGCAGACCCGCGACGTTGCGCGCCTGCTGCGCGAAATGGCGGAAGCGGGTCGCTGATGCTGCCTTTTTCCCGCGTCGCGATCATTGGTCTGGGTCTTATCGGCTCCTCACTGGCGCGCGCGATCAAAGCGCAGATGCCCACCGTGCGGGTGACAGGCCATGACGCCAGCGCAGAGGTGCGCGCCACCGCGGAGCAAATCCGTTTTTGCGATGATGTGACCGACACCCCGGGCGCAGCCGTGATGGACGCCGATCTTGTGATCCTGTGCGTGCCGGTCGGCGTCATGGGCCCGGTTGCGGCGGAGATCGCGGCGGACCTGCCTGCCGATGCCATCATCAGCGACGTCGGCTCCTGCAAGGCCGGGATATTGGCCGCGCTACAAGAAGCGCTGCCAGGCCGCACCATCATTCCAGCGCATCCGGTAGCGGGCACGGAAAATAGTGGGCCGGAGGCGGGATTTGCGAGCCTGTTCAAAGGCCGCTGGTGCATCATCACGCCACCGCCCGGCACCAACGCGATGGCGTTGGAGCGACTTGCCGAGTTCTGGCGACGACTGGGCGCGAATGTCGAAACCATGGACCCGGAGCATCACGACCTGGTGCTCGCCGTCACCAGCCATTTGCCGCACCTGATCGCCTATACTATCGTTGGCACGGCCAGCGATCTGGAAGATGTCACCCGGTCGGAGGTCATCAAATATTCGGCGGGCGGTTTCCGCGACTTTACTCGCATTGCGGCAAGCGATCCTACCATGTGGCGCGACGTGTTCCTGACGAACAAGGACGCCGTGCTGGAAATGCTCCAGCGCTTTTCGGAGGACCTGTCAGCCCTGCAGCGGGCCATTCGTTGGAATGATGGCGACGCACTGTTCAATCTCTTCAGCCGTACCCGCGCCATTCGTCGTTCCGTCATTGAGGAAGGGCAGGACGATGCCGCGCCCGATTTCGGCCGAACGCATGAATGATGCGGCTGCGCGCACCGAATAGCCGCTGATTTCCTAGGCCCTTCGACATCACTCCGGCCCTACTCCGCATGAACGATGCAATCTGAACCAGCCAATTCGGGGCGGCGCAGACAAAAAAAGGGCGGCCCACTGGAGCCGCCCTTCCCTGTTCCAGTCCTCGCGCTCATGGAGCGGGAGGATAAGAAACTTACTTCAGCTCGACGGTCGCGCCGGCTTCTTCGAGCTGCTTCTTCAGCTTCTCGGCTTCTTCCTTGTTCACGCCTTCCTTGACGGCCTTCGGCGCGCCTTCGACCAGCGCCTTGGCTTCAGTCAGGCCGAGCGCGGTGATCGCACGGACTTCCTTGATGACGTTGATCTTCTTGCCACCGTCATTGACGAGGATGACGTCGAATTCGGTCTGCTCTTCAGCGGCCGGTGCAGCAGCGGCAGCAGCCGGGCCAGCAACGGCAACAGCAGCGGCGGCGGAAACGCCCCACTTCTCTTCCAGAGCCTTGGACAGTTCAGCGGCTTCCAGAACGGTCAGTTCGGAAAGCTGGTCAACGAGAGCGTTAATGTCTGCCATGTTAATATTCTCCATATTGGGACGCATCCGCCCCATAAGTTTCATTCAAATCGAAAAAATCAGGCTGCGTCTTTGGTTGCGTAAGCATTGAAGACCCGCGCAAGCTGTCCAGCCGGTGCCTGAATGACCTGTACGACCTTGGTTGCGGGTGCCTGTACCAGGCCCACAATCTTGGCGCGCAGTTCATCGAGCGACGGCAGCGATGCCAGCGCCTTCACGCCTTCGACGTCAAGCAGGGTTTCACCCATCGCACCGCCGACAATTTCAAACTTGTCGTTGGTTTTCGCGAATTCGACGGCGACCTTTGCGGCCGCTACCGGATCCGGCGATGTGGCGAGCGCTGTCGGACCAGTCAGCAGATCGCCGAGCTGTTCGTAAGCGGTGCCCCTGACGGCGATCCTGGCGAGACGGTTCTTCGTTACCTTGTAGCTGGCGCCCGCATCACGCATTTTCGCCCGCAGGTCAGTAGACTGAGCCACGGTGAGGCCGAGGTTGCGTGTGACCACAACAACTCCGATCTCAGCGAACGTGTCGTGCAGCGTAGATACCAGCTCGGCTTTTTGAGCACGATCCATGCCATTCTCCACTCTTGCGCACAGGCAACGGTCGCCCGCCGCTTGTGCGCGGTTAAATCGCAAGGTGGTCGAAACCGGCCTTGCGGTCATGTCCGAGGGGAATGTCGCCTGACCTTCGATCCGGAGGGATTTCTGGCAGACCCGGCAAAGCGCCGGTCAAAAACTTTCCCCGTCTTGGCAGGAGATTAAGAAGGGCCAATTCCCTTCACCTGCTGTCTCGGACGGTTCACGGAGGCAATGCCTCCGTGAATTCCTTACCTCAGCTCCGCTCATGTCGAGCGAAGCGGAGTCAAGTTAGCAAAGCGCCGGCGTCCCTGGACTTTGCTCGGGACGAACGGCGCCAGAGCTTGTTATGCCGCTGACAGTTCAGCGACGTCAATCTTCACGCCGGGGCCCATAGAGCTGGAAAGCGCGACCTTGCGGACATATTTGCCCTTGGAGCCCGATGGCTTCGCTTTGACGATTGCGTCAAGGAAAGCCTCGAAATTCTTCTTGAGGTCAGCTTCGGAGAAGCTGGCCTTGCCCAAACCGGCATGAATGATGCCGGCTTTCTCGACGCGGAATTCGATCTGGCCGCCCTTGGCCGCCTTCACCGCTTCAGTGACGTTTGGAGTCACGGTGCCAAGCTTCGGGTTCGGCATCAGGCCCTTTGGACCAAGCACCTTGCCGAGACGGCCAACCAGACCCATCATGTCCGGCGTCGCGATGACGCGATCGAAATCGATGGTGCCGCCTTGGATGGTTTCCAGAAGATCTTCCGCACCCACGATGTCAGCGCCAGCGGCAGTTGCCTCGGCCGCCTTTTCGTTGCGCGCAAAAACAGCGACGCGAACGGTCTTGCCCGTTCCGGCAGGCAGCGTCACGACGCCACGGACCATCTGGTCAGCATGGCGCGGATCCACGCCCAGATTCATGGCGATTTCCATCGTCTCGTCGAACTTGGCGGTCGCATGCTTCTTCACCAGAGCGATCGCCTCATCAACGCCATGCAGCTTGTTGCGGTCAACGGCCGTCTCGAGAGCCTTCTGCTTTTTCGTCAGCTTTGCCATGTCCTTAGCCCTCCACAACCTGAAGGCCCATGGCCTTGGCGGAACCTTCGATGATGCGGGTCGCCGCTTCGATATCGTTGGCGTTCAGATCCTTCATCTTCAGCTCAGCGATTTCGGAAAGCTGCGAACGCGTGATCTGACCGGCGGAAACCTTGCCCGGTTCCTTGGAACCCGACTTCAGCTTGGCGGCCTTCTTGATCAGGAAGGTTGCAGGCGGAGACTTCGTCGTGAAGGAAAAGCTGCGATCCGCATAAACGGTGATGATCGTGGGGATCGGCATGCTCTTTTCAAGATCGCCGGTCGCCGCGTTGAACGCTTTGCAGAATTCCATGATGTTGACGCCGCGCTGACCCAGAGCAGGGCCGATCGGCGGTGACGGGTTTGCGGCGCCCGCAGGCACCTGGAGCTTGATATAGCCCGTAATTTTCTTAGCCATTTTCACTCACTCTATAGCTGGACGCTGCGCAAGCGCTTTGTCCTGTTTCAAGTTTAGCGGTCCAGCAGCAGCCCGAAGACTGCCTCCCGCAGTTTTGGTGAGGGGTTTCTGCCCTACTGGCAGACCTAATCCCCTCTCCCGCTGCGACCAGGCGGCAGTGCCGCCAAGTCTCACTGCCCTCTCCCAATGGGAGCGGAAAATTACTTTGCCAGTTCCACCTGTTCGAAATCGAGTTCGACCGGGGTTGCCCGCCCGAAGATGGAGACCGAAACCTTGACGCGGTTCTTTTCGAAATCCAGTTCCTCGACCGTGCCGTTGAAGCTGGCGAAAGGACCGTCCAAAACCTTGACCTGATCACCGATCTCGTAATTGACGTTGACCTTGTGCTTGGACTGAGCCGCGGCTTCCTCTTTGGTATTGAGGATGCGCGCCGCCTCAGCCTCGCTGATCGGCTGCGGCTTACCCGAAGCCCCCAAAAAGCCCGTCACCTTCGGCGTATTCTTGATGAGGTGATACACATCATCATTCAGGCTCAATTTCGCGAGCACATAGCCCGGAAAGAATTTGCGTTCCGATTGGATCTTCTTGCCGCGACGGACTTCCGTGACCGTCTCGGTCGGAACCTCCACTGATTCGACAAGCTGCTCCAGGCCCATGCGTGTCGCTTCGGCCATGATCGCGTCACGCACCTTGTTCTCGAACCCGGAATAGGCGTGAATGATGTACCAGCGCGACATGTTTATCGTCTAAGCTCCAATCAACAGGCCCTTAGCGGGCAAGACCCAGCAGCAGTTGCACGACCCATCCGAACAACGAATCGATCCCGAAAAAGAACAGGCCGAGAAGAGACGTCATGATCACCACCATGATGGTGGTTACCATCGTCTCCCGACTCGTCGGCCATACGATCTTGCTCGCTTCGGCGCGCACTTGCCGGACAAAATCGCCGGGAGATGTTTTAGCCACTAGACCCCAACCCGTTCAAATACCGTAAAAACACCGAAACCAAAAGCCGCAGCCGGTCTTCCAACCGGAGCGGCTATGACCTCTTTCCAAAAATGTCCACCGCCCATTACGCTTATAAGCGTGAACATGCAAGTTCTGGCAGGAGTGGAGGGATTCGAACCCCCGGCATTCGGTTTTGGAGACCGACGCTCTACCAGCTGAGCTACACTCCTGTGCCGTGAGGGGAGGGCTATTAGCCCGCGGCGACGGCCTGCGCAAGCGCTCTGTTATGCTTCATCCGGTTTTGAACTATCCCTTTTGTTATGGTGGAACAGCCATAGCCTGATCGCACTCGCGAGATTGGGCGGATCGTCCACCGAAATGCGGGCAAGATCGATCTGCGCAATGAGCGCGTTGAGCGGCAGACCGCGATGCTCCGCCTCTTCGCGCAGAGCGTCCCAGAAAAGCGGTTCAAGGCTGATCGACGTCTGGTGGCCCGCGATCGTGACACTGCGTTTGACGGGGCCGGAAAGGTATGAAGGCATCAAATGACATCGCCGTGGAGAAGAATGGCAGGCTCCTCAATACATATGCTGGCCACCATTGATCGACAGTGTCGAACCCGTGATGAACCCCGCATCCTCCGCGCAAAGGAAAGCAACGCCGCGCGCAATTTCTCCGGCCTGGCCCAGGCGGCCTACCGGTACTTTGGCGACGATTTTCTCAAGCACAGGCGCGGGCACAGCAGCCACCATGTCCGTATCGACATAGCCCGGCGCGATAGCGTTCACGGTCACGCCAAATCTGGCGCCCTCCTGCGCCAGGGCCTTGGTGAATCCATGAATGCCCGACTTGGCGGCCGCGTAATTCACCTGCCCATATTGGCCCGCTTGGCCGTTGATCGATCCGATATTCACGATCCGGCCCCAGCCGCGATCCCGCATGCCGGGAAAGCAGGCCTTCGCCATGTTGAAGCAGCCGCCCAAATTGACGCGGATCACTTCGTTCCAATCTTCAAAGCTCATATTCAGGAGAGTGCCGTCGCGCGTAATGCCTGCATTGTTGACCACAATATCGACAGGGCCCATGTCTTCGGCGATCTGCGCGCAAAAGTCTTCGCAGGCGTAAAAGTCGCCCACGTCCCATTTATAATTTCGTATGCCGGTGCGCCGGGTGAAGGCCTCCGCTCTTTCGGAATTACCCGCATAATTGGCCGCGACTGTTATCCCCATGTCGCGAAGGGCAAGGCTGATCGCTTCACCAATGCCACGCGTGCCGCCCGTTACAATTGCTACTCTGGTCATGGCAATTCCTCTCCCCCAAATGCACGTTCCTGGCCCTTATGAGCGCGACCACCAGCCGGATAGTTCGCGGCCCATGAGCCTGCCGTACATCAGGATAGCCTCATCCTCCGCGTTTAGGCAGGGGAGAAAGGCGAATTTTTCACCGCCGTGGCGTAAGAAACTCTCCTTCCCGCGCAATGCGATTTCCTCCAGCGTCTCCAGGCAATCCGCAGCAAAGCCGGGGGTTGTGACAGCAATATGACGAACGCCTTCCTTGGCCAGCGCGACAAGGCTGGCGTCAGTTGCAGGTTCGAGCCATTTCGCCCGTCCGAAACGAGACTGGAACGTAACCAGAATCTCGCGCCCCAATGCCTCACCCAGCAGCCGAGCCGTTGACTGGCATTGATGATAATAAGGATCGCCAAGATGCAGCGTACGCTCGGGCATTCCATGAAAACTTGCGACCAGGCGCTCGGGCGCGAAATCCAGTGCGGCAAGCTGCCGCCTAATCACTGACGCGAGCGTCTCTATATAGTTCGGATCGTCATGATACGGCGGCAGGGTGCGGATGGCCGGTTGCCGCCGCAGGGTGCCAAGCACCCGATAAACCTCATCCTGAACGCTGGCCGTCGTGGCCGCGCAATATTGCGGATAGAGCGGCGCTATCAGGATTCGGTCGCAGCCCCCCTCAGTCAGCGACAGCAGGCGGCTTTCTATGGAAGGATTGCCATAGCGCATTGCCCAATCGACAAGCAGATCGTCCCCCATATGAGCTTGCAACGCCTGTGCCTGCGCCCGCGTAATGGCGGCGAGCGGTGATCCCTCATCCGTCCAGACCTGCCGATAGGCATGGGCAGATTTCTTCGGCCGGACATTCAAAATTACGCCGCGTAATATGGGTTGCCAGACAACCGATGGTATTTCGACAACGCGCGGGTCGGACAGAAATTGCTTCAGGTAGCGCTTCACCGCCGCTGGCTCGGGCGCATCGGGCGTGCCCAGATTGACGAGCAACAGGCCGGTTCGCGATGGAGACGGATGATCTTCGGGAAAGTTCGTCATGTCTATCGTTCGGCTAACAAGGGCAAGGTACGGAAACGCTCGCCCGTTACGGTAAAAAGCGCATTCGCGATGGCGGGGGCAACAGGCGGCACGGCGATTTCTCCGATGCCCCCGGGCTCCTCGCTACTGCGGATGAATTCAACCGTCACGTCGCCAATGTCAGCCAGAAGCGGAAGGCCCAGTTCCCCCAGCCGCATCGTGGCCGGCAGACCCCGCTTGTAAGATGCAGACCCGCCCATCGCCGACGCCAGACCAAAAACAAGGCCGCCTTCTATCTGTTGCCGGGCGATATCAGGATTGACCTGCGCGCCGCAATCGACCGCAGCGACAATGCGCCCGACGCGCAGCCGGTTCTTATCAATGCTGGCCTCCACCAGAACGGCGATATGGCTGCCCGCCATGCTGTGACAGGCGAGGCCCTGACCGCTGCCCGCGATGCCCCCCTCCCAGCCGCCCAGCGCGGCGGCCGTCGAAAGGCAGTGGGCCAGCCGGGGATTGCCACCCAGCATCTGCATGCGGAAGGACATCGGTTCGATCTTCGCCGCCTGCGCCAGTTCGTCGATGAAGCATTCATTGAAAAAGGCGGCATAATGATCGGCATTGCCCCGCCAGCGGCCGGACGGCAGACCCACTGCGGCGGGATGATGATCTATCGCTATGGAGCCAAGATTATAGGGCGGGATCATGCCGGAAATCGCGGCTTTTTCCGTCGTGGTTCCGGCACTTTCGACGGCCTCGTGCGGAAGGGCCCCGTTCGCAATCCGGGCCCAGAGCTGAGTCAATGCAGCCGGGGCAGCCACCTTCGCCAGCCACGCGTCAATATAACCGCCCCGCCCCAGCTTCGCCGCCATGCGCACATGCGCTGGCGCACGCGGGCGATCATGGATGATGTCTTCCGCCCGCGACCAGAGGAGCTGTACCGGGCGGTTCATCTCTCGCGCGATGATCGCGGCCTGAACAGCGGCATCGGCCTCCATTTTCCGGCCGAAGGAGCCGCCTGCCATCAGGGGATAAAGGATGACATCGCTCTCCGCCAAATCCAGCGCCTTTGCGACGGCCGCACGGGCGAAGGCGGGTGCCTGGGTCGGGAGCCAGATTTCCGCCTGCCCATCGTGCACATGAGCGGTCGCCGCCATCGGCTCCATCGCAAGATGAAGCGCGGGCGCAGCCTGATATTCGCTGGTGATGATCTTTGCGCCATCGAACAGGGATTCGACATTGCCGCGTTCGAAAAGCCGCGCCTCGTCCCCGCTGTCGAACGCCGCTTCAAGCGCGGCGTCGATCGAATCATTGCCAATGAGTGTTCCAGTGACGGTAAAGACCGGATCCAGCAGGTCCAGAGCCTTGTTCGCGGCCCACCAATTGGTGCCCGCGACCGCCACCCAACGATCCTGCCTAATGATTTTCAGGAAGCCCGTGACCTTTTTCGCCTCCGCCTCATTTATGGACTTGAGCGTCGCGTCGCCAACAGGGCCCTGCCGAATCGAAGCGAAAACCATATTCGGCAGGCGGATGTCGGCGGCGAAATTCGCCGATCCGTCGATCTTCGCTGGCACGTCGAGCCGCGGCAGGTTCTGTCCCGCAAGGCCATCCTCCCGGGCTGGCAACATTGGTAACGTCGCCGGAAGATCGTAGCTCGTCGCTTCGCTGGCCAGCTCGGCAAAGCGGAGTTTCTGATCCCCCAGCACCACAAAGCCATCCCTCGTCCCACAAGCTTCCCAATCCACATTCCAGCGCGCCGCCGCTGCCTTGCATAGCAGAACCCGCGCCGCCGCTCCGGCCTCACGATAGCTTTGTGCGAACATGCGGACGGAGCTTGAGCCCCCCGTCAACATGATTTGATTACGGACGGCATATTGGCGCACCGCCCACGAACCCGCCTGGCCTATCAGGGTGGGCATATCCTGCCCCAGCCACTCCCCTGCCAACAGGGTATTGGCGTAAAGCGGACTGATGGGGGCTGGTTGTACCGCAACCGTGCGCCAATCAGCGCCGAGTTCATCGGCCAGTATCTGGGGCAGCAGCGTATAAACCCCCTGCCCCAGCTCAGCTTGCGGCACGATCACGATGACCTGCCCATCCTCGGCAATTTTCAGGAAAGCGCCCATGACATGCTCGCCCTGGGCTGCCTTCAGATTGGGCGCATAGCTGCGCGGCCAAAGGCCCCAGGCGAGTAGCAACCCCGCACCCGCGCCGCCGCCGACAAGCAACTGGCGACGGGTCAGCCCCTTTGGTTCTTCTTCACTGCCCGGCATGCGCTCCATGGCCGTGTGATAGAATGGGATTGCGCGGGGTGGAAGGCATATTGTGGAAGCGAAGGTTGGCAAACAAAGCGAGGGTCAGTCTCTCTTCCTGGGCGCAATGCCCAAGCGCGGAATTTCGATCTTTGGGCAGCGGTTCATCACCACTTTCAATCCTGCGGCCTCCGCGCGCTCGGCGGCGGCTTCATTGATGACGCCGATTTGCATCCAGACCGATTTGGCGCCCGCCTTTATGGCATCATCCACAGCCTCTCCCGCAGCCTCGCTACGGCGGAAGATATCGACCATATCGATGGGAACGCCGACCTGATCCAGACTGGCCCAGACGAATTCACCGTGCACATGCTCCCCAGCGATCTGCGGATTGACCGGTATCACGCGATGGCCCTGTTCCTGAAGAAAAGCCATGACGCCATAGCTCGGCCGCGTCGGATTGTCCGAGATGCCGATCATGGCGATAGTGTCCGTTTCGCGCAGGAGCTGCGCAATATCTTCATCTTGTATAAGCGGCATGTGCGGCCTCCTTCGAATGGCATGTGGGGAGCAGGAGCATAATCCCCAACATGCGAAGATTGTTGCGCATTAGATGAGGCGAGCATGACGCGCGGTCGCTCCCATGGCAACCTGCGTGATCGCAGCCTCACAGACCTTTCGCGCCTGGGAACGCCAGCGCATGCCAGCCGTTGCCCCAACCAAAGGAGAAACATCATGAGCACCACTGAAAAAGACGGCATTGCCGGTCCGAAGCAGGACGAAGATTTACGCCGTAATCCCGGCATCGGACAATCCAAGGGCACCACAGCGGCCGGGGAAAAAGTGGAAGAGATCGAAGGCGACAACACAGTCGAAGGCGATATCGAGAACGATCCCGACGCTGCGGGTGGGGTCGATCCCAACCGGCTGGGGCGCACGAACAAATAACCTTGCGTCCGACGCTGCATCCCGCGCTGGTAAACGGCCGCTTCGGCGACCCGGCTCTGTTCGTTCAGGCTCTCCACAGGCCGGAGGCACTGCTGTTCGATCTGGGCGATCTCGCGCCGCTCAGCGCGCGAGACTTGCTGCGTGTAAGACACGTCTTCGTTTCCCATATGCACATGGATCATTTCATCGGGTTCGACCAGTTGCTGCGGGTCAATATCGGACGTGACAAACAGATCAGCATGGTAGGCCCGGCAGGCTTTGCGGCAGCGGTGGGCCACAAGCTTCAAGCCTATAGCTGGGATCTGGTGGATCGCTATGCCACGGACCTGATCATCGATGCCTTTGAGGTAATCCGACCGGACGAAATCCATGGGGTGCGATACCGCTTCAAATCGGCTTTCGTGGATGAAGGGCTTGCGGCCCCGGCATTCGATCCGGGCCCTGTTATACGCTGGCCTGATTTTCTGCTGCACATAGCCATTCTCGAACATCATGGCCCCAGCCTTGGTTTCGCCGTGGAAGAACCGCTTCACGTCAATGTGTGGAAGAACCGGCTGGACGCATGCGGGCTCACCCCAGGAAACTGGCTGCAGACGCTGAAGCGCGCCATTCGGGATAATGCGCCGGATGACACGTCGATTCCCATCGCTGGGGGCTCGTCACGCCCGCTCGGCGAATTGCGCGACCTCATCAGTATCGAGCGAGGGCAGAAGATCGCGTATGTCACTGACGTGGGCGATACAGCCGCGAACCGCAGCGCCATTCAGGCACTGGCCAACGATGCCGACACTTTCTTCATCGAAGCAAGCTTCTCGGCCGCTGACCGGCAGCAGGCGGCGCAGCGGGCGCACCTGACCACAACGGCCGCAGGAGAGATCGCCCGCTCGGCCAATGCGCGCAGGGTCGAGCCTTTCCACTTCTCACCCCGCTATCGGGGCCAGGAGGAACAGATGATGGAAGAGGTGCGCCGCGCATTCGATCAGGAGCAGGAGCCTGCCAAAGCAGGCTCCTGAACAACGCATTCCCGGCTGGTCCCACCGGAGCCGGAGCCCGCCGGTCACACCGGCGGGTCAGGATTCAGATGACGCCCATGGCGTTCATGGCTTCGGCCACGCGTGCGAAACCGGCGATATTGGCGCCAAGCACATAATTGCCCGGCGCGCCATATTCGTCGGCTGTAGCGGCGCAACTGTCATGGATGTTGCGCATGATGGACGCGAGCCGCTCTTCGGTTTGATCGAATGTCCAACTGTCACGCGATGCGTTCTGCTGCATTTCCAATGCCGAGGTGGCGACGCCGCCGGCATTGGCAGCCTTGCCAGGGGCAAAGAGTACGCCTGCTTCCTGGAAGATGCGGACGGCTTCAGGAGTGGACGGCATGTTCGCGCCTTCGCCGACAGCAATAACGCCGTTTTTCACCAGCATGTTGGCATCCTTGCCGGTCAGTTCGTTCTGCGTCGCCGATGGCATGGCGATGTCGCAGGGCACATCCCAGACCGAACCTTCCTCGATGAAATGCGCGCCGCGCCCCTTCAGGCGTACATATTCGGAGATGCGTTCGCGGCGAACTTCCTTGATCTCCTTGACGAGGGCAAGATCGATGCCGTCCTCATCAACCACATAGCCGCTGGAATCGGAGCAGGCGGCGATTTTACCCCCGAACTGCAGGATTTTTTCCATCGTGTAGATGGCCACGTTGCCCGATCCGGAAACGACTGCACGCTTGCCCTCAATGTCATGGCCCTTCGTGGCCAGCATCTGCTCCACGAAATAGACCGCGCCAAAACCCGTGGCCTCCGTGCGCGCACGGGAACCGCCATAGACAAGGCCTTTTCCGGTCAGAACGCCCGCTTCATAACGATTGGTGATGCGCTTGTATTGGCCGAACATATAGCCGATTTCACGCCCGCCTACGCCGATGTCCCCAGCCGGCACGTCCGTATATTCGCCCAGGTGGCGGTACAGTTCAGTCATGAAGGACTGGCAGAATCGCATGATTTCGCCATCCGAGCGGCCGCGCGGATTGAAATCGGACCCGCCCTTGCCGCCGCCGATCGGCAGCCCGGTCAGCGCATTCTTGAAGATCTGTTCGAAACCAAGGAATTTAATGATGCCAAGGTTGACGGAGGGGTGAAATCTGATGCCCCCCTTATATGGGCCGAGGGCTGAATTGAACTGCACGCGGAATCCGCGGTTGATCTGGACCTGCCCCTGATCATCGACCCAGGGCACCCGGAAAATGATCTGACGCTCGGGCTCGCATATTCTTTCGATAAGCGCATTATCCATATAATATGGATGCTTCGCGATCACGCGGCCCAGGCTTTCCAGCACCTCGCGGACTGCCTGATGAAACTCCGACTCCCCGGCATTACGCCGCAGGACTTCTTCAAGAACTGGCTTCAATTTTTCGTCAACGCCCACCAAATATATACTCCCAGATGTGAGTTCCTGTTGACCCGGACAGAGGGCCTTGGGGGCGGCTGATATAGGGGATGGGCCTCCGATTGAATAAAAAAAGCACCTTGTAGCGCTTTTCTGCTGCCTCAACGCCCTGCTCAGCCCTGAAAAGCGCGGTTGTCAGCGGCTCTGCATATCGAGATCGGGCATTATCGTTTTAGGGGTAAGCGGAGAAGGCGAAGCGAATAGAACTCCTATGATTTTTCGCCGTTTTCCTCATCTTCCCCTCTGCTGCCCAGGAATCGACGCTCGAAGACCCGGACGGCAGTGAGCATCACCAGCGCGATCAATGACGCGATGGCCACCAGCACATAATGACCCAGGCCGATCGCAATACCCAACGTAGCGGCCATCCATAGATTGGCCGCGGTGGTCATGTTCCGGACATCACCTGACCGCACGAAAATTAGTCCCGCGCACAAAAAGCCAATGGCCTGAGCCAATCCCTGAATGACTCTCAGCGGATCGGCCTGGGACCCTTCGGCATGGAGCCCATGATAGAGCATCAATGCCGACATGCTTGCTACACAGGCGCTGAGCGCAACGAGTGAATGCGTCCTTATGCCCGCCGCATACCCCCTGAGTTCCCGGTCAACTCCCAGCAGGGCGCCAAGCAGCGTTGCCAAACCCAGCCGCAAGGCCATTTCCCCGTCGCCGATCTCTCCTATCAATGTGTGCTCTCCTTTATCAGCAAATCTCGCGGGAAAAGGCTTTGCGTCCCCGCTTTCCGTCCGGCAGCGCAGAGGACGCTCTGCAGGGGCGCGGAAACCGTAGAGAACAGACCTGCGAACGCCACAGCGTCATGGGTTTTTCGCGGCCTCGCCGGGAACAATGGGCTAGTCCTTGGATGCGTGCTCCGGCTTTCCCTTGCGTTTGGTGGAAGCCATCTTGTCCAATTCTTTTTCGTCCATGGACTCATACATGGATTTCGAAGCGCCTTTCAGCTCGCTTTTTTTCGTATCACCCCGCTTGGCCGACAGCGCGGCTCCGGCGGCTTTTTGCTGCGCCTTAGATTTTGCAGGCATGGTCGTGTCCCTTCGCTTGGCACCGAAGATTGAACGCAGCACTTATGCATTTGTGCCGGGCAGTTTTTACGACGACGCCGGACATCGGACGAAATGGGAGGAACCGCCTTCTCTGCTCAGCCGTTTTGGCAACACACACATCTTTGCAGGAGCAAGAGGATGACAACGGAGCAGGAACGCGATTTCCCCGACAGGCCCGATGAGGCGCGTGGCGTGCGAATCCCGGAAGAGAGTTCCTCCCAGGAAGCGGAGGACGTTCTGGATCCCGAGGGCTATGATGAAAGTCAGCGCGCGGAGATTCTGGAAGCCGAAGGCCGGGGGCCTACCAATGGCGTGATTCAGACCGGTCTCTTACCAGACGACGGCGAAGGCGATGCCGACGACGATGAGGTCGAAGATGATGCGGACGAACTGGACATCATCGAAGACACTGATGAACTCTTCCGCGATGAGGAAAGTTAAGGCTTTCCATTCATGAGGCTAAACCCAGGATAATGGCCAGGAGGACGAACCCGACCAGCCCGGCGATGAATACCCACCGTTCCCAACGCTTGCGGAGGATGATCTCGCCTCCGCGCGCCTGCGTTGCGGAATAGGTTGGCGTATCCTTTTCCGCCGCAGTTGGTTCGTCCGGCGCTTGGCCGGGCTTTTCTGTTTCCTGTCCCATAAGCTGCCAACAGAGCGCTGCGGCTCCGCCTATTTCTCCTTATCCTTTCCGCTGCTCCACTGAAGCCATGACGCCGGATCCTTCTTTTGCATGTCACCGGCATTGATGGGCATGTCGCCCTCTTCGTCGGTGCCGCCGGGGGGTGCTTCGGCAGGTCCATGAAGCGCGGCATCCAGGTCCCAGCGCGCCCTTAGCGCCGCGTCGACCATCCGCCGCCAGATATCGCCGTCGCCTTCCCGGGCCATCGCCTCATCGGGCTCTTTCATCAACGCGAGGATCGTGGCGGCATGTTCCACCTGCCCATGCCAGGCAGGCAGCCCCTCCGCGCCATCATCGGCTTCGTCAGGGCAGGCAAGCGCCAGATGGCGTGCCAGCCGTTCGATCACAGTGCTTACCCCGTATGTCGATCCGGCTTCCGCGTTTTCCTGTTGCTTGCTGTCCATATCCATCCTCGCCGTCATCCGTCCAGGGGCATCACTGATCAGTTGTTTTCTCCTGATCCCCTGATTTCACGTCAACATCGGGGAGCGTTATGGTCTTCTGCTCCTCGTGCACGTCGATGTCGGGCACAGTAATCTGCTTCTTTTCCGTGCCGATGTCGATTCCGGGCGTATCAACATCGTAGCCGGGCAACTGCCCGCCTTCCGTATTCACGTCCGGCAATTTCGCCTGCCTGGTCTGTGTGATGTCCACTATGCCGAACGCCACCAGAACGATCACTATGACGATCAGCAACAGGACGATTATCAATCCGCTACGGCATCCACGGCCCATGTGGGTCTCCTCTGCTTTGTCTCACATGGGCCAACGAAGCAGAGGCCCAGTAGTTCAATTCGGCGGGCGGTTCTCCGGGCGCGCAGAATGGTGTGGCGATTGTGGGAACGGACGGGCCGGCAGTCCGTTGCTTTTGCAGATTCAGCGCAAAGTCAGGAGAGGCGTCATGTCCCCAACCGAATCCATGATTCATGAAGACGATCTGCCCGGGGAAGAAAAGAAGCTTGAGCCCAAACCGGATTGGCAGCCGCGCTATCCCGGCTCGGGACGATTGCAGGGCAAAGTCGCCCTCATCACGGGAGCAGACAGCGGCATAGGGCGCGCGGTTGCTGCTCTTTATGCGCGCGAGGGCGCCGATGTTGCCATTGTCTATCTGTGCGAGCATGACGACGCTCGCGAGACATGCCGCATCGTTGAGGCAGAGGGCCGAAAGGCCATAGCCATCGCAGGTGACGTGGGCGAGGCCGCTTTTTGCAAGGCCGCGGTGGAGCAGACGGTTCGTGAACTTGGCGGACTTGACATCCTGGTCAACAATGCCGGGGAACAGCATCCCGACAAGGACATTCAGGATATTACGGAAAAGCAGCTCCGCCGGACGTTTCAGACGAATATTTTCGGCATGTTCTTCATGGTGCAGGCGGCGATGGATCACTTGAAAGAAGGGGCGGCGATCGTCAACTGCACCTCTGTTACGATGTACAAGGGATCGAAGGAGCTTCTTGATTACTCGTCGACCAAAGGCGCCATTACTGCCTTTACGCGTTCTCTATCGGAAAATCTCGTCGACAAGGGCATTCGGGTGAACGGCGTTGCCCCCGGACCCATCTGGACCCCGCTTAATCCCTTTGGCGGCGCGTCACCGGAAAAGGTGGAGCATTTCGGCGAGAGCACACCGATGGGACGGCCGGGCCAGCCCAATGAGGTCGCCCCCAGCTTCCTTTTCCTGGCGTGCGATGATGCCAGCTACATGAGCGGCCAGATACTGCATCCCAATGGAGGCATGGTGGTCGGCAGCTAGGCAAGGAAGCGCTTCTTCTCCGTTCATACTGAGTAGAGGCTGGCCTTCCCAGGTTCCAGTGGCTTCTCAGGGACCACCGGGCGCTTCGGATATCATCTGTCAGGCAGCACCTGACTTGCGATCCCCCAGCCGGACAAGGCGCGGCTTCTTGCGCGTTCGAGCAGCAAATCGCGATCCTTCAATGTGAACCGCGAACCTTTCTCGATATCGGCCAGTTCGTCCCAGGTGACAGGCGCGGCCACCGGCGCGTCGGGACGGGCGCGAACGGCATAAGGCATGATGGCGGTTGATCCGCGCTGGTTACGCAGCCAGTCCACAAAGATGCGTCCCTTCCGCCGGGCCTTCGACATGGTTGCCGTAAACCGCTCCGGCTCCGCTTCGGACAAGGCAGTGGCGAAGCGCTTGGTGAAGTCAGTGACCAGTGGCCATTCCGCTTGTGGAGTTAACGGCACGACCACATGCACGCCCTTGCCGCCGGTGAGCATGGGAAAGCTGACAAGGCCCAGATCGGACAGATGCCGTTTCATATCCATTGCCGCTTTTCGCACCATATCGAAGTCGAGGCCCTCGTCAGGGTCAAGATCCAGAACCATACGATCGGGCTTTTCCACATCACTGGCGAGCGAACCCCAGCCGTGAAATTCTATAGTGCCCATCTGGACGCAAGTGGCGATGCCGTCAGCATCGGAGATATAAAGGTAAGGCTGCTTTTCCCCATTTTTTTCCCGGATCTCAACATGGCGAACATGTTCCCCGAAACTTCCGGCATCATGCTTCTGGAAAAAGCATTTCCGTGCCCTGCCCTCGGGGCAGCGCACGAGACTGATCGGCCGGTTTGCGACCCAGGGCAGCATGATGGCGGACACGGACATATAATATTCCGCCAGTTGGCCCTTGCTGATATTCGATCCGGGAAAAATGATACGATCCGGGTTCGTGATCTTGACTGCCGATGTGGGAGCATTGTCCTCCGGCGTCGACACGGGACGTTCCGGGACGACCTCCTTCGCTGACTTGTCCCCTCGCAGGCCAATGAAGCTGGCATGCCTGACCACGCCTTCGGCAGTGAATTCAGCAAAGGCGATTTCGGCGACAAGCTCGGGCTTCACCCAATGCACCCCGCGGCGCATTTCACGCGGCACATCCAGGGCGGCGGTGTTCTGGGCAAGGGGCGCCATCTTTTTCCCCAGATCCTCCAGCACATCCGCACCGAAGCCGGTGCCGACGCGGCCAGCATAGCGCCATCCGTCAGCGCTATTCTGCGCCAGCACCAATGACGCGAAGGGGCGGCCTTTCGCTTTGCTGGTCGTCCATCCCACGATCACGAATTCCTGCCGCAGCGTGCACTTGATCTTCAGCCAGTTCATCGTGCGGCGGCCGGAATAAGGCGCATCGGCTTTTTTGGCGATGATGCCTTCCTGCCCTGCATCGCACATGAGGCGCAGCAGCTTTTCCCCCTCCCCTACAATATGGTCGGCATATTGGATCACCGCGTCGCGTTGGCCGGGGATCAGGCCGCGAAGCCTTTCCTTGCGCAATATATTGGGGAGCCGGGTGAGATCCTCGCCGTCGACCTCCAGCAGGTCGAAAACAAAATAGGTGAGGCCCTTGCCGCCCGATTTCAGCGCTGCCTGCAATCCGGAAAAATCGGGCTTTCCCTCAGGACCCAACCAGACAATTTCGCCATCAAGCAGCGCAGAATCCACATCAATGTCCGGAGCGGAAGCAACGATTTCGGAAAATTTCTCCGACCAGTCGAGCCCCGAGCGCGTATAGGCACGAATCTGATCGGCGCTCTTAGCCAGCAGGCAACGATAGCCGTCATATTTCAGTTCGTGGAGCCACTGGTTTCCAGTGGGGACATGATCGACAAGCGTGGCAAGCTGAGGCTTCTGAAATGCCGGCATCTTCACAGCCTTCTTGCCGCGCGCTGCCGCTTTGCTCTGTTTGCGGGGAGTAGCATTCTCTGCAATCTCCTGCATCGTCCGCCCCGTTTTGACGCTTGTAAGCGCGCGGCCGGTCAAGGAGTCCGCAGGGCCCGCATGATCGTCCTCGACTTTGCGGAGCAGCCAGTTCTCATTCTTTTCGCGGGGCTTTCCTTTCATTCGGACGAGCAGCCATTCGCCCTTCATCCGTTCCCCATGCAGAACGAAATGGAGATGTCCTTTCTCAAGGTCTTTTGCGCTCTTGCCCTTGACCGGCTCCCAGCGTCCTTTGTCCCACAGCATGACGGTGCCGCCGCCATATTCCTTCGCCGGAATCGTCCCTTCGAAGCTGCCATAGCTTAGCGGATGATCCTCCGTGCGGACCGCCAGTCTCTTGTCCGCCGGATCAGGGCTTGGCCCGCGCGTCACGGCCCAGCTTTTGAGAACGCCGTCTATTTCCAGACGCAAATCCCAATGCAGTCGTGTGGCATCATGTTTCTGTACGATGAAGAGATCGCCCTTGGCCTTGGCCCGTTCCCCACGCGGCTCAGCGGTTTTGGCAAAGTCGCGCTTGGCGTTGTAGCGGCTGAGGGGGTCGGCTGCTTCCGCCATGGTTCAGGCCTTCTTCCGCCTGGTTGCTGGCTTCTCCGCCGCAGGCTGCTTTGCCGGAGCCTTTTTGGCGGGGGCCTTTCGCGCGGTAGTCTTGGTTGCAGGGGCCTTGCCTTCGGGCTTCTCGAGTGATTTCTTGAGCGCGGCCATCAAGTCCACGACATTCGATCCGCTCGGCCGGGCTGGCTCTTCCTCTGGCGTCACCTTGCCGCCTTTAGCCTTCAGCTTACGCTGCACCAGATCCTTCAGCGCATCGATATAGCGGTCATGGAAGACGCTGGCATCGAATGGAGCGGTTTTCTTCTGGATCAGTGTCTCGGCCAATTCCAGAAGCTCCTCGTCCGGCTTGGCATCGCCGATGTCGCGGAAATACGACGCGGCCTTGTTCACTTCGTCGGCATAGCGAAGCGTTTCCAGCACCATGCCCCGGCCGCAGGGCTTCAGGCTGACCACATATTCGCGTCCGCGGAGCGTCAACTGGCCCAGCCCCACCTTCCTGGTCTTGCGGAGCGCGTCGCGCAGCACAATGAAAGCCTCCTCCGCAAGATCGTCGGCGGGCACCACATAATAGGGCTTCTCATAATAGAGCACGTCGATTTCATGCGCGTCGACGAACTGTGTAAGTTCAAGCGTCTTCTTGCTTTCCAGCTTCACCGCTTCCGCTTCTTCGGGATCGAGCAGCACATAGCTGCCCTTCTCATATTCGAAGCCTTTCAGAATCTCGTCCGGATCGACCGGCCCTATGCCGGGCACAACCTTTTCATATTTGACGGGTTTCCCAGATGGTTCGTGTATTTGCCGAAAGGAAATTTGAGCGCCGCTTTTGGTGGCCGAATAGACTTCCACTGCTATGGAGACCAGCGCCAGCCTGATCTGTCCCTGCCAATATGCCCGTGCGGCCATGTGAGGCTCCTGCTTTGAACGGAAACAATCCTTCGCATTGGCCTCCGGTTCCCAGCGAACCTTTCGGACCGTGCGCGCCTCACATAGGTTAGCGCTCCTGTTCGCCCCACGCCTTACGGTTCCGGCAGGAGGCACATCAATGGCAGAACGGCCCATGAAACAGGCAGCGGCGGAGTGGGAAGCGTGCCGCGATGCCGCCGCCGGCTGCACACGATGCCATCTCTACCAGAATGCGACCCAGACAGTGTTCGGGGAAGGCGCTGTTGATGCGCGGATGCTGTTTGTTGGTGAACAGCCCGGCGACAGGGAAGATCTGGCAGGAAAGCCGTTCATTGGTCCGGCGGGTCAAATCTTCGACCGAGCGCTCGGCGAGGCGGGAATCGACCGGGCGAAGGTCTATGTCACCAATGCGGTCAAGCATTTCAAATTCGAACAGCGGGGCAAGCGACGGCTGCATTCCAAGCCCGATGCCGGTGAAATCGAAGCCTGCCGATGGTGGCTGGACAAGGAGCGGGCAATCATCCGTCCCACGCTGACCATTGCGCTTGGAGCAACGGCTGGAAGGGCAATTCTGGGTCATCCCGTCACGATTGGAAAACTGCGTGGCGAGGTTCAGCAACTGGCCGACGGGTCGCAGGGATGGGTGACTGTGCATCCAAGCTATCTTTTGAGGATCAGGGACAGAGATCGGGCGGGCCAGGAATATGATCGCTTCGTGGCCGAGCTGAAACAGGCAGCCGAAATCGCAATGCGGAAATGAAGGTTCCCAACGGCTCGTCCCACCAACGCGGAACTCAGACGCAGTTTCGTTCGATTACATCAATGGCGCGCTGATTTCTAAACAGCGTCAGATTAGAAAGAGATAAATGTCATGGGCGAAATGAAAGACAAGCTGAAAGGTACAGCCAACAAGGCTGCAGGCAAAGTCAAGCAAGAGAGCGGAGACGCGGAAGTACGCAGCGAAGGAAAAGCGCAGGAAGTGAAAGGCGAAGGCCAAAAGCTGAAGGGCAAAGTCAAGGGCGCTATCAACAAGCTCTGACCTGTTCGCGTGACGGGATATTTCGTCACTGGAGTAAGGGGCGGCGGTGGCCGTCCCTTCTTCCGTCAGATGCGCCTTTGATCCAGATTGACCGCACAACCCGATCGCGTCGTTGACCGGAGGGTGAAGCCGCGGCACTCCTTTTTGAAGATGCTACACGGTTGCTACTGGCCTTGTTAGCGGATAGCCCTTCTTGCAGGCGTTCCAAACCGCCATTCAAGAAGGAGAGACACATGACTGCTCGCTTTGAAGGCAAGGCGGCTCTGGTTACGGGCGCATCACGTGGGATTGGCAGGCAAATCGCTTTCCGTCTGGCGGCGGAAGGAGCGCATGTGGCGGTGCATTTTGGCGCGAGTGAGGATGCTGCTGCCACCGTCGTGCGCGATATTAAGGCAGCAGGCGGCCAGGCCTTTGCCGTTGCAGCGGATGTTCAGGACCCTGATAACATAAAATCAATGTTTGCAAAGATCGACGAGCATCTCCTTGCGGGCGGTACAAAGAGTCTCGATATCCTTGTGAATAATGCCGGAGTGGGAGCGGAAGGCGATGTCGAAACGCTGCGCGAGGCCGATTTCGACCGCGTTTTCAATACCAACGTCAAGGGCCTCCTGTTCGTAACCCAGAACGCCGTCCCCCGGATGGTACGGGGTGGACGGATCATCAATATCTCGTCGATGGTGGGCCACAATGCTTATCCCGGCGCAATCGCTTATGCCGCAAGCAAGGCAGCCGTCGATTCCATCACGATCTCACTGGCAGCGGGCCTTGGCCCGCGTGGTATCAACGTGAACGCCGTCGCGCCAGGCGCGACGAAGACGGATTTCATCGCCTTCCTGCTGGACAACAAGCCTTTTGTCGAGATGCTGGAAAGCCAGACGGCTCTGGGCCGCCTGGGAACGCCGGAGGACATTGCCGATGTCGTAGCATTCCTCGCGTCTGACGCCGCGCGGTGGGTAACGGGAGAGAGACTGCGGGCAAGCGGCGGCATGCAGCTTTGAAGCGGCCAAGCGGCCTCCATTGCGAAAGCGGCTTGGTCGTCAGTTAGTGGCGGCCGCTCTGCTCCGCTGGCTTACTTGTCCGCCAACCCCGTCATCTAGCAAATATCAGCTTCGGCCACTACCGGCCGACTTTCGCGTGTCCCCCGCATTCGGCTTGCCGGATCGCCCGGATCGCCACTGATGACGACATAATCATCATGCACTTCCAGCAATGTGCCAGCAAACGGGAACCCTTCAAGGCTGCCGGTCACCCGGTAGCTGACGGTATCTCCGATCTTGAACGTCGCGGGATCGAAATTGAACTCGAAGGGACAATCCTCTCCTTCCATGCCTTGCATCATGCATCTCCTTTGTTGCGATATTATAGAAAAGCAGCGCCGGGGTTCAACACGGTTTCACCTTCATCGCTCCGGATTGCCTGTGACGAGGATGCTTTGCCTTAATCAACCTTCCAGACCAATGGCAGTTCGACCGGCTGTATCATACCCAGCCAGCGGCGCATGGTGTGCCCCGGCTTGACGCTGAATTCCGGAAGGCGGGCAAGCATTTCCTCCAGCGCGATCCGAAGTTCGCGGCGGGCGAGGTGCATGCCGATACAGGTATGGACGCCAAAGCCAAATGCGGTATGCCGGGACTTGCGGTCCAGCCTGATCTCATTGGGCGCTTCGAATTCCTCGGGATCGCGATTGACCAGCGTTGTCATCATGGCGACCTTCTCACCCGCTTTCATCTCGACCCCCTTGAACGTCACATCGCGCGTGCAGGTTCGGAATACCGTCACTGGAGCGTAGGCGCGCATCAACTCCTCAATGGCATGAGGGATGCGGGCCGGGTTTTCGCGCAGAAAACGCTGATCCTCAGGATGCTGGGCGAGATGAAGCATTTGCAGGCCCATGTTCGTCGAAACAGTATCGAGCCCGCCAATGAACAGGTTGAAGGTGAAGCCGACCAATTCGTCATCCGTAAGCGGGCGCCCTTCGACCTGTGCACGAAGCGCAAAGCCGAAAGCGTCATCGGGCGGATTGTCCCGCCTCTTGTCGAGTTCGCCGCGCAGAAAATCGACGACCGATCGCGTCGCTGCCGCCATGGTCGGCAGGTCAGGGGCATGCAGCAGGCCGACTTCCCACTCCAGGAATTCTGGAGCCCGCTCCAGCGGAAGGCCCATCAGTTCCAGGAACACCTTGATGGGAAATTCGAACGCAAATTCACTCATGAATTCGCATTCGCCCCTGCTTCGAAAGCCCTCAACATATTCGACGGCATATTTCCGGATCTTGTCTTCCAGTTTTGCCATCGCTGCGGGCGTGAAAAGCGGGTTGGCGAACGCGCGATACTTGGCGTGTTCCGGCGGATCGATTTCGACCGGCAAGTTCGTCCAGCTATCGCCGACCAGTTTGGAATAAGGCGAGAAATCCTTGCTCGAAAAGGTTGCGGTATCCATGTAGATTTCGCGCATATCGGCCATGCGCCGCACGACCCACGCCGGGCCCATGCCCGGATAGGCGTTGGGCGCATAGAAGATCGGCGGGCCAGCATGGATTTCCGGAACCCACTCATTAAAGGGATCTGCTTCGGTAATCGTTCCGAAGACGAAGGGTGACGGCCTTACCAGTTCCGCCGGAACGTGCGGCGGCACGGATGCGTCAGCTATGGTTGCCATTGCAGTCTCTCCTCATACGACGCTGCTGCCTTTTGCGGGCGCGTCGTTGCCAATGTGATGATTACACCGCTATTTCCATAGATATGAAATGGCAAGTAGGCCTAACTTATTGGGGTTAGTATGGAAAATGTGACTAATGGCGAAGTGCCGCCAGAATCGCATGACGAACTGCGGCACGCGCTCATGTTGATAGCCGGCAAATGGAAGCTGGAGATTTTATGGCTGCTGCATCATCGAATCCATCGATTTGGTGAACTGAAGCGATCCATTCCGCGCATGAGCCAGCATATGTTGACTCTCCAACTGCGCGAACTTGAGGAAGACGGCCTCATTACAAGAACCGTGTATGCCGAAGTCCCTCCCCGTGTTGAATATGCGATGACGGAAGCGACGAAAGCGCTTGAACCCACCATCGCCTCCCTTCTCCGCTGGTGGCGGGAGCATGGCAAAGAGGCAAGTAAGGACAAGAAGAAACGTCAGCCCAATCGACCGCGTCAATCGTGAGCGGAAAAGCGCCTTGGCGACGCGCGAGATAGCTGGAAAGACTGTTGCGCCGGTCAGAACTAGGCACTGGAAGCATCAACCAACCCGCCTGGCCTTTCTTCGGATGAGTACGAATTGTTTATCGGCCATCCATTCATTAAATGGGAAAGTATCTCTAGGATTGCCCTGGGAGATTCGGCGGAGCGTGTGCACGAGAAAACCGATCATCTAGATAATCGCCTTGTGTTTATTTCAGCGCTTTGGGTAGCACTGACGACGGCAATTTTGTGCGCGATTTTGCCAGCAGGATTGCCGCTCACCAAAGCTGTTGGCTCTGCATTCAGTCCTTCAACCACGATTGTCGCGCTTAGGGCAACAGCCGAACAGGTTCGCGACACAGAGAGGCACTTCGTCAAAGGCGATCCCGAGCGCCTGACAAATCTGCCGCTGCCAACGAGTCACGTGGACTTCACTATCCCCGGCGTGGCAGCGCTGGAACGGTATTATACGGTGCAGGGTCGGCCAGCCGCTGTTCTGACGCCGAAACAACCTCTCCCCAATACCATTACCTCACCGCCCTTTCCACGCGGGCCACCGACCGCCTGACCGGACGCGATCGCGCCAGCGATCGCATCAGTCGGTTTGCCGGCGCTTTACAGCACCATGCGTAGCGCCGGTTGCTCAACGGGAGAGTGATCATGGACAAAAAAGAAACACCGCCACCGTGGTGGTTTGTGCCCGCGCTTCTTGGAGGCATGTCAGGCGCGGTAGCCCTTGTATTCGCGGTTATTGGTTCGACCGAATAACTCGGCGATCTGCCCCTCGGGCTTGGCAGAATAAATTGCCAAGCCCGACAGGAATGTTGGGAGATTAGATGCACCATCACTCACCTCTCATTTCCATGATCGTTGCTGGCCTGGTCGTGGCTTTTTTGATGGGCGCACTCGCTCATCGTCTGAAGGTCTCGCCAATCGCGGGCTATTTGCTCGCTGGCGTCCTGGTTGGTCCCTTTACTCCGGGCTTTGTTGCTGATGCCGGTCTCGCCAATCAGCTTGCCGAGATCGGGGTCATCCTCCTCATGTTCGGTGTTGGTCTGCATTTCTCGCTGCGTGACCTGCTGTCGGTGCGAAACGTCGCGATCCCGGGAGCGCTGGTGCAGATTGCGGCAGCGACCCTCATGGGAATGGGGCTGGCCTGGATTCTGGATTGGGGGCTTGCCGCCGGCTTGGTCTTTGGCCTTGCACTGTCGGTAGCAAGTACTGTCGTGCTGCTCCGCGCTCTCCAAGGACGCAATCTGGTTCAGACCGAGCGCGGCCGGATCGCCGTGGGCTGGCTGATCGTTGAGGATCTCGCCATGGTCCTCGCCCTGGTTCTGCTGCCTGCGCTTGCCGGAGTGATGAACGGAGCTGCTGAGGGCGGCGCATCCTCACTCATAGCTCCGCTTGCGGGCACCTTCTTGAAGGTAACCGGGTTCATCGCCCTGATGCTTCTTGTGGGACGGCGCATCATCCCAGTGGCACTTCACTGGGTGGCGCATACCGGATCACGGGAACTGTTTCGGTTGGCTGTGCTTGCCATTGCATTGGGCGTCGCATTCGGCGCTGCCTTTGTTTTCGACGTTTCCTTTGCCTTGGGCGCATTCTTTGCGGGCATGATCCTGGGCGAGACGCCACTCAGCCGCCGCGCGACTGAAGAGACGCTGCCGCTTCGCGATGCCTTCGCGGTTCTATTCTTTGTGTCAGTCGGCATGCTGTTCGATCCTGCGGTGGTCATCGAGCAACCGCTTCCGCTTCTGGCAACGGTCGCGATCATCATTCTCGGCAAGTCTATCGCGGCCTTCCTTATCGTCCGGGCATTTGGTTATTCGAGCAAGAGAGCGCTGACGATCGCGGCGAGCCTCGCGCAGATCGGTGAATTTTCTTTCATTCTTGCTGCGCTAGGAACGGAGCTCGGCATGTTGCCGCCTGAAGGCCGAGACTTGATACTTGCAGGCGCGATCATCTCGATCTTCCTCAATCCCCTCATTTTCGCGCTCATCGTAGCCCATCCAGAGCCCGCCGAACCAGAGGAGAAAGCACCAAAGGCCATGGCTGCCAAGGGCCATGTCATTCTCATCGGTTATGGCCGCGTGGGCAGTCTGATCGCTGCTGAATTGAAGAAGCGAGGACAATCCTTCGTTGTAATCGAATACCAGGCCGACATGGCCCGCCGAGCGGAAAACGACGACATTCGTGTGTTGCCGGGCAATGCGCTCGATCAGCGAACATTGGAAACTGCCGGGATTAAAGAGGCCAGCACATTGTTGATCGCCATTCCCGAGGGCTTTGAAGCCGGTGCGATTTTCCAGCGAGCGCAGGAACTCAATCCTGATCTTCGGGTCATTGCACGCGCCCATTCTGATGCGGAAGTCCAGCATCTCGAACGGCTGGGCGTGCCAGATGTCATCACTGGCGAACGGGAAGTCGCCGCCCGCATGCTGATCCTGTCAGCCGAGAGCATCCGCGCCACGACAATGCGGCCGGTTCCGAGCTGAATGATAAACCGCGCCCCCGTCCTTAATGCCGATAGGACTGGAATGGCAGCTTACAGGCTTGCCGCCGGATCTAGGAACGGCTTGATGTGGCGCTCAGCGGCGACGACGTTAGCCAACCGTAGTAGCAGCTGATGATCAGCGAGCCAAAAACGGGTTAACACAGGGCGGATTCTCCGCATGGCGCGATCTTCCAACGGATGAACAGATTGCGGTTCACATCCAAGACATAGCGCTGAATCTATTCGTTAGCGATGTGACCAAGGAAGATGCCGTGAACAATTCAATCCCCGCAGCCTCGTCAACCAATGGATCGATCGATCCGAATGTCGTCGACGGCATGCAGGCGCTGCGAACCGGATTGGGACTGATGAGAGCGAGCCAATTGACCATGGTTCGGTTTCAACTCGCCCTTTACAAATCGAACCGTCGCACAGCGATGCAGGCGCTTGATAACTTGCTCGACATAGATGCAGAATTGGAAGGCTTGGCGGCCACGTTGACCGGTATCCCTGCCCATCTGGCGGATGAGGCAGCTCTTCCGGACTTTATTGGGCTACAAAGAACGGCGATTGCTGCTGAAAAGCATGCCCTGACCGGTGGTGATTGGCGAGGCGATACCAAGGCGATTGCGATCGCGGCGGCTGGCAATGGGGCGGATGCCACTGATTTTCCCGCGCAACCGTTGCCTTCGGATGATGACGTGGAAAGCGACAATCAGGCTGGGAGCAGGCGTTGGACACATGTTCTCGTCGTTGCGATCATCGTCACCTTCATCGGGTTTGGATTAATAGCCTATCTGTGGCCAGCATTCCCCCTCACTGTCCTGGCGGGGATTATTTGATCTTCTATCGGATCGCGGGAAAAGTGATCATCATCCACCGGCAAGAAAATGCGGCCGTAAGCACGATTGCCTGCTAGCTGGCCTTTTCGGGCAAATGAAACAGGTCAATGAAGCGCCCGATGATGGCCTTGTCACCATCGAGTTTCAGCCCTGCTTCGGTGAGTGCTCCAGGCGGCACTTTGCCATAGACCATCGCGGCAATCGGCATTGCGGAAGGCGCGGCAATAGCGAAGTCTGGCGATTTGGCGTCTCCGCGCTCGACCGTCAGCACCTTTTCCTTCACCTCTGCAACGAAGCATTCTTCACCGATCCGGATGCTTCCGGTCAGCGCCAGATCTTCGGCTCTCTCAGGATCGAACATCGTGCGGAAGCTCATCATCAACGACGCGGCGGAAAGCGGCAAGGTGGTATCGTGATCGGGTGACGCGGCGGCCCAGCGGCCCAGCGCCTTGATCGCATCTTCGGCCTGATAGCCCCACTCCGTCAGTTCGTAGATCTGCGTCGCGGCGGGCGGAGGTAGTTGCCGGCGCTGGACGACGCCGGCCTGCTCCAGTCCTTCCAGACGTTCGGTCAGCACCTTGGCGCTGATTCCGGGCAACCCGGCGCGAAGATCGGTGAAACGGCGACCGCCGAACATTAGCTCACGCACGATCAGGAGCGACCAGCGCTCTCCCAGCAATTCGAGCGCCAGGGCGGTGCCACACGCGTCATCGTACCATTTGCCATGTCTCTTGGTTTCTTTTAGTAACGTCATGGTTGCCTTTTGTAACTCAATGCAGCATAGTCAATCAAGACGATTCGCCAATCAGGGACAAAACGTCATGCCAAGGATCATCTTCGTCAATCTGCCAGTATCAGATATTGCCGCCGCCATGCGCTGCTATGACGCGCTCGGCTTCACGAACGAACCTCGCTTCACGGACGAGACGGCAGCCTGCATGGTACTGTCCGACACGATCCGCGTAATGCTGCTGACGCACGACAAGTGGAAAACTTTCACCACACGCCCCATTCCGCCCAGCGACAGCAGTGAAGTCATGCTCGCGATAAGCTGCGAGAGCAAGGAAGAGGTCAACCGTCTTGCCGACACGGCCGGTGCGAACGGCGGCATCGCCGACCCCAACCCGGTGCAGGATCATGGCTTCATGTTCAGCCGCAGCTTCGCGGATCCCGATGGACACATCTGGGAAGTAGCGTGGATGGACCCGGCTGTTGCAAGCGGCGCGCAGCACGTTCCCGCCGTCGAAGCATCCGCATGAGCCACGTGCAGGGTGGCTGGATAAACCCCTGCATCTCTACTGAAGAAGGCACTTCACCATGACTTACATCGAAGGTTTCGTGATCGCGGTGCCGACCGCGAACAGGCAGAAGTTCATCGACCACGCCCATCTCGGGGATACGGTCTTCATGGAGCACGGCGCCACGCGCGTGGTCGAGTGCTGGGAGGAGGATGTTCCCAAAGGGAAGATCAACGATTTTTTCGGTGCGGTCGCGTCCAGGGAAGATGAATCAATCGTGTTCAGCTGGATCGAATGGCCCGACAAGGCCACGCGGCAGGCAATGGCGGATCGCATAGACGAGATCATGAAGAGCGACGAGCGCTTCAATCCGGAGAAAAACCCGATGCCGTTTGACGGCGCGCGGATGATCTATGGCGGCTTCGATCCGGTCGTCCAGGAAGGCGCATCCACGCCCGATCCTTACGTTCAGGGGTTCATCCTCCCGGTCTCCGAAGGCAACAAGGAAGCCTACCGGGAGGCTGCCATGGGCATGTGGGAGATCATGAAGGATCACGGCGCCACTCGTATAATCGAAGCATGGCAGGACGACGTGCCCAAGGGCAAGCAGACGGACTTCTTTCGCGCCACCAAGGCCGAATCTGGCGAAGCCGTGGTCTTCTCCTTTGTCGAATGGTCCTCGCGCGAAGCCTGCGACGGCTCTCATGAGAAGATGATGCAGGACGCGCGGATGAAAAAGTTCATGGAAGAGAATCCGGACATGAAACCTCCCTTTGACGGCAAGCGCATGGTCTATGGCAGTTTCCATCCCGTCGTCGATCTCAGCCGCGAAAACGCTGGGGCGCAGTGATGGGCAACCCTGCAGGAAGCTTCATCTGGTATGAGCTGATGACCGGCGACCCAGATGGCGCCGCGGCCTTCTATGGCCCGGTTGCGGGATGGACGCTCGCGGATGCGCCCGGCGGCCTGTCGGGCGGCGTGGACTATCGCATGATCGTGCGCAGCGATGGCGGCAATGCCGGCGGCGTCCTGAAGCTTAGCGACGAGATGCAGCAAGGCGGTGCGCGCCCCTGCTGGATGGGTTATCTCAGCGTCGAGGACGTGGATGCCAAGGTCGCTGCCATCGAGAGCGAAGGCGGTAAAGCGCTGATGCCGCCGATGGACTTGCCGGTTGGCCGCATCGCGATGGTCACCGACCCTCAGGGTGTACCTTTCTACGTGATGAAACCGGTCCCGCCTGCAGACGATCCCGACACGCAGAGCGACGTGTTCTCGCCCATGGAAGCGCAGCATTTCCGCTGGAACGAACTTTCGACGACCGATCCCGATGCGGCGCTCGATTTCTACGCCCGCCATTTCGGCTGGACGCAAGAAGGCCAGATGCAAATGGGCGATTTGGGTTCGTACCGCTTCATTCAGAAGGATGGCGTCGGCATCGGCGCGGTGATGCCCAAGATGGCGGAAATGCCGATTTCGTGCTGGAGCTATTACATCGGCGTCGACGACATCGACCGGGCCGTCGGCGCGATCGAAGCCGGCGGTGGCAAAGTGATCAATGGGCCGATGGAAATCCCCGGCGGCGAATTCGCACTCGACGGCATCGATCCGGAGGGCGCCGCCTTCGGCCTTGTCGGACCGGGAAATCGCTGAACCACGGGCGACCGAAGCGAGGAGACAGACAAATGACCGCCAAGAACCAGGTGTGCCTCTGGTACGATCATGACGCAGAGGAAGCAGCGAAGTTGTACGCCGCGACATTCCCCGACACCCGGATCAACTGCGTCCAGGCTGCCCCCGGCGACTATCCCGACGGCCAGAAGGGCAAAACGCTGATGGTTGAGATGACGATCATGGGCATCCCGACGCTGCTCCTCAACGGCGGGCCTACATTTCCGCAGAGCGAGAGCTTCTCGTTCCAGGTCATGACCGAAGATCAGGAGGAAACCGACCGCTACTGGAATGCTATCGTCGGCAATGGCGGCCAGGAAAGCCAGTGCGGCTGGTGCAAGGACAAATGGGGCCTGTCCTGGCAGATAACCCCGCGCCAGCTCATGGATATCTATTCCGACCCTGATCCTGCCGCCACCCAGCGCGCGTTCGAAGCCATGATGGGGATGCAGAAAATCGACATCGCCAAGATCGAAGCCGCGCGGAGGGGCGCTTCGGCCTGAACACCGAACCAGCTTGCCGCGCCATGCCGGCCCGAGGAGGAATTATGACCGATACGACCAAGGAACTTTCCGTCACCCGCTACATCGCCGCTTCTCCCGAAACGGTCTGGCAGGTGCTGACCGACCGTCAGGAGGAATGGTGGTGCCCGAAGCCGTGGCGTGCCGAGATCGACAAACAGGATCGCCGGCCGGGTGGGGTATGCAACATGACATTTTACGGTCCGGACGGCGAGGTCTCCCCACAAAACGGCATCTATCTGGCTTACGACGAGGGTCGCCGCTTCGTCACCACCGATGCATTTACTGAAGACTTCCAGCCTGCCGGGCCGTTCATGATCGGCATCTGGGAGATCGAACCGGAGGGCGAAGGCACCCGCTATACCGCCCGCGCCCGGCACTGGAGCGACGAGACCAGGAAGCAGCATGAGGAGATGGGGTTCGTCGAAGGCTGGGGCCTTTGCGCCGACCAGTTGGTAGCCCTTTGCGAGCAGAGCGAGGAGTAATGGCCGGACGAGAATCCAGGCAATCCAGGGCTGAACCGGAGATTTCCCATGACGCCCACCATCACTGCCTTTGAAAACTCTCCGGATCAGGGACAGGGCCTCGCGCGAGACATGCGGGTTCGCTGGGCCCTCGAAGAGGTTGGCCAGCCTTATGACGTTCGCCTTGTTTCCTTCGCCGAGATGAAAGAGCCAGCGCATCTCGCGCTTCATCCGTTCGGGCAGATCCCGACCTATGAGGAAGGCGATCTCGTCCTGTTTGAGACGGGAGCGATCATCCTTCATATCGCGGAGCATCATGCTGGCCTGCTGCGGGCCGATGCGAATGCCCGGGTACGCGCGATTACCTGGATGTTCGCCGCCCTCAACACCGTGGAGCCGCCGATCGTCGAGCGCGAAGCCGCCTGGTACATGGAGCGCAACGAAGCCTGGCACGAGCATCACCTGCCAATCATGGAAGAGCGCATCCGCACCCGGCTGGGTCAGCTTTCAGCATGGCTTGGCGACGCGGACTGGCTCAGTGGAGCATTCAGCGCCGGCGATCTGATGATGGTATCGGTGCTGCTCCGGCTGAAAGCATCGTCGGACATGCTGAAGGAATATCCGAACCTGTCCGCTTACGTCGCCCGCGGCGAAGCGCGTCCCGCATACAAACGCGCCTTTGATGCACAACTGGAAGTTTTCAACGCCGCATCGGCTCGCTAAGAAAACCAACTTCAGGAGATCGGGATGCTCAAGACGACGCTGACGCTGTCCGCGCTCTATCTGGCCGCCGTTGGCCTCGGGCTGACTTTCTTTCCGCTGGCCTTCGGAGTCGGCGCCGTGCCTCCGGATGCTTCGCCCGAACTGGTTTCCTTGCTCCGGCTGCTGGGCGGGCCGTTCCTTGGTATCGCGGCGCTCAACTGGCAGGCGCGTAAGGGAGAGCCTTCAGCGCTGGGCAACATTCTACTTGCCAATCTGATCGGGTTCGGCGTCGTGGCACTGAACGATATCGTAGGCGTGGCGACCGGAGACGCGCGGGACATCGCGAAAATCTTTCTGATCATCCACCTCCTGTTCGCGTTGGCCTTTGGTTTGCTGGCACGTGCAAGCCGGTAGCGCCGAACGGTCTGCAGATTGAGATTTGGAGTAGAGGCAAGAGCAGATGAACGAACTGATCATTTGGACATTGGATTGGGTACCCGAAGGACCCCGCGGCTTTGTTCGCGATCTAAGGCTGCGATGGGCGTGTGAGGAAGCGGGACTTGCCTATTCGGTGCGGACCATCCCATTCGAAGGGCGGAAAACCAATCACCTTTCGCAACAACCCTTCGGCCAGGTTCCGTTTCTGAGCGAGGGCGAACTGGACATGTTCGAGAGCGGCGCGGGGCTTTTACACTTGGCTCGGAAGAGCGAAAAGCTGATGCCGCGTGATGCGGTTGGGGAAGCGGAAACAGTTCAATGGATTATCGCCGCACTCAATTCGATCGAGATGGTAACCGTGCCCTGGTGGTTTCTCGAAATCTCCGGCGCCAAGGATAATGGCCTCGCCGACTGGATGGCGGACCGCCTCGACCATCTCGAAAACGTCCTGCAAGATCGGGAATGGCTATCAGCTGATCGCTTCACTGCCGCGGATCTGCTCATGGCGGATGTACTGCGCGTGCCGAAAATCCGCTCGTTTGGCGATCGACCGGCAACCGAGGCCTATGTGGCCCGTGTAACGGACCGGCCTTCATTCAAGAAGGCTCACGCCGATCAATTGGCGCACTTCGCGGCGGCCGATAGACAAAGAACGGAAGAAGCCTCGTAAAGGCTGGGACGTATTGCTTTCAGACGAGAACCTTAAGCCGGCGGAAGAAGGAAACCAGCCCTCCTAGACTGCTACAGGGTCTGACCTCCGACCGGATAAGCTGCAGTTGGCCAAACCCGAAGTAGCACTTACCAGTTCAGTTCATCCGTTTCGGGCCGCCGCTTTGCCCATTCATTATTGAATTCCTTGGCTGATATTTTTTTATCGAATCGTTCTCATGCCGCCGGTGGAGCATAGCTGCAGATTGCGGCGAAACGCCCGCGATGGCGATCCGGTCTATGGGTTGTCCTTTGCCTTCTTATCAATCAGGACTGCTTGTTGCCATCGGCTTGGCGCCTTGTCGGTGCGGTGAATGCAACCCGCCCAGCAGCAAGGTCGTTTCTTTCCCTCAAGCAGTTCGTCACAGGTCCGTTCAATGCGGCGTTGACGCGTCTTTGCTTGTTTCGCGTCGTCGACCCAACAGATGAACTCGTTCCGGCCGAGCGGCGTGAGGTTTTCCCATAGCGTCAGAATTTTCGGATTTGATCGCACTGCTGCTTGCAGGTCGTCTCCTGCCTCGTGGACAGTGCCATGGGGAAACGCATTCGTCACAAAACCTCCCGACAAGCTAATTTGAGCCGAGTTCATCGACGTCACAAAGAACGGCACCTTCTAAATCTGACCGTCGGATCAAGAAATGTCCACTATCGAATCGGGTCGTGAGCGGGCACGGGCCGGTCGACGGATGGAGGTCCGCCTTCCTTAGATCTCTGTCCAACAATTGATTGTCGGAACCCGGCCGGGAAGCGCGAAATCCACCACTGGTGTAGGAGATGAATGAGCGTCCGAAATCTGGAACGCAATTCACCACTGAGCGTCCATCGCATTCGCGAATGCCATTCGCCGCACTCAATCAAGAGAGTGGACAGCAGATTTCCGCCGCCTTTTTTAACCTGAAGTGGATGCTGGTGGAGGAGGTAGTGGTGCCGCTTAGGTGACTCGAACACCTGACCCCATCATTACGAATGATGTGCTCTACCAGCTGAGCTAAAGCGGCTTACCTGTCAACGTCCTACTGACTTCCGCATTGCGACGCCAGTCCCTTGTTGTCGGGATGCGGCGCTTACCAATGTCCGAAGCGCCTGACAAGACAGGATGAAGCCATGCCTCGATATTGTTGCGGTTCCCGCAAAGGTTAATGGCCCCGCAAGATTGATTCACCCGATCTTTACCATCGCCATGCCAGAATCGGGCGGATCAGGAATTTTGCAAGGCCAGTGATGGACAATCCGCTTGGGCATGAAGCCGCTCTTAATCTGGAAGAAATCGATTATGCGGCGGACGATTCGGCGATAGAAGCCCCGCCCGAAATCGGAAATGATGAGCGCCGCCTGCATGTACGGGCCTATAACCATTGGGCATCGTTGCTGAAGGACCGCAGCTTTCCATCAATTGAAGACCTTGAACCCGCGGATATAGAGGACTTCGGACCGCATAGCGTGCTTCTGGATTTCACGGCGGGCATGGAAAATCCTGCTGTGGCTTATATGGGATCGGCGCTACGGCGGGAATGCGACATTGAAGGCGAGATTCATTATATTAATGATGTGCCCAGCCGGTCCCTGCTTTCGCGCCTGACCGACCATTATCTGCAGATCATCGCGAATAGCGCGCCCATCGGCTTCGAAGCCGAATTCGTCAATCAACGCGGCGTGGAAATACTCTATCGCGGCATATTGATGCCCTTTTCGTCCGACGACGATACCATTGATTTCATCTACGGAGTCATCAGTTGGAAGGAGATCGCCAGCCGCGACCTCACCGATGAACTGGTGCTGGAAGTCGGGCAAGCGTTGCGTAGCGCGGCAAAAACGACCGACACGACCCCCATATGGGCGGATGGTCCTTCTGCTCAAATAACCGCTGCGCTTGCGCTTTCTCATCAGGACCCAGACGAAATGGATCTGATGGACACCGGCGCGCCGGAGGCGGATGCGCCACTCGCCGACTGGCTGGCGCTGGCGCGGGATTGCGCGGACCATGCGGGAGCCGCTGAGGGCCGCAGCCGCTCGGCGCTTTATCGCGCGATCGGCCTGGCCTACGGTTTCGCACTGGTGGCTCAGCGCCGCCCCCACGATTATGCCGAACTGCTGGAGGATGCAGGCATCAAGGCGCAGGCGCGCGCGCCAATGATCCCGATCGTGAAGCTGGTATTTGGTGCTACTTATGACAAAACCCGGCTCACTGAATATGCGGCGGCGCTTGACCACGCGCTGGCGAACATGTTGGAAAGTCATGCGCTGGCGGCCTATCTGGAGCAATATGCAGGCGGGCTGAAAGGGCTTGTCCGGGATATGCGGCAGGCCCGGCGCAAGGAAAAGCCAGCAGCAGCCAGCCGAACGGATGCGGCACGGAAAAAGCTTCGTTCGAAGGTGGCGCTGAAACCTGAAGAAGTGCCCACCGATGAACATGGCTTCGCCATCATGGTGGGGCGTCGCGAAGCCGATGGCAGCCTCTCTATCGTGGGAGCGGTCGAGGGCGATCCGGTACTGGCCGAACGAGTCGTTCGGAAAGCAGCCGCCTGATCCGGCGAGAAAACGGGAAACTTAATGTCCGGATTAGGGTTGGGACACCTTGAGCGGACAGGATATATATATACCGTCCAGAAAGAGCAGGGAGCTGATGCCCCCGGAAAGGACGGATCATGGCCGCCAAAGCCGCGAGGCACGATGCCAATCATATCATTGACGCGGTGACGTCCGCCCTGCGTCACGGAGCGCTGCCGGGGGAGAATGAGGGATTCAACGAGGAGGCTTGCGAGGACGCGGCCAGATTTCTGGCGGGTGCAATTCGCATTCGTGCAATCGGAGAACCGATCATTGCCCTGGAGACGCTGAAAGGTGTCGGCAATCGACGGCTGATGCGGCTGGCGGTCATCAACGATGACATGCCTTTCCTCGTCGATTCGGTAGCGGCGACACTTTCGGCAGAGGGAATTGCGGTTCACCGGCTGATCCATCCGGTCGTATCTGTCGTTCGTGACGAGAAGGGCGTGTTGACCAGCATATCGCCGTCTGGCCGCGACAGCACGCAGCACGAGTCGATCATCTACTTTGAAACGGATCGAGCGGACGCGAGGCGGCGTCGCAGGCTCATCGACAATGTCCGCTCGACACTTGCCGAAGTCCGTGCTGCCGTGGCGGACTGGCCAAGGATGCAGCAGGCGCTCCGCAATGACCTTGATACGATACACGATACAGAGGGAGCGGCGTTGCTGCGCTGGTTTCTTGATCGCCGCCTTACCCAATTAGGACATGAATTGCGTGATCGCGGTGGCGAGGCCGGGGCGCAGATCGGCATTTGTGCCGTGCGGGGCGAGCCGTTGCTGTCCTCCCATTCGATCGAGGCTGCCTTTGCCTGGTTCGAATCAGGCAAGCCAAGCCCGCTGATCGTCAAGTCGAACCACATCTCATGCGTGCATCGCCGGGCGCTGATCGATCTCATCCTTCTGCCGGTACGCGATGGCGAAAGAATTACCGCGCTTTCCGTCCATGCGGGCCTTTGGACAAGTTCGGCATTGAGCGCGCCGCCCGAAGAGGTGCCGCTGCTCCGTTCCGCGCTGGCGACTCTGATGGAAAAGTTCGGTTTCGATCCTGTGGGGCACGCTGGGAAAGCGCTGGTGCATGCGCTCACGGCGTTGCCGCACGATCTGCTGATCAGCTTCAGCAGCAAGGACCTGGAGCATGTCGCGCTCACCTCCATGTCATTGTCCGATCGGCCCCGACCCAGAATGGTGCTGGTGGAAAGCCCGCTCAGCCAGCATTTATTCGCCTTTGTGTGGTTGCCCCGCGACGATGTGTCGACGGGCCGCCGTGTCGCCATAGAGGAGATGCTGGTCCGCGCTGCCAATGCTCACCTTCTCAGTTGGTCGATGGCAATGGAGGAGAGCGGAGTGGCCCTCATCCGTTATGCGCTTGATCTGCGTCACGAAGGCAGCGTGCCGAACAGTGCGAAGCTTAACCGGCTTTTGGAAGACATGGTCCGGGGCTGGGTTCCGGCCGTGGAGAGCGGTCTGGCCGAAATAGGCGAACGTCGGTCAGCGGCGCTCGCGGCGCGCTATGCCGACGCCTTCCCGGCTGGCTATCGCGCCGGGGCGGGCCCTGATGAAGCGGCCCTGGACATATTACAGCTACACAGCCTCGCAGGACGACATAGCCGCGCCGCACGGCTTTATCGCAATCCCGAAGATGGCGAGTCCCGCCTGCGCCTGAAACTTTACAGCCGGGATCCCATCATCCTTTCCGAAGCCGTGCCGACCCTGGAAAATTTCGGCTTTCGGGTGATTGAAGAGATGGCCACCGCGCTTCGCGAAGGCGAATTGGGTTATATCGACAGGTTCATTCTCGATCTGCCCGCAGGTCAGTCGGCGCTGGACGTGATCGCCCGTTCCGTTCCCATCCAGGATGCCATCGCCGATGTGCTACAAGGGAGGAGCGAAAATGACAGGTTCAACGAACTGCTTATCGCCGCTGCTCTGGATGAACGCGCCATCGTCCTGTTCCGCTCAATCTTCCGCTATTTGCGCCAGACGGGTCTCTCTTATGGCCTCACCACCTTTGTTGACGCGCTGCGCCGGGAGCATGGCATTGCCCGCGAACTGGTTAATCTGTTCGGGGCCCGGCACGATCCCAATCGCGCGGGGAGTCGGGAGGAGAATGCAGCCAAGGCCACCGGAGCCATTATCATAGGCCTTGAACGCATATCGGCCATTGATGAGGACCGCATTTTACGGCTGATCCAATCCGTCATCATGGCGACGCTGCGCACCAATTTCTTCGCACCATCTGCTGTTGAAGCGTTGGCATTCAAGCTGGACAGCGCACAGGTGCCGGGCCTGCCCGCACCTCTGCCCTGGCGGGAAATCTGGGTCTATTCCCCACGTGTCGAGGGTATTCACCTGCGGGCCGGCGCAGTGGCGCGGGGTGGTTTGCGCTGGTCCGACCGGCGTGACGATTTCCGTACCGAGGTATTGGGACTGATGAAGGCGCAGCGCGTGAAGAACGCCGTCATCGTTCCAACCGGGGCCAAAGGCGGCTTCCTGCCCAAATTGCTGCCCGATCCCCGCGTGGACCGCGATGCCTGGCTCGCCGAAGGGAAGGAGAGTTATAAGATATTCATTCGGGCGCTGCTTTCGGTCACTGACAATATAGCAGATGGCAAGGTCGTGCACCCGCAGGGTGTGACTATTCATGACGGCGCTGACCCTTATTTCGTCGTTGCGGCGGACAAGGGGACGGCGAGCTTTTCCGATCTCGCCAATGCCATTGCGCTGGAGCAGGACTTCTGGCTGGGCGATGCCTTCGCGAGCGGCGGCAGCCATGGCTATGACCACAAGGAAATGGGAATCACTGCCCGGGGGGCCTGGGTCAGCGTGCAGCGCCATTTCCTGGAAATGGGCGTGGACGTGCAGACCGAAACGGTGCGCGTTGTCGGCTGTGGCGACATGTCAGGCGACGTGTTTGGCAACGGCATGCTCCGTTCCAAAAGCATCAGACTGGTGGCGGCCTTTGACCACCGGCATATCTTCCTTGACCCCGATCCCGATCCGGCGACGAGCTGGGAGGAGCGGAAGCGCCTCTTCGATCTGCCGCGATCAAGCTGGGACGACTACGACCGGGGGCTGATTTCTGCTGGCGGCGGCGTGTTTTCGCGCAGTCAGAAGAGCATCCCCCTCAGCCCTGAAGTAAAGCTGCTGCTCGACATACCTGACGACGAACTGGAGCCAACGCAGCTCATATCGGCAATATTGAAAGCCCCTGCCGACCTGCTCTGGTTTGGCGGGATCGGCACCTTCGTGAAGGCGGCTGCCGAAAATAATGCTGATGTGGGCGATCCCGCCAATGACCGCTTGCGTGTGGACGGAGAGCAATTGCGCGCGAAGGTGGTCGGCGAAGGAGCCAATCTGGGCGTTACGCAGGCAGGGCGCATCGCCTACGCATTGCACGGCGGGCGGATCAACACGGACTTCATCGACAATAGTGCGGGCGTCGATTGTTCCGACAATGAGGTCAATATCAAGATCGCGCTCAACAAGGACATGCGCGAGGGAAGACTCAGTTTCGAAGATCGCAACACACTGCTGGATTCTATGACGGATTCGGTAGCGGCGATTGTGCTGGAGGATAACCGCTTGCAGGCGCTTGGCCTTTCCATTGCGCAGGCCGGCGGGGCAAGCGCCCTTCCATCCTATGTTCGCCTGATCGAAATATTCGAGAATAACGGCCAACTGGACCGGCGCGTGGAGGGACTTGCAAGCAATGAAGAATTGCTGCGCCGTATCCAGGAGGGGCAAGGGCTGACCCGGCCTGAGTTGGCAATTCTGCTTTCAACGGCCAAGCTGACTCTGCAGGACGCCATTGAGCGTCATCGCGATATTGCTGCCGATCCCACCATGATTGACGAACTGGCAGCATCGTTCCCGCCTGCCATGCAGAAATCGCATGCTCAGGCGATTCAGGATCATCAGCTTCGCGGCGAAATTATCGCGACGGAGCTTGCCAACCGGATCGTCAATCGACTGGGCATCATTCATCCCTTCGAATTGGCGGAAGAAGCAGGGTGTTCGCTGGCCGATCTGTCATCGGCCTTCGTGATTGCTGAACGTCTCTTCGATGTGCCAGCGCTCTGGCGGGACATCGACAGCAGTACGATAACGGAAAGCGCACGCCTTGCGCTCTTGTCGGAAATCGCGGGCGCCATGCGCGCGCAGATTGCCGACCTGATCCGCAGCCTGCCAACGGGCACGTTGCCAGGCGGAGGGCTGGAGATGCTTCAGCCTGGGGTGTCGAGGCTGGCCGATGAGGTGGACCGCCTCTTGCGCCCTGAAACCCTTCGCCGGGCAGAAACGATTGCGGATCATCTGGCCGCTCTGGGCGCACCACCAGCGCTGACGGAGCGGGCGCTGGCTCTGTTCAAGATGGATGGCGCGGTCGGGCTGGCACGATTGGCCCGCAAGCTGGACGTCAGCGAAATCGACGTGACCCAGGCTTTTACCCGGCTGGGCGAGACGCTGGGGATCGATTGGGTGCAATCGACCGCCGCACGCATGGTGCCTTCGGACCCGTGGGAACGGCTGCTGGTGTCAGGCGTCGCGCGCGACCTGCAACAGATCAGGCTCGATTTTCTGAGCGAGGCCAAGGGTAAGGATATACATGCCCATGTCGATAGCTGGCTCGCGGCCAAGGAGAAACGAGTCGATCAGTTCCGGGCACTCGTGAAACGCGCGAGGGCCGCCACAGCGACGAACACAGCGATGCTGGCGGAACTGACGGGCCAGGCCCGGGGGCTGCTGACGAAATAAAGCCCTGGAAATCCACGGCTGCTATTGGACGAGTGGCATATCTTGTCCAACACCTCCGGAATCCATATTAGGAGGGTTCCTTATGAGGTAGCTTCGCGGCCTCATCTTCGTCCACAATCTGGTTGCACTGCGGATAGGTTCTGTCGCCGATCGAAAGCGTAGCCTGATGGCCCTTGTTCCAGAAACTGATCGGCTCTTCGTTCGCCCTGCCCAAATATCTGGCCCCGGATGCAGATATGGCGCGGGACAGATCATAGTCCCGCCCGTCCATGCTGATCCGCAGATAATCCCCGGCGAAGCGGGTGTGGACGCGCGTGGGCCCACACTGAAAGACGGCATTCACGGTTACCGGTTCGGGCGAACCGGCGCGTACGAGAAGCAACATCCCCAAATCGACGGCCGACGCCGAAGTGTCCACTGCATGAGCAGTATCCGTGGTCCAGAGCATGCGGCCTTCGCTATCGCGAATGACGCCGCGAACGCTGTAACGCATACCTGATTGTAACTGTGCGCGATCCACCTTCAAGTCGAACGGCACAGGAACCTGTCGGCCCTCCAACGGAATGGTCTGGCGCGCCAGGATCGTCGATGGAGCATCGGCGCGGGAGACGTCCTGCAAAGTCACCTCAGCGACGCTGCCGGGCGGCAACGCGATCCGCTCACGATAGGTAAGACTTCCGCGAACAATCATCCGTTCGGCCATTCCGGGCGTTGAAGGGCCGGCGTTCACCGTTGCGCATGCGGACAGGCTGAGGGCAGCAGCCACGGCCGCAAGGACCAGCGGAAATGGTTCCATGAATATCCCGTCCTCCTTCAAACATCTATGAAGATGTAACATAATAAACGGCCCAGTTCTGTACCTGAGTGCGGTGTCAGCATGAAGATTTGGCCCGGCTCATCAGACCAGCCCGGCTGTCTGCGCCAACAGCCACAAACCAATGAACAAAAACAGCAGCGCCGCAATCATGCGAACCGTCTTGAGCGGCACGCGCCTGATGAGTTCGTTACCGAGGAACACCGCTGGCACATTGGCGAGCATCATGCCGACGGTCGTGCCCATCGTCACCGGAACCACCTCATGAAAGCGGGCGCCCAGCGCGATGGTGGCGATCTGCGTCTTGTCGCCCATTTCGACCAAGAAGAAAGCGATGGTCGTGGTCAGGAAAGCGCCAAAGCGCGGGGGTTTGTCCTTAATATCGTGAAGCTTGTCAGGTATCAGTGTCCAGACGGCCATGGCGATGAATGAAACCGCGATCACATAACGGAACCAACGGCCGTCCAGGAACGAGGACATCTCAGCACCAACGAGCGCGGCCAGGAAATGGTTAGCGATAGTGGCGGCGAAAATGCCGCCGATGATGGGCCACGGCCGCTTGAATCGGGTCGCGAGGACAATCGCCAGCAACTGAGTCTTGTCGCCGACCTCGGCGAGCGCAACCACGACAGTGGATGTGAGCAGGGCTTCCATGAACATTTATCTCGGGGTCAGGCGGCGCAAGAATCCAACGGGCATCGCGTCCGCCGCCCAACCCGAGCGAAGATGCGATGCCATTGGTCTCGTCCGAACGGTGTCCCCGCTCCCTTCGCACCACGGCCTCTCGACCGAGTATGTTGACACGAAGGCCCGTCCAAAAATCCGGACGGCTGACTACTCCCCAGATGACGATTGCGTGCTAGCGCCTAAAGTCATCCGATACAAGCGCGATGCAGGACATGCATTGATTGCATCATGGCTACAGTTGTATCGAAAAGGCCCGCGCGCCAAGGAAATCAAGCCAGACTCACCTCACCGGATATGGCGCGCGCGGCATCCATGGCAATGGCGTAAGAGCGTTTCCGCGCTTCATGATCGAACATCTGACAGGTAATGATGATCTCATCCGCGCCGGTCTTTTCGATGAACGCGCGCAAGCCGCGCTCGACCGCATCCTGCCCGCCGATGGCCGAAGCCCTCAGCACCTTGTCCAGCATCGTCTGCGTAGCCAAAGGCAGCCCGTCATAATAACCCTCCATCGGCGGTTGCAGCTTTTGGGGGACTCCAGTGCGCAGCGACACAAAAGAATGCTGCATTGAGGAAGCCAGGAACCGCGCCTCCGCATCCGTATCTGCCGCGAAGACATTATAACCCAGCATGACGTAAGGCTTGTCGAGATATTCTGATGGCCGGAACTCCTGCCGGTAAAGGGCTATGGCTTCGTCGAGCGCTTTCGGGGCGAAATGGGAAGCAAAGGCATAAGGCAGGCCCATCAAGGCAGCCATGTGGGCGCCAAACAGGCTTGATCCCAAGATCCACAAGTCCACATCCGCGCCCGCACCTGGAACGGCTGTGATCCCGAGTTCCGGATTTCCAGCGAAATAAGCCTGCAACTCCATCACGTCTCGGGGAAACTGGTTGGGATCGCTCTGAAGATTGCGACGCAGCGCCATGGCGACGCGCTGATCCGACCCCGGTGCACGGCCCAGGCCCAGATCGATTCGTTGTGGATATAGAGCCGCCAGCGTGCCGAACTGCTCGGCGATAACCAGCGGAGCATGATTGGGCAGCATGATGCCGCCAGCCCCCAGCCGGATCGTCGACGTTGCTGCGCCCGTATGCGCAATCACCAGCGACGTCGCTGCGCTTCCTATGCCCGGCATGCCGTGATGTTCGGCAACCCAGTAACGTTTATAACCAAGCCGTTCCGCATGTGCGGCAAGATCGGCGGCATTCGCAAGGGCGGCGACGATGTCGCTGCCTTCAATGACGGGGACAAGGTCGAGAACGGAAAATGCAGTCATCGCCGGAATATGGTATGGCAGTAACAACCGTGCAAGCGCTGAGTCTCTGCTATGTCCATGAAAGTAGGCCAGTAACGGCATTCGGGAAAACTACCGATTTGCGGCGGACCATAGAATGCTCTGCCAAGGCAGCGAATGGGCCATCCGGCGGACCGCTCATTTCGCACGTTCTGACGCCTGCAGCTTGTGAGCGTGCAAAGGAAAAGCGCAAATTCCCGACTCGCGAATTGCTGTATGATCTGCGGCAGCAGGACCATTTTTCAGAGGCTGCATCATGAACCCGAGTCAAAGGATTAAATGCATGCCACAAGGACTTCGCAGGCGCTCATGATGGATGCAAGATCGCAAGCCGCAGTGGATCGGACCGTCCGATCCATGAGCGCCGTGGATGAGGGCGCACTCATCGATCTTCATCGGGTCGCAGGAATCATCCGACGCAGGCTAGGCCTTATCGCGGTTGTCAGCGCGTTGATATTGGTCGCCACCGCCATCGCCTATTTGCTGGCGGAGCCGCGATATGTGGCGCAGGCGCGCGTTGCGATGGAGCGCGGTTCTGAACAGGTAATCCAGGTCGAACAGGTCATGCCCTCGGTCGATCCCGATTCCGCCACGGTCGATACGGAAGTTCAGGTGCTCCAGTCTCCAGGGCTCGCGGGGCAGGTCGTGGACAAGTTGAAGCTTACTTCCGACCCGGAATTCAATCCTTCGGTGGAAGAAGGCGAACCGGTTTCCGCCGAAGCCGCTCGGCGTCGCGCCATTTCCATATTGCTGGGTAATCTCACCGTTGAGCGTGAGGGCTTTTCCTACGCGATACGCATTGAGTATGAATCGGAATCGCCCCAAACGGCTGCGAACGTCGCCAATACCCTGGCCGATGTCTACATTGCCGACCAGGTAAACAAGAAGTCTGACGCCACAGGACGCGCTACCAATTTTCTGGAAGGGCAAATCGATCAGTTGCGCGCGCAAGTGCAAACTGCTGAAGCGGCGGTCGCTGAATATCGGGCGCAAAACGGTCTTTTCGAGGCAAGCGCCGATAGCAGCGTGACCCAGGAGGAACTGGCGGGTCTCAACACGCAATTAGCGGGCGCGCGGGCGCAACAGGCAGAGGCGGAAGCGCGGCTTTCAACCGCAAGAGCACAGCTCGCGCAGGGCGGCACTGGCGAGGAATTGGGTGAGGCTTTGGACTCTCCGGTCATAAGCCAGCTCCGCGCACAACGCGCCAGGGTCAGTGCAGAGGCCGCCGCATTAAGCCAGCGCTACGGTCCGGGGCATCCCGATCTTCAGCGCGCGCAGGAGCAACTGCGGGATCTGGATAAGGAGATCAACGGCGAGGTAAGGCGCATCGTCGCCAACGTCCGCATACAGGCCAATGCCGCCCGCGAACGCACCGCCTCCCTCGCTCGTTCGCTGGGGAGCACGGAAGGTACACTGGCGGCTAACAATATTGCTTCTGTCCGGCTTGCCGAACTGGAACGCAAAGCGGAATCGGCGCGCGCGCTCTACATGGCCTTTCTTGATCGATACAAGCAAACACGAGCGCAGCGGGGATTGGAACGCAGCGATTCCTATGTCGTTGGACGCGCGCGGGTGCCAAGCGTGCCGTCATCGCCCAATCTGCTCATTTATCTCGTTCTGGGTATCGTAGCGGCGCTCGGCGCGTCGGCGGCAGCGGTAGCTATCCTGCAATTGCTGGAACGCGGCATAGAGACAAGCGACGCGGTGGAAAAAAAGTTGGGCGTCATGTCCCTCGGATCTATTCCCGACACCGCGAGCCTACCGGAATTCGACAAGGAGGAAGCCGCATTACCACCTACACAGATGGTGGTGGATCGGCCTCAATCCTCCTTTGCCGAAGCGTTCCGCCGTTTGCGCACCTCTATCCATTTCGCCCGGCCCGACCAGCAATCCACCATAATAGCCGTCACGTCGTCTTTGCCCGGCGAAGGCAAGACCACATCTGCTATTTGCCTCGCCCGATCCGCAGCGCTGGCTGGGGCAAGGGTCATTCTGGTCGATTGCGATCTGCGCCGCCGCGCCTCCAGCATGCAGTTCAATCCGCTCAAGTCGATCGGCCTTGCCAAGCTGCTTGAGGGCAAGGGCACGCTGGACGATGCCGTATTCCTGGATGAAGCGACGGGACTGTATGTCCTGCCGCAACGACCTGACGACAATAGCACCGTGTCCCTGGCCGACAGCCCCGCTTTTTCCGGCCTGCTGGACGATCTGCGTGATCTTTTCGATCTCGTGGTGCTCGATACCCCGCCGGTTCTGCCCGTCGATGACAGCCGCGTCATTTCGGCTCAGGCCGACGGTGTCGTGCTGTTGGTTCGGTGGCGACGGACTCCTGCTAAGGCAGCGGAACTGGCGCTTCGTCAGCTGGACGAAGTGGGCGCCCGTGTGCTGGGCGCCAGCCTGACGCAAGTCGACATGATTGCGCAGACCCGCGCGGGCTATGGTGACGCGGGTTATTATTATGGCGCTTACAAAAGCTATTATGCCTGATCGCATGACGGCATGAACGAAGCAGCAGAACGTCTCGCCCCATCGTTCGGACTTGGGGTTCTTGCACCCGCAACATTGTTGCTGCTCGTGCCGTTGCTCATCGCGGCTTATCGCATTCGCAGCCTGCCCGGACGGTTCCTTATCGCAGCGCTCTGGATCCGTTATATTTGCGGGGCCTACCATGTCTACATGTTCAAGCCGCTCGCTGCCGGACTGTCCGGAAATGCGCTTGTCTCTGTAGCCATTGTGGCCGTTGGCCTGCTCGTCATTCGTGCACGGCATCTGGCGGTCGCGGTGCTGATGCCGATATATCTGCTGATAGCGCTTGTGCTGCTTAGCGGCGGAGCCAATGGAGACATGGCCGGAGCCATCGGTGTCGCCGTCAAATATGCCTATGTCATTGTCGTCCTGATCGCCGCCTTCGAAGCGCTTCGGCAGGACAGCAAGGAAGAGGTCATGTCCCTTCTCATCTGGGCCTTCGCACCGCTGCTGCTGTTTCAGTGGCTTTCATTGGGCCTGAACCTGCCCAAAGGCTCCGAAACCGGAGATGGGCTGGTATGGATCGGCGGTTACAATCATGAAGCCGCCTTTTCCGTGGCGCTGTCCACCGGCTTCGTCATTGCCTGCCTTGCCTATAAGATGCACCCTCTGCTGCGTTTCGGATTTTTGGGCATTACCCTGATCGGCATATTCCTGGCCGGGTATCGCACGGCCATCTTCGCAATGGGTCCCCTTGCCCTCGCCACTTTCTGGGTCGCGTTGACTCAATATGTGAAGCCCGAACAGCGTCGCGCCGTGGCAGCGGTTGCCCTGGTCATCGTGCTCACGGGCGCGGCGGCGGTTGTGGTGGCCTATCATTCGCGCTTTGCCGACGTTGCCACTTTCCTTTCCGATCCCGGGTCACTCATCAAACCGCCACGGGAATTCACGCAGTTGGATCGGCAGATCATGTCGGGCCGGCCGCTGATCTGGAGCGAATATCTCTATGCCTATGCCGACGGCACGCCGTTCCAGCTTCTCTTTGGCTTCGGTCCGGAATCCTGGGCAAAGAGCTTTGATGTTTATCCGCACAATACGCTGATCAGCACCCTTTATGAGTTAGGCATTATCGGCATGATCGCCATGCTGCTTCTGTGGATCACCATGGCGGTGCAGGCGCTGAAAGCGCGGCGACACGAGCGACTGACGCTCGCGGCGGGACATTTGAGCTTCTTCATCCTGAATCTCGCCACCATGCCGTTCTGGCAGGTGGAGGGCCTGGCGCTTTATGGGTTGCTCTGCGGCTATACCCTGTTCAGCGCGCGGGTTGCCGCGCTCAGTCGGCGCGGCGCAGGATCGGGTTCAATCCGGCCTGCATCCAGAAATCGCTATGCGCGGCCAGGAATTCGTCCACCGCAACCCGGCATCCTTCATAATCGTTATAGTCGTCAATGACGATGATCCCGCCGGGTGCGAGCCGCCGGGACGTTTCATCAAGGCAATAACGCACAGGATCATACCAGTCGCAGTCGATATGGGCGAAGGCGATCCGTTCGATGTCCAGCGACGGCAGGGTTTCCTCGAACAGGCCCTTCACCAGATTGATGCGCGCTCCATCCACAGGCGTGCCAAAGCGCGCGAGCTGGGTGGAAACATGCTCGTAAAGATCGTCTCGATACCCATAATAAGGATCGCCATTCAACCCTTGCGCCTGTCCGGAGGCTATCGCCTCATAGCGCGTTTTGGATTTGGGATCATCCTTCTCCGATGTGGGGGGCGGGATCATCGCGAAGACGTCCAGCCCGAAAAAGCGGCGTGCCTCACTGGTTTCCCGCGCCAGCAGGATTGCCGAACCGCCCAGCGCCACGCCGAATTCGACGATATCGCCTGAAACGTTTCTCCGCTTCACTTCGGCAAGCGCGGCCTCTATCCGCACCAACTTTCGAACGGGCAGATACGTGAGCCGCTCCTCGCGGATGCGCCGTGCTGTTTCACTGAGGCGCATTTTATCCAGCCAATGGCCTGCGCGCCGCTTCAAGGACTTGAGCGCCATATCACCTCCGTTCGATCAGTTGTTGGGCAAGGCCAAAGGCTTCAGCCTGCGACGATGCACGGTAAAAACCGCAATAAGGCTCTGTCCATTGCGCCGCGAAGGCGCTGACCTTCCCATACATATTGTCGAGGACCACCTGAGGAATGTCGAGCAATAGCGACAATATGTGGGCGTGCAGCCGATCAGTGACGATCACTCTGCCCTGTGACAGCATGGAAATGCCGCGCCGCAGCCGCCATTGAGCAAGCATCTGGTATCGGCGCAGACGTTTCGCCTGCTGCGTTCCGGGCAGAAGCGAGTCAATCTTCATGCGCGCCCGCATCAGGCTTCGCTCGCCTGCACCCTCCTCAAGCCAATCCATGCCGAGCACGCCCGGCGGAATGGGCGCAGACTCCCGTACGCGCTCATGGTCCGTTCTCAACAGCGCCAATATATCAGCTTTTGGTGCGGCTCTTTGAAAACGGCCCAGATAAAGCGCCGCGTCAGGGCAGAGCCGGACGTCACAGTCAAAATGGCGCTGGGCAAACGCGAAAGACGGAGCGTCGCGCACCAGCAGCGTAAATGCGCCGTGCTCGCGAATGGCCTCGGCCATTTCCCTGATCCGCAGATCGTCGTCATAATAAAGGGATTGGGGAAGCTGAACGATCGACCGACCGGGGAAAGCGCGGAGCAGCTTCAACCGAAGCGCTTCATGTTTGGGCCAAGTTGTTCCGAAATTGCCGCCGCCGTGGATCAGGATGGGGCCTTGCGGTGCTGCCCGCAACAGATCTGTTTCCGAAAAATTATTAAGCGCCGCCGAATAGATGGGCAAGCGCCCGTTCCCGTCAAGCCACGCCATTTCTCCCAACCAGATGGCGGAATCTCCGACGTTTGAATGGTCGGGGAAATCAACGAGCGCGACGGGCCCTTCCGATATTGTTGCCGCGAAAACATCCGCGACGCGGCTGCCCAGATCGGTAACCAGTGCATCGGCGGATAGACTTTGAACACAAACCCCGGTCATGGCGTCACCCGTCTTAGCGTCTTGAAGAAAAGCGCGCGCCACAGCGGCGATATGGCTATCAGGGCCAATCCGTAGATCGCTGTGCCAGCCGCAACAGCCGCCGTCAGACGCAGCCAGGGATTGGCAGTCAAGCGTTCGGCAGCAGGCAACCCATAGTGCAGCGCAATGCCCATGACCGCCGAAGCCGCCAGCGGCTCCCAAATCGCGGCCCACGTTCTGCCGAAACCTATGCCCGAAGCGCGCTTCAGCAATATGACCTGTAGAGGCAATGTCAGATAGGCGCGCGCGACATAGGCCCAGGCAACTGCGAACAAACCATAAGGCGCAGCAAGGAAAGTGAAGAGCGCTGTCAGGCCCAACTGACTTAAGGAAATGACGAGCAAGCTTCGGCTCGCGCCCAACGCGCCCAGAGAGGGGGAGGCGAATTGATTGAGCGTGAAGGGAAGAGCCATGAACGCAAAGACCTGCGCCAGCGCACCCGCCTCCACCCATTTAGGCCCGAAGACGGCCGGGATTGCCAGCGGCGCAACCATACCGAACCCTGTCAGCGCGGGGAAAGAGATGACGGCGGCCTTGGAAATCATCCATTGATAGGCACGGCCCAGTTCGGCCTGGTCATGCTTGACCCGTGCCAGGGTTTGCATGGCGACGGTAGCGAATGGTCGAATCGCTCCGTTGGAGATCATGTCGACGGTGCGCCATGCGGTGCGGTAGATGCCGACCGCAACAACGCCAATGACACTCCCGATAACCAGTTCCTGCAATCGCGTCGTGAAAATGAAGACAAGCTGTGTCGCCGTCAGGCTACCATTAATGCTCAAATTGCGTTTCAGGGTAGGCCATCGAAAGGCCCAGCCCGGCGTCCAGCGATAAGATGCGCGGGAAAGGAGCGTGCTGATGATTTCCGTCACGATCCGCTGAATCACCAAGGCCCAGAGGCCAAGTCCCGCATAAGCAGCCGTCACGGCCGCGCCGCCGCCCAGCAGGCCACTCACTACGGATCGCAGCGCTGTCGTCTTGTGCCCAAAACTGCGGAGGCGCAACGCCATATGCGTCTGTCCCAAGGCGGAGATGGGCAGGACCACGCTCAGCACTTGCAAGGGCAAAGCGATCTGCGGAGCGCCCATGAACGCCGCGAAGGGATGCGCCACAGCCAGAACGATAGCGCAGGCGATCAGGCTGAAACCCATATGGGCCCGATAAACGGTATCAGTGAACTCATCGGTCAACACGGGTTCGCGCGCGACGGTCTGGATCAGACCAGCAGCGCTGATGGTCCGGAAAACCTCCGCAAAAATCGCCATGATCGCGAAGGCGCCGATGTCGGCCCGCGTGAGCAGGCGTGCCAAAAGGACAAAGATGACGAAGGAGAAGAACTGGTCAGACATGAAACGCACGATCGACCAGCCGACCGAATGCTTGCTCTGCCGCCGCAAATTTGTGTCAAATCGTGCGCCAAGCGCAGAGGCATAGGGATCAGCCGCCACGGAGCAGGCTCAATTTTTTCCATCGTATCCGCTGCCGGTCGACCCAGCGGGCAAGGCGCTGACGCGGCGCGCGATAGACTTCGCTCTTTTCCCTGTTGTACCGCACCGAACCGATTCCCGATTCCACGAATTCCTCAATGACTGGAGAGGGGAAGAGCGCCAGATTGCGAACACCGTGTTCCCAGGATCGATCCATCTGGTCATCAACGGGCCGCTTTACCGTTGCACACGCGCGCAGGAATGCCCGAGCGGCCGGGAGGGTAATTGCGTAGGCCTGCGTCCCGAAAGGATAGCCCACAAGCTCCACCACGCTACGGGAATGTTGCAGGAAATCGCGCTCTACGATCCGGCTGAAGGTAGGGAACTTGGAATAAAGACGCAGATACGGAATGTCCCGTGCGGCAAGATCAGTCGCCGCAAGCTGCGCCATGAATGCCCAGTCGACGATTGTGTCGTCCTCGAGAACTATACATTGAGCGATGCCTTGCTCCGCCATCTCACGCCAGATGGTGAAGTGGCTGGAATAGCAGCCAAGCTCACCTTTGGTGAGCGGTCTTCCCTTGTTGCGTTCGACCGCCGCGGCGTCATAGCGGAGCCCTTCGGCCAGATCGGAGCATGCTTCGACAAACCGCCAGGGTATGCCTGCGCGCGCGGCGCGGGCAGAAAAGGCGGCTCGGCGCTCCACTGCGTCGGCCATGGATATGACGAGGACAGGACAGGAAAATTCTGCATCAGTCATAATGTTGCAATGATGCGGTTCTCTCTTTCGGATCGGCGGTAACGGACCACCTTTGGGCCCATCTGCTAAGTGATCGGAAAGGAACCGGATTTTGCCTGACAACGCAACCCGCCCTGCCCCACGGAGATGGAAGGATGCGCTATGGGGAGACATTTGGGCGATGGATTCCATCCGAGAAGATCGCGCATCACAACTCAACCAGCTTCGCCACCGCCTCGTCCTTCCAGCGGCCTCGAACGCTTGACCATCGAGGTGCGAAACACGAAACCATTGTTTCACAACGATAAAATGATTGGCTGAACATCGAATATGACCCCAATACATAACCCTTTGATAAGCGTTATCATCGCTGTCTGGAACGGCCGCGCCACGATTGGCCGCTGTCTCGACGCTGTCCGGGCGCAAAGCCTGCCGTCGGAAGAGCTGGAGATAATCGTCGTCGATAATGGCTCGACAGACGGCACGGCGGAGATCGCGCGATCTGTACCCGGCGTCATCGTTCTGACCGAACATCGCCCCGGCTCCTATGCGGCACGCAACCGCGGTCTGGCACATGCGCGAGGTACATATGTAGCGTTCACGGACGCTGATTGTCGCCCGGCGTCCGATTGGCTCGAAAAGGCGCTTGCGGCAGCCGGACGTCACCCCGATGCGGGCGTGCTGGCCGGACGTATCAGCCTCTTCGAAGAAGGAGAAGCTGAAGGGCCTGTCTTTACGGATTATGAGCGCCTTTTCAGCTTTCCCCAATCCTTGGCAGCCAGGGGTAATTGCGCCACCGCCAACTGGATGAGTCGCCGCACCATATTCGAGGAGCTGGGCGGCTTTGACCACCATTTAAAATCCGGGGGCGATCGCCAGATGGCTCTGCGCATTCGTGACGCGGGCCTGCCGCTGATTTATGTGCCCGACATGACGGTTCATCATCCCGTCCGCGGCTCTCGCAGCGATCTTGTCCGCAAGCGCCGCCGTCTTAGCGGCGGCCGATGGAACCGAACAAGACAACCTGCGCGTCTCGCAAGGGTTCTTTGGGCGACCACCTATGATACTGCCCGCCGCCTTTATCGCGCCGCGCAATCCGACCTTTCGGCGCGGCGCAAATTGGCTATCATGCAGTTGACGGTGGAACTTTCGGTGGTTGCGTCGCTTGAATATTGGCGGTTGTTCCGGGGTCGCGCGGCGGCTCGGGATTAGGCAGCAAAGGATCGATATGTCGGGGCCCCGCTTTTCTGTCATCATGCCGCTCTACAACAAGGCGCCGCATGTAGCCGCTTCGATCAACAGCGTTCTGGCCCAGAGCCTTTCCCCCCACGAACTGATCATCATCGACGATTGTTCCAGCGATGGCGGTCGGGACATTGCCGCCGCCGTCCGCGACCCGCGTATCCGCCTGTTCGAGAGGAAATCTCCGGGCCCCGGCGGCTATGCCGCCCGCAATCTGGGTATTCGGCAAGCAAGCGGGGATTGGATCGCATTTCTTGATGCCGACGATATATGGCATGAAAATCATTTGGCGGTCCTTGCGGACGCGATCGCGCAGGCGCCCAATGCGGAGGTGGCGGCCACCCGTTTCGATCATGTCTTCGAAACCCACCGTGTGTCTCAACGGATCGCACCCCGCCTGGCGCAAGGCGGCGTACTCAACTTCCCTCAGTTTCTAAGGGCGTGGCTGGAAGTCAGTGAATGCCCCTTATGGACTGGAGCCATTGCATTCCGCCGCGAATTGCTGATGGAGGCCGGATTATTTCCGGAAGGCCGGGCTGTCCGTGGAGGTGACAAGGACCTTTGGCTGCGTGCCATGCGCCATACGCGCCTGGTCTATGCTCCGGTCATTACGGCGGAATTCAACCGCGATTCACTCAACAAGGTCAGCAAATCGACCAACACGCTGTCACTGCCTTGTCTGGTCGAGACGGCCCGGAACATGCTGGATGGCGCCAGTTCGTCAGAACGTCGGTTGTTACGGCGGTTGATTAATCAGGAAATCGCTCATTACGCCCGCTATTCCATGAAGGCTGCCGAACCCATTCGCATCCCGGTGCGCAATGTCGCCATGCCGGAGGGCGTCGGGACGCTGGCGCTTCTGCTCGTCGCGCGCTGGACGCCTGCGGCCCTGCGCCGGTCAGGTCATCGCATGACTCAGCTTATGCGGGCGCGGCGGCATCGACTGGCTGCCCGGCTTTAAGGCAATGAGAGGCTGGAACGGACTTCCCGGCAGCGCTGCATCAGCGTGTCCGGCACCAGCCGGTTGATATAGCCTTCAGATCCGGCCTCCGAAATCAGCTTCGCCGGAATGCCGCCAACAACGCCGTTTTCCGGCACATCCTTGGTGACGACGGCATTGGCCCCCACGGCACAGCCATCTCCCAGATGAATGCGCCCAATGATCTTCGCCCCAGCGCCAACGAATATCCTGTCACCCAAAATGGGAGAGCCCGCCCGTTCGCCGCGATTGACCTGTCCCAGCATGGCGCCGTGAGTCAGGTTGGCGTTCGCGCCGATCACCGCGTCTCCGTTGACATAGATGCCGCCGAAGCGATTGATGAACAATCCCGGGCCAATCACAGTATATTCGGGAATCGCGATCCCATATTTATAGCGACATCGTAACAGCCACCACTTGGCGAGCGGATAAAGCCCGAATGCCATGAATTTCCGGGTACGCAGATAGCCGCAACTCCGCATCACCACCGTGTATTTATAGCCCGGTGTGAACAGAAAATGCTTCCAGAAGGATTTGGCATCGGTCTTTCCGGCATAGCGGTAAAGATCCGCCTTGAGCAGGGCAGCGACGCTCCGCAAACTGCGCGCACATCCCCGCAGGTGGGGCTTCCCGAGGGCTTCCGTTATGGGGGCAATCTTGTTCAGAGGTATCGCTCCCCCATTTGCAATGTTTCGCGGGGCGAGAGCGGCTTTCGCCCGGTCATGGGTTCTGTCCTGGAAGCGACAGCATTTTCGATGATCTCCCAATAATGGGCTGCAGTCCGTTCTACGCTGAACCGCCGCGACAATTCCAGCGCTGCCGCACCCCGCGCAGAGCGCATGTCCGAACAGTGTACGATCCGGAGGGCTTCGGCAAAGGCCGCCGCATCATTTGGCGGGACCACGGCGCCCGCTGCACTTTGCGTTATGCCGTGCACTGCCTCCCGACTGCGGTTGAGCAGGATTTCGGCTGGTCCGGATGCACAATTCGCCGCTACTACGGGCAATCCGCAGGCCATGGCCTCTACCAGCCCGTTAGGAAAGCCCTCGGCGTTCGATGGGAGGGCGAACAGGCTGGCTCGCTTCAGGACAGCAAAGGGATTTTCCAGAAAACCAGGTAGATGTACCCTTCCTTCCAACCCCAACTGCATGATCCGGGCCTCAAGCGCGCCCCGCAGCGGTCCCTCACCCATTATGACCAGCGATCCGGGTAATCCAGACTGAGCGAAAGCCTCAATCAGCATTCCGAAATTCTTGTTGGGCACCAGCCTTCCGGCAGCGACTATGTAACTGCCTTGTATGGAAAAGGCAGGTTCTATTGCTGCCATAGCGGCAATGCGTTCATGATCGACAGGATTGGCGACGACGGAAATCTGATCGGCAGGGATCGCAAAGTTCTGCTGAAGATCCTGCGCCACGCCTTCGGACACGGCAATGACATGCTCCGCCCGGGGATAGGTCGCCCGCACCAGCATCTTTCCCAGCATCGCACCGGCACCTTCGTTCAAATGGGCCGAGGTGTTGACCCTTTCGCTGATAATGCAGGCCGTTTTTTGGCCCGCCGTCGCCGCCACATTGGCAAAATTGGCCCGGGTGAGGAAGCTCAGCGTCGCATCGGGCTGAAGCCGGGATATCAACCTGCGTATCGCCCAGACGCTTGGGAGCAGGCGCCCATGGCAATCGAACTGGATGGTATCGACCCACCTCGGCGGCGCATAAGCTGCGTCCTCCCGATCCAGCAGCGCCAGGGAGATGTCGTAACGATCGCGCCATTCAGCCGACGCGTGCAGCAATGTCGCCATGACTCGCTCAGCGCCGCCACCGGCAAGCGAATTGATGATGAAGAGCGCCTTTTTCTGCAATGCGGCCACCTATTCGGCGAGCCCGGTGCCTACACGATCCTGATGACGCACGACCTGGGCAGATGGGGGCATGAAGGCGCGATAGATTTTGGCCGTGCTTTCAGCGGCCTTGTCCCAATCGAACCGCCACTTGATCATCTGTGCTTCTGCGGAAGTAGCCTCGTAAGGTCTTGCCAGCATATGAGCGAGCCGCGCCGTATTCCCAACCGGGAAATACCGCTCCGAATCTAGCCCCAGATCCCGATTGGCAGCGATGTCGCTTAATATCATGGGTGCGGAGCAGGATGCCGCTTCCAGCGCCGCGATCGGCAATCCCTCATGATAGGAGGGAATGACAAACAAGCTGCAATTTTCATACAGGCATTTCAAAACTGAGCGGGATTGCGTGCCCAGGAATATTACTCTGTCGCTGGCACGGGCACGCAAGGCACGCACGAAATCCGTTTCATGATCCGCCCCGCCCGCGATAACCAATTTCCGCCCCTCTGGCTGCGCGCTTGCCAGGAAGGCGTCGATCAAATCGTCAAACCCCTTTTCCGGCACGAGCCGCCCCACCGCCAATATGTAACCCTTTGGTGCAAGGCCCAGCCGTTCGATGACTGCCATCGCATCGTCATCGCACGTCGGCAGGCTTGGGGCGCCGTTTGGAATATACGTCACCTTATAAGCTTGCGACGGAAACAGCATTGTCAGCTGGCTTGCCAAGGACGGCGATACAGCGATCACGCGATGGGCCCAGATCAGCGCCGAACGCTCACCGAGGCGAAGAGTGAGTTTGGCAAACGCGCCCCATTTCGCGCGCTCGTAATCCGCACCATGATGCGTGACAATAACATGGAGGCCCAGGATGCGGGCCAAGGGGCACAACAAAGCCGGCCCTATCGCATGGATATGGATGATCTGGGCACCCCTGATCCATGCGTAAAGTATGGCAATAAAGGTCGCGACTATCGCTTCGAGTGACTTTGAACGCGGTGAGGGCAAGGGCGCCAGCGCAATTCCCCTGTGCACGCGCCTCTCCCCATCGACATAGGGAGCCCGACAAAGCACCGTGATGTCGAGGTCGGCATTGCGCGCCTTTATCCGGGGCAACAACTCCTCACAATGACTTTCAATTCCGCCCATCACGCCGGGTATGCCGCGAAGGCCCGTGACATGGATTCTCATGGCGCACGATCCCTTTTAATTTCTCAGCCGCCAACCGGCATCTGCCCCCACAGCAAACTGCCGCGGGCCGAACCCGGGCCCTTGGAAACATCCTCTGAATTGGCATGACCTTCGATCATGCTCCGGGGGGATCATAACGCGCCCACGCCGCCACTTGAACGTGTATGATGCGTTTTAGCTGTCCCCTCGTCGGATTTTCGTCTCCGCGCGTCGTGCCAAGGGTTCGACCATCCCTCCGTTACCAGTTTCTAAACGGATCATATTTAATGCTCCGCTTGGTTGAGGGCCATCGTGAAAGCGGCTAATAGACTTTTGGGGGATCAGGGGTGACCGCTCGCGACGACGGGGGTCGAATGCACTGGAACTCGCCAAATAGGAAGGAACTGTCCTGCGCCTCAGAAAAGCGCGGGTCGGTCGGGACGAATTGGCTGCACAGCATGCCGAATTGAAAACGCGGAGATACTCATGATTTCCAGAAACGGCAGTTCCGCGGTGAAAGCCGATCAGGCTGAAGCACCCGTCAGTCAAGCCGTTGAGGCCATGCATATGGCAGGATCAGCCGTTGTGACCGGCGGCGTTGCGGCCGTTCTCATAGTCGTCGCCATTCCGGTATCGCTGGGTCTCGGCATCGCCTGGGGCGCCCGGTCCATTGGGAAGAAGTTCTCCCGCACGATCGATTAGTTCACTCCTCGACAGGCGGAAGCATCGCCTGCCCCATGTCTTAACGGAATGGCAAGCCGTCAGCTGCACATCTGCCGTTCATCTGATTAATGCACCATTTCGGCAAATTTTCTCGTTAAATCAAAAGATTATACTTTGCCAAACGTGCATCCCGAGCGACAAAGCGAGATGAGCTGAACTGCGGAGGTTGACCATGATCGTCCCGCTTACGCGCCGCCATTTCATAACGGCGACTTTATCGGCATCCATCCTGCCCCGGCTGGCATGGGCTCAATCCACCTCGATAATAGATGGCCGCACATTCCAGGGCACTCGCGCTGCGACCGGCACAGCCGGCCAGGGGGGCGAAGGGATTCGCGCGAAATCGGCCATGACACTGCGCAATTGTCGATTTCTGAACCTGGGCAATGGCTGCGTGAGGGTCAATGTGCCCACCAATAATCTTGTCATCGAAGATTGCGAAGCCGAGAATATCTATCGTTTTCTGGAAGACACCTCGTCCAGCAACGCCAATCCGGCCGTACTTTCCAATTTCGCCCTGCGCCGCACGACAGCGCGCGAAGTAGACCATGGTATGACGCGCATCCGTTATGGCTCGCACGACGGAACCATTGAAGATGTAAAAGCCTATGGCAGCACGCAGTGCGACGCCTATTGTGTCGGTTATCAACTCGACAATGAAGCGCATAACATCACTTACAACCGAGTCGAAGCGCACCACTTTCAGGAAAGCGGAACCGCAGCCAGCAAATATTGGAATGGAGACGGCTTTTCCGACGAACGGGGCAACCATGGCATCCGCTATCTCACTTGCACCGCAACCGAGTGCACCGATGGAGGCTTCGATCTGAAATCCACGGATGTTTACATGGAAAATTGCGTATCGCGCGCCAACAAGCGCAATTACCGCCTCTGGGGCAGCGGGGAACTGCACGGCTGCCGCAGCGAAGATCCCCGTCATTATGGCGGCAGCGGAGGCGCAGCCCACTTTTCATTTCATGGCCACACAGGAACCTATATTCTGGATCGCCCCGTCGTCCGCGCTGCCGCTGACAACAGAGCCCCGGTCTTCCTCATCGAAACCACTGCTCCGCTGACGCTGGAAATCCACAATGCCGATATCGATGCGGCGGGCGCGCCGCTGATGGCGATCAATGGTCCTCAGCCCACGATCCGCTGGATTCCCGAACGTTCGCAACAGAATATAAAAATCCTGCGAGACCAGGCCTGAGAGCGGGGTCAGCTCGTTCGGCTTATCCCTTCTACATCGATCAGACCATCCTCCACCACGATACCGACGATTCGCACATGCTTGGCGACGTGGTCCACAGGGGTGCGCTGCAGGTTCAGCCGCCAGCGCCCGCCAAGATCACGATGCAGCACGAAACCGCCGCCGTCACGCAGCAGCGTACCGGTTTCCTCGATCCTGTCGCCGACTCCAGCCATCAGGCAACAGCCAATGTTTCGGGAACATAGTCATAGCCTAACTCGCGGGCCACCGGCTCGCAGGTAATCTTTCCGTCCCAGACATTCAGCCCGTCGAGCAGATGCTGGTCCTGCCGCATCGCTTCCTTCCACCCGAGGTCAGCGATGCGCATTGTATGAGGCAGGGTGACATTGTTAAGCGCATAGGTGCTGGTTCGCGCTACCGCTCCCGGCATATTGGCAACGCAATAGTGCACAATGCCGTCGATCAGATAAGTGGGTTGATCGTGCGTTGTGGGCCGTGACGTTTCGAAGCATCCCCCCTGATCGATCGCAACATCGACCAGCACCGCGCCCCGCTTCATGGTCTTTAGCATGTCGCGCGATATTAATTGGGGCGCGGCTGCTCCGGGGATAAGCACCGCTCCAATGATCAGGTCGGCCTCCGCCACGCTGTCGGCAATATTTGCCTTATTTGAAAAACGCGTTTTTGCCCGCGCTTCGAAATAGGTGCCCAGCCGTTCAAGCACTTCGGGGTTGCGTTCCAATATCGTCACGTCGGCGCCCAGGCCAGCCGCCATTTGCGCGGCATTGAAGCCCACGACGCCGCCGCCGATCACCGCAACCTTGGCGGGCATCACGCCTGGCACACCACCCAGCAGCACGCCACGACCGCCATGTACCTTCTCCAGCGCGGTTGCGCCGGCCTGAATCGCCATGCGTCCCGCCACTTGGCTCATCGGCTTTAAAAGGGGCAGCCCGCCGTGCGTATCCGTCACTGTCTCATAAGCGATACACACTGCGCCGGAGGTGATCAGATCCTTCGTCTGCTCAGGGTCCGGCGCAAGGTGGAGATAGGTGAACAAAATCTGGCCTTCGCGCAGCAGGGCCCGCTCTTCTGCCTGCGGCTCCTTGACCTTGACGATCATTTCCGCTTGCTCAAAAATGACAGATGCAGAGGTCATGATTTCCGCGCCTGCGCTGCGATAATCTTCATCGCTGGCGCCGATGCCGTTCCCCGCCCCACTTTCGACAAGAGCATGATGGCCATGCGCAGCCAGTTCATGAACGCTTTCGGGCGTTAACCCGACGCGATACTCGTTGTTCTTGATCTCCCGGACAGTTCCAACAATCATCTGGCTCTCCTGCTGCTGTCAGGGGCGGTCCTGCAGGCGTTCATATTATGTTGTACCGGAACGCTCCATCCGCAAGAATTTCCTGATCCGCGCCGGAAATGAAAGTGACGCTTGCGAAAAGGTGCCGGGCACGATAGGGGGCATGCCTTCCAGGACATGCGGAGCGGTGGCCGAGTGGTCGAAGGCGCTCGCCTGGAAAGTGAGTATACGCCAAAAGCGTATCGAGGGTTCGAATCCCTCCCGCTCCGCCAAGCACCCGTTCCCACGGGTTCCCAGCAGTCCACTGGACTTGACAACATCGGCAGAAATCAGAGGATTTTCCCTCCGGCCCGGTCCTATCGGTTCGTGACCCTCCGCAGGTCGTGGGGTATGGGTATCGGGTCTCAGAAATGGGGTATCCGCCGCCATGTTGAACGACGCCAGAATCCGCGCCGCCAAGCCCGGGCCAAAGCCTACAAGCTTGCGGATGCACACAGTTCTATCTCTATGTGTCGTCCAGGACTTGAAGCCCTGTCGCATGAAGCCGGAGCCATCGACAAGCGCATCCTGCGGGAGTTCGACGAGGCATGCCTTGCTCCGGCAACCCGCTCCAGCCCGATGAGATCAAAGCCATACGGGAGGTACAGGACGTCTCCCAGCCGGTGTTCGCCCGCTACCAACGTATCGAAGAACCTCGTCTCCGACTTGGAACGGGGCAAGAAGAAGCGCGGCGGCCTGCGCCGAGGCGTGAGAACCTCGTGCGAGACAAAATTGATCCGCCGTCATCTGGCCGGGTGGCCGACGCGCATGTTCAAGCCGTTCGCAGTCAAAGGCGTTGGTGCACGTTCTCGTGCATGTTCTCAACACCTGGCTTTCGCCAGCATCGCCAGGCGGCATTGGGGGACAAGCGCCCGCGCTTGCCGCACCGCCATGCTGCGTCATCGATGCTGGATATGATCCGAAAGCACCGGCGTGATCCTGAGCTCTTCGGGAATATTCTCGGCGCCGATCCGGCGATCGATTTCCTCCTGATACCAATAGAGGGCGCGCTCCTGATATCCCATCAGCACGCCGGGCAGGAAACCGCTGTCCAAGGCTTCCTGCATGCCGGCAAACAGGTGCTGGTCCTCATGGGCGATGGCGCGCATCTGGCTCGCCATATTCTCCCAATATTCCGCGCCGCGCTCCCCGTTATCGGGCCAGCCCATGACCGTCATCACCATGACGGTGGATTTCGGCCCCGTGGGCCACCAGCTCTGCCAGGCGAATCCGGCCGGATCGACCGCCATGAAGCTGTTGGGAAACATCGGCAGGGCGATGGTATGGTCCTTAAACAGCGCGCCGGCGGCGTCCGAGACAGGCCGATCCGATCCAAAAATCGTCGCTCCGCGCTTGCGCGTAGCGAAACGGGCATGGCCACCCTCGTATAACGATACCGAAAAACTCTTATACTGCAGATAGGGCGCGATCGAATTCGCGTGGACGCTGCTGACGTGGTAGATTTCCAGGAAATTATCCAGCGCCGTTTTCCAGTTGCACGCCATGTCGACGACGAAGATGTTCTTCACTTCCATGTTTTCCAGTGGAAAGTCGCCCAGTTCGCGGTCGGTCGGGGCCAGGAAGCTGGCAAGCGGCTGCGCGTCCATGTCCAGATTGATGAACACCATTCCGCGAAAGACTTCGCATTTTACCGGAATGAGGCCACGCTCGCTTTTGTTCAGGCAGGCGAAATCGCGCGATTCGGGCACCGCGAGCAGCGCGCCGTCCCGGCCATAAGCCCAGCTGTGATAGGGGCACACGAACCGCTTGGCTGTGCCGGTCGGTTCCAGCACGACGCGGGAACCGCGATGCCGGCAGATATTGTGGAATGCACGTACCTGATCGCCCGGACCGCGGGTGACGATGACGTTCAGCCCGACCTGTTCGAACAGCTTATAGGACCCGTCATTTGGGATTTCGCTGATGTGACACGCATGGAGCCAGGTCTTGCGCCAGAGATGCTCCATCTCCAGGTCGTACATCCGCTTGTCGGTATAGCGCGCGGTCGGTACTTCGGGAAGCGCCGGAAAGCCTTCCGGATAGCCCGTGCGGTCCAGTTCGTCGCTGACCGACTGATAGATCGTGTCGTCAAATTGCGTGGCCACATCGCTCTCCTGCCGATTGTTCTGTTATCCGCCCCGCCGCCGCCATTGCGCAGCGGCAGGATATCGGGGATCAGGCCGCGGAAACGTCCATTTCCGCATTACGCAGGCGCTTGTAGGTGTCTTCGGTAATGGGAAGCGGGCAGACGCTGCCAATGCCAAGTGCCTTCAATGCATGCCCGGTGCCCAGCCACACGCCACCCATTAGCACGATGTCGCCGATTTCGACGTCGCTGAACGCGGCATGCATTCGGTCCCAGAAGTCATCGTCGCCGTTCATACCGTCGATCACATTGGCAAAGCGGTCGACAAATTCCACCAGCAGCGATTCGCGGGCCGAATAGCCCGGCCAAGCGGCGTTCTTCGCTTCGGCGTTTTCGTAGAATTCCTCTTCGATCGGCGTGTCGGAAAAGCCCGGCCAGTCGCGCCACATGCGCATGCTGTTACAAATCGGGCAGCCCATCATCGCCGTCATTGGGAACCGCATCGCCTCGCGCTCGCGCGGACTGAGCGAGGTCTCGGGAGCATCGTAGATGATACGGAACATCCGCTTGCGCGACTCGACCAGCTTGTTGGTGCCCAAATGGTTCAGGATGTGGTCGAGCGCTTCGATGCCCTCGGGAATATCGACTCGGTATGGCATAGAGATGATCCTCTTTCTACTTCCAAGGCGTCTTGCGGCCTTGTGCAGGCGCAGGGACGGGTTCGCCATCTCAGCGGCGTGACCCAAGGCTAGACCCGGAGCGCCCAAGCCGCTATCCCGCAACACATTCGATCAACCTTTTTGGAAGGATGATCAACGCTGCCGGATCGAGCGCGCCAGATGGTCGAACGGCGCACGGAGCAGGAGATTTCGGTGAAGGAACCGCATTCGCGACGCCTGCAGGCCAAAGATCGCAGCGATCCGGCATTTCTCGACAACCGCTCGCTGATCCCGGCGGAGACAGCCCTTTCCTCGCTCCTGGATCACATGCATGTCACTCGTACGTCTTACACCAGCGTGCAGGGCAAGGATCTTCCGCGCCGATTCCAGACCAAGGAGGACGAATTTGTCGGCATGTTCGTCGCGCGCGGCGCGATCGAGCTGCGCACGGCCGACGGCCCCTGGATGAAGGGAGGAAAGGCGAGTTACTTTCTGATCAGCCGCCGGATCGAATTCGACATTCGTACGCCGCGCCCATCCGAATGCGTGCTGGGCTGGCTGAGTTTCGGGATCGACAACCTGCAGGCCCGGATGCTCTTGCGCAGCCTGCCCGACATCATTGCGCTGCGCGACCTGGGAAAGGACGAGTTCGAATGGCAGATCATGCTGGAAATGCTGATCTCCAACTTGCCGGGCGCCCTCTCGCCCGCAGCATCGGCCATCAACAGGCGCCTGCTCGAGGTCGCGCTGATCAGCCTGGTCCAAACCGCAATATCGCGGGACCAATCCATCGGGCCGCAAAACGCGCTCGCCTTCAGCACGCGGATCGCGCCCGCCCTTCACAACATCCATACGCATCCCGAAAGGCACTGGACGACCGCTTCGATGGCAGAGTCGGCAGGCATGTCCCGCAGCCTGTTTTGCAAGTCGTTCAGGGAGGCGGTCGGCGCAACGCCGATCCATTATCTCAAGACCGTGCGGCTGGAACTCGCCGCCAGCCTTTTGCGCCAGACCGGCCTACCGCTCTCCGAAGTGGCGCACCGCGTCGGCTACAAAAGCGACGAGGCGTTCCTGCGCGCTTTCCAGTCCGGATACGGAGTGACCCCCGGCAGATTTCGCAGCGCCAACAGCTCTTCGCCAGGGTTTGATACCGCCGAGCCCTGAATGCCCGGTCGGCCGTCGAACTTCGCTGTCGACGGTTTCCTAATCGCCATCGCCGAGTTGCGCGACCCGTGCGATCCCTTGGCCAGAATGGGTCGAATTGCTGCACCCAGTGCCGGCGAAAAATTCGTGCATGCAATTGATTATATGAAAATTATCCGCCCTCCACGTCGAGGACCTCGCAAGCTTAGCGCCATATCTTCGCTCCATCCGTCCTGCCAGAATTGAGCGATAGCGTCTTTGCGTCCGGCGATAGCGAAGCTGTTCGTCTCATGCCGGCCCATGTCCTAGTCAGAGCCCAGCATCACACGCGATCGCCATGCGCCTGCGCCGCAGCGCCAGCCGATGACGACCGTCACAGAAGGTGCCGAAGGGGAGACGAAGCGTTATGAAATCCACCATATTCCTGGCCCTCGCCGCCAGCCCGCTCGCGCTGGTCGCGACCGCCATGCCGGTCGCTGCGCAGGATAGCGCCGACCAAAGCATGGCCAATGCCAGCATGGACGATATCGTCGTCACGGCGCGTCGCCGCGAAGAGTCACTGCAATCCGTGCCGGTGTCCATCACGGCAATCTCTTCGGACATGCTCGAACAGAAATCGGTTCAGGACCTGAGCGACGTCGCAACGTTGACGCCCGGCTTCCGCTTTTCACAGGAAGGCGGCAAGAACCAGCCGTCGCTGTCGCTGCGCGGCCTTGGCCAGCTTCCGATTGGCGAAGGCGTGCCCGCCATTGTCGCCTATTTCAACGACGTGCCCTTGTCCAAGGAAGGGGGCAATATCCCGACCTTCGACCTCGCCAATATCCAGGTGCTCAAGGGGCCGCAGGGTACGCTGTTCGGCCGTAACACTATCGGCGGCGCCGTGCTGGTCAATTCTAAAAAGCCGACATTCAATACAGAAGGCTATGTCCAGGCCGGCTATGGCAATTTCGATTACAAGGAGCTGGAGGGCGCGTTGAACGTACCGCTGGTCACCGACGTTGCCGCATTGCGTGTCGCTGCGCAATATCGCAACCGCGACGGGCGTACCAAGAACCTGTCGCCGGGCAATCCCGACCTGGACGATACAAACCAGCTGAGCTTTCGCGCGTCGCTGTTGTTCCAGCCAACCGCAAACCTCACCAACACATTAATCTTCGATTATTTCCGGGCGCGAGAAAAGCCGGCGGCGGAAGTCCCCTTCCGCTACAATGCCGGCGTGCTGACCGGCATCCTGGTGGGCGGATTCGGACTCACGCCGGCCGACGCCGCGGTCTACGAAGCGGATCTGGCGGGGCTGTTCGCACAGCAACAAGCCAATGGTCCCTTCAAGGTGACCAACGATCTGGCCAATGACGGCAGCGGCCTGAAAGTCGCGGCGGACCGTCGCATCTGGGGCATCACCAACACCACCAGCCTGAACCTGGGCGAGGTCACCCTTCGCAACATTTTCGGTTATCGGAAGGTCTATAACTACCAGTTCGTGAATACCCAGGGCACACGCCAGCTCAATGGCCCGCAGGGACGGCTGATCATCTATCACACCGGTGCGACCGCCAATAAGGAGTTCATCACCGACGAGTTCCAGGTGTTGGGCGATATGGGGCGGCTGAACTGGATCGCGGGCGCCTTTTACAGCAAGGATCGCCCGACGGGCATCAACGTCAATTTTCCGCAGCAATTCAGCTTTATCGACCTTTACGGTCAATCGTCGAACTACAGCACGTCGCATTATACCAACCGGAGCGTCGCGCTATTTGGTCAGGCCGGCTTCAAAATCACCGACAAGCTGACCGCCAATGCCGGCATCCGCTATACCTGGGACAAGGTGCAGGCCTGTGCAGGCAACAGCCTGGTCGGCGCATTGACCGTCAACGAATGCGACCGAACTGCCGCGCTGAACCTGCCGGACGGCACGGGCATCGTGAAGACCAAGGGCGACTATCCCACCTGGACTCTGGGACTGGATTACCAGGCTACCCGCGACCTGTTCCTGTATATCACATCCCGTCGCGGCATTCGCGGCGTCAATGTGAATACGCCGCTGTTCGAAACACCGTTCACCACGGGCGGCATCGGCGCGTGTCTGGGCGGCGTGAACTGCCCTGACCTGCGCCCCTATCAAAAGGTCGACCAGGAACAGGTGACCGACGTGGAATTGGGCATGAAGCTCAACTGGCGCGCGGGTGATGTCAGGGGCCGCTTCAATGTTTCGGCGTTCCAGACGAAATACAAGGGCGCGCTGCAGTTCTTCAACGTGCGTCCGCTGGCCATCCCGCCGACCGCACCCGATCAGCCGACACGCACCTCGATCGCGATCAACGCGTCGGACGCAACGGTGCGCGGCGTGGAGGCCGAGCTGACCATCGAGCCGACCCGCTGGCTAAACTTCAGTTTCAGCGGCGCCTATGTCGACCAGAAGATCGACGACGTGAAGCCCTTCGGCCCGCTGACGCTGTCAAAGAACGATGTTACGCTGCCCACGCCGAAATTTTCCGGCACGGCAGCCGTGCGCGCGATATTGCCCATCCATCCGCTGGACGGCGAGCTCGCCTTCAATGCCGATCTCTATCACACGTCTGCCTATGACGCGCAGTTCGGCAATTCGCTTCCGGGCTATAACGTTGTCAACAGCCGGCTGGAGCTGAGCCATATCGGCGGCCGCGACATCAGCATCGCGGCCTATGTCCGCAACCTGTTCGACAAGGCATATCCGACCGGTCCCGCCGTGTTGTTGAGTTCGTTCCCGGTCAGCACCGTCTATTACGGCGATCCGCGCACCTATGGTATGCAGCTGACCTATAAATTTGGCAGTTAGGAATTTTCTGTGACAACGATCCACGATGGCCTGCATCAACGGACCTGCCCCTTGTGCGAGGGGATGTGCGGGGTCACCGTGGCAGTGGATGACGGGCGCGTCACCACCGTCCGCCCCAACCGGGACGATGCGTGGAGCCGCGGCCATATCTGCCCCAAGGGCACGACGCTGGGCGCGCTGCATCATGATCCCGACCGGCTGCGCACGCCGATGGTGCGCGACGGCGATACATGGAAAAGCGCCTCCTATGAGGCGGCGTTCGAGCGTCTGGCGATGCTGGTCGAAGGGGTGCGCGACCGCCACGGTCCCCATGCCTTTGCGGCCTATGGCGGCAACATGGCCGGCAAGGACTCCGCATTGTCGCGCTATTCGGGGTTGATGCTCGCCAGTTCCGGCATTCAGCAGGTCTATTCTTCGGGCACGGTCGACCAGCATCCCAAGAATCTTTCCGCCATGCTGATGTTCGGCAATGAATGGAAAATTCCCGTCCCCGATCTCGACAGGACCGATCTGTTCGTCATCTTCGGCGGCAATCCGGCCGCCTCGAAAGGCAGCATATTCTCCCATCGCGATGTGATGGGCGCGATGCGCGAATTGCGCGCACGCGGGGGGCGGGTGATCGTGATCGATCCGGTGCGCACGCAGACCGCGCGATCAGCGGACCAGTGGATCGGCCTGCGCCCCGGCAGCGATGCAGCGTTCATGCTGGGCGTGGCATATGTCCTGTTCGCGCGGGACGCCGTGCGCCTGCGGCATCTGGAGAGCCTGATCGAAGGGTTCGATGCGCTGCGGGCGCTCGTGGCCGATTTCAGCCCGCAACAGGTCGCGCCCTATTGCGGCATAGAGGCGGCGGTCATCGAGGGGCTGGCGGACGAGCTGATCCGCACCGAGCGCTCGGCCATTTATGGCCGGATCGGCACCTGCACCCAGAGTTTTGGCACACTCGCGTCCTGGATGATCGATGTGCTGGCGATCCTGACCGGCAATCTGGACCGGGAGGGCGGCAGCATGTGGAGCCGGCCGGTCGCGCCGCTGGTGGACATGCTGGCGACACTGCCCGAAGGCATGCCCGTGGTGATGGGCAAGAGCCGGGTGCGCGGCGTTCCAGCCGTGCTGGGCCAGTTTCCTGCATCCTGCATGGCAGAGGAAATCTCGACACCGGGTGAAGGCCAGATCAAGGGCCTGTTGACCTTTGCCGCCAATCCCGCGCTCAGCTCCCCGGATTCGGAAAAGCTTGCACAGGCGCTGCCCCTGCTCGAATGCATGGTGAGCCTCGACAATTATCTCAACGAAACCACGCGCCACGCCCATGTGATCTTTCCAAGCCCGTCCTTCCTGGAAAGCGCGCACTTCGACATGTGGTCCTGGGTCTTCTGCCTGACCAGCGGCGGCCATTTTTCGCCGGCCATTTTTCCGACCGTCGACCGCCCCGAACATTGGCGGGTGATCGCCCGTATAGGCGGGATTATCGGCGGTCAGCCGGACCCCGATGTCGACGCGATGGACGACGGCTATTTCCGCGCCCTTGCGACGGGTCGCGGTATCGATGCCGACATGGCGATTGCCGCGTTGCCCGATCGCGGGCCGGAGCGCATCCTGGATCTGGCCATCCGGACCGGACCCTTCGGCGATCGTTTCGGCGCGGTCCAAGGCGGGCTTTCGCTCGATAGTTTCCGCGACAAGCCTGACGGCGTCCTGATCCGGCCGGCCATCCCGCGCGCTGCAGAGGGGTTTGCGACGGCGTCCGGCAAGATCGAGATTGCCCCTCCCCTCATCCTTTCAGACCTGCCGCGGCTCAAGCAGGCTATGGCCGCCGATGCGCCGCCGCTGATGCTGGTCAGCCGGCGCCATTTGCGCTCGCTCAACAGTTGGATGCACAATGTCGACACGCTGGTCACCGGCAGGGACCGCTGCACTCTGCAAATGCACAGTGCCGATGCGACGCGACACGGACTGGCCGTAGGCGACACGGTCGCGCTGTCCTCGACCGCGGGCGAGATTCATGTTCCGCTGGAAATCGATGACGATATCCGGCCCGGAGTCGTGTCCATGCCGCACGGCTGGGGCCATAGCGATCCGCATTCGCGGCTGACGGTGGCCAAGGCGCATGCCGGAACGAATACCAACATACTAAGCCCCGGAACCATGGTCGATTCCATTTCTGGCAACGCCGTGCTGAACGGTATTCCGGTGCAGGTCCGCAGGGTCGACCCGCACTCCATGAAACACGAGGAAGCAATGCTATGAATAAGGTGCTGGGTGTTTTGGCGGGTCTGATCGGCGTCGCACTGATTGCGTTCGGCTTCTATGCCATCGCTGCGACAACCGCCGTTACCGACATGACCGCGCTGATGCCCAAGGGCGTGGCGGGCTTGAACGAGGCCCGGGCGATTTATGCCGGATCGTTCTGGGCGATGGGCGGGATCATTCTGTACGCGCTGTTTGCACCGCAGGTGCGTCGCCCCCTGTTGATGGCGATCGGCATTATCTTCGGCGGCTTTGTCGTGGCGCGCATCATCTCGATCGCCATGGACGGCTATGATCCAATGCTGGGAGCGTCCATCGGGTCGGAAGTCGTGGCGACGATCATCCTGCTGGCCGCCGCCCAATGGGCCGCCGCCAGGCCCTCAATCTGACAGCCCGGCCCGGCCGCCCACCACGACATCATGGGGATAGGGCGCGCCGGGCAGTCGCGCCGCGCTGAAGAATTCGATCGCCTGCGCGGCCTCGACCAGACCTAGCGCCAGACGGAACAGGCGCGCTTCGGCGGGTGGCAGCGCATTGCCGCCAAATCCAAATCCATCCAGATACGCCATGATGTCCGCCAGCCGCGGCGTCGTCACATCATAGAAATGCTTGAGCGCGGCAAACGGCATGTCCTGGCGCGCACGATAGCGTGCCGCCATCGTGTCCAGTCCGATCCACGGTTCGGCAAAGGGCTCCAGATCCGCAAAGGCCGCAGGAAAGCTCGCGGTCATGCGACGCTCCGCATCAACGTCGGCACGCCGTCCAGCACGGAACGGATGACTGCCGCACGATGGCGCGGCAGCATCTCCGCCTCGCCATAATAGAAGCTGTCGGTGGCGCCCGACGCGAGCCCCTTTTGCTGTCGCGCCATGATCATGAAATCCTCCATCCCCGAATCGCGGGCGAATGCCGTAGCCTGGGCGATGGCGAGGCGTTCCGTCATGTTGACGGGTTCGTGATAATAATAATGCGCGGTCCAGCGATGGCTTTGCGGCGTCAGCGGCCAGTGCTGCTGCGTGAACCAGCCGCCGGCCCCGGGATGCAGCATCAGGTTCGGGAAGATCGCGAGCGATGCCGGGGTTTCCTCATTCGGATAGCCCGCACCTTGCACGCGCCCGGCAATCGCACCCATGGTCTGCACCGCCGAGGACTGCACGATTCGGTCGGCGCGCGGCCGCCAGTCGGCATTGCCGCGCGACCAGCCCGCCGCATGCGGGCCGGCAAAGGCCATCTTGCGAAATTCCGAAAACGGATTGGCGGGCGTCACCGAAATCTCGCGGATAGTGAGCGCGTGCACGGTGCCCACATGGTAACCTTCATATTGCGGATCGAGCCCCGCCTTCCAGTTCGCCGCAACCTCGTAGGAAAGGGTGTCGCGATACCCGAACGGCGCCAGCGTCGTCGCCTCCAGCAAGGGCGCGATGTCGCCCAGGAATGCGGCGAGGGACTGGGCCGGCTGGGGGTCGAGATTGATGAAGACGAACCCGGCATGCTCGTCCAAGGCGATCGGCACCAGGCCGAGTTCTTCAGGGTTCAGGCCGGGAAAGCGCCGCTGGTTGGGGATAGCCTTCACACTGCCGTCCAAGTTGAAGGTCCAGCTATGATAGGGGCAGCGAAACGCTGCCGCCTTGCCGCACGCGCTGTCGGCGACCGGCATCCCGCGATGACGGCAGACATTGTGGAACGCCCGCAGCGCATCGTCCTGTCCGCGCACGATCAACACGGAGGCGCCGCAAATCTCGACATCCTTGACCACATAGTCGCCGGGCGCCGGCAATTCCTCCGCGCGCACCATGTACAGCCAGCAGCGGCGATAGATTGCCTCACGCTCCGCTTCGAACTGCGCATCGCACCAGAAACTGTCGGCCGCGACCCGCCCGTCGCGCAGCACCGCCGCATCCGGCATCATCGTGCCGCCGCCAATATCAAACGCGCCATCGGGCGTAGTCGATAAAATGTTCGTCATGCCATCTGCTCCTGCATTCCTGCGGGACCGGCGAGCGTATAATCGCCGCCGCGTTCTATGCTGCGCCGAAACGCCGGGCGGCCGTGCAATCTCTCGAGCCAGCCCACGATGTTGCGATAGCCCCCGATCGGCACCAGCGTCTGCGCATTTTCGGGGATGAAACTCATCTGGATATCCGCCGCCGAAAAACTGTCATCGACCAGATAGGGCGCGCGCGACAAGACATCGTCCATATAGGAGAGGACCTGCGCCAGTTGCCCATCGGCCGCCTGGTCGATCGGGTCACCCCCCAAGCCAAAGGCGCGCGCATAGACCTTTATCATGATCGGGTTCATGCCCGACGAGACGGCGAAATAAAGCCATTGGCGGTAGCGCTCATGCGCTTGCGTGCCGGGTGCGGGCGCAAGACGGCCATTGCCGTAACGCTCAATAATATGTTCGGCGATCGCGCCGGATTCGATGATGATGCGCCCGTCATCCTCGATCATCGGCGATTTCGCGACCGGATGCAGCGCCTTCATCATGTCCGGCGCGATCATGGTGACGGGATGGCGCTGATACGCCACCAATTCGTAAGGAAGTTCCAGTTCCTCGAGCAGCCATATCGTCTTTTGCGCGCGGGAATCGTTGAGGTGATGCACTTTCAACATGGGCGTCTGCTTTCGATAAAAGGGCGGAGGGCGCGGATCAGCATCGCGCGCGATATTCGACCGGCGTCATGCCGGTCGTCTTGCGAAAGGCCGCGGTGAACGCCGCCGCGCTGGCAAAGCCGCAGGAATAGGCCACCTGCTTCACCATCAGCTTGCGATCGTCCAGCAGCGCCTTGGCCCGGTTGAGCCGTTCGCGCGCGATATAACGCCGTAGCGTAACGCCCGTTGTGCGCTTGATCAGCGGTGAAAGATCGCGCGGCAAGACTCCGCAATGCTGTGCCAGTTCGCCGGCTGTCGGCAGCTTGCCGCCCTCATGCAGCATTTCCTGCAATCGCTGCATCTGGCCGGGAGACAGTGCGCTGTCGGGTTCTTCCGTCGCCGCCTTACCTTGCGTTTCGTGCCGCACTTCGCCGCATATGGCGTATAACAGTGATCGCACCATGAAGTCGCTGTCCAGCCCGGGCGCTATGCTTTCATCCGCGATCCGGGTCAGGCCCGCCCGCAGGAACGGGCTGCCGATATTGAACTGGTGATCGCTGTCGATCTGGGAGAGGAACGACAGCAGTTCCGGACTGTCGGCCAGCATTTCCGGGCGGAAGCAGCATGATACGGTCCGCAGGCGCCCGGCTTTCCACCGGGTGCGCACCTCCTGCCCCGGCGGCACCAGAATGACGGCGTGCGACGCCACGAACCGTCGGCCGGGCCCGGCGCATTCGACGTCCTCCTCCCGGTACATCAGCCATTCGAGAAAGAACTGATCGGACAGGATCGTCGCCTCGCCCGGCCGCAGCCAGCGGATATTGTCCACCCGGATGGAATAGTCCTTTTCCACCAATGCGCCTTCCAGTGCACCGGAATAAAGGGCCTCGCCCCTGAATGCCTGTTCCTGCTCCATGCCTCTGTCCTTTTATGCCTGGGTCGCCGCTTCACGTCGCGGCGCGCTGTCGGAGCCGGGAAGCGAAAAGGCCGCCCGGTCGACCGGGCTCGGGCCGCGCTCCACGATGGGTCCGGGATATCCGCGCAGCATCTGGAGCGCCCGCATCGTGCGGCGATGGAACAGGCCGATCAGCGCGGCATCCTGTTCCGGGCCGGCCCGGAACACGAACGCCTCCAGCGCTTCGTCGGCCGCCTGTGCCGTGGCGAAAGCCTCGCCCAGAAGCTGCTCGACTTCCTCCAGATCGCGCCGCGCGATCGCGCCGCCAATGGCTTCCTTGCGTTGCAGATAGCGGGCGAGTGACAGCGCCGGCGCCTCGCGCAATCGGCCGGTGCCCGGCGGCAGGTCGACGCAGCTGGCCATCAGATTGCTGTAGAGGATGCTGTCCGGCGTCTCGACCGGCTCCACGTCGGCGACCGGCGCCAGCGCGACGCCGCAGACATCCGCCAGCACCTCGATCGCGGCGCGGCAACAGCCAAGATACCAGGAAAGATATTCGACATAGGCGGGTAACTGGCTTTGGGTCAGGATCGACCCGACCCGCATCGGTACGGTCAGAAAAGCGGCGATCGTGTGGAAATCGAGCGCCGGCCAGTCGATCGGGTTGCCGCTTTCAGCGACATATCGCTGCAGCAACTGCGTCATTCCGCCAATCGGTTCGTTGATGTCGCGCACCCGCACTGACGCCAGATCGGCCATCGGGTCGCCGACATGCGCCAGTTCCAGGTCGAATATATGGGTGACGCGTTCGCCATCATGAAAGAATTGCGGCGCATCGGCGATCAGCAGCGCGGTTTGGGTGCGGTGCAGCGGCAAATGATCGAATATCCATTTCCGTACGAACGCGATCAGCGGTTGTGGGCCGGTGCGGTTGCTTTCATAATGACGGTCCGTGTCGCCGAAATAGGCGAGCGCGATGTCCCGTGGCGTTTGCGGGCGCGTCATGCCGATCGCAAAGGCCTTGTCGATGTCGATGCGGTGGACCGCCGCCATGATCGCCATATAATCGCCGGTCAGGCGGTGGAGATTGGGGTCGCTGTCTGCGCCGCCCAGATAGGCCTGGGCATCGACCCGCTCCATGACGATCGCGGCCGGATCGTCGCACCAGCCGTACATTTTCGGTACCGGAATGCCTTCACTCTCAAGCAGGCACAGCACGTCATACTCACGGCGCAACGGCTGCATTTCCTGTCCGGCATCGCGGTCGCCCCGGATGTGCACGCCCATAATACCTGCTGGCGTTTTTACCGACACGTTCCAGGCCGGGCGCCATCCCGGCAGCGGGCCGAATTCGACCACACGTCCCAGCGCCGCCTCGATCCATTGCCGAAGCTTTTGCTCTGCCTGGTCTGTCTCGGATTGCGGCATTCAGCATCATCCCCTTGGCGTTGCAGGTCTGCCTGCAATCTTTATTTGAACGCTGTGATCCTATTATGATAACAGTGTTCACTCAAGCGAAATCTCGTGGCGTGGCGTCCAGCTTTGGTCCGCTCGCGACGCGGTAGGGGGCAGGATAGAACGCTTTGGCCACTCGTCTCAGGATCGACGCAACAGACATCGCGCCAGGGCGGCGGGCACGCAGCGCGCAGGCCAAGGACCATGTGCGACAGGCGCTCATCGATGCAGGTCGCGAGCTGCTGCTGGCGAGGTCGACCCAGCCGCTGTCGCTGCGCGGGATCGCGCGCCATGCGGGCTATACATCCGGCGTCATCTATCGCTATTTCGCCGACCGCGATGCGCTGTTCCTCGCGATCCGCGACAGCGAGATGGAAAATTTCGTCGAGGGGCTGGAGGCGGATTTCCCGCAGAATGACGCCCCGGAGGATCGCCTGTTCGCCATTGCCGACCGGGCCTTTGCCTTTACCCGCTACCAGATCGATGCATTCGGAACGAACAGTCTGTTCCTGTTCTGGCGCGACAGTTCGGGGACGCCTATGGCCGAGAAATCCGTGCACGACGATGCCCCGTCCGCGGCACGCATCCATGCCTTTTTCGAGAATGCCGTCGAGCCGATCCTGTCCGACAATGCCGGGTTGCCGGTAGCGGTCGGCGCATTGATGGCGGCTATCGCGGGGCCGGCATTGTTGCCGGACAGCAGCGGGCATCGCGGCCTGCCCCAAGGGCGCGCCATCATGCGCGAGACAATCGCCGCGCTGATCTCCCGCTGGCGCGGAAATGCCTGACCTATCGGCTCGCTGCTCCGGATCGATCAGCGACATGCCCGGACTTTGAAAAATGAGCTGCACATTCCCCGGATAGCTTCTGGTGTCGGGGGATACCGACAGCCCAACGCAGTCCCATTCGTTCAAAGCCTGCCGGAATGGGGCGGACAGACTCGGTCAATTGCGGCGCGATTTCGATGTTGTGGCGTTCATGCGAAGAAAAAGCAGGCTCCAGCCTTAGCACACCCGGTTATGCTTGGGGTTATCCTGGGCGATGGAGATATTCATGAGCGATAAGGTAATCGGCGGCGAGGCCCCCGAGCTGGTGCTCGCCCGCTGGGCAACACAGACGCGCTACGAAGATCTTCCGAGTGACGTAGTCGCGGGAATGAAGCTTCTCGTGCGCACGATCCTGGGCACGGCCGTGGCGGGATCTTCCGCCGACGGCTGCGGCGAAGTGATCGAGCAGGTGCGGCAATGGGGCGGGGCTCCTGAGGCTACGATCTGGCGTCACGGCGGGAAGGTTCCAGTTCACGCCGCGGTTCTGGCCAACAGCACTATGGCCCGCGCGCTCGATATCTGCGACTTTCAGGTGCCCGGGCAACATATCGGATCAAGCATCGTACCCGTCGCTCTCGGCATCGCGGAGGCGAAGGGGGATGTGAGCGGCCGCGACATCATCACCGCCCTGGCGGTGGGATCGGAAATCGCGATCAGGCTAGGTTATGCATCTCGGCTCGATGGGTTCGATCCAACCGGTGCGTGCTCGATATTCGCCGCAGCGGCCGCCGCTGCGCGTCTGCTGAGGCTCGATGAAGGGCGAATGGGCCATACGCTTGCCCTCGCCTTCAACAAAGCGGGCAGCAGCTTTCAGAGCAACGTGGACGCTTCGCTGGCGGTCAGAGTCATTCAAGGCTTCGTCTCGCAGGATAGCATCATCTGCGCACAATTGGCGGCCCGGGGGATTACGGGGCCACGAAGCTGGCTGACGGGTATCTGGGGCTATTATCACCTTTTCTGCAAGGGCGAGCGTAATGATGAGCTTATGACAGGCGAGCTCGGAGATCGCTGGTTCGCGCTCAATTTCGGCTACAAGACACGGCCGCAGTGCGGCGCTACCATCTCGAGCACTGACGCGATCGCCAGCCTAATGCGTACGCATCCCCTCGAGCCTGAAACCATCGAGCGGATTGAAATCGTGATGGCACACGAAGGACCCTGCACCCTTGTTGGCGCGGGTTTCGCCGTAGGTGAAAACCCGCAGGTGAGCGGCCAGTTCAATGTGCGCTACTGCGTGGCGAACGCCATTGTCCGCAAGAGCAGCCGGCTCGAACACTTCACGAACGAGGCGGTAACTGATCCGACGGTGGGCGCTTTGGCTGCACGCATCGAGACACGACTGGATCCCGCGCTTATGGAAGGCAAGTTCGAGAACGCTTCTCGGGCCACGGTCGCCGTTCATCTCAAAGACGGCAGGGTCCTGCGCTGCGCCTCTACGGGAACATCGGGCATGGGGACGCTCTCCAAAAGCGAGGAGCAGCATCTCTCCGATTTTTACGAGCATACTGGCTACGGCAGCAAGGCTATAGATCGAGCCGCAGCCGAACAAATCGCAGAGCTGACCGGCCGGTTGGAGACGCTCCCAGACGTGCGGGCGCTCCTGCCGCTGATTATGTCCGGACCCGACCACGTTCCCGCGAAGACACAGCAGATTTAGGGATCACTTCGGTATGGACATCGGCATCCGCGGCCGCAAGGCGATCATCAATGGCGGCAGCGCCGGTCTGGGCTACGGCGCTGCGCTTGCCCTCGCTCGCGAAGGCGTGTCACTCACCATCGCGGCCCGTAATGCGGCACGGCTTCATGACGCTTGCGCCCGCATCGCCAAAGACAGTGGCGTGGATGTCACTCCCGTCACAGCCGATCACTCGACGCCAGCGGGCCGTGAGCTTATCCTCGACGCTTGTCCCGAGCCCGACATTCTGGTCGCAACCTGCTCGCCCCCGCCGTACACGCCGGACTGGAGGGGCATCACCTCCGAGGACTGGCGCTCGGGGATTGAGACCGGCCTGCTATCGCCAATAGAGTTCACTAATGCCGTTGTTGGGGGCATGATCGCTCGCGGGTGGGGTCGCATCGTGCACATCGCCACGGGTGCCGCCAAGTATCCGCACGTGCTCCGCCTGCTTTCCGGCGCACCGCGCGCTGCGCTCGTCAACTATGCGGTGGCCATGGCCAAGGTGTTGGCACCGCACGGGGTCACCATAAACACCATGCTGCCTGTCATGCACCACACGCCGGGCATCCGGGCAATCTACGAGGCGCAAGCGCAGGCGCGCGGCACCAGCTATGACATCGAGGTTGCGCGAATGGTCAAGGAAGCGCCCATCCCCGCCGGCAGGTTCGGCGATGCAGAGGATTTTGGTACGCTGGTCGCGATGTTCTGCAGCGCGCAATCCAATTACGTCACTGGCCAGAGTCTGGTGGTCGATGGGGGCATATCAAACTCGATCTTCTGAGTGTAGCGAGGGGGGTAAGTCCCCGTCACGCGAAGCAGCTTGACCTTTGTTAGGAAGCTTCTTTCCCATCGTGCGACGGGAGGGACCTGGACCGGATGATCTCGTCGTCCATGTGGGAGCACCACCTCCAAACGTTCGTTGTTCATTCCGCGCAGACCGGCTAACGCGGAGCCTGCCGAGACTTCAGGGAGCGCCAAACCCGATCTGTCTTTCCTCTGCCGAGGGCAACATCTGGGCGCCCGTAATTTGGGCAACGTCAATCATGACCGTTCCGCTATCCTCACCAATGAAGCCATGAAGGAATTGGGTCGACGGCGCCGATGACGCTAGCAACGGCATTGTCATGCAGAGCCTGAATCACACCGGCATGCAAATCGAAAGAATCGTTAAAACTACCGCGGAACAGATCGCCCTCCGCGCCGCAGACCTGCGCTGCTTCTTCGCCGGGAAGCCGCTGCAGACGGTGGTAGAGTGATAGCTCTCAGGGTCAGTCGGCGAGGTCACGCACGAGAAATCGGCTGGCATAGTTAAAGTGCAGCACTGACCAAAAGAACAGCAGAGTTGATGCGAGCAGCGACCACCGCAGTCCCTGCGCTTGGGCGAGTGCGCAGGCATCAAGCTGCGGGTTGGCGGCGCAGACGGCGGTGTCGATGCCGGCCTGTGCCATGCCCGACGCCGCGAAGAAGTCACTCAGTAGGCCGAACAGCGGTGGGCCGAGACCAAAGCCGATCAGGCTATTGGCAAATATGAACATCGCCGCGGCGGTCGCTCGCATATTATTGGGCGCTACACTCTGCACCATTGCAATTGACTGCCCCATATAGCTGTTCTGGAACGCAGGGGCGAGCAGCAGGAACGGGATCGCGACCGTCACCACGGGCACTGACAGCGCAATCCAATAGAGGACGACAGCAATCAGAATTCCGATCACCGGCACCCTCGCAATGGCCACAGGATTATGGTGCGACCATCTGTCCGCGATGACGCCACTGACATAGGTACCGAGCGCCGCGCCCCCGGCGCCGCCCACGCCCGCGACCAGCGCGGCATTAGCCAATGGAAGGTCGTGTGAGCGCATTAGGAAGGAGACCATGTACTGGGCGAGGAAATTGCTTGCCATGCTGACCATAGCGGCCCCCAGACAGACATGAACGAAAGCGCGCTTGGCCAGCAGCGTCCGGATCGCCACCGGCATGCTGGAAGCGACGGGAGGATGCAACGACAACTGCCTTGGTTCGTGCAGCGTCAGTTTGATGAGCAGCGCGACCAACACGCCGGCCATGCCGAATGTCGCCATGGCGTAGCGCCAGCCATAATGTTGGGCGATGTAGCCGCCGACGATCGATACGACCATCATTCCCAGTGGGGCACCGACCGCATAGGTGGACATCGCCGTCGCGCGTCTCTCTCGGGGGAAATACTCCGCGATCAGCGAATGGGCCGGGGGCGCACAACCGGCTTCTCCGATGCTGACGCCAACCCGCGCTGCGAACAGCTGAGTGTAGCTCATTGCGGCGCCGCAAAGCGCCGTCATAGTGCTCCAGGTGGCCAGCGCGACCGCGATAATCGTGACGCGGTTGCCGCGCTCCGCCCACTTGGCAATAGGGAAGCCAAGGATCGTGTACAGCACCGCAAACGCTGGGCCGCCAAGCAACCCCAGTTGGAAATCGCTAAGACGGAACTCAAGACGCAAGGGCTCCTGCAGCGTTCCGATGAGCATGCGATCGCCAAGATTGAACGCGTTGGTGAAGCAGAGGAGCAACAGCACATAGGCGGTGTAGCGGTTACTCGCGAATTTGTCGGATGCTGGCGCCGATGCGACGGTTGTCCTATCCATTCCCAGGCGTCCCCCAAGCGAATTACCGTTTTGTACCACTCCGAGGGCGGCTATTGTGTCATGACCGAACTCGAACGCTGCTCCCGGTCATCTGATCTGGCATAATGGCCGGCCTCGAAGACTTCAGGGTCTGTTTCCTCCTCGAGGATCCATTTGCAGATGCGTCGAAGCGGCTCGATCCCGTCCTGAGGGCCAGCTATGTCCATCATTGTTGCAGCGCCGAGCGAGACGATCCGTTGGGCGCCCTGAAAAGCGAGGCGGTCGCGCACCCGTCGCTTCAGCTCTTCAGGATAGATGCCGATGGTTTGCGTGTACGCGCTCACCGAACGTAGCGCGATCTCTACATCATCGATCGGTACGATGTTTGCGACTCGGCAGGAGAGCATCTTATTGAAATCCACGGGCGCATCCGTCTGAGAGACGATCATCGCGCCTTCGTCGGATTTGCCGCCGAATACCCGGTATTCGTCTTCGACGTAGCTGAGGTTGGAGATTTCGGTGCGAAGGTCTTCCGAGAACGCCTTGTGACTTGTGCTGAGATTGGGCGGCAGATCCTGCAACGCCTGAAACGTGAGTTCCCCCAAGCGATTAGCTTTATCGATCCCTTCGGGACTGGTTCCCGACGCAGCATAAACGACCCGTGCGTTGAAGCAGGCCTCCTGGTTCAGGATGCCGATGTCCAGCGCCAGACGATGAGCGACGACGCGCATCGTCTGCTCATCCTCGAAGGCTTCCGGGCCGATAATGGTAGAGCTTTGCTTGGGATCCAGCGTGACCAGATCGAGCCCTGGCTGGAGATAACGGGTGAGATGCTTGATGCCGTTGAATCCTCCCCAAGCCACGATCTTTTCTATGCCGATGGGGTCATATAGAAATTGCTCGACCTCTTCATCGCCGCCTTTCCAATACGCAACGCTGAGGTGACGGGTAAGCGGATGATCCGGATCCATATCGATCATGGTGCGCGCGACCGCCGTAGCCGTTACAGGATCGTTGGAAGGCGTTTTGATGATGGCGTCCGAACGCGAAATTGCATTCCAGACCATAGTTTGCACGCTGATCCCGGGGGCGTTGCCTGCGATCACGTGCACGCATCGTGCGCCGAAAGCGCGAAGGCGTATCTTGTTGCCAGACAGGACACCGCGCGGCTGTTCCACCCACCCTTCCAGATAATCGATCCCGATGGTGCGATCCGCAATGGCACGGATCACGTGCGGAGCCAGCATATGCGAAATGGATTCATACTGATGCCGCAGCACCGAATCGGAGAGGCCAGATGTTATACGCGCGAGTTCGAATGCCTCTTGGAGATGGACGTTCCTAGCCGGGTCCAGCCGATTTCCTAAGCGCTCAAGGTAATCGACGATGTCGTCGAAATTCAATTGATGCAGGTCCGCCATCGCCGCGGGGTTACGAAGGGTCAGGCGGTCCAGGTGGGCATCCACCGCGGGTGCGCGGAACGTCACCTCGCCGCGCCGCCCGCCATATTCGACTTCGCCGGTGTCGATAACCTCCCCGCGGAGGATCAGCGGCGCTCGCCAGATTGTCGCCATTGCGCGCTCCTTCAGGCTGCTGATTGTGCCACCAGATATTCCACGGCGCGATCATGCGCGTCGGGAGCCCCGGCACAGTTTATCTTGTCCTCGCCACCCTTGAGATCACTGATGCGCCGGATGTCGGGCTCCAGATAAGGCCCATGACGGCCGCAGTCGCAAGGATCGCTCCAGCCGCCGATAGTGACCAGATCGCCCGTCAGCAGTCCACCCCAGTAATTTTCGGGCATCAGGTCCATCACAGCAAGCCTGCCGGTCTGGCGGCCGGTGCGCGGCAGCGGCCGACCACTGTCGACATCCAGAACATAAGGGACTGTAACTGGCGGGAAATGATAGTTGCCCACCTCGCACTTGGAGTTTCCGGCGACGATCTCGCTCATTCCAAACGTATCATAGTTATTGCTGAAGCCGAGGAACTCGTACACCCTTTCACGCCAGCCGTCGGCAAACTGTCTGCCCTTCGTTCCGCCGCCGGTTACCAGCACACTGTTCGGACCGAACAGGCCGCGAACGCCCTGTGCCAAGCCCTCTTCGGCCCAGTCGGACAGTAGCGGCCAAAAGCCAAACAGATAAACGTCACGCCCCCCGAAGCGGACCTGGATATTCGTGAGGAATTCTTTCATCGCTCGCGGACGTTCACGTTCCAGAATGGCGAATTGGTCGCGGCGCGCCAAAAGCGAGGGGGAGAGCTCCAGTCTCCCCTGTTCGCCGCGCGATGCGGCGGCGCTCAGCCTTCCCGCCAGCGAGGCTACGTCGGCACTCACAAAGCCATCAGGATACAGGAACAGGGCGTTGTCATCGCCGCCGGCGAAATATTCGACCATTCCGTCGAGCGCACGGGCCGTGGTACTGAAACCATACCGATAGGTTGGCGCTATCAGCGGAAGGTGCTTGTTCAGCACATCCGGGCCCGTGTTTGGGCCGTACCAATCGCGCAGGCTGTGGCCAGACAGAACGATTCCTTTTCGCCATTGCTCCTTGGTACGGGGCACGAATGACAGTTTACCCGTCGTCCCGAAGGTATGGTTGACTTTTAGCTCCGTCGTCTCCTCCAGTCGACGGAGCCAGTCGTCGATAGAGTCGATGCCGCTCACATCAACGCCGCTCAGATCGATAGCGGTCAGGCCGTCGAGCCACCGCGTCAGCGCGTCGAAGCGGTTACGCTCAAGGAAGCTCAGCGGATAGGACTTATATGCCGTGTGCGGCAGGAACAACGGCACCACGCCGTCCAGGCTATTGATGTCATTGATCCCCTGCTCGGTCGCCAGCCGATCCAAGGCCTTGACGCTGTGACGAAGCGTCGTGAAGCGCCTGCGAATTCCCGCCAGATGAATGGCGTCCCGCTGTTCCGGTGACAGCTTGAAGCCCTCGTCATATGACGCATCAACAAAGCTGGTGGCATCCTCCACCATCTGTTCGTAAAGACCGGCCATTTATCGCTCTCCCGATTATTTTACATAGGCCGCATCGCCCTGTTAGGGGGCTGACGCCAGTTAATCCGCGGTCCACCCCCCGTCGATCACGAGCGAGGTTCCAGTCACCAGGCTAGAAGCTTCCGACGCAAGGTATAGAATTGCTCCGGTCAGGTCCTCGACCTGTCCGAGCCGAGCCAATTTAATCTTGCTGAGCACTTGGCTCTTGAATGTCTCGTCCTGAAAAAACGGAGCCGTCATCGCAGTTTCAATGAAGGTTGGAGCGATGGTATTGACGCGAATCTTGTGGGGGGCGAGGTCAAGCGCCATTGCCTTGCTGAGGCCTTCGACTGCCCATTTGGACGCACAATAGAGCGTCCGGCGGGCACCCCCGACATGCCCCATCTGGGAAGACATGTGGATGATCGAGCCACCGCGACCAGTTTCCACCATTCCCCGCGCAACAACCTGAGCGACGAAGAATGCCGCCCTGACATTAAGGGAGCACACTGCGTCGAAATCATCGGGTTCAACGTTTAGGAATGGTATCGGCCGGTTGGTGCCGGCGTTGTTGACAAGGATATCGTAGGATGGACGCGCCGAAAACGCAGAGCGTACGGCCTCGACGTCCAGCACGTCCAGTTCCAGAATGTCGACATTTCCGCCCGCCCGACGAATTGCCGCGGCAGCAGCCTCCAACTCGGATACAGTACGAGCGCATAGAGTGGTCTGCGCACCCGCCTGCGCGAGGGTGGCCGCCGCTGCAAGTCCGATGCCCCGCCCTGCGCCCGTGACCAGAGCGCGGCGCCCGTCCAGCCGGAATGAGGGAGGTGCGGGCAGATCTACCATGGTGCTACTCGGCCGGGGTTGTATACGGAATGTTCTTACCAGCGTAACGTCGCACCCTGACGTTTGCCTGCTCAGCATGACCCGCGAACCCTTCGAGAGCACACAGTCGAGAGCAATATTCGCCGATCATCACCGATGCCGCGTCGGTTTCGATGCGCTGATACGTACATGTCTTGAGAAATTTACCAACCCACAGGCCACCCGTATAGCGCGCGGCCTTGCGCGTCGGCAGCGTGTGATTTGTTCCGATCACCTTGTCACCATAGGATACATTGGTGCGCTGCCCAAGAAACAGCGCGCCATAATTCGTCAAATTGGCAAGAAAGAATTCGGGATCTCGTGTCATCACCTGGACGTGTTCGGAAGCGATGCGATCGGCCTCGTGCACCATTTCTTCCTCGCTGTCACATAGGATAACCTCACCGAAGCGTCGCCAAGCCTCGCCGGCTATTGCGGCGGTTGGAAGAATCTTCAGAAGTCTTTGGATTTCGATGATGGTTTCACGGGCCAGCTGCTCGGATGTGGTGAGCAATATCGCTGGAGAATCGGGCCCGTGTTCGGCCTGCCCAAGAAGGTCAGTCGCGCATAGCTCTGCGTCCGTGGTCTCATCTGCAATAACAAGCGTCTCAGTCGGTCCTGCAAGCAGGTCAATGCCAACCCGGCCAAAGAGTTGCCGTTTGGCTTCGGCTACGAACGCGTTGCCTGGACCCACGATCATATCGACCGGGCATATGCTTTCTGTTCCGATCGCCAGGGCAGCGACAGCTTGCACACCCCCCAGGCAGTAGATCTCGTCAGCCCCGGCCAAGTGCTGCGCAGCAACGATCGCGGGAGCCGGACGACCCTGATAGGGAGGAGCACATGTGGCGACCCGACTGACGCCTGCGACTTTGGCAGTGATTACGGACATGTGGGCGGAGGCCAATAAAGGATATTTGCCGCCCGGGACATAACATCCCACCGAGTTGACGGGGATATTCTTGTGTCCCAGCACCACGCCAGGAAGAGTCTCGACCTCTAGGTCGGAGATACTGTTACGCTGATGCTGAGCGAAGTTTCGCACCTGCGCCTGCGCGAACAATATGTCCTGCTTGTTGCGCTCAGACAGTTCGCCCAGACAGGCATTTATCTCCGCATTTGTGAGGCGGTAGTCCTGGCGCTTCCAGCCGTCGAATTTGGCTGACCATTCCCGCAACGCTACATCGCCTCGCGCGGCTACTTCCGCAATGATTGCTTCAACCGTCTGGCGAACCGTAAGATCTGCTTCCGCTTTGCCTTGATCTTCAGGGAATTTGAGCCAGCGCGCCATCAGGTCCTCTCATTGCATACGCTTGCAGCTGGGGTAAAGCATACGTGGGACACGGTCAAGCTAGGTGCAGGGAAAGGACTTGCTGCGACACTAGGCGGGCACATCAAAGCTGGCCTCCGTCGGTGTTCATCTTACTCCGGCGACGCTTCTAACATGCTTGAAGACCGCCAGTATAGCCCCGCTTCATCTTGCAGTATCCCCATTGGAGGCACCCGGGCGGAACCTCGAACAACGAGCCGCCCCGGCACAATGGTCGCTGTCGGAGGATAATTCGGGTCACGCAACAGGCTCTGCACGATAGACGTGAGTCGCTGCACCATCAGCTTTATAGGTTGCGAATAGGTCGTAAGAGAATGGCTGGGCCATGCCGCCATGGCGATGTCGTCAAACCCGATGATTGAAACGTCGCGTCCCACCTCAAGTCCGAATTCCGATCGAGCCACTTCGATGGCTGCGAGCGCCATATGGTCGTTGGCGCAAAAGATCGCATCTGGACGGGAGCGCCTCTTGAACAAAGCGCGCGCTGCCTCGGTTGCGCCTTCGAACGTATAGTTCCCGACTTCACGAACTGGCTTTCCCTTGCCGTGTTGTAGCAATCGCTGACTGTATCCGGCCTCACGATCACGACTGGTTGAAGAGTTCTCAATACCCGCGATGAAGGCAAAGTGGTCGTGGCCTGCTGCCACGAGGAAGTCGGCGATCTCGCGTCCACCGTCAAGGTTCTCCCCCGTGACGCTCCATGTACCGGATTCCCCTGTCGTGCGATTGAACATGATGACTGGGGTGCCCGCCTTCCGGCATTCCTCTGCAAGACTAGACGTCAAGATTGTCGACGCCATGACCAGCATGTCGACATTGTACTGGAGCACCTCCTCGACCGAAGGATCGACTTCGCTGGCGATGTCGGTCGTGAACAAAAGGATGCGATAGTCGATCGCATGAAGCTCGGCTGACAGCGCCTCTAGGACGGCAGGATAGAAGCCATTGTCAAGATAACCCATAATGACACCGACGATGCGGGAGCGTCGCGTACTGAGTGCGCGTGCTGTGTAGTTGGGCCTGTACCCCAGCACGCCTGCGGCCTCGAGAACTTTCTTGCGGGTCGACTCGGCGATGCTTGCCCCATCCGTGAAGGCGCGAGAGACCGCAGATTGCGATACTCCCGCGAGCTTGGCGACATCTGTCGCTACGGATATTCGGGACTTCAATCTGGTTGACGTTGGCTTTCGCAATGACGTTCCCCGCACCAAATAATTCGCGCCTGTAAAGCGGCGCTTGGAAAGACCAGACTTAGCGCCGTGCTGACCCAGCGCCAACCTGCCTGTAACGGCTCCTGGCTAGCGTTGAGTAGCATAAATATGGGCCATGCTGAATACGCTTGCACGCATCTCCGACTGCCGATAGTCTCAATCCTATCAACCGGCGCTTGGCGTTCAAAGGCGCGGGGCAGGAGAGGAAATCATGCTCAACCGCACCAGCAAAGCGGATGTAGACCGGGCGCGCCGGGAAGAGCTCATGAGCGAATTGATCGACGTCGAAACACGCGAGGTATCAATGAGCGTCCTCGCCGATCGCGAGGTTTACGACCTGGAGATGAAGCATATTTTCGCCAAGACGTGGCTAATGCTTGCTCATCAAACGGAGATCCCTGAATCTGGCGATTATGTCGTTCGCGACATGGGTGAGGATCAGGTGATCGTAGGGCGGACGTCGGATGGTGCGATTCACGTTTCGCTGAACATATGTCCACATCGTGGGATGCGGATATGCATGGGGGACGCTGGCAACGCCGCTGTGCATCGCTGCATCTATCATGGATGGGCTTTCCGTCCCGATGGCAGCTTCATAGGCGCGCCGGTGGAGCGCGAGCAGATGCACGGTGACATCCGCCAAAAAAGCGAATTGGGCCTCAGGAAGGCGCGGGTTGCGATCTATGGCGGCATGATCTTTGCGACGTGGAGCGAAGAGGCTCCCGAGTTTGAGGTCTATCTCGGAGACATGAAATTCTACCTTGATATGCTTTTCTGCCGAACCGACAACGGCCTGGAAGTTCTCGGCCCCCCACAGCGTGTCATGGTGAGCGCAAACTGGAAGACTGCCGGCGAACAGAATGCCTCGGACGGCTTCCACACGTTGACGCTCCACCGCTCTTTGATGGAGATCGGTCAGTTCGGCAGCAACGCGGACGACATCTATTCGAACGCGCCGGCAATGTACGGTATCGACGTGGCATCCGACGAAGGCCACACCTTGCGCTGTATCCCTGCTGAGCAGACCTTCTCACTGGCAATGGGCAGCGGTGTCGATTCGATGACCCCGGAGGAAAGGCTAAAAATCCTGCCGCCGCCGGGGATCACTCCACAGTTGCTACCGCAGCTACAAAAGCACCTCTCACCCGAGCAGATGCGGCTAATGGCATTGTCCCCCCCACAGGTGGGTAATATCTTCCCGAATCTTGCTGTTTTGTTTCTTTACGCACCCGGCCGCGACTACACCTTCGTGGGCGCGCTTGCGGTGCACACTTTCGTGCCCCGCGGCCCTGAGAAGTTCGAGTTCTACACTTGGTTTTTTGCCGAAAAGGACGTGTCCGAAGAGAAGAAACGGGCGATGCGCGCAGCGGGTATCTACAATGTCGGGACCACCGGCACGATCGAACAGGATGATTCAGACACCTGGCCGCACATGACCCACAATGCAAAAGGCGTGATCGGTCGTGAGCAGACCCTCAAATATCAGGCGCTGACGGGTCACAACAAACCAGAGGGCTGGCCGGGCGGCGGGTATGTCTATGACGGGTTCACGAAGGACGACACTCAGTGGATGTGGTGGCTCGCCTATCGAAGAATGATGCTCGGCGAAAATTGAAAGGCTGCGCAGTCAAGTCAGGAGAGCGAGGGGAAAATGGCAGATCAGGCGGAGGTCGCCGTCGCAACCAAACGGCGTCGGTCGGGCAAGGGCTTGGCGGTTGGTTCGCCGGTGTACAACGAACTGGTGCAGTTCCTGCATGAGGAGGCGGGGTATCTTGATGATCTGGAATTCGATGCCTGGGCGGAACTGCTTGCCGAGGATCTGGTTTATGTCGCGCCTTTGCGATCCACCCGCGCCGGGCGCGATCGACACAAGAGTATAGACCGCACGATGTTCCACTTCGAAGATGACTATCATTCGATGATGGGGCGCATTGGGCGGCTCGGTACAAAGAGCGCTTGGGCAGAGGATCCCCCGTCTCGCACGCGCCGCTTCGTCACAAACATTCGTGTCGCTCCTGCCGCAAAGGAGGGCGAATATGAAGTCACCAGCTACATCTTACTTGCACGCAGTCGATACGAGCACAGCCAGTACAGCTTTATGACGGCAAAGAGAAACGACTTGATCCGTCGCAGTGAGAACGGCGAATACCTGCTTGCAAGGCGAGAAATAATACTAGACCAAACTGTCCTCGGCATGCCGAATTTGGCGGTCTTTATATGAGGGATGTACTTAATTCCACCAAGTAGAACTGATGCTTAAACTGAAAAACGGGGAGGTTGTCATGAAAGCATTACTAAAGGTTGGAACTGTTTTAACTAGCGCCCTTTACCTATTTCCCTCCATGGCGACCGCGCAGGATCAGCCTCCGGCCACTACACCCACGCAAAGTATCGCATCCCGAGGCTCGGCGGAGGCTGTCGGTGGGGACAGGCTTGGCGATATCGTGGTGACCGCTCGCCGCCGCGAAGAAAACGCGCAAACGGTGCCTGTGTCCGTAACCGCCTTTTCAGGCGCTGCGCTCGAGCAGCGCAATGTCCACGAGCTTCAGGATCTGAATCTGATCACACCCGGCCTCCGCTTCAGCGCCGAAGGAGGCAAGACGACAACGACTGTGATCCTGCGCGGGTTGGGCAGGAATCCAATCGGAGAGGGCGTTCCCGCCGTCGTGACGTATTTCGCTGACATCCCCCTGGTTGGCGAAGGCACCAACGTGCCCGCATATGACATTGCGAGCATTCAAGTGCTGAAGGGGCCGCAGGGGACGCTGTTTGGGCGCAATACCATCGGCGGCGCTATCATCATTCAGCCAGAAGCGCCGAACTATGAGTTTGGCGGTTACGTCAAAGGTGAATATGGCCGGTTTGATTACCGCACGTTGGAAGGCGCGATCAACATTCCAATTGTGCAGGACAAAGCAGCCGTTCGGTTTGCGGGGCAGATACGACGGCAAGACGGTTCGATCAAAAACCTCAGCGGTGGCCCAGACTTCAACGATATGCATCAGGATGCATTCCGCGTTTCGTTGCTACTGGAACCTTTCGAAGGACTGAGCAACACCACAATCTACGACTATTTCAAAGCCGATGAAAATGCAGCCGGACTTTACTTCTATAAGCATAATCCCGGCGTCATCCCGCCGTTAGCGTTCCTCGATCCAATTCTGGCCGACTATCGGCAAGGTCAGATCGATGCTGGGTACCATTCAGTTTATAGCTCGCTTGGTCAGGGCCAGAATCCCTCTGGCACATCCGATCGCAAGCTTTGGGGGCTTGCCAATGATACCAAGCTGGACTTGGGTGGGATCACGCTTCGCAATATCTTTGGCTATCGCGAGACAAAGCTGCGTTCCACGATCAATACGCAGGGTGCAGGGCCGATAATACTCGGCGGCAGCCTTTTTACCGCCTTCATAGCCGATTCCACACAAGCCAGAAAATATATAACCGATGAGTTCCAGATACTTGGAACTGCCTTTGACGATCGCCTGAGTTTCATATTTGGCGCTTTCTATAATCATGACAAATCGTTCGAGCCGGGCGGTTCGCATTTTATTGCATTCACCTCCGATCCCTCGAGCATCCCTTTCACGACGTCGCACGTCGAAAACAAGAACAAGGCACTTTATGGCCAGATCGGATACAAGATCACCGATCAGCTGACGTTGAATCTTGGCGGACGCTACAGCTGGGATAATGTTAGCGCCTGCGGTGGCAGCTCGCTGGGAAATCCCCCCACTCCCCAAAATGCTTATTTCACCCGGGCGGCATGCGAAGATCAGGCCGCACTCGGGCTGGCAGACGGTGTCGGCATTATAAACAGCAAGGGAGAAGAACCCAGTTGGACAATCGGTCTCGACTATCAGGCGACGGAAGATCTCTTTGTTTATGTCACCAGTCGCCGGGGCTATCGCGGCGCTAACGTAAACACCCCAGCTTTCGAGACGGTGTTTACGACCGGTGGTCCGGGTTGTCCTCAAGGCGCATGCCCCGATCTTCGCCCATTCCAGAAGATCGGTGAAGAGAAGCTCACTGACGTGGAGTTGGGTGCCAAATGGGATTGGGAGGCCGGAGATGTTAGAGGCCGCCTGAACGTTGCTGCCTTCTACGGCAAGTACAAGGGCGCGCTGCAGTTCTTCAATGTCGTGGGAACTGGAATTCCTAACACCGCGCCAGACTTCCCGACGAGACAGTCGATCGGCGTCAACGCCGCCGACATGACCATACAGGGTGTCGAAGTTGAAGCTGTAGTGATCCCGATCGCAGGACTAAGCTTCAGCTTCAACGGCGCTTATACCGACACGAATATCGATAAGGTCCAGGTTCCTCCCATCGGAGGTCTCACTCTCACACGTTCGCAGATTACGAGATATGCTCCCCGCTTCTCCAGCACGGTGGCCGCGAACTGGGTGCTTCCGGTGCGGCCTTTCGACAGCGAACTCGTTCTGAACAGTGACTGGTTCCATACTTCGAAATTTGGCGCGCAATATGGCAAGTATCTGCCGGCCTATGACGTAGTGAACGCCCGGATCGGCATGAACGACATTGCTGGCACCAATCTGAGCCTCGCCTTCTCGATTCAGAACCTGTTCAATGAGAAGTATTTCACGGCTGCATCCAACTTGTTGCCGACTTTCCCAAGCAATACCGTTTACACAGGCGACCAGCGCAGGTGGAGAGTGGAAGCGAAATATCGGTTCTAGGAGACCTGTGCGTGGGTGTGTGTAAAGCCGCATCGTGAAGCTGGGGAAGGGCATGGCTGCTGCTGCCCATCGGCGCTATCTCCAGCGTGACGGCACGACCCGCGAAGGCGAGCGTGGATCGCTCTATGGTCCCGACGCCGATCAGGTCGACCGGTTCTCGCTTCGATTGTACAGAATTGGAGGCAATCCTAGTCCCACTCGACCTTCCGGAGGCATTGCGATAAAGTAAGAAAGCATTTCTCCGAACTTTAGTGCGGTGCGGGACATGGCGAGCAGAGTAGGCGCTAAGCGAGTATTCGGTCGATCCCTCTCGGACTTTGGCACGTTATGGCCAGCGGAAGATGCGCTGCTCGAATGTTCTCGGATCGGCGCGCCAACGGTAATCTCCGAAACGCGGCCGGAAGCGGAAACCAAGACGAATCGCGTACGAGCCGCTTTCGTGCGCTTCCTAGCGCTTGGTGGCGATGAGCAGGCCCCAGTACATGAAAATGGTGTCGAACTTCAGGGCGCATGGTTAGTTGGCTCCCTCAATCTCGCTACGACCAAGACTCCCTACGCGCTGTATCTGAATTACTGCCGGATCGAGAAGATTGAGGCCATTCACTCCGAACTCGCGGTGTTGGGCCTGGATGGATCATGCCTTCAAGCCGGACTGGACGCAGGCGGATTGCGTTGTGGCGGCGGCGTGTATCTTCGGGGCGGCTTTCACGCTTTAGACACTGTAAATCTGGTCGGTGCGACTATCGGCGGCGACCTGGATTGCGACGATGCCACGTTTGAACACCCCGGCGGCCTTGCTCTCGCGTGCAGTCGAGCCAAGGTGGAGGGCATGTTCCTGCTCGGATCCACAAAGATCGTGGGAGAAGTCAATCTTAACGGCATGCGGGTCTCTGCACTTCGTGATGATGAGGGCAGCTGGGAAGGGGCGCAGGGAAAGCTGTGGCTCGACGGGTTCACTTACCTGCGGTTCGACGGTCACGCGCCGACGGACGCCAGGACTCGCATCGCATGGCTTAGCAAGCAGGTGCCGGAACACGTCGGCAAGGACTTTCGCACTCAGCCGTGGGAGCAGCTCACCATGGTGCTGCGCGCGATGGGGCATTCGAACGCCGCGCGAAAGGTGGCAATCGAAAAACAGGAGCAGTTCCGCGCTGCCGGCAAAGTGCCGCGGATGAATTGGCCGTTCCATTGGCTCTACGGCAAGCTGACCGGATACGGCTATGAGCCCGTTCGCTTGACAGTCGTGCTGCTGATGGCGTGGATTGTCGCATCGCTCGTCTATTGGGCCGCAGTTAATCCCGCGCGGTTCGGCTCGAGCACGCACCTGCTGACTTCAAGCAAGGCCACACCCGATCCTGTCTGTGTGGCGATCCGGGCGCGGGCCGGCGACTTTACACCCTGCGAACCTATAATGCCGAAGTACCAGGAATTATTCGCGCCAGCGTATGCACTTGATGTGCTGCTACCGGTGATCAGTCTCGGCTCCAAGGCCGACTGGAAGGCGCGGCTGACCGGCGACAATCACGAGCCGCTGTACTGGGGCTGGGCACTGCAGTTCTTCACCTGGGCGCTCGCCTTCGTCGGGTGGGTGTCGGGCCTGATGCTGGTAGTCGTGCTCGGCGGCCTGGTAAAGAAAGATTGATGCATACACGCCCGCTCGGTGTCGGCCGACGGAAACGTCAGCGTGTTCCAAGCTCGGGCGCTGGGAAGCTTCACCTTCAAGTCGTCGCGAATTGGATCACCAATTCCCATATCGGTCATTCATCTGAGTCTCGATCAACCAACGCTTCATAGTCGCGTACAATTTCCGCCAGAATCGAAAGGGCAAGAACGGCCGGGTCGCGTGCATGTCCAATCAGTCCGACCGGACTGCGGAGGCGCGCGGTTTGTGAAGGCAGCAGGCCGGCGTTCGTCAGCATGGTCTTGCGCTGCTCGCGTGCCACCCAGCCACCCTGTGCGCCAACATAAAAGGCCTCCGATGCAAGCGCCCAGGGAAGCACGCCGCTTTCCCATGCATGATCATGGAAAAGCGCCACAACGGCCGTCCACTTGTCCAGCGGCACATCCGCGGGTTGATAAAGGGTGAGTTCCCCGCCTGCCGCGTTGCGGGGTTGCATCAGCTCCGTTTGCAAACCGAAGGCATTTGCCTGATGAGCGAGCGCTTGGGCTTCTGGCCCGCTGCCCAGAATGACGACACGCAGTTCGGGCCGGTAATGACGCACAAATGGCATCGGCATCGCTGGAGTGCTGACTGAAAGCCTAGCGGAACGCCGACGGTCAAGCTGATTGACAAGAGCCTCAATCGCCGGGCGGTCCGGCTGCGGATCAATCACAACGTCGATACCCGCGCCGCATGGCAGGCGGAAATCGATCAGCGGCGAACCCTTGCCAAAACGCCTCAGGCAGGCCGTTCCACCGGCTGCGTTGCGGGCTTCGTGTGCCAGTTGTGCTTCCAGGCAACCGTCGGCCAGGCTACCGACAATCGATCCATCCTCCAGCACCGCCAGTTGAGCGCCGATCCGGCGTGAATAGGAACCTTCGATTGTGACAATGGTGCACAAAGCGCCGTTCGCTGCGGCCAGGGCCCTGACTGCCGCATTATCGGTGAAGCCTTGCGCGATCATATGATCGTTACAGGCAGGCACAGGTTCGATGGCAATCCCAATTCCATCTCCATGGCCATTCCGGCATTGAAATGCGTTATGTCGTGACTCATCACTTTACACAAATTTCCAAAAAGGCTTGTCCAGCTATGATCGAACCTGAGGCCGTAGCCCTGATATTATTGGCGGCCGGTCGCTCGACGAGGTTTGGCGTGGCAGACAAACTTGCTGCGCCTCTGCATGGCAGGCCGCTCGTCCAGCACGCGGCCAACACGCTTTCTCCTATTCCGTTCGGTCGCCATATTGCAGTCTGTTCGTCTTCCTTGCCTGTGGACTTTGCGGCGTTGGGGTTCGACGTCGCATGGCTGCGTCCGGGTGAGCCACTTTCGGTTTCTTTGGCTGCCGGCATCGCACGCGCGGAGGCCACTGCGTGCGAGGCCTGCCTCATCGTCCTTTCGGATATGCCGTTCGTTCCCCGATCGCATTTCGAAGCGCTCCTTGAACAATATTCGCCGCCTGCCATCGCCACGGGCAATGCGGGTCGGCCGATGGTGCCGGCCCTTTTTGGCCGTGAATTGTGGGCAGATATTTCACGATTAAGCGGTGACCAGGGAGCGCGCGGGTTGCTTGCCGACGCGGCCCAGCTTGCCGCGCCCGCCCATTGGCTTGTCGATATCGACAGTCCGGAAGAGCTTGAACATGCCGAAAATATGCCGGTCACGCCATCGGCAACCGATCGATGAACTTGTCTAGCGTAATGGGATAGTCCCTCACGCGAATGCCAGTTGCGTTGTATACCGCATTCGCAACGGCCGCAGCCACCCCGCAAATGCCAAGCTCGCCCACTCCCTTAGCTTTCATTGGGGAAGAAATCGGATCGGTTTCTTCCAGAAAGATCACATCCTGGTGCGGGATATCCGCATGGACCGGCACCTCATAGCTCGCAAGGTCATGGTTGACGAAATACCCAAAGCGCTTGTCGACGACCGCTTCTTCCATAAGCGCGGCGCCCACGCCCATGGTCATAGCGCCGATGACCTGGCTTCGCGCGGTTTTGGGATTGAGAATACGGCCGGCGGCACATACAGCGAGCATTCTCCGCACGCGGATTTCTCCCGTTGCGGCGTCTACGGCCACCTCGACGAAATGCGCGCCGAAGGTCGATTGCTGGTAGCGTTTGTCCAGATCGCCATATTGAATGGCGTCCTCGGCCCACAGATCAGCCTCTTCCGCCACATCGGCCAATGTGAAACTGAGATTGCCTGCGCGCACATATCCGTCGGCAAATTCGGCCTGCCCGGGATCAACTCCCAGCTTTTGCGCGATGGCTTCGCGCAATTTCATGCAGGCTGCATAGACACCGGAAGTCGAGTTATTGGCACCCCATTGCCCGCCCGATCCCGCCGATATGGGGAAGCGGGAGTCTCCCAGCCGCACATCCACCCGCTCAATGGGCACACCCAGCGTTTCGGCAGCCGTCTGCGCTATGATCGTATAGCTGCCGGTGCCGATATCGGTCATATCAGTCTCGACCATTACCGTGCCCCGCCGATCCAATCCCACACGCGCGGCAGATTTCGTGAGCAAATTGTTCCGAAACGCCGCAGCGACGCCCATCCCCACCAGCCAGCGGCCTTCGCGCACCTTGCCAGGCTGCGCGCTGCGGGCGCTCCATCCGAAGCGCTCCGCTCCGGTCTTGAGGCAGCCGATCAGATTGCGTTGCGAAAAGGGCCGTCCCGGATTTTCGGGATCGACTTGCGTGTCATTAATGATGCGAAACGCGACCGGGTCGAGCCCGGCTTTTTCAGCGATTTCATCAATGGCAATTTCCAGCGCCATCATTCCCGGCGCTTCACCGGGCGCGCGCATCGCGTTGCCTTCCGGCAGGTCAAGCGTCGCAAGCCGCATGGCGGTCATCCGGTTGGCGCCGGCATAGAGAAGGCGCGTCTGGCTGACGGCGGTTTCGGGTCCGCCACCGGGCAAGTCCCCGGACCAGCTTTCATGGCCGATCGCCACAATCCTGCCGTCGTGATCGACGCCGATCCGGATGCGCTGAATGGTCGCGGGCCGGTGCGTCGTATTATTGGGGACCTGCGGTCTCATCAGCGTGACCTTGACCGGGCGGCCCGCTGCCCTGGCACCTAATGCCGCCATGACTGCGTCGCTGCGTATCCACAGCTTTCCTCCAAACCCCCCGCCGATGAAGGGCGACATGACGTGAATGCTTTCCTTGGGCATACGCAACGTCTGTGCAAGGTCGCCGACAGCCCATGCAATCATCTGATTAGATGTCCAGATCGTCAGCTTGTCGTTGTTCCATGCTGCAGTCGTTGCATGCGGCTCCATCATTGAATGGCTTTGATCGGGGGTCGAATATAGCTGGTCCAGTTTGATCGTCGCACTGGCGAAAGCACCCGCAAAATCGCCCACTGCAGTGTCAGCAGGGCCACCAAGACCTTCTTCAGGCTTGATAGCCTTGTCCTTGACGGCAGCGAGGTCGAAGGCGCCTTCCGTTCGTTCATAATCCACACGGATCAGCGCCGCTGCGGCGCGTGCCTGTTCAAAGCTCTCAGCGACCACCAGCGCGACAGCCTGATCATAATGTTCTACCGTCGGCCCCGCCAGCATATGCGCAGTATGGTTGCTTGCCTTGCCAAGCTTGCCCGCATTGTCAGCGGTAACGATGGCGAGGACGCCGGGGGCGCTCTCGGCATCACGGGAATCGATTGATATTATGCGACCTTTCGCAATGGCGGAGCCCAGAATGACGCCATAGGCGGGATCAGGCACCATGTCGTGCCGCTCATAGGCATAGGGCGCCTTGCCCGAAACCTTCCGCGGGCCATCGACGCGATCGGCCGGTTGGCCAATGACCTTCAACTGATCAATCGGGTTGGTCGTGGCGGGTGTGTCGAATATCATGGATCAGCCTTTCGCCTGCGCCATCAGCGCGCTGAGCGTGCGCTCGACCAAGGCCAGCTTGAATGCGTTTTGTTCGGTAGGATTTGCATCTGCCAGCAGCGCCGAGGCGATAGGCCTAGCTCCCCGCGACAGGTCCTGCTCGGCGGCTTCTACGCGCCACGGACGCGGCGCGACACCACCCAAGGCGACCCGGCCGCTTGCATTGGGCTGTATAACGACCGCGACGGATATCAATGCGAAGGCATAAGATGCCCGGTCGCGCACCTTATGATAGGCCTGATAACCCCCGACAGCCGGGGGCAGCGTCACCGCCGCGATGAGTTCGCCCGGCTTCAGCACATTTTCGACATGGGGCGTCGATCCGGGAAGCGTATGGAATTCGGCGATAGGGTATTGCCGCGTCTGGCCATCTGAACCGACCGTTTCGACAGTCGCATCCAACGCGCGCATTGCCACCGCCATGTCGCTGGGGTGCGTGGCGATACAGGCATCGCTTCCACCCACTATCGCCAGATTCCGGTTGAAACCGCCAATCGCTGCGCAGCCGCTTCCGGGCTTGCGCTTGTTGCAAGGCTGGTTCGTGTCATAGAAATACGGGCAGCGTGTCCGCTGGAGAAGATTGCCCGCCGTGGTCGCCCTGTTACGAAGCTGGCCGGATGCTCCGGCGAGGAGCGCGCGCGCAAGCAGGGGATAGTCACGCCGGACGCGCTTGTGCGCTGCCAAATCGCTATTGCGGACCAGTGCCCCGATCCGGAGGCCGCCATCGGGCGTGTCTTCGATTTTGTCAAAATCCAGCCCGTTGATATCGACCAGGTGCGCTGGCGTTTCGATCTGCAGCTTCATGAGGTCCAGCAGGTTGGTCCCCCCGGCGATGAAGCGCGCGCCAGGCGTCGATGCCACGATCCGTGCTGCATCGGCCGGGGCATGAGCACGCTCATAGTTGAATGGCTTCACGCCTTCTCTCCCGCGACTTCCTCTATCGCTTCCACGATGTTCGAATAGGCGCCGCAGCGGCAGATGTTGCCGCTCATCCGTTCTCGGATTTCGGAGGCGTCCAGATAGGATGCGGCATCGAGATCGCTGCTCACATGGCTGGGCATGCTCGCCTTGATCTCGTCAAGCACCGCCACGGCCGAGCATATCTGACCGGGCGTGCAATAGCCGCATTGAAATGCATCATGCCTGACAAAGGCCGCCTGCATGGGATGAAGATTCTCCGGCGACCCCAGACCTTCGATCGTGGTGATGCTGTCGTCCCCGTGCATGACGGCCAGAGTGAGGCAGGAATTGATCCGCCTGCCATCGACAATCACGGTACAGGCACCGCATTGGCCATGATCGCAACCCTTCTTGGTCCCGGTAAGCTTCAGATGTTCGCGCAAGGCATCAAGCAAAGTGGTACGCGTATCGAGATCGAGCAGGTGAGTATCGCCGTTCACCTTCAGACTGATTTTATGCATGGATGGTGGTGACCCGACAGAAGTTGGAGTTGGACGGGGTGCGGCACTGCTTGGTGCCGCTGCCAGTGCTGCCGATGCGCTGGCCGAAATCAACGCGTCACGGCGGGAAAGCCCGAATTCATTTCCGCTGGCCATTTTACCCTTCCCGGCACACGCACCGGCTTTCAATTGCTACACGGAACCAAAGTTCCATCGATGAGTGACTGGCAAACCCAAATGGCCGGTCTCGTGCAGACTGCTCCGGAAGATCGCACTAATCCATTTAATCTTGGCGTGAGCGCGCTTCTTACGCCCTTCCGTCACTTTTTGCAAAATGCGCTGGTCATCCTCAGCAGCTTTGATGCATTTCGCATGGAGGCGTTCAAGCTCATTACCGCCTATTTCTCCTTCCACTCAACACGATAAAGGTCGAAGCGTCGATCCTTCAGATTCTGCACTGCGCCTGATTGCCTGCTGGTGAGCAGGTCAGCGAGGGAAAGGTCGGCAATCGCGATTGTTTCCGTATTCGGGGCGGTGTCTGCCGCCACGCCATCGCGCGCGAAGGGGAAGTCAGACGGGGTCAAGATCGCGCTTTCCGCATAGTGGATGTCCATATTCTCGACATTGGGCAAATTGCCGACCACGCCCGAGGTAATGACGTAGCATTGATTTTCGACGGCGCGGGCCTGACAGCAATAGCGCACCCGAAGATAGCCACGCCGCTCGTCCGTGCAGAAGGGAACGAACAGAAGCATTGCTCCCTGATTGACGAGGTGGCGGGCCAGCTCCGGGAACTCGGAATCATAGCAAATCATGACTCCGATCGGGCCGCAGTCGGTGGGAATCGCATTGGCGCCATATCCGCCCTTGATGTTCCACCAGCGCCGCTCCGCGGGAGTCGGATGCAGCTTGTCCTGCGTGTACATGGCGCCATCGCGCAGGAACACATAGCTGATGTTGCGAATATCGCCATTCTCGACCTTCGTCGGATGCGAACCGCCAATGATGTTTATGTTGTAGCTTACCGCGAGCTTGCCCATAAAGGCGCAGAAGCGGTCGGTATATTCTGATATTTTTTCGATGGCCGGTGCCGGTGCCAGCTTTTCCCCCTCGATGGACAGCAGTTCAAGAGTGAAGAGCTCAGGAAAGACCACGAAATCGGCGTGGTAATCGGATGCCACGTCAACGAAATATTCGACCTGCTCTTCAAATTCCGAGATCTGGGAGATACGGCGCATTTGGAACTGCACGGTCGCTACGCGTACCGAAGCGGGCAAGCGTGTTCTGATGCCGTTTTCGCGTACTGTGGCATGTTGTGGCGCCAAAGGATTGGCCCAGAACATTAATACCGCATTGCCGCCGCTTTCCTTGTCGCTGGGCAGATAGTCCGGAAGAATTTCCTTCGGCTCATATCCCTGGCTCATCTGAAAATTGAGAACAGAGTCGCGCACGCGCTTTTCCATCACTGCTTCAAGATAGGCGTGTGGATCGGGGAATTCCTTCCGGCGGCGTGAATAGCCAGGCATTCGCCCGGCGAAAGCTATGCCTTTCAATTCGAAGTCCTGACATAGTTTCTGGCGCTTCCGATAGAAGCGTTGACCGATGCGCAGACGCCGGAATTCCGGGTTCACACACACTTCCATGCCGTACAGAATATCGCCATCGCTATCGTGCCGGGAGGCAAAGCCGCCACCCGTTATCTCTGTCCAGTTGTGCGGCGTAAAAGCGACCTGTTCGGACACGATGAGCGTTGCGCAATGCCCTACAATTACCCCTTCGTATTCAGCGACAAATTGTCCCTCGGGAAAGTTGTTGATCTGACCGCGAACTTGCGGCTCGGAAAAGGCGTGAGCCTTGCCGTAAACCTTGGCGGAGAGAGTAGCTATCGCCTTGGCATCGGAAATTTCAGCCAGGCGGATTATCAATTTTGCGGGTGTATGTGCCATCAGTGCTATATAGCGTAAAGTCGGCTGGGGTCTACGAAACCAACGGAATTGCTTGGGAGCGAACATTCACCTTTATAGGCACGATGGCGATCAGCGTTCGCTGACATGAACGCGCCAGTCCTGCCGCGCCTGCCAATCGCTGCGTTCGAGTTCAGGCACATCTGACGGTGTCTCGGGATAACCCACGCATAACAGTGCCATGAAATGCCAGTGCTTGGGTGCATCAAGCATCATGGCAATGCTTTTTGGATCGAGGATCGAAACCCAGCCAAGGCCAATGCCGCGGCTCTGGGCGGCCAGCCAGAGGGTGTGGATCGCCAGCACAGTCGAATAGCGCAGTGCCTCCGGCATTGTCGCGACGCCCAGACCATGCCCGGCAGCCGGTGCTTCGTCGGAGAAAACCGCCAGGATTTCGGGTGCTTCGCGCAACCCATGCAACTTGAGTGATGCATACAGCGCGGCGCGATCTCCAGTGCCATAGGTCTGCCCCGCCTGCCGGGCAGCTTCATCGACATGATCGGCCAGCGCGCCGCGAACGAACGCCGAGCGAACGCGCAAATAGCGCCAGGGCTGAGCATTCCCGACCGAAGGGGCGAGCTGGGCCAATGCGAACAATCGTTCCATCTCGTTTTCGGGGATCGGACGCGCCAGAAAGTGGCGTACGTCCCGGCGCCATACCAACAAAGCCTCCAGCATGTCGGCCGCCGATGCCGCACAGGGATATGGCCCGGGTTCTTCCATCAAAATTCGATCCCGGCCTGGGCCTTCACGCCGCCCCGGAAAGGATGTTTCACCAAAGCCATCTCAGTCACCAGGTCGGCTATCTCGACGAGTGCATCGGGTGCGTTCCGGCCAGTCACGATCACATGGGTCATGGCGGGCTTGGCCTTGAGAGCTGCAACGACTTCGTCGAGCGGCAGATAGTCGTAGCGCAGGACGATGTTGAGTTCATCGGCAACTACCATGTCATAGCCTGGATCAGCGATCATCCGCTTGACCTCCTCCCAAGCTCTGCGTGCCATAGCAATATCGCGCGCGCGATCCTGCGTGTCCCACGTGAAACCCTCGCCCATCGGTTTGAATTCGACTTGATCGGGGAAAGCATCGAACACCGGCTTCTCGCCCGTAGTCATCGCACCCTTCACGAACTGGACGACACCGATCTTCTTGCCATGGCCGATTGCGCGGACCACCATGCCCAGTGCCGCTGTCGTCTTGCCTTTGCCCTTGCCCGTGTGCACGATAAGCAGACCCTTTTCGATCGTCTTGGCCGCGACGATCTGATCATGGGCGGCCTGCTTCTTTTTCATCTTCTCGGTGTGTTGCTCTTCCGTTCGTTCAGCCATTTTCATGCTCCTGCGAATGCGGCGAGCGTAACGCCCCCGCTGTTTGATCTACCGCACACGCGGCGACAGGCAGACGCCAAAGCACCAGTCACCACGCACCCATGCGGCCACAGCCGCACAGGTTCGTCGCTCAAACGGAAAGAAACCGTACCGTGACCATCCCCTGGACCAAGGCAAGAGCGACCAGACGCCGGCAGGTCTCCTGGCTCGCAGGTCATAGCTTGATGCACAGCCTTCCCAAGCCTCGCATGATTTAGCGTCCGGCCCAGTGGCTGCATCCGTCCCTTTTTGGGAGGGATGCGGATGTGCATCGCGCTCGCCGCTCACAGTTGCAGGGACAGCCCCGGATTTGGATGGCGGACCCTCCTCACCGTGTTCCCGAATTAAGCCCTTTCGGGCACCGGCGCGATCTATGGGGAGCAAGGCTAGCCTACTCCTCAGGCGTGCCCATAATCGAAATGGTTGCTAAAGCCAACATATCACGGATCGCGCAAACCGACCTTGTGTATCGTCAGGCAATCCCGGGGGAAATGCAGCGCGTGTTAACAATCATTGCTTGGCTGTTGGTTAGATGCTCGCTTTCGTCCATGCCTTCGGCGGCTGTGGAACAGCGCCGAAGCGAACCTTTCCTCGATAGGACTACGGTATCGGCCATCGATATTATTCTAGAACTGGAAGGCGCGGCTCAGCACCGGCTCGCACCGCTCGGTCACCGGCGACCTGATCGACCAACCTTGCACGCTGACCCTCATCGGAACTTCGCTCTCAGGAAAGCCGGACTGGCCGAAGTCATCGCCATTATCTCGCCTGTCAGCGCTTTGCGCCATCTCGCGGCCGCTTCCTGGTCATCAAACCAGTCTCGTCCGCTCAAGGCCGCCGTCGCTATTGATCGCGCCGCCGGGTGCCTTTCCTCTGTGGTGATAGGCCATTGCTCCGTCGAACAATGTCACTGTGCCTGTTCCATGAACTGACTGATCGCAGTTGGTGCCGCGCTGGGATCACGGAGCATCGTCGTCGACAATCTCGCCAGGCACAAGGGCAGCCACGTGCGTAAGATCCTCAAGGCGAGCAGGATCAAGCTCTTCTTCCTACGATCCTATTCTTCCGATCTGAACCCCGCGAACAAATGTTTTCCAAGCTCAAACGGCTGTTGGAAGAGGCAAACGCACGAACCACCGATGCCACTTTGGCGTAGCGTCGGAAAACTACTCGACCTCTTAACCGGCCATGAGTGTGCGAACTACATCAAAGTTGAAGCATATGCCTCCATCTAGGCTCAGAACTCGTTGATCAGAGCCAATGGATGACAACGGCGGCGATGGAGATGGCAGACATGAAGATGCGCGCGCACCGATCTTAGCGGGTGTGGATACGTCCCCAGTCCTTAAGCCTTCCGAGCATATTCTCGATCTTGTGACGGCGGCGGTAGAACAGGATGTCATGAGGGATCAGCACTTTCAGGTTGGGGAGTGCGGCACGGAACCAGTTGGCGTCGCAACCCCTGTCTCCGGGCAGCGTTTTGGACTTTGGAAAGGCATCGATCATGAGCGCCGCACCCTTATGATCGCTCATTTCCCCCTCGCTCAGCAGCCAACCCTGGCCGTCGCAAACCGCGTGCAGCTTCGAGTTCAGACCGTCTTGGTCCGTCGGATACATCGGGGAACAGCGCCATTTGGGTAGGCTTGGGGTTATGCGATAGCTTTAGATGGGTCGCATCGATTAACAACTCGTCAGGTTTGCGGCCCTTGGCTGCCAGCGCCGCGAAGATTCAGTTGAACACGCCGGCCCCGCTCCAGCGGATGGAACGGCTGTAGATCGTCTTGTGCGGACCGTACCCGGCCGGAGCACTGTGCCACCGCAAACCGTTGTGGACCACGAAGATGATATCGCTGACGATCCGTCGATCATGCACCCGCGGAACACCGCGTGAGAGCGGGCAATACGGTTCTATCCGGCCCATCTGCGCCTCCGAAAGCCAAATCAGATCACTCCTGGTAACGTCTCTTCAGGCCGACATTGAATCAACCGACCTAACTTACGAGCGTTTTGATAGGCCCTGAGTCTAAATCATAGACCCGAGGCCGTTTTGGAGGAGCATCTTTTGGCGAGGATGTGACCGGGGCCGGGATAGGTCTCTGCCTTCATCGGCGGGATGGTTATAGGCCGTCGGACAGGCGGATGGGCCTGCTGGAGGTTCAGCTGCGTCTGCGGAGGGTTTTGGGTGTGTTAGCCTCGAACGACAACGCCGCCTGGAGGGGCGGCGTGTGTAGTTTTATGGCGTTGGTTGCGGGAGCAGGATTTGAACCTGCGACCTTCAGGTTATGAGCCTGACGAGCTACCGGGCTGCTCCATCCCGCGTCAACCATGGTTGCTGG
>DATCYF010000016.1:0-95547 GCA_036570425.1 Rhizorhapis sp. | reverse complement strand
GGAAAACCGCTATCGGGCAGTTCGTCCGTTTCGAGATGATAATATGCGAGCGTAAGCTTCGTCGGACCGTCGACGCCGATGGTCACAGAAGGCGCAATGCCCCAACGTTTCTGCCAGATCGCGTCCCTGCCAGCCACATCCTGATCATGCCACATTCCATTGATGCGGAAAGCAATAAGGTCGTTAACGCGATAATTTATATCGGCAGTGGCGCGCTTGTAATCGGCGTTCCCCACGCTGACTGCGCCAGCAGCGAATGTTTCCGCCACCGGAAGTTTGGAAACGATGTTAAGCGATCCGCCTGCGCTGCCGCGTCCGCCCAATGTCGAATCCGATCCACGAACGATCTGTATCTGTTCAACCGCGAACACTTCGCGCGATTGCGCAGAAGGATCGCGAACCCCGTCGACAAAAGTGCTCCCTTGACTGTCGAAGCCGCGAATGAAGGGCCGGTCGCCCATGGGATTGCCGCCTTCCGCCGCGCCAAACGTAATTCCGGGCACAGTGCGAAGCGCCTCAACCAGCGTCGCCGAACCTGTGTCCTTGATCACTTCCTTGCTAATGATCGCGATCGAGCGCGGTGTATCAAGAAGCGGTGCGGTTGCCTTCGGAGCAATCGGTTCCTGTTGATATTGGCCGTTAACAAAAATTGAGTCCGCCGTTCGATCTGCGCCCGCACCAGCATCATCTGCAGCCATTGCTGGCGCGGACGCAAGGAAGCCAACACAGGAAAGTGCCAAGAACGCTGGCGCGGCGGTGAGATCTTTGGAATTGGACATGAACATGCTTACCCCTTTTTGTTGGGGTTCTGTTATTGCGAGGCATTCTCACAGTCAAGCACTATTGCGAATGCCGCTCATTACAATCCAGACGATACGCACAGCCTTTGCGGTCGTTCAAAATATGCTCGTGGCGCAGGATCTCCTCTGTCGCGGCCGCTGATGTTGACTCGCCGAGAAACAGGCCGCGAATGCATCAGGGGCGCACCACACCTCAGAAAGAGCGGAGACGCGCGAACACTCAATCTTTCTGAAGATGGACGCTCACTATTCATCGATCGATCGCATCGACCGTTTTATCCATTTGCGCTTGGCACAATCTCGCCCGAGGATAGCTGGCAATAGCCTCCCTTATGGAAAATAAGAGGACTGCCAGGATGATGAAGGTCGAGCGAATTCACCTGACCTATTGCGATGTAGTGGTCGCCTGCCTCATGAACAGCATAGAGGTCGCAATCAATCCAGGCCAGCGCGCCCTCCAATATTGGCGTCCCCTGTTCCGACAGATGATAGGAGACATTGGCGAACTTGTCTTCGGCCTTGGAAGCGAGAACCCGGCACAGCGCCTCTTGATTGTCGCCCAGGACATTGACGCAAAAGCGCCCACTCGCTTCAATCTTGGGCCAGCTCGTTGAAGATTTATCCGGCAAAAATGCAACCAGCGGCGGATCTAGTGAGACAGACGTAAATGAGCCGACAACCATCGCAGATGGGATTCCGGTATCTGACATCGCGGTGATGGCGCACACGCCAGTAGGGTAATGCCCCAGAATTTTCCGAAAAGTAGCCGCGTCTGTCGCAAGATTCATTTTAAATCCAATTCATATGTCAGCCCTCTAGCCTGCGACGCGCAGACAAAGAATGCTTGTGGTCTTTTCCTTGAGTGATTTTGCCAGATCAATGGAACATTCTCAACGGTCGCCATCGTAGCGCGTGATAAATTGCCGCAATATGTTCGCTCCGCCGCATCTCGACATTGTACGAGCTGGACAACATATGGGAAACACGACTGCTTTCCGCAGCAAGGGGAATAATATCCAACTCGCGCTTGAACTTTTGGTTCGAAAGGCCCCAAGTACCTGATCAGGTGACATGCCCCATTTTTCCCTCTTTTGGGAAATGGTGCGCCCGGAACGATTCGAACGTCCGACCCTCAGATTCGTAGTCTGATGCTCTATCCAGCTGAGCTACGGGCGCTTGGGAGTGCCGCAGATAGGCGGGGGAGCCGTTTCTGACAACCCCCTTTTTTGCCTATGCGAATTTTATTTATTCCTTCGCCTTCAACGCCGCCTGTGCCGCGGCGAGGCGTGCGATGGGCACGCGATAGGGCGACGCGGAAACATAATCGAGGCCCGTTTGCTCACAGAATGCAATGGAAGCAGGGTCGCCTCCATGCTCGCCGCAAATGCCAAGTTTGATCCCTGGACGAGCCGCTCTCCCGCGTTCGGCAGCGAGTTCGATCAGTTCACCCACGCCTTCGATGTCCAGGCTCACGAAGGGATCACGGGGGAAAATGCCCTTGTCGACATATTGCGTCAGGAAACGGCCTGCGTCGTCGCGACTGATACCAATAGTCGTTTGCGTCAGATCATTGGTGCCGAATGAGAAGAATTCGCCGACTTCAGCGATCTCTCCTGCTTTCAGGGCGGCCCGGGGGAGCTCAATCATGGTGCCGATCAGATAGTCCACGGTGCGGCCGGTTTCCGCGAAAACCGCTTCAGCGGCCTTCACGACGACCGTCTTCATGAGTTCCAGTTCCTTGCGGGTAGCGACGAGGGGAATCATCACTTCCGGAATCGGCGCTACCCCGGATTCGATGGCGACATTGATCGCCGCCTCGAAAATGGCGCGCGCCTGCATTTCGTAGATTTCCGGATAAGTGACACCCAATCGGCATCCGCGATGTCCAAGCATGGGATTAAACTCATGCAGTTCAGTGGCGCGGCGTTTCAGCGCTTCCACGCCGACGCCGGCAGCCTCAGCCACTTCAGCGAACTCTGCCTCTCCATGAGGCAAAAATTCGTGGAGCGGCGGGTCGAGCAACCGGATTGTGACCGGAAGGCCGGCCATCACGCGGAAAATCCCCGTGAAATCGCTGCGTTGCTCCGGAAGCAGCTTTGCCAACGCCTCCCGTCTGCCCTTTTCCGTATCGGCCAGGATCATCTGACGGACGGCCGTGATTCGCGCCGTGTCGAAGAACATATGTTCGGTGCGGCAAAGGCCCACGCCCTCGGCCCCAAAATCGCGGGCAGTCTGACAATCAAGCGGCGTTTCGGCATTGGCACGGACTTTGAGGCGGCGAACCTTGTCGGCCCATTCCATAAGCGTCCCGAAATCACCCGCAAGTTCCGGCTGAACGGTGGGCACTTCGCCCGCCATGACCTCTCCCGAGGCACCATCTATTGTGATCACGTCGCCTTCGACAAGCCTGCGCCCACCGACATTGAGAACGCTGTTCTTGGCATCGATCGAAAGCCCGCCAGCGCCGGAAACGCAGGGGCGGCCCATGCCACGCGCCACCACGGCGGCGTGTGACGTCATGCCCCCACGGGCAGTCAGAATGCCCTTGGCGGCGTGCATGCCATGAATATCTTCGGGGCTGGTTTCGATCCGAACCAGAATAACCGCCTCGCCCAGTTCCGCGCGGCGCTCGGCGGCGTCAGCATCGAACACGATGATACCGGACGCAGCGCCCGGAGAAGCGGGAAGCCCCTTGGTCAGCACGTCGCGGGGAGCCTTTGGATCAAGCGTCGGGTGAAGAAGCTGATCGAGCGCGGCCGGATCCACGCGGGCGATAGCCTCCTCCTGCGTAATGAGGCCTTCATTCGCCATGTCCACGGCGATCTTCAGCGCCGCCTTTGCCGTACGCTTGCCCGAGCGGGTCTGGAGCATCCAGAGCTTGCCCTGCTGCACGGTGAATTCGATGTCCTGCATATCGCGATAATGCGTTTCCAGGATAGCGAAAACCTTAGCGAGTTCGGCATAGGTCTCGGGCATGGCCTCTTCCATGGAAGGGAGCTTGGCCCCTGCCCGTTCACGCGCCTGTTTGGTGAGATATTGTGGCGTACGGATACCCGCCACGACGTCCTCACCCTGCGCATTGATCAGGAATTCGCCATAATAGCAATTCTCTCCGGTCGCGGGATCGCGGGTGAAGGCAACGCCCGTGGCGGACGTATCACCCATGTTTCCGAATACCATCGCCTGCACATTGACCGCCGTGCCCCAATCCCCGGGAATAGAGTTCAACCGGCGGTAGACTTTGGCCCGCTCAGCCTGCCAGGAACCGAAAACGGCGCTGATGGCGCCCCATAGCTGATCGTTCACATCCTGCGGGAAGGGCTTCTTCCACTGGTCGGCCACAATGGCCTTGTATTCGGCAACGAGCCCTTTCCAATCTTCCGCCCGCATCTCCGTATCAAGAGAAAAACCATTGTTTTCCTTGGCAATTTCCAGAGCTTCTTCGAACGCGCCGTGGTCGAGGCCAAGAACAACGTCAGAATACATCTGAATGAAGCGGCGATAGCTGTCCCAGGCAAAACGCTCGTCGCCAGATGCGGCAGCAAGGCCCTGAACCGTCTCATCGTTAAGGCCAAGATTAAGGACAGTGTCCATCATGCCCGGCATGGACACACGCGCGCCGGAACGGACGGATACAAGCAACGGGTCGGCAGCATCGCCGAAACGCTTGCCAGTGATACCCTCGATATGAGCGACGCCGTGCTTCACTTCCTCATACAGGCTCTCGGGATAGGTCTCGCCCTCTTCATAATAGCGAGTGCACATTTCGGTCGTGATCGTGAAACCCGGAGGCACGGGCAAACCGATGGAAGCCATTCCGTCCAGGTTCGCGCCTTTGCCGCCCAGCAGGTTCTTGTCGCCGTTGCCGCCGTCGGAAACGCCGCCACCGAACCGGTACACATATTTGGTCATTTCGTCGATCATCCCTGCACTGATGAAATCTGTGAACTCAGGCGGCTGCCGCCCGAAAGTTGTAAGAATTAGGAAAAATGGAGGCTCACCGTCTGGATCTCATCCGGGGCCGGAGCTGGCAAAGGCCGCGGCTCTGGCTGCAGCTTCCGGCCTTCGCAGAAACGCCGGAGTGATGCTGTTGTGATTCAACCTTCAATCCTCGAAAAATCAGCAACTTGATGAACGGCGTTACGAACCCGCACAAGAATTCCGAGCCTTGCCTCTCGCTTCTTCTCGTCCGTGTCGTTCACCGTTACCTTGTCAAAGAAAGCGTCGATGGGCGCGCGCAATGAGGCGAGCGCGGACATGGCGCCTTCAAAGTCTTCCCTTTCAACCGCATCAGCCGCCCGGAGTTCCGCAGCATCCAACGCTGCGAGCAACGCAGCTTCCTCATTTTCAGGGGCATAGGAAAGGGAAATTGTGGGTGAACCGTTGAATGGTTCCTTTTTCAGGATATTGGCCGCGCGCTTGTATCCAGCGAGAAGGTTTGCGCCGTCTTCTGTCGCGATGAAGGATTGAAGCGCCTTCACACGAGCGAGAAGGCGCACGAGGTCATCTTCTCCGCCGAGAGCGAAAACGGCATCGATAAGATCGTGGCGGACGCCAGCCTCACGTTGCTGAACTTTGAGACGGTCGGCAAAGAAATCAAGCACATCTTGAGAAGACTTGGCAGCCTGAACGATTAGGCCTTCTGCTTCCTGTTTAGGAGTAGACATGCTGTTCAGCGTAGCCATCAACGCCTCATGGCTTGCTCTATCTCCGAACGTAGAACGCATTCGCGCGAAGATAGCCACTGCCTCTTGAGCGAGAGACCGTTCATGTTTGATGAGTATCTCGACGGTCGCGCGAAAAATTGCAGGAAACAGGTTCAACCTTAAACCGCCTGATATGATTACGGCAGCCGCTCCCATGGCAGAACGTCTCAATGCGTAAGGATCCTTAGAACCGGTCGGTCTAAGTTCATTAACAAAAAAACCGGCGATGCTATCCAGCTTATCTGCCAAACTGACTGCCACCGTCACCGGTGCAGTCGGCACTTCATCTCCCGGTCCTACAGGCTTGTAGTGATCGCGGATGGCGTTGGCGACTTCCTCCGGCAATCCCTCGGCGCGGGCATAATATCCGCCCATAACGCCTTGAAGTTCCGGGAACTCTCCAACCATTTCAGTGACGAGATCAGCCTTGCTGAGACGGGCGGCCTGCTCGGCCATATTCGCCAGACGAGCGCGATCAGGCTCGCCCGCACCAACAATGCCTTTTTCAACCAGCCAGCGCGCCAATTTGGCGACGCGGTCGACCTTGTCGGCGACTGTGCCCAGCTTTTCGTGGAAGACAATGCGGTTGAGCTTTTTGGCGTGCTCCTCCAGCTTCGTCTTCTTGTCCTGCTCCCAAAAGAAGCGAGCGTCGGACAAGCGGGCGGCGAGGACTTTCTGATTGCCTGCCACAATCGCTTTGCCGCCGTCATGCGCATCAACATTGGCAGTGCAGATGAAGCCCGGCGCGAGTTTGCCTTGCGCGTCCTGCACGGCAAAATATTTCTGATTGGTCCGCATGGTGAGCTGAATCACCTCCGGCGGCACCTCCAGAAATACAGGATCGAAATGGCCAAGCAGCGGCACGGGCCATTCTGTAAGGCCTGCGTTCTCGGTCACCATGCCCTGGTCTTCCCTGAGAATCAGGCCGGCAGCGGCCGCTGCCTCTTTGGCTTTGTTTTCAACGAGTTGCTGCCGCTCATTCTGATCCACTATCACATGGCAGAGGCGCAGCTTTTCAACATAGTCGCCCGCATTGCCGATCGTGATCTGGCCGGGATGATGGAACCGGTGACCATAAGTGACGCTCCCCGAGCGGATGCCTTCCACTTCGAGGTCAACGACATCATCGCCAAGGAGCGCGACTATGCCCTTGAGCGGGCGAACCCAACGGAGGCTCTCGGTGGTCTGGCTTGCCTTGCCCCAGCGCATGGATTTGGGCCAAGGGAAAGCGCGGATGATGGTCGGAACGATTTCCGCAATCACTTCGGTCGTCGCGCGGCCCGGCTTTTCAACGACGGCGAAGAGGATGCTGTTGCCCTTGTTGTCCTCACGTTCAACGAGTTGATCGCGGGTCAGGCCAGTGGAGCGCAGGAATCCTTCAAGCGCTTGAGCCGGTGCGTCAGCGCGTGGACCTTTCCGCTCCTCAGTGACCGCTTCCGTCTGAAGGGGCAAACCTTGGATGATAAGGGCCAGCCGACGCGGCGTCACATAGCTGGTAAGGCTTGCCGCTTTCAGGCCAGCTTCGGCCAACTTCTCCGTGAACATGCGGGCAAGGTCGTCCGACGCCTTAGCCTGCATGCGGGCCGGGATTTCTTCTGAGAGGAGTTCGAGGAGAAAATCGGCCATCTCTACGCCTCCCACCCGTTTTTCTTCATCCACGCCTCACAGCTTCCCTTGGCAAGATCGCGAACGCGGCCGATATAGGCCTGACGCTCAGCCACTGAAATGACCCCGCGCGCTTGCAGCAGGTTGAAGACATGGCTCGCCTCAATGGCCTGATCATAGGCGGGGAGCGGAAGGTCTTTCTCGATGCAGCTCTTGCACTCGGCTTCGGCATCGCGGAACCATTGGAAAAGCTTTTCAGTGTCAGCGACCTCAAAATTCCATTTGGAAAATTGGCGCTCGTTTTCGAGGAATACATCGCCATAGGTCACGCCCTCATCGTTGAAGGCGAGATCATAGACGTTGTCGACCCCCTGAATATACATGGCGAGCCGCTCAAGTCCGTAGGTCAGTTCGCCCGTTACCGGCTTGCAATCGAAGCCGCCCATTTGCTGGAAATAGGTGAACTGCGTCACTTCCATGCCGTCGCACCAGACTTCCCAGCCAAGACCCCAGGCGCCAAGCGTCGGCGATTCCCAGTCATCTTCGGCAAAGCGAATGTCGTGGAGCAGCGGATCAATCCCGATTTCCGTAAGGCTGCCGAGATACAGTTCCTGCAGATTGGCCGGGGATGGCTTCATGATCACCTGATATTGGTAATAATGCTGCAAGCGATTGGGATTTTCGCCATAGCGTCCATCGGTCGGGCGGCGGCTTGGCTGGACATAGGCGCAGTTCCATTTGTCAGGACCCAGCGATCGCAGCGTCGTTGCGGGATGAAAGGTGCCCGCACCCACGCGCATGTCATAGGGTTGAAGGATCACGCAGCCCTGTTTGCTCCAATAATCATGGAGCGTAAGGATCAGATTCTGAAAACTCAGGGGCCGGTTATCGCTCACCCTTATCCGCCTTCGCATGTGCAATAGAAAGTCTTTATTCGCCGTCGCTTTGACGCATGGCAGGCGGATGGTCAAGCGAGGCTATCGTTTTGGACCCGTTCATATCGGCCGAAATAACCATCATTATTCTTGATTGCCGTCATGCCTGCGATAGACGGAGGGGTCCCCTCTCCAAGACTGGAGCCGCCATTCCATGAAATTTCGTTTCCCTGCCCTGATGCTTGCTTTTGCACTTGGCCTTTCAGGATGCGCGAGCGCGCCCACACTACCGGATCACGCCGTAGATCTCGCCAGCGCCGATCCCGCGCTCTGGGTGGTGAAGGATGAGGATACGACCATTTATCTGTTCGGCACGGTCCATGTGCTGAAGCCCGGAACTCTGTGGTTCGATGACGAAGTCCGTCAGGCGTTCGACACATCGGAAAAGCTGGTGCTTGAGATCATCGAGCCAGATCAGGGCGAAATGGCAGGCAAGGTCGCGGCGCTGGCGCTTGATCCCGACGGACCACCGCTCAGCGAAAAGCTGAATGAGAGCGCGCGCGCCAAATATGTTTCTGCGATGGCGCAGGCTGGCATTCCCTGGCAGGCGTTTGAGCGTTTCAAGCCGTGGATGGCGGGTATAACGCTGGCCATTTCGCCATTGGGAAAGCTGGGATATGAGGCAAATCTGGGGGCGGAAAAGACGCTGACGGCGACGGCGAAGAGTGAAGGCAAGGCCATTGGGGCGCTGGAAACGCCCGAACAACAGCTTGGCTATTTCAACGACCTGCCCGAGGAACAACAAATCGCCTTCCTGAACGCCACGGTTGACGGCTTGCCTGATGTTGAAAAGGATTTTGGCGAGCTGATTGATCGCTGGGCCGCCGGAAAACCGGAACAACTTGCCGAAAAGATGAACGAGTCGCTGGAAATAACACCGGAGCTTGCACAAACCCTGCTGTTTCAGCGTAACGCAAACTGGGCGGAGCAGATCAGGATGATGCTCGATACTCCAGGAACAGTCTTCATTGCGGTGGGCGCCGGACATCTGGCCGGCAAAAAAAGCGTGCAGGATTATTTGAAAGCGCTGGGAATAAAGGCCGCTCGGGTCGAGCATCCGGAGTGATGTTCGCGCGAGCCCGCGATCCATTCCTGCCTCCTGCGAAGGGGACCGCGCCCTTCAGCATTGACGGCTTCGTACCCTCGCTTACATAGGTCGCCATGCGCGCTTATCTGCTCCTCTGCCTTGGTCTTGTAGCGCTTATCCTCAGCGGGTGTGGGGAAGAGAAACGTGCAGGGGCGGATTCGGCGTCTCCCTCCCCTGCGCTGTGGCTGATCGAAAAAGGCGGCCACAAGGGTTGGCTCTTTGGCACGGTCCACATGCTGCCCCAAGGGTTGGTATGGGAAACGCCTGCCATTACGAAAGCCATCGAGCGCGCGGACATGCTGGTGCTGGAGGCTGCGGGGCTGGAAAATGAGACCCGCAACGCCGCGATCTTTGAAAAGCTGGGTCGCACAACGGGTCTTCCTGACATAGCAGAGCGAGTCCCCTCCGCGCGACGCCCGGCGCTGGCCGCGCTGATGGAGAAAAACAGCTTCACCAACGGAACGCTGACTCCCTATGAAAGCTGGGCAGCGGCGCTGCTGCTCTCCTCGGGCCTACAGAAAGATTTGAAACTGAAAACCGGCGGAGGCGTCGAATCCCAGTTGGAGCCGCGCTTTCTGAAGAAAGGAAAACCAATCATCGGCCTGGAAACGGTCGAGGGCCAGCTTGGTATATTTGACAGCCTGCCAGAGGCAGCCCAACGGCAATTCCTGACACAGGTTGTCGAGGAAGCGGACAGCGCGGACAACACATACAAGATCATGGTAACAGCATGGCTCAGCGGTGACGTGGAGCGGCTCTCCCACCAATTTATGGCAGAATTCGGCAATACCCCGGCGCTCGTCCGACCACTGCTTACAAACCGCAATAAGAGTTGGGCACGACAGGTAGAGGCGCTGATGCGACGGCCGGGTACACCGCTGATTGCCGTGGGCACGGGGCATCTGGTGGGCCGCGATAGCCTGCAAGCCCTGCTGGTGAAGCGTGGCTTTCGTGTTAGGCGCGTCGAATAGCTTGATTTTTGCGCCTTAACTGCTAAACGCGCGCTTCCCGTCATGGTCATCCCTGGAGGCGTGACGGATCTGTGTACATCAAGTTTTGGAGACATGCATATGAGCGATCAGCTTACGCTGTCGGCCGAGGCGCGCGAACGGGCTGGCAAGGGAGCCTCCCGTGACCTGCGCCGCAATGGTCGCGTGCCCGCCGTAATTTATGGCGACAATCAGGAACCGGTGATGATTCACGTCGAGGAAAAGGCGCTGAACAAGCTGCTCGGCACCGGCTATTTCATGAATAGTGTGGTCATGGTCGATGTCGGCGGCAAAGCCGCGCGCACGCTGCCGAAGGATGTCGCTTTCCATCCAGTGACGGACCGGCCCCTGCATGTCGATTTCATGCGCGTTGGCGAACATACGAGCGTGACCGTTGCGGTGCCCGTCCTGTTTCAAAATGAGGAAGCATCTCCCGGCATCAAGCGCGGCGGTGTGCTGAACGTCGTTCGCCACGAACTCGAACTGGTTTGTGATGCGGCCAGCATTCCCGATAATGTGATCGTCGACCTGACCGGCACGGACGTGGGTGACGCCATCCACATCAGCCATGTGAAGTTGCCTGCGGGCGCCACCCCGGCCATTGACGACCGCGATTTCACGATCGCCACAATCGTCGCTCCTTCCGCCCTGAAGAAGGCCGAAGGCGAAGCGGCTGCGGCTGAAGGCGAAGAGGAAGGCGGGGAATAATTTCCTCCGCTCAGATAGCGGGACGATAAAGTCATGCAGATCTGGGCAGGACTCGGCAATCCGGGCGCTCAATATGCGCTCAACCGGCACAATGTCGGGTTTATGGCTGCCGATGTCATTGCGGATATGCATGGCTTTACGCCGCCGAAGAAGCAATTTCAGGGCTGGGTCGCCGAGGGGCGGCTTGGCCCTGAAAAAATTCTGCTGCTGAAACCTGCGATATTCATGAATGAAAGTGGCCGCTCCATCGGAGAGGCCATGCGCTTCTACAAGCTGGGCCCGGAGGACGTCACTGTCTTTCATGACGAGCTGGACCTTGCCCCCTATAAGGTGAAGGTCAAGCGCGGCGGCGGGACTGCAGGGCATAACGGCCTGCGTTCGACCGAAGCGCACATCGGCAATGAGTTCCGACGCGTGCGGATTGGTATCGGCCATCCAGGCAACAAGGCAAAGGTTCATGGCTATGTGCTGGGGAACTATGCCAAGGTCGATATAGATGCGTTATCGGACATGCTCGGCGCCATTGGCGCAGAGGCGGAATGGCTTGCGCGCGGAGATGATGCGCGGTTCATGAATGACGTGGCGTTACGGCTGCAGGAGAGTTAGCCCTCTACCCTTCAGGGGAGAGGCATTGGAAGCGGGGAACATTCGTTCTCCATAGTCAAATTTAACAGGGCCGGGCAGAACTTCCCCACTCCCGGCCCTCTCCCCTATAGGGGAGAGGGAGAATGCTATGGGTTTTCGTTGCGGCATCGTTGGTCTTCCCAATGTCGGCAAGTCGACGCTTTTCAATGCGCTTACTGAGACGCAGGCGGCGCAGGCGGCCAATTATCCTTTCTGCACCATAGAACCCAATGTGGGCCAAGTGGCGGTGCCCGATGAACGACTTTATAAAATTGCCAAGATCGGTGGCAGCGCGAAGATCATCGAAACCCAGCTTGCCTTTGTCGATATTGCAGGACTGGTGCGCGGTGCCTCCAGGGGAGAGGGTCTGGGCAATCAGTTCCTCGCCAATATCCGGGAAGTGGATGCGGTCGTGCATGTGCTCCGCTGCTTCGTCGATGATGACATCACCCATGTCGAAGGCAAGATCGATCCCATCGCCGACGCGGAAACCGTCGAAACGGAGCTGATGCTCGCGGACCTTGAGAGCCTTGAAAAGCGAGTGCCCAATCTTGTCAAGAAAGGGCAGCAAGGCGACAAGGAGGCGAAGGCAGGCGCATCCGTGCTGGGCCAGGCTTTGGAATTGTTGCGGGCCGGAAAGCCCGCGCGACTGACGCAACCTAAGGACGTGGAGGAAGAGCGGCTGTTCGCACAGGCGCAATTGCTAACGGCCAAGCCCGTTCTCTATGTCTGCAACGTCGATGAAGGCGGCGCAGCCGAAGGCAATGAACATAGCGCCCGCGTTTTTGACAAGGCCGCGAAGGAAGGGGCGCGGGCGGTAATCGTTTCGGCCGCCATCGAGGCGGAAATCGTCACCATGCCGGCTGAGGACCGTGCTGAATTCCTGGCCGATCTGGGTCTTCAGGAAACCGGCCTGACCCGGATCATCCGCGCTGGCTATGACCTTCTGGACCTTATCACCTTCTTCACGGTAGGGCCGAAGGAGGCGCGCGCCTGGACCGTCTACAAGGGTTCAAAAGCCCCGCAGGCTGCAGGCGCCATTCACAGCGATTTCGAACGCGGCTTCATCCGTGCTGAGACCATCGCTTATGAAGATTATGTCCGCCATAATGGCGAGGCAGGTGCGCGTGACGCAGGCAAGTTGCGTGCGGAGGGCAAAGAGTATGTAACGCAGGATGGCGACATCATGCTGTTCCGCTTCAACGTGTGATATCGCGGACCATCTGGTGCCCTGAAAACCACGCATTAGCGCCTTTTGTGGCCGCCCTGCTACTGTTGGGCGGCCATTTCATTTTCGATCGCGTTCACCTTTTGCGCCAATTCATTGCCGATATGATCATAGCGTTGATCGAAATCAGGTTCCTTTTCACATGCGGCAAGGAATAGGAGCAGTGAAAGAGCCGCCGTAGCCCTGTTCATCAATAATCCTTTTTATAGCGGACATTGAGGGCTGACGAACCGAAGGAACCAGCCTGGCTAAGCACGGACAAGCTCTTGCTGAGGCTGATTTCCAGTTGAGTCGCAGTAAAGCCCCGTGCATCGGTGATGATCTCTACATAGATATCGTCGCTGATATGCTGACCCGCAGCCAAAGCGGTTCCACGACCGGTGGCTTTGTCCGATCCCAATATCCGGAGGCGATCTATGCCCGTAGCCGAACGCAATTTGCCCAGCGGGTTCAGGCCACCGCCGCCGCCACGCAACGCGTTCAGCGAGGAGGCGAGCTGCACGGCCTGAATAGCCGATAGATTTGCCACGGAGCTGCCAAACAGGATACGCGCCACCACTTCATCCTGGGGCAGAGCCGGATTGGACGTGAAGCTGATCTGCGGATCAAAGGCGCGGCCGGTCACGTTCAGGATCGTCGTGACGCCTTCGATATCGCTGCTACCGGAAAGATCAAGCGTAGGATTGATCTCACGTTCGCCGGTGAAGCGAATCCGCCCTTCCGTCAGTTCAAAGGAACGGCCCGCAAAACCATAGGTGCCGCGCACCAAGCCTACATCGCCCGCGATACGGAAATCGGCCGTGGTCCCGGTAATGCGAAGATTGCTGGACCATTCCGATTCCAGACCCATTCCCGAGATATAGATCTGATCGTCTGCGCGGATCGCGATATCGAGATTCCAGGCAACGGGCATGCCACGCCCGGGCTCAGGATCGCCCGTTACGATTTTCCGCACGGGAGGAGCTTTGCGGCGAACGCCGGTTAGCTGTGGAACATTGGCGGCCCCCTGGAAAATCACTTTATATCGTGTTTCGGGGAGGCGAATGGTCCCCTTTATCAGAGGATCGGCGTTGGCGCTGTTGGTGATCCGCAAATCACCTGTCGCCGTGGCACCGATATTATCGCTGTTGGCCAGCTGTGCTTTGTCGAGCTTGATCGCAATATCCATGGGGAAACCCTGAGCCGAACTCAGGCTTACAAAACCATTGGCATTTACCGTACCGTCCCCTGCTCTCGCGGTCAGCCTGTTGAGCTGGAGGCGATCATTCGTGAAGCGTCCGTCTATCTGCATATTGGATAGGCGGGTGCCATAGGTTTCGTTGCGATAGGTCAGTTTGTTGGCGCGGACGAGGCCAGTGAATTGCGGGCTTTGCAGTCGCCCGGAAAAGTCTGCCGCCACGCCGATGGCGCCGGAAAGCGTCTGATCCGACAAGCCAGCGAACGAGAATAACGTTCCTGCTGGCCCATTATAGCGGATGCCGCCGGACAAGGGGGCTCCCATGAGTCTTTCCATCCAACTTCCTGAACCGGGCGGCAATGGACTGAGAGAGGCCTTTACACGACCGATGACGACGTTGTTCCGCCGCAGCACAGCGCCAATATCGCCCCCTGATGGCAGCAAATGTCCAGCCACGCTGATGTCGACCGGCTGCGACACTGCCGAAAGGCTGGTTCGCGTAAATCCCGCAATGTTAAGACGCGCGTCCGCTTGCGGAAAGCTGCTGCCTGCGGGCTGGGAGAAGTCGAGGCTGCCGGTGGCGCGGCCGCCAATGTTCAGGCCGGGCGCAAAGCTGTTCACGATCGCCAGGTCGACATCCTTGAAGCGGCTTTGAATTTCCACGGCTTTACCAAAGGCGCCCGCCACCGTCGCAGCGCCTTTGCCGAAAGTGATGACCGTCGGTTGCAGCCGATAACCATCCGCGCCGGGAATGATGCGCGCGGGCGATTGCGTTTTCACATCAACGCCATTGACGCGGCCATTGAGGGCGATCCGCCAAAGATCAGGCGTAAGCGCTCCATTGGCGGCGATGCGGAACGGTACACCGCTATAGCCTTCCGCCAGCAGCTTCGCATTGCCGCGCCCGCCTTGATAATGGATTTGCGCCCGGGCAGCGTTGAGTTCAAGCGTACCGAACTGCGTTTGACCGAACTGAACGTCAGCAACGACCTCCGGCTCATCGTAAAGAATGGCATGCCCATCAATGATCGCACGGCCGATAACGAGCTTCGCGGGAGCCGGCAGGACCGCGTTGTTTGCCCGGGCATGTATGTCCGCCCGCTGGTAGGAACCGGCGGCGCTAAGCTGCACCGTTCCGTCAATACCTGATCCGTTGGCGAATAGCTGGCCATCGAACGGTCCGGCAGCGGTCTGGCGGACCCGTCCCCGCAGATCGATGCCAGCAAATTCGCCGTGCTTTATCTCTATGGTCAGCGGGCCTCCACCGGTCAGGATCAGAACGTCTGCGTCGAACGGCCCATAATCCGTGCCGCCGCTCGCTTGAACCGCATAGCCTTTAGGGCTTCCGCGTAATTGCGCCTTCAGGTTCACCAGTCCGATCCCGACGCCCGGGCGCGGCGCGGTCAGATAGGCCACAGGCGATCCCAGCGATCCGCTGACCTTCACACCCAAGGGCCCGTAAGCCTGAGAATAGGCATTCGCGGCAAAGCTGATGCCTCCATCTGGCGAATAGCGGCCGCTACCGCCGGTCAGCCGAAACGCGGGTGCGCTGACGTTCAGCCGCTGGATTCGGATGATGCCATCTGTGTCATAGCTGGTGTCCGCCGCGACGAGGACATTGCCCCCCAGGAAATCGCGCACGCTATCGTTGAGGAGCCGCGTCGAGCGCGCCCGCACCCGTCCCTTGAGCGTGAATCCTCCATTGGGCGCCGTATCCAGATCAGCCGTGGTTTCAAGATTGAAGATACCTACGCTTTCGATCCGGTAATTATTGACCCTGCCCTCCAGCGCCCCCGTGTACAGGCCCTTCGACATGTCAGCTATCAGGATGGCCGTGGCATCAATGCGGTCGGACCGGATTTTCATATTGTCCGACAGTATCCGCGGCCCCTTGATTGCGAGATCGCCATTCAGGCGTATATTCTCCAGGCGGCCGCCCGCAGCTACGTCCAATCCGGTAATGCGTCGCGCCTGAGCATTGACGGGGATCATGATGGCGTCGGCGTCCACCCGTGCTTGTCCTGAAGCCTGCAACCCTTCGACAGTAATCTCGTCGAAGCCGATGGCCCCAGCGGTGAGCCTGTAACCCACGACTGGCTTGGCGAATGGCCCATCCACTGCCAGAACAGCGCGCACGCTGCGACCGTAGAGATTTTCGGCCACGGTGGTCGGCTTACGCAACAGAAAATCCAGCTTCATATTGCCGAAGCGATTATCGGCCAAGTTCAGCAGACCATCCGCGGTCAAAGTGAATGCATCGGAATTCAGTCGCCCGGTGATATCTGCTCGCCGTTCAGCCAGGACTGCACGAATATCGACCTGTGTCACCGGCCCCATAAGCCGCTGCGCCGGCCCGGCCAGAAGGCCGTCCGGATGAAGCGCGCCCTTTGTGCGGAACGCACCATCCCGTCCTGTCAGCGAAAGATTGACGATCCGGCTGCCGCCCAGACTGGCCAGGGCGCTTCCGTCCCACCGCTTCCAGTCGCCCTTCCCTCCGATCTGCATATGCAGTCCTTTGGTGGTACCAGTCAGCCCCGACACCAAGCCATTGGCGGGCGCATCAAGCGTGAGTTGAATATCGAGCCGGTTTGTCTGCGGCGCGGCATTGAGCGCGAGTTCTATCCTGTCGCCACCCGCTATGCCCCGTCCACGCAACGCCCGTGCTTTTATTGAAAGCTGGACATGCCGGTCCGCAATTTTCGCGTCGCCTGAGAATGTCGCGATATGACGTTGGCCGGTTACGGGCGGTTCAATGACAAATTGTCCAATTTCCAGCTTTCGCACATCGATGTCGATATCGGGAAGCAGCGGTCCCTGTTCGGCAGCTTCGCTTGGTTTGAATTGTGGCAGGCGTAGCAGCGTGATCCGCTTGCTCGACAATTCATGGACATCGACATGATTCTGCAGATATTTGAAGGGCCGCCAATCCACGACGACAGCAGGCGATGTCAGAAAAACGCCCTTGGGATCGGATATCTTGAGATTGCGAAGGATCATCCGGCCATAAAGAGAGCCGTCGATCCGTCCCGCTTCGATCTTCAAACCGTTGGCGAAGGCCAGATTGGCGATCTGATTGGCGACGAAGCGCTTTCCCGGTCCTGTGTTGAGCGCCGCAACAGCCAGCAGGACCAACAGTATAAGGCCCAGAATGATCCCGCCGCCGATCTTCAAGGCTCGCCGAGCCGGGCTGGACCGCACTGTGTCCTCCGATCCTTCCGAGGCCATTTCGGCTTCCGTGGAGTCTTCCTGTGCCATTAGAAGGCCTGCCCGATCGAGACATAGACCGCTATACGTGATTCGCCCCTACGCCGACCGATCGGCGTCGCCACATCAAGCCGGAGCGGCCCGAAATTGGTGTAGAAACGGCCACCAATGCCGGCGCCGAACCGCCAATCGGAAAATTTCGGCGTGGAGCTTTCGTAAACCTGCCCCGCATCGACAAAGCCCACAATGCCGAAATTGCCAAACCGATAGCGCACTTCAGCCGCTGCCTCATTCAGGCTGCGGCCACCGATCGGATCGCCGTTGGGATCCTTCGGCCCCAGCTCCTGATAACCAAAGCCGCGAACCGATCCGCCGCCGCCGCCATATAGCCGACGGGAGGGCGCGATATCGGTGCGGTCAGCACCGGCGATCGAAGCGACCCGTACCCGGCCCGCCAGAACAATGGCCTCACTAACCGGATAATAAGCGCTGCCTTCGATCATGCCCCGGGCGTAAGGATTGGTTCCGCGCCCGAAAGAGATTTCGGGGGACACATGCGCCGTCAGGCGAAAACCGCTGGTGGGATTGAGAAGGTCATCCGACGTGTCGAACCCGGCTTCCAGCGGGAGAGAGGCTATCCAATAGGTCTGCCGCTGCCGCTTGGCGCTGGCGAAATCATAATCGTCTTCGCTCGTTCCGATCAGTTCAAAGCCATAGGCATAGGTGAAACGCTTCTGCCAGATCGGGGTGGAATCATAGGATATCCGCCCCGCTATGCGCCCGGTAAAGGCTTCGAATGCATCATAGTTGCTGTGGAGGCCATTGACCGACAACTCCACCGTCCGATCCCGCCGCCCCGCGTTGGAGCGTCGGAATGTAACGCCAGCACCCTGCTCCTGCGTGCCGCCGACGCCGCTGACGATCAGCGCTCCTTCAGGTGGAAAGAGGTTCCTGTGCGTCCATGATCCTTCGACCCTGAATCCCTGGCCAGTGCTGTAGCCTGCGGTGGCCGCGAGCGTCCGTGGCGGCCCCTCCTGCTGGCGTACGAGCAAATTCACATATTCGGTTTCGTCAGGCGCTTCTTCGCCGGTCTGCTTGGGTTCGACGGAAATTGTGGAAAAGAGACCCGTCGCCACCAGCGCCTGCCGCAAGTCATCCACTTTTCGGCTGTCATACAACTCACCGCGTTTGAACCGGGCCAGAACGTCGATATGCTCCGGTGTGAAGACGAGATCGCCCGTCGTCGTAAACCCGCCGAAGCGGGAACGAGGTCCTGTTTCAACGGGCAGTGTGTAATCGCCTGTCCCCGTCTGCGAATCGAGCAGGATATCGCGCTGACCGATCTCCGCGAAGGGATAGCCTTGCTGCGGCATGACGAGTTTGACGTTGGCCTCCGCAGCCAGCACGCGGGCGGCAATGATGGGATCGCCCGTTGAAAGATTCAGGTTGTCTCGAACAAGACCCGGTGGCGTCGTGGGCTTCGCCTGGATCACGATATCGCCCAGCGCATATCGCTGCCCCGGCACGACTTTCAATATGGCAGTCAACCGATCATTGTCGCCATTGGGCTGCTCGAGACGACTCTGAATCGACGCATCATAAAAGCCTTCGCTTTCCAGGATGTGTCTCAGCAGTTCCTGGTCTTCAGTCATTCGCGCCGATACCATCGCCGCGTTGGCCGCCTCCCCGTCTCCATCTTCCAGCGCCGATTCATCCTTGAACAGGCCAGCCATGTCGGCTTCTTCCGCTTTCGCGTTCTCCAGCCCGTCGACGCGATAATCATATGCAATCGAGGTCTTTTCCGACGCGTTTTCCTCTTCCGGTATTTCGACTGGCTCGACATCAAAAGAGGAAAGGGGCGGTAGCGGCTCCTGCAGGGCCGGATCTGTGGGGGGAGCATTTCCGATAACGTCCACGCCTGCATCACCGCCCTGCACCATAGTGGGAGGGGCCGCGACCTCTTCTCTCTGATCGCCGTCGCTCTGTTCCTGCTCAAACGCATCAAGGGATTCCAGCGGACGATCGAGTTCCGAGTCGAGCGGTGGCACGGCCTGTTCAAATTCATCTTCAGGAATAACGGGTTGAGGCGCCGCTTGCGGAGGCGGCATTTGCTGCGCACGCGCCAAAGCAGTAGAACTTGCGACCCCAAGAAAAGCGAATGCCAGCACCTTGATCCCGCTTAACGGAAAAGACCCGCGCTCCAGAATTTCGCGAGACTCAATTCTCATCAGGTAGCTGTCCCCCATTACCGCTTAACGACCAATAATCCGGCACGCTTGCGAAAGTTCCCTAGGACGGACCATCGCGCTACCCTCGGCATGGGTGCGGCCAGTGCCTCAGCGCTATAGCCGATCTTCATCCTCGTTTATGCGAGCGTCATAGGCATTGGTATAATGGCGGCCTACAAGAAACAGGATGACTATGCCGCCAGACAGCAGCGCCGCAAGCCACAAAAAGCCCATTCCGCAGACGATCCCAAGAGCGCCCGCAGCCCAGATGGCCGCCGCCGATCCGGCACCTTGCACCAGATGCTTTTCACGAAACAACGCGCCTGCGCCCAAAAAGCCGATGCCAGTCATCACGCCGCTTATCACCTTGGCCGGATCAATCGAGAGATGAGGATCGGACGAACGATAGCCGAGTTCGAGTATAGCGACCGTCAGTGCGCAAGACGCAAGGGAGATGATGACGAACGGCCGGAAATCGACAGGCTTGCGATGCAGGAAACGCTCCAGGCCGATCGCCAAGGAAAACAGGATGGCGCCGCCCAGCCTGGCCAAGGCATCCAGCCAGGAAAGATGGACGGGAGAGAAAGCCCCTGCTTCCATCATCGAGAAACCCGATCCTGGCTGCTCGGATCATCTCCGTTGATCGCTGCATCCTTTTCCGCACGCTGCTCTTCGGGAGGCTTGATTGCCGCGCTTGTATCCGCGACCACCGCGCCTCGCTTCCCCATCGGCTCCTCGGGCCCCGTGGTGGTGTCGCGCGCAGTCTGCCGCTCCGCCTCCGCATTGACGAGGCCGCCCAGCAAAATCGCATAGGCCGAGACATAGAGCCACAACAGCAACACCACGACAGCGCCCAGCGATCCGTATGTGGCATTGTAGTCCCCGAAGCGGGAGGCATAAAATCCGAAGCCCAAAGTCGCAATGAGCCACACTATCGTAGCCAACACTGAGCCGACGCTCAGCCAGCGCCACTCCGCGTCGGCCCGGTCAGGCGCGAACCTGTACATGGCCGCAATGGTGGCACTGCACAGAAGAGCCGCGCCCAGCCAGGTGGCAATTCGAACCAGCATAGCCGCGACAGAGCCCAGTTCGGCCGCCAGTTCCTGCGCGAAACCCAGAGCGGAAGCGGCCAATATACCGACTATTCCGATGACGATGGCACCGACAATCAACAAAGCGGCAATGGCCGTACCCTTGATAATTCCGCGCGTATCCTCCTGCTCATAAATCACGTTAAGCGCCGACATGACGGCGCCCGACGCCCGCGTCGCACCATAAATGGATACTCCCAACGCTATGATGAGGCCAAATCCCTTCTTTTCACCAGCGGCGGTCGTAAGATCGACCAATTGCTCATAAATCAGACGAGCCGCATCGGCGGGAACCAGATCGATGATTACCTTGAGATGGTTCGCTACCAAGGCTGGATCAGCGATCAGACCATAGGTCATAATAAGCGCGCCCAGCAAAGGAACGAAAGAGAGAAAGGCGTAGAACGCTACCCCGGCTGCCATCAAATTGATGTTGTGCCTGCCGCTGTTGACCCATATCCGCCCTGCAATCTCGCGCCATGCAGCTATTGTGAGGGAAGCTGGCGTATCCGCATGAGCGCCTCGCTCTGCCGCCGATTGAGCTGTCATCGATCCTCCTGAGCCGTTTAGCCGTATCAATGCACAAGGATGGCTATGGTGCCGAACTTCCCCGCACTTGTTGCGATCGGTCAATTGCGCGCAGGGGATTGCCCGGCCTTGAATGCATATTGCAGGTAGAACAATGTTCCGGTGCCCCGAATGCCAAAAAAGGCCCATCAAGTTTCGGCACAGTAGGCAACGGTGTTCCGCCGGAACGCAAGCCAGGCAGCGGCCGGGCGTATGGCAAGCAAGATTTGCAATAGCGCGCCGCGCCTTGACAAGTCAGCGGCATGAGCAACCCCGCTTCCGATGCCAGCCAAATACGATCAGGACCAGCATCGCGAGACACGCTCGATCTGGCTGGAAAAATCGGACATCGATGTGTGAAAATCAGTTTTGGCTCACCCGGAGTAGCGCCCCAAGCAAGCAACCAATCGGCGTGGTGGAGCCGAGGGGAATCGAACCCCTGACCTCATCATTGCGAACGATGCGCTCTCCCAACTGAGCTACGGCCCCGGTGAGCGTTGTATAAGCATGGCATTGGAAGAGTTGCAACGCCTTTTCTAAGGCCGGTCCAAAGATCGCCAGAACGTGGCAGGGCGACGTCTGTCGCCGGAACAATCGCCCATTCTTCCCGTTGGTTTGCTGGTCACCGCGGCCGTATTTCGCATGTCAGCGGCCCGGCAGCAGATACAGGAGAGAAACATGGCCTACTATGATTATGACTACCGCAGCCGTTCCGATCGGAGCCGCGCTCCTCGCGGCGACCGCATGTCCAATCCGTCCTCTGGCGGCGTATATGGCCGCCGCAGAAGCGAAGGGGAGGGACGTTATGGTCCATCCTCGCGGGAAGATTATGATGATGATGAGGACCGTGGTTTTTTTGATCGCGCCGGGGATGAGGTGCGGAGTTGGTTCGGCGACGAGGAAGCCGAGCGCCGGCGCGAACATGACGAGATGATGAACCGCACTTATGGCGATCCGCGCTTTCAAAGCAATCGCATCGGCTTTCCGTCGAGCTATGGACGGAGTTCCACGGTTTATCGCCCCTTTACCGACCAGCGCAGCGGTTTCGCCTCCAGCCGTCAACCGCGCGATTATGGGGAACATGACCGCGATTACGATTCCAATTACCAGGCATGGCGGAATAACCAGATGGCCGAGCTTGACAGAGACTATCACGAATATCGCCAGGAAAATCAGCAGAAGTTTGAAAATGAATTCGGCACCTGGCGGCAGCGGCGCTGCAGTCAGCGGGATTGCTTGGGATTAGTAACCGAACATATGGACGTCATCGGCAGCGACGGCGAACATGTCGGAAAGGTCGATAAGGTTGCCGGTGATCGGATCATCCTGACCAAAAGCGATCCCGACTCGCATGGAACGCATCACAGCATTCCTTCGCGCTGGATCGATCGGGTCGAGGACAAGGTGATCCTGGAGAAAACGGCCAACGAAGCGCATGAGGAATGGCGGAATGAAGAACGCCGCAAATCGATGTCGCCAGGCGACGAGAATCAAGGCCGAGGAGCACATTACCTCAATCGCAGCTTCTCCGGGACTTATTGAAGCCAACTGCCGTTCCATGAAAAGGAAAAGGCCCGGAAAACCGGGCCTTTTCTGTGCACTGTGGACGTGAAGCGGAAGGGTTAACATCCCAGTTTCACCATGAGAAAATCCGGCACCGGACCGTTCCAGCCTTCATCTGGCTCATGATCTTCGGCTTCGCGGCGGCGTGGCGCTTGAGCCTTCACCTTGCGCTCAGGAGCAGAGGAAGTCTGGGGCGCTTTTGGTTTGGAGGGCTTTTCCGGTTTCGATTTGGCAGGCTTTTCTTCGGCCTCCGATAGTTCGACACGCGCGATACGCTCGATCTTCAGGCCGGTGAGCTTTTCAATATTTTCGATTGCTTCGGCATCGTCCTTCGTTGCGAAGGTATAAGCGGTGCCCGTCGCCCCTGCCCGTCCGGTCCGGCCGATCCGGTGAATGTAGTCATCCGGGTGCCACGGCGCGTCGAAGTTGAAGACATGGGAGACGCCCTTCACGTCCAGCCCCCGCGCTGCGACATCGGATGCAACCAGAATGTTGATGTCGCCGTTCTTGAATCGATCCAATTCAGCGATGCGGGAGGACTGATCCATATCCCCATGAATCTCCCCAGCCGCATAGCCGTGCCGTTGCAGGCTCTTGGCCAGTTCCCGCACTGCCGTCTTGCGATTGCAGAAGATGATGGCCGTATTGACCTTTTCGCTCTGGAGCAGGCCGCGAAGCACTTCCCGTTTTTTGCGCGGATCGACCGGGACCAGCCATTGCTTGATCGATGTATTGGCCGTTGCCGGGCGGCTTACCTCAATAATCTTGGGATTATTAAGGAATTTGTCGGCCAGCTTCTTGATGGGCGGTGGCATGGTGGCCGAAAAAAGCAGGGTTTGCCGTGTGGCGGGCAGCTTGGTGCAAATTTCCTCGATGTCAGGGATGAACCCCATATCGAGCATTCGGTCAGCCTCATCGATCACGAGGAGATTGCATCCGGTGAGAAGGATATTACCGCGCCCGAACAAGTCCATAAGCCGTCCAGGCGTGGCAATCAGCACATCGACGCCCTTTTCCAGCGCCTTTACCTGATCCCCCATCGACACGCCACCAATGAGCAGCGCCATGCTAAGTTTATTATACTTGCCGTATTTCTCAAAATTTTCGGCGACCTGAGCCGCGAGTTCGCGGGTGGGCTCCAGAATAAGCGACCGGGGCATACGCGCGCGGCTGCGGCCATGCGCCAGAATATCGATCATCGGCAGGACGAAGCTGGCAGTTTTTCCGGTGCCTGTCTGAGCAATGCCAATCAGGTCCTTCATCATCAGCACCGGCGGGATCGCCTGCGTCTGAATCGGGGTCGGCTTGTCATAGCCGGCCTCGTTTACCGCTCTAAGCAATTCTTCTGATAGGCCGAGATCGGCAAAACTCATATACTGTCCGGAAAAATGGAGCAGGCGCCATGCCCGTCTGATACGGCCGGGCCATGCTCAACATTCGCGCAAATGTCAAGAATTTCCGCATTAACCGCCGGAAATACTATTTTTTAACCACCAGTCTCCGGAACTGGTCAACTTCGCACATAGCCCCATTGCGAGCGTGGACCATATCCCGATCCGCGCAAAGTCGTTGGTCATCCGTTGGCTCCATATAGAAACCCGAATAGAAATCTGCGGACTGGCAATCGTTGTCCAGCCTCGCACGCACGCGCGTCTGATCAGACAGAATGAGGTCAATGCTATCCGAGCGAGTGATAGCCGCCCCAACGACGTTCCGCATCGGAAGGCAGCGGAGGGATTTCTTTTCCTTCCATTTGATCTCCTCCTGCGGAGGGGGACCGCTACGCCGGGTAACGAGAGCCGGGACACGGATGATGATCCTGCGTCCCAGGGCCAATTGCGCATATTCCGTGCCTGCCAGCGCAAGGGTTCCGCCGAAGCCCGAGGGGACGGTGTCTATCGCCATTGCGGGCGCAACAATCAGGAACAGGAAAATCATGGACGGCAAGACATTATCCCCTCGAAAGCCAGAGCCATAAAGTGGCCGATTTGAACAGTTGATTAATCCGGGACAATAACTGGCCTTTAGGATGGGGGTCGGGCATAGAACTTTCATGATTACTGACGAATGCCTGGAGCCGTTCCGCGCCATATTGGGCCAACGCGGCATTATAGAGGACGCCGACGATATTGACCCGTGGGTCCATGATTGGCGGGGCCGTTATCATGGTCAGGCGCGAGCGATATTATCCCCTGTCTCCACTGAGGAGGTCGCAGCGGTCGTTGCCATGGCGGCTGAAAAAAACGTTCCTCTTGTTCCGCAAGGAGGCAACACGTCCATGGTAGGCGGCGCCACTCCGCCTGCAGATGGCAGCGCGCTTATTCTTTCGTTGCGGCGGATGAACAGGATCCGCTCGATTTCACCCGAGAATAATCTCGCCATATGCGAAGCGGGCGTGATCCTGGCCAATCTGCACGAAGCCGCACAGGCGGTTGATCGCCGGTTCCCTCTCAGCCTGGGCGCAAAGGGATCAGCCACCATCGGAGGCCTCGTTTCAACCAATGCAGGCGGAACGCAGGTGCTGCGTCATGGCACCATGCGAGCGCTTGTCGAAGGGATTGAGGCGGTGTTGCCAGACGGCAGTGTTCATCATGGCCTGGATGCGCTCAAGAAGGACAACCGCGGCTATGACATAAAGCAGTTGCTGATCGGCGCGGAAGGGACGATCGGTGTCGTCACCGCCGCAAGCCTGCGTCTTGTCCCCGCCATTACCGATCGGGCCGTCGGCTGGATCGGCGTGGAAACGCCCGAAGCCGCCCTTGCCCTTTTTCGTTTTGCAGAACGCGTGATCGGGGATGTCGTGGAGGGTTTTGAAGTCCTTGCGGACGATACGCTCGCGGCTGTCCTGAATCTGATCCCCGGTGCCTGCTGTCCGACTGCCACGCGTTCGCCCTGGTACGTTCTGATCGAAGTCGATCTCGATTCGGCCGAGGGACCATCCGCACATGAACGGCTTGAGACCGCGCTTGCTGCCGCGTTCACGAAAGGCTTGATTCAGGATGCTGCCATAGCCGCCAACGAGGCACAGGCGGAACAGTTCTGGCGTCTTCGCGAATCCCTGTCAGAGGCAGAGCGTTCGCTGGGTCCGGCGTTGCAATTCGATATCAGCGTTCCGGTGGCGCGGATGCCGACCTTCATGGTCGATGCAGGCAAGGCGGCAGAACGATCCTTTCCCGGCACGAGCACGAGCAGCTTTGGTCATCTGGGTGATGGCAATGTCCATTTCCATGTCCGCGCGCCCCTTGGGACCAATGGTCCGTCGTGGATCGCCGAACGCGGACCAGTCATCAGCGCCTTTGTCCACGATCAGGTCGTCGCCTGGGGCGGATCGATTTCTGCTGAACATGGCATCGGTCAGATGAAGCGCGCGGAACTGGGGCGTTTGGCCTCCCCCGCGCAGCTCCACGCATTGCGATCGATCAAGGCCGCTTTCGATCCGAAGGGGATCATGAATCCCGGGAAACTCATCCCCCTTGCGTCGGAAGCATGAGCCAATTACGCAGCATCTTCTACGCGGCCGCGTTTGGGGGTGGGTCCGCTTGATCAGGAGAAATTATCATGGCCAGCGCGCCAACAGCCAATAACCTGCCGATTTTCTATAACGATCTGGTGCCGCTCAACAGCAATGAGCATGGCGAATGGCGGATCCGGCAGGTCGAGTCCGCCCCGCATCTGGCCAGGCAGCATGCCGTGCCACTGACTATCGACGAATTTGTCCAGGCACAGCGTTTTCTTCCCATCGTCTTTTCAGCCGGCGCAAATCCTGTGCCTCTGGGGCTGATGGGGCTTAATGAAGGCATCAACACCTTCATTGATGACGAAGGCAAATTGCGCGGCCCGACCTATGTGCCTGCATATGTCCGCCGCTACCCCTTCATGCTGGCAAAGCTACGCCCCGACAGCGAGGAATTGTCACTCTGCTTCGATCCCAAGTCTGACGTGGTGGGCGCGCAGGATGAAGGCGATCGACTCTTCGAAGACGGCAAACCGTCACAAGTGACGCAGAATGTTCTGGGCTTCTGCGAACAGTTCGAACAGGCTGCTCAACGTACCGCCCAGTTCATGGAAGAGCTGAAATCCTACGATCTCCTGATGGATGGCGAAGTGTCCATCCAGGCGCCCGGGCACGAAAATCCCTTCATCTATCGTGGCTTCCAGATGGTGAATGAAGAAAAACTGCGGGACATGCGGGGGGATCAACTGCGCAAGATCAACCAGAGCGGCATGCTGCCCCTGATCCACGCCCACCTTTTTTCATTGCAACTGATGCGCGAGCTGTTTTCACAGCAAATCGAGCAGGGCAAAATGCCTGATGTAGCTGCTCCGCAAGTTCCCGAAACCGCGAATTTGGGGGCCTGACAGCAACATAGCATACCAGTCAGTACGATTTTTTTGTTGAATTGATTTTCAACGCTTGAAACCTGGCCAATGCTCACCTAATTTATAGGCATGCGGTTCACTCGCCCCCCTTTCGAGTGCCGCATGGGCGTCTCCCCCTTTGGAGGCGTCTCCTCCCTGAACCTTGGCCACCCCATGCTTGCATGGGGTGGTTTTTTGTGGAGCGCATGCCGGGGATGAAATGGGTGTCCTCAAGGGGCAATCCGCAATCCTCACTCTGCCGCTTGAGCAAAATCTCCTTCCGGTAATTCACCTGCCAGACTGGCCGCCACATCCAAAAGGACACCTTGCAGTCGAGCCAGACCCGCCGACGGCCATCTAAATGCCCCGTCAAGGTAAAGGGACCGATCAATCTCGCACTGGATGGCATGGACGTTGAAGGATGGGCGGCCGTGGCGCTCAAGCAGATAATTGCCTGGATAGGGATGATTTTGCGCTACCTTCAATCCCCGGGCCGCGAAAATGTGGGCAGCAGCATCGGTCAGGCGACCACTCGCGCTTCGGCCAAAGCGATCGCCCAGAACAATCTTCGCCGAAGGCAAACCGCCTTGGCCGGTTAATGGCGGCATACTGTGGATGTCCAGCAATATAGCGCATCCGAATCGTTGCCGGGCCATACGCAGCGAATCGCCGAGCGCAAGGTGATAGGGCTGATGATATTCCATGATACGCTGTTTCACGTCGGGCCATTCGAACGGTCCATTCCAAAGATCGCCATAGGTAGAAAGGCGGCGTGGAATAAGGCCCAGACCGCCGCGCACCTTTGCACTGGCGAAGAAGCCTGGATGAGGCGGCGCATTTGCTATCATTCCGGGATCGATTTCATTATCCGAGCGATTAAGGTCAATGACGGCGCGGGCCTTCTTGGCCACGAAAACGCTGTGTCCGCCCTCCATCAACCGGTGGACCAGCATATCCGCCAAGCGATCCTCCAATCGCTCCAGCACTTCGCGCCCAACCCGAGCATGGCTCAGAACAGATGCCGGATATTGCCGGCCAGCATGGGGAACCGAGATGATGACAGGATTTTCGGGCAGTTCCGGGCCATAACGGCAAAAAGCCGGGTTCTGGAAAGCGGGCGCTACAGGCGCTGGAAAATCCACAATCTCTTCCTTTTACTCGGCTTTACATCACCAAATGTTTCCCCGGCGGCTGGAAAATGTTAAGGCCTTCTGGGATATGGATACAAGCCATTCCATTGCCCAAAGGGCAATCACTCGGTCGAGGCTTTGAATGATCCGCATTTTACTTGCTGAAGATGATGAGGTGATGCGTCAATATCTGACGCGTGCCCTGGAAAAGTCCGGCTATGAAGTGGTTGCCGTGGATCGGGGTACAGCGGCGCTGCCGCTGTTGGAAACCCAGCGTTTTGATCTCCTCCTGACGGATATCGTCATGCCGGAGATGGATGGCATAGAGCTGGCCCAGCATGTCGCCGCCGTTGCGCCGGAAATGCGCGTCATGTTCATCACTGGATTTGCTGCCGTCACGCTGAAGGCAGGAAAAGCCGTTCCGCAGGCAAAGGTCCTTTCGAAGCCTTTTCACTTGCGTGATCTGGTGTTGGAAGTCGACCGGATGTTCGGCCCGAACAGCGCTACTGGCCTTAGCTGAATTCTTTTCCGGTTACGGAAATTCCCGCTTGCACGCCGGACCAACCCCAGCTAATGGCTGCCTTCCCGTGTGGGCGTGTAGCTCAGTGGTAGAGCACTGTGTTGACATCGCAGGGGTCGCAAGTTCAATCCTTGCCACGCCCACCACGGGAATTTCCATTCTGGCATGATATCGATGTTACCGGTCGCTAAATCAGCGACGCTCATAGGCTTTGATGCCTGCCCCCAACGCGTTCTGCCCCAGCGCGATACGGTCCCCGCCCCAATCCGCGACGAAAGCGCTATTGCGTGAAACGCCCGGTGCGAACGCGGCGCGGTTGCCGCTGATGGACAGGCCGCTGGAACTGTTCTTTTTCCCTTCGGCCGCCAATGCAATGAATGCGCTGTAATTCTCCTTATTCTTGCCCTGCACCATCTGATTGGCCGTAATGAGGCCAGTGGCGCCCTCCGGAAGATCGATCATATAATTGGTTTCGCGGCCGCCTGTATCGTCGAAGCTGTTATCGCGTATCTCCGCCTTTGCAGCGCGCGATTTGACATAATGCCCGCCATTGCCAAGTTCGAACCGTGAGCGCGTGACAGTCAGCTTGCCATAAGCTCCCACATAGATGCTGTGGGCGCAGGAGAGGCCGCGATCGCATCGCCCCAGATGCTGGAAAGTAGAGCGGTCGATACGGATCTCGCTTGCGGTGTCGTCTGCGGTCAAGATGCCTTGTTCGCTGTTACGGAAAAGACTGTTCGCTACCTCCAGATTGCCTCGCTCCAGGCGAATGCCTGCGCCATTGGCGTCCGGTACACGCATGTTCTGAAAGACGATGCCGTCCACAGCAGCCGCGCGGCCGCGCAGGACCAGCGCTGCCTTGCCCTCGCAAGTAGCGCCGTCGAAGATGACGGTTCCTGGCTGCTGCGCCTTGAATGCAACCCGTCCGGAGGTCTGCACCACGCATTGCCGATAAGTGCCGGGCGCAATGATAATCGTGCCGTCACCGTCCCCGATTGCCTGAACGGCTTCGGCGAGCCGGGTAAATCCTTTACCCTGTTCCTGAACCACAAAGGGCGCTGCCTGTTTCTCTCCCGCCAATGCCGCGCTCACGGATGCGACTGATACCAGGAGAGCGATGGAGAGGATCTTCATTGGAACAGCAGCCTTTGATCAGATTGAAGCATTACCTGATCGAAATAAATGAAGCTGTGCTGAGGCGACAGGGCTAATCATGGCATCTGACCATGACATCTGTCCCAAGTTGGAATGGTTGACGGCTCCTCCCTCTCCCAACCCGGAGAAGATTCCGCAGTCCGTTCAGTTCAAGTTAGGTCGCAGCCAACGCTCTGCCACTGAAAGCTCCACATCCCGGCGCACGGCGTATTCCTCAAGTTGATCTCGACCGATTCGGGCCACCCCGAAATATTCGCATTGGGGGTGACCAAAATAGAAACCGGACACTGCCGCGGTCGGCCACATGGCAAAGCCATCCGTCAGGATAATGCCGGTATGTTCCGTCGCATTCAGCATTTCGAACAACACAGGCTTCTGGCTGTGGTCAGGGCAAGCAGGGTAGCCCGGCGCGGGGCGGATGCCTCTATATTGTTCGCGGATCAGCGCTTCATTCGTGAGTTGCTCGCCCTCCGCATAGCCCCAAAGCGTGGTACGGACGTGCTGATGCATGCGTTCGGCGAAAGCTTCTGCCAAACGATCCGCCAGCGCCTTCACCAGAATCGCAGAATAATCGTCATTATCCGCTTTGAAGCGCAACACATGCTCGTCAACGCCGTGTCCGGCCGTAACGGCAAAGCCGCCGATCCAATCATTCTCCGGCAGGATGAAGTCGGCCAGGCACATATTGGCCCGCCCCTCCCGCTTCCGGATCTGCTGGCGAAGGAATGGCATGCGGATCATTTCGCCAGAGGCTGGCTCTATCAACACGTCATCGCCTTCACGCCGGCAAGGCCAGAGGGCAGCCACTCCTTTTGCCGTCACCCATTTTTCGGCAATCATCCTGTCGAGCATTTTCTGAGCGTCGGCAAATAGGCTTCGGGCGCTTTCGCCGACAATGGCGTCATCCAGAATGGCCGGATAAACGCCCGCCAATTCCCATGCCCGAAAAAAAGGTGTCCAGTCGATATGCTCACGCAAGTCGTTCAGATCCCAGTCCACATAGACATGCAGCCCCGGCTGTTTGGGCGCAGGCGGCTTCAATGCAGGGTCGATTATGAAGGCGTTTGCCCGCGCCTCCTCGATGGGAGCCAGCTCACTCTGTCCCTTGTTTGCACGCGATTTGCGGACGACATCATATTCCTCCGCCACCTTCGCGACGAAAGGATCGCGTTGCGTATCACTGACCAGGGCGGATGCGACGCCCACCGCCCTGCTGGCGTCCAGCACATGCACCACCGGCCCTTCATAGGCTGGCGCGATGCGGAGTGCTGTATGCACCTTCGACGTTGTCGCGCCACCGATTAGCAGCGGCATGCTCATCTCTGCACGCTGCATTTCCTCTGCAACCGTCACCATCTCGTCAAGCGAAGGGGTAATCAGGCCGGAAAGGCCGATCATGTCCGCGTCATTTTCGTTCGCGGCCTTCAATATATCCGTCCAGGGCACCATGACCCCAAGGTCGATGACATCAAAGCCGTTACATTGCAGCACCACACCCACGATGTTCTTGCCGATGTCGTGGACGTCCCCTTTAACGGTCGCCATGACAATCTTGCCCTTGCCGCGGGCTTTCTCGTCTTTTTCCGCTTCGATGTAAGGCAGAAGATGAGCGACCGCCTTCTTCATGACGCGGGCTGACTTTACCACCTGCGGCAGGAACATCTTCCCTGAACCAAAGAGGTCCCCGACGACATTCATGCCGTCCATCAGCGGACCTTCGATAACTTCGATGGGCCGCGCCGCGGATTGGCGCGCTTCTTCCGTGTCCTCGACGACATAGGCATCGATACCCTTCACCAACGCATGTTCCAGCCGCTTCCCGACATCCCATCCGCGCCATTCCTCCGCTGCCTTTTCCGCGACGGCATCCGTGCCACGATATTTTTCGGCAAGTGTGATCATCCGCTCGGTTGCATCCTCGCGGCGGTCCCAGATGACGTCCTCGCAGGCTTCGCGCAGTTCCGGATCTATGGCGTCATAGACGTCAAGCTGACCTGCATTGACGATGCCCATGTCCATCCCGGCCTGCACCGCATGATACAGAAAGACGCTGTGCATTGCCCGGCGCACAGGTTCATTGCCACGGAACGAGAAGCTGAGATTTGAAACCCCACCGGAAATATGAACATGCGGGCAGCGCGCCTTGATCTCCTCGCAGGCTTCAATGAAATCGATGGCGTAACGGCGGTGCTCGTCAATGCCGGTGGCAATGGCAAAAATGTTGGGATCGAAAATGATATCTTCTGGCGGAAAACCAATGCCAGTCAGCAGCTTGTAGGCGCGTTCGCATATTTCGATCTTGCGATCCTTTGTATCCGCCTGCCCCGTTTCATCAAATGCCATGACGACGACTGCAGCGCCGTACGACATGACTTTCCGCGCCTGATCCAGGAAAGCGTCCTCACCCTCCTTCATGCTGATGGAGTTGACGACGGGCTTTCCCGATACGCATTTGAGACCGGCTTCGATCACTGACCATTTGGAACTGTCCACCATGACTGGCACGCGTGCAATATCCGGTTCGGCGGAGATCAGCTTCAGAAAGGTGGACATGGCCAGCTCAGAATCGAGCAGCCCCTCATCCATGTTCACGTCAATGATCTGCGCGCCATTTTCAACCTGCTGCCGGGCGACCTCGACAGCGGCATGGTAATCGCCAGCAAGGATCAGCTTCTTGAACTTGGCGGAGCCGGTGATGTTGGTGCGTTCACCAATGTTGACGAAAATGGCGGATGTTTGTTGGGTCATTGTTCTTTTCTTCCCCCTCTCCCTTTGACGAGGAGAAGGCTGGGAGAGGGGACAGAGCCCCTCGATGGTTGGTTCGAAACTAGAGAGATATCCTCTCTTCGGCCCTTTTCTCTTGAAGGAGAAAGAGCCTTCTCTATGCCGCGATATTCATCGGCTCCAGTCCCGCGAGCCGCGTCATCACTGGCGGATGCGGAATTGCGCGCGGTGGCAGGCCCTCTACCGCTTTTCGCATAGCCGCTATATGGCCTGGCGTGGAGCCGCAGCAACCGCCCAGAATGTTCACCTGCCCCTGCTCAGCCCACTCCCTCACCAGCGCTGCGGTCTGTTCGGGCATTTCGTCATATTGACCAAGCTCATTGGGAAGACCCGCATTGGGGTAAACCATGATCAGCGTGTCGGCGAGATGGCTCAGCGTCTGCACATGAGGACGAAGCTGCTGAGCCCCGAAGGAGCAATTAAGCCCCACGGTGACGGGACGCGCATGGCGCACGGCGTACCAGAAAGCTTCGACCGTATGGCCTGACAGGTTCCGGCCCGAAAGATCGGTCAAGGTCATGGACAGCATCAGCGGCACGTCCCTCCCATGTGCCTGCGCCGCCTCAATCACGGCCATGATCCCGGCCTTGGCATTCAACGTGTCGAAAACCGTCTCGATCAGGATGAAATCCACGCCGCCTTCGATCAGGGCGTCCGTCTGCTCGCGATAGACGTCTTTCAGATGATCGAAATCAATCTCGCGGAAGCCGGGATCGTTGACGTCGGGTGAAAGCGAAAGCGTTTTGTTGGTAGGCCCAATCGCGCCTGCCACGAAGCGAGGGTGCCCATCTTGCGCCGCGCGGGCATCAGCCGCATGCCGCGCTGCCTGCGCCGCCGCGAAATTGATATCGCGCACCAGATGTTCAGCGCCATAATCAGCTTGGCTAATCCGATTGGCGCTGAAAGTATTGGTGGAGACGATATCGGATCCTGCATCCAGATAGCGCATCGTGATTTCTTCAACGATTTGCGGCTGCGTCAGCGCCAATATGTCATTATTGCCTTTCTGGTCTTTTGCCAAACCAAGTGCGCCAGCATAGGCAGCTTCATCCAGCCTGTACGACTGTATCTCGGTCCCGAATGCCCCATCAGTCAATAATATGCGCTTGGTGGCCTCCGCCAGCAGATGTGCCCGTGCGTTCATGCCGCCGCCTCCTCCTGCGTTGCAGTTCGCGGACGGAGGCCCAGCAAATGACAAATCGCATAGCTGAGTTCCGCCCGATTGAGCGTGTAGAAATGAAATTCCCGTACGCCGCCAGCGTAGAGCTTACGGCATAGTTCGGCCGAAATGGTCGCCGCCACAAGCTGCCGAGTGGCGGGGTGGTCATCCAGGCCATCGAACAAGCGATCCATCCAGGGCGGAATGGCAGCACCGCACATAGCCGCGAATTTCCGGGTCTGCGCAACGTTCGATACCGGCAATATGCCAGGTACGATTTCCGCATCAATCCCCGCCGCCGCCGCCTTGTCCCGGAAACGAAAGAAGGTGTCGGGGGAAAAGAAGAACTGCGTGATCGCCCGGCTTGCGCCGGCGTCGAGTTTCCGCTTTAGATTCTCCAGATCGGCCTGACTGCTCAACGCTTCCGGATGGGTTTCGGGATAAGCGGCGACACTGATGTCGAAGGGAGCGATGCGCTTCAATCCACCGACCAGCTCAGCGGCGGTAGCATAACCTTCCGGATGTGGTGTAAAGCCCCTGCCCGCTTCGGGCGGATCACCGCGCAAAGCGACGATGTGACGCACGCCCGCGTCCCAATAGGCTCGTGCGATCTCCTCGATTTCTGCTTTGCTGGCGTCAACGCAGGTCAGGTGCGCCGCAGAAAGAAGGTCAGTTTCCCGGTTAATCCGCGCGACAGTGGCATGCGTACGCTCGCGCGTGCTGCCGCCTGCGCCATAGGTCACGGAAACAAAGCGCGGCTTCAACGGAGCCAGCGTCTGAATACTGCTCCAGAGCGTTTCCTCCATTTTCTCTGACTTTGGCGGGAAAAATTCAAAAGAAACATGCGCGTCACCGGCCATATTGCCAAATAGTGGCGCATCCAGCGCACGGCGGGCCTCCTCAAGCTGGGCCAATGTTAAAGTCATGATGCAGTGCGTCCCTTTATTGGCAGAACCTGCGCCTCGCGACGGCGGCCTAACCACAATTTAACGGTCAATTCGCCAGCGAGCGTCCGTTCATCTTCCATCTCAAACCCCGCCTGGTCAAACCAGCGGCCAATCTGATCGTCCGAAAAGCCGAGGCGCGCGTGCGCGTCACGGCTGCGCAACTCCTCCCGCTCATGGGGTGCGAAATCGGCGATCAGCAGCCGTCCGTGCGAATCCAGCACACGCGCTGCTTCCCGTATCACCAACTCCGGCTGCTGCGCGTAATGCAATACCTGATGTATAATAACCGTATCGCTAGCACCATCCTGAAGCGGCAGGGCGTAAAAATCGCCCAATAGCAATTCATATTTGCCCGATCCTTCTTCAGGCAATTTGACTCGGGCGAAACGGAGCATCTCCGGGCTGCGGTCCACAGCCATGACCTGAGCCGCCGAAGGACCAAAAAGCTGCAGCATACGCCCTGTGCCAGTGCCGACATCCAGCAAGCGCCCAATTCCGCGGCTGCCGAGCATCGCCTGCATGGCGGCCTCAACTTCCGCCTCCGGTACATGAAGCGATCGAATGGCGTCCCATTCGCCCGCATGCTCAGCGAAATAATGTTCGGCCGCCTGAGCGCGGTCATTGCGCACAGCCGCGAGCCGCGCCAGATCCGCTTTCATCCACAGCGCCTCGCTGTCGGATAATTCCGCTCCATCCAGAAAGCGCGTAAGCGGTGCAATATGCGCATCCTGCCCAAGCCGGAGAAACACCCAACTTCCTTCCTTGCGCCGCTCGGCAAGCCCAGCCTCCACAAGAATGCGGACGTGTCGGGAAACACGCGGCTGGCTCTGCCCCACCACTTGCGCTATCTCCCCGACAGCCAATTCCATCGACCGGAGCAGGTAAATAATCCTGAGCCGCGTCGGGTCGGCCAAAGCCCGGAAGATGTCGAGTATGGATGCCATGAGTGGAGCATATAAAGAATTCTTTATATCTGTCAACGGATGATGCGTTCCCCGACGCAAAGCTGCGCGAGAATGTTCTGTTTCATGTACAGGATGAACGACAGACATGGCGCACTTCTACCCCCACAACCTTCTGTAGGCCGTAAATATTGGAGGGGATTGCGTTACAGATGACAAATCGTTACGTGTTGCGACTGCAGGGCACAGCGGGGGCGGACTTTCTCCGGGACTGACCTGCACGGATTTTGTTCTTTGAGAGGGGGTTTCGCCCATGTCTAAAACTATTGCTCTTTCGCTCGCACTCGCCGCATCACTGGGTCTCGCTGCTTGCGGAGATAACACCACCAGTGAGAATGTCAGCACTGCAGTGGATAACACCGTTGTAACCACGGAAAATGCTGCGGCCGACGCCATGAACATGGCTGAAAACGCCACCGACGCGGCGACCAACGCAGTTGGAAACGTCATGTAATTGGCTTCGGCCAAAATGCAAAATTGGAAAGAGGATCGCGCCGCAAACGCGATCCTTTTCTTTTATTCCAAACGGATGAGCTGTTTTGACGCATCATACACATCGCTCAATCATTTTAGCCTGCCTGCTGGCTCTTCCCTCCTGCGGAAGCAACGATAACGACCCCGGGCCCGGCGGCGTTACTGTTGGCGAGGCCGAAGCACTTAATCAGGCAGCGGAAATGCTCGACACGCCCGCGCTTCCAAATGCGGGAGACGGAGCTATGGTAGACCTGACCGAGGGCAGCGCGGGCAATGGCGCGGCTGAGGCCCCTGAATAATTGAACCTCAGTCCAAAGCTGCTCTGGACACCCAGTTCCCGATCAACTGGCCTTATCGCCCCATTCTTCGTCACCATGCGTTGCTTTCGCCAACTCATGCAACGCGCGCATACGCGCGAATGTGACAACCTGTTCAGCGACCACATCCAACTGAGCTGACACACCCTTGTCCGTCAGCCGCTTGTTTTCATCGAAGATCGGCATCATCGAATTGACGGCTACCGCCATGGGCGTAGGCCAGCCGCGCAGCGCGTGCGTGATGGAACGCAATGTAGCCAGAGTGGTCCCAGTCGCCTGCCAGCCTGCCGCGACCGCGATCAGGCCCACCGCCCGACCTTCAAAATAGACGCGCTCATCCTTGGCCATGTCCTGCACATAGTCCAACGCATTTTTGATGAGGCCCGAAACAGTGCCATGATAGCCAGGCGAGCAGATGACGATCCCATCGGCACGGCGCAGGGCATCGATCAGCGCAGTGGCCTGCGCCGAGCGCTCTTCGATATCTGGCGCATACATGGGCATGTTGAGAGATGCGCCGTCGAACATAATGGTTTCCGCGCCCTGCTCCGCGCACTTGTCCAGCACCTGCCGCAGTATCACTTCCGATGAACTGTTGCTTTTGCCCGTCCCGCCCATGCCGACGATGAAAGGTGCTTTATCCGCCATTTTGATCATTTGCTCCGAAATTTGCTGGTTGTTTTGATCGGTCCAATTGCGCGCTCTTTAGCCCAGCCGCAGCAAGGCTGCTTGCAGCCGCTCCGCCTCGGCAGTTTTTTCTGCGAAGTCTTCCCGTGCCTTAACCACTGCTTCCGGCTTCGCTCGCTCTACGAAGGCAGGATTTTCCAGCCGCTTGGAAAGCGCGTCTCGTTCCTTTGCCGCCGCATCCATGGCCTTCGTCAAACGCGCCTTTTCGGCGGCGAGATCAATGACTCCCGCAAGTGGAAGCACATAGGTTGCTTCATCAACAACGATCTGCACTGCGCCACCTTCCGGTGCAGGGTCGAAGGATAAGGTTTCAATACGCGCCATCCGAGCGAGTGCTCCGGATTGCCGCATCAGCCGCTCCCTTGTGCCTTCAGAAGCGTCACGAACATGCGCCACCATTTTCGCTCCCGGAGGAACGTTAAGTTCTGCGCGTGCCGTCCGGACTCCCGATACCAACCGGATCAGCCAATCGATCTCCTCGCTTGCAGTCCGGTCCAGAACGTGCGTGTCTGGTTGTGGCCAGTGCGCGACAATCAACTCGCCACTCCGCTCACCCATTGCATGCCATAGCTCCTCGGTAACGAACGGCATGAAGGGATGAAGCATGACCAATATCTGATCGAGAACCCAGCCCGCCACGGCCTTCGTCTCTTCATCGATCTGCCCCTTGATCAGTTCCAGATACCAGTCGCAGAACCGATCCCAGACAAAATGATAAATGGCATTGGCCGCCGCGTCGAAGCGCAGATCAGCCATGGCCAAATCCAGCGCCTGCACCGTCGCAACTGTTTCCGCTATGATCCAGCGATTGACTGGCAGTGTTGCATCGGGTGCGCGCAACATGCTGCTCGCGCCAATCCCATTGGCTTGGCAGAAGCGCGCGGCGTTCCAGAGCTTGGTTGCAAAATTGCGATATCCTTCGACCCGCTTCTCATCCATTTTGATGTCGCGACCCTGGCTTTCCATGGCAGCCATGAAAAAGCGGAGCGCATCGGCTCCATAGCGATCTATCAAACCCAGCGGATCGACCGTATTACCCTTGGACTTGGACATTTTCGATCCGTCGGCAGCACGGACCAAGCCATGAAGGTAAAGCCGTTGCCATGGAACTTCCTTCATGAATTCAAGGCCCTGCATGACCATCCTGGCATTCCAGAAGAAGAGAATGTCAAAGCCTGATATCAAAAGGTCATTGGGATAATGCCGCTTAAGCGTTTGCGTCTCGTCGGGCCAGCCCAGCGTGCCGAAGGGCCACAGCGCTGAAGAGAACCATGTGTCGAGCACGTCATTGTCGCGTGTGAGCGGTTTATTATCGGCAAGCGCCTTAGCCCCGGCTTCATCTTCAGAGACATAGACATTGCCTTCTGCATCGTACCATGCCGGAATTTGATGCCCCCACCAGAGCTGCCGCGACACACACCAGGGCTGGATGTTTTCCATCCAGTTATAGTAGGTTTTTTCCCAGCTCTTCGGCACAATTTCGATTTTGCCTGAGCGGACGGCCTCGATTGCTGGCCGGGCCAGAGTCTCCGCATCGACATACCATTGATCTGTCAGCCAAGGCTCAATAATCACGCCAGAGCGGTCGCCATAAGGGGTCTGGATCGTGCGATCCTCCACTTGCTCCAGCAAGCCGGCCGCCTCGATCATATCGACTACCAGACGACGCGCCTCAAAGCGATCGAGGCCGATCAATTCCTCAGGAATACCGCCGCATTGGATCACCTTGGCATCAGCGTCCAGCATGTTCAGCATGTCAGCTGGCTTGAATCCAGCGCGCTTGCCGACTTCAAAGTCGTTGAAGTCGTGACCCGGCGTGATCTTCACCGCGCCCGAACCAAGTTCCGGATCGGCATGCTCGTCGGCGACGATGGGGATAAGGCGTCCGGTAATCGGCAGGCGCACCTTCTTGCCAATCAGCGCTTGATATCGCGCATCTTCCGGATTCACAGCTACGGCCATGTCGGCCAACATGGTTTCAGGCCGAGTCGTGGCGACACTGATGTGGCCCGATCCATTTTCCAGCGGATAACGGAAGTGCCAGAACTTGCCCTGCACTTCCTTCGTCTCTACCTCCAGGTCGGAAATCGCCGTTTTTAGTCCTGGATCCCAATTGACGAGCCGCTTGTCGCGATACAGCAAACCGCGATTATAAAGCTCCACGAACACTTTGATGACGGCCTTTGAAAAGCCCTCATCCATGGTGAAGCGTTCATTGGCCCAATCCATCGACGCACCAAGGCGGCGGAGCTGGCGGGTAATTTCGCCGCCGCTTTCTTCTTTCCACTCCCAGATCCTGGCGACGAACTCATCGCGCGTGAAATCAGTGCGCTTCTGACCCTTGGCGTTCATCTGCCGCTCAACCACCATTTGCGTGGCGATGCCCGCATGATCAGTGCCAACCACCCACAACGCATCCTTGCCGCGCAGCCGTTCATAACGGATCACGATATCCTGAAGTGTATTGTCAAGCGCATGGCCGATATGGAGCGATCCGGTCACGTTGGGTGGCGGATTGACAATAGTGAAGGGCTGCGCGTCGGGGCGTTCCGGACGGAACAATCCCTTGCTTTCCCAATGCGGATACCAGCGCGCCTCAATGGCGGAGGGCTCGAAGGTCTTTGGCAATTCGCTAGTCATGACAAGGCGCTTTAACGGGTGCGCCACCGAGGTCAAATGCGGACAATGATTCTGCGCGCAATTTGATGAGATTCTTCTATCGCGATCTCGCACAGCGTCGAATTCGCTACAGGAAAACCTGTTTATCAGTAGGAACGCACGCTCCTGTCAGCTTCGCAATACGGTCAGAATTGTCCTTCGGTCAGGCGGGCAATTTCTTTCGCCACCATTTTTTGCACCAGTTCGGGCAGATTGGCGTCCAACCATTCCCGTAGCATAGGCCGGAGCATATCCCGTATTAGCCCCTCCAACGTATTCGAGGGAGCATCATCAGCGCGAATGATGAGTGCCGACAAAGCGGCAAGGGAGTGCCTGCTGGCAGCGGCCGTTTCATGGGATAATAGGGTAGCCGACGCCGCAGCCGCCTGCCCCTCCGGTTCTTCGTCCGATGTTCCAGGGACAGCGTTTTGGACCTCCGGCATCACTGTATCAGTCAGTTCCAGATCAGTCAGTTCCAGGACCTCGTCCGGTTCGTCATTGTCCAGTGGCTCAGTCGATGCGTTCCCGCCGATTATATCATCAGATAGGGCTGGCTTTGCCCGGGACTTACGCGCGATTCCGCTCACCGCAGCCGTCGCAGCGGTTTCGCTTTCTTCCGCGATGATTCGCTTGATAGAAGAAAGTATATCCTCCATCGAGGGTTCCTTGGCCATGTCCCCCATCGTCCCAACCTTATTCCGTAGTTAACGGCCCCACTTTGGAGCTTTGCGCGGGTGTGTCAACGGTGCTCGTCGATTGCGGCGTGGGTGCGGGATCCTCATCCCAGTCCCAGATTCGTCCCTTTACACGATCATAGTTGATCGCGGGGTCATAAAGCACACCGCCATCCAGCCCCAGATCGCGCGCCTCGGCCCGTCCCATGGCCGCCAGCAGCGTGAAGCCCGCCACATAGGCATCGCGCCGGGCGGAAACGAGCATCACCTGTGCATTCAGATATTCCTGCTCGGCATTCAATATGTCGAGTATGGTACGTGTGCCAACGGTATTTTCCGCCCGCACGCCCTCCAGCGATAACCGCGCCGCATCGACAGCGACCTGGCTAGATTCAATCACTTCCCGCGCTGCCCGCCAACTTGCGTAAGCAGCGCGTGTCTGGGCCACCACATCGCGTTCTATCTCGATAGCCTGCTCGATCGATTGGCTTTGAAATGCCTGCGCCTGGCGGACCCTCGCGGCGGGCAGGCCGCCCTGAAAAAGCGGAATTGTCGCTGTGACGCCAGCCGTCGCAGTCGTTCCGCTTTGCGAGAGAGGAATGCCCGAACCCCTGACATCCAAACTGCCCAGATAATCGATATATCCCCCGTCCGCGGTCGCTGAAACAGTCGGCAGGCGCGACGCCCGGGCCACCTTTACATCATAGGCGGCGGCCTGCGTCTCTTTCCTCGCAGCGGCGATGTCCGGATTATTGGCAATGGCGACATCCACTGCGGCGTCCGGCGAAACCGGCAAATTAGGCAGCGGCGGGGGTGGCGCCAGATCGTCCGGCGTATCGCCGACCAGACGGACATAATTTTCACGACTGGAGATCAACTGCGCCTCTGCCGTACGCAAATCACTGCGAGCAACGGCAAGTCGTGATTCGGATTGTGCAATATCTGTACGGGTCAGGTCGCCAACCTCGAACCGGTCGTTGGTGGCTTCAAGGTTGACGTCAAGCGCGCGCACATTCGCCTGGTTCAACGCCACGATGGCGCTATCGCGGATCACGTCCATATAAGCGCCAACTACGGCATTGAATATGCTGGCTTCCGTAGCGCGCACATTGGCCTGGCCGGATTCAACGCGCGCCTTGGCCGCCTTCACTCCATTGGCAACGGCTCCGCCCCGGTAGAGGGGAACGGTCAGGGTCACACCGCCCTGCGCAAATCGCGAATAGCTATTGATGCTTGCGCCTGATTGACGAAGAGTCTCGGTATAGCTGCCATCGGCGTTTACCTGCGGCAGTCCCTGACTTCTCTCGATCTGCACATTTTCATCATTGGCCCGCTGCCCCGCGCGGGTGCCCGTCAACGTAGGGTTGCTCTTGTAAGCCTTGGTCAATGCGTCGCGCAGTGTTTCCGCCGATCCAGGCGTGGACATCACAAGGGCAAGCACTGCGGCTGACCCGGTTATTAAAAGGCAGCGCTTGATCATAGGCTATATCTCAAAAGATGAAGCTTTCAGGTTTTGCAAAGCCGGGCAGGATGACCGTTTCGCAATCGGCGAAGCTGGCAATACCGAAAGCACCGCTGCTCTTCCGACCCAAGGACAAGCGAGTGACCCCGTTGTCGACGAGCGCGGTCGTCAGACGGCCGCCGTCACTGAGCTGATCAATGATAGCTGAGGGAATTTCCTCCACTGCGCCGTCTATGAGGATCAGCGAATAAGGCGCAAATTGGCGCGAGCCCTGCGCCAACGGTCCAGCGAACAGCGTCACATTGCCATAACCCGCCAGCACTGCCCTTGCGCGGGACAGAAGCGCCTCATCCTCCTCCACCGCCACGACTGATGCAACCATGTCAGAGAGCAGCGCGGCGCAATAGCCAGTGGCCGCCCCTATCAGCAGGACATTATCGTCCATCCGGAGTTCCGCCTCTGTCAGCAAGCGCCCCGTCGCCAGCGGCGGATTGATAGAGCGCCCTTCCGACAGCTTCACGGGCCGGTCGATATAAGCCAGCGCCTGCCGCTCTGTCGGTAGAAAGGCTTCACGCGGCACCCTCGCCATGGCGGCAATCACGCGCGGATCATTGACGTCGCTCGTGCGAAGCTGGCTTTCCACCATCGCGTTACGCATCGATTTGAAATTCTGATCGGTCACAATTTCTCTCGTTTCGCATGACTGTATTGCAAACACAACACAGCAAAAGGCCTTAAGGCTGTCTAATCGCAATAACGCGCAACGCCAAGCCGCTTCACGCAGTTTTTTGCGCCGCTTTGCCTCAGATCGGATCGCTCGGAGCCCAGTGCCTTCCTTCCTGTAATCACATATGACAGGAAAGAGCATTGCTTATGCCGGATGAACTGCGCCTGAGAACTTTCCGGATTGCACTGCGTCGGTTTCTGAGGTAGCAGCCCAACTCCCGCGATATGGCGGGCGAGGCCCGATGGCGGAGTGGTGACGCAGCGGACTGCAAATCCGTATACGCCGGTTCGATTCCGGCTCGGGCCTCCATATCCGACTTGCGCGGATCGTCCGTTTCTGAATAGCGTGCCGCATGACAGCGAACGGCTCCCCCTTCATCACTCCCCTCGTCGACATAATGGCGCGCCTGCGGCATCCTGAATTAGGTTGTTCGTGGGATGTAGCACAGAATTTTGCATCCATAGCGCCCTATACGATCGAGGAAGCCTATGAAGTGGCCGACGCCATTGAGCGCGACGACATGCCGGCTCTTGCCGACGAGCTTGGCGACCTGCTTCTTCAGGTCGTCTTCCACAGCCGTATGGCAGAGGAGGCGGGACATTTCACGCTTCAGGACGTCATTCTGGGCATATGCAGCAAAATGACCCGGCGGCATCCGCACATCTTCGGAGAAGGCGAATATTTCCCAGGCTGGGAAGACATCAAGGCCGATGAACGCAAGGGTCACGCAGACAAGAGCGCATTGGCCAGCGTGGCGCATGCTCTGCCTGCCTTGCTTCGCGCGGAAAAACTGCAGAAGCGCGCCGCCCGAACGGGTTTCGACTGGCCGGACAGCGAAGGCGTCTATGCCAAAATAGATGAAGAAATCGAGGAGGTGAAGGACGCTTCTTCAGAGGCGCATAGAGAAGAGGAAATCGGGGATCTTCTATTTGCGGTCGTCAACCTGGCCAGACATTTGAAAGTGGACTCTGAACAGGCACTGCGCTTGGCCAATGCCAAATTCGAACGCCGCTTCCGTAACATGGAGGAGACGGCGGGAGACGGTTTCCCGGCGCTGTCACTTGAGGAAAAGGAAGCGCTCTGGCGGCAGGCCAAGAGGAAATAATCAGCCCTTGCGCGCTAGGAAGCGCGCATGATCCGCATCCGACATTCGCACTCGAACGTGCAGTCGTTCGCCTTCAGCCTGGCTGTCCAGCACCTCCCCATTGGCATGGAGCCACGCCAGCGCCGCTCCGTCTTCGGCAGGCAAGTCGATGCTGCGCACTCTGCTTTGCGTCGTCAGCTTGTCGCTCATCATGCGTTGGAGATCGCTGACACCAGCACCGGTCAAAGCGGATATGAGGACCACATCATCCCGGCGGACAGACGTTTCTTGAACATAGCGCACCTGCTCGGGCGCCAGCATATCTGCCTTGTTCCAGGCTTCGATCAAAGGCGCAGTTCCTTCGCCAAGACCCAGTTCATCCAGCACGGTCAGCACGTCGGCCCGCTGCGCTTCGCTATCTGGATGAGACATATCACGCACATGAACAATCAGATCGGCAGCCAAGACTTCTTCCAGCGTCGCCCGGAATGCCGCAATGAGTTGGGTGGGCAGATCGGAAACGAATCCCACAGTATCGGACAGGATAGCCTTGTCGATCCCGGGTAGCGCGATCTGCCGCATTGTGGGGTCCAGCGTGGCGAAGAGCAAATCTTCCGCCATGACGTCAGCGCCTGTGAGCCGGTTGAAAAGCGTGGATTTTCCCGCATTGGTGTAACCAACCAATGCAATGATGGGCCAAGGCGCACGCTTGCGCCGCTCACGATGCAGACCACGGGTGCGGCTGACCTGATCAAGTTCCCGCCGCAGCTTGGCCATACGGTCGCGAATCATTCGCCGGTCCGCTTCAATCTGGGTTTCGCCCGGTCCACCAAGAAAGCCGAAACCGCCGCGCTGTCGCTCCAGGTGAGTCCAACTCCGCACCAACCGACCTGCCTGATAGTCGAGATGCGCCAGTTCAACCTGCAACCGGCCTTCAGCGGTCGCGGCGCGCTCACCGAAAATTTCCAGGATCAGGCCAGTGCGGTCGATTACCTTCGCCTCGGTTGCCTTTTCCAGATTACTTTGCTGAATCGGTGACAAGCTGTTGTCGACGATGACCAGTTCGGCCTCGTTCGCCTGCACCAAATCAGCGATCATCTGAGCCTGTCCGCTACCGAACAGCGTTGCAGGCCGGGGTGAGCGCACCCGAAAAGATTGGCTTGCCCGAATATCAATGCCGATCGCGGCGGCCAAGCCAGCCGCCTCTGCAAGGCGGGCGTCAATATCCCGCCCACCTCGCATCTGATCGGCATGAACGATAACTGCGGCGGTTCCGCGGGTCAGGCCGTCCTCGGCCTCGCGTTCGAAGACGCTCAATCGTCGTCCAGGGCCTCGTCATCCTCCTCGACCGACAGGTCGAGAGGATGGGCGGGCTGAACCGTGGAAATGGCGTGTTTATACACAAGCTGCGCCATGCCGTCCCGTTCCAGCAACATGCAGAACAGGTCATAGGCGGCGATCTCGCCCTGCAGCATCACACCATTGACCAGGAACATCGTGACAGGATGGCCGGACTTGCGAACGGCGTTGAGGAAAATTTCCTGCAAAAGCCGTGGCTTACGATGGTTATCTTCAAAGGTTTTACGAATTTCCGACAAATTCATCGGTTGGGCCGGCATAACAGTCGAAATGGCATGCTTATAGACAAGTTGCGATTGTCCATCCCGCCGCAACAGGACCGAAAAATTGTCGAACCAGGTGATGATGCCTTGCAATTTCACGCCCTTGATCAGGAACATGGTAACCGGCGTTTTTGATTTGCGCAGGGAGTTCAGGAAAATATCCTGAAGATTATTCACCTTTTCGGCCATATACATAGCTCCGTTATTGGCGGGTCATGGCCCGCATTGCGCCGTTGCGTGGCGTCGTGCTGCCCCCCGCTCATCAGGGGGTCGATTGGGCATAACTGAATTATCAGCGAAGGTCTATCGACCCGCACATGAAAATAGACGGGCGGTTGCTGCGGCAGGCCACTGCGGCCTGCGTTACTCCTCCCCTTTGCTATCGTTGATACCGAGAAGCTTCAATTTGCGGTGCAGAGCCGACCGTTCCATCCCGATAAAGCTCGCTGTACGCGAGATATTGCCGGAAAAACGACGTATCTGAATCTTCAGATATTCGCGTTCGAAGCTCTCCCGCGCTTCACGCAAGGGAGAGCCCATGATTGTCGTGTGGCTCACCCCATCGCCCGCTCCTCCACCCGTAACCTCGGGCGGGAGCATATCCACGTCGATCCGGCCGATTCGATCTCCAGGAGCCAAAATCATGGTGCGTTCAATGACATTGCGGAGCTGCCGGACATTGCCTGGCCATTCATAGGCCTGCAATGCCGCCATGGCGTCAGCAGCTATCTCTGGCGAAGGCACACGCTGGTCGGCTGCATAGCGGGTGAGGTAATGTTCCACCAACGGCGGAATGTCGTCACGCCGTTCGCTGAGTGGGGGCAGACTGACCGGGACGACATTCAGGCGATAGAAGAGATCCTCGCGAAAGCGCCTCTGTTCTATTTCGACCGATAGCTGCCTTGCCGTGGACGAAATGACGCGCACATCCACCTTCACCAGCCGCTGCCCGCCCACACGGGTAAAGCTCTGATCCGTCAGCACGCGCAAAATCTTGCCCTGCGTTGTAAGCGGCATGTCTGCGATTTCGTCGAGATAAAGCGTGCCGCCATGCCCCTGCTCCAGCAGTCCGGGCCGCACCAATCCATTGCTGTCCTCAATACCGAACAGTTCTTCTTCGACTCGCTCCGGCGTCATCCTGGCGGCCGCTACGACTATGAAGGGTGCATCATGCCGTCCGCTCCAGCTATGAAGCATGCGCGCAGCCACTTCCTTTCCGCCGCCGGCGGGGCCGGAAATCAGAACACGACTCCCTGTTCGGGCCACTCGCTTCAGCGTCGCGCGGACCGAATTAATTGCGCTGCTATTGCCGGTGAGTTCGTCATCCTGCCCCACGCGAGCACGCAACGCCTCATTTTCGCGCCTCAGGCGGTCAGTTTCCGTGGCGCGGGACACCAGGTGGAGCAGCTTATCGGCCTCAAACGGCTTTTCAATAAAATCCACGGCGCCTTTGCGGATCGCCGCAACAGCGGTGTCGATATTGCCGTGGCCTGAAATCATCAGCACAGGAAGCGAAGGGTCCCGCTTCTTGATTTCCTCCAGCAGTTCCAGGCCGTCCATCCGAGAACTTTGCAACCAGACATCGAGCAGCACCAGCGAGGGCCGACGCGCATCGATCGCGCCAAGCGCTGCATCGCTATTGGCGGCCGTTCGCGTCTCATATCCTTCGTCTTCCAACACGCCCGAGACGAGATCGCGAATGTCTTCTTCATCATCGACAATCAAAATATCAAGCGCCATTAGTTGTCACTACCCTGTTGTCAGTTTTGTTGTCAGCCGAGTCATGATCGAGTTTTTCGAGCATATCGGAATCAAGAGTGATGCGGACGCATGTCCCGCCACCGGTCGCATCTTCAAAAGCGATTTCGCCGAAATGCTCCTCGACGATCTTCTTGACGATCGCGAGACCCAGCCCCGTACCCTTCTGCCGGGTCGTCATGTAAGGTTCGATGATCCGGTCGCGCTCCGCGGGCAGTCCAACACCGTTGTCCTGAACGGAAATAACCAGCTTGCCTTCTCGATCATGGTGCAGCCGCATCTCGATACTGCCATCCGCCCTCTCCTCTTTGGGAATGGACTCTATGGCTTCAACGGCATTCTTGACGATATTGGTCAGAGCTTGTCCGATTTGTCGCCGGTCACAAACAATTTCGCGCGCGCCAATATCGCTGTCAAATGTGAAGGCGATATCGGGATGCGCCACTTCGTGCAGGAATAGCGAGTGGCGCGCTATGTCCGCGATGACCTCGCTACGGAACACTGGCTTTGGCATTCGCGCAAAGGAAGAAAACTCATCGACGATTCTGCGCAGGTCGCCCACCTGACGCACGATAGTGCCAGTCAGCCGATCGAAGGTCGAACGGTCGCTCGTCACCTCCGATGAATAACGTCGTTGCAGCCGTTCAGCCGCAAGTTGAATGGGTGTCAGCGGATTCTTGATTTCATGCGCGATCCGCCGTGCGACGTCGGACCAGGCCGCTCGTCGTTGGTCGGATAGTTGCTGCGTGATGTCATCAAAGGTCAGAACGTGTCCGGATGCGTCCTTCACAGCCTTGACAGCCAATGTGCGCAGATCGGCATTGGTTTTGACCTGAACGATGGCTGCGCTGTCATTGCTATCGAGCAACTCAGACAATTCGGGAGAGAGAGCGCCCAAGGATTGGCCGACAATGTCCCCTTCATTATGCTGGAGAATTGCCCGCGCCGAGCTGTTGGCGAGCCGCACAATGCCTTTTTGATCGACGGACAATATGCCTGCCGTGACCCCTGAAAGCACCGCTTCAATAAAGGCCCGGCGATTGTCGAGCTGGCTGTTGGCGTTCACCAGCGCGCTTGTCTGCGCCTCCAGCCGTTGAGTCATCCGGTTGAATGCGCTTGCCAGCGTGCCCACCTCGTCGCGTGTGTGGGGGCCGGGCACCCGTGCTGAAAGATCGCCCGCGGTGATCCTCCTGGCTGTGTCCACCAGCTCTGCCACCGGACGCACAAGCCGGTCGGCCACGGCCAGTGCAATCCAGACAGTTAGCCCGACAAGTAGCAACGAGCCGAGAAAAAGCGCTGCGTTGAACTGCAACTGCAAAGCGCGCGATCGTGCGGTAAAATCATCGTAATCGGCGAGTACCGCCCGTGCGCGCTCCATCTGGCTGAATGCAGGCACATCGGAATCGCGCGATGCGTAGAGATAAATTTTCGCAGCAGGATCGAGCAGCGTAACCGCCTCGATCCGATCCTCCTGGGCCTTCACAACCACATTTTCGCCCTGGGCGAGCCGGTGAATGACGTCTCCGGTCAGGCGCTTTTCGGCGGCACGGTTATCAGGATCCACCATCGCCGCGGTCCGCGCGACACCGTCCTTGCCGATTTCGATGATAGCCGATTCATTCAGCTTTCGAGTAACAACCTGAAAAATATATCCTTCGGCAAATTGGGGGCTGCTCACGGGCGCCTGAGACAGATAATCCCGCAAATCGCGCGCCATGGTGACGGTTTCGTCGCCTACTTCTTTTTTGTTCTGCTCATAATAGCCCCGGGCTAGACCATTGGCGTTCTGAAGCATCGATCTCGCGTTGTCGGAGAACCAGAATTGCACGCCATATTGGAAGAGCAATGAGGCAAAGATCACCACGAACAGCATAGGTACGCTGGCAATGATCGAGAAAATGGCGACCAGCCGCACATGAAGCTGCCCGTCGCCGCCAATCACTGATTGGGCCGCCCGCCTTTTTGCAATCCGGCGCCCAAGCAATACCAGTAGCGCGATGGCCGGAACCAGATTCGCCACCAGAAGCAAGGCCACCACCGGCGGCGTAAGCAGCTTGTCCGGCTGCTTCTGCCCTGAGACCACCAAATATGTCATGAGGCAGGTCGAAGCCAAAACCAGAAGGGTTCCGCCTTCGATGAACAAATACAGCCGGGGACTACGCCGAAGCCGCGCCAGCCTCACCTGCCATGATGCGCCATCCTGATGCTGAATATCAGCTAAACCATCCATAGTGGCGGGGATACAACAAGGTCGTGGCCATTAAAACACAGTTTTTTCCCGCCAGACGGGTTCAAACCGATTATTCATTCACCTCGACGAAGACCGGCCGGATCGAGGCCATAATCGTTGAGCTTCTTGCGCAGGGTATTGCGATTAATTCCAAGGACTTGGGCGGCCTTGATCTGATTGCCGTCCACGCTCAACAATGTTTCCCTTAATAGCACGGGCTCGACCACCGACAGGAGCGATTGATGCAATACATCCTCATCCACAGCCGGTATGCCGCCGATGCAGCTCTTACCGAGGCTGCTCTTTGCCCAATCCCGTACTGCGTCGCGCAATCGCTCCACTGATTCGCCGGATCGTCCCTCCCCCGCCTGACCCGCAGGAAGGATCTGGCGCACGATGTTCGCCCCTATCACGTCTTCCCGGCTCAGAACCGCGAGACGCTGCATCAAATTCTGCAGTTCGCGGACATTTCCCGGCCAATGATATTCAACCAACAAACGAATGGCATCTTCCCCTAGTGTCTTGCGGGGAAGGCCTTCATTGGCGGCAAGTTCCAGGAAATGGCGCGCCAGCAGCGGCACATCGTCGCTCCGCTCTCGAAGGGCGGGTAGATGGATGGGGACAACGTTCAAACGATAGTACAGGTCTTCCCGGAACCTGTTCTCCGCGATCAGGGTCGGCAGATGCTGGTTAGTCGCCGCGATGATGCGAACATTGACCCTGATCGAATTCGTGCCGCCAACGGTCGTAAACTCACCTGACTGTAGAACCCGAAGCAGTCGCGTCTGTGCCTCCATTGGCATATCGCCAATCTCATCGAGAAACAGCGTACCGCCCTGCGCCTGCTCGAATTTTCCGGCAGCCCGGGCCTGTGCGCCGGTAAAGGCACCTTTTTCGTGTCCGAACAATTCCGACTCGATTAGCTCCCGGGGAATGGCCGCCATGTTGATAGCGACGAAAGGCCTGCCGCGGCGGTGGCCGAGATTGTGGATGGCCTCTGCTACCAGTTCCTTGCCCGTTCCCGATTCACCCAGAACCAAGATGGTCAGGTCATTGGATATCACGCGGGCGATGGTGCGATACACCTCCTGCATGGCGGCCGAACGGCCGATAAGCGGCAATCCATCGTTTTCATCGGAAAGCTGTTCCTGACCGTCATCGGCGTCGCGTTTTTTCGACAAAGCATCAGTGACTGCGCGCGATAGTTCGTTCAGGTCAAAAGGTTTCGGCAGATATTCGAATGCGCCCTTCTCTGTCGCACGAATCGCGGTGTTGAGCGTGTTCTGCGCAGAAAGGATGATGACATTGATGTCGGGATATTCCGATATGATGTGCGCGACATCATCCAATCCGTCCCCGTCTGGCAGCTTCACATCCGTGATCAAAATGTCCGGGGCAAAGCTACGCAGCAACTGGCGACGCTCGGCAATCGTGCCTGCGGCTTTCACCTTGTGGCCACTCCGACGCAGCGCTTCTCCGACGACGGTGCAGATCGCCTGATCGTCATCCACCACCAATATGCGTCCCTTGGGGGCCATTTCTATCCTAACGTCATGGGCAGCAATATCCGGAAGATGCTACGGCCATTTTCCTTGTCTCGCGAATATTGAACAAGACCATTCATATCCCGCACCAGCTTATCGACCAGCGCCAGGCCAAGCCCTTGGCCATCCCGTTTGCCCGAAATGAAGGGATTGAAAAGATGTTCGCGAATATGATCGGGCACGCCGGGGCCATTGTCGGAAATCTGGATCTCTATGGGCAGGGATGCATTGCCCCTGCCTTCAATCATGACTGACACGCCGTGGCGATAAGCCGTCGCTATACAGATTTCCCCCTGCTCCATTCCTTCGAGGGCTTCGGCCGCGTTTTTGAGGAGATTGAGCATGACCTGGACAAAGGCATCGCCATTGATTTCTGCAAAGGGTAACGACGGATCATATTGTCGGACCAGCCTGACATCCCGGGCGAAACCCGCAGCAGCTAACTCGACCGCCCGGTCAAGCAAAGGATAGATATTTTCCGCAACACATTCCATGGGCTGATCGATCGTGAAATCCTGCATTCGATCGATAAGCGCCGCAATCCGGTCCACCTCATTACAGATAAGCTGCGTGAGAGCCGTTGCGCCAGCTTCAGTCCCGTTTTCCAGCAACTGAGCGGCCCCCCGGATGCCGGACAATGGATTCTTTATCTCATGCGCCAGAATAGCCGCCGCCCCCATGGCGGAGCGCGTACCATTGGTGGCTCGGCGGTGGGCAATCTTCTGCGCTTGGCTGTGGGCGTGTATTGCGACCACACGCCAGCCTTCATGGTCGGCGACCGGCGAAATCATCAAGTCCACTTGCATCCCCACCGCACGCCCGGCATCGACATGGATATCATAGGCCGAAAGCGGCTTGTCGGTGCCCCAGAACTCCGATCGAGGCGCCATATCCACGATCCGGACCATGTGCGCGACGTCGCCGCCGATTATGGCTGACTTTGCCATATTGAACAGGCTTTCCGCACGCGCATTGGCATTCACGATGCGATTATCGGGCGCGATGAGAAGTGCTGCGACCGGCATAGCAGTGAAGATGTCCGCGAGGCCTGGATTATCCCGATCGGGCTGGCGGGACGGTGCGGACATTTCAGAAGTTTCTCAGGCAGCCGCCCGGCTGAGCCAGGGCGAATAGAACCGTTCGAGCATGTCCAGGACTTTGGCAGCGTCCGCCACCTGATTGACGGCGTTGCGGAACTCCGCCGATCCGGTAAGGCCCTTGGTGTACCAGCCGATATGCTTACGTGCCATATTGACGCCGATGAATGGACCATAATGGTCAAGCATCGCGCGATAATGCTCCGTTATTAAGGCATATTGCTCGTCAAGGCCAGGATCGGCGCGGCGCTGCCCTGTCGCAAACCACTGCATCACCTGGGCCAACAGCCACGGCTTGCCATAGGCTCCCCGGCCGATCATCACGCCGTCCGCCCCGCTTTGTTCCAGCGCCAGTTCCGCATCCTCTATGGAGCAAATGTCGCCATTGGCGATGACTGGCAGGTTCACGGCTTCCTTGACCTTGCGGATAAACGACCAATCAGCCGTTCCCTTGTACATCTGGCAACGGGTGCGACCGTGGACGGTAATAAGCTGCGCCCCCAGATCCTCGGCAATATGGGCAAGTTCGGGAGCATTGAGGCTGCTATGGTCCCATCCCATGCGCATCTTGACAGTGACCGGCACCTTTACCGCCTTGACCGTGGCTTCGATCAAGGATGCGGCGAGCGGCAGGTCGCGCATAAGAGCGCTGCCCGCTTCACCGTTCACCACTTTCTTCACGGGGCAGCCCATGTTGATGTCAATGATCGCCGCGCCACGATCCTCATTCAGCTTGGCCGCTTCCGCCATCTCGTAAGGCGAACAACCCGCCAGTTGCATGGAAACCGGCTCCTCCGCGGGATGCCATGCAGCCTTCTGCAGCGACTGCCGCGTTTCGCGGATCATCGCTTGGCTCGCGATCATTTCCGTGACATTCAGGCCGGAGCCATAGCGGCGCACCAGCGTACGAAACGGCATGTCCGTCACGCCTGTCATGGGCGCCAGAATGACCGGTATGCCGATCTGCACCGGACCGATGGAGATGGGATCAAGTTTACGCATAAGCCTGCCTGAAAAACAGGCACGCCATAGCTGCAAAGCGGCTGGCGAGCAAGGGAAGGCTGGGCTATGGGGCTCGGGTGACCGAGAAAAAACAAAATATTGCGCTGATTGTAGCCGCAGGCCGTGGCGAGCGCGCTGGGGGCAGTGCACCCAAGCAGTTCCGTAGAATTGCCGGAAAAACTTTATTGGCCCATGCCATAGACGCTTTTTCCCGCCATGCCGGAATGGACGGTGTCGTTCTCGTCATTGCAGAAGGTCAGAAAAACGAGGTGTCGGCAGCTCTCGACGGGCGAGCACCCCCGCCCTGCGTGACCGGCGGCGCGACGCGGCGGCAGTCAGCAAAAGCGGGGCTGGAGTATATCGCTGCAACCGGAGGCGCGGGCAATGTGCTGATACATGACGCCGCCAGGCCGTTTCTTCCCCATGCCGTGATAAATCGCCTGCTTGACGCGCTGAGGGACAACGCGGGCGCTGTTCCTGTGCTGCCCGTGGCCGATACTTTAGCGAGAGGGACCGCATCCCTTGGAGAAAATGTGGATCGCAACGATTTATTCAGAATACAGACGCCGCAGGCCTTCGATTTCGCCAGCATATTGAAGGCGCACCGGAATTGGAATGAGCGCGTTGAGGCCACTGACGATGCACAAATGCTCCGCGCGGCCGGACATGATGTCGCACTGGTTGAGGGAGATACGATGCTGGAAAAGCTCACTTACCCCGCCGATTTTGCGCTAGCGGAAGAGCGATTGGCCCGCCGGTTCTCGACGCGGACCGGCATGGGCTATGACGTACATCGCCTGGTGAAAGGCGAGGCGCTTTGGCTGGGCGGCGTTTCCATTCCTCATGATAAAGGCCTAAGCGGCCATAGCGACGCTGACGTTGCCTTGCACGCGCTGACCGATGCCATTTTCGGCGCGTTGGCTGAGGGAGACATCGGCAGCCACTTTCCGCCCTCCGACCCACAATGGCGCGGAGCGGCTTCCGCCACATTCCTGGAATTTGCCCGCGACAGAGTTATCGCGCGGGGTGGCCGCATTGGTCATGTGGATCTCACCATAATCTGCGAGGCGCCCCGGATCGGGCCTTATCGCGATGCCATGCGTGCGCGAATCGGGGAGATACTCCGCATCAGCCCTGATCAAGTCAGCGTGAAGGCGACGACCACTGAAAGGCTGGGCTTTGCTGGACGCGGCGAAGGCATCGCCGCACAGGCCATTGCCACATTGTCTCTTCCGGGAGTATTCTAGGCATATGACAGATACCCTCCTGCCCGCTCAATTGGTGGACGCTGCGCGCAAGGTGCTCGATGCCAACCGCGCAGCCGGACGCAGGATAGCTGTTGCTGAAAGCTGCACTGGCGGGCTCGTCGCGGCGGCGCTCACGGAAATCGCAGGTTCCTCGGACGTATTCGAAACCGGCTTCGTGACCTATTCCAACGAGTCGAAAATGGAGTTGCTGAAGGTCAGCCTGGACGTGCTGGAAACCTTCGGCTCTGTTTCCATCGCTGTTGCCTGGGGCATGGCCCAAGGCGTGCTTGGCACGACGCGAGCGGATGTGGCCGTCGCCATCACCGGGATTGCCGGACCGGATGGCGGCAGCGAGAAAAAGCCCATAGGCACTGTTGTTTTCGCCAGAGCGGAAAGGGACGAGGACCCGGAAAACGTCGTGGCCGACACCCGGGTCTTCGCGAACGAAGGACGCGGATCGGTCAGACTTCAGGCCGCGCTGTGCGCGCTGGAACTGCTGATGCCGGATGCCGCGCCGTAAAGTTCCTCTGCCCGAGTTTCAAACGCCCCGATCATCTTGCGGAGCGCACGGTCAAACACCTGTCCGGCCAGCATTTCGAACAAATGGCTTTTGAAAGCGAAATCCACGCAAAATTCGACAAACGAGCCCCCTTTTCCATCGGGACGGAAGCGCCAGTTATTGTGCAGATATTTGAGCGGACCATCCAGATAATCCACGTCGACTACATCAGGGCGGCTCTTGTGCACCCGTGATGTGAAGGATTCTCGGAGCGCCTTAAAGCCGACGACAAGGTCTGCCACCATTTCGGCATCATTATTGGACCGAACGCGAACGGCCGTGACCCAGGGCAGGAATTCCGGATAACGCTTCACGTCGCTGACGAGATCGAACATCTGCTCCGGACTATAGGGCAGATGGCGGGTTTCACTGTGCTTTGGCATTGCTTTCCTTGGCGAGCTTGGCTTCACGCGCGGCGCGCATCTGCTCAAAATCCTCACCGGCATGATAGCTGGAGCGGGTGAGCGGACTCGACGCCACCTGAAGGAAACCCTTGGCTCGCGCGATGGCTGCATAGGCGCTGAAGGCCTGCGGCGTCACGAAATCAATCACCTTGGTATGGCGCGGCGTCGGCTGAAGATATTGGCCCATGGTGAGGAAGTCGATGTCTGCCGAACGCATATCGTCCATCACCTGATGCACTTCCAGCCTCTCCTCGCCCAGACCAAGCATGATGCCTGACTTGGTGAAGATGGAGGGATCATGCCGCTTGACGCTTTCAAGCAAGCGCAATGAGGCATAATAGCGCGCGCCGGGCCGGATGGTAGGGTAAAGCCGGGGCACCGTTTCCAGATTATGGTTATAAACGTCAGGTCGCGCCGCAACGATCGATTCCACCGCTGCGTCCGCCTTGTTCCGGAAATCGGGAGTCAGGATTTCGATCGTGGTCTGCGGCGTCATGTCGCGCAGCGCCTGGATCACCTTTACGAACTGGCTTGCGCCACCATCAGGCAGGTCGTCCCGATCCACCGAGGTGATAACGATGTGGCTGAGGCCCATCTGTGCCGCTGCCTCGGCCACATGCTGTGGTTCCTGCCTGTCGACGGCGCGGGGCATGCCGGTCTTGACGTTACAAAACGCGCAGGCGCGGGTGCAGGTGTCGCCCAGAATCATGACCGTCGCATGCTTCTTGGTCCAGCACTCGCCAATGTTGGGGCACGCCGCCTCTTCGCAGACGGTCGCGAGGTTTTTGGACCGCATCAACCGCCTTGTTTCAGCAAAGCCTGCGCTGGTCGGGGCCTTGACGCGAATCCAGTCGGGCTTGCGCTGCCGTTCCGGACGGGCGCTTTCGGGATCGATGCGGCTGATTTCATTCATGTTGCCCAGATAACGTCTAACTGGCCTCTTGCCATCCCCCTTTTTATGGGACTATGCGGATGCCATGGCAGATTTCAACGACATGCTGGCGGGCTACCGCCGTTTTCGGGAACATGGTTGGACAGAGCAGCGCGAGCGCTGGGACGAATTGCGGGACGGACAGAGTCCCGGCGTTTTGATCATCGCCTGTTCGGATAGCCGAGTCGATCCCGCGCTCATCTTCGACACCAATCCGGGTGAGATTTTCGTAGTGCGCAACGTTGCGGCGCTGGTGCCTCCATTCGAAACAACTCCCGGACGCCACGGCGTCTCGGCAGCGCTTGAATTCGCCGTCCAGGTGCTGAAAGTCCCCGAAATCGTGGTCATGGGGCACGGTCGCTGCGGCGGCTGCAGCGCCGCGCTCACGCAAGAATTGAAGAACGCGGCTCCAGGCGAAGGCGGCTTCATCGCCCACTGGATCGAGATGCTGGACGAAGCGCGCGAAAAAGTCGTTTCACAATATGGCGACGACCATAATCGGGACGCCCGCCGCGCCATGGAGCAGGAAGGCGTCAAGGTCAGCCTTGCCAATCTGCGCACCTTCCCCTGCGTCCGGGAAAAGGAACGCAATGGGGAATTGCGCCTGGTCGGGGCTTATTTCGCCATTGCCGACGGGCTGCTGCACGTTCTAGATGAGCAAAGCGGCGTCTTTTCACCCGCGTAAATTCGCCCCTGCGAATGTGCCGGAAACTAGCCGGAAGTGCGGGAACCGCCGATGTGTGACGAGGTTCCCGGCCACGGGTGAGTCTGCTGGACAATTCCGGCACGATAAAGCGATAGTGCAGCCCTCCATTTTCTGAAAAGGGCAGGATCATGGCCGCTCGCCGCTTGCGCATTCATGGCAGAGTGCAAGGCGTCTTTTACAGGAACTGGACCGTGCAAACGGCGCGGTCACTCGGCCTTTCCGGATGGGTCCGCAATCGCAGTGACGGCACTGTTGAAGCCGTGGTGGCGGGAAGCGCAGCGGACATCAAGCGGTTCATCTCACTTGCTCATGATGGCCCACCGGCTGCGCACGTCACCCGCATCGACGAAAGAGATGAGGATGAGGGCGCATTTTCCAGCTTCGAAAAGCGCCCGACCGCGTAAGATCGACCCGATAATGAAGCACGCTTCAGCTTGACATAATTGACACTGAGGCGCGTTGAATTTCCACGAGAAATTAGCGTCTCTGTTGGAGGTTCAACGGTGTCGTTCGTGATAAACGGTTGGAAAGAGCCGAATGCGGACCATAGCTTGCCGAATCCCCTGTAGGAAAGCCCTATTTGTCGCAAAGAGTGAGGTATTTTCGATGCATGACGATAGCTGCTCTTAGCCGCCACGGCACAGCACATTTGAGTCTGTTAAGGGTGGTCAGCGGTCAATTCACTTTCGGAAAGCTTGGTCGCGGAAGCGGACATTCGCGTAAGCACTGGCAACCGGCAAGTTCGCGCCAGTTTCGGCCGCTCAGCTTTTCTACCTTGAAGCCTGGAACCAGACATCGGGGAACGCCGGCATCAAGTGGATCCTATTGCGCACCGGTACCCTGACCTTCACTGCTCGCGGTATCCGCTCGAAGTCGGACCAGTAAGGTAACGACGATGGATGATACGATTGTGAAATGAATTACTTGCGTAGCGATGAAGTCGGTGTCACCTTCCGCCGATGAAGCGCGGAATAGTGCATGGCCGACTAGCGGACATGTTGTTGATCGATCACCGAAGTGAATCCTGACCTACGACAGGGGCGATGCAACAGCCGCCCAATACGCGTCGCCTTCCTGGTGCAGGATGGCGAACAGGCGCACCTCGCGCTGGATGGGATTTTCGCTGACTGTTACAGGCGGTGGGGCGGACGCTTCAGCCTGATCGTTCCGTGCGAGCGGGACAAAGTCCCGGACGTATATTGGCCGTGGCTCGCCGCGTACGACCCTGATGTCGTCTATTCCTATTTCCACATGGATGATGGCGCTGTCCTTCAGCTGCATGAGCGACTTGGTCCTTCTGTCTACGAAGAGCACAGTCTCCATGATCGCGAGCGGTTCGATGCTCACAGCTTCAGACCGAAGTATGGCGCTGAGCCGCTCCAATCCCTGTCGACGATATTTAGGCGATCACGCCACCGCGACCATCGATCCACAGCCGGGCCACTGCCGCTGATCGATGTGTGGTTCACCGGGGAGCCGAGCCGCTTCCTAACCGACAACTTCGGGACCTATCATGGCTCCTACGGAACCGGCGCTTACCCGCCCGACGCTCAAGCCGCTGCACGGCTCCTAACAATCGTAAACCCAGACGTTCGGACAGATGGTCGATTCGGAGTGCCGCAGGATTTGTTTAGCGTTCCGAACGAGCTGGAGGCGTTCAAGGAATTCGCCCACCGTCGCGCTTCAAGCTTGGCGGTCGCCTCAATGGACTTCGCGACGAAGTTGAACGTGCACCATGGTCATTGGTCCGACAGCTTCAACCTAGTCGTGGGCAGCTCCTTTGCAGATCGGATCATCTTCTGGAACGGTCGGCTGTTTCATCCCAATTGGATCGGAGCAGATCTAGGATCCTTTCGCATCGACGCAGAGCAGCTCGAAAGTGAGCACTTTCTGGCCGTCCTTGTCACGCTAATCAACCAGCGTAACTTCATCAATTCTGGTTCCGGTGGTCAGTATCATCTAACCCTACGGTCGGCTTCAGTGCCAGAAGAAGAACTAATGGCAATAGGCGCACGTCTCCGAGCGGCGGGATGTTGGAGTTTGTCCCGAACGCAGTTTGTGGCCAACCTCTCAGCGATGGCACCGCTGGAAAGGGACTTGGAACAAGCGTCGCCGTCCACGCCAGTGGGTTCGATCTTCAATTTGCGGCCGAGTTCGAACGAGTTCAGCTGGTCCGGGCAGCTCGCAACTCCGGCATCTCCCGCACCTGATCATCTTGCTGACGCACCGCACCGACAAGCTTTCGCGACTGGAATGTGGGCGTCTGACTATCTGCTTGGCCAAGTGGGATCGAAGCCGCGCTTTTCTAATGGTAATGTCTGGCTACTGCCAAGACGCTGGCGGATGGCAGGCGCGTTCAAAGCCGAGTTCAGCACGACAAGTCGCGACCTCATCTACCCCGCACGAAGCAATCGAATCGGTGAGCTGACACTTTTCGAAAGTCTGGAACGACGTGTCCGCTCGATCCACGTGCCGACTGGAGAAGAAGCTATAAGGTATGCGCTGCTTGAAGACGGGCGTTGGCAACGCATGCCTCGCTATGAAAAGCCTGTTCTACCACGTAGTCCGATCGACTGGGCCGAGCCATCCAACGAAGCGCGCTATCTAAATGGCATAATCGGCATGGCTGGCGATCTGGATCAGGCGACTAGCTTCCTTTTACACCCATTCATGCAGCGCGTATTCGCTGATCTCGGCGGTGCAGCGGGGCTACCTGACGGCAAGGTGCAGCCAACGATCTCAAGGCTCGAAAAGGCTGGGCGGAACAGACCATCCTTCGATCTAAAGGAACCAACCGACCGCGCTGCGCTCGGCAACTTCATCGTGAAAGCAGCGCAGGATCTAAAGTCACCGCTACACTTTTTGCGGCACGCCGCCATCGCGGAGCGCTGGCAACAACATCGGGCGAACTTCTGGGATCGAACAGGGCGACCAAAAGGAGCTGACGAAAGCATCGATTGGGACGGGATGGAACAGGCTTCTTTGGATCGATGCCTTATTGCTATGCGCCAGCGACAGATGGTGTTCCAAGGGTACGAATGGGTCTGCCCGGAATGCCACCATCGCAATTGGGTCGACATGGCTGAACTTCGCTCCGTTCTAACTTGCACGATCTGTCGGCACGAGGTGGACGCACCCATCACCTTTGACTGGCTATTCAAACCGAGCAATTTCCTAATCGAAGCGCTGCGGGACCGCAGCACTTTATCGCTGCTCTGGACCTTGCATGCAGTTCGCGATCGAGGGCAAAATGCCTTTACATACGCTGGCCCAACGTGGTTTTGGTATGAGGATCGCGAACGAGGACCGGACGCGGAAGCTGACCTGTTGATGGTGGTTGATGGCACCTCGATTGTCGCGGAGGTAAAATCATCTTGGGCAGTGATGCGAAAATCTGACGTCACCGCGCTTGGTGACATCGCGAAAAAAATTCGTCCGGACGTCGCGCTACTCGCTGTCATGGACACCGGCAAAAAACATAGGGAGGCCTTGGAGGCGCTGGGTTCAGAACTTAGAGAGGCCGGGATCAAACTCCAGGTGATGACCTTGGACACCAACCCCCTCCACGACGATCCATACCTCTAGTGAGTCATTGCTGCGGACAGGAATGGTCCCGGAATTCACTCAATGTACGACACCTTATCGCGCACTTTCGCATGGAAGCTGCCGGTCGGCTTACGGCCAGCTTGAGCCAAAATGCGGAACCTGAATGTACGGCAGCTAACGGGCAATGAGCAAGCGAGCGCGAGCGGCCGACATGGTCGTTCTTTCAATTTCCGATGTAACCACGCTGTCAACGGCGGCCATCGACGCTCCGATTGCTGTATGGGTTATGTCCTATCAAGGGGCAGCCCCCTTCCCAGCCACGAATAATTCGACTTAGCCCTGCAAAATCTTACTCCCCTCTCCCGCTGGAAGAGGGAAGCAAGTCATTGTCGATCAGGCGAAGGCTGTTATCGCGTCAGCTTCTTATAGGCGAGACGGGTTGGCCGATCTGCTGCGTCGCCCAGACGGCGGCGCTTGTCTTCTTCATAGGCTTCAAAATTGCCCTCGAACCATTCCACATGACTATTGCCTTCAAAGGCGAGGATGTGGGTGGCAAGACGGTCGAGGAAGAAGCGGTCATGGCTGATGACCACGGCGCAGCCCGCATAGTTTTCGAGAGCGTCTTCCAAGGCACGCAGCGTTTCGACGTCAAGGTCATTGGTCGGCTCGTCGAGCAGGAGGACATTGCCGCCCTCCTTCAGGAGCTTCGCCATGTGAACGCGGTTGCGCTCACCGCCGGAAAGCTGGCCGACCTTCTTCTGCTGATCGCCACCCTTGAAATTGAAGGCCCCCACATAGGCGCGGGTCTGGAGTTCATGCTTGCCGATGGTCATGAGATCATGGCCGCCGGAAATTTCCTCCCAGACATTATGGTCGGGATTCAGATGATCGCGGCTCTGATCGACATAGCCGAGCTTCACCGTATCGCCGACTTCGATGGTGCCGCCATCGGGCGTTTCCTTGCCGGTGATAAGCTTGAACAGCGTCGACTTGCCTGCGCCGTTGGGGCCGATCACGCCGACGATTCCGCCCGGAGGAAGCGTAAAATCGAGATTTTCGAAGAGCAGCTTGTCGCCGAACGCCTTGGTCAGTCCTTTCGCCTCGATCACCTTGCTGCCGAGGCGCTCGGGTGTCTGGATGACGATCTGCGCCTTGCCCGGCGCGCGGTTGGCCTGCTTTTCCACCAGTTCGTCAAAGGCGCGGATACGGGCCTTGCTCTTGGTCTGCCGCGCTTTCGGGGACTGGCGAATCCATTCCAGCTCCTCGTTAATGGCCTTTTGACGGCCCGCTTCTTCGCGCTCTTCCTGCGCCATGCGCTTGGCCTTCGCCTCCAGCCACGTGCTGTAATTGCCCTCGAACGGAATACCGCGGCCCCGGTCGAGCTCAAGCACCCAGCCCACGACATTGTCGAGGAAGTAGCGGTCGTGGGTAACAAGGATGACGTTGCCGGCGTAATTGATGAGGTGATTTTCCAGCCACTGCACGCTTTCAGCGTCAAGATGGTTGGTCGGTTCGTCAAGCAGCAGAATGTCCGGCTTTTCCAGCAGCAGACGGCAAAGCGCGACGCGGCGCTTTTCACCGCCCGAAAGCGAAGCCACGTCCGCATCGCCCGGCGGGCAGCGCAGCGCCTCCATGGCGATTTCTAGCTGGTTGTCGAGCGTCCAGCCGTCGACGGCGTCGATCTTTTCCTGAAGCTCGCCCATTTCGGTCATGAGAGCGTCGAAATCGGCGTCTTCGGGCGGGTCGGCCATCAGCATGCTGATCTCGTTGAATCGATCCATCATATCGGCGACAGGACGAACGCCGTCCATCACATTGCCCTTGACGTCCTTGGACGGATCAAGATCCGGCTCCTGCGGCAGATAGCCGACCTTGATGCCTTCGGCGGCCCAGGCCTCACCCTGATAATCCTTGTCGTAACCGGCAATGACCTTCATCAGGGTGGACTTGCCCGCACCGTTGACGCCGATGATGGCGATCTTCGTGCCAGGCAGGAATTGCAGGTGAATATTGTTGAAAATGGGCTTGTTCGCGCCAGGGAAGGTCTTGGTCAGACCCTTCATGACAAAGCTATATTGCACGGCCATTTTAAGCGATCACTCCATGATCCGATAATGCGAAAAAATCTTGCGCGTGAACTAGACGAGCCCGCGCGCAATGGCAAATCCGCTTTTGGCGGGCTCTGCCTTGTTCATTGTTAAAGTGTCCGGACGACCGCTTGCCCGCAGTCAGCCCCGCACCGATTTACCCGGCTCCCCAGCCCATCGCGGCGCTCTCCCAGAGATAATATCGCCTGAGCCCTTGTCGAGGGGGCGGCAGGCTCCGGTCGGCTTTTTATTGGCATGGAGCCTGGGCCTGGCCCGGCTTTCAGCTTTGCGCCGGCATAGATCGCGCGCCGGCAAATGCCTGGCTTCATACGTAACCAATATGGGACGGAAACGGCGTTTCGGACCTGTAAAGAAACCTTTCGCTCCCGCGAAAAACTATTGACGTTACGAACGCGGACGTTAATGCGGAGCGCTCGCGACGGGCGAAATGCTTCGAAGCGATGTATTGCTATGGGAGCCTTATAAGATGAACAAATTTGCTGTTGTTTTCGCTGCAGCCGGTCTGATGGCCCTCGCCGCTTGCGGTGAGAAGCCTGCCGAAACCACCAACACTTCCAACGAAGTTGTTGAGAACGTCGTTGAAAATGCTGCCGTCGTCATGGAAAACACCGCTGATAACGCGACCAGCAACGTTGCTGAGAACGCCGCCGAGTAATCGCGCGTCCATCACGCAAAAGTTAGAGACGGCCGGATTATTTCCGGCCGTCTCTTTTTTGCGCTTGTGCCATGAGATATTCCGCGACGTGGTCATGATGAATTGCTGATTTAGGGAGGCGTTCCGCAACCCTTTACCGGACCGGTTCGGTGGATGCCCGTTCATCCCGTCCCAGGCGAGAGCGTGACAGCTTCATCCTTGCAGGACGATGTTTATCCTGAGCGCCTGCTGCATGCGCGAAGTCGAAGGCTCGCCGACAAACAAACGCTTCAATCCATTCGTACGGGCCACGATCTATTCATTGAACCTGCCGGCGAGAGCAGCGTTCGGTGAGGCTGATCCAAAGCCCGCATCCACGGAATAGCCGTCATTAAAAAAGCCAGCTCTAAGGCTGGCTTTTTGAATAATGGTCGGGGAGACAGGATTCGAACCTGCGACCCTCTGGTCCCAAACCAGATGCGCTACCAGGCTGCGCTACTCCCCGAGGTCGGTGTGCCTTAGCCGCGTTCATACCGATGTGGCAACCGGAAAAACAAGAGAACGGAATTTGGTGGGCCCGGAGGGATTCGAACCCCCAACCTAGCCGTTATGAGCGGCCGGCTCTACCGTTGAGCTACAGGCCCCCACCAGTCGAAGGCAGTCCGATAGCGGACCGCCCCCTTGCTTTGCAAGCCCTTATGCCGAAATGCGCGGCGGAACGGCTGCCAGAAAATCATCCAGTGATGCAGGCGTCACGCCGCGCTTCGTCATACGATCAAGCACTGCATCCCACCAGCCGTAAAAAGCGCGCAAATCTGCGGCGTCGCGCACATAAGGCGTGTAGCCGGGTTCCAGCGAAGGCGAATGGAAGGAAAGGTTCAGGACACGGATGCCATCGTCCAGCATCCGATCGATCGCCTCTATTGCATCACGCGCCGGGATGCCCTCAGGCGTTAGTGCCACTCGCGTCAGCATATCAAATCGGGAAAGAGCGCCCGCCACCGGCCCAAAATGTTGCGCGAGCTTGTAAACCGGCCGCCCGAAGGAACGGAGGTGCCCGATGAAGGTCGTCGATAGCGGCAACTCGATCAGTCGTCGCTCCGGTCCCGTCCAATACGGCACCAACGGCAGGTGATAGAAATCCGGCCCCTGCTGGCCACGATAGTCGAAGAGGGTCCGCACCGAACTGTCGAGCCGAAAGCCCTCCTCTTCAAGCAATCGCGCGCTGTTGGGGCCGACTCCGTAACGGCCTGCGCGGAAACTGATGGGCGGCTTGCCTGTTTCCTGAGCGATCCGGTCACGCAAAGCGACGATTTTTGCGCGCTCCAGCGCTTCGGGCAAGGTGCCGACATAGCTGTTTGCAGTCGTAACGTCTTCTTCATGGGGAGGATTGACCCAGGGATGGAGCTGCGCCCCCACATCACATGCATCCTCTGCGACCCATTGCCTGAGCAACGCCATAGCGGCTTCACTTTCCAGCACCGGATAATCGACCATATGAACTGGCCGCACGCCAGCGCGGTTCAGATACCCCTGCCCTTCGGTAAGTCCTTTGAGGCTCTGGACGGTGTAGCCGGTGCGGGAAAAGGGCTTGTGCCAGTCAAATTCCTCTTCCGTATCGATGAAGAGCGTGAAACGCGTGCCGAATTCCGGCGCAAGATCAATGAAGTCCTTCTGGTCGGGATAGCGGCTGAACGCGCCGTCATGCATGGGCTGCATCGCTGTTAAAGACGAAACCATTCATTCTCCCGGAATATCGAATCATGTTCCGCGGAGACTATGTCCGGGAACCATGAATATTCCGGTAAGCAACGCTGATTTCAGCCGCCCACTTCGCTTTCTTCCGCCTGTATCCTGGCGGGCAGCACCAATGTGAAGCGATCGTCCTCTATATAGAAATCGCCTCCACCGCCGCGCGCGAGATTTCGGACGAGGCGCAGCGAAAATCCGATGCCGAGCAAGGGCGCGTCCGGCCACTCCCCGTCCGGGCCATAGCCGGGATCAAATATTTCGGCTTCATCCATGCTTTGCAGCGCCGCCGGCCGGTCGATAGCGAAAATGATCGTCCCACCGGAAGGGCCAACATCAGACCAGCACCGCCCCTGTATATGCTCTCCCGCGTCCGCGACGGAAAGCACGGTCCGCAGCAAATGCTGAAACATGCGTTCGGCCTGAAGCCGGTCCAGCCCCAGAGGTGGAAGGCCGTCACTCGCGGCCATGTCAAGCTGAGCGGCGGCGCCGTTCTCCCGGAAACGGGCAGCGAGACCGTGTAGCAATTCGGCGGGGTTCACTACGCCCGCCGCTGCTTCGAAATCGCCTCGTTCGATACGGCTCGCCAAATCCAGATCGTCGAACGTACCCAGCAATTTTTGCGCATCCGCGACGATGTCCTGCGCAATCTCGCGATACCGCACCCCTACCGGCCCGAAAAACTGATGATCTATGATTTCAGCGAAGCCCAATATGGCATTGAGCGGCGTGCGCAGTTCATGGATCAACTCGCGCAGGGATTCCCGCTGCCTGTCGGAGCCGTACAGGCCATCGCGCCATCCGGCTGTCGCGGTCATTTCGTGTAGATGCGGCCGCCGCGCGTTTCCGCGATATCCCTGAAAGCGCCCGGTCTGCTGGTTGAAATAAGGAATGGCCGACATGCGCCATTCGCCCGCCAGACTTCCCGCCTCAATCGTAAAACGCGCGTTGCGGAAAGCGGTACGGTGCCGGAATGCGCCGGCCACATGCCCATCGGGCCCCGCATTCGCGAAGGGGGGTGGCTCCGAAATGGAAAGTCCAATCAACTGGCCGCGCGATGCGCCCTTCACCCAGTGAATGACGCCTTCGATGTTGGTTTCGAAACTGAATTCCCGAACTTCGCCTCTATCTGCGGTCGTGCCGAGTTCAGGGGACGCGAGCGCTCGCGGTTCAATCGCCGACGGATGTGTGGCTCTGCTGCTCTGAAAGCTTTCAATTCGCTCCACCAAGTGCTGGATCTGGCTTCCGCTCGGGCCAGGAGCAGCAGCAGGCTCAGGCTCAGGCTCCATTTGCGATACAGCAGCGGCCTCGGCTTTTTCCGGTGCTGCCGAACTGGTGAGGACCAGATCATGCGGGCCGAAACTTGCCAGCGCCCGGCGGGCGAGCGGCCCCATGTCCGTTCGGTTCCGCAAGACGCCGCGCCCGATCGGCGACAGATCTCCCATGATTTCAGGCCAGAGGCCATCGCCCAGTTGCGCCCGTGTCATGGCGGCTGCACAAATTGACGGGCGGTCGGCCGCAAAAAATTTGATCAGTGCGGGGGAGCGCAGGCGGCTCCCCAGATCAATGACGGTGGACATGCGCTGCCGCTCATCAATTTGACCACGCAAAGCCGCCAGTTCGGACAGAAGAGCGTCCCGGTCCGCGTCGCTTAACTCAGTCCCTTCTGCACGGTCGAACTGGGCCAGAAGGTCGACACATTGGCGCCACCGCGTGACTGCGCCGTTTCTGCCGAGCGATTTCGCCGCCAGCACAGTGTGCAATGTGTCATTAAAGCGCAAGGCCTGGCTCCGAGAGTCCTAATCAATCGTTAAGTTTCCGGCATAAGCATCATCGGATGAAATGGAAAGATGCTGTTTTCTGCCGTCGCATAGTGGGACAATTGCATTTCCCTGAAACATTATTATGCTACCACGCATTAACTGAAAAGGTTTTTGTCGTTTCATGGCTGCTTCCAACATTGATGAGATAGATCGGCAAATCCTGGCCGAGTTGCAGGACGATGGCCGGATGACCAATGTTGAATTGGCAAAGAAAGTCGGATTGACCGCCCCCCCTTGCCTGCGCCGTGTGCGTTCGCTGGAAGATAGCGGCGCGATCAAGTCCTACCACGCCATGATCGATCCGGCTTCGCTGGGCTACAGCATTACTGTTTTTGCCATGGTCAGTCTGAAGAGTCAGGCGGAGGCTGACCTGAAGGCCTTCGAAGACCATGTGGCACAGCTTCCCGAAGTGCGCGAATGCCATATGCTGAACGGCGAAATCGATTTTATTTTGAAGGTCGTTGCCAAGGATCTTCAGAGTTTCCAGCAATTCCTGACATCGCAACTGACGCCTGCCCCCAATGTGGCCAGCGTCAAGACATCCCTCACCATTCGCACGTCAAGGAATTTGCCCGGCGTTCCGTTGCGGAAGTAAGCGCGGATTTCACCATAGCCAAAGCGGCGCGGCTTGACGAAAAACTGGACTCCTGCCTCCGCAAGCGTCCAATTCGTTTATCCTGGGGAAACGGCTTCCCCGATTTCAGCCGATCTTATGCTTTTGCTGGCTGAGCGGCTGGTTTCTGATTGACCCACAAAAGCCAGAACTGGGCGACGTCGCTCCAGGAACCAGTGACAGCCGCCAAGGCCTTGCGAGCCTCTTCAACATTCCCTGCACGCGCCAGTGCGATGCCGAGGCGCGTATTGACTTGCCCCGGATCGGCGGGAGTCTGCTTCAAAGCGGCCCGATACAATTCGGCGGCACGGGCATAATCGCCCCACGCAAGATAGGCGTCAGCAGCCTCACTCGCGCCTCCAGCCTTGGCGGCAAGCGCAGTGAGGGCTGCCTTGTTTTTCGTCGCGCGGGCGCTTGCGGTTTTGTAGATGCTTGCCGTGGCGGCGTCGTTCGACAGCAGCTTGCCACCGGCGCGACCTGCCTCAATAATCGCCTTGGCCTCGCCATATTGGCCGTTCTGGACAGCGGCTTCGGCATAGGCCTGATAATCCCGCTCACTCGCCAGAGCCCCATTGGCAGTCAGCAGGCGATACAGATCAAGCTTCATGGCAGCATTGAGTGCAGGATTGGCCATGTAATTGCTGATGGCGCTGCGCCAGTTTTCGGGCGTCGGATAGTCCGCCAGTTTCAGCCTGTACCAACCAGCAACACCGCTCCAGTCCTTCATGGCATAGCTGATGGCGGCGGCCCGATCATACCAGGGCTGACCAATACTCCCACCTGCCGCACGCTGTTGTTTCATTGCCTCGCTAACGAGCGCGAGCCCTTCGCTATTCTTCTTCAGGCGAATATTGGCATCAGCCAACAGCAACGTTACTTGCGGACCGGCATAACCAAGCTGCCGCGCATAAGTAAGCTGCGCGATCGCATCATTCATGTCGTTCAGCACATAACTGAAATAGCCCGCGAGATAGCGCAGGTAAGGCAAGTCGCTCGATGGCGCGCCGCCGCTTTGCAGCATAGCGGTCAACGCTTTCCGCTGCGCCTGCACATCGGAGAGTTTCCCGGCCAACTGCATCCGAAGCGCGGCGGCGGTATATTTCTCGGCAGGGGTTTGCGCCAATCCACCAAGCGATTCGATGCGCGCATTGGCGGTGGCCGTATCCCCGGTATCAAGAGCAGTTTGAATTTCGCGCGCAGCAGAGCGAAAGGCAACACTCAGCGTAAAATCGGGCGTCTGCGTCTTTTTCTTTTTGGCAAACGCCGCCGGAGAAGCCGTGATGGTGAGTGACGTCCCCAGAACGAGCGCGGCAATTATCCGGCCGCTGCGCGCAAATTTTTTCATGTATCCTCCCAAGTGGCCGACTGGCCGGAATCCAAATGGGAGCGGAAGAATATTCCGCTCCCGTTCATGCCGGAATGGCCGGATCAGGCCTGTTGAGCGTTGATCCAGAGCAGCCAATATTTGGCAATATCCTGCCGAGAGCCGCCTTTTACGGCTTCAAAGGCAGTCTTCGCACCGGCCAGATCCCCCGATTTCGCCAGTGCGATGCCAAGGCGGGTATTGACTTCATTGGCGTCGACCGATCCCTTCTGCAGTCCCAGCCGGTAAAGCGTTGCCGCCTTCGCATAATCGCCATAGCCAAGATAGGCGTCACCGATGGAAGCGGCGATCTTGCCATTGGCTGCCTTCGCTGCATCCCGCTCACCTGCGGCAAGCGATGCCTTGTCGCTCGCGATCTTGCCGCTGGCGAGTGAATAAACCTCGGACAGGCGCGTGGCTCCGACCTTGCCCTTGCTACGCCCTTCATCGATGATCGCCTTGGCTTCTCCCGGCAAACCGCTGCTGAACGCCGCTTCGGCATATTCGGAATAGTCATATTCGCTGTCCAGCGAACCCGTCTGACGCATCAGGCGCATGAGATCGAGATTTTCAGCTTTGGAGAGCGCTTTATGCGTGTCCTGATAACCGCGCAGCAGGCTGCGCCAGTTCTTGGGAGTCGGATCTGACTGCACGGAAAGGAGAGCCCATTCCGGCGCCTCCGGCAGGCCAGCAACATAAGCGAGCTGGAACCCGCGGTCGTACCAGCCCGCCGGAACCTTGCCAGTGGCGGTTTTTTCAATTTCCGCAGCCATTTTCAAATGGGGCAGACCGGCCTGCACAGCCGCCTTGCCCGCCGGGGTCAACTGGTTTCCCTTGGCAGTGGAAGTCGCCTTCTTGAAATGGGCTTCGGCCAGCATAATGTGAGGAGCGCTGCCGGGATATCCGCCATCGACGGCCTGCTGGAGGTGCGGGATCGCCGCGTCGGCATCATTTGCGTTCAGCGCGAACTGTCCCGCGTAAAAATGATATTTGGGTGCATCGGCAGCCGGTGTCGCACCGCTCGCCAGCATCCCTTCGACGCCAGCGCGCTGCATCGCTTCATCCTTCAGGCCGAGGCCGATCTGAAGCCGGAACTGGCCCAGCAGGAATTTGTCGTCCGGGGTGGAGGCAGCCGACTCAGCAGCAGCCAACTGCGTCTTTGCCGCTTCGAAATCCTTCGATTGGACGGATTTCTGAAGATTGGCGGCGACTTCCCGGAATGCATTACTGAAATCCTGGCCGGGCGCCTTTTCTTTCTTGGCGGCGATCGCGGGCGATACGCCAACCACGGCCGCACCGCCGATCGACAGCATCAGGCCAAGGGCCATGGTAGAAACGAAACGCATAAGACTTATCCCTCCATTAACTTCCTGCACAGCTCTCAGATGTCAGTAGATTGAGCTTAACCACCGCACAAGACCAACTGTTAATGGCGGAACTAACCAATCGCGACTGAATACCGGTTGAACGCGTTTGGCGCACCCTTTGACCGGAGCATTGCCTTGGGCTAGGCGGGCCCCATGCTTGCCCTTCTCTCACCTGCCAAATCACTCGATTACAGTTCCCGCATTCCCGACATTGCTTCCACGGACATTCGCTTTCCAAAGCAGACGAAGGAATTGGCCAGAGCGGCCGCGAAATTGAAAGCGGCTGACCTGAAGCGGATCATGCATATTTCCGATGCGCTGGCGGAGCTTAACGCCGGGCGCTACTCCGATTTCTTCGACCAGCCTGAACGTCCGGCGATCTACGCCTTTTCAGGCGACGTTTACGTCGGCTTCGAAGCTGGCACGCTCCCTCCTGAATCAATCGATTTCGCGCAAGATCATGTGCGCATCCTTTCCGGCCTCTATGGCCTGCTGCGCCCGCTGGACAGCATTCGGCCCTATCGCCTGGAAATGGGAACACGCTGGGCTCCAAAGGCGAAGAATCTCTATGGCTATTGGGGCGACCGCATCGCCGCCATGATCGCGCAGGACATGGCCGAGCTTGGCACGGATGTACTCGTCAATCTGGCCAGCAACGAATATTGGAGGGCCGCCCAGACGCACATTCCCTCCCCCATCCGCGTAATCTCCATCGATTTTCGTGAGGAGGGCCCGAACGGCCTTCGCTTCAACAGCTTCGCTGCGAAACGGGCGCGGGGCATGATGGCGCGTTATATGTGCGAACATCATCTCTCCGAGCCCGAATCGCTTAAAAGTTTCGACAGCGACGGCTACGTCCATGACCCGGACGGATCGGAGGAGAATATATGGCGCTTCGTCCGCCGATGACCGCAATTTTCTCACGCGCGCGCGTGCGCGAGGGGTGACAGGCCCCGGCCCCTCCGCTAGGGTCCGCACCCATTGGCAATATTGGTAATATAGTGAAAAGAGTCAGATTTTGAGCAGCGACGAGACAGTCCTCGCAGATCCTTCGGACATCAGCCCCATCAACATCGTCGACGAGATGAAGTCGAGCTATCTCGACTACGCCATGTCGGTCATCGTCAGCCGCGCCTTGCCTGACGTACGAGACGGTCTGAAGCCGGTACATCGTCGCATTCTCTATGCCTGTCAGGAGGCCGGCTATGTCGCGGGCAGGCCCTATCGCAAGTGCAGCCGCATCGTCGGCGACGTCATGGGTAAATACCACCCGCACGGTGACAGCGCGATCTACTTCGCTCTTGCCCGTCTGGCCCAGGATTGGTCGATGCGGGTCATGCTCATCGATGGCCAGGGCAATTTCGGATCAATGGACCCGGACGACCCCGCAGCGATGCGGTATACCGAAGCGCGGCTCGCCAAGGTTTCCAACAGCCTGCTTGAAGATCTCGACAAGGATACAGTCGATTTCACGCCCAATTACGATGCATCGGAAACCGAGCCGCAGGTGCTTCCTGCCCGGTTCCCCAATCTGCTCGTCAATGGCGCGGGCGGCATCGCGGTTGGCATGGCGACCAACATTCCTCCGCATAATCTGGGCGAAGTCATGGCCGCCTGCCTGGCCTATATAGACAATCCCGGCATCACTGTGGATGAACTGTTCGAGATCGTTCCCGGCCCTGATTTTCCGACGGGCGGGCTGATCCTCGGCCAATCGGGCGCGCGTTCTGCCTATCAGACGGGGCGTGGATCGATCATCATGCGTTCTCGCTACGAAGTCGAGGAAGGGCGCGGCGACCGTCGATCCGTGGTACTGACCGAAATTCCCTATCAAGTCGGCAAATCCGGCCTGGTGGAAAAGATCGCCGAAGCGGCCAAGGACAAACGGATCGAGGGCGTTTCCGACATTCGCGACGAGTCCAATCGGCTGGGCGTGCGCATTGTCATCGACCTGAAGCGCGACGCCACTCCGGACGTGGTGCTCAACCAGCTTTGGCGGCACACGCCCGCTCAGTCGAGCTTCCCGGCCAATATGCTCGCCATTCGCGGCGGACGGCCCGAACTGCTCAACCTGCGCGACATCATCGACGCTTTCGTCAAGTTCCGCGAAGAGGTCATCACGCGCCGCACCAAGTTCGAACTGAACAAGGCGCGTGATCGGGCGCATCTCTTGCTTGGCCTTGTCATCGCCGTCACAAATCTTGATGAGGTGGTCCGCATCATCCGTGGATCGCCCAGCCCCGTGGCTGCGCGTGAAGCCTTGCTGGCGCGCGAGTGGCCTGTAGCGGAAATTGCGCCTTTCATCCGGCTGGTCGAGGCCATCGAGCATGAAGTCGAAGGCGAAACCTACAAGCTCAGCGACCTTCAGGTACGGGCCATATTGGACCTGCGCCTCCACCGTTTGACCGCGCTTGGCCGCGACGAAATTGGGAATGAGTTGCAGGGGCTTGCCAATAATATCGCGGAATATCTCGCAATTCTGGGCGACCGCGTGAAACTCTACGCAGTCATGCGGGAAGAGTTTGAGGCGATCCGCGACGAATTCGCGACACCCCGCCGCTCCACCATCGCGCCCGCAGCCGATGGCATAGAGGATGAAGACCTCATCGAGCACGAGGACATGGTCGTGACCGTGACCTTGCAGGGCTATATCAAGCGCACCAGCCTGGACAGCTTCCGCGCTCAGGCGCGTGGCGGCAAGGGCCGCGCCGGTATGACTACGAAGGACGAGGACGCCGTCACCAATCTGTTCGTCACCAGCACGCACACGCCCGTTTTGTTCTTCTCCAATCACGGCAAGGTTTACCGCATGAAAGTGTGGCGCTTGCCGGAAGGCGGTCCGGCCACGCGCGGGCGGCCAATGGTCAACCTGCTGCCGCTGGCCAATGGTGAAATCATCCAGACGGTGCTGCCGTTGCCGGAAGATGAGGAAGAGTGGAAGAACCTCCATGTCGTGTTTGTCACCGCCCTTGGTGGCGTGCGACGGAACAGCATGGATTCCTTCACCAATGTTCCCACCAACGGCAAGATCGCAATGCGCTTTGATGAGGGCGCAACCGATCGCCTGATCGGGGTCGCATTGCTGACTGAGGGCGACGACGTGCTGCTCGCCACACGGCAAGGCAAGGCCATTCGCTTCGCCGCCACTGATGTGCGCGAATTCCAAAGCCGCACCTCGACAGGTGTTCGGGGCATGACGCTGAAGGAGGACGATGAGGTAATCTCGCTTTCCATTCTTCACAGGGTCGGCACCAAGCAGGAGGAGCGCGAGGATTATCTGCGCTTTGCCCCCTGGAAGCCGGAGAAGGAAGGCGAACCGACGATGCCTGCCAGCCGCTTCGAAGAGTTGGTGGAGCGGGAGCAGTTCATCCTTACCGTGTGCGCTAATGGCTATGGCAAATTGTCCTCCGCCTACGAATATCGCCGCACAGGCCGGGGTGGTCAGGGGATCACCAATATCGACAATATCGAACGGAACGGTCCTGTCGTCGCCAGCTTCCCCGCCAGGAAAGACGATCATCTGATGCTCGTCACCAATCAGGCGAAGCTCATTCGCATGGGGCTCGATTCCCTACGCGTGATTGGCCGCAAATCGGCGGGCGTGCGACTGTTCAATGTCGCTGACAACGAGCATGTCGTGAGCGCCGCGAAGATCGAGGACGACGGCGATGAGACAAGCCCAATGGATGAGGCTGAAGAGATAGTCGAGGCAAGCGATGCTGGCGAGGCCTGAGCATGGCCGAACTGTTCGCCTATAAGATATTGACGCGCGAACAATGGGATACTTTGCGGGCTGACGGCGTGTTTGAAGGCGCGCCCGTCGATCTGGCGGACGGCTATATTCACTTGTCCACCCAAGCACAGACTGCGGAAACAGTGACGAAGCATTTCGCAGGACAAGACGATCTTATCCTTGCGATGGTCGATCTTGCTGCGGTGGGGGACAAGGTGAAGTGGGAAGTCTCACGCGGGGGGCAGCTTTTCCCGCACCTTTACGGGCCGCTCCCTTTGAGCGCGGTTGTGACGAAAGCCGTGCTTCGCCTTGGAACGGACGGCAAGCACAGCTTTCCAGCGGGATTCCTGCACTAATTGCGGGCAACAGTGCGGCGCTGACGCTCATTGTCGGCGATCAGGCTCGTATAGAACAGCCGGTATGCGCCACGAGATATTCCTCCCCAGCCCAGCCTGGGGAGGAAAGAGGCCAATCATTGCTTCAATGGTCTAGCCAGTAACGCCGGTGTCCCATCCAATATCGCAAGGATCACCACGACAGCGAGGATTTAGCTGACCACTTCAGTCGCTCGCTATCAGGAAGCGTCCGTCAGAAATTACAGGGGTCAGCAGTCTACCTGAGAGTTGCCGTTGTTAGCCTGCGGCGGGTCTCGCCGATCACCATCTGACATTCAGGGTACGCAATGTCGGCATCATCAGCTGCGGCGTGTACGAGCGGCCGCCATCGCCGACGAGTTCGAGATCGGGGATACGATCGAGTAGAGTGTCGAGCGCAATCTCACCTTCCATATGCGCGAGCACGCGGCCGACGCACATATGAATGCCGCGGCCCCAGGCCGGTGCGATCTTCAGGTCGTCACGAAAGATATCGAACTGTTCGGCGCGATCGAAGACGGTCTCATCGTGGTCCGCGGCCATCGTGCAGAGCTGAATCAGCGATCCTTGGGGGATCGGTACGCCCCGGATCTCCGTATCTCGCGTGGCAAGCCTGATCGGCCCCCGCCCCGGGTCCTTGAAGCGCACGCTCTCCTCGAACGTTTTGGCGAGCAGGCTGCGGTCGGCGCGCACGGCCTCCCACTGAGAGCGATGCGTGAGAAGACTCCACACCATATTGCCGATGGCTGTGCTGGTCGTGTCCGTGCCGCCGAGAAGCATCGAGCTGACCAGGCCGAGAACTTCTTCCTCGCTAAGTGCATCGTCCTTGCTGGCTGCGGCGAGCATCTTCGAGATCGCGTCCTCGCCAGAGCGTTCCCGCCGGTCGTGGATCAGCTTGCGGATGAAGCTGTCGAAGTCCACCAGCGTTTCAGCGAGAACATCTAGCCGCGCGGGGGAAGGATCGGTGGTGATGAGTTCGAGCGAGGCGTCGACCCATTCCCGATAGCGATGATAGTCTTCTACCGGGGCATCGAGCAGCGTGGCAATCGCCATCATCGGAATGCGATCGGCATAGGTGGCCACGAGATTTGCCTGGCGATCGGGACTGCGTAGCATCTCATCGACAAGCCGATGCGCGATCTGACCAATCTGGTCGGCGTGAGCGGCGATGGTCCGGGGCGAAAGGGCGGCCTGCATGAAGCGCTTCAGGCGGCCGTGAGCCGGTGGATCCGCTGCGGCGAGTTGAACCTTCATCGGAAACCCGTTTGGCAGCCGGTCGCGAAATCGCGCCGGGACTTCCGGGACCGTGACGAACATCCGGTTTGAGAAGGTCCCGGGATCGTTGGCGATGCGCGTTATGTCATCAAGACGAGTGACGACGTACCAGCCATATTTGGGCATAAAAAAAACGGGCTGGTTCCGGCGTGCTTCCCGCAGCCAACGATGCGGAGTGGCGACCTGCTCGGGATCAAGCGGATCGAGTTCAGTGAAAACGGGGACGTTGGACGATAATGTCGCGCTCACCTTTGCGCCTCCTTACAAGTCCTTGCTCCGGGAAACTATCCGGGAATGCACGACCGGGTCTAGTTCAGCATGGCCGCAAACGCCTTTTCGGCCGCCGCGATGTCGAAAAAGGCGTGGACCTTGTAGACCAGCCCGTCCTTTATCGTCATCAGCTCACAATAATTATTGTCGTAGACGCGCCCATCCTCATATTCGAAATGCCCCACCATCTCGATCACCACGCGATCCGCCTCGGCAGTCGAGGTGACCACCGTGAATCCGCCGCTCTTGGCGCTGTGCAACATATGCAGCGACGCAATAAACGCGTCGTGATCCAGGTGCCCCATGCCGTTCAGCCACCAGTCGAGATCGGGATGGACCAGACTTTCCACCACGGGCATGTCGCCTGATCCGACGGCTTTCACCAAACGTAGCGCGATTTCCCGATTCTTCTCCGTCCGCTCGTCCATATGCTATCCTCATCCAATATGCGGGCAATCGCTGTTTTCCCGCTTTTGTCTATGGGGTTCCGTGATATATCAGCCTTTCCATAAGAGTCGACAATGGAAATATGTCGGTTCGTAAACCTCGGCACGGACAACAAAGTGGGAGAGGAATGCAGATCATATTTCGACAGGCGGAGGGTGACGAATGCATCGTCACGGCGACCGCGGGCGACAATCTGATGCACGTTGCGCTGGCCAACGACATCGCAGGCATCCCGGGCGATTGTGGCGGCCAATGCGCCTGCGGAACATGCCATGTCTACATCGACCCGGCATGGGTGGAGCGCATCGGCAGCGTCGCGCCCGGCTCGACGGAGGAAGCGATGATCTCCGGCGCGCCCGTTGATGCCCGCCCCAACTCGCGGCTGGCGTGCCAGGTCAACCTGACCCCGCTCTCCGACGGGTTGATTGTTGAAATACCGGAGGGGCAATAGCCGCAACGATACGAAGAAGTGATGAGGAGAGCGCCTTGCAACAGGTCCTGGAAGAAACCGACGCACTGGATGTCAGCCATCCGCAGATCTATCGCGACGATAGCTGGCGCCAGCCTTTCAAGCGGCTCCGCGCTGAGCATCCGGTATATTATTGTCCGCAGAGCCGGAGCGGCCCCTATTGGTCGATCTCGCGTTACGCCGACATCGTCCGCGTCGACACCGATCCACTGTCATTTTCCTCCTCCTATCTCCACGGCGGCGTCACGATAGAAGACCGCGTCGCGGCTTCGTTCATGCAGATGGACCCGCCGATGCATACGGAAAAGCGAAAAAACGTCACCGCAGTGGTTGCACCGAAGAGCCTCGCGCAAATGGAGAGCCTGATCCGCGAGCGCGCAGGCAAAGTGCTGGACGCATTGCCGCGCAATGAGGAGTTCGACTGGGTACAGAAGGTCTCGATTGAGCTGACGTCGATGATGCTCGCGACCCTGTTCGCCTATCCGATCGAACAGCGGCACAAACTGGTGCACTGGTCGAACGTGCTGACCGCCGATCTCGACGATCCGGAAAGCCCGGTCCGCACCGAAACCGAGCGCCAGGCCGGCCTTCAGGATTTTTATGTGACCATGATGGAGCTCTGGCAGCGGCGTCAGAAGGAAGAGCAGAGCTACGATATCATCTCGCTCCTCGCTCATGACGAGGGGGTGCGCTCGGCCTCGTTCGACGAAATCTGCGCACTGTTCGGGCTGTTCCTGGTCGGTGGAAACGACACTACACGCAACTCGATGTCCGGTGGCGCATGGGGCTTCAGCGAGTTCCCCGACGAGTGGCGGAAGCTGAAGGCCGATCCAGGGCTGGCAGGGAATGCCGCAGCGGAGATAATCCGCTATCAGACTCCGGTGATCTACCAGCGGCGCACAGCCACGCGCGACGTCGAGTTGGGCGGCGAAATGATTGCCGCAGGCGACAAGGTCGTGATGTGGTATATTTCGGGAAATCGCGATGAAAGCGTGTTCGTGGATGCTGACAGGCTACAGGTCGATCGTCCCAATGCCCGGCAGCACATTGCCTTCGGAATGGGCCCTCATCGCTGCCTCGGCGCGCGGCTCGCTGAGATGCAGTTGCGCATCCTCTGGGAGGAAGTGCTTGTCCGCGATCTCGACATCGAGATCCTGGGGCCGCCGACTTATGCCTTTTCTAATCTCGTGCGAAGCCCGCTTAGCCTGCGCGCACGAATCAAAAGCTGACTCCCCTGAATAAACTGCCGCTCATTGGAAGGTTGTGGCGAGGATTGAACTGGTAACGGTTTTGTACCGGTCACTTACGTTTTCATGACGCATGTCTGCTCCTTGAGCTGGCAAGCTTTGATCACTCATCGGGTTGCGAGCCGGCCGCTCTCCTGCGTCCTGACGGGAAAGCGGCCGGTTCGAATCAGCCTTCGCCCATGCCTTCAGCAGGCAGCGGGGCAGCGCCGGCGCGGACCTTATCTTCAATGCGCTGGCCGACATCTGCATCGATGTTCTTCCAATATTGGAAGGCGCGGCTCAGCACCGGCTCACGAACACCGCCAAGCAGGCTGCCGGCAACCTGGTCGACCAGTCTCTGGCGCTGGGTGTCGTCGAACACCTCTCGGACCAAGATGCCGGGCTGGGTGAAGTCGTCGTCGTTGGATCGCGGCGTGTAAGCGCTGCGGACCATCTCACCGTCGGCTGTCCAGCCGTCATCCACTGTTCCGGTCTCATCCGCCCAAGACCTGCCTTCACTGTTCGTTGCATAGACCGGCGCTGCGCCGCTGTGGTGATAGGCCATCGGGCCGTCGAACATGTAAGTGTTAACCGGCGTTTTTGGCTGATTGACCGGCAGCTGGTGAAAATTGGCCCCGATCCGGTTTCTCTGTGCATCGTTATAGGCAAAAGCGCGGCCCTGGAGCATCTTGTCCGGTGACAAACCGATGCCGGGCACAGTGTTGCCAGGAGAAAAGGCCGCCTGTTCGATCTCGGCGAAGAAGTTCTCCGGATTACGGTTGAGCGTCATCGTGCCGACCCTGATCAGCGGATAGTCAGCGTGCGGCCACACCTTTGTAAGGTCGAAAGGGTTGATTCGGTAGGTCTTGGCATCCGCATAGGGCATGATCTGGACCGAGAGGACCCAGCTTGGAAAGGCCCCTTGAGCGATAGCCTCGAAGAGGTCGCGGCGGTGGAAGTCAGCGTCGGTTCCAGCCACGGCGGAGGCCTCGTCGTTGGAGAAGAACGCCATGCCCTGCTGGGTGTGGAAGTGATATTTTACCCAGAATTTCTCGCCAGCGGCGTTCACCCACATATACGTATGCGAACCGTAGCCGTTCATGTGGCGCCAGGTACGCGGCAGGCCGCGTTGGCCCATCACGTAGGTGACCTGATGCGCGCTTTCGGGATTGTTGGTCCAGAAGTCCCATTGCATGTGGTTGTCGCGAAGCCCTGAGTCAGGAAGCCGCTTCTGGCTACGGATGAAGTGCGGAAACTTCATCGGGTCGCGTACGAAGAAGACCGGCGTGTTGTTGCCAACCAGGTCGTAATTGCCCTCCTCCGTGTAGAATTTGAGGGAGAAACCACGCACGTCGCGCCAGGTGTCCGGGCTGCCCTGCTCGCCTGCAACGGTCGAGAAGCGCGCCAGCATATCCGTGACTGCGCCCTTCTGGAACAACGCGGCCCTGGTATAGGCCGACACGTCCTCGGTGGTCTCGAACACACCGAACGCGCCGGAGCCCTTGGCATGCGGCTGGCGCTCGATCGTCTTCTCCCGGTTGAAATGCGCCATCTGCTCCAGGAAGTGGACGTCGTGGAGCAGGATCGGGCCATCGGGGCCAATGGTTAGTGAGTTGCGATCGCTGGGGGCGGGTGCGCCAGCGCCGGTGGTGGAGCCGAAGTTTGGACTCGTGCGTGTGTCTGACATGGAAAATCTCCCTTATTGCCTACTGCGAGTGCGTTCGCGATGGAGGAGCAGGGACAGGCTAGCCTTGTGGCCGGCCGAAGTCGAGGTTCAGCCGCCTGAGCCAAAGATAAGAAGCCCGAGCAGACCGCCCCTTGACGCTCTGCCATTAAGCTCTGCCATTAAGCAAAGCGTCAGCAAGCAGTCTATCGTTTTTTGCAACCGCCTCGCAAGATGCAGATAATAACCTTGCAGATGCGATGCATTCGCAATAGCAGAACTCGATAGGTTATTCAGGGATCCGGGGGTTTATGTCATTCAAGGGTTTATTACGGTCGGGCACCGGATTTATTGTCTTGGCCGCACCAATGTCCGCTCACGCCGCCGAAGCAGAACCATCGAATGGCGATATCGTGGTTACGGCTGAACGCACCAACCGCACGCTTCGCGAGACAGCTTCGAGCGTGGTCGTTACTACCCAGGACGATATCGACCGCCTGTCGGGCGCCTACAGCACGGACGATATCCTGTCGCGGATCCCCAATTTGGTTTCAACTCGCCCGTCGAATGGCGCGCCTGCCGTGCGCGGTCTGGATGGGACCGGTCCGGCAAGCGGAGCCAACGCCTTCTTCGCAGGTACGCGGCCGCGCCTGAATTTCCAGCTCGACGGGCGAACCCTGACCTATAATGAGGCAATCTACCTCGATGGTCTGCTATGGGACGTCCAGCAGATGGAAGTCTACCGGGGACCGCAGAGCACGCTGCAGGGTCGCAATGCGATCGGCGGCGTGGTCGCGATCAAGACAGCGGATCCTACTTTCGATTGGCAGGGCAAGGTTCGTGGGGTGATCGGCGGCGACAAGACGCGCCAGATTTCCGGAGCTGTTGGCGGTCCTGTCGTCGCGGATGTGCTGGCATTCCGGCTTTCCGCCGATTATCGAGTGGAAGATTTCTTCGTCGCTTTCGGGCCTTACGAAGCGCGCAAAATGGGGATCAGCGAGGCGACGCGCGTAATCAAGGATCCCGGCGATCAGCGTGCGCTGACATTGCGTGGCAAGCTGCTGTTCACGCCGACTCCTGATCTGCGCACTCTGATCACGCTTTCTCATGTCGACGCTTACGGACCACAGACCGGAGACGTCGTTCGTCCTTTCGCCGATCATATCACGTCGTTTCCATTCCAGCCGCGCTTCCAGACACGCGCCGACGTTGCCATTGCCGACATGAGTTGGAGTGTTACCGAAGGGCTGACATTCTCGACCTTCGCGACCGCCAGCGATTTTCGCACTCTGCGTTTTGCACGCCTGGCTGACGGTAATGCCAGGATCGATGGCCGCGAATACACTCTCGAGCCCAGATTGCGCTTCGGTTCGGGTGACGACATGGTTTCCGGCTTTATCGCGGCATATGCCTTCCGTGCCCGGCAGAATGAGGAGATCGACCTCTTCGGCAATGGCCTATTCCGCGACACAACCGACACCCGCGCGGTGTTCGGTGAGGTAACCTGGAAAGCAACGCCAGCGGTCTCCGTAACCCTGGGCACGCGCTATGAAAGCGAGGAACGCGACCGTACCGGTGGTGCCGGCCCGTTCGCCATTGATTTCCATGACACCTTCGAGGCGTTTCTGCCCCGCGCGACGATAACGATGCGCGGCAGCGATGCCGTGACATTCGGCGCGACGGTCGGCCGCGGCTACAACGCGGGCGGCGCAGGGTTCAGCTTCGAGTTTCCGTTCCCCAGTTTTGTCTACGAAAAGGAAACGGTCACCAATTATGAAGGCTTCGTCCGCGCCTCGACACTCGCTGGCCGGCTGAGAATCAACGCCAACATCTTTTTCAACGATTACAGGGGGCTTCAACTGCCGTTCGACGTCAATCCCGATCCGGTGATCGGATCGTTCGTGATCCGCAACGCGGAGCGGGCCACGACATACGGCGCAGAAGTCGAAGCACGCTTCAAGGCGCTGAAAGGGCTTGAACTGTTCGCCAATGCCGGGCTGCTCGCGACCAAGGTCAACCGCTATGACGATCCCACGGTCCAGGGCAACGACTTGCCGCGCTCACCGGCATTCACGCTCAACACCGGATTTGTCGGAACGCCGGTTGTCGGGCTCGACATCTCGTTCGATATCCGCTTCACCGATTCCTATTATTCGGATGTGTTCAAGGATGCTCGGGCCAAAACCGATCCCTATGTGCTGGCCAACGCGCAGATCAGCTATCGGACCGGCGCGGCCCGAATCTTCGCCGCGGTCACCAACCTGTTCAATACCACCGACGTCCAGTCCCTCGTCCCCGGTGCCACGCGTGCGGAAGATATCGCGACCATTTCCCGGCCCCGCCGGTTCACCGCCGGCATCGAAGTGGGGTTCTAACGTATCATGACCCGCCGGGATCAAGCGCTGGTATCTGGTTCATAAATCGACCAGCAAACGCCCTGGCTGCCCGCCCCGGCGAGGTCGTGCAGTACCTGTCGATCGAAGAGGACCGGTCACATTCGTCAGCACGGCTCCTAAAACCGATTCCTGGCCGGACGCAGTATTCAATCAGCCGATCGATCTGCGCACCGGCAAGCTGCTCCACCGCCACCGCAGCCGCAGCAGCAGCAGCACGCGTCTGATAGCTGCGATGCTGCGTTTGGCGAACCATTTCGATTTGCCCGGCTAACGCTCGGCCGAGAAACCGGGGTGGGCAATGCCCACCCCGCGGGTCTCACAAACCGTCAAGGCCCTTGCTGACCAGGACATTCACCGAAACGCGGCGGTTCTGTGCCTTGCCTTCGATGGTGTCATTGTTCGCCAACGGGTCCGCTTCGGACATCCCGGTGGGCGTAAGCATGCGATAGGGTTTCCAGCCGCAGGCCTGCTGAAGATAATTGACGACGCGACCGGCTCTCTTTTCGCTGAGCTCCTGGTTGAATTCCGGGGTGCCTGTAGAATCGGTGTAACCCACAACAAGCAGCAGGGCGTTATCTACCCCCTCGGCTGCGGTGGCCGTGGCGCAGAGATCGTTTTTCGCCTGATCTGACAGCACCGCCTTGCCAGTGTCGAAGTTCACGTTCGTCGTGTTCTTGACATTATATTGATCGATATCACCCATGCGGCCGCGCAGCGCTTCTGTTGCCGCAGTCTGTTCAGAAAAGCGCTGGTCAGTGCCGTTGTGGATCATTGCCGCGGTCTTGAGATCCTTGTTCTTAAGATCGATCTCGCTCGCCACCAGGCCACCGCCCGATTGCAATGTCTCGACGGAAACTGGCAGGCCGTTGAGCAGCGCATCCGCGGCCAGCTTATTGCGACTGAGGCCTAAAAACCCCCCGCTGGCCTTGATCCGGGTGGCATCATTGATGGCAATAACTGTGTTGGTGCCGTCGGCGGTCGTGACTTGCATACCGTCGCCGCTGCGCGCGGAGATGATGCCTTCGATCTCAGGTCCTTCGGCCATCTCAGCCGCTTCAGGCGAAGGCGAGCTATACACTGCCGCCGAGATGTCGGCATCGGACGGGTCCTGCTGCTGCGCAGCCAAGCTGGCCGACGCTGTCCCGGTAAGCATGGCAAGCAGTAAGAGAATTCTTGGGCTTTTGGAAATGACACTCATTGCGGTACTCCTTCAAACTCGATCAGTGGGCCTGCGTGATCGCAGCTTGTCGTCCGACCGCCGCCCCGTATGGCGTATCCGGCTGTCAGAACCCTCTCCATTCAGCTTCATTGATGTGCGGCATCATGGATTTCCTACGTGTTCGGGCCAACCTTGCGGGCACATGAACACGCCCGAAGCACAGACGGTTGTGCCGGTAATTCGAGCGCATCGTGCGGCGAACCGATGCAGGCTGCGCCGCACACAAACGTTTATTGAAGGGCCGCTTCTCACCCCATCTGAGACATTCGCCTGGCGCCGTTTTCGCGCCTGCTTTCGGCGAGCCTTGCATCAGTCTTGAATGACCGGGAATCAAAATTGCTGCCCGGTAACAAAGCGGGTTTCGTCTGATGCAAGGGGGCAGCAGCAAAGCTGCCGAACAGTGGTCGGTAGAGTCAGGAGTGGGGAGGTATCGTCCGGCGCGCCTGTGGGGCTTGCCAGGCGGCTCGTTTCACCCCCTGCTCATCCAACCGAACGGCGCAATATGTCAGTCACTCCCCTCGCTTTCTCGCCCTCTCCAAAGCGGACATAGGTCGACTTCAGACGATCGAGCTTAGCGTGAGTCGCGCTCGAATAACCGTCAGTCGCGGACGGCATCTGTGGTCATCTGAATGCTGACGTTTCGCCTAGCTCTTGACGAGCAGACATCAAGATCAGAAGCGAATGCCCACGGTCGCCATGATGTTACGCGGTGCGCCCACAAAGCAGTCTCCACGCGCCAGGCAGGATGCGAAAAACCGATTGTTGAGCAGATTGGTGGCGTTGAGCGCAAAGCGCCAACTGTTCCAGTTAATCTCGGCAAGCGCATCTACGGTCGTGCGCGACGGCGTGACGACCGTATAGAGCGCGCTGGCGGGAATGGCCGGATTGATCCCATAAGGATCAAGGGGGCCGGTCGATTTGCTCTTGCCGCTATAAACAATGCCGGCTCCCAAGCGCAGCTGCGCCTCGTCCGCCAGGCCGAAGGTCTTGGTCGACCATATCGACGCAATGTGGCGTGGCATATAGTCGAGGCTGCTGTTCACCTCCGAGCGGAGCTGATTATAACCGTAGTTGGCCAGCAACTCGAAATTACCCGGCAGAGTGTAGCTCGCCTCGAACTCGACGCCTTTGGTGGTCAGTTCGCCCGACTGGGCGACGACGTTGTTCGCCAGATAGAGTACACGGTTCCGTTCCTTGATGTGGAAAGCCGTGACCGTGACCAGCGTGTTTCGTTCCGGTTGCCATTTGACCCCCGCCTCGAACTGAGTTCCGGTCTGCGGCTTAAAGGCGTCGCCGTTACTATCAGCGCCAGCGATTGGCAGGAAACTTTCCGTATAGCTGAAGAACGGCGAGAAGCCGGCGCCGATTTCCCCGATGATGCCCGCACGGAAGGTGGTGGCGTTGTCCTTTTTCCCCGTCGAGGAGGTCACCCGGTCGCGGCGAGCGCCCAGCACCAGCGAGACCCGGTCGTAAAAGCGGATCTGGTCCTGAATATAGATGCCCAGCTGCTTCTGTGAATCGCTGGCGAAAGGACCGCTAGGATCGTAGGTTGCCAGCGCGTCGTAATCGATGTCGTAGAGATCGACCACTTCGCGCACCGTCGTGGCATAGCGTTTGCCAACCTTGTTCCAGCTATAGTCGACGCCGACGAGCAGCACATGCTCCACATTGGCGCCAGTGTTGAAGTTGAACTGCAGATTATTGTCGGTCGAAAAGACATTCATCCGCGCGTCGCTGGCTTCCGCATAAAGCCCGATGGTGCGGCCGTCAGTGCCATAGACCGAGAAGGGATCGGTCGGATAAGTGTAGCTGTCCGCGTAGTGGGTGAAATATTCAAGATCGCTGTCGATAAAGCGAGCCTTGACGCTGAGGCGGATATTGTCCGAGAACCGGTGGGTGATGGAGCCGCCGCCCTGCAGCGAGCGGCCATTATAACGGTCCCAGCCCGCCTTGCCGACAAAGGTGTAGGGATCGAGCCGGCCACCGGGGTTGGCGGAGTTCGGGCGGAATGTGCCGACGATCGGCAGGAACTGTGAGGTCGAGCCGGTGTCGTCCTCCTGATAGAGGCCGGTCAGCACAACGTCCGTGTCGGGCGTGGGCTGCCAGCGGATCGACGGCGCGAACATCACCCGATCGTCGGGGACGTGATCGACATAGGTGTCGGCATCGCGGACACGGGCGACGGTGCGAATCGCCAGATGGTCCGTCAGCGCGACATTGACGTCGCCTAAGACTTCCTTGCGATTATAGCTGCCATAAACGAGGCTGAGTTCGCCACCAGTCTTGAATTCCGGCGTCTTGGAGACCAGGTTGACGAGGCCGCCGATCGACCCCTGACCGAAGAGCACAGAGGCAGGACCACGTACGATCTCCACGCGGGAGAAGTTGTAAGGGTCCGACGTGATGCTCGCATAATAGGAGAAGATATCGCGCATCCCGTCACGGAACTGGAGCGCGTCGATGCCGCGGACGTTGAAGCCGTCCACGCGGGTGTCGCGGCCATAGGGGTTCGCAAGGACGCCGGCAGCATATTTCACCGTGTCGCTAATGCTGATCGCGCCTTGTGAGATGAACTGTTCCGAAGTGATCACCGTGACCGGCTGGGGGAGCTCGACCAATGGGGTTTCCGTCTTCGTACCCGCATTGGCGGCGGTAACGATAATGGCGTCGCGGTCTTCGTCCGCGGGCGCGCGCTCATCAGCCCATGCCGGCTGACTGACCAGGATCCCCGCCAATCCTGCCATTATAATAATCTTGGTCACTCTGCGCCCCCTTCATTTCCAATGCGTCTCCGAGTGCAGGGTGACTAGTATTATTGCGATGCAGTATCAATAGCATTTTTCTTGCCAAGCGTTATTGACCTGCCTACTGGGAAAGAATGCTCGACCAGACGGAAACATCGCGCGCTTCCCGCTCCCGCCTGTGGATGCGCTTCGTCATGGCCGGACCGGTTGCGATCTTGGTGGCATTGACGCTGCTGGCCGGCATGCCGCTATGGCTGCCCGGCGGCGCGGCGGGCATCGACAATCTGGCCGTGCCGCTTGTTCTGGCGCCGTTGATCTGGGCCGGCCTGTTCTTCCACGCCTGCCTGGATCGCAGCCTCGCGCGGGTCGCGCTGGTCGCTGGCGTCCTTTTCCTGGTGCATGGCGGATTGGTCGCCTCGCGCATGCTTGCTACAGTCCCGGCCGCGGAGAAAGCCAGATGATTCATCTGAAGAAGGAAGAGACCAAGGCAATGGTGGCGGTGCACGGCTGGTCCGGCATCCTGCTTGGCCTGCTGCTTTATGCCGTCGTGCTGACCGGCACTGCCGCCGTTTTCGCCGAAGAGATCGGCGCCTGGTCGGCGGGCCATGTCACGACGCGTTCCGCCTTCGAAAAGCCGATCGACGCCACGGTACGCCGCCTGTCCGCGATAACGCCCGCCAAATATCATGAGGGCGTCAATCTGTTCGAGATCGGCGATCACGGTCTCGGCGCGTTCTTTCACCGGCACGAGATCGATGCGAAGGGAACGCCGGTTGAGCGCGGCATCTACTATCAGCTGGACGGCGAAGGGCGTATCGATCGGACCGTGCACGGCACCAGCGAGGAAGTCTTCGGCCCCCGCAATGACGATGCGCTCAGCAGCTTCCTGGTCGATACCCATGTCCGCCTGCACGTGCCAAATCCCTGGGGCCTGCTGCTGACTGGCATATTGGGCCTTGCGATGCTGGTCGCGGCGATTTCCGGCCTGCTGATCCACCGGCACCTGTTCAAGGATATCTTCACGCTGCGCACCCGCGCCAATCCGGTACTGGTGGACCGAGACCGGCACAGCGTCGCAGGCACCTGGAGCCTGCCCTTCGCCTTCATCCTGGCCTTCACCGGCAGCTTCTTCTCCTTCTTCGGAACGATCGGCGTGCCAGTCGTCGCCATGGCGGCGTTCAGCGGCGATGTTCAGGCGTTGAACGACGCGGTGTTCGGCAACCCCGGCAAGCCCGATCCACGGCCAGCCGCCATCGGCAATCTCGACCGGATCACGGCGGACGCCATCCGCCGCACGGGCGAAGCGCCGACCTTCGTCGCGATTGAGAATTTCGGGCGGGCGGACGCGGAAATCACCAGCTTTCACAATCCCAGAGCCAGCGACATCGAACCCGTGGCGTTACTCTACAATGGCGCCAGCGCGACCTTCGCCCATGCCAAGCCCGCAGTAGGCGCGCGCCCGTCGTTGGGGGGAACGCTGACCGGCATTATGGGTCCGCTCCATTTTGGTAATTTCGCCGGCATGTTGTCGAAGGCGATATGGTTCGGGCTGGGTTTTGCCATGTGCTATGTCACCTTCACCGGCATGCGGCTGTGGATCGTCCGGCGGAAGGACGAGATGCGCTCGCTCGCCTGGCTGGAACGAACACTGTCGATCGTCGGCTTCGGTCTGCCCTTCGGTCTGATAGTGTCAGCTGCCGCCTTCATGATCGCCATGCCGCTCGGGTCGGCGGTTTATTGGACGACTGCCGCGTTCCTGATCGCATCGGCATTGACCATCCTGATGGGCATTTTTGGGCCCTCCAATGATATGCTCACCGTGATGGTGAAGAGCGCGACCGGCCTCGTCATGCTGGCTTTGCCGCTGCTTCGCTTGTTCGCGGCCGGCGGCCCGGGTTGGGGCGAAGCGATCGCGGTCGGCCAGCCGATCATCCCCACGCTTGACATCGCCTTCCTGCTGACCGGCGTCTGGCTGGTCCGCAACTGCTGGCAGGCGATCGGCAAGCGGCGACAGGCCGAAGCGCCTACGGGGGCCGCGGTTCAGACATGACCATGACGCTTACGATCCTGACTGCCATCGCTCTCTCAGCGGTTCCGATCCTTCTTCTCTGCATCGGTGATCCGAAGCGCCGACGATCGGCGGAGAAGAATAGCAACGGAATGGCCACCTCCCGGCGGCGGATACTCACGGTCATCGCCTGCGTTCCGGGGATCGTTTGCGCGCTTACCGGCGATTCGGCAGCCTTCTTGATGTGGCTCGGCGGATGCGCGCTGGTTGGATGGGCTGCTGCCTTTTGCTTTCGTGCCGTCGGGCGCGCTGATCGTCAGCTCAGCGTCACGGACTGAACGCAGCAAGTATGGCGAATTCTTTCGCATGACCGCAGCCGACCCATCCCAGCCGATCGGCGGCTAATTTTCCTATCCCAGGTTCGGACAGGCAGCTTTTCGTTTCCCGTCCCTCAAAACGGGCCGTTAGCGGTCCGGCTGGCCCGCTAGCAAGCTAAAATAGGCTGACGTTGGTTACTGTTGTTCAGCACCGACGGCGATCTTGGCCTGATCAGCGCCATGCCCCGCATGCCTGCCCGTGCCGGTGAACCTGAGCCCCTTTGTCAGGAAAGATGAGAAAGTTATTCTACGGCGCGTCTGACAATGGCGATACAGCAGTTGCTTGCGCTGCTTACCGTCCCCTACTATCCGGTACTTGAGCCCAGAAGACAAAGGGCTATGGGGAGGGTGGCAAGCTGATGATATTTGGGCGGACAGTGGCAGCGTGTGCGCTGCCGATCATGTTGCTATCGTGCAGCCCGGAACAAGAGACCGCCCCCGCCCCTGTCGCGGTCGATATCATTGTCGCCAACGAGCAGAACCGTACGCTCCACCTCGCCTATACGGCAATCACCAAGGGCCAGCGCGAAGTGGACATCCACGCCCGTGTTTCCGGCATTCTCGAACGCCGTCTTTTCGAAGAAGGCGCGACAGTGGCGGCAGGCACCACCCTGTTTCGCATCGACCCGGCACCCTATGCCGCCGCCGTACGCAATGCCGAAGGTCGATTGGGGATCGAGCGGGCGCGGCTGGTCAATGCCGAACAGCAACATTCCCGCATTACCTCCCTCCACCGCAGCGGTTTTGCCACTGGACGCGGGCGCGATCAGGCAGAGGCGGACCTGATGGCGGCGCGTTCTGCGGTCGCCAGTGCGCGCGCCGAATTGGACAGGGCGCGGCTGGACCTATCCTATACCCATGTCCGTGCGCCGATTTCGGGCATCACCGGCACGGAAAGCCGCTCCGAAGGCAGCCTGATCGACGCTACATCACCCGAATCCAGTCTGCTGACGACCATCACGCAGGCGGACTCGCTCTATGTCGATTTCGGCATGCCGCAGGAGGAAGCCCAACTGCTGCAGGATGCGATGAAGGGCGGCACCATTCTCGTTCGCCTGATGGCCGATAACGGTCAAATCGAACTCGGACGGGCGCCGATAACATTCGTCGATACCCGCGTCCATCCCGATACCGGGACCGTCAATGTCCGCGCAACGCTGAAGGACGGGACAAGGCAACTCATGCCGGGTCAGTTCATCAAGGCGCAAGTCACCGGGATTCCCGCGCCCAAGGGGGTGTTCGTGCCTGCGCGGGCCATCACCCGTGGGGCGGAAGGTCCGTATGTCTGGAAGGTCGATGCCCAGAACAAGGCCACGGTGCAGCCCGTCACACTGGGTACGCCCCTCGTCAATCTGGTACGGATCATCAAGGGCGTGGCACCTGCTGACAAGATTATCGTGGCCGGCATGCTCAAGTTGCAGCCCGGCACGCCCGTCAAGCCTGCCCTGGCGTCCGAATCGACGCGATGATGGGAAGCTTCATCAACCGGCCTCTCTTTGCCTGCGTCCTGTCCGCTTTTATCGTCATCGCTGGACTGGTCGCTGCCCGCGCCCTCCCCATCGCACTTTACCCCGACATCCTCCCACCGATGGTGGAAGTCGCGACCACCTATCCCGGCGCGACGTCTGATGTATCGGCCCAGACCGTTGCCGCGCCGCTGGAACAGCAGGTCAATGGGGCGGAAGGCATGATCTATCTGCGCTCCACCACGGCACCGAACGGCAATGTGCAACTGGTCGCGAGTTTTGCTATCGGCTTCGATCCCGACAAGGCAGTCATCGACGTCCAGAACAGGGTGCAGGCGGCATTGCCGCTCCTGCCGGAAGAAGTGCGTCGCCAGGGCCTGACCGTCCGCAAGCTCAATGCGACGGCTGTATCCTATGTGACCATCGATTCCCCGGACGGGCGCTATGACAGCGGCTTCATCTCCAATTATGCGTTGGTCAATATCGTCGATGAACTGCGCCGTATTCCCGGCGTCGGCTCTGTCGATTCCTTCGGGATGAAGGAATATGCGATCCGGATCTGGCTGCAACCCGACCGGCTGGCATCTGCGGGCCTGACGCCGATGGATGTGGCATCCGCTGTGCGGGAACAGAATAGCCAGTTTTCTACGGGCCGGATCGGCGAAGAGCCGATGCCGCGCATCGTCGACGAGACGATCAGCATCACGACGCAAGGTCGCCTGTCCGATCCCAAGGAGTTTGAGCAGATCATCCTACGGGCTGAACGCGGCGGCAAGATCATCCGGCTGGGCGATGTCGCGCGCGTCGAGCTTGGCGCGCGGGACTATAGCGGTTTCACCACCCAGCGCGGCAAGCCTGCACTGATCATCGGGGTCTTCCCTCGACCCGGAGCGGACGTCGTGGGCATTTCGGACGAAGTCCGCGCGACGATGGAACGGGTGGATGACGCTTTTCCCGCCGGGGTGCGCTGGTCCATCCCGTTCGACACGACCGATTTCGTCCGCGTCGCCATCAAGGAAGTGTTCTGGACCCTGGGGGAAGCGATCATCCTGGTCTTTCTGGTCGTCTTCCTCTTTCTTCAGAACTGGCGCACAACCCTGATCCCCTGCCTCGCCGTGCCAGTATCGCTGACCGGCGCCCTGGCGGGCATGTATCTGCTGGGCGCGTCGATCAACCTCGCCACGCTGTTCGCCATGGTGCTGTCGATCGGCATCGTGGTGGACGATGCGATCGTCGTGGTCGAAAATGTCGAACGCCATATGCGGACAGAAGGTCTTGATGCCCGCGAAGCCACCCGCCGGACGATGCAGGAAGTGACCGGCCCGCTGATTGCCATCGTGCTGGTGCTGACCGCCGTTTTCCTGCCGGTGGCGTTTCTAGGTGGCCTGATCGGGGAAATCTACCGACAGTTCGCGATCACCATTTCGGCATCGGTGATTATCTCCGGTTTTGTCGCCCTCACGCTGACACCCGCTTTGTGCGCGTTGCTCATCAAACCGGCGCACAGCGCCCCGCCCCGCCTGCTCAGTCTTATGCAGCAACGCTTTGACGGACTGACCGCCTGGTATACGCGGGGTGCGGGCTTTTTCATGCGGCATGGCGGACGGGCCATCATCGTCATCGTCATCATGCTGGCCGTGACCGCAGGCCTGTGGCGCTCCATTCCCGCCGCTCTCGTGCCGGAAGAAGATCAGGGATATGTCATCGCCCTGCCCTTCCTGCCCCCCGCAGCATCGCAGCAACGCACCAGCAAGGTCATGCTGGAGATAGAAAAGGCGCTTGCCGATCACCCGGCCATTTACGAGACCATCTCGTTCGGCGGTGCCGATCCTTATACGTTCATGCCTAAGACCAATATGGGCTTTTCCTTCGTCACGCTCAAACCATGGGACCAGCGAAAGGAGGAGCATCTGAAATCACCCGCGCTGGTGACCGAGATCATGGCGTTGAATGACAGGATCAAGGATGCGGTCGTATTCGGCGCCCCGCCGCCGCCGATCGAAGGGCTGTCATCGACAGGCGGATTCGAAGCTTTTGTCCAGTCCCGCAACGGTTCAGACTATCGCGCACTGGAAGCCGCCACCAACAAGCTGGTGGCTGCCGCCGCAGGGCGGAAGGAACTGGCCGGCGTATTCACCAGCTTTAGTGCACAGGTGCCTCAGCTACGGCTGGACATCGACCGCAACCAGGCCAAGCTGCTGGGCGTGTCGGTGGATGACCTGTTCGCCACGCTGCAAAGCACGTTCAGTTCCTTTTACATCAATGACTTCAACCGCAATGGCCGGGTCTATCGGGTGCAGATGCAGGCCGATGCCGACTATCGTGCCTTCGCCGAAGGGTTGCGCAACGTCTATGTCCGCAGCCGCGACGGCAAGCCGATACCCGTCACCGCGCTCGCACAGGTGAGCATGACGACCGGCCCCGATCTGGTCGAACGCTACAATGTATTCCCGGCCGCCCGCGTCCTCGGCGCCCCTGCGCCGGGATATAGTTCCGGACAGGCGCTGGATGCAATGGAGGAGCTTGCAAGCGAACACCTGCCGGATGGCTATACCCTGGCATGGAGCACACAGGCCTTCCTCGAACGGCAAAGTGCAGGCAGTTCGGCGGGCCTGTATATTCTCGGTATGTTGATGGTCTTTCTGATCCTTGCGGCGCAATATGAACGGCTGGCCCTGCCGCTTGCTGTCATCCTGTCCATCCCGTTCGCGATGTTCGGGGCGCTGACCGCCGTGTGGCTGCGGGGATTGCAGAACGACCTTTATCTCCAGATCGGCCTCATCACCCTGATCGGGCTTGCCGCGAAGAACGCCATCCTGATCGTCGAATTCGCCTCGCAACGGGTACGGGACGGATGGACCGCCTTCGACGCCGCGATCGAAGCCGCCAGACTTCGTTTCCGACCGATCGTGATGACGTCAATCGCCTTCATTCTGGGCGTGCTGCCGCTGGCCGTCAGCAGCGGCGCAGGCGCCAACGCGCGGCACTCCATTGCCACGGGTATCATTGGCGGCATGCTGGCGGCGACGTTCATCGCCACGCTGTTCACGCCCCTCTTCTTCCTCTGGACGCAGCAACTGGGCGGACAGGTCCGCCAATGGCTGTCAGGCCGGGCCACTCAGGACCGCACCGACCCGACAAACCCCCTATAGCCATCGCGTCCGGTCGTGACCGCTAGTCCTTGGATGCCTTGGTGCTGGCAAGCGCAGCAAGAATGCCGCACTGGACGAGCGTGGAATTCCCTGCCCCGGCATAGGTCAACATCACGCGCGGAGACATCGCAACAAGGGTTGCGTTCCACTCGGCGACATTTGTTCAGCTCCGCCCCACCGCCACGGTACAGCCTGAAAACGCAATGGAGCGTCGCTCGGACCGGGTCGTCAGTTGACTCACCGCTTTTCGATTTTGTCTTAAAGCAGGATCCGTTCCGCGTTGGAAAGATGGCCGGACTGGGCGGGTAATTACCAATCGCTTGCGTCGGGGTTCCGTGCGAAGGATAGGCACCCCATGCTCCGGATAGACCCCTTCAATCTGATTCTCGCTAATAATCTGATGCAGAACGTGATCAATTTCACGGTCTGGTTCGCGTTGGTGTTCTGGGCGTTCCTGGAAACGCGCTCGGTATTTGTCACCGGCATGATCGGCGGTATCTACCTGGTATTCACCGCCGGCTTCGCGATCTGGTTCGGCAGCCTGGTGGATCATCACCGCAAGAAACGGATCATGCTGGCATCGAGCGCGGGTTCCTTCGTTCTCTACGCTGGTTCACTGGCGGCCTATATGCTGGCGCCGGAAGGGGCGCTGGCGCGGGTCGAGGGCGCCCCGTTATGGGGATTCATACTCCTTGTGATGCTGGCCGTAATCTGCGGCAACATTCGCATGATCGCGCTGCCGACGCTGGTCACTGCGCTGGTCGAGGAGGACAGGCGCGACAAGGCGAACGGGCTGGTCGGCATGGTGACCGGGATGGGATTCCTGCTGACCTCGGGTATCAGCGGCTTTCTCGTCGCCTGGGACGGGATTCGTGGCACCCTGGTGCTGGCGATCGGTTTCACGGCGCTGGTCTTCCTGCACCTCCTGACCGTGCGCATCGACGATCCCGAGCCCGCATCATCCGCGCCGGACGGGCGCAAGGAAGTGGACCTGAAGGGCACGATTCGCGTGGTCGCCGCGGTGCCGGGGCTGTTCGCGCTGATCTTCTTCGCCACCTTCAACAACTTCCTTGGCGGCGTGTTCATGGCGCTGATGGACGCATACGGACTCTCGCTGATGAACGTGCAGGCCTGGGGTATCCTCTGGGCGGTCGCCTCGTGCTCGTTCATCGTCAGCGGGCTGACCATCGCCAGGACTGGCCTCGGAAAGAACCCGCTGCGCACGCTGCTTCTGGTCAACCTGATGGTATGGGCGGTCGCGAGCGTGTTCACGATTCAATCCTCGATCGTGCTGCTTGCGGTGGGCTGCGTGATCTGGCTGTTCCTCGGCCCCTACGCCGAGGCGGCGGAGCATACCACGCTGCAGAAGGTCGTGCCTTACGAGCGGCAGGGGCGAGTGTTCGGCTTTGCACAGTCGGTGGAGCAATCGGCCGCGCCGCTGACGGCGTTTCTGATCGGCCCGCTCACCCAGTTCCTGGCGATCCCGTTCATGACAACCGGCGCGGGCGCCCAGGCAATCGGTGAATGGTACGGCACCGGGCAGGAGGGCGGCATGGCCCTGGTGTTCAGCGTGACCGGCGTGCTCGGCGTGGTGTTGACGCTGATTGCATTCAACTCGCGGCAGTACCGGCTGCTTTCGGCCACCTATGCAGGCACGCTGGAAGAGGGCGCGCTCCCCTCCCACCCGGCGGACAGTTTATCGGACCTCAACGCGGCAGAGGGCACCGAACCTCCGCAAATTCTCTTCGGAAGAGAAAGCTAATCCGCCGACCACGAATATCTGACCGGGAAGCGATCACGCATGAATGGCGTGCACATCCCATTTCCCGAGCGCTTTCCTTCGCTTCGGCATTTTACGGAACTGCCGTCCGAACCGACTGTTGAACGGGTGAGCAAGGTTACTCCAGCAACTGATCAGATTGAAGGAGACCAGCATGGAACGGAAGCAAAGGAAGGGCAACAAAGCGGTCTGGTATCCAAGGGTTTCAAGCGGAACAAAAGCGCATTGGCCGACCTCACCTATCCGCCTTTGAATGTTCTGAAGCCGGTGTGCCGGGACATCTGGATTGTGGATGGTCCGCTTATCGGCTTCGGCGCTCTGGGTATTCGCCTGCCATTTCCGACGCGAATGACAATCGTTCGCCTCGAAGGAGGACTCTTCATCCATTCGCCGACGGTGCTGAGCCCGACGCTTCGCGCAGCAATTGACGATCTCGGGACGCCGCAGTGGATTATCGGCCCCAACACGATCCACTACTGGTGGGTAGGTGAGTGGAAGAGGGCCTTTCCAAACGCCTGCGTTTTTCTCGCGCCAGGCATCCCAAAGCGAGCCAAAAGACGCGTCGACTACCCCTTCGTTACACTCGATCACGACACCGCCTGGCCGTGGTGCCATCAACTGAAAACATGGGTAATTCGCGGCAACGGCATCACCGAGGTGGATTTCTTCCATCATGCCAGCAAGACCCTCATCCTGACCGACCTGATCGAGAATTTCGAAGCCGACAAGATCGGCTCGCGTTGGATGCGGTGGCTCATCCGGCTTGGCGGCACGCTTGATCCTTTTGGCGGAATGCCGCGCGACATGCGGCTGGCTTATTGGCGGAATCGAGGAAGGCTGCGCGCTGCCGTGCAGGAGATGATAGCCCTGGCGCCGCACAGGGTCATTCTTGCTCATGGTCGATGGTATCGAAATGACGGTACTGCCCAGCTTCGCCGCGCCTTCCATTGGCTACTGCCCGGCAGCCCGACAGCCGAACCAATACCGAAACCACAATAAGAAGTTCCCAATGGCAGGCAATCGGTAGATGGCGG
>DATCYF010000015.1:0-2829 GCA_036570425.1 Rhizorhapis sp. | reverse complement strand
CTAGCACTACTTTGGCAGAAGTTTGATTGTCTCTTCACGGAGGCGGTGACCGCATTGGGGGCAACAGGCAGGCGGCGGCCTGGATAGGTGATCAAGGATGGCCTGCCGGACTGCGGGCAGACTGGGTTGCGGCGGTGGTCCTGCGATTCTTTTTTTTCCGTCCCGCCTGAGCGAGGCGGCGGGATTGCAGGTAGGCATATGCGATCATCGTCATGAGGGCATGGCGATGAAGACCTGTCCATGATCGCCCTTCAAAATGGTCGAGACCGAGTTCTTCCTTGAGTTGCTGATGGGCCTGCTCGCAGATCCAGCGCGCCTTGATGGCGCCGGCGATATCCCGGATCGGCGTATCTGCGGGCAGGTTCGAGAGATAATATTTGCGCTCGCCGCTGGAGCGATGCTCGCCGACCAGCCATGCTTCTTCCCCGGGCATGTGCTGCGCGCCCGAGGCGCCGATGCGTTGCGGCGGGCCGTCGGCGATGCGGACGCGCATGACGGCAAAGCGCGCGCTCAGGCGTCCCTTCGTTCCCCGACGCCAACTGATCTGTCGCCATTTTGCGTCGTCGAGCACGGCGTGGGCGGCGCGCGATGCGGTGTCCGGAACGTGGTGCTGACGGGGACGCCCGCGTCCCGCCACGGGGAAGATCAGTTGCACATCAGCGGGATAAACCTTCTGGTGCCGTGGGATGCCGACCGCCCAGTGCAAGCCTCTTGTGCTCAGCCCCTGGCGGAAAGAAGCCGAGAGGCCGTATCCGGCATCCGCGAGCACACAGCCAAAGCGCACCCCGGCGGCAATGACCCGGTCGATTTCCTCGATAGCGATCGCCGGCTTGGTGCGATACGGGCGGAAGGGCTCGGGCACGCCCGCCTTGACCATGCGCGCCTCGTCGCTCGTCCAGCTTTCCGGCAGGAACAGCCGCAAGCCCAGCATGATCGGCACCTCTCGCGACGCCAGCGTCACCGATACGAGCGTCTGGCAGTTCGCATTCTTGCCCAGCGCTGATGCATATTGCGGCGCCACTCCCACCGACGCCGTCCCTTTCTTCGGCAACGCGGTGTCGTCGATGATCAGCCATGCCTTGTCGCCGCCGACCAGCGCATCGGCCTGTTCCCACAGGGTCGCCTCAAGCGGACCGCTGTCCCAAAGGCCCGCACCGATGAAGTGATGCAGGCGATCATAGCCGACTTCGCCCGTCCGCGCCGCCATCGGCTGGATGCTCTTGCGATCCCCCGGACCGATCAGGCCCGCGACATAGGCCGGGCACATCCGTTGCCGAGCCTTGTGGCCAAGGCCCTCCAGATAGGGCGCCAGCCAACGCTCCAGATCAACACGCCAATCACCATCCATCGCCGACATCCTTCCAACGTCGGCTCCCTATGAATCACCCATCAACCAAAATGGGAATCCCCAAAATCAAACTTCTGCCAAAGTAGTGCTAGTCCAATGACGGGAACGGAATCCTGTCGACCGCGCGATGAAGCCCATTTCAGCAAGCTGTTAGTGCTTCCCCCTCATCCATATGAAATGTAAGCCTGCGGGATAGACCCGGATGGAGCGGACCGGCATGTGTCGCGTCCAAAGATCGTCAAACAGAGGACGCAGGGAAAGGTTCGAATGAAACGTTCTTCAAGAAATTATGTCGAGGGAGAGTCGCCGCGCGAGAGAATAGTCGATGCTGCTCGCAGATTGTTCGGTTCGAAGGGCTTTTATGCGACGACAACGGCGGAATTGGCGGAAGAAGCATCGGTCAGCGTCGGCCAGATATATCGACTCTTTACCGACAAGGACGACGTCATCCTCGCAATAGTAGAAGAAAATGTGCGCGTTCGCCTAGCCGAGATGCACTCGATTTTCGACGCTGTGGAACGGCGCGAGCTTGCGATGTTCGAGGCGATCAAGGCAATCGCTGCCAGTTCGTTGCACAATGAGGATAGCAGCCTGTTCTATGAGATTTTGGCAGAGGCTTGCCGAAATCCGACAGTCGCGGAGCGGTTCGAGACGCAGACCGCCTTTTACCGCGATGGCATACGCCGCCTCGCTGCGCTTGCGCGGCCCGATGTGCCCGCGGCCGAGCTCGACTCCTATGGAGATGTCATGATGGCCTGCTTCATCGGCCTCGGCCATCGCACGGCGATGTCGCCACCCGTCGATGCCGAGGCGACAAGCCACAGCACTGCTTGCCTGATGATGCGCGCGCTCGGTCTAGCGGGACTGGAAAGCGGTCGCGTGCAAGCCCAGCCGTGACGACTCCGAAATGCGCGCAAGGCCGTAAGCGGGGGAGGACCCATCGTGACATCGGTGACGGTAAAGCTTTTAGACCGCAGCCCTGACTTGCGGCGAGTATAAGCGATGATGCCGCTGGATTCAGCTGAGCAGCGGCTATCATCGGGTGATTGAGCTGTGTCCGCTGGGATCTGCCCTTTAAAGACCGGAAGCGCGAGGCGTATGATCGCAGGCACAGACGCTGACCAGAATTGAATTTACTGCTTGACCAGAGAAACGGGGTTGCCTATTGAAAATTGGAATGAGCGCTCATTCCATAATGTGCTCCGGAGAGATAATGGGAACTAGCGCATTCATTTCCCCTGTTGAAGTCGGCGCGGTCGCTCGCGATCGTGGCGTTCTCCGCGGCATTGTTTTTCCCGTTCGGTTTGACGGGACCGTTTGCGCTATTTCTCCCTAACCTAGGCGCCGGGTCCCGCCACCTGCCAGCCGGTATTCCCTGAACCGGCTACCATTGTCCACTGGTCGAAGCCCTTCGGGTCGCGTCGCGCCGGCTGGCAGGACCAATGAAAGCATCGTCCGTCGAGGCGAGCGCCGCGAAAGGC
>DATCYF010000014.1:0-123451 GCA_036570425.1 Rhizorhapis sp. | reverse complement strand
GGGCACCAGCAGTGGTGGCGAACGCCGCTTCGTGCCGATGCTTGCCCGCGCCGCCGTTGCAGTCGGTTGTGCGGCGGTGTTCATCGAGACGCATGAAGACCCCGACAACGCGCCATCGGATGGGCCCAACATGGTGCCGGTTGGAGATCTGGAGCAATTGCTCCGGCCCCTGATTCATTGACGGGCGACTTACCTGGCTTTCATTAATGGTCTGGAAGATGCGCCCGCGAAAAGCGTTTCGGCTCCAAGCATGACACCCAGGGCTGTCTCTGTCTTTATTATCCCCGCTTCAGCGTAATAATCACCGGCTTGCAAGCAAGTGGCTCTGATCCAGCTTAGATAACGACGGCGTATAGCTGCACTGACCCGATGACCGCATGTCCAGAACGCGTCGAAATTCGGCTGTCCATTACCACAGACCGCCAGCTTGTCATTCGCATACAGCGCGTCGCCAATCACCAGCAATGGCACGCCATGAAAAATCGCGGACAGGCCTGAGGTACTGTTAATGGTGATCATTCCAGCCGAATGGCGGGTCAGCAGGCCCAGAGAACCTATGTCGATCACGTCGACGCGATCGGCTATGCCAAGGGCGCAGGCGGTTTGCATGATGAACTTGCGGTCGGTGCTGTGTCCCCTTTCCATCGGGTGAATCTTGAACACCAGCCGGTAATCCGCGCGGGCGCTCTTCGCAAACGAACTGAGCGTCTCGGCAATCAGGCGGGCGGAGTTCCACCCTCGGGCCGGCTCGCCCATCTGGCTGTCCCCTGCGACTTGCAGGGGGATCAGGAAATAGCGCTGATGATAATGCTCCAGCAGCCGCTGAATGGCCGCAAAGTTCCTCCCCTGCCCCACAAAACGGCGCCAGGCGTTGCGAATCCAGCAGGCAATCTCCACACATACCGAAACGCGGCGATGGAATAAGCGAGCTTGCCTCGGCGTGCTGAACAGCGCCCGGACGAGATAATAGACCGCTGCGTAAAAGGCCATGATGCGGAAGCTGTCATAATCAACCGCCTGTTCCTGCGCTTTGCGATCCTCAACAAAGTCTTCGGGGGGAAGCCGGCCGGCCAGGGGGGAGTCGGCATTGTTGCCGTCCGGCTCGACCGTCACATAGCCGGGACGTATATAGCCTTCCTCCAGGGATAGAATCCGGACGCCGATTGCTTTGGCCGCCTTGCAGGCCACGCGATGGATGGGGCGGCCGGACCCGAACAGGATCACCTGCCGGAAGCCGCCTTCCGCCACGAAGGCGGTGAACCAGGCCTCCCATTCATCGAGGTCGCCGCTAAAGTCCACGCGCTTTTTCCTGGAGGCGAAGAAGCGATCACCCGCATTGAAGCATATGCGCCAGGCGTCAAAGCCGCTGTCCTCCAGATGCTGCTGCAAATGACGGAAGAACGGCCCTACTGGTCCCTGCAGCAACAACACGCGCGGGCGGGTTCCCGATGGCAGCGCGGGCGCGCGCCTCTTCTTTCTTGGGTGATGAGCGTCAGGATACGCGCCCTCCTCCACATACTTCTCAATCGGGCGGTTCATGTCGCAGTCTTCGAACTTGCTTGTCGCACATGGGGCCCCTCCATAAAGGATCGGGCAGCCATCTGCATTCCTTCCTCTCCTGCATGCATCAGTGCATACAATCCTGGCATTGCGGATGTGATCCAGCCAGAGACCATCCCTTTAGAAGTTCGGGCAGCATGTCAACCTTGCCCCCGCGCATTGTCTCGATAGCATGGCTGATCCACGGCCCCAATTTTTGCATGACAGGCTTATGCGTCCAATCCTTCATGGAGATAAAGGCAGCCGGTCCGCTGGCCGCTTCTAGCAGTTCTTCCGAACTGGAAGCCGGGACCACATCATCTTTGCCGCCATGAAATAGTATGATGGGAGCCTTTAGTTGCTCGATCTGCTCAACATTGTTCCATTGATCCGGCAGCAGCGCGCCCAATCCCAACGGCGTCGCGTCCGAAATATTGGCGAAGGCTCCGATGGCAAATACACCTGCAGGATGGGCATCCCTGATTGCGGCTTGCAGTGCAACGGCGCTGCCCAATGAGTGTCCGACCAGCCAGAGCCTCGCCCCCGCCCCTGCCCGCTTCCGGGCTTCGGCGATAAATGCATCTGCATCCTTCAACAGTCCCGGTTTAGATGGCTGACCCGGATTGCCGCCGAATCCTCGGTAAGAGGCAACCAGGACATTATCCCCATGACCTGCGATGTATTGCGCATATTTCGCGCCGACACCCTGATGCGCTCCACGACCATGGAAAAACACGACAATGTCTTTATCGTCAGGATCACCGGGCCAATAATATCCCGTGAGAGTCAGGCCATCGCTGGTGACCACCTTTATTTCCTCAGGCGGGGTATTTGTCCATTCACGGATATCGATGGGGGACTCACGTGGAGCATAGAGAGCTTCGCGGGCAATAGTGCAGCCATTCGCCGAGAGCATCAGCAGTAAAACCAGCCAGATCTTCGTGAGCGAGCGGATGCTGACACACCATCGCCCTGGCAAGGCTGAAACACTCATCCCCAATCCTCAATCCGACATCGGCGTTTTCTTTCCGCCTTTACGCCACGGCTGTCCCAGATATTTTCGCAATTTATCGCGTGCGAACCAGAGGGCGCCAATTCTGCGCGACGCAATTCCGGGAAGACTGAATATGTCCAACCCTGTCCAGGGCAGAAAGGGGTTGCGGCGACTATATGCCCAGATTTCCACCCGCCGAGCAGATTTGCTGGAGGGACACCGTCCATGAAAGCCGCATGTGTCTGCTACCACAAGGGTATTGGCCGGCACTGCAAATCTTTGTGGAGGCGGCAAGGACAACTCCGCCAACTCACGAGGCTCAATGCGCATTGAGCCCTTCTGCGACAATCGGTCCAGTTTCCCGACATCTGTCAGGCTCTTTCGTTTCTCCCAGGCAATCCGTTCGGGCGTCAGACGATGCGATCCGGGAACATATTGGAATGGCCCTTCATCATCGGCGACATCGTGAAGAAAGAACCATGCTTTCATCGTGGGATGAAAGGTGTCCGAGTGCAGGGCCGTCTGTGGATCATCGGGCCCCTTTTTCCGATGAGGCAGAATGACTTGAATATAATAAAGCGGTTCCACATTGAAGCTGCTGACATAACGCATCAGGCCTTTCCAACGCGGAGTCCGCAGGAGCTTGAGAATTTCGGGGACAGCCTTTTCATAAGCTGCATCAACGGCAAACCTACGCGTTACGGTATTGCCCTGAACCATGTCCCGAGCGGGCGCTTCGTGGGCGAATATTTTGTCGCGTAAACGAAGAAAATCATCTGGCGGAAGGAAGTTTTCCACCTGAATGTAACCCAGCCCATCGAATTGGGCGCGATCGTCGCTCGAAATGCTTTTCGCAAGCCTGCGGCGGCGGCGCCCGGCAAGTTCATGAGAAATTCGTGCCCTTCCGCTATGTAAGCCGAAACGATTCAGACGCTTTGAGCGAAGCAATCCATTGTCCCTGAACGACTTCGCGCCGGTGAAAAGTTGGAGAAACCAGAAAGGAAGCAAAAACAACGAACGCAGAGAGAAGGTCAAGGTTTGTTTCCAAATGCTCTTTCAACAGCTTTGCGCCAATTTCAACGTCACCGGAATAATGGCCGTTCCTGTGACATCAATTGTCAGCCTAGCTAATCAGGCGCGGTACACCGTTCCTGCAAAGACCTGGGATCAGATCAGAACTTGAAGGCGGTCCCAACATAGACCGCTTGGCTGTCCTGACGCTCATCGGTCAAGGGTGCCAGGCGATTAGCGGGGCCGTGATAGCGCACGCCCGCCTTGAGGGCGATATTGCGAGTCAACAGGTAAGACCCAGCCACGTCAACCGAAATAGCCTCTTCACCTGCAAGCGTTTGCGGTGAAGTGGCGAGCGGGCGTTCGCTATCAAACTGCACGCTGGTGCTGAACTTCTTCTTACCGGGCAGGCTAAAATTAGCGGCATTGTCGAGGCCGCTGCCCATGGTTTCGACCGCTACCGGCGGCAATTCGGCGCGCCCAACAGTTTCGGGCAACGCGAACTTCTTCCAGCCCCGGGCCATACCCAGATTATAGGCTACCGGCGTGAGCGCCATGAGCGCGGTCCCGCTCCGGTCTGAAATATCCTTGATACCGCTGGCGCGCACAGCAACCGTCACTGACCGGCTGCCGCTCATAGAGCCGCTCGTCGGGGTAAAGCGGAAGGTATGATTCGATTGCGAAACCGCTTTGGCATAGCTTGCGGCAAGTCGCGGATCGGCATTAGCGGGCGTAAAGGATCCGATACTGCCAAGATCACGCAATGACACACCCTGCGAATCACGCGATCCGCTTACCAGATCAGCCACTGCGCCAATTGCAGGCGACAGCGCAAAGGCGGCCACGGCAAGCGCCGTTCCGCTCCAAAGCACATATCCCCTACGCAAACGCATCAGCGTTTAGACTCCTCCGCTACTCTTATCCTTTGGATATATCATCGTTTCCACATTAACCGCTAGTCCTCCAATCCATTTTCGTGGGTTTGTTGCAATAAGTACACAGGCTTGGTCGTCCTTTTGCACGCTTCGTTCGACGCGACAGACTTGCTCAAGTCGCAGGAGCAATTATAGAAGCCCGACGCCCTTCAGTTTTTTCAAGGAATGCTCCATGCTTCGCCAGACTGCAGCACCGGCCTTTCGTACCGTTCTCCTTTTCGCCGGTCTCTCGGTGCTCGCAGCTTGCGGATCGAAACAGGAGCGGCCTGCGGCAGATTTGGCCGCGTCGCGCGTCACCACCATCGGCGTCAATGGTTATTTGTGGCGGGCAAGCCTGGATACCCTGTCCTTCATGCCGCTGCTTCAGACGGATTCCAATGGCGGGGTGATCGTGACTGACTGGTACGCCAATCCCACTGTGCCCAATGAGCGGATGAAGCTGACTGTTTCCATTCTGGACCAAGATCTGCGGGCGGATGCGCTGCGCGTCGCAGCCAGCCGTCAGGTCAACCAGAATGGGCAATGGGTGGATGCAGCGGTTCAAGCCGCGACCGCGCAGAAACTTGAAGAAATCATCCTGTCCAAGGCGCGGGATATACGCCGCAGCGCAATCAGCGGCTGACCGTCCGCCTTCGGGCGACATTGATATTAGGAGTGAATATGCAAAGGCGCTTCAACCCGCTTGAGGCCGATGCCCGCTGGCAGCAAATCTGGGGTGAGCGGCAGACCTTTCGCGCGTCGGACGATAGTGAAAAGCCACGCAGCTATGTGCTGGAGATGTTTCCGTACCCCTCCGGCCGCATTCATATCGGCCATGTCCGCAATTATTCGATGGGAGACGTACTGGCACGCTTCCGCCGGATGATCGGGCATGAAGTGCTGCACCCCATGGGCTGGGACGCCTTCGGCATGCCCGCTGAGAACGCAGCCATGGAAAAGAATGTGCATCCGGGAAGCTGGACGCGCGAGAATATCGCAACCATGCGCGCGCAATTGAAGAAGCTTGGCTTCGCGCTCGACTGGTCCCGCGAACTCGCCACCTGCGAACCGGAATATTACGGCCACGAACAGGCGCTGTTTCTTGACCTTTATAAGCATGGTCTGGTTTACCGCAAGGAATCGGCGGTCAATTGGGACCCGGTGGACATGACGGTCCTGGCTAACGAACAGGTGATCGACGGCAAGGGCTGGCGCTCCGGCGCCGCGGTCGAAAAGCGCAAGCTTTCCCAATGGTTCCTGAAGATCACAGATTTTGCCGATGAGCTGCTCGACGGCCTGAAAACGCTGGATCACTGGCCTGAAAAGGTGAAGCTGATGCAGGAAAACTGGATCGGCAAGAGCGTCGGCCTTCAATTCTCATTCAAGCTGGATCAGAGCGTCGCCGGCATTGATGCTCTGGAAGTCTTTTCCACTCGTCCAGACACGATTTTCGGCGCCAGCTTCGCCGCCATTGCGGCCGATCATCCCATTGCGCTCGCGTTGGCAGAGAAGGATGCGAACCTCGCGGCTTTTGCTGAGGAATGCCGCCATAGCGGGACCGCTGCGGCCGAAATAGAAACACAGGAAAAGAAGGGTTATGATACCGGCTTATCGGTCATTCATCCCTTCGACCAGAATTGGAAGTTGCCGCTTTTCATCGCCAATTTCGTGCTGATGGACTATGGCACCGGGGCAGTCATGGGCGTCCCCGCGCACGACCAGCGCGATCTGGATTTTGCACGCAAATATATGCTGCCCGTTGAACGCGTGATTGCTGTGCAAGGGCAGGAAGATGCTCCCATCCTGACCGAAGCTTATACCGGGCCCGGCCATCTGGTAAATTCGCGTTTTCTGAATGGCACGGATGTGGAGTCCGCCAAGCAGGCTGTCATCAATCGCGCGGAGGCTGAGGGCTGGGGGCAAGGCACCACGATATGGCGTCTGCGGGATTGGGGCGTCTCTCGCCAGCGTTATTGGGGTACGCCCATACCCATCATTCATTGCGATGGTTGCGGTCCCGTTCCCGTCCCCAAAACGCAATTGCCGGTGGTGCTGCCCGAGGATGTCAGCTTCGAGATTCCCGGCAACCCGCTAGACCGCCATCCCACATGGAAGCACGTGGATTGTCCCAAATGCGGGAAGGCAGCGCGGCGTGAAACCGACACGCTCGACACATTCGTTGATTCAAGCTGGTATTTCATTCGCTTCGCCAGCCAGCCCGGCGACAAGCCCTTCGACAAGGAAACGGTCGAAAAGTGGATGCCCGTCGGCCAATATATTGGCGGCGTCGAACATGCCATTTTGCACCTGCTTTACGCTCGGTTCTGGACACGGGCGCTAAAGTACATCGGCAAGATTGATATTGCCGAGCCATTCACTGGCCTTTTCACTCAGGGCATGGTGACGCATGAGACCTACAAGGCACCCGATGGCCGCTGGCTTTCCCCTGCCGACGTGGAGCGGCGTGGCGATCAGGTCATCGTCATTGAAACGGGCGAACAGGCGACGCTGGGCCGCGTCGAGAAGATGTCCAAGTCGAAGAAGAACGTCGTCGATCCGGATGACATTATCGAACAATATGGCGCTGACGCCGTTCGCTGGTTCATGCTGTCGGACAGCCCACCCGAGCGCGATCTGCCGTGGACCGAAGCAGGGATTGAAGGTGCATGGCGTTTCATTAACCGCCTCTGGCGTCTGTTCGGTCAGATCGATCCGGATGCTACGGGGGATGACAAGGCGCTGGACCGCAAGCTGCATCAGACAATCGACGGTATCGCAAAGGACATAGAAGCGCTGTCCTTCAACAAGGCAGTGGCGAAGATTTACGAACTTGCCAATGCGGTTGAGAAGGCCGCGCCTTCGGCATCGCGCTCTAGTGCTATTCGGACGCTGGCGCTGCTGGTCGCGCCGATGACGCCGCATCTGGCGGAAGAAGCCTGGGCCGATATGGCGCAGGAAGGCCTCATCGCTGATGCAGCGTGGCCCGATGTCGACCCTGCCCTTCTCATCGAGGATGAAGTCACCGTCGCGGTACAGGTCAAAGGCAAGCTCCGCGATACGCTGACGGTGGCCAAAGGCACACCGAAGGATGAGCTGGAACGCCTGGCCCTCGCATCGGCGAAAGTTATCCGCACGCTGGATGGCGCAACACCGAAAAAAGTGATTGTCGTTCCTGACCGTTTGGTCAATCTGGTGGTATGAAGCGCTTCCTTCCCTTGCTCCTGGTTACTGCCTGCCTGTCGGGCTGCGGCCTCCGTCCGCTCTATTCGGGTGGAAGTCAGGGCGCCGTGGCGCAATCGCTGCGCGATATTGAGGTTGCGCCGATTGAGGGAAAGGCGGGCTGGCTGGTGCGCAATGCCATCACAGACCGGCTGGCGGCCGTGCCCAGCGCATCGCCGCGTTATCGGCTGGTTGTCAGGCTGGATGACGACATTCAGGGATTTGGCGTGCGCACTGACGACACGATCACGCGTGAACGGCGTACGCTCCGCGCCCGTTATCAGCTCGTGGAAATTGGCAAGGGCACCGTTGTGCTCGACGCTACCGCCGGGTCGGACGCGGGCATTGACGTGGTGAGTTCCGAATATGCCACCATCGCGGCGGAGGATACAGCCCTGGAACGGCTGACGCAGACTATCGCCGATCAGATTATCTCGCGCCTGGCGCTTTATGCAATGCGCAGCGCCTCGGCCCAATGAGGGATGACAAGTGAAGGCCAATAAGGGCCAGATCGAACGTGCGCTCGATGCGCCATCTGCCGACATTCGCCTGTTCCTCCTCCACGGCCCTGACGATGCGGGTAGCCAAGCCCTTACCAAACGGCTGGAGCGCGCCATGGGGCCAGATGCGGAGCGGATCGACCTGGATGGGGCGGCGCTAAAAATCGATCCTGCGCGGCTTGCCGATGAAGCTGCCTCCATCTCCCTTTTTGGAGGCGCGCGATGGATTCGCGTGACGCTGGCGGGAGATGAAGCGCTGCCTGCCATCGAGGGGCTGCTTCAAGCCGCCCAAGCGGGCAATCCAGTAATCGCCATAGGCGGCACGCTCAAGACAAGTTCGAAAATTCTCAAGCTGGCGCTGGATCACAAAGAGGTGTTGGCTTTTGCCAGCTATGCGCCGGAGGGGCGGGATGCCGAACAACTTGCCGCTACCGTCGGCCGCGAACAGGGGTTGCGCCTCACCGCTGACGTCGGCCGGAGGATCGCTGAACTGACTGGCGGCGACCGGTCCTTGATGGCGAACGAAATCGAAAAACTCTGCCTTTATCTCGATGCTTCCTCCGAGCAACCCGCCGACGTCACTCACGATGCGATTGACGCTTTGGCGGCGGAAGCGGCGGAAGAGGATATCGGCGCTCTCGTCAATGCGGTTCTGGGCGGCGATACGGCCAAGCTGATCCGCGAACTGCGCGTTTTGGCGCAACTCGGAGCCAGTGAGGGCAGTGTCCTATGGGCGCTCCTGCGCCGCAGTCATTTAATCGCTTCAATCCGGGCCGAATTCGACAGAAGCGGCAATCTGGATGCCGCCATGACGTCTGCGGGAAGGGCTGTCTTCTGGAAGGATAAGGGTGTCGTTCAGCAGCAGGTCCGCTTGTGGTCGGCCAGCAGCATCGCTCGCGTCATTCATCGGCTGGGACAAGCCGAACGCCTTTCACGCTCCAGCCGAAACGCAGGGGCGGTATTGGTCGAGCACGAATTGCTGACGATCGCCCGCCAGGCCGCAAAAGGGCGGTAAGACGATTCCCCCAATGGGCAGGCACCTGAATCGCGATTTATGAAAATTATTTCCACATCTAAGGAAATTGCGATCGCTACCTAACGCAACGCGCTGCCTGCTATATAGACTCTGCCCCTGGCCAAAGAAAAACCAGGGGCAGAGCTAAGGCATCTTAGAAGTTGTAGCCTGCGGTTATACCATAGGTCCGCGGGTTGCCCTGAAACTGGGTAACGAAACCGAGGCCGGTATAGCTGTTGAACAGGTTCTGATTATATTTCGTGTTCGTCAGGTTGCGACCCCAGACTGACAATTCGATGCCATTGTCGAGATTGGCAGTGATACGACCATTGAAGAGGCCATATCCTTTAAGGGTCGAGAACCGATTGGCGATATCATAATCAGCCGGAATCTGCGCCGGGTTGTTCGGATCGGGCGTATCCTGCCCATAGTTACGGCTTGAGGTATATGCGTAATCCAGGTGGAAGGCTGTGCTGCCCCACGATGTTTCAAACGTCTGAGTTGCACCCAGGCTGACCGTCCATTTCGGTGCCTGAGGTACGTCCTCGCCACTGCGGTCCACCGGGCCGCTGACGCCGTCCACGATGAAGCTGCCATCGGCATAGCGGGAATGGAGATAGCCGATAGCTGTCGTTATCTCCATGCCTTCCCACGGCAAGGCGGTGCCTTCGAATTCCAGACCATAAGACCGGATATCACCCGCGTTGCGGACATATTGGGTCAAAGTGCCGTTTGAAAACTCGTTCACGATGTTCTGCGCGCCGTTCCTCCAGATGTAGAAGGCCGCGATATTGGTGCGAAGACGCCGGTCAAGAAAATCTCCCTTGAAACCGATTTCCACATCCTTGACCTTTTCCGGTTCGAAGGAGTCGAGTCCCGGTGGTGTGGGACGGGTGTTGAAACCGCCAGCCATCGCCGCTCCGCCTGTCTTGGCATAGACGAACATTCCATCATCCAGTTCGTAGTCCAAACCCGCTGTCCACGCCGGATATTTGAACTTGGCCGTATGGGGATCGTTGCAGGGCGATCCGGCTGGCGCAACCGTACACACCGGAGTCGGCGTGTCAAAATCAGCCGTGCCATGCCGGTTCAGAAACCGCTCATCCCAGGTATAGCGAAAGCCTCCGGTCGCCCTTAAACGGTCGGTAAAGCGATAGTTTGCCTGGGCAAACAACGCCTTCGAGGTGGCTTTGAAGTCGGCCAGACTGCGGCTTGTAGGCGCTAAGTCACCAGCTACCGAATTTATCAAGGTGAAGTTATCCGACTGTTCGGTGCCGCTTTCCTTGAAATAGAATGCCCCGACGATCCAGTCGAGATTCCCGGTGTTACCGGAAAGTTGCAATTCCTCGCTGTACTGCTTCTGCCTGTAGATTGTGGTGAATGCTATGACATCTGCTGGCGTGGCGTCGAGATCGACCGAGTTGTAGGAGAGGGAATCGCGGTACGCAGAGATCGACCGCAGTTGCACTCCCCCCAGATCGATTTCCAGATTGGCATAGACGCCCTTGGCGCGATTATAGTTCATAGGGGTGTCGATGCGCGGATCGCCTGTATGCGGCTCACCATAGGATTCGTGGAATCGCCCCTTCGTCTGAAGATAGTCGGAGGGATCGATGCCCGGATAGAGCGTCGCCAGAAATCCGCTCGGATTAACGGCAACCAAGGCGGTCATGGTGCCGTCATCGCGCGCCTTGAGAAAATCGCCACTGATAGTGAGCACGGCTGGCAGCTCGTCAGGCGCGATGCGAAGCGTCGCCCGCGTCGCATAGTCAAAATCCACCTTGTTGATGTCGCGGTCCGTTATGGGATTGTAGCCATAGCCATCCCGTTCGGAATACCGGCCCGCGACGCGGAAGGACAGTTGATCGTCGACGAGCGGAACGGTCACCGCGCCTTCTGCCAGACGCATGTCGTAATTGCCGATGCCAAGGCGCGCATAACCCGTAAAATCGCCCCCTGGCTGCGTTGTGGTGAGGTTCAGCGCGCCGCCCGTAGTGTTGCGGCCGAACAAGGTTCCCTGTGTGCCACGCAGGATCTCGGCGTTGGCCATATCGAGCAGGCCGAGATTACCAATGATGGGGCGGCCATAATAAACGCCATCGACATAAATGCCCACAGCAGCATCGGATGCGGAATTCGGGCTGTTCTGAGCGTTACCGCGAATGGCCATGTAGACGATGGATGAAGGCCCGGTGCCCGCGCCCGCGATGCTGAGGCCCGGCGTAGCGCGCTGCAGGTCCATGACTTCGCTGATCTGCTGCTCGGTTAGCGCCTGGCTATCGAGCGCAGTCACGGCAACTGGTGTCGTCTGCAGGCTTTCGGAAGCTTTTCGCGCCGTCACGACGATGTCACGCAGACCGCCGCCTTCATCCGCCGTCGTATCTTGCGCAACAGCCTGCGCCGAGAACATGGCGCAGAGCGAAAGCGTCGCTGTGGATAGTAATAAGCCGTGATTACGCATTCTTGTCTCCCTAAGTTATCTTTTAGAAGGTATCTTGTTATTGCTGACCGCATCCTTCCGTCTGGAAGACGCGATCGCTTTCCTCATCTGGCCCGCAAGCTGGCTCCATCCCGCACGCACCAACAATGAAGCCAGCGTCGCGCATGGAAATGAAGAACGAGATTACTGCCGGAGATGCTCATGCCCGATAATCAATGAGTCATGTTCTCAACTCAGCGCCGAGAGCCGAAGTAAGATCGGAGTTTCGATAAATGTAAATGACCTCAGCGACCGCACCATTGACGTGCATGCGTTTATTCCTCCCGCGGCCCGGGACGCTCAAAGCGTCGACAGCCCGTATGCGCCCATGTTTGGGTCTTGGTGGAAGCTAACTAGCGAATTCTCCACGAATGTCGAGCCACGTCGTGCGGTTTCTCTTCTCCCGCTCTAGCACCAGGATATCGCGTTCGCTGCAGCTTCATTAAGCCCCGGGAAAATCCATTAGCTCTCCTTGGTAGACCCCTGCCGCGCCGGGCTGGCGGGCAAGTCGGCCACCAATTGGCGAGCGAATCTATTCAGCATTGCCCGCACATCGGCGTGACTCTCTGGAGACCAGCGGTCCAGAACCAATGCAAGCCAATCCCGGTATCCAGCGACGATGCGCTCGAAGGTTTGGCGACCTCGCTCCGAAGCAAGGAACGCATTGTCCGGCTGCCGGATCAACAAATTGCGATCCACCAGACGTTTGGCCACAATTTGGAGTTTCCGGCGGCTTATGGAGAACTGGTCCGCAAGCGAAGCAAGACGCACCCCTTCGCCTTGGCTGCATATCTGCACCAGCATCCATATCTCGTCAGGGGGCACGGAGACGTCTGCCCTCTCTGCAATACGCTGGTAGGTCCCCCAACGATTTTCCCGATGGCTAAGCCGATCGACAATCAGTTCCAGTTCTTCGAGCGAAGTTGCGTCATGTGGCATGGCGAAGCTCTCGCCAATACCTTCCGCCCGCGCGGCTCCCTGCAATGGTACTTCCTTGAGGAACCAGGTGAGCAGGAAGGCAAACGCAGCGATCACCGCGGCCGAAAGGAATACCGGATGCAGCGCGCCCGTAAATACGTCCAGATAAACACTCCGGATCGCCGGAGGCAGTGCCGCGATTGCCGCGGGATCGGTTGCGACAGGCAGACTTGCTCCAGACGGCATTCGCGTGGCCAGTCCATTCGCCAGATTCGCGGCAAAGATTGCGCCGAACAGCGAAACCCCCACCGATCCTCCCGTAGAACGGAATAATGTGGTGCCTGAAGTAGCCACGCCAAGATCGCCATAATCGACGGCATTCTGAACTGCCAACACCAGAACCTGCATGACCATGCCGAGGCCAAGGCCAAGTACCAGCATATAGCCGGATGCAGCCCATGTGCTGCTTTCTGTGTCCAGGGTGGCGAGCAGGCCGAGCCCTATCGTCATGACAGCGGTTCCGACGATCGGGAAAACGCGGTAACGGCCGACCCGGCTTATGATCTGGCCACTAACGATGGAAGTTACGAGGACGCCGCCCATCATCGGCGTGAGTTGGAGACCCGCAGTGGATGGGCTAACCCCCTTCACCACCTGAAGGTAGATCGGCATATATGTCACGGAGCCAAACATCGCCAGACCGACGATGAAGCCGACAGCGCAGGCGATGACGAAGGTCTGGTTGGTAAACAACGGCAATGGCAGTATCGGTTCAGTGGCTCGGTGCTCGACGAAGATGAAGCCTGCGAGCGCCACCACGGTGACGGCAATCATTCCAAGAATGATCGGAGAATTCCAGGCGAAGCTGTGTCCGCCCAGACTAGTGAAAAGGACCAATCCGGTAAGCGCAATCGCCATCAGCGCGGCTCCGGAGACATCAATTGCTGGCCGCCGCCGCTCGGCCGGCGATGTGAAGGCGATGGCGATGACGCCCAACGCTGCCAGACCTAGCGGCAGGTTGATGTAAAAGATCCAGCGCCAGCTCAGATGCTCGACAAAAAAGCCTCCGATCAAGGGACCGAGGACCGTCGAAAGTCCGAATACACCGCCAAAGATGCCTTGATAGCGCCCGCGCTCGCGCGGGGGGATGATATCGCCGATCGCCGCCATCGTCGTGACCATCAGGCCTCCGCCGCCAAGACCCTGGAGCGCACGGAACGCGATCAACGCGCCCATTGAACGACTCAGGCCACACAGCACCGACCCAATGAGAAACAGGGCGATTGCGCCCTGCAGGACGATCTTGCGTCCAAACAAATCGCCGAGCTTCCCGTAGAGCGGTGTGGCGATTGTCGTCGCCAACATATAAGCCGTGACGATCCATGAAAGATGCGCGAGACCGCCAAATTCGCCAACAATCGTTGGCAGTGCCGTGGATACAATTGTCTGGTCAAGCGATGCCAGCAGCATCACCAGCATGAGCGCACCGAAAATTAACCGAATGGAGGGCGGCGGCGTGGCGAGTGGAGCGGATCGGGCAAAACTCGCCTCAGGCATGCAGAAAACTCCTCATCATTACTCCGGTCGTCAAAAAGCCTACTTTCATCGGGCCGAAACAAAATGCAGCAGAATTGTGCATGAATACCGCAATTTCGAATGAAGGCGAGGGTGCTCTACGATTCATCCGAAAAAACTGACGCCGGACCGTACTCCACCCTAAGCGGCAAGGATAACGTGCCACGCTGGGCGAGGGCCTCCCGTTCCCACTGTTTGGCTCTCATTATGTTGTCTTATGAGGCTGGCTCTCGGGGTTTGGCGGATTCAAGACCGCGAATGATAAGACACGCAGCGGCGCGGCTGAGTGTGGTCGGATCCAGCCCTGTCCGGGTCGAAGTCCGAAGACCCAGGCCGTAAAAGCATGCCGTCATGATTTCTACGCAAGCTTCAAGGTCCAGGTCGTTCAAATCGGGCCGCGCACGGGAGGTCAGGCGGCGAACCAGATCGCGATATCGCGTGGAGAGCAGGTGAATCGTTTCGGAGACTCGCTGATTGCGATAGGATTCGGCCAATATTTCCAACGACAGCGCTTCATTGGCTCGTGTCAGCGCATTATTTGCAAACATTTCAATCGCCTGGGATGGAGACAAATCGCCCCGCTCGGTCGATTCAAAAATCGCCTCGAGAATGTTCAGATTTTCGTGGGCGTCCTCTTCCGCAATCCCCACGATGATGTCGTCCTTGCAAGGAAAATGCCGATAAATCTGGCCGACACTGACCTGCGCAGCAGCCGCCAGTTCGGCCATGGGCGCCGAATGAAAGCCCTTTGCGGCAAAGAGCTCGCGTGAGGCTTCCATGATCCGTTCACGGGGGCTGGCTCTGGAATTGCAATCCATGATGATGTCCTCTCCTCTTGCGCTCTGCGCTTTTTCCTATATGCACGCCCCGGAATGAACGTTCATTCCGTCGTTTTCCAGTCTCTCAGGGTGAAGCATGCTGCTGTCAAGAACAACTCGAATGTTGCTGGGCGTCGCCGTGCTAATGTTGGCCGGCTGTGGTGGAGATGCTGCGCCACCCGACGCGCCACCCGCCGAAGTGGGGGTTGTTGTGCTGAAGGCCGAGCCCGTCACCTTGACGACCGAACTGCCCGGCCGTGTTTCAGCATTTGAAACGTCCGAGGTTCGTCCTCAGGTCAACGGCATTATCCGGCGCCGCTATTTCACCGAGGGCAGCTATGTGAAGCAGGGAGCGTTGCTGTACCAGATCGATGATGCGCCCTACCGCGCTGCGCTGGAGTCCGCACGGGGTCAATATGCCAGAGCCGAAGCCTCCATCCAGGCTACGCGTCTGCAATCCCAGCGTTACACCGATCTCGCCAAGATCAATGCGGTAAGCCGCCAGGAAGCCGACAATGCGCAAGCCGCGGCCAAACAAGCCCAGGCGGACGTATCCGCCCAACGTGCCGCAGTGGACGCGGCAGCCATCAACCTGCGCTATACGCAGGTCCGTGCGCCGATTTCTGGCAGGATAGGTTCATCGTTGTTCACGGCGGGCGCACTGGTGCAGGCCGGCCAGCCCGAAGCGCTTGCGACCATTCAACGCATTGATCCAGTCTATGTCGACCTCTCGCAATCGGCAGCAGATCTGTTGAATTTGCGCACAGCCATGACGGGCGGCGAAATCAGCAGTACTGGTCCGAACAGCGCTCGCGTCACTTTGCGTCTGCCAAACGGCGCCGCTTATCCCATTGAAGGCCGCCTTCAATTCGCTGACGTTTCTGTCGATGCGAGCACCGGATCGGTGACGCTGCGGGCCACGTTTCCCAATTCCCAGAATCTCCTTCTGCCCGGCATGTTCGTTCGTGCCCAGATCATCGAAGGAACAGCTTCAAAGGCTTTGATGGTTCCCGCATCAGGCGTAAGTCGCGACGAGGCCGGCCGGCCCGTTGTGCTTGTTCTCGATGGCAAGAACAAAGTGCAGCAGCGCAAGATCAAGACTTCGCGTCTGATCGGGAGTCGCTGGCTTGTAACCGACGGCCTCGCAGCCGGTGATCGCGTCATTGTTCAGGGCATGGAAAAGGCTATTCCGGGCGCAACCGTGAAACCGCGACGGGTGACTATCGGGGCCGCAAAATCATCTCACCCCATCGCTAAGGGCGGCTGATCACCATGTCGCAATTTTTCATTGACCGGCCGATTTTCGCCTGGGTGCTCGCGATCCTCGTAATGCTGGGCGGGCTGCTGTCGCTGCTGTCCCTTCCCATTGCGCAGTTCCCTGCGCTTGCTCCTCCGTCAGTAGCGATTATCGCGACCTATCCCGGCGCCGATGCGGAAACGCTGGAGAACACGACCACGCAGGTGATCGAACAGCAGATGAAGGGTATCGATCATCTGCGTTACATGTCCTCCACCAGCGATTCCCTGGGCCGGGCTGTCATTACCCTGACTTTCGAACAAGGCACCGATGCTGATACGGCGCAAGTCCAGGTGCAGAACAAACTGCAACTGGCCACGGCGCGGCTCCCGCGCGAAGTGCAACAATCCGGCCTTATTGTCGCCAAGGCCACAAACAGCATTTTGCTGGCCGCCGCAATCTATTCCGAAGATGGAAGTCACTCCGTTTCGGATATGGCCGACTATGTCGCCTCCCGCGTGCAGGATCCCGTCAGCCGTGTTCCAGGCGTTGGCGACATCAGGGTCTTGGGTGGCCAGTACGCCATGCGCATCTGGGTCGATCCGTTCAAGCTTCAGAATTACAGATTGACCTTCGCTGATGTGAAGAGCGCTATTCAAGCGCAAAACGCCCAGGTCTCAGCGGGGCAACTTGGCAGCCAGCCCGCAGCGGAAGGCCAGCCCCTGACGGCAACGGTCACGGCCCAATCACGGCTGCAGAATGTCGATCAGTTCAAAGCGGTTATCCTGAGAACCAACCCGGACGGATCGACAGTCAAGATCGGAGACGTTGCGCGGGTCGAGATCGGCAACGAAGATTATAACTTCAATCTGGAACTGAACGGAAAACCTGCATCAGGTCTTATCCTGAAGCTTGCCCCGGGCGCCAACGCCGTCCAGACCGTCGATCTTGTCAAAGCGCGCATCGCAGAGCTTCAGAAACAATTCCCCCCGGACATCCGGGTAGTTTACCCCCTTGATTCCACACCTTTCGTTCGGCTGTCGATTGAGCAGGTGGTCCATACGATCATCGAGGCAACGGTCCTGGTGTTCCTCGTCATGTTCCTGTTCCTGCAGAACTGGCGGGCCACACTAGTGCCGACAATCGCCATTCCGGTGGTCCTGTTGGGCACGTTCGGGGTCCTCGCCATAGCAGGATATTCCATTAACACGCTGACCCTGTTCGGCATGGTGCTCGCCATCGGTCTGCTGGTGGACGACGCCATCGTCGTTGTCGAGAATGTCGAGCGGATCATGGAGGAGCAGCACCTCTCCCCTCTTGAGGCCACCCGGGAATCAATGCGCGAAATATCGGGCGCGCTTATCGCCATTGCCACGGTTCTTGCGGCAGTATTCATTCCAATGGCGTTCTTCGGCGGCTCGAATGGCGTTGTTTATCGGCAGTTCTCCATCACAATTGTGTCAGCCATGGCGCTTTCCGTGCTGGTGGCTTTGATTTTCACGCCAGCACTGTGCGTTACGCTGCTTCGGCGGACCTCGACGCCTGCCGAGCATAGGCGCGGCTTTTTTGGCTGGTTCAACCGGGTGTTTGAACGGAACGTGCACAGTTATACCGGCCATGTGGGCCGGATTATCACGCGACCGGTTCGAATGTTCCTGGTCTACGGCGCGATCGCGGCGATCATGGCTTTGTTGTTCGTTCGCCTGCCCAGCGGTTTCCTGCCGAATGAGGATCAGGGCTTCATGTTCACCCAGGTGCGCATGCCGCCGGGATCGACGCTCGATCATACATCCGACCTCATGCGCAAGGTGCAACATTATTATCTTGAGAAGGAAGCCGCGAATGTAGAGGCCGTTTTCAGCGTGACGGGATTCAGTTCGGCGGGTGGGGGCCAGAATATCGGTCAGGCCTTCATTCTGCTCAAGCCATGGGACGAGCGCCCCGGCGAGGAGAATAGCGCCGAGGCAATCGCCAACCGCGCCAGCGCCGCATTCAAGAAGTTCCACGAAGGAATGGCATTCGCCTTCATTCCGCCTGCCGCGCTGGAGTTGGGCAACGCTACCGGATTCAGCTTTGTCATTACAGACGACAATAATCTGGGACACCTCAAGCTCGCTGCCGCGCGGGACAAGCTGTTGGCTGCTGCGACAAAGGATCCACGATTGGCCGGTGTTCGCATCTTTGGACAAAAGGATGTTGGACAGCTCCAGATTGATGTCGATAAGGCGCTGGCCGGGGCTCATGGACTGACGCAGGCGGACGTGAACGACACCATCAGCACCGCCTGGGGCGGCGCATACGTCAACGATTTCATAGATCGCGGGCGGGTGAAGCGCGTCTATGTGCAGGCGGACGCCCCTTATCGCAGCCGACCTGAAGATCTTGGTCTGCTTTATGTACGCGGACAATCAGGCGAAATGACGCCGCTCACAGCGTTCGCCAGTTCATATTGGAAGTCCGGCCCTGCCCTGCTTGAACGATATAATGGCGCGCCTTCGTTCGAAATCGACGGACAGGCTGCGCCAGGCTATAGTTCAGGCACCGCGCTCAAGGCCATGGAAGAGCTTGCCAAGGAGAACCTGCCAGCGGGGGTAGGCTATTCATGGACCAATCTTTCCTACGAGGAAGCCGCTTCGGCGGGTCAGGCTCCCGCGCTCTACACGCTTTCCGTGCTGATCGTGTTCCTGTGCCTCGCCGCTCTGTACGAAAGCTGGGCAATTCCGTTCGCGGTCCTGTTGGTCGTGCCCCTTGGCGCGATCGGCGCATTGCTCGCAGCGACAATGACCGGCCTGGCCAACGACGTGTTCTTCCAGGTCGGGCTAGTCACTACGATAGGGGTATCGACGAAGAACGCGATTCTGATCGTCGAATTTGCGGCGGCGGAAATGCGCGCCGGGAAGCCATTGCTGGAAGCTGCCGTAACCGCAGCCCGGTTGCGCTTGCGCCCGATCCTCATGACGTCGCTCGCCTTCGTCTTCGGCGTTCTGCCCCTTGCGGTGGCAAGCGGGGCGGGCTCCGGCGGGCAGAATGCAATTGGACGAAGCGTCGTGGGCGGCATGATCTCCGCAACCGTTCTTGCGATCTTCTTCGTGCCCTTGTTTTTCGTTGCTGTGAAGAAGCTGTTCAAACAGGAACTCATCGTAACCGGCCAACATGAGCAGGCCCCAACCTCCGCTCCGGAACAAGCCCAATGATGTTGCGAAAATTTCCTCTCGCGCTTCTCGCGACCATTATTCTCGCCGGGTGCAATATGGCCCCGGAATATCACCGGCCCGCAATGCCGGTTCCTGCTGAGCTACCCTTCGGTTCGACTGAGCCTCAACAGGGCACAATCGAACCGGCTGATTTGGCATGGCGCGACTTCTTTACCGACGAGCGATTACGTCGCCTGATTGCTTTGGCCTTGGAGAACAATCGTGATTTGCGCGTGGCTCTCGCCAATGTCGCTCAGGCGCGCGCACAATTCCATGTGCAGCGTGCTGATCTCGCGCCAGGTTTGAGTGCGAATGCTGGTGCAACTTTTGAAAGGAATTCTGCGGGCCTCTCGGGAAGCACTGCCATTCCGGGCGCAGAAAACGGCGGCGGAACGGCAAACGGCGTCGGCCGGAGACTGGACATCTATTCGGTCGAGGCCGGTATTTCTGCTTGGGAAATTGATCTCTTTGGTCGATTGCGTAATCTCGATCGCGCCGCGCAAGAGCAATATTTCGCCAGCCAGAGCGCACGAGACGCGACGCAAACCGCGCTGATCGCCGAATTGGCTTCCGCTTATCTCACATTAGCCGCCGATCAGGACCGCCTTAACATAACGCGCGATACACTGAGTGCGTTCGGCCAGACATTTGAATTGACGCGGGAGCGCTTTCGAGGCGGAATCGCCTCCGAACTCGATGTACAGCAAGCGCAAACAAGCCGTGACCAGGCGCGTTCTGACATGGCTGAACTCACGACACTGGTCGCACAGGACCGCAATCGCCTTAATTTACTGGTTGGCGCGACTGTTCCTGCCGAGCTGCTGCCGACAGGGCTATCGCCGAACGGCTCAACGATTGCGCAATTGCCTGGGAATCTGGACTCCACGATATTGTTGCGCCGTCCAGACATTGCCGAAGCTGAAAGCCTGCTCCGTGCCGCCAATGCCAGCATAGGTGCGGCACGCGCGGCCTTTTTCCCCAAGATATCGCTGACGGCCGTGGCTGGAACAATGAGTCTGGGTCTATCAAACCTTTTCGGCGGCGGAAGCGATACTTGGACTGTAGCACCCAGCGCGACCATGCCTATTTTCGATTTTGGCCGGACCAAAGGCAATCTTCGCTATGCGGAGGCGAGCCGCGATGTCGCGCTTGCCCGTTATGAGCAATCGATCCAATCTGCATTCCGCGAAGTTGCGGATGCACTTGCGCAACGGGAAACCATCGGGACTCAGCTTGACGCTCTGACGTCTCTTCGCAACGCAGCCTCTGGAGCCTATCGCCTTTCGGAAGCGCGATACCGGGCAGGTATTGAGCCGTTTCTCAATACGCTCGACGCGCAGCGTACATTGTACGCCGCCCAACAAGGTCTCATCTCCTCACGGCTGACTGCTGAAACGAACCTGATCGAGCTTTACCGATCCCTGGGCGGGGGCCTGCGATAGCGCGCCAATGAAAGGGAAAGCCGGAATTCGGACTGAGCTTACAGGAAAATTTATCCGATAATCCTCGTTTGTGCTGGAGCTTTCTGCCCTGTATCATCGTTCCAAAGTGCAGACGCCGGGTAGCCCCGACCCGGCGATACATGGAGGATCCAGCCTATCGCTCCCGCTGCCTTTATCAATGCCATCGGCACGGCCGTTCCGGGCCACGACATTCATCAGCCTTTCCTTGCCTGGGCCGAATCGCAGCTCACGTCGGACACTGATCGAGCAATTTTCAGGCGAATGGCGCGTCGGTCCGGGATTTCGCATCGCTGGTCCGTCTTGCCCAAAACCCATGACAACGGATCCCCAGTGGAACCGGGCGGTTTTTATGCAGAGGATAATTTTCCACCGACATCGGTACGTATGCAGCTCTATGCCGATGCCGCCCCCACCCTGGCGCTGGAAGCCATCAGGACTCTTTCGCAGCAGGCGAACATCAGCGGTATCACCCATTTGATCGTGGCGAGTTGCACGGGCTTTATAGCCCCCGGTGTCGATCAGATCATTGCCGCACGGTTGGGCCTTTCGCCATCGGTAGAGCGGCTGCTGGTCGGCTATATGGGATGCTATGCCGCCGTGGTCGCATTACGATCCGCACGCCACATTGTCCGATCAGATCCCCAAGCGCGCGTGCTGGTGCTCAGTGTCGAACTCTCCAGCCTGCATCTGCAGAAATATGACAGACTGGAATCCCTGCTCGCGGCTCTGCAATTCGGCGATGGCGCAGCGGCAGCTCTGGTGACGGCGGAATCTTCAGGGCTAGGGATCGATACGCCATTCGCGGCGACACTGCCCGAAAGTCAGTCTCTCATCCAGTGGCATGTAGGGGATCACGGCTTTGCCATGCACCTGTCGGGTGAAGTTCCGGGGCGCATAGCGGCAGCGCTTGGCGAACCGAGAATGCAGCATGTATTATGCCCCGAAGGGGTTGAGGCCATAGATGGCTGGGCAGTGCATGCGGGGGGCCGTTCAATCCTGGACGCTGTGGGGCATGGGCTGGGCCTCTCTGAACATGCGCTCGACGAGAGCCGGACTGTGCTGGACGCCTATGGAAATATGTCTTCGGCTACCTTGATGTTCGTGCTGAATCATATGCTGAAAAACCGCGTTCCCGAAAAAGGCGTCGCGCTGGCTTTTGGGCCCGGGCTCGCCGCCGAAGGTTTCCGGTTTTCCCGACCATGATGCGCAATCTCGCCATCCGCGCCCAGGAAGGGGAGCAGATGGATTCGCCGGATCTGCCCGAGCCAGTCTATAGGGAAGTGCTTGGCGGGCTTCGGCGCATCAATGCCGCGACTCTGGCAAACCGGCCAACCCTCGATTTTCTGAGCCGCGCAGCACGGCGAGATAGGCCGTTCCGCTTGCTGGACGTGGGCTTTGGCGATGGCGGGATGCTACGGAGCATCTACCGCTGGAGCAGGCGAAACGGCCTGCAATGTGCCTTGACCGGCATCGACCTCAATCCGCGCAGCGAAGCAGTGGCAAAGGCGCTACATCCTGCGCGCGCACCCATAGCATACCGGACCGGGGACTATGCGGACCTAGCGCAGGAGCCGTGGGATTTCATCATCAGCAGCCTTGTCGCTCATCACATGAGCAACGCCGAGCGGCTTGCTTTCCTTGATTTCATGGAGCGACACGCATCGCGGGGCTGGTTCGTCAACGATCTTTACCGCCACGCTTTTGCCTATCATGGATTTCCGCTGCTTGCCCGTCTGCTCCGCGTGCATCCTATTGTTCGAGAGGATGGCCAGCTCAGCATCGCCCGTGCCTTTCGTCCCGCGGAGTGGAGCGCCATGCTGGGCAAGGCTGGCCTCAGCGGCGCAGCGCGCGTGAAGCGCTATTTTCCTTTCCGGCTATGCGTCGAACGAATCCGCTGATCGTCGGCGGCGGTCCCGCGGGCGCGGCGGCTGCGATGCACTTGCTGGATGCGGGCATTAAACCCATTGTCATTGAACGACAGGCGGCTGGCCGCGATGCGCTGTGCGGCGGCTTTTTGAGCTGGCGAACGGTGGAAATGCTGGAGACCCTTGGCATATCCCGCGACCTCCTCAAAGGCCATGACGTCAACAGCCTCCGCATATTTTCGGGCGGCCACTGCCATGAACTACCGCTTCCCGTGCCCGCTATTGCTGTTTCCCGCCAAAGACTGGACCTTTTGCTGTTGACTGAGGCTGAGCGGCGGGGCGCGGTCGTCCGGCGCGGCGTGCCAGCCCAGGCGTTTGTGAAGGGTCATATCCAGCTGGATAGTGGAGAACTACTCACAGGCGACGGTCTATTTTTGGCCACTGGCAAGCATGACTTGAGGGGATTGCCCCGGCCCAAGGATGCTGTGGGAAAGGACCCAATGCTCGGCCTTCGCTTGCGCATGACGCCTTCTGACCGGCTGATGCAACGCCTTGGAAGCTATATCGAAATGCATTTGTTCAAAGGCGGCTACCTTGGGGTTGTCCTGCAGGAGAACGAATCAGCCAATTTCTGCATGGCTGTCCGCAAGAGTCGCCTCGCCGCCGCTAAAGGCAGTCCTGCCATCCTCTTCGCTCAACTGGCCGACGAGAATCCCGCGCTGGGCGAAAGGTTATCGGCGCTTACTGCCACACAGCACGTCGACGCCATAGGCCGCGTGCCTTATGGCTGGCGGGCTACTGGTACGCAGCCGGGCGTCTTCCGGCTGGGCGATCAGGCCGGCGTCATACCGTCTCTGGCGGGCGAAGGCATTGGCATTGCCTTGGCAAGCGCCCAATGTGCTATCCGTCACTGGCGTGAAGGCGGCAGCGCGGCCGCCCCTGCCTATCAGCATGCCTTTGCTCGTCAAATGCGCCGCCCCATCGCGGTGGCGGAACTGGTCAGCGGGTTGGCCCGCCATCCAGTCAGCACGACCCTGGCTCTGTCGTTGATAGCCCGGTTTCCCGGCGCGTTGCGCCTGATCGCCGGAGCTACACGGATTTGAAGCAGATGCGTAGACGATATTGATCCCGCCGCCTGCCGGGCCCATATTCGTGTCATGGAAAAGAAGATTCTCTCCGACGCCGAGTGGAAAGCCAAGCTGACCCCCGAGCAATATCATGTGTTGCGCGAAGCAGGCACCGAGCGCCCCTTCACTGGCAAATTTTATCACAACAAAGACGAAGGCCGCTATTTCTGCGCCGGTTGCGGCGCCGAACTGTTCGATAGTGCCGAAAAATATGACAGCGGCTCAGGCTGGCCCAGCTTTACCGCGCCGATCGATGCGGAGGCTGTCAGCGAACATGTCGACACCAAGCATGGAATGCGAAGGGTGGAGATACGCTGCGCCGCCTGCGATGGGCATTTAGGGCATGTCTTTCCTGATGGACCGGGAGTAACGGGTCTGCGCTATTGCATGAACAGTGCATCGCTGGACTTCAAACCAGAGGGGGAATAGTCCTCCCCGAAAATTCGTGGTTCATCGCCAGTAAAGCCGGAACGCGCTTGTAGGTGAATTTGATAGCGCGTAATCGGACCTTCAATGGCGAAACCAAACAAGACACAGTCGCAGGGGCGGATGCGCCGCATCTTCACACGCCTTTTTCAGATCGGACTTTTCGGGGGCATCGCAGCCGTCATCGCGCTTATTGTCGCGGTGGCAGTGACAATGTCGTCATTGCCGGGGTTTGAGGCCATGAAATCTTCGCCCAATGGGCAGATGGTCCGCGTCCACGCGGCGGACGGTTCAGTCATTGTCTCGCTCGGTCCCAGCTTCGGCAAATGGTTGTCTTACAATCAGATTCCGCAGGTGATGGTCGATGCCATGGTGTCGACCGAAGACAAGCGCTATTATATGCACCCCGGCGTCGACCCTATCGGCATGACGCGCGCGGCTTGGCTTGCCGTCGAAAATCGCGGCTCTGGCCGTCGGATGCAGGGCGCCTCCACAATTACGCAGCAGGTCGCCCGCAACATATTTCTCAACAACAGCTACAGCTTCGCCCGCAAGCTCAGGGAAATGGTTCTGGCGCTGGCCTTGGAACGCAAATTCTCCAAGGAGCAGATCCTTGAGCTTTATTTGAACAAGGTTTATTTTGGAGGGGGCGCTTACGGCGTGGATGCCGCCAGTCGCAAGTTCTTCGCGCATCCGGCCACCGACCTCAGCCTGCCCGAGGCGGCAATCATTGCCGGTCTGGTAAAGGCTCCGTCTCATTATTCCCCTACTGCCGACGCAGAGGCAGCCATTGGCCGGGCAGGCGTCGTGCTTGATCTGATGCAGGAAAATGGCGTGATTACGCAGGCGCAGGCCGCTGCCGCTGATCCGGAAGATGTCAAACTTGCTCCCGAAGCGCCGCAGAACAGCGTTCGTTATTTCACGGATTGGGCCTTGCCCCAGCTCGACACTCTGATTGACGAAACCTCCGAGCCGCTCGAGGTCTGGACCACCATAGACCTTCGCATGCAGCGCGCCGCGACCAATGCGCTGAAAGCGAATGCACCAGGAGGCGCGCAGGGAGCGCTTGTCTCACTGGATCGCGATGGCGCAGTGCGCGCAATGGTGGGCGGACTCGATTATGTCAGCTCCAACTATAATCGAGCGACTCAGGCCGTTCGCCAACCCGGCTCGGCTTTCAAGCTGTTCGTCTACCTTGCTGCGCTGGAAGCGGGCTATACGCCCGAAACGGCCGTTGTGGACGAACCTGTCGAAATCAATGGCTGGCAACCGCGCAACAGCTCTCGCCATTTCAATGGGCAGATCAACATCCGCACCGCTTTTGCCTATTCGATCAATACCATAGCTGCGAAGCTGGGCGTCGACGTGGGCTTCCCCACCGTAGCGGATATGGCCCGGCGTTTCGGCATCACCACCCCTATAAACACGCACCCTTCCATGGTGCTGGGCACATCGGACGTTCGCCTGCTCGACATGACTCGCGCTTTCGCTTCTGTGAGTCGCAAGGGCGTTGCAGTAGTGCCCTACGGCATCACCAAAGTGACCACAGCGGACGGCGAATTGCTATACGAGCATGAAGACGATACCAGCCGGGTGCTGGTCGCGCCTTGGGTGGCTGCGGGCATGACTGACCTGTTGCAAACCGCCGTCAATACCGGCACCGGTCGCGCGGCCCAGATCGGACGGCCGGTGGCAGGCAAGACCGGCACGACAAGCAGCAACAAGGACGGCTGGTTCCTTGGCTTTTCCAGCGGCATCACCACCGGCGTCTGGATGGGCCGGGATGATGCCCACCGTGTTAGCGGATTGCAGGGCGGCCGCGCGCCTGCCCGCGCCTTTGCGCAATATATGCAGGTCGCGGTGGCCCGGCGCCCGGTCGAGCAGTTCGATTCTGAACTGACTCTGCCCGAATGGCAGCTTGAACCGGACAATGAGGCCTATTTCGGCGAACCTGACAATGGCATGTATGTCGACGAAAACGGCATGCCGCTGGAGTCAGAGCCCGGCACCGAAACCGATATGCCCGCCGAACCAGCCGAACAGACGCCGGAGACGACAACATCGCCCAGACTGGATCAGAAATGGATCGACGGCGTTCTGGGCCGTGAAACGCCCCGCCCTCCACCGCGTTCTGGTCCCCAACGCCAGCCACCTGCCGCGCCGGTTCCCACTCAATAGAGGCTTTATCCTTTATCTCGGGGAGCCGGTGTCTACGTCCCCTTTGCTTGCTCCTATTCGATGCAACATCGCCCCATGTTCCCGCAGCCATTGGCGAGCGGGAACGGGATCCCCACCATAAATATCCGCATGGCGCGCATGGAAAGCCGGACTATGGTCCATATGTGCAAGATGCGCGACTTCATGCGCTACGGTCGCGCGGCGCACGAATATCGGCGCGCAGATAAGTCTCCAGCTATAGCGAATATTGCCATTGGACGCACAACTTCCCCAACGCGAACGCGGATCACCCACTGATACCTGCCCCAGCCGCAGCCCGGCGCGAGCCGCATAAACTTCCGTTTCGTGATGCAAGGTCTCGCGCGCCCGGTCGCGCAGCCAGCGCAAAACGCGCGGCGCGATCGCCTCCTCCGCGCCGCCAAGCATCAGGCAGCCCTCGCCAAGCATCACCCGCCGGGCCGCCAAGGGCGACCAGTCAATACGAACATCCGATCCCTCAAAGGGGAAAACCGCGCCCTGGACAAGGGCAATACCATCCGGTAGCGCCGCAAGCTGCTTTTCCAGCCAAGCTTCCTGCCCTCTGACCCATTGCAATGCTTTGTGAAGGCTTGCTCGGGTCGGCAAACCAAGCCGCACTTCACGCTTGGCCGAATCGACCGACAGGCGGAAAGAACGGGCGCGGGCGTGCCGCCGAATCCTCAACGGATAGGCGATGCCGGCAATGACCACGCTGTTCCCCAGATCGACGCCCTTAAAGCTTTCGCTTAACCACATGGTTTTCCAGATCGCCCGCTTCGGTTTCCGATATGGTCCATCCGCGAATCGATTGGCCAGCCCGATGCACCGCCTCCCGATCACCGCAAATGAGGTAATGCCATTCCGGCAATGACTTGTCCGCAGCACGCAACTTGTAAGCGCAGCTTTCGGGCAGCCATTCAATGTCGTCCAGCAGCCGCAAGGTCAGCCGAAGACAGTCAGGAACAAACGCCTTCCGGCGGCGATAATCCATGCATTGCGCGCTATGCCGGTCAAGCAGTTTGCAGGCCACGTTGGTGGGATAAATCCGACCGCTGTCCTCATCCTCTATCTTGTGCAGGCAGCATTTGCCGCATCCGTCGCACAGCGCTTCCCACTCCGTCCGATCCAGCGTTTTTAGAGGCCGTTCCCAAAAGGGCTCGTTCATTTCACCCAGCGTTCAAGTTCTGCCGCAACCGCTTCCGGCGATCCTTCGTCCGCATCGGTGCCTGGCTGGTCGGTCGACAGGATTGCCAGAGGCTTTCCATCAGGACCCATCAAATAGGGTGAGCGGCTATGATCGACCAGATAATGCTCATCCTCGCCCGCCTTTTCATAATAGACGGCGAAATCCTTCGCGACCTTGGCGATTTCGTCTGGTGTGCCGGTCAGACCTATAAGCTTCGGGTGAAAGGCGCTTACATAGTTTTTCAGCACCTGCGGCGTATCCCGCTGCGGATCGATGGTGATAAAAATTGGCTGCACCTTGGCCGCACGTGCCGGATCCTGTTTTTCGAAGAGCCTGTATCCCTGCATTAATTTCTGGAGGTCGAGTGGGCACACGTCGGGGCAATAGCTATAACCGAAATAGAGCATCCGGTATTTGCCATCAAAATCACTGTAGGAGACTTTCCGGCCATCCTGATCGACAAGCGTGAAATTTCCGCCAATCTTCGCTCCCGCCAGCGGCGCTTCGTCACCCGACGACTGATCCCCCTGCGGCCCACAGGCAACCAGCGGGAGAAATGCGAGAAGAGCGAGCGAAAGAAGGGCTTTGTTCATGGCAATGCCAGCCATGCCTTGCTAAGAAGCGAAATTCAATCACTTCCGGACAGATGAGCAGGGTGCAAAGCATGCGCGGTCGATTTGGGGCAATCGTTTTTTTCTTGCGGACGACCTTATTCGCGGCATTGGCGGCGGGAATCATGGTGCCCACAGTGGCGCATGCCCAGTTTTCCGACAGCTATAACTTCCTGAAAGCCGTCAAGGATCGCGATGGCGACAAGGTTATCAACCTCATTGGCGAACCGGGCACCATCATCAATACAAGGGACAGCACCACCGGCGAAACCGCACTTCATATCGTAATTGCACGTCGCGACGCCGTGTGGGTCAATTTCCTGCTGGGAAAGGGCGCACGGCCGGACATTGCGGATAATAAAGGCACGACACCCTTGATGCTTGCTACACAATTGCGCTTCCTTGACGGTGTGCAATTGCTGCTTGCCAATGGCGCGCAGGTGGACAAGGCGAATGACCGTGGTGAAACGCCGCTAATCCGGGCGGTGCAGCTTCACGATCTGGCGATGGTACGGTTTCTCATCGCAAATGGGGCCAATCCAGACAAAGCCGATACGCTCGCGGGCATGTCAGCGCTTGATTATGCAAAACGGGACACGCGCTCCACGGCCATTCTTTCGGCTCTCAACGCCGCCAAAGCAAGCAAGAGCGCCGCCAGCGAAGTGGAAGGCCCGAAATTCTGAAGATAACCGTCAGCAGCTCCATCCAATATGGAACCGGATGATAGAGCATATCCGGACTTTCATGATATGGGACGCGCCGACGCGGGATCGGTCCGGTTCGGTATGGAGAAGCGGGATAGAATGATGGAAGAATCTCCGGTGAAATTGATCCGGACCCGCCGCTTCGGCGATGAACGAGGCTGGTTTTCGGAAACCTATGTCGAATCGCGCTGGATGGAATTGGGCGCCAACGCCCGTTTTGTGCAGGACAATCACAGCTATTCGCGGCCGCAGGGAACGATTCGCGGCATCCATTTTCAGTCGCCGCCCCATGCCCAAGCGAAGCTGATTCGGTGCGTGCGCGGGCGGATCATGGATTATGCCGTGGACCTGCGCCGTAGTTCGCCGACCTTTGGACATCATGTTTCGGCTGAACTGACGGCCGATAACGGTGACCAGCTCTATATGCCCGTTGGTTTTGGGCATGCTTTCGTGACCCTGCAACCGGATACGGAGGTCTCCTACAAAGTGTCCGATTATTACGCACCTGAATGCGACGGCGGGGTGCATTGGAATTGTCCGCAAATCGGCATTGACTGGCCGCTGCCCGCCTCCGGTCCAATTCTCTCGGACAAAGACCAAAATCTGCCGGTCCTGGCGGACTTCAAGAGTCCCTTTGCTTATGATGGCCGTCCGTTGGTTGGTCTCGGGGAGGGGCGCTGACGGATGCGGGTCTTCATCACCGGAGGAGCAGGTTTCATCGGATCCGCGCTGATCCGGCACCTGATCAGCGAGACAGAATATGAGGTGCTCAATCTCGACAAGCTGACCTATGCCGGCGTTCTGGCGTCCCTTGCGCCCGTTGAAAATAATCCACGTTATCGCTTCGTCAGAGGCGACATCTGCGATGAGCGGCTGGTCGGACGCTTGATGGCGGATTTCCAACCTGACGTGATCGCGCATCTGGCGGCGGAGAGTCATGTCGACCGTTCCATCGATGGCCCGGGCGCGTTCGTCCAGACCAATATCGTGGGCACCTTCAATATGCTTCAGCAGGCGTTGAGTTATTATCAGGGGCTGGATGGAGCAAAGCGCGACGGGTTCCGCTTTCACCACATTTCGACCGACGAGGTGTTCGGTTCGCTGGGTGCTGAGGGATATTTTACCGAAACTACGCCTTACGACCCACGCTCGCCCTATTCAGCATCGAAGGCCTCATCGGATCATCTGGTTCGCGCCTGGGGCAGCACCTATGCTTTGCCGGTATTGGTCACAAACTGCTCCAACAATTACGGACCTTATCATTTCCCCGAAAAGCTTATTCCGCTGATCATCATCCGTGCCTTGGCTGGCGAACCATTGCCGGTCTATGGCGACGGCAGCAACATACGTGATTGGCTCTATGTCGAGGATCATGCCCGGGCGCTGCATGCCGTGTTTACACGGGGCAGACCAGGGGAAACCTACAATGTCGGCGGAAATTCGGAGCAGCCGAACATTGAGGTGGTTCGTACCATCTGTGCCGCGCTCGACAGCATGAATCCCCGCGCCGACGGAAAATCCTATGGAGAACAGATCACCTTTGTGGCTGACCGCCCGGGCCATGACCATCGCTATGCCATTGATGCGTCCAAGATTCAGAAAGAGCTGGGCTGGGAACCATCTCTGACCTTCGAAGAAGGTATGACGAACACGGTGCGCTGGTATCTCGACAACCGCGGATGGTGGCAAGATATATTGGCGCGCCGTTATGATACCGGTCGGCTGGGCCTCGCGAGCGCGAAGGCTTCTTGATGCCCGACATTCTCATTACGGGCGGAACGGGGCAAGTGGGGTCCGCCCTTGGCCGGCTATCATGGCCGGAAGATATCCATATTCATACGCCTCCACGCGCAGAACTTGATCTTTGCTCCGCCGAAAGCATAAGCACCTTTTTCCAAGGGAAGCGCTTTGCTGCCGTCATCAACTGCGCGGCCTATACCGCCGTTGACCAAGCGGAAAGCGACAGCGCAGCCGCATTTCTCGCCAATAGCCAGGGCCCAGCCTGGATGGCCGAGGCGACGAGAAATGCGAAGATTCCCTTGATCCATCTATCGACCGACTATGTATTCGACGGCAGCAAAACCACGGCCTATTCCGAGGACGACGAGACAGTTCCGCTTGGTGTCTACGGGGCAAGCAAACGGGCGAGCGAACTAGCCGTCATCAGCGGAAATCCGCAATCAATTGTCCTGAGAACCGCATGGGTGCTGAGCGCCCATGGCTCAAATTTCCTGAAGACGATGCTGCGCCTCGCTCGTTCAAATGCCGAGGTGCGGGTCGTCGCGGATCAGGTGGGATGCCCAACCTCTGCGACAGACATTGCAATCGCATTGCAGACCATGGTCCTGCGGATGATAGAAGATTCATCGGCACCACATGGGATCTATCATTTCGTCAATGCAGGCAAGACAAGCTGGTGCGGTCTCGCGCAGGAGATCTTTACGGTCAGCGAAGAAGCAGGGGGACCATCGGCCGCGGTGACGGCTATTACCTCGGCCGAATATCCTACGGCAGCGCGCCGCCCGGCCAATTCACGGCTGCGGACGGAGAAGCTGCAACGGGACTATCGTATTCGCCCGCGTGAATGGCAGTCAGCGGTGCGGGATATCGTACAGGAACTGCTTGAACCGCAGAAATAAGAAAGAAGGCATATGAAGGGGATCATTCTTGCAGGCGGGTCCGGCACGCGGCTGCATCCCATGACGCTCATGGCATCGAAGCAGCTCATGCCCGTCTATGACAAACCGATGATTTATTATCCTCTTTCAACCTTGATGCTCGCAGGCATCCGGGAAGTGCTGATCATCTCCACGCCGCATGACGCACCCTTGTTCCAGACATTGCTGGGCGATGGTTCGAAGTGGGGCATGTCAATCAGCTATGCCGTGCAACCCCAACCAGAAGGCTTGGCGCAGGCCTATATCATCGGTGCAGATTTCGTGGAAAATTCATCTTCCGCACTGATTTTGGGCGACAATATTTTCTATGGCCACGCCATTACGGACCTGTTTACAAAGGCGATGTCGCGGTCAGAGGGCGCAACGGTTTTCGCCTATCATGTCAATGATCCCGAACGCTACGGCGTGGTCGAGTTCGACGGTCAGATGCGGGCGATCTCAATCGAGGAAAAGCCCATCGCACCCCGGTCCAATTGGGCCGTGACTGGCCTCTATTTTTTTGACAGACACGTAGTCGACATTGCCGCCAATCTGACGCCGTCCGCCCGGGGCGAATTGGAAATCACCGACATCAACAAGGCTTATCTGGAAGCCGGGAGCCTGTCAGTCGAGATGATGGGCAGGGGCTTTGCGTGGCTGGACACCGGCACGCCTGAAAGCCTGCTCGAGGCGGCCGAATTCGTGCGCACCCTTGAAAAGCGGCAAGGCTTCAAGATCGCTTGTCCGGAAGAAATCGCTTATTCCATGGGCTTTATTGATGCAGCGCAGCTTGAGAAACTCGCCACACAATTGGGCAAGAGCAGCTACGGTGCTTATCTGCGCAATAGAGTGTTGAATCAAACTTAAGGTAGGTCGATCCACCGGCCTGCACTAAATTCCAGAAATTTCGCGAATATAATCCGGATCCGCCATTGCCATCAGGCGGCGGGTTGCCCGGCGGCCGAGGCGTAGAGTCTCTGCCTTGCGTCGCGCCACCGCCAAGGCTTCGGTCGGAGCAGAGCGGAGAATTTCGGCGTCATATTGGTCGGCTGCGATTAAGCCGGTGCGTTTAGGCAGTAATGCCTCACTTTCGAACAGCGATAGATCAAATCCCGACGGTGCCGCCCAGAAATAGCGATCGCAATATTCCAGGTAGTCCAGCCATTTAGCATCGCCCAGAAGGTCCGCCTTACTGCATTTGATCTCCACAATGATGAGGTGACCTTTAGCATCAATGGCCATGATATCCGCACGACGTCCATTAGGCAGCGGCACTTCAGCCATACCAAAGATGTCATGGCGGTGAAATAATCGCATGATGCCCCGCGTTACCGCTGGGGCAGTGCCATCCGCAATCGCCCCCCCTGCGTTCGCCAGATAGCCATCCAGGCCCGCGTGCCCATGTTCAGTTTTCATGCCCGAGATCTAGAACATTTTAGGAACATATGGAAGGCCCACGACCCCGTTTGATCGTAAAATGGGCCTGATGTTCTGCTGTGGCGCCTCAACGATAGAAGATATGATTATCGATCGAGGCCAGTTTGGTGTGTTTCCAACCCGGCGAAACGCGGCGGGCGTGGAAGTAAAGCGCACCTTCGGCTGAACTGTCCCAGCTATCATTCAGAGCGATCTGCGCGATTGCGATCGCCCGATGCCAAGCACGGCTACCCGTCTTGATTGAAGGCATTCTGCCGTCACGAATAAAGGAAAATTGGCTGGGTTGATATACTACGCCGCAAATGCTGTCGGGAAAGTCACCGGATTGGCTCCGGTTGATGACTACGCGCGCCACGGCAAGCTGGCCAGCAAGGGTCTCGCCCTTGGATTCGAAATACACAGCGCCCGCAAGACACTTCAATTCCGGGTCGAGTTCAGCGGGAACGACCTGCGCCTGCACCAATTCGTCCAGGCTGGCTGAGGTGGAAGGAGTACGTGGAGTAACCGTTACTGTGCCATCTGCGTTATGAACAATGGAAACAGGCGTCTGGTCCGTCGCAGCGGATGAGGCCGAAGCTGCATCAGTGGCTGTCAACGCGCGGCTGGAAATTGCAATCGTTGCTGCGGAATCAGCGGTGCCGGAAGCGAACGAGGGATCTGTCGCGACGAAGGTGGCGACAGCAGAAATCACGACCGCCACCAAAGAGGCGGCCTTCAAACGAAAACTCATAAGAACACATAGTCATGCGGTTGGTCGACCCATAACGCCCCCTAAACCTCGAAAACCCTTAGGCGTTTGGCCGCCCCCCGTCTGCGTGTTTGCCGATCCCGTCCCCCATGGACCGGATAAGGCAACCTGCGCGTTGAGCCGGAGCGCTATTCGTCTGGGAGACCGTCAGAGTCAACCTTAACAGATTATTTCAGCGGCGAACCGTTCCGGCTCTACGATATCAAGCTCTATTATCCACATATCGGGGTCGGATTTGATGCGCCGCTCAAGATATGGCTCAAACTCTCCATTTTGCGGTCCGCAGGGCATCAGCCGATAGCCGCCTTCATAGTCGGACATCCGTTCAAACAATCCTGTTTCGGTTCCTTTTTCAAGGCACAGCAACAGGATCGTCCCCGCAACCTCGTCACCTTTACGGAGAATGGTCGCAAAGCCGCCTTCCTGGCCAGCGCGACGGATCAGGGCACTTGTAAGCATTCGGCTGGTGAGCCGATCAGACATGGTGCGACGAATCGTCCTTTGCCTTCGGGAGGACGTAGCCAGTAAGGGAGGAAAGGGGGATATGCGAGCGCATGAAGGTTCCGGTGCCGCGCGCCACTTCCTCTCCTTCCGCGTCGATCAGACGCGCGTCGGCCACATAGACTCTACGCTTGCCGCTGATCCAGCGTCCCTCCGCCACAACCGGCCCTTTGGTAAGCGGCTTGGTGAAAAGCAGATTGAAGGCTGTGGTCAACAGAAAGCGATCACTGACCAGACTATTGGCCGCGTAAAATGCTGCGTCGTCCAGCATCTTGAAATAGCTCGTGCCATGCACAGCGCCAGCGGCATGATAGAAATTCTCATCTAGTGAGAATTCTATTCGGCTGTGCCCGGCTTCGTCTATAATCAGACGCGACGGAAAGAATTGATTGATCGGAGCAGACAAATAAAGCCGCTCCAGCGCACGGAAATGAGCTGATTCGCCGGTGTCGGCCTTGCCAGCGTCATGGCTCGTTGATTCAGGCTGCGTCACGCGTCTCGCTGCCGGCCAGCAACGCGAACAACGCCTCATCCGATCCCGCACCACGCAGGCGAGCCATCTGTCGCTCGTCACGCAAATAGCGCGACACTCGGGCCAATGCTTTCAGATGATCTGCACCACAGTCCGAAGGTGAGAGCAATACAAAGACAACATCGACGGGAAGACCATCGACGGCATCGAACGGGATCGGCTCCTCCAGCAGCACGACAACGGCGCACATCGATGCCAAATCATCCAGCTTGGCGTGTGGAATCGCGACTCCCCCGCCAAAGCCGGTGGAACCCAGCCGCTCCCGCTCCAGAAGCCGCTCAGAAACCATTTGCTCATCAAGGCCGTAAGCAGCGGCGGCAATTTGGGAAAGGCGTTGAAAGAGCTGCTTCTTGCTATTGACACTCAACCGCGTGTTGAGCGCTTCAGGCCGAAGTATATCATCAAAATGGGGCATAATAAACTCAGCGGCCGGCCGGAAGACGTATGACATCTACCAGCCGGCTAAATGTTGCGTCTGAATAAAGATCGGCCCAATAGAGCCAGGATGAAGGTAGGTCAACCGCTTCTAGGTTCAACCCACCCAATAGTGCCATCCTGACGCCGATAGACCATATTATAGCTGCTGGTCCCGCTATTGACGAACAACAGCGCATTGGTGTTGCGCAAGTCCATCATCATCACTGCATCCGATACACTTGCCTCCGGAATATCGACGCGCGTCTCGGCCACGATAAGAGGCGTTTCAGGCGCTTCCTCCTCTTCATTTCCGGATTCAAAAATGGTGTAGGCAGCGCCATCGAGCAGTTCACCCGGCACCCGAGCGGCTTCGGCCGCCAACGCCCGGCCATGCCGGTCCTTCAGGCGCCGCATATAACGGCGCAATTGCTTGTCGACGCGCTCTGCGGCTTGATCAAAGGCCAGATGGGCGGTTTGAGCATTGCCCGCGCCCTTCAGCACCAGCCCCTGCATGACATGACAAACTATATCACAATGAAAGCCGTTATGCGGCGCCGGGCGGAAGGTTACCTGAGCCGAAATTGTTCGCGAGAAATATTTATCGGCCACGGCTTGCAACCGGTCGGTGACATGCTGTTTCAGCGCGTCACCTGTATCGACCTGATGTCCGGAAACACGGATATCCATCGTTCTTTCTCCTTCACACCGGCCATCCCATGGAGGATGGCAGTATCGTTCAGGCCACCGGGCCCAATTCCATCCAAAGGGGGTTGTTCAACCCCGCTATAAAGGCTGCATGCCGTTCCAGTTCTTCGGCACTCGCACGATGCGCTCGCGCTGGGCGAATGATGCGAATGTGAGGCTTGGCGGTCGTCCGCTCTGCCTGCGTTGCCGGAATGTCGGTGGCCAGTGCAAATCCGATCTGGCGGCCGCCAGTCAGTTCAATATAAAGCTGCGCCAATAATTCCGCGTCCAGCAATGCGCCGTGTTTGATGCGATGGCTGCGGTCAATGCCATAGCGCGTGCAGAGCGCATCAAGACTATGTTTGGCGCCAGGATGCAAGGTGCGAGCCATGGCGATCGTGTCAACCATGCGCACCATGTCGATAATATCACGGCCGCAGCGCATCAGTTCATGATTGAGGAAACCAAAATCGAACTGAGCATTATGTGCGATGAGCGGGCAATTGCCCAGGAAATCCAGCAACGCCTCGACACCCTCCGAAAAAAGAGGTTTGTCGCGAAGGAAATTGTCCGAAAGCCCGTGAATCGCTTCCGCTGCCGCAGGCATGGGGCGCTGGGGGTTATAATAAGCGTGGAAGGTTTGACCCGTCGGCACTCGATTAACGAGCTCGATACAGCCAATTTCCACTAGCCTGTCCCCGCTCTGAGGTTCGAATCCGGTGGTTTCAGTATCGAAAATAATTTCGCGCATTGATTCTGAGTCTCTCTTTTCCTTTATCGGCCTGCGCGTCGACTTAAACAAGCGGTGAGCCGCCGGACGGCAGCGCGGGTGCGCTCGAAAGTCGTACCTGTATCAATGATATAATCCGCCCTGCGCCTTTTTTCTTCATCGGGAACCTGTAATTTTTTGATTCTCCCGAATTTCGCGGGAGTCATGCCCGGTCGCCGCAGCACGCGCTGACGCTGTTTCCACGCAGGGGCGCTAACGACGATCACCCCGGCAAGCCCCTGTGGCACGCCCTTTTCGAACAATAGCGGGATGTCCAACACGACCATCGGCCGTGCGCGATGTTGGCGCAGGAAATTCTCGCGCGCATTCCGCACGGCGGGATGCACGATCTGTTCCAGCGCCTGCAATTCGCCCTTGTTTCCGAACACAGCGGCGCCAAGCTTCTCCCGATCCACGCCATCGGGGCCAGTTGTTCCCGGAAACCGCTCTTCGATGGCCGGCACCAGTGCGCCTCCTGGTCCTTGCAATCGGTGTACTTCCGCATCAGCATCGAACACAGGTACACCCTCTCTGCGCAGCATGGCGGCAACTGCCGATTTGCCCATGCCGATTGAGCCAGTCAGCCCGTAAATTTTCATGCTGCGAGCAATGCCCTCAGTTCGAAATCATGCTCGCGAGGCGCTTCCGCCCCGAAAAAGAGCTGGAATGCCTTTGCAGCCTGGCCAATCAGCATGTTGAGGCCATCGAGGGTCCGCAAACCCCTTCCGTTCGCTTCTGTCAACAGCGCCGTTTCCAGCGGCGCGTAGACGATATCGTAGACAATGGCTTCACTCGGCAAGCCTGAAAGATCGGGTTCAAGCACATCGTAGCCCATCATACCCAATGCAGTGCTGTTCACCACAAGCTCGACTGCGGGCAGGGGAGCAAGCAAGGGCAACGCCTCGCCTGCCATTCCGAACTCCGTCAGCAGTGTTCGGGCGCGCTCCTGGGTACGATTCAGAATAGTTACATGCGCAATGCCCATGGTCTGCAACGCGAACAGGACCGCTCGAGCGGCACCGCCGGCTCCGTATAAAGCCGCTGATTTTCCAGCCAGGCAAACATTGTCCAGGGGTTCTGCAAAACCGCTGATGTCGCTGTTGAAACCTTTGGCTCCCCCATGATCTGGAATCACGATGTTCATGGCCCCGACGCTCGACACAAGGCCCTCAGGGTCCTGGACCAAAGGCAGGATTTTTTCCTTGTGCGGAATGGTGAGGTTTGCCCCCCGCCACATCGGATCGGCGCGTCTTTCCTCCAACCACTCGGGAAGTGCGTCCGGCCGAACCAGCGTTCGCCGATATTCCGCATCTATGCCAAGCTTTGCCAGCCAGAAACCATGAATCAGCGGAGATTTGCTGTGAGCGATGGGATCGCCAATCACTTCGGCATAAGGCAGCGTCATGACATCAGCACTCCCCTGATACGAAGATAATCGAGCAAGGGTAGCAGAGGCAATCCCTGGACCGCGAATTGACTGCCCTCCACACGCGCGAAAAGCTGCGCTCCGGGCCCCTCGATGCGGTAGCAACCAACGCACCATTGGCAATCGTTCCAATCCGCGTCCAGATAGCTTTCGATAAAGGCATCCGACAATGGCCGCACTGTCATCTTCACCCGCTCGACATGCCGCCATAGCGGTTCACCAGCCAGTGAAATGACCGCTGCACTATGTAAATAGTGGGTCTTTCCGGACAATAGCCGCAATATCCGCTCAGCATCCTTACGGTTTTCCGCCTTGTCGAGCATCTCGCCCGTTTCCAGGCTCAATGTCTGGTCACAGCCAAGAACAAGATTCTGGGGCATACGGCGTGACACGCGCATGGATTTCAATTCCGCCAGAGCGTCGGCCAGCCCCCGCGCATTGAGACCCTCTGCCCGCAGCGCCGCTTTAGCCGCCTCTTCATCGACGCCGGGCGAAACAGCCTCATGCGGCACGCCCGCCGCACTCAGCAACGCCTTGCGACTGGCGCTTTGTGATGCGAGGATCAGCATAGCTTTAAAATTCTATCCTTCCGCTTGGGTAATGTAGCGATCATTATAGATATTGATGATGGCAGCTGCGGTTTCCTCGATGGATCGGCGCGTCACATCAATGACTGGCCATCCATTATCTGCAAACATCCGACGCGCATAGGCAACCTCTTCGCCAACCTTTTCCTGATCGACATAGGTTGTCTCGGGCATCTGATTCAGCGAGAGTAACCGGTTACGGCGCACCTGAATCAGCCGTTCTGCGCTAGTGGTGAGGCCAACGATCAGCGGGTGCTTCAGCGTAAAAAGCGAAGAGGGCGGCGGCGATTCCAGCACAATGGGTATATTCGCCGTCTTGTAGCCACGGTTGGCCAGATAAATGGACGTGGGGGTCTTCGAAGCCCGCGATACCCCCGCCAGAACGATGTCTGCTTCTTCCCAATTCTCCCAATTCATCCCGTCATCATGCGCAATGGTAAACTGGATGGCGTCAATGCGGGCGAAATAAGCTTCGTCCATAATGTATTTGCGCCCCGTGCGATTGCGCGTTTCCTGTCCCAGAATATTGGACATGGCGTCGGTAACGGGATCAAGTGCCGCGACCACAGGCAATCCCAATACCCGGCAGCGGTTCTCCAGTTTTCGCCGCAAAGGTGGGTTGGCAAGGGTAAAAAGCACCAGCCCCGGATTTTGTGCAATCTCATCCAATATGCGTTGAAGATGCACCTCGGAACGCACCATCGGCCAGAAATGGCGGATGGTTTCGACATTGTCGAACTGGGCAATGGCGGCCTTTGCGATATTTTCCAGCGTCTCACCGGTTGAATCGGACAAAAGGTGAAGATGAAGGCGCGTCATATGCGCATCTTTGTGGACAGGCTGTGGATAAAGCAAGGAATAGTATGGCACCGGATACTCGGACAGTCTCCTCTCCCCATTGACCGGATTTTTACCCACAGGCCCTCCACAACCCGGGGATTTCTTCCACAGGCTGTGGATTATGGGGAGAGCATCAAAGACTCGTTCCAGACGCTTGGCACTTCAGGAGTCAAGCTGTTGGCAAGCGTGCGCTCAGCGCCTAAGTCCCGTTGTTCCACCTACCAACAAACATCATCTATATTTGAATCATATATTTTAGTTTTATGGAGTCTGCGTTCACACGAAGTGAATTGAGACACTTGGCTTCACACAGATGCTCCGGTACGGATCAGCAGAATTGCATATATGTTTGTTGAACCGGGTCAGTAACCCTCAAGCTCTGGCGGAGACTTTCTACGCCGGCGCGCAAGGGGACATGGCCTAGAAGGAAAGTTCCGCTTGACCGATCCAGCCGCCAAGAAACTGCTCTCCGTATTGCGCGGGGAAAAACAGGACGTGCCGCCTGTCTGGCTGATGCGGCAGGCGGGGCGCTATTTGCCTGAATATCGTGAACTTCGAGCGGAAAAAGGCGGCTTTCTCGAGTTGGTCTATGACAGCAAGGCAGCGGCTGAGATCACACTGCAACCGTTGCGGCGATTTGGTTTCGACGGATCGATCCTTTTTTCTGACATATTGATCGTACCCTATGCCCTGGGCCAGGATCTCTGGTTCGAAGCAGGAGAAGGTCCCCGGCTTGCACCACCCCTGCAGGAAGCAGATCTTGCCGCTCTGATGTTACGCAAGGAAAAGCTGGAGCCGATTTATGAAACCGTGAGACTCGTGAAAGCTGGACTTCCGGCAGAGACCAGCTTTTTGGGTTTTGCTGGCAGTCCCTGGACGGTCGCCACTTATATGGTCGCGGGACAGGGCACCAAGGATCACGGCCTTGCGCGCCGTATGGCCTATGCTGACCCAGCCCGATTTGGAGCAATCATCGACGCCATTACGGATCTCACAGTAGAGTATCTGGCGGGACAAGTGGAAGCAGGTGTAGACGCCGTGCAGCTTTTCGATAGCTGGGCAGGCAGCCTTTCGCCGGCGCAGTTCAAACAATGGGTAATCACGCCCACGCGATCCATTGTCGATCAGCTACGCGTGCGCTGCCCGGGCATTCCCATCATTGGCTTTCCCAAGGGAGCAGGGGGCAAGCTTGTTGCCTATGCGGAGGAAACGGGCGTGGACGGGATTGGGATCGATGAGACTGTTGATCCTCATTGGGCAAACGCCGTTCTGCCCATGGGGTTTCCTGTACAGGGCAATCTTGATCCTTTGGCTCTCATCGCTGGCGGTCGAGCATTGGAGACCGCTGTGGAAAATATTCTCTCCGCCTTCGAGAATCGGCCCCATATCTTCAATCTTGGCCACGGCATTTTGCCCGACACGCCTATTGATCATGTTGAAATGCTGCTCAACCTCATTCGCAAGGAACGTCCATGACGGGATATCTTGGCAACGCCTATTATTGGGTTCTGGCTGGTCATATCATTTTCATCATCTTCCTGATGGCCGGGCTTTTCATGATGCCGCGTTTCTTCATTTATCATCAGGAATGCGCCATTGGTTCCACGGAGGAAGTTCGCTGGATTCGCCGTGAAGGTCGGCTGCGGAAGATTATTCTCAATCCTTCGCTCGTGATCGTCTGGATATTCGGCCTGATGCTCGCGTTCAATATCGACGCCTGGACGCAAGGCTGGTTTCACGCGAAACTCCTTCTTGTGATCATTCTCTCCGGTTATCATGGATGGGTGGTTGGCTATTCGAAAAAGCTGGCAAAGGGGCTTCGGCCGTTCAGCGACAAGAAACTGCGGATGCTGAATGAGGTGCCGGGCATATTGGCCGCGCTTATCGTCGTTCTCGCCGTAGTGAAGCCTTTCTGACGGAACAGCTTCCTTCAAATCTCGTTGACTAAAGATCGGGCGCGGCGTAACGCTGGCCGCCTTCCCTGCCGTCCGCGCATGAGAATTCTTTCCCCAAAAAAGCGTAGAGCGGCAATTTTCGCAACATTCCTTTCCCGGAACGACATTGATGCATTTGAAAGACCTCAAGAAGAAAACGCCCGCCGAACTCGTCTCCATGGCGGAGGAGCTGGGGGTGGAAGGGGCTTCGACTCTTCGCAAACAGGATCTCATGTTCGCGATCCTGAAGGTGGAAGCCGAAAATGGCGAGCAGATCATGGGCCTTGGCACCATTGAGGTCCTGCCCGACGGCTTTGGTTTTCTGCGCAGTCCTGAAGCCAATTATCTTGCTGGCCCTGATGATATTTATGTATCGCCCAATCAGGTACGCAAATTTGGCCTGCGTACAGGGGACACCGTCGAAGGCGAAGTCCGGGGTCCTAAGGAAGGTGAGCGCTATTTTGCACTCACAAAACTTACTGCAGTCAATTTCGATGAGCCTGACGCCGTTCGGCATCGTGTCAATTTCGACAACCTGACTCCCCTTTATCCGGACGAGAAATTACGCCTCGATACCCTTGATCCCACGGTGAAGGACAAGTCGGCGCGCGTCATTGATATTATTGCGCCTCAGGGCAAGGGCCAGCGCGCGTTGATCGTTGCGCCGCCCCGTACGGGTAAAACCGTCCTTCTTCAGAACATTGCCAAGGCGATCACGGATAATCATCCGGAGGTCTATCTTCTCGTCCTGCTCATCGACGAGCGGCCGGAGGAAGTAACCGATATGCAGCGAAGCGTGAAGGGGGAGGTTATTAGCTCCACTTTCGACGAACCTGCTTCGCGTCACGTCCAGGTCGCCGAAATGGTGATCGAAAAAGCCAAGCGCCTTGTCGAGCACAAGAAGGACGTAGTGATCCTTCTGGACTCCATTACGCGCCTGGGTCGCGCCTACAACACTGTTGTGCCGAGTTCCGGTAAGGTGTTGACCGGTGGTGTCGATGCTAATGCGCTCCAGCGTCCGAAGCGTTTCTTCGGTGCAGCTCGCAATATCGAAGAAGGTGGTTCGCTCTCCATTATTGCCACGGCTCTGATTGATACGGGCAGCCGTATGGATGAGGTCATCTTCGAAGAGTTCAAGGGCACCGGCAATAGCGAAATCGTGCTTGACCGCAAGGTCGCCGACAAGCGCATCTTCCCCGCGCTCGACGTGGGAAAATCCGGCACTCGAAAAGAAGAATTGCTCGTCGAGAAGGACAAGCTTTCGAAGATGTGGGTCCTTCGCCGTATTCTCATGCAGATGGGAACCATCGATGCCATGGAGTTCCTGCTGGACAAGATGAAGGACTCCAAGACGAACGAAGATTTCTTCGACAGCATGAACCAATAAGGCTGGAGCGCATTAGACTGTCATGATCGATTTCGTCGCAGCCGCTGCATCTTCCGTTTCCATGGCGGGAGGACCTTCGGAAATATGGTCGAGCATCGTCCATGATTTTACTAATCTCGATAATCCGGCGGTCCTTGCGGCTTTTGGACAGGTCTTGCTGATTGATCTGGTTCTGGCTGGCGACAACGCAATTGTTGTCGGCGCGCTTGCTGCAGGCCTTCCTACTGCGCAACGCCGCAAGGTGATCTTGATCGGTATCGGTGCGGCGCTGGTTTTGCGGATTATCTTCGCATTGGCCGTAAGCTTTCTGATGGGCATTGTAGGCTTGATCCTCGCGGGCGGCCTGCTCCTCCTTTGGGTGGCCTGGAAAATGTGGCGCGAGTTGCATGCGGGAAGCGGCGGCACAGGTTCACCTGAAATTGCGGGGGATGAGCATAGCGGGATTCGTCCCGCCAAGAGCTTTGCCGCTGCCGCCTGGGCAGTCGCTCTGGCTGACGTTTCCATGAGCCTCGATAATGTATTGGGGGTTGCAGGCGCGGCGCGAGCACATCCAGGCATACTCATCATAGGATTGCTGCTTTCTGTCGCTTTGATGGGCATCGCCGCCAATGTTATCGCGCGATATATCGAGCGCTATCGTTGGATCGCCTATGTAGGACTGGTGGTGATCCTCTATGTTGCCGGGAAGATGATCTATGACGGCTTTGTCGATCATGAGGTGGGTATTTTGACGCTGCTGACGTGACTGCTGATTTTTGTGGGGCGAAGGGCAGCACATCAGTGTTCGGTCTTGCCTCCGCGGCAGTGACAAACGGTCGCCGCTGCACCAAATTTGGAGCGCAGCGGCGACGTAAGTTAGCTACTTACATTATGTGAATGAAGTTCAATTCTGCATGCACGACGGTTGGTTTTTATCGGAGATGTTGCTCGAAAAAATCAGCCGTTCGCTTGTCGGCTAATTGTGCGCCTTCTTCATCACGGCGCTTTCCGAATTCTGCGGCAAACCCATGATCGAGCCCGGAATAATCGTGAATTGTTACCTTGGGATGATTGTCCAGCCCCTCGTGCATGGCCTTCTGGACGTCCGGTGCTACGAAATGATCGGCGGTCGCGACATGCAGCATTACCGGATTTGCAATAGCATGCGCTTCGCGCAGTAGGTTATCGATGCCCACGCCATAATAGCCCACCGACGCACTGATGTCGGTGCGTGTCGCTGTCATGAAGGCCAACCTGCCGCCGAGGCAATAGCCCACGCACCCGACCTTAGTGTCTGGACCTTGGGATCGATGTATGGCGTGTATTACGGCTTCTATATCGCGCACACCCTGATCCTGATTGAACCGGCCCATAAGCTCTAAAGCCTGATCGAATTCCTGGGGAACATCGGGATTCAGCTCGACGCCGGGTTCAACACGCCAGAACAGGTCTGGAGCATATGCTGCATAGCCAGCCTTGGCCCAGGTATCGCATTTGCTGCGGATACCTTCGTTGACGCCGAAGATTTCCTGGATCACGATGATAGCGGCCTTCGGCGCGCTTGATGGATGTGCGACATAGCAGTCGAATTCGGCGTCGTTTTCCAGCGTGGGAATGGAAATTATTTCGCTCATTTCGATCCTTCCTGTCTTAGGGACTCGGCTTCTGGCCAATGTATCATTATGTCATGACCCGAGACTGGAAGCATATCGAAAAACTGGCGCGGAAGCCAATGTTGCGGCATGAAGAACAAGGTGATCGGCTACATCGCCGCGCCGATCCTTAAGGAGCAGAGGCATGAAGGTCACGATCAATTTCGATTGCACGGCTGAAGAGGCGAGGACTTTTTTGGGGTTGCCGGACGTTTCTCCACTTAACGAAAAATATGTGCAGGCGACGCTCAACACCATGGAAGGTGCTACCAATTTAGAGCAAATGGATAAGCTACTCCGCAGCTTCTCGCCGTTGGGAGAGGCTGGTATGCGCCTATTTGGCCAAATGATGAATATGGGCGCCGCAGGGCCGAGAACTGATAAGCCCGACACATGAACGATAGCGTATGCCATACGCCGATTCCTACCATTTTTGCCCTATCGAGTGGCCTTCCTCCTGCGGCCATAGCTGTTGTGCGCATAAGTGGTCCTTTGGCTGGCGACACTCTTCAGCGACTGGCCGGTAAGCTGCCCTCTCCGCGGAGAGGCAGTGTCCGTACTTTACGAGATCCCCGTAATGGCGTTCATTTGGATCATGCTCTAGTTCTGTGGTTTCCAGGGCCCGCCACCGCCACGGGCGAAGATTTGGCTGAGCTCCATTTGCATGGAGGCAGGGCTGTCGTGAATGCTGTTTTGGCAGCGCTTTCGCAGGAGGAGCGCTTACGAGAGGCGCGTCCTGGCGAATTCACGCGGCGTGCTTTCGAAAATGGTCGCATTGATCTAAGTGAAGCTGAAGGCTTGGCTGATCTGCTATTCGCTGAAACGGAAGCACAGCGCCGAGGCGCTATAGCGATGGTAGAGGGCCATTTTTCACGACGCGTTGCTGTTTGGGAAATGGACTTGCTCCGCATTTCCGCGTTGGTGGAAGCCGAGCTTGATTTTTCGGATGAGGATGACGTTCCGGAAGGAGCGGTAGAGAAGGTCGCATTGCTCCTCGAAGCTCTCTTGGCGGAGATTATCGCTGAACAGGCGCATCCTTCGGCGGAGCGCCTGCGGGATGGAATTCGGGTTGTGCTCGCTGGGCCACCCAATGCCGGCAAGTCTACTCTGCTGAATGCCTTGGCAGGCCGGGACGTGGCCATCGTCTCTCCTATCGCAGGCACTACACGGGACCGTATCGAAACGCCGGTAGCAATCAATGGTGTGCCCTTTCTCTTTATTGATACCGCGGGTTTAAGGGAGAAAGGGGGTGACGAGATTGAGGGGATCGGCATTGACCTAGCTCAAAGAGCCATGGAAGACAGCGACCTGGTGCTCTGGTTAGGAGAACCAAGTCAAGGGCCGCATAATTTGGCCGCTAAAGTAGTTCGAATTGCCCCCAAAAGTGATCTAGGAAGCCCGAATCCGCACGGTTGCGATCTCACGCTTTCGGCTCTGACAGGAGAGGGCATGCTGCAACTTCAAACTTTGTTGATGGACCGTGCTCGCGCGTTGCTTCCTCGAGAGGGCGAATATGCTTTGAATAAGCGTCAGCGGGTTGCGCTGGCTTCCTTACAGACCGAGCTGGAATCGGCCATAAGAACCGATGACTATCTTATTCTCGCTGAACATCTTCGGGCGGCTCGCGGTGCTTTGGATGCGATAACAGGAAGAGCGGGAACGGAAGATATGCTAGATGCCCTTTTTAGCGGCTTCTGCATCGGTAAATAAATGAGCTTGCGGTGAATGTTTCACGTGGAACAGTTTTGACCGCCCGTACCATTGTCGCTAAGAGCAAATCATGCAGACAATGTTTGACGTGATCGTGGTCGGCGGCGGCCACGCTGGTTGTGAGGCGGCAGCCGCAGCGGCGCGGAAGGGCGCACGCACTGCGCTGGTCAGCTATTCGCGTGAGACGATCGGGGCCATGTCGTGCAATCCCGCGATTGGAGGCTTGGGCAAGGGGCACTTGGTACGAGAGGTAGATGCTTTCGATGGCCTTATCGCGCGTGCCGCAGATGCCGCCGCGATCCATTATCGCATGCTGAACAGCAGCAAGGGTACGGCGGTCCAGGGACCCCGGGTTCAAGCTGATCGCAAGCGCTACAAGGCTGCTATTCATGCCCTACTCGATGACCAACCTAATCTTCAGATCATAGAGGCTGAAGCAGCTGCGCTCCATATGACTGACAATAGCGTTACCGGGCTATACCTCGCGGATAGAACGCTGTTGCATGCCAAAGCCACGGTTCTCGCGACAGGTACTTTCCTTAACGGTAAGTTGTTCCGAGGGGAGGATGTTAGGGAAGGCGGGCGGACTGGTGAGCAGGCGTCCCGCTCTTTGGGCCAGCAGCTTCGTGCCGCAGGACTCCCCATAGGTAGGCTCAAGACGGGAACGCCTCCGCGGATTGACGGGCGCACAATTAACTGGGCAGCGTTGCCCGAGCAGCCATCGGATGAAAATGATTGGACGATGTCAGCATTGACCGCCCGTCGTCCGCTGCCGCAGATCTTTTGCGCTATTACTCGAACCAACGGTCGCACTCACGACATTATTCGTTCAGGCCTAGACCGCTCACCATTATTTAGCGGCGCAATCGAGGGCAGGGGACCCCGCTATTGCCCATCGATTGAGGACAAGGTGTTCCGTTTCGGTGATCGCGACGGACACCAAATTTTCCTGGAGCCTGAAGGCTTGGACGATCATTACGTCTATCCTAATGGGATCAGCACGTCATTGCCGGCTGAATTACAATTGGAACTTGTCCGGAGCATTGAAGGGCTCGAGCAAGCAGAAATCATCGTGCCGGGCTATGCTGTCGAATATGATCATATCGATCCTCGGGCACTCGCTAGCAGCATGCTTGTACGCGGCATGACAGGCCTTTATTGCGCGGGGCAGATAAACGGCACGACCGGTTATGAGGAAGCGGCAGCCCAAGGTCTTGTTGCGGGAATGAATGCGGCAGCTTTTGCGCTTGAGGAAGACGCGCTGATGCTAGACCGCGTGAACAGTTATATCGGCGTGATGATTGATGATCTAACGCTTCAGGGCGTTACCGAGCCCTATCGTATGCTGACGGCGCGGGCTGAGTACCGGCTCCGCTTGCGGGCGGATAACGCCTCCACCCGGCTTACTGAGGTGGGGATCAAGCACGGTGTGATCGGCGCGGATAGGAGAGCATGGTATGACAGGCGAAAGGTAGCGCGCGCCGAGGCGGAGATTCAGCTTGGCCAGACCTTGACGGCCTCCGAAATGGCCAAGCGCGGATGCGCAGTTCGGCAGGACGGCTCCCGCCGCTCAATTTTTGAATGGGCGCGTTTTCCAGAAGTTGGGCCAGCCCAACTTTCTGAACTGGTGCCGTCGCTCGCCAATCTGGACGCCGATCTTCGGGCAGAGATCTTAGAAGATGCGCATTACGCCCCTTATCTAGAACGGCAGCAGGGGGAGATCAGTGAATTGCGTGCCAATGAAGCGGTGAGGCTACCCTCATTTCTGGATTATCGCGCGATCGCCGGCCTTTCCTTGGAGATGATGGAGCGGTTGGAAGCGGCACGTCCGGAAAATTTGGCAGCCGCCGGCCGTATTCGTGGAATCACGCCCGCCGCCCTGGCGGCGATTCTCGTTCATGCACGACGTAGGGCAGCGTGACGGAGGACGAAGCTAAAGCTTGGCTCAATGATCGGCTTAATGTTCCACGTGAAACATGGGCACGGCTGGAACTGTATGTCGCCTGTCTTCTCGAAGAAATGCAACATCAGAATATGATCGCCAGCTCGACGCGGGACCATGTTTGGGCGCGCCATATTACAGACAGCGCTCAGCTCCTGCTTCACGCTCCGGAGAATGATGGTGGGGTATGGCTGGATCTTGGGTCCGGCCCCGGCCTTCCCGGACTCATAATAGCCATTCTGAGCGGCTGGCGGGTCGACATGGTCGAGTCTCGCCGAGGACGTATAAACTTCCTCTGCCGCATGATAGAAGAACTGAATCTGAAGCAGTGTAGCGTTCATGGCTGCCGGTTGGAATCGCTTCAATTCGCTGGACCGTCGTCGATCATAAGTGCCCGGGCGTTCGCTCCACTGGACAGGTTGTTCGAAAAAGCCGTCAGATTTTCCGATCCCAAGACGATTTGGCTTTTACCAAAGGGTAGAACTTGCCAGAATGAACTTGACCACATTCGTCCAATATGGCGGGGCGAGTTCAGCGTTGAACAGAGCATCACTGATCCGGAAAGCACCATATTAGTTGCTCGGTCGGTCCGAAAAAGGGGCAAAATATGATCCGCATGGCAGTTGCAAATCAGAAAGGTGGTGTCGGTAAGACAACTACAGCCATCAATGTTGCGACCGCGCTGGCCGCGACGGGTTGGAAAACTCTGCTCGTAGATCTGGACCCCCAGGGAAACGCGTCGACCGGACTTGGCATAGGTCATGCAGAGCGTGGTTGGTCCAGTTATCATCTGCTGACCGGAGAGTGTGCTTTAGAAGAAGCGGCTGTGAATACGCGCGTACCACGGCTTGACATCATCCCGGCTACGCAGGATTTGTCCGGAGCCGAGATCGAACTCGTCGACTATGAAGAACGAACATACCGGCTGGACCAAGCGCTCGCACAGGCTCCCGACGGACGCTGGAATATCTGCCTTATTGATTGCCCGCCATCTTTGGGATTGCTGACCGTGAACGCCATGGTGGCGGCGCAATCATTGCTGGTTCCGATGCAATGTGAATTCTTCGCCCTGGAGGGATTAAGTCAGCTTCTGCAGACGGTCGAACGTATTCGGGGCCGATTTAATAGTGATCTTTCCATCATGGGTGTTGCGCTCACCATGTATGATCGGCGAAATCGCCTTACAGAGCAGGTCGCAGATGATGTTCGAGCCTGTTTGGGTAACGTGGTATTCAACACCGTTATTCCGCGCAATGTGCGCCTGTCGGAGGCACCCAGTCATGGTATGCCGGCGCTTATTTATGACCATCGTTGCTCCGGATCGGAAGCCTATATGCAGTTGGCCCGCGAACTGATCGGCCGATTGCCCGCACAGGAAATTGCCGCATGAATGATGTTGAAAACACCGCAGAAAAGTCGACCAAGCCTCTCCGGCGCGCGCCAGGCCTGGGGCGGGGGCTTAGTGCCCTGTTGGGCGATGTTGCTCGGGAAGAACCCGTAGATGTTGGAACGACGTCCTCCAGCAAGTCGGTTCAAAACATCGATATTTCGCTTATCGCACCCCATCCCGAACAGCCCCGACGTCACTTCAATGTGGACGCGCTGGCTGAACTTGCGGAGAGCATTTCACAGCGTGGCGTTATTCAGCCCATCATTGTGCGGCCGCAGGGCGGGGGCTACCAGATCATTGCCGGCGAGCGACGCTGGCGGGCCGCTCAGCGGGCCCAACTCCATCGCATTCCAGCCATTGTTCGCGATTTCAACGATGCGGAAACGTTGGAAATCGCTCTCATTGAGAATATCCAGCGCGAGGACCTTAATCCGATCGAAGAGGCCGAAGCTTATCGGAAACTGATTGCTGAATTCGGCCATAGCCAAGAGGCGCTTAGCCGTCTTGTGGGCAAGTCCCGTAGCCATGTCGCGAATCTTATGCGCTTGCTGGACCTGCCATCGATGGTGCAGGAGATGGTGACTGTTGGCGAGTTAAGCATGGGCCATGCGCGAGCTTTGATTGGCGTTCCAGACTGCGAGGGTCTGGCGCGAGCTGTTGCTGATAAGGGCCTTTCCGTCCGGGAAACGGAAAAACTTGCCACCCGCGCCAAGCCGGGCAGATCAAATGGGAAAATATCGGTTTCGAAGAAGAGCAGCAGCGATGACGCTGACTTAGCTTCGTTGGAACAACATTTGGCTGACCTTCTGGGCCTTCATGTGCAGATCAATCATAAAGGTGCAGGAGGCATGCTGACGTTGAGCTATTCCAATCTGGATCAGCTCGATATGATTTGCCTAAGGCTAAGTGGCGAGGGGATTTGAACGGGCTGAGTTCAACGCATCTTTTCAGCCATTAGCTGCTTCAGATCAATTTCCGCCCGTGCGCCATAATGGGAGATGATTTCCGCTGCCGCGACCGCCCCCATGGTCAGGCTGCTCTCCATATCTTGTCCGCTGAGGTAACCAGTCAAGAAACCGGCAGCGAATAGATCGCCTGCTCCGGTGGTGTCCATGATCTCTGCGACAGGGGCGGCATTCACTCTGTAGCGTTGCCCATTGTTGACCGCAACCGCGCCCTTTTCGCTGCGGGTGACAACAAGGGTGCCGACCTTTGCAGCGGTGGTGTTTACGGCGTTCTCAAAATCATCGGTTTCGTTGAGCGCCTGGATTTCGGCTTCGTTGGCAAATAAAATATCGATTTCGCCATTGTCGATAAGCGCCTGAAAATCGGCGCGATGACGGGTGATGCAGAAACTGTCGGAGAGAGTGAAGGCGATCTCACGCCCCGCCTTGCGTGCAATATCAATGGCGGAACGCATCGCGGCTCGCGGTTCTTCGGGATCCCAGAGATAGCCTTCCAAATACAGGACTTTCGCTGATGCAATGAGTTCGGGGTCCAATGCGGAAGCCGGAAGAAACTGCGATGCGCCCAGGAAGGTGTTCATGGTGCGTTGTGCATCGGGCGTGACGAGGATCAGGCAGCGTGCTGTCGATGGTTCGCCACTCCGTGGCTCCGTCCTGTAGTCTATCCCTAAGGAACGTATGTCGTGAGTAAAGACGCCGCCCAGTTGGTCGTCGCATACCTGGCCAATGAAACCACACTTCATGCCCAGCGCAGCCATGCCCGCCAGAGTGTTGGCGGCTGATCCTCCGCTGATTTCGCGGCCGGGTCCCATCTCATTATAGATTAGCTCCGCTGTTTCGGGGTCCACCAACTGCATGCCGCCCTTCGCGAGCGCGTGGCTTGCCAGAAATGCATCGTCCGCCTGCGCTATGACATCAACAATGGCGTTTCCGATGGCGACAATGTCCAGCTTGGCTTCGGTCACGAAAAATCCTTTCAATAGCGCAATTTGCCGTCAGAAGTAGACGGCCGATCGTGGTGATGCAATGCGCGATTGACCCCGGCAGATGCCTGCGCAAAGAAAGGTGAATGATCCACCACCGAAAAATAATGGGGACCTCTGCGGCCATGTTGTTGTCCGCTTGTGCGCCTTCGATAGTCAGTGAAACACCTCAACCTGTGCGAAGCGCTGCGGCCTATGGGAAGGTGCCGCAGGCTTTGGTTGGCGCCGATGCACGCAAACTGGTCGATCTGTTGGGGCGGCCCCGCATGGATATTCGGGAACGCACTGTTAGAAAATTGCAATTCGCTAATGGCCGCTGCGTGCTGGATGCCTATCTTTACAACAGGAAAGGGAAAAAAGAGCCTCTGGTCACCCACGTTGATACGAGGCTTCCAAGCGGGGCTGACACCGACACGCCGAACTGTATTCAATCGCTGATATCCGACTGAATGGATTTCTCGTCTGCTAGCTGCTCTAGAGCCCATATTGCTGCATCGCGAACAACTTCATTCTCATCCTTTGCCAGGCGCGCCAGCGGAACAGCATAGGCAGGGTTACCGCTGTTACCGGCGGCAATTGCAGCATTGCGTACCATTCGATCCCGGCCAATGCGCTTGATCGGTGATCCAGAAAAGATCGCCCTGAAACCCGCATCATCTAGCGCCAAAAGATCGTGCAGTGTCGGTGCGGCAAGTTCCGCACGGCCCAAAAAGGCCTTGTTCGCTGCCGCTTTGTCCGCGAATTTGTTCCAAGGGCACACTGCAAGACAATCATCGCATCCATAGATGCGGTTTCCCAGCGCGGCGCGAAACTCGACTGGAATCGGACCTTTATGCTCGATCGTGAGATAGGAGATACATTTGCGTGCATCGACACGATAGGGCGCGGGAAATGCCTGGGTAGGGCAAGCCTGCTGACATGCATTGCAGCTACCGCAGCGATTCCGGCCCGGGCTGTCTGGAGCAAGCTCCAATGTGGTATAGATCGCACCCAGGAACAGCCAGCTTCCGTGGCGGCGGCTTACCAGATTGCTGTGCTTGCCCTGCCAGCCCAACCCCGCAGCTTGGGCCAGTGGTTTCTCCATGACCGGAGCTGTATCCACAAAGACCTTGAGCGCCCCGCCTGCTTCGTCAATCAACCAGCGGGCAAGCGCCTTGAGGCCTTTCTTTACCACGTCGTGATAGTCTTGCCCCTGTGCATACACGGAAATCCGACCAATATCTGCGGCGCTTTCCAGCGTCAGGGGATCGCGGGCCGGGGCATAGCTCATGCCCAGCATGATGACGGACCGGACCTCCGGCCAAAGACCCTGGGGAGATCCACGTTGCGCAGCGCGTTCTTCCATCCAGATCATGTCGCCATGCCTGCCCTCCGATAACCATTGAGCGAGGCGAGCGGCCGTCTCCGGCGCGGCGTCAGCGCGCACAATGGCGCAATCGGCAAAACCAAGTGCCGCCGCCTGCGCTTTCAAGCGCTCAACCAGATTTTCACCTTGTCTTGTCATATCGCGCAGCTATCCTGTCCCTAATGAGAGGGGACGACATGCAAATGCCCTATGCCGTTGAAGCACAGGGGCTTGTCAAGGATTTCGGTTCCTTCCGTGCAGTGAATGGGATTGACATCGCTGTCCCTACTGGCAGCATCTACGGCATATTAGGTCCAAACGGCGCGGGCAAGACTACGCTGATCCGCATGTTGCTGGGTATTATTGATCCTGATGCAGGCGAGCGCTCACTGCTTGGCGCGAAACGACCTCTCGATCGGGTGCGTCAGGTCGGTTACCTGCCTGAAGAACGGGGGCTTTATCCGGCGATGAAGGCTTGCGAAGCGATCGCCTTCATGGGGGCATTGCGGGGTCTGCCATTGGCAGAGGGACGACGAAGGGGCCGCGTGTTGATGGCCGAACATGGGCTTGGCGCGGCAGCGGACAAGCCAGTGCGGAAACTGTCAAAAGGGATGGCGCAGACGGTACAGCTTCTGGGGGCCATTGTGCATCAGCCCCTCCTCATCGTACTGGACGAGCCATTTTCCGGACTAGATGCGATCAATCAAGGCAAGTTGGAGCGCCTGATCCGCGACCGGGCGGCGGCTGGCGCTACGATCATTTTTTCCACCCATGTCATCGCGCATGCAGAGCGGCTGTGCGAACGCATTGCCATCATCGCGGGTGGAAAAATCCGATTCGAAGGAAAAGTTTCGGAAGCGCGCGACCGCCTACGTCCGCAGGTGCGGCTTGAAACCCGCAAGACCGAAGGTGCGTGGCGCACTGCACTGCCTGCCGGTGCAGAGCGTGAGGACCATGTGTGGCATTTTCCCTTGCCGGAAGGTGGCGTGGAACCGCTGCTTAAAGCTCTGATTGAAGGTGATGCAGGGATAGAGGCGCTCGCCATAGAACGGCCTGGTCTGCACGACGCGTTCGTCGCGATCGCTGGCGAAGCCGTGCTACGCGAAATGGATGAGGCTCCGGGAAGCGAGGAAGCGCCATGAAGGAATTGCTTCGCGCCGTTTTTGTCATTGCGCGCCGTGACTTCACGGCTGTGATCTTCTCCAAAGCGTTCATTTTCTTTCTTCTCGGCCCGCTGTTCCCGGTTTTGATCGGCGCGATCGCCGGATATCTGGGCGAAGACATGTCAGGCGCAAATGAACCGCCATCGGTGGGGCTGGTTCTGGGCGAAGGGGAAACAAAGGCCTTGATCAAAGCGCGAGAGAGGCTTGCCTCGGCGCTTGGACCCACAACGATTCCCCAGTTAAAGAGCGGACCGACCGATGGCGATGCGGATGCCATTGCCGCTATGCTTCACCGGCGCGAAGACAGCGTGCACGCTGTTTTGTCGGGTACGCTGGAAAGGCCGGTGCTGACGGGTCGGGAAGGGGATGTTGCACGACTGAAGGGGGATATATCACTGCTTGTCAGCACAGCCCGCGCTGGCTCGGCATTGCCCGCAAGTCATATTGAAGTTCATACAGTGAGCGATAGCAGGGGCGCGCAGCAACAGGCGCAGTTGCTGACGGGCCGGGCGGCGCAGGTACTGCTGTTTCTGCTGACCATGCTGTTGGCGGGCATGGTGCTGTCCAACATGGTGGAAGAAAAAACTAATAAAATTATAGAAATTCTGGCTGCTGCGGTGTCTATCGATGCGATCTTCATTGGCAAATTGATGGCGATGCTTGCCATGTCCCTGGTTGGCATAGCCATCTGGGGCAGCGTTGCTTTCCTTATTTATTTAGCCTCTTTCGGCGGCACCGCGCCTCTTCCGGCCCCCGCAGTCGGCTGGCCGTTATTTGCGGGGCTGGGCGTCATTTATTTTGCGATGGCCTATATGCTGCTCGGATCGCTCTTTATAGGTATTGGCGCACAAGCCACAACGGTTCGCGAAGTACAAACGCTCTCCATGCCGGTGACGATGGGGCAGGTAATGATTTTCTTCCTCGCCTCCTACGCCGTCAATCGGCCGGGACAGCCCGCGGAAATTGCCGCTATGCTCTTCCCGTGGAGTTCCCCTTTCGCCATGATTGCCCGCGCGGCGCAGTCACCGGACCTGTGGCCGCATCTGGCTATCATTCCTTGGCAAGCGTTATGGGTGGGATTGACCGTCAGGCTTGGCGTGCGCCTTTTCCGTCGAAATGTTATGAAATCCGGCGCGGGCGAGGGACGGAAAGGTTTGCCTTTATTGAGACGCCTTACAGGCGCGGCATTGCGGGTTCGGACGTAACCTCTATTATGGCGTGACGATTGGAAGAATAATGTCTCTCACGCGACGCAGCTTCATCGGATCAGCAGGCCTCCTGGCCACAGGTGGGGCTATTGGTTTTCAGTTGGCTATGCAGGCGGAGTCGAAGGAACCGTTCGAAGTCAATCTCTCCGATGCTGAATGGAAAAAGCGCCTCACGCCCCGGCAGTATGCGGTGCTGCGTAAAGCGGCGACTGAACGCCCCTTCTCCAGTCCTCTTAACGAGGAACATCGTAAGGGTGTATTCCTCTGTGCGGGGTGCCGTTTACCCCTGTTTTCGTCCGGTACAAAATTCGAAAGCGGAACGGGCTGGCCCAGCTTCTGGCGACCTCTTCCCAAGGCGGTGCAGACCAGCACAGATCATTTTCTTGGTCATTCGCGCGTGGAAGTCCATTGCCGCCGGTGCGGCGGGCATCTGGGGCATGTGTTCGATGACGGGCCGAAACCTACGGGCAAGCGCTATTGCATGAATGGCGTAGCGATGCTTTTTCAACCAGCAGTGAGTTAATTCAGTATCCGGTAGACGCGGATGACCTCCTCTTTCGGCATAGCGACGGGCTGAAGCCAGGATGGTATTTTCCTTGGTTACCAATGCCGCAAGCCCGGTGGAACCTATTCGGTCTGCAGGAAAAATCGTTCGTCCCCGTTCGGACGAACGATCTCATGTTTCGCGTCAATGGCGAAAATGCCGCATTCCTGTGAAGACCATCGCCAGCCCAGCCTCATCCGCGGCTGCGATCACCTCATTGTCGCGGATGGAACCGCCGGGCTGGATCACGGCTGTCGCGCCTGCCTCTACAGCTGCCAGCAACCCATCGGCGAATGGGAAGAAGGCGTCGGATGCGACCGATGAACCAACCGTCCGTGCTTCGTCCCAACCTGCCTTATCGGCGGCGTCCTTGGCTTTCCAGGCAGCGATACGGGCCGATTCCAGGCGGTTCATCTGACCCGCGCCAATACCAGCCGTGCTACCGCCTTTGGCGTAAACAATAGCGTTTGACTTCACATGCTTGGCGACCGTCCAGGCGAAAAGGCAATCCTCCAACTCCTGGGGAGTAGGTTTGCGCTTCGTCACAACCTTCAGCGCATCGCGTGTAATGCGGCCATTATCACGGCTCTGGAACAGGATTCCACCCGCGATGCTCTTCATCTGAAGTCCTGTCCGCGCAGGATCAGGGAGGTCTCCGGTTAGTAGCAGGCGGAGGTTCCTTTTCTTCGCGAAAATTGCCTTTGCTTCATCGTCCGCATCAGGCGCGGCCACGACTTCGGTAAAGATGCCTGAAATGGCTTCTGCCGTAGGACCGTCCAGCGGTCGATTGACGGCGATGATTCCTCCAAACGCTGATACGCTGTCGCACGCCAGCGCAGCTTCATAGGCCTCGATCAACGTGTCGGCGCTTGCGACGCCGCAAGGGTTGGCATGCTTCACGATTACGACCGTGGGCGGTCCGTCACGAAATTCACTCACCAATTCCAGCGCTGCGTCTGCGTCGTTGTAATTATTGTAGGAGAGTTCCTTGCCCTGGATTTGCCGGGATTGCGCGATGCCGTTGGCCGAGGGACCAAGAGGCAGATAAAGCGCAGCGTACTGGTGTGGATTTTCACCATAGCGCAGCGTGGAGGAAAGCTTGCTGCCGACCGTCAGCGTTTCCGGGAACGTCTCTCCCTGATCAGCAAAGGCGAACCAACTCGCGATCATGCTGTCATAGGCTGCCGTTGCCGCATAAGCCTTGGCCGCCAGCATGCGACGGAAATCATAGCTGGTTGCACCGCTCTTTTCGTCCATTTCCGCGATCAGGCGGGCATAGTCGGCGGGATCGGTGACAATTGCGACGCTTTCATGATTCTTTGCCGCGGAACGCACCATGGAGGGGCCGCCAATGTCGATATTCTCTATGATTTCGTCCCGGTCGGCGCCCCGCGCGACGGTCTGCGCAAAGGGATAGAGATTGACAACAACCAGGTCGATAGCACCGATGTCATGCTGCTGCATTGATGCCGCATGATCGGCATTGCCACGCACTGCCAGCAAACCGCCATGCACCTTTGGATGCAGGGTCTTTACTCGCCCGTCCATCATTTCCGGAAAGCCCGTCAGGTCGGAAATGTCCTTCACGTCCAGACCAGCCTCGCGCAGGGCCTTGGCCGTTCCTCCGGTAGATACCAGTTCGACGCCATGACGGCCAAGTGCCCGACCCAGCTCTACCAAACCGTTTTTGTCGGACACTGAAAGCAGCGCCCGTTTGATCGTCACTTCACTCATTTCTTTCCCTTTTATCCGACCCGTTTGAGGAGCCAACCGACGCTTGCGCCGCCTGCCGCCGTTTCTCCGGTCACGACCAGTTGCTTGGCGGGATGGGGCCGGCCTTCGCCATCTACCCAGAGGCTATCTTCAATGCTGAGCGCTCCGCCGCCGCTGCGGAACTGCCATAGCGGTCCCATCTGAATGCGTAGCAGCGCGCCTTGCTTGTCCGCCGTCAAGGTCGGCTCAACATCGGGAGCGAGATGGAAGCGAACGGCAAAATCTGTTGCGTCCGCCCTGCGCCGTCGTCCAGAGGGGAGCAGCATGTCCTCTCCACGAATTTCCCGGCCATCCGGACCCATCAGCAGCAAACGACGGTGAATGAAACCGAGCCGCCGAACATATCCATCATGGCTGATTTCCAGGCGGCTGCCTTGCTCCAGTTCCTGCCGCTCCAGTTCGACCTCAGTGACGCCGCGGCCCAACGTGCCGTCGTTCAGGATAGCGGTGCTGTTGCGGTCATCCAGAACAAGAGTGCTATGCGCCGCAGTCGTGCGCAATCCTTGCGCCAAGTCCTCTGGAATGGTCGCTCCGGCCAACGCTGCGCCGCCGCAATTAACGACAAGGCGATAAGGGCCATCGCTGATTTCCATCGCGTTGGTTGATGCACAGCCTGCTACCGCTAAATGGGCGACCGGCGGGGGGGCAGCATCGACCAGCAGGACAGTCTGGCCGGCGGAGAGCCTTTGATAGCCCCAATCGCGTGCCTGCCGCAGCGGGCGGGAACGGACGCCGCTCGCTTTGATAACGGCTTCCACCAGCAGGTCGCTTACTGCGCCGCTTCCCTGCCAACTCCCAAGCCCGCCATCACCGTGTGTGATACCGAGCAGAGCGGGAACGGTGCGGTTCAGGGCGACTTGCAGGAGTTCTGGCATGGCTTCGCGGCGCACGTCATAGATCGCGCGAAGCATGGTGAGCAGCATGACGCCTTCAAGCTGCGCCGTCGGTGACCGCGATACTGCACCGCCGTCTGCATGGAAGGCGACACCAATCGCGCGTTCCAGACCTGCTTCCCCGAAAATCCGGCGCGGCCCGCCGCCCGGAATCAGCAAAGATGCTGCAACTACCCCGCCCCAAGCGACCAGCCGAGGGAGGCCTGCCTGGGCCTTTTCCGCGCCACGATCAAGATGCCGGGCCGTGCGCGCGATGCAGTTCAAGACCAGTGATCGATAGACCAGATCCGTGCTTGAAAGGATGAGGGGTGCATGCGCTGTCCAGAACAGCATGCGCCAACCCGCATTGTCCGCCCGCCAAGCCGGTTCACTGGGCTTTTCAGCATGCACGGCCAGCCACTTGCGTAATATGGCCTCGGCAATCGGGGCGGCCTGTTCGCGCGTCGTGACCATTGAAAGATCGCGCAGCCACCGAAAGCTGTGGATGTAATCGACAAAGGCAGGGGCAAGGTCCAGATTGGAAAAATCGAGCGAAGCCAAAGGCTGCTTCGTTCCCCTGAACAGGAAATAGCCCGCTCGCAAAGCCTTCCCCGCACGTTCATCGCCAGGAATAGGGTCATCGGGCACTGCCAGTAATTTCAGCGGATATTTGCCTTTTAACCGCATGGCATGCAGCGGAGTCCGCCAAGTGAGGCGATAAAAATGGTTGGCCACGCGCTCGCTCAGGGAGAGGCCTTTGTCCCCTGAGAGGCGGATTAGCCTCTTGCCCTGTTCAATCCCGTCCTGGGCGAGCTCCGTTGGCGTCTGATCGTTCACCCGCCCCTCAATATCGATATATTCGCGGCATAGGCTTCCGGCCCGCCCCGGAATGTCGCGGTGCCTGCAACCAGCACATCCGCTCCTGCTGCAATGGCTCGCGGCGCTGTGCTGGCGTCAATACCACCGTCTACTTCCAGGCGGATATCCTTGCCTGTCTTGTCGATCATCTTGCGCACGGCTTCGATCTTGCGAAGCTGGCTTTCGATGAAGCTCTGCCCGCCAAAGCCCGGATTGACGCTCATGATGAGGACCAGATCGATGTCCTCGATGAGATAGTCCAGCATCTTGGCCGGGGTGGCGGGATTGAGCGACACGCCCGCCTGCTTGCCCAGGGACTTGATATGCTGGACTGTACGGTGGACATGCGGCCCTGCTTCAGGATGAACCGTAATGATGTCTGCGCCCGCCTCCGCAAAAGCTTCGAGATATTGGTCCACCGGCGAAATCATGAGATGGACGTCCAAGGGCTTGGCCGTATGCGGACGAAGCGCCTTCACCACGGCCGGGCCGATGGTAATATTGGGGACGAAATGACCGTCCATGACATCGACATGGATCCAATCGCACCCGGCCTCATCAATGGCGCGAATTTCCTCGCCCAGGCGCGCGAAATCAGCGGAGAGAATGGAAGGGGCAATCTTGACAGGGCTATGCATCACCAAGGCATTAGCCACAGGCCGTCAGCTTCGCAACTCCCGTAAAAGCAAATCTGGCGACCCGGACGCTTTTTAGGATGGGTATTTCTTACGCAGGCACGCCACGAAGAACCCGTCCAGCCGGCCCTTGTCGGCAAGCAGGGAGGGTAAGGTGCGAAGCCAGCCCTGTTCCGCAGGAGCCACGTCTGCAGGCAAAACCACGGGGTCGATGTTATCCATGTCGAAGGTGCCCCGCTCACTTATCAAGGGTTCAATCTGCTCTTCTCCTTCGGCCCGTTCCAGCGAACAGGTGGCATAGACCAGCACCCCGCCGGGTTTCACCCATGAAGCAGCGCGAATGAGAAGCTCCTTCTGCAATTCCGCTCGTTCTTCAATCTGTCTGCTGCCAATGCGGTGAAGCACATCAGGATGGCGGCGGAAAATACCTGTGGCTGAGCATGGTGCATCCAGCAAAATGGCGTCTACAGGCGCGGCAGGTTCCCAATGGCGTATATCGGCTGCGAGCGTTTCAGCCGCAAGATCTGTCCGCGCCAGGTTGGCGGCCAGACGTCCCAGTCGCTTGCTCGATTGATCCACAGCGGTCACGCGCCAACCGGCGGCGGCAAGCTGCATCGTTTTGCCCCCCGGCGCGGCACACAGGTCAAGCACGTCTTTGCCCTCACCAGCGCCTAGCAGGCGAGCGGGCAAGGAGGCCGCCAGGTCCTGCACCCACCAAGCCCCTTCGGCAAAGCCGGGCAGCGTTGTTACATCCATCGCTTCGTTCAGCCGCACATGACCCGGCAGCAGGCTCGTTCCGCCCAATGTTTCGGCCCAGGTCTGGGTTGTCCCTGCATCCTTCAATGTCAGGTCCATGGCTGGCGGTGCGGCGAGCGCTTCTGCCGCGGCCTCTGTCATTTCAGTGCCCCATTGGGCGGACCAGCGCTCAGCCACTTCGGGGAGCAGTGTGGGAGTGTCGGGGAGTGACGCACTGCTTCGCATGACAGTGCCAAATACGCCATGCACCAGCTTGCGCGGTCCCCCGTCGACCAGAGGAAGTGCGGTGGATATGGCAGCGTGTGGTGGGGTTTTCAGGATTAGCGCCTGTGCCAGCGCAATGCGCAGAACCGCCCGCGCCTTGGCATCTTCGGGGAGAGGTTGGCGCGTTGCTGCGTCGATCAGAGCATCCAGATCGGGCATGTAGCGCAACACGGCTGCCACTATCGCGTGGGTCAAGGCCCGGTCCGCTCGCTGGCCCAAACCCTGCGTGGCCGCATGCAACGCCGATTCCAGGGGTTCGCCCCGCCGCAGCACTGCGTCTAACAGCTTCAGGGCAGCACGGCGCGCTGGAAGGCCGGTCGGATTGGCGGGATAGAGTGACATGAGCGACGCCCTAGGCGATTTCGCGCGAGGTGCAAAGCAGCCTTACGTTGCTTCCATGCTCCGTTGATCGGAATGTCATGAATGCTCATGTGGGTTAAGGGCGCTGGAACGGCGGGAGGCGGGCTTTCCGGTCGGAAAGAGTGCAGACGTTTCGCTCTCACCCCGCATGAGGGGCGAACCAGTCGCCGGTTCAATGCCCAGGTTCCGGGCCATTTCCTCCAGCGCCGCTATACGGCTTTCGGTCGCCGGATGCGTGGAAAAGAGTTGGCTGATATGGGTCGGCACAATGTAAAGCTGCGCCGCGGCCGGGTTATGTTCCGTGACGGGATTGGGGATGCGCGCCGCGCCTCCCGCTATCTTTCGTAAGGCAGAAGCCAGCGCACGCGGATTGCCGCTGATTTCACCGCCGGCCCGATCGGCTCCATACTCCCGGGTCCGGCTGATGGCCATTTGCACGATCATTGCGGCAAAAGGCGCGACCAGAACTGCCAGCAGACCCGCCATGCCCGCGCCGCGACCGTCATGGCCGCGAAAGAACAGGCCGAAATTCGCCAGCATCGAGATAGCGCCTGCAATGGTCGCCACCATCGTCATGATCAAAGTGTCGCGATTGCGCACGTGGCCCAACTCGTGCGCCATGACGCCAGCAACTTCTTCCTGGCTCAGCATGGAAAGAAGGCCGCTCGTTGCCGCGACGGCTGCATTTTCGGGATTGCGGCCCGTGGCGAAAGCGTTGGGATGAGGGCTGTCGACTATATAGACCTTCGGCATGGGCAGTCCTGCCCTGCCTGCGAGTTGCTGCACCAGACCGTAAAATTCCGGAGCTGTCCTGCCGTCGACCTCGCGAGCATGGTGCATCTTGAGGACAATCTTGTCCGCATTCCAGAATGTGAAGAGGTTCATCCCCGCCGCGATCAAAAGCGCGATCACGGCGCCGCTGGGTCCGCCAAGCGTATAACCGAGCGCCATGAATAGCGCTGTCAGCGCTGACAGCAGCATTACTGTCTTCAAACCGTTCACTTGTAAAACCTCCGTCTCCGCACTTTATAGAGCGGACCGCATGAATGTGGGATGACATTCAATTGGCTTCAATGTGAAAAGGACATAACATGGGCAAGCGCCCGGATCATGTAAAACCTCCGGCTTATCTGTCCAAGAGCCCACCAGTGCCTCAGCCGGATCCCCTTGATAAGGATATTGCTGAAGGAGAAATGAATCCGGAAAACCCCACGCGCTATGGTGATTGGGAACGCAAGGGTATCGCTATCGACTTCTGATTTCACGGAATTTTGGTTCCGGAGGATCGTGAGAAGCTACAGGCGAACGTATTTTTTGCACAGGTCGCGGCGGTTCGTGCCATCCATGCGAGCAGTGGGAATGCGCCAGCGTGCAGTCTTTCTGACCCGCTCCTACTGTCCTCCCCAATTGGTACTACCTTAGCCGGTTCAATGGAGATCGCGACATCATGCTTCAGTATAATGATTTTTCCGCTTTGGGGATTGATGAAGAAGTAAGCGGGAAATGCGTTATGGCCGATTTTTCGCGTGACCCTGACCGAGATAAGCCTAGTCAGCCAACAGAAATGCATGAGGCATTGCTGTGCGGCATTGGGCGTCTGATTTTCAGTTGGGGCAAGCTGGAAGTGCATCTCGAACAGAAAGTCGCACAATTGCGGCAGAACGCGGGCGATGTGCGCGCGACTGCCCGTATCAGGCCGACCATGGCCAAGATGCTGGCGGAACTGCGCGCCATTGTATCCATGCGGAACCGGCGGAACAATATGCAGCTCGTCGAAATCGCCGAAATTGAGCGCACTATCCAGCGAATTGATAAATTCCGGATGTTGGTCATCCAGGGCTTCCAGGCACCTGCCGAGGAACAACATGGATCGGACAATGCTCCATTCCTGTGCCGGGATGCAAAGAACAATATGATCTGCATCAGTCTCGATGATCTGGAGCAGGAAGTCTCTCGGCTGGAAAATTGCCGGGAGCGTCTGGTCGCTCTTTAGAGTCCACCCGAGCAATTCCGGATATTCCCGCCAAATGTGAGCGTTCCACGCTTGACCCGATCGGAACGAGTCCGCAATTGCTGCGCTATGACCGCGCTGCAAACAGCAGAAGGATGATCAATGAGCCGGCAAAAGATTAGAAAAGCCATCTTTCCTGTCGCTGGACTTGGCACACGATTCCTGCCCGCGACGAAGGTCGTGCCCAAGGAAATGCTGCCTGTCGTGGATCGGCCGCTCATTCAATATGCCGTCGATGAAGCCTTGGAGGCTGGCATTGAGCAGATGATCTTTGTCACCGGCCGCGGAAAGGGCGTCATCGAAGATCATTTCGATATTGCCTATGAGTTGGAACATACCATGTCGGAGCGCGGCAAGGATCTTTCCATCCTTGCCCCAACCCGGTTGATGCCGGGCAATGCCGCCTTCGTGCGGCAGCAGGAGCCTCTGGGCCTGGGACATGCAGTATGGTGCGCACGCGAAATCGTGGGGAATGAGCCCTTCGCGGTTTTCTTGCCGGATGAATTCATGGTGGGTTCGCCCGGCTGCATGAAGCAGATGGTTGATGCCTATGAAAATGTCGGCGGCAATCTGATCTGCGCGCTCGAAGTACCGATGGAACAGACATCGAGCTACGGCATTCTTGCCCCCGGTGCGTCCAAAGGAGCATTGACTGAAGTCAGGGGCTTGGTCGAAAAGCCCGCGCCGGGAACGGCGCCTTCCAACCTCATCATAGCCGGGCGCTATATCCTTCAGCCAGAGGTGATGCGCATATTGGAAAATCAGGAAAAAGGTGCGGGTGGCGAAATTCAGTTGACCGACGCCATGGCATCGCTTGTTGGCATTCAGCCTTTTCATGGCGTCACCTTTAATGGCCGCCGCTTCGATTGCGGATCCAAAACGGGTTATATCGAGGCGAACTTCGCCTTGGCGCTGGAGCGTGAGGATATGCGCGATCATATTCGCGCTTTCGCCGTGGATTTGCTCAAATCCTGATGAATGTGCTGGATAGAAAGAGGCCCATTGGTGCAGCCGGGCTGTGATTGAGCTTCGACATAATAGTCAGGAGCACGGCTTTCCAATGATTATGAATAGGCAGCGAATTGCCGCGACGAGGTAGCAATAGACAATTTCTACAGTGTAGAATATGCCACTTCACCGAGGATCGGAATTCTACGCGAGACGGAAGCCGTGAGTCGCGGGATAGGGAGAGGTGATGCAAAGGGAATCAGACCCCCCGTGGACCGAAATGCAGGACGAGCAGCTCCATTGTCTAGAGGGAGCTGACGCCTCCTCGGTTTTTTCCATATTCTCCTGTCGGAGGCTCTGATCATGACTACGCAGATGCGCGCCAATCCCCTTGCGACACCAGCGCAGATCACGGCCGAGAAAGAGGCGTTGCGGATTGAGGCCCTGCCGGAAATGCAAGCCGTGCGGGAGAAGCTGCGGCAGATGATGCTTGCTGATCCCGGGGCGCAATCGATCGATGGCCGGGAGGCGTTGGATCGAGTCCTCGATCAGTGGGTCCGTTGCAATATATTGATGCAACTCACCATGGAGCAAAAGGAGCCGGCGCTTATCTGGATCGCCGATAATACTCCGCGCTCCTGGTTCGGGCATGTCTTTCCGGGAGACGTCATCGCCGGTGACAATCCCGACAATTCCAACCGCGTGAGCTATATCGATGGTGATAGCAGCTATGTGTTGGTCGGGCGTTATGGAAAGCCCAAGTCGGGCCAGTTCAGCCTTAATGTTGAAATGGCGCACCCTGCCGGTGGCATGGGCCAACATCTCGCCACGCTGACTGATAAACAGATCACACTGGAGCCGGATGGCACTTTCCGCGTGACGATCGACAGCAAGCCGATCAACGGGCGGAGCAATCATCTTCCAGTCGCGTCAGGTCGACTCTTGCTGGCCGCGCGTGACAGCCGATCGGATTGGGCACAGGAAGCGACGACTCTCTCGCTTCGGCTGGTCGAAGGGAACGGGATAACACCGGCGCCAAGTCAGGCCGCGCTGATCGACAGAATAGTCAAGGCAGCGCCCGCTTTCGTCGATTATTGGCGGCGCTTCAAAGATGGTTTCTTCGGCTTTCCGGAGCCGAACCTCCTCGTCCTGCCTCAGCGTAGGGACAGCGAAGGCGGCTGGGGTTATATTGGCGGCGGCCGGTTCAAGCTGGCGGATGACGAGGCTTTGATCGTCACCACCAAGGATGGGGGGGCGGACTATATCGGTTTTCAGATCACCGATCCCTGGACGTTACGCCCGGAAACCGTTCTCCGGATTTCCAGCCTGAACAAGACCCAGGCAAAGCCGAATCCGGATGGCAGCTATACCTATGTGATCGCCCTTCAGGACCCGGGTGTCGCCAACTGGATAGATACTGCCGGTCTTCATGAGGGCTGGTTCCAGATTCGTTGGCAGAATGTGTCCGCAGGTGGTGATCCTACCGCGGAGCCCGTGCGGTTGGCCAAACTCAACGAATTGATGGCCGCGCTTCCCACCGGGGTGCCAATGGCTGATCTCGCCTATCGTCAGGAGCAGATCCGTAGTCGGGTTGAACTATTTGCGCAGCGGGCTTCGGAATCTCCGCCAGAACCATTGCCGCGCTGACTCGCTATTGACGCGAGTCTGACTCGTTAACGTTCGCTGTCTGAAACGTCCCGCAGCGGCACAAGCGGAATCAGCATCTGGCCCACACGGATATTTTCGCTATTTCTGCCCAGAGCGATGAAGGGCATTGATAATGAAGAAAAAGATGAGGGCGGTTGGGGCGTGGATGCGCGCGAAACCGCTCTTTGCTGCAGCCTTGGTTGTCATAGTGTGTCAGGTGGCAAGCTTATCCGCCCGATCGCCTGTCAGTGCCGTCCCGTCTGGTCTGACTTCGCGCGCGCCCGTAAAAGTTTTGGAAAAGACGGCTGATCATCCCGTCGCCGCCCCCTCATCCCAACAGACATTTGTTGTGAAGCGCATCCTTCATATCGATGGGCCGTTCGAGCACGGCGATTATGTTTGGGACGACAAGGGTGTTCCTGATGGTCCCGTGGTCATCACCATTGATCTTGCCGCACAGACACTCTCGGTTTTCCGCGCCGGCTATGAAATAGGGGCCGCCGTCATTCTTTATGGGGCCGATGACAAGCCTACTCCTCTGGGCACCTTCTCCATTATGGAGAAGGATGAAGACCATGTTTCCAATCTCTACGATGCACCGATGCCTTACATGCTGCGTCTTACCAATGATGGTGTTGCTATCCATGGCAGCGAAGTAGAATGGGGACTGGCCACCCATGGGTGCATCGGTATCCCCACGAAATTTGCAGCGCTGCTGTTTTCGCAGGCTGGACTAGGTGATCATGTTATCATCACAAAGGGGAAGATGCTCCGTGTGGATGAATCATCCATGGCTCCCACCTGACAAACAGTACGGCGGGAAGCTCTGCGGACGTGCCCGCTGGAATGGTTCGCTTAGAGGCCACAAGCGAATGATAGAAATCTCGGCTTGGCCGTCGATCAATTCCCATGTGCGGCAATCGATCGAACGGCCTTTCAGAAGGCATTGGCGAGTTTCGCTGCGATGAACCCGCTAAATATCCAAATTGGCGACGCTTAGAGCGTTGTCCTGAATGAATTCGCGCCTTGGTTCCACAACGTCGCCCATCAGCCGCGTAAAAATTTCATCAGCCACATCTGCTTGGTTAATTTCCACCCGCAGAAGGGAACGATTGCCCGGATCAAGCGTGGTTTCCCAGAGTTGTTCAGCGTTCATTTCACCCAATCCCTTGTAACGCTGAATCGAAAGGCCTTTACGTCCAGATTGAAGAACGGCGTCCAGCAACTCTGATGGCCGAGTAATGGTCGTACCCTTGGTTGCGACGGGCGCAATTTCTTCCTCGCCATCCTCGTCGGCATTTTGCGCCGCAGCAGTCTTGGCTGCGACAAGACGACTTGCGACGGCGTAGTTTTCCGCTTGCTCCATGGCCAGCGTATGCAGTTTGCGCGCCTCTGCGCTGCCAATGAATGTGGCTTCGATCAGGTGATGATCTGTGACGCCCCGCCATAGCCGTTCGAAATGGAAGCCGCCCTCTGCGGAAATGCGGCCCGTCCACTTGCCCTCAGGGTCATTCACATCCATCCAATGCACGGCAGCGGAGAGCCTTGCTTCGCGCTCACTCCGGTCAAGTTCCGGCGTAAGTGCACCGCCCAGCGCCAGCGCCTCTATGATCGCTGGATCATAGCGGCGTGGGACATAGCGCATCAGCGTGCGCATACGGCGGGCGTGATCGACCAGCGCCCGAAGATCCTGACCGGTCCGGGAACCCCCGGCGGTGTCCAGCCGCATCATTTCCACGCCATTGTCGACCAGATATTGATCGAGCGCCGCTTCATCCTTCAGATACACTTCCGATCGGCCACGCGCCGCCTTGTAGAGCGGCGGCTGCGCAATGAAGAGATGCCCGTTCTCGATGATCTGCGGCATCTGCCGATAAAAGAAAGTGAGGAGCAGCGTGCGAATGTGGGCGCCGTCGACGTCTGCGTCGGTCATGATCACGATCTTGTGATAGCGCAACTTCTCTAAGTTGAAATCGTCGCGGATTCCCGTGCCCATTGCCTGAATGAGCGTGCCGATCTCCTTTGATGACAGCATTCGGTCAAATCGCGCGCGTTCGACATTCAATATCTTGCCCTTTAGCGGCAGAATCGCTTGATAATGACGATCACGTCCTTGCTTGGCCGAACCACCTGCCGAATCGCCTTCGACCAGGAAGAGTTCCGATTTGGCGGGGTCGCGCTCCTGACAATCAGCAAGTTTGCCGGGCAGAGAGGCGATGTCCATCACGCCCTTTCGACGCGTAAGCTCACGCGCCTTGCGCGCTGCCTCGCGTGCGGCGGCGGCATCGATAATCTTCTGGACAATCGTTTTCGCATGGCCCGGATTTTCCTCCAGCCATTCGGCCAATTTGTCCGCCATCAGACTTTCGAGCGGCTGACGCACTTCAGAAGAGACCAGCTTATCTTTGGTCTGAGAGGAGAATTTAGGGTCTGGAAGCTTTACGGATACAATGGCGGTGAGGCCTTCGCGCATGTCGTCACCCGTCAGGCTGACCTTTTCTTTTTTGAGTAGCCCCGATTTGTCCGCGTAATTGTTAAGCGTCCGCGTCAGCGCTGCCCGGAAGGCGGCGAGATGCGTCCCTCCATCCCGTTGCGGGATGTTGTTGGTGAAACACAGCACATTTTCATAATAGGTGTCGTTCCATTCCAGGGACACGTCGATCCCGACGTCATCTCGCTGTCCCATGATAGCTATGGGATGGGGGATCAGCGGCGTTTTATTACGATCCAGCCATTTGACGAATGCTGCGATGCCGCCTTCATAATAAAGCTCGACCTGTTTGGTGTCCTCATGCCGCGCATCCGTCAGAAACAGGCGCACGCCGCTGTTGAGAAAAGCAAGTTCGCGAAAGCGATGTTCCAGCTTGTCGAAATCGAACTCTGTGATCTTGAAGGTGGCGGGGGAAGGCAAAAACGTCACCATCGTTCCCTTCCGGTCCGCATCTCCCACAACCTTGAGTGGCGCTTCTGCATCCCCGTTGCGGAAGCGCATGTAATGCTCCTTGCCGTCACGCCAGATCGTGAGGTCCAGCCAATCGCTGAGCGCGTTCACGACGGAAACACCCACGCCATGCAGTCCGCCCGAGACCTTATAGGCGTTATCGTCCGCCGTGTTCTCGAACTTGCCGCCCGCATGAAGCTGAGTCATGATGACTTCGGCGGCTGAAACGCCTTCTTCGCTGTGAATGCCGGTCGGTATGCCGCGACCATTGTCAGTCACGCTGACTGATCCGTCCGCGTTCAGCATGATATCGATACGATCGCAATGACCGGCCAGAGCCTCGTCAATCGCGTTGTCGGATACTTCGAAAACCATGTGGTGCAGACCCGATCCGTCATCGGTGTCGCCGATATACATGCCGGGCCGTTTGCGCACTGCATCCAGGCCCTTGAGGACCTTGATGCTGTCTGCGCCATATGCATTCTTTTGAGGTTCTTCAGTCATGCAAAGCCTATAGGCAAGACCGCGCAAAAACCCAAGCCTTAGAGTGTCCCTCTCCCATATATAGCGAGGTGCCACACAGGGTCAGCGGCTGTCTTCCGGTTTTTTGTCTTTACCCTTGTCCTCACGCGCTTGCACCTTGCGACGCCGCAGATTTTGCCGGAGCGCTTCCGCCAGCCGCTTTGCACGTTCTTCATCGCCTTTGCTCATGCCGCGCTGATAGCGATTTTCGATCGAAATGGGCAAGCCGCCTTGACAAGAGGCATGGGCTGCGGCCATAGGCCCGCTTCCAAAGTCCCGCGCCAGAGTCGGGTAAATGGTCATGCTGCCGTAGCTCAGTGGTAGAGCGCATCCTTGGTAAGGCTGAGGTCGTGAGTTCAATCCTCACCGGCAGCACCATTTTTTCCTGTATAATGCGCCAGTCGCGGCGCTCTTTCCTGTCGCTACTTCACATTCAAGCATTAGCTTTGGCACGGCGGTCGGTGTTCCGGCGCCTTTAACGTGATCTACATAGGGCGCAAAATCGGCAATGTGATATTTCTTACTATTCGATCACAGTGTGATGTGATATTCGGACTCCTCAATCTTCGGTATGAGCAGGAGAAAATGCAGTGAGCGCCGATTTGATGGAGAAGTTACGCGGCTTGATTTCCGATGGAGGCATGTCGCGGTCGGGTCTCGCGCGGGCAGCGGGGCTGCATGCGAATTCCTTGCGTCGGATGGACGAACCCGATTGGAATCCGACCGCCGACACGCTGGGTAAGCTCGAAACCTATCTTCTGAAGCGAGAGGGCGGCACCGCGCTGGCAAGCCCGGAAGAAATCATCAACGAAGCTCGCAATGGACGAATGTTCATTCTGGTCGATGACGAGGACCGGGAGAATGAGGGCGATCTCGTGATTCCGGCGCAGATGGCGACGCCGGAAGCCATCAATTTCATGGCGACTCATGGCCGGGGCCTTATCTGCCTTGCGCTGACCCGGGATCGCGTGGAGGCCTTGGGGCTGGACCTGATGAGCCGGAATAATGGTACGCGGCATGAAACGGCTTTCACGGTGTCGATTGAAGCGCGGGAGGGGGTAACTACGGGCATTAGCGCGGGTGATCGGGCCCGCACGATCGCGGTTGCAATCGATGCAGGGCGCGGCAAGGACGATATTGTTACGCCTGGCCATGTTTTTCCCCTGGTCGCTCGCGATGGTGGCGTGCTCGTGCGCACGGGGCATACCGAGGCGGCAGTGGATGTGGCGCGGTTGGCGGGACTGAATCCCTCCGGTGTCATCTGCGAAATCATGAAAGATGACGGCACAATGGCGCGAATGGATGATCTTATCCCCTTCGCGCAAAAGCACCGGCTGAAGATCGGGACGATCCGTGATCTTATAGCCTATCGGCGGCGCAATGATCATTTGGTCCAGAAACGGTCGGAAGTGCAATTCACCAGCCGCTGGGGTGGCGACTGGACTGCCATGACCTTCTTCAACAAGGCGACCGGCACGGAACAGATAGCCCTCCAAAAAGGGCGCATCAGCCTCGACACGCCAACTTTGGTGCGCATGCATCAATTCTCTCCCTTCACTGACCTGTTGGGTCAGGAAGGACCGCGCAGTAAGCTCCTGTCGCGTTCCATGGAGATCATTGGAGAGGCAGGATCGGGCGTTGTGGTCATTCTGAACCGCCATACGCCTGACGCTTTTACGCGCATGTTCCGTATGAAGGCAGGCATGGAAGAGCCCAATATGGACGAACTGCGCGACTATGGCGTCGGTGCGCAGATATTGGCGGAGATGGGTGTGCATGAAATGATTCTATTAACCAACAGCCATCACAGTCTTGTGGCGCTTGACGGCTATGAACTGGCCGTGGTTGGCAAGCAGCCCATCGAAAATTGAAGGATAAGATCAATGGCTAAATTCTTGATCGTCGAGGCGCGCTTCTACGACCATCTGAACGATATGCTGATTGCAGGCGCTCAGGCGGCGCTGGATGAGGCGGGACATAAATATGAAGTGCTGACAGTGCCCGGCGCTCTGGAAATTCCGGGCGCTATAGCAATGGCCGCTGAGTCGGGCCGTTATGATGGCTTCGTCGCCATTGGCGTGGTGATTCGGGGCGAAACCTACCATTTCGAGGTGGTGTCCAATGAGAGCGCGCGCGGTCTGATGGCGCTTTCGATGGACGGACTGGCGATCGGCAATGGGATATTGACCGTGGAAGATGAGGCTCAAGCGCTTGCTCGCGCTCGCATGGCCGAAAAGGACAAGGGCGGAGAGGCGGCGAAGGCTGCCATTGCCATGTTCGAAATTGGCCAGAGATTCGCGGGCTAATCGGGGTTCACGGACGAAATCCTTCCTTGCCCAGGCTGGCGCGTCCATTACATTGGGGGCCCGCCAGATTGAGGCCCAGACCGTTATGACCAAATTGCCTGATGATCCGACGCTGGATGAAGTGCGCGCCTATGTGGCGCCATTACTGCCTGCTCACGCTGTGTTCGATGGCTGGACCAGTGCGGCCCTGGTGAGTGCGGCGCGGGAGACGGGGCTGGATTCCCAAATGCTGGAATTGGCGTTCCCCGGCGGCGCCACGGACATGATCAATGCCTGGTTCGAGTCGCTGGACGAAGCGCTGACGCAAGCTATTCCGGCCCAGACACTGAGCGAAATGAAAATGCGGGACAGGATCGCAGCGCTTGTGCAGGCGCGACTCGACATGGTGAAAATGCATCGGGAGGCGCTGCGCAGGGCGCAGTCGCTTCTGGCTCTGCCACAGAATCTGGGCAAGGCCGCGAAATACGGGTGGCGCACAGCCGATCGCATCTGGCGATTGGCAGGTGATCAGGCGACCGATTTCAATCACTACAGCAAACGCATCATTCTGGCCAGCGTATACGCTGCGACGCTCCTCGTCTTTCTGGATGATGAGAGTGAGGGAGAGAGAGAAACCCGGGGTTTCCTGGCACGGCGGATCGACGGAATCATCCGGTTCGAACGCGCGAAACATCGCTGGCAGGAGCGGAGGGAGCGTCGCCCCAGTCTTTCCCGTTTCGTTGGCCGCCTCCGCTACCCAGCCATTTAGGTTCTGGAAATATGTGGGCTGGCGTTTTCCCCGCGTTATTGATAATTAGTCGCAAGGTTTGATACTATATTCGTTTGTCCTGAAAGTAAGCCCTTGCGCCTTGACCAGCTTCCGCTTCGCCAACCGGCCTGCATCGATCATGTGAACTGGTCGGAACTATCCGATCTGGAAGGTCAGCGTCTTCGGGAATTGGGTGTCGGCGAAGGCGTCTCGATAGAGACACTGCACCACGGCGGATTGCTGCGGCGCGGCCCCATCGCTTGCCGCGTCGGCCGCATGCTTATCGCAATGCGTCGCTTTCACGCTGCCGCCATCACGGTGCGCCCGGAGGCAGCGACAAGAACATGAGCAGGATTCCCCTGATTGCTCTCGTAGGCAATCCCAATGCTGGAAAAAGCGCACTCTTCAACGCTCTTACCGGCGCACGGCAGAAGCTTGGCAATTATCCCGGGGTTACGGTGGAACGGAAGTCCGGCCGCCTGCCCCTCAGTGATGGGCGTCCCGTCGAACTGGTCGACCTCCCGGGCACATACAGCCTTGATGCAGCCAGCCCCGACGAACAGGTCACTCGCGATGTCGTTTTGGGCAGACAAGCCGGTGAGCGGCAACCCGACGTCCTGGTCGTGGTTCTCGATGCAGCCAATCTGGACAATCATTTGCGATTCGCGCTGGAACTTATCGCACTTGGGCTGCCGGTCGTCGTAGCACTCAACATGGTGGATCTGGCAAAGCGAGATGGCCTGGAGCTTGATCCCGCTGCTCTGTCCCGCGACCTTGGTGTGCCGGTTATTCCGACCATCGCCGTGCGCAAGCGCGGACTGGACGAACTGCGAAATGCGTTGGGGGCCATGGTCCTCCAGGGCCACAGCCGGGTTGGCGCTGCGCCGCAGGACTCGCCAGATTTTCATGAAGTCCAGGCGCGGGCGCGGCAATTTGCCCGCAACGCCATCGTTTCGGAAACGCCAGTCCGACGGCTGACATTAGCTATAGACTCGGTCGTCCTGCATCCGATCGCCGGGCCAATCATTCTTGCCGCGCTGCTTTTCGTCATGTTTCAGGCAGTCTTTGCCTGGTCCGAAGCGCCCATAGGGATGATTGAAGGCTGGTTTGCAGCCGTCGGAACCTTTGTGACGCAGCAAGTGCCGGAAGGGATCGTGCGATCCTTCCTGGTTGACGGCGTCATCAACGGTGTGGGCTCGGTGGTCGTCTTCCTGCCGCAGATCCTTGTTCTGTTCTTCTTCATTCTGATGCTGGAAGCCACGGGCTATATGGTCCGCGCAGCCTTTATCATGGATGGGCTAATGGCGCGCGTCGGTCTTTCCGGGCGGGCCTTCATTCCGCTGCTTTCTTCCTTTGCCTGCGCCATTCCCGGCATCATGGCGACCCGGACGATCAGCGATCATAAGGATCGTTTGACCACGATCCTGATCGCGCCGCTGATGACCTGTTCGGCGCGGCTGCCGGTCTACACATTGATCATTGCGGCTTTCATTCCGAACAGGACAGTGGGTTGGGGCATCGGTTTGCAGGGGCTGGTGCTGTTCGTGCTCTATGTGACTGGCATTGTCGGCGCGCTGGTGGCTGCGCTCGTGCTGCGACGGAGCGTGACTAAAGGCAAGAGCAGCGGTTTCCTGATGGAAATGCCCAAATATCAGTGGCCTCGTCCGCGCGACATTCTTCTGGGATTATGGCAACGGGCCGCCATCTTCCTGAAGCGTGCCGGAACGATCATTTTTATTTCAACCATCGTCCTGTGGGCGCTGCTCAGCTTCCCCAAGCCGCCCGAAGGCAGCAATGTGTCTCCTGTAGACTACAGCATAGCCGGGCGGATTGCGGGCGGCCTTAATACCGTTCTGGAGCCCATCGGATTCAACCGCGACATTTCATTGGCGCTTGTGCCTGCCATGGCCGCGCGCGAGGTAGCCGTGTCGGCACTCGCGACTGTTTATTCCATTGAGCAAAGCGACGACGAGGCCAAGACGGAACAATCCCTCAGTCAGCGGCTTCAGGGCCGCTGGTCGCTGCCGACCGCACTCGCCTTCCTTGCATGGTTTGTTTTTGCCCCGCAGTGCATATCGACAATTGCGGTTGCGCGGCGTGAAACCAATGGCTGGCGCTGGCCGATGTTCATGGTCGCGTACCTCTTTGCTCTGGCCTACATCTTTGCTGGCATTACCTTCTGGACGGCGACCGCTCTGGGACTATAAAGAGCGCTTTCATATGCGCGGCGCTGACCGCCACCCAATTTGCGAGACGACAGGAGACAATATGGCAGGCAGCGTCAACAAGGTGATTCTGATCGGGAATCTTGGCGCGGAGCCGGAAGTTCGCAGCTTCCAGAATGGCGGCAAGGTCTGCAATATCCGCATCGCGACCAGCGAAAGCTGGAAGGATCGGAATACGGGCGAGCGCAAGGACCGGACCGAATGGCACACTGTCGCTATTTTCTCGGAAGGCCTGGTCAATGTCGCTGAACGCTTCCTGCGCAAGGGCAGCAAGGTCTATGTAGAAGGCCAACTGCGCACACGGAAATGGCAGGATCAGAGTGGTCAGGACCGCTATACGACCGAAGTCGTGCTGCAGGGTTTCGACGCCAAACTTGTGATGCTTGATGGCCGCGAAGGCGGTTCCGGATCCGCAGGGGGTGGTAACTTCGGCGGCGGACGCAGCGATGACGGTTGGGGCGCGTCAGGCGGCTATGATAATGGCGGTCTCGGCAGCAGCAAAAACGAAAAGCCGCGCAGCAGCGGACCTAATTTCGACAATGATCTGGACGACGAAGTTCCGTTCTGAGGGTTGAGGCGCTATTTGAGCCGCAGGGGAAGCCCTGCCGCCATAAAAACAGCTTCTTGAACGGCATGGGCAACGGCTTGATTGATTGTACCGGCAGCATCGCGAAACCGCCGGGCCAGCGCATTATCGGGAACGATGCCCAATCCCACCTCGTTCGCCACGAAGATCAGCGGGCCGCGAGTGGCCCGGATTGCTGACACGAGCTTCTCTGTCTCCTCCGGAATGTCACGCTCGGCAAACAGGAGGTTTGAGGTCCACAAAGTCAGACAATCGATCAGGAGGAGACGCTCGGGCGCCGCATGCCTAACGATAATGTTTGCGATCTCAAGGGGCTCCTCGATGGTTCGCCAGCGCTTGCCGCGATCGGACTGGTGACGTTCGATACGTTCGGTCATTTCATCATCGAAAGCCTGGGCAGTTGCGACGAAGACAAGTTCTCCGGCGAAGGTTTCAGCGCATTGCTGGGCATAGCGGCTTTTGCCTGAACGGGCACCGCCAAGAACGAGCATATTGCGGGGCTCGCCTACATCTGTTTCCCGAAGCATCACAGCGCCCATATGAGAATTCCCGTCAGGAACCAGAGGTAAAGGCAAGCACGGACATAGATCGCAAGCGCGCGCCGAATGTCGGCAGGTCCGGCGCTGCTTTCTCCTTTGCCGATCCATGGCTTCTTCTGGCAAACGCCGTCATAGGCAATTGGCCCCGCAAGTTTCAGCCCCAATGCGCCCGCCATCGCCGCCCCCGGCCAGCCTGCATTGGGTGAAGCATGCCTGGCGCTATCACGCCACATGATCCCCCATCCGCCGGAACCGGCAAGGCAGATCAGCAAGCCGCCAAGCCGCGCCGGAACAAGGTTCAGGAGGTCGTCTGTGCGAGCGGCAGCCCAGCCGAAGGCGCGCCACCGTTCCTCCCGGTGGCCGATCATGCTGTCAGCTGTATTAATTGCCTTGTAGACCCAGATACCTGGAAGGCCCAGGGCCAGCAGCCAGAAGAGAGGGGCCACCACTCCGTCACAGAAACTTTCCGCAAGGCTCTCAATCGCAGCGCGTGCTATGCCTGCCTCATCCAAGACTTCCGTATCGCGGCCGACGATCATGGCGACGGCGGCGCGCGCTGCGGGGACATCCCCGGCCTCCAGCGCTAAAGCAACCGGGGCCACATGATCGTAAAGGCTTCGCTGCGCGAGTCCCGCCACCGCCAACAGCGCGATAAGTGGCCAGGCCCAGGGACCGGCGAGGACAAGCAGCCCATATTGCAGGACCGCCCCCACGCCGCCAGCGAGCGCCACCAGCATCAGCACTGTGCCCACGCCGGACACACGGCGGGATATCTGGGTGCGTGATTGCAAGTTCCATCGTAGCTCGCACCAAAGGATCGCGCGCGCGAATATCCCCACTGGATGACCGACACGACGATAGATTGCTTGAGGCCAGCCGATCGCGGCATCCAGTGCAAGCGCCAGCAGGGCGACAGGCTCAACCATCGCGCAATGCCTGATCCAATCGTGCGAGCGCTTGGTCGCTGCCGGGCAAACCCAAGCGAAGCCAGCGCGAATTATAATCGAATGGACGGGTCAGGATGGCATGGCGCGCAAGATTATCGAAGAGAACGGCTGCTTGCTCGGTTTGGATCAGGCGGAAGAGCGGGCAGTCTCCGATAGCCATGAAGCCATGACGCGCGAGCACCGCATCAAGCGCCGCCGCATCGGCATGAAGCGTCTGCCGCATGTCTGTTATCCAATCCCAATGGCGATAGGCAGCGGTGCCAATGGCCAGCGCCGCCGCCGAAACTCGCCAGCTCCCCAGTTTTGCCCGAAAGCGGGCGATCAGCGATCGAGGACCAAGGACAAAGCCAAGGCGGACGCCCGGAAGGCCGAAGAATTTTCCAAATGAACGGAATAGGATCAGTCGCTGATTGTCCCGCACTTGTGTGGCAAGGCTGGCCTCCGGAACAGCGTCGGCGAACGCCTCATCAACGACCAGCCAGCCCGATGAAGCAGACAAACGCCCCAGACGATCGGCGAGGAAATCAGGCATGATTGTCCGGCCGTCCGGATTATTGGGATTGGCAAGGATGACCGTTCCTCCGGACGCGTTTTCCAGCTCGTCAAACGTGATCGGAGTGCTGTCGATGAACATTTCGGCATGAGTTCTGTAGGATGGGGTCAGGTGGAAGGCCTTGCCCGGAAGGACGTCGCCGAGCAGCCGCAGGCCAATCTCCGTACCCGGCAAGGCGCACAAGTGATCGGGATGGACACTGAAGCAAGCAGCGGCGGCAGCTTCCAGTTCGATGAGGCTCCGCTCATCGGGCAGTGCTCTCCAATCGATTGGCAGGTCCCGCACGCCCGGCCAGCAATGCGGGTTGATGCCGGTAGAAAGGTCCAGCCAGGGTTCGGCTCCATCGCCATAGACGGACCGCGCCTCACTCAAGCGGCCGCCATGGAATGTCCATCTTTCTGACATGTCGCTCATGGCAGTTTGCCAGCGATGAGGAATGTAAAGAGCAAAGCGGTCTCGACCAACTCGATGCCTGCGCCGTGGCAGTCGCCGGATACGCCGCCCACAGCGCGGCGCAGCCACCAGAACCAGCCACAGATTAGCAGGGGCGCAGACAGAAGCGCGGGCACGAACCAGCAGGCGCCTAATAGAATGAACAGCCAGATCGCCAAATCCACGCGCCGCACCGATGATGCGAAGCGTGCGCCGAGTCCCGCATGGAGCGGCGGCAGCCAACGTGACCAGGCTAGGGGTCCTATGCGCGCGGCAAAGGGGATGAAGATCAGCGCTGGCAGCGAGACCTGCACCGTCGCATGCAGCAGCACGGCCTTGGCGAGAAGCTGGAGTACGATCACAGTGACGCCAAAGCTGCCGACATGCGGATCGGCCAGCACGGTGAGCAGCTTGTCGCGGTCCCCATGCGCCGCGCCGCGTGCGTCGGCCAGATCGGAGAGGCCATCGAGATGGAGCGCGCCGGTGATGCCGACCCATGCGGCGAGTGCGAACAGGGCAGCGATCCAGGGATCGAACAACGTGCCCACCCACGCTGCTCCGGCAACCACTGCGCCAACCGCCAGCCCAGCCGCCGGGAACCAGCGCATTGAAGCGGCGAAGTCGCTCTCGTCCGCTCTTACCTGGGGTAAGGGCAGGCAGGTGAGGAATTGAAGCGCCAGGACGAGCCGCCGGATTGAACGCATCATTGCCGAAGCGCCACGATCTGCGCCGAAGGTTCATCGTCCCTCCAGACCTTGAGCGTGAGCAGCGCGGCGTATGGCAGGTCGAACGTCCAGATCTGGCGTTGACCAAAGCCGCACAGCAAATGAAGCGCGGCTCGCACCACGCCGCCATGTGTCACCACTAGCGTCGGCGCAGGCGGCAGGTCGGCCAACCCTGCCGCCACGCGCTCGACGAATGCCGACCAGCGTTCACCGCCGGGCGGCGGGTAACAATCCGGATCGGCCCAAAAGCGTCCGAGTGCTTCCGAATCTATATCGCCGGTGGCCTTGCCGTCCCATTGACCGAAATCCAGTTCGCGCCACCGTGAGTCAACAGTGAGCGGCACATGCAACGCGGCAGACAGAACCTCGCCAGCGGACCGCGCCCGGCTGAGATCGGAGGCGATCAACGTTTCTACGGCAAGTTCGGCCGCCTGAGAGACGCAGGCGGTGATGCCCTCCGCTGTCGGTGCGCAATCGGTCCGGCCCATCAGCCGTCCGTTTGGCTCTACCGCGCCGTGGCGAAGCAGATGAAGCAAAAACGGTGTCGTCATGCGCTCGACACGCCTGCTTGAGCGAATGTCGCCATGCCATTGTGTGCCGCGAGCGCCGCACGGACGATTGAGGCAGCCACCGCCGCGCCACTGCCTTCGCCCAGCCGCATGCCAAGGCGCAATAGCGGATCGAGGCCCAACCGTTCGAGCAGGCGGGCATGGCCGGGTTCGGCCGAGCAGTGCCCGGCAAGGCAATGGGCCGTGATGGCAGGATTGGCGACCGCGAGTGGCGCCATTGCCGCGCAACAGATGAAACCGTCCAGCAGGACCGGGATGCGACGATGGCGCGCGGCCAACACTGCGCCTGCGATAGCAGCGATTTCCCGTCCACCCAGCCGCCGCAGCGTCTCAAAAGCAGTGGCGGGCGCATCGGCATGGAAGGCGAGGCCGCGTGTCACCACTTCCGCTTTCCGCGCGATGCCGGTAGCGTCCATGCCGGTGCCGGGACCAGCCCATTCGGCCGCTGTTCCGCCGAAACTGCGCGCGCACAACGCGCTCGCTGCCGTCGAATTGCCGATCCCCATTTCCCCTAGCACCAGCAGGTCGAGTTCATCGTTCGCCAGGGCGGCGGCGCCAATCGACAATGCGGCAAGGCAGTCCGCTTCCGACATGGCAGGTCCTGTCGTGAAATCGCCGGTCGTGCGGTCCAGGTCGAGCGCCACAACCTTCAACTCCAATCCTGCTGCGGCCGCAAGCGCATTGATTGCCGCCCCGCCGGTTTCGAAATTGGCGACCATCTGCGCCGTGACTTCGGGAGGAAAGGCGCTTACGCCGTGCTTCGTCACGCCATGATTGCCCGCGAAGATAATGGCTTGGCCCCGTGCCATCCGGGGCCGCGCACGACTCTGCCACCCCGCGATGAATAATGCGATTTCCTCTAGCTGGCCCAGCGATCCCGCCGGTTTGGTGAGGCTGGCCTGTCGCGCCATCGCCTCCGCTATGGCAGCTTCATCAGGAACAGGCAGGGTGTGAAGCGCGCCCTCGAACGCCGCGACGGTAGGGAAGACGATCATTCCGCTACATATCCTGGCGGCGGGGTGCGGGTGATGAAGTGGCCCTTTATCCCCTCTGGCCATTGACTATATGGCACCTGGCCATGCTTGCTCGCGGCATAAAGGACGGCATAGTCAAGAATTGCGCGGGCGGTGACCTCGCTGGGGGCAAAGCGGCCCATGACATAGCCGATCTTGTCGGGCGCGCGCAGATGGGCGGTACAGTGATCGCTACAGGCGAACAGGCAGGACATCTCCTGCACGGCGATGCTCGCATAGCGCGGATCAGATTCCTTCACGGCGCGTAACGCCTCAACCATTCGCGCGCCGCCGCGCACGCCTGCGGCATCCTCCTTCGCCTTGCTCGAATGGCGGCAGGTGCTGCAGGCCACCACCGCAGGTCCATCTTCTACCCTTTTGAGCATTGCCTTGCCTCCTGTACGGTCATGTTGTGTGGCGTGATGCGGCTCATGTGCAGCATTCGTTTCGACGCGCATCAGAAGCGCGCCCTCATGCCGGCATAGAAGCTGCGGCCAAGCGTGCCGTAGCGATAGGCCGTCATATAGCTTTCATCGAAGATGTTCTCGACGCGCCCGAACAGGCGAAATCGCGGCGACAGCGCATACTCGGCGCGCAGGTCGACGAGCGTATAGGCATCAAGCCGTGTTGAGTTCGCTGCGTTGTCAAAACTGTGCCCCGACCAGCGGATTGCCACGCCAGTCGTAAGGCCGAACCGCCAAGCATAGCTGATCGATCCATTGGCCGTATTGCGCGGGCGACGAGGCAGCCATTTGCCAAGGTTTTCCGATCCGGGCGAGCGGTCTTCCGCCAATGTCCAGCTATAGTTTCCGTCTATGGAGAGGCCGTCAATTAGCTGGGCGGCGGCCTGAACCTCGATGCCTTGTGCTTCCGCACGGGAGACGTTCTGATAATAGCCCCAGCGAGAAATATTTGCCCCTGGTTGGAAGCACAGCGGGTCGGCCGAAGTGGGCGCGCAACTATCGTATATGATCTGATCAGTCGTGGTGCGCTCGAAATAGGTTGCGCCCAGGTTCAGCCTTCCGCCCAAGAACCGCTGTTCAGCGCCAACTTCCCATCCGTGCGCCTGCTCCGGTCTAAGCGCGACGTTGCCATATTCGGAAAAAAGCTGGTAGAGCGTCGGAGCCTTGAAGCCTTCGCCATAGCTCGCCCGAAGAGCGGTGTTGGTGGGCAGAACCCAGATGCCGCCCGCCGAAAACAAGGTCTCTCCACCGAACCGGCTGTGATCATCGTTCCGCACACCCCCTGTAAGAGTGAGTCCTGACAGAGGTTCGACACGCAATTGGCCATAGACGCTTGTGATTTCGGCGGAGCCCCGCGCGAACGGAGGAACCGGCGTGGAGAGTGACGCTGGTGGTGAGACGCTACGGAAGCGCGAGCGCTCATTCTCAATGCCGAACAGCGCCGTCAAACCTTGGGTAATTGAGAGACTGCCCTGATATTCTAGGCGTTCGTTCCGTCCAGCGGAGTCGAAAGTCTGCGGCCTTGATCGCGCCGGGTTGTAGTTGTCGCGGCTGGTATTGGTGTAGCCATATCCAAAGCGGTTGCGGAACCGACCCTCTAGCAGGTCGATATTGAGCCCGCCGTACCCGACAAACTCACGGTTCAGGGCATATTCCGATGTATCCCCGCTGCTGGCGTCGATCTCGATTCGCCCATGGGAATAATAGGTTCGGAAATCCGCCGTAACGCCTTTGGTGAGCGCCACTTCGACACGCCCGTTGACGTTGCGGTTTATATATCCGTCGGTTTCACGCCCTCCGAAAGCGGGGGCGAGGGCTGATATGCCCTCGGTCGTGAAGGTTTGGCCACCGATCCGCCAACGCACAGACCCCGTCTTGCCTCCGACGGCAGCGCGCGCGCTCACCGTTTGACGAGATCCAGCCTCGACATCGAAGCTGCCCTCCAGCGATCGTTCAGGCAGGGCGGTGACGACATTGACGACGCCGCCAATGGCTTGGCTGCCCCAGAGAATAGATTGTGGGCCACGCAGCACTTCGATACGCGCCGCATCCCCGATGAGCAGATGGGCGAAATTATAGCCACCCCCGGCAGAGGAAGGATCGTTGAGTTTTACTCCGTCGATCACCACCACGGTCTGATCGGTTTCCGCACCGCGAATGCGCAGCGATGTCGCAGCGCCATAACCACCATTGCGCGACAGGCTGACCCCGGGCGTCCGGAGCAGCAGTTCGGAAACGCCGATATCCTGAGCGCGGTCGATCGCCGCCTTGCCCAGGACGGTGACAGAAGCTGGCACCTGATCGATCAGCGTCAAGGTTCGCGTGGCGGTGACGACGATCATATTCGTCTCCGCAGCGGTTGCCGCATCCGGCGCGGGCGCCGTTTGCGGAAAATCCTCTGCGTAGGCGGCAGTGGACAGCAAAAGGGACAAACAGAAAACAAACTTCAACATTAGCGGGCACCCCTGAACGAAGGGCCACGCTCGCAAGAGGTGCCGAAGCCGTCAGGCGCACGACACGTCTCCGCGAAAACGCGGTCCAAACATGTCGTCTCTCGGGTTCACCCCCGTCCGCTCGGCACACCCTGTCCGCGCGAAGAACGACGGCGACGGGCAGGTCTCCTGGCTCGCGGGTCAACGCCGGTTCGGACCGCCTTCTCAGGATCTTTTGATCCCAATGGCATGTGGTCCGATGGCTCACCGCTCACAGTTGCAGGGGCAGCCGGGACTTTTACCCCGTTCCCATTTTCATCCCCGTTACCGGGGAACCTGTCGCGATGCTGCCGATAACCGTTACGTTGCGGCGCGTCAATCATGCAGGGATTTCGGTGCGCTATCCTCAAATCCACTTCGAGTATCCTCGCGGGGGACCTTGATCGTTGCTGGCGCTCTATATTTGTTTTCGCATGCACCAAACTGAGCGGCGCTCTAAAAACCGCACTCAGCATAGGCAGTTCGAATGTGATAAAAATACGCCAGTTTCCCCGTTTATCTGGCGTTGATGAAACCAAGGCGGCGCACAATTGCTTCAAATACGTCCCCGTCATGGGGAGGTTTAATATGGAGCAGTTATGAATAAAATAATCGTCGCAACTCTTTTCGCGGGGGCCGCAGCCCTCACCTCACCAGCGTTCGCGCAGGATACCAATTCCACCTTCACCGGACCGCGCGTGGAAGGCCTGATCGGCTATGATCATGTGGGCGCCGGAAGTGACATCGACAATGACAATGGCCGGGATGATCAATCGGTCGATGGTCTGCTCTATGGCTTGGGAATTGGATATGACATCGCCGTTGGCGGGGCCGTGCTGGGCGTAGAGGCTGAACTCACGGACTCTACTGCCAAAAGCGACCGGCACTCTTATGTCGATGATTTCGGCTTTGGCCGGGTTGATGCGGGCCGCGACATCTATGTGGGCGCCCGTGCCGGCATTCTGGCCACTCCTTCCATGCTGGTGTATGTGAAGGGTGGTTATACAAATGAAAAGCTGAACGTTCTCGCGGGGGACACCGACGAGGAGACAGACACCAACTTCAAGCTGGATGGCTGGCGCGTTGGTGCAGGCGTCGAGCACGCCATCGGCTCCAATTCCTTTGCGAAAGTGGAATACCGCTACTCAAACTACAATCGCGGCCATATTCATTTTCTCGATGGTGCCACCAGCAGCCGTTTCGATGTCGATACTGATCGACACCAGATCGTAGCCAGCTATGGATTTCGCTTTTAAGTAGCTTCGAACCGGAGGCCCTGCTCGCAGTTTGCGAGCAGGGCCTTTGCTCTATTATATTTCAAATATTGTTTGGTTACCCCTATTCCGCCGCGTGGAGCAACGACAGCTCATCTTCGATTGGCGCGATCGCGACGGGGATCGCGCCCATCCGAGGCTGGCCGAAGATAGGATCAAAATCGGCGTTCGCGTCTATTAGCCGTGAGGTGCACCCACCCTGTCCCTTCGGATCGAGGGGTTCGTCTGGGTTCGGGCCATAGCAATGGGACATTGACAGCGTGCCCATGCGCAGATGCGGCTCGGGTTCAGCGACGCCGAGTATTTCGCCATGAAGGGAGTGGATGCGGATAATGTCCCCCGCTGAAACGCCGAACCGCTCCATGTCCGAAGGATTGAGAAAAGCAGGATTATAGGATTTCTTGCCGCCGAGCTTCGGGTTTTGCCGGCCGATCGAGTTCATCATTTCGTTGGTGCGCCGTGGCGTCATCATTAGCGGGAATTCCGCGCTGGGAACAGCGGTATCACCGTTTTCGTTGAGCACGATGTCAAGTTCAGCGATCATGGTGGGATCGCCAAGCTGGAGCATCGCGTCGCAATCGGAGGCGCGCGGCTTCACGGTGATGTCGAGCTCGTCAAACAACTTGCCGTGAACATGCCGCTTTACTTCCGACAAAGGCACGCGTGAGCCGGCGCACATGAACTCGAACATCTCCTCCGTCGTCGGACGCCTATCAAGAGGGAGGGGGAAGGGGATGGGGAGCTTGTCCCAATGCTCGCCGGTCCCGGCGGAATTTGCATGATAGACTATCTGCCGTCCGAGCCGTTTTGCAATTTCGTAGAAGAATTCCCAGCTTTCAATCGTGTCGGAGTTCTCCGGGGGCGGTACGATCGCCGGTGCGTACATGGCATAAGGTTGCTCGTAGCCGCCCGTCCAGATACCGTAATATTTCATCGACTCGGTGAATTGAGTGACCCCCGGCGTTTCCATCGACATTTTGTCGGGAATGACATAATGGGCCATCCGCGCTGTGTTTGACATTTCAACGTCCAACGACACGAGGAGGTCGAGTGAGCCGAGCGCCTCGAAAGCCCGCATCTGGTCCGGCAGCGACACCATGGGATTGCTACCCGAGCAAATTAGCGCACGCACCTGACCTTTCCCGGGGGTCAGGATCTCGTCGGGAAGTGTCCCCGTGGGCGCGCCGACCACTGTTCGTGGTAGGGCGTTGATCCGGCTGCGGATGCTGTAATCCCATGGTTGATAGGGCGCATAGGGTTGGGCGCGGATGTCCACCCCGGGCAGGAGCACATGCGGTTGACTGTGTGGCTGTCCCGCCCTGACCCAGCGTCCGCAAACTGTGTTGATGCACAGGGCCAAATATTCGGCAAGGGTGCCATGGAGTGGAAAGTGGGCACCTGTAGCGGTCACCACACAACCGCTCTTAGCGGCGGCGAAGGTGCGCGCAGCCAGCAGTATTTGATTCTTCGGTACACCAACCACCCTCGATACATGGTCGGGGGTGAAGCCGGCCACGGCGCGCTTGAGCACATCGAAGCCAACGGCATTGGCCGTCACGAAATCCGCGTCGTAAAGCTCTTCGGCGAAGATGACGTGCAGGAAGCCTGCAAGCAATGTTGAATCTTGGCCGGGTTGCGGCTGAATATGCAGAAAGGCGTGTTTGGCAGATTCTGTCTTGCGCGGATCGACTACAATCAGCTTCATCCCGTTCTTCACGGCCTGCTTCACGGTCTGACCCGGGTTGATCGAGAGGCCCTGCTTGGAGATTACCGGATTAGTGCCGACCATGATCCAGGTTTCCGAACTGGCGAATGCATTTGGTCCTGCCATCCAGCGACCGTGAAGCGCCTGCGCGATCACCTTGCCTGCCTGATCGATCGTCTGGACGGAGAAGAATCGGTCTGGATACGTGCCCATCGCCATGATGAACATGGCTCCCATGACCGGGTTAAGTGGATTGCTCAGATTTCCATTGCCGGGATAGACCGCGACCGCTTCGGGCCCGTGCTCGTCGATGATCGCCTTCAGCTTCGCTGCGATTTCGTCGAGCGCCTGGTCGGTGGTGATGGCTTCATATTGACCGTCGGATCGACGCCGCTGCGCGTGAAGGACCCGATCGGGCGAATAATGCCCTTCCGGCATCGCCCGCCCCTTCGGACAGGTATATCCGCCATATATCGGTGACTCGCGATCGCCGACAACCTTGATCGCGCGGTTGTTATCGACTGTTACCTCAATCGGGCATGTCGCCCAACATACTTTACAGATACCGATGCGGGTCTCGATCATGGCGCGTTTCGTCCTTTATACGTTTCCGGAGGCCGATCGGATATAAAGAAAGACAATCCTCCGATCATTAGCCGTGCTGCACGAAGATTGCATTGTTCGACATCCTGTCGACCGAATGACGCTGCGCTATGCTTACCAATGAAACCGATCGACTCTCGTTTGCGATCGTGCCGTCGGGTTGTCCGCCGTAGAATCCGGCTGTTCGACCAACTACGATGGATATCGTATTGTTCATTTGTCCGTATGTCTAGTTCGTTATGCATAAATGGGCGTAAATGAAATTAATAGCAGATGATACTGATCCGCCACCGTCTGCTGACTGGAGCTAGGACAGTGCCATCTGCCGGCGCCGGGTCTTTCATTTTTGTCTGTCTTGGCGTGTGAGGCTAGGCTAGTCCATTCCGGTGCCCTGCTGGAAGTTCGATAAGCATAATCAAAACTGGCTTCAGATTATATGTAAAAACTTCTTGTATACATAATAATCGTTATGGCACATATCTGACTTTCCTATAAACGATCAGAAACAAGGGTCGTCTGGGCAAAAGCTCAAAAAGGGGAGGATCAGAATGCGCGCTTCTGGGCTGCTGACTTCGGTTTCGATCTTCATAGTTGCAGGCGTGCCTTTGTTCGGTTGCCCGGCATTCGCACAGGCCTCGGATGAAGAGGTGTCCAATCCAGCGCCCGCATCTACCGCTGAAGCCAACGCGGTCAGTAATGCGGCGGAATCGGGCGGTCTTGAAGATATCATCGTGACTGCCCGCCGTTCCAGCGAGGCGCTTCAGACGACGCCAGTCGCCGTCACCGCCCTGACCCCGGCCAGCTTGGATCGCGCGCAGATCACAGCGGTTGCCGATCTGCAGCGTACCGCTCCATCGCTCAGCATTGCGACGGGAGGTGGCGCGCCGACCTCGATTGTGTTCGTCGCGATCCGCGGGCAAGGTCAAAACGAGCCAACCACCGCTACGGACCCGGCGGTCGGCATCTATGTCGACGGCGTCTATATTGCGCGCCCGACCGGCAGTAATCTCGATCTCATTGATGTCGCTCGCGTTGAAGTTCTTCGTGGACCGCAGGGCACGCTTTTCGGGCGTAATACCGTAGGCGGCGCTATCAGTCTGACAACAAACGCGCCTACCGGTGATCTTGAAGGCTCGGTTAAGGCGAGCGTGGGGAACTATGACTATCGGCGTTATGAGGGAGTTCTGAACATTCCTCTCATGGGGGATGAACTCGCTGTCCGTTTTGCCGGCTCCTATAACGAGCGGGACGGATATGGGCGTTTCGTGAGGCTCGATCGACCGGCGGCCGACGTGCGCGGAAACTACTATGTTCGCGGGCAGTTGCGCTGGGCTCCGGCCGATAAGCCTTTCACGCTGACTGTGTCTGGTGATTATACGCGCTTCCGCGATAGCGGCCAGTTGACAGGTCTCGTCGGCTATAATCCCGATTTTGAGCTTTCGCCCGGCTTCACGGTCGGAGATGCAGTGGCGGGAACGGGGATCGATCCGAATGATTATCTGCTGAATAAGAAAAACTTTTACAGCAGCTATGGTTACAACGACACTGGCGAAGCTGATCTCGATAAGCCCCAGAACCGGAGCAGCGGGAAGGGCGTTTCGGCGACACTGGATGTCGACCTCGGTGGTGCTAATCTTCAGTCAATCACTGCGTATCGCGAGGCAAAGTCCGGAGACACCCTCGACATCGACAGTTTGCCAATAAATCTGGTCTCATTCATCGCGCACACCAGGCAAAAACAGTTCAGCGAAGAATTGCAGCTCTCCGGAAAGTCGGGAAGGCTGGAATGGATAGGCGGACTCTATTATTTCATTGAAAAGGGATATGAGGAGGCCGATGCGAAATCTTTCAGCATACTTGATCCCAATGCCAAGGTTTTTCGCAATACCTCGGGTGATGCCCGCAGCGTTTCCAAGGCTATTTATGGCCAGATCAACTATCATCTTACCGACCGGCTGAGAGCAACCGGCGGGTTGCGCTATACGTGGGACAGCCGCAAGCTGGTGCTGCACACTCGGCTGGATCGTGACACGCTGGAATGTGCGATTCCGGCAGATCAGCGGGACATCCCGGGCGGCGCCTGCGACCGTACGCGCGATATCGATTTTGATTATCCTGCCTGGACGGCTGGCCTTGATTACAAAGTGAACGACTCGATGTTCGTATATGCGAAGACGAGCGGCGCCTCCATGGCTGGGGGGTGGAATCTGCGAGACTCGATCGCTCCAGCCTTCAAGCCGGAAAATGTTCGCGATGTCGAAGCAGGCTTCAAGGCTGACTTGTTCGATCGCAAGTTGCGCTTCAATGTAGCGATTTTCCACGCTTGGCAGAGCGACGTTCAGCGGAATATCCGCACTTTTGATCCAGTCTTTCAGTCGCTGACATCCTATACGACCAACGCTGGCAAGGCGCGCAGCTATGGTGCCGAGTTTGAAGCGACCGTCCTTCCCTGGAAGGGCATGGAGGTGACTGGCAGCCTCTCACTGTTGCGGGCAAAGTACGTTAAGGGAACCTTCAATGAGACGCAGATCATCTGTGTCGACGGGGCCGATCGTGGGCTTCCGTCGACAGCCTGCGTCGGCCAAAATGCCACTGGCACGCTCAAGCCGTTCGACGTCGATCGCAGTGGTGAGAAAATTCCTCAGGCACCGCGGCTAACATGGAATATCGGTGCGACTCAGGTTATACCAATCTCGTTTGGCCAGTTGTCGGTGCATGCGGATTATGCTTATATTTCACGCCGTGCTGCTTATCAGAATACTGCCGCCGATCAGGCAACCCAGAACGTCAAGGATCAATACGAACTGGCGAACCGCGTCGGCATTATCCCGGCCTATGGCTTGCTGAACGCGCGCGTCACCCTCAACCTGGACAACCCGGCAATGGAATTGTCGGTGTGGGGACGTAACATAACGCGGAAGCGCTACCTTACCAACGTCGCCGATTTCATCACATCTTTCGGTGTTGCTGAAGGATCGATTGGTGAACCGCGAACCTATGGAGTGACACTCGGCTATCGCTTTTAGGAACCGTGGGCGGGCTGCAAAGGCTGGATATCACCAATATGGTGGTTTTGTGCACATCTAAATAAAAAGAGGATCCATCCATGACCATCAACGTTGCGAACAGGAACCCCGTTGCCCGGATTGACGACAAATCGGACGACTTCGGTAAGCTCGCTGCCTGGATTACGGAGAATCTCGGCGGCCCGGTCGACAAGATCGTTCGCCAGCGTCGCTGGCGTCCGGTGTGGCGCGCAACGTACCAGGACAATGGCGCACCCACCGATCTTTTGTGCAAGGGCACGCGCGAGTGGAGCGCGCATCCATATCCGCTCGAATACGAAATGCGCATGATGCAGGTGCTCGAGGCTAACGGCATACGCGTGCCGCATGTCCACGGAATGTGCCCTGAGCCTCTTGCGATCATAATGGAATGGATGCGCGGTGGCAGGGATCCGGGGCTTGTCCAGGAGGCGATCGAGTCCGGTTCAGTCATGACTGACGATCGATGGGCCGCCAGCCTCAAATATATGGAAATCTTAGCCGGCATGCACCAGATTCCGCCGGAACAATTTGCCGAAGCGGGCGCAAAGATGCCGTCAGGCGCGAGCGACATTGCGCTCAATAGCTTTGAACGCTTCTACGCCATGTGTACCGATCACGGCATTATCGATCCGTTCATGGAATTTTGCGCAGTCTGGCTCCGGCGCAATGTTCCGGAGCATCGTTCGCGCATCTCTTTCGTCACGGGCGATTGTGGCCAGTTCCTCTCCGAAGGCCCCGAAGTAACTGCCATCCTGGATGTCGAGGTCGGCTATTTGGGCGATCACCTTCACGATCTTGCATGTTTCCGCGGGCGCCATCCGATCGAGAATATGGGCGATTTGCCGGCGCTCTTCCGGCACTATGAAAAAGCTCTGGGCGAGCCGCTCGATGCGCGGGTTATCGCTTATCATACGGTCGTTTTTATGTGCATCGGCTATTATGCACCGCTCTTCGCCCTCGACAAGATTGTGCCGGGCGGAGATTGGGTGGAAGCTCAAGTTCAGGTGGCGCTGATCGGGCGTCGCTGCGCCGAGGCAATGGCCGAGATACTTGGCCTGGAATTGGAAGAGTTCGAATTGCCAGAACCGGATGTCACGCCGCTGGAGGACATGGCGCTCGACAAGCTGATAGCGGAGGTGCAACATCTGCCGCTATCCGAAGACTTTGCAGACTGGCAGCGTGGGGTGCTCGCCGCCATCCCGATCTATCTTCGTAATCAGCTTCATTATCACGGCTGGGCACGCGACGCAGATCTGAATGATGCTGCTGAGGTGCTGGGCCATCGGCCCAAGGATCTGAAGGTGGCGGATCGCGAACTGGTGGACTTCGTACGCTCTGCGGCGCCCGAGCATGACAAGGCCCTGGTCCGACTCTTCTATCGCCGGTTATTGCGGCAATGCCTGATCATTGCGGGCCCGGACGCGGCAACGAACCACCTCGCCTTGGCAAAGATGGAGCCGATCCTCGACCGCTTGTGAAGGGCAAAGGAAAGGAGATCGGCTTGGAAGCGCCTTCGTCAATTATCGCAGGGTTGGAATCATGGTTGTGCCGCCAGCCGGAATTAGGCGATCGTTGTCATATTGTCGACGTTGCGGTTCCGAAGACGGGCTTTTCGGCAGATACTTTCCTTATCGATCTGGAGGGCTGCGCTACCGGCGTCATGGGTAAGCGGGCACTGGTAGTGCGGATCGAACGACCCGGCCGCAACACCTTTCTAGGGACTAGCATTGTTAAGCAGGCCCGCATGATGCAGGCGTTGAGCAATCATGGAATTTCGGTGCCCGCGATCGTGGGCTGGGAAGAAAACGCATCGCTGATTGGTGGCAGCTTTCTCGTAATGGATCGAATCTCGGGCGTTTCGCTGCCGATGCATCCAAGCTATCATGTCGCGGGCCTGCTCCATGAGCTCGACCCGGCGACCCGGCGCGAGGCATGGTTTGGGGCAATCAATACAATTTCCCAGATCAACAAGCTGCCCTGGCGCGAAGATTTCGGATTCCTCCACAATTCCGAATATGGGGCACCGGGGCTGGACGCCTATCTCGGCTGGCTTGGCGCTTGGCGGGACATGGCGTGCGCAGGCGAGAAGCATCCCGTGGTCGACGCGGCAATGGCATATCTGCACGAGCATCGTCCCCGAAGTGCCGAAGTGGAGTTGCTTTGGGGGGATTCCAATCCGGGTAATTTTCTCTTCTTCCGTGATGGTCGGATAGCGGCAGCAGTGGACTTCGAAGCGAGTGCCGTCGGCCCAGCCGAGATAGACCTGAGCTGGTGGTTCTTCGTCGACGAGATGGTCAGTGACGGCCGGCCATTGCTGACTGGCATGCCAACGCGCGCCGAGCAGATCGATGCGTTCGAGGTTGCACTTGGCCGCCCGGTCGCCAACCTTGACTATTACGCGAAGCTTTCTGGTGTGCGCATGTCACTCGTTATGGCGCGGACCGTTCGTAACCTGATCGCAGATGGGCTGCTTGCGCCGGATAATAGCGGTTGGCTCGTCAACCCGGCCTCGGGTGTTCTTGCCGGTATGATGGGTTTGGCTGATCCTGGCCCCAACGACGATTATATGCGGGTGGTTGCCGTCATGAATCGGAGGTAGGCGTCACACGGACGACCATGCCCGCGCCTGCTCTGCTATGTGCACCTGAAGCAATTCATGCGCCGTCGTTCACGTGGAATGGCTACCATTGCGATCAAACACGATCTCCTCACGTACGGCGATCGACACAACTGCGGCGGGCTCGGTGCCCATCAGCAATTCATCCGCCTCTGCCACGTCGAGGACGGCGGGGTTGCGGTAAATTTTTCCGGCATCCTCAACGGTGTCGAAATACGCGATGGATGCCCCATCGTAGCGATACCGGGGATCCGGGGCTACATAATCGAGCAGAGTATGGTTCTGGGAATATTTGCGGATAATGGTGTCTGCTTTCAACTGCAATCCCATTTCCGCGTGCGGACCATGCCAGTAACGATGGACTTCGGACCGGGTCAAGCCTCCCGTAATGTGGAAAAGGCCGAAGATTTTCACTGGATCGGGCGAAGTGAGATTGTCGTACATCATTATCTCGGTGACTGGTACAACGGCATTATCGAAGAGGATGTCTTCGCTTTCATTCAATGTCGGTAAGATGGCATCAGTTATCGCAGGCAACATGTCCGCTTCCCTGCTGAAATAAACCTCCACTATTGCGGACCAGATATGCCCGGCGGCGTTGGTCGGCATGCCTCCGCGAAAATTCATCTCCTCCACTCGGTTGATCGTCAGTCCATCAACGCTGTCGCCGCATCGCTCGATAAGCCGGGGGATCACGTAGTCGCGAACGCGGCGGAAGAACTTGTCCTCGGTCCGGTCGTTGGTCTTACGCAACAATATCATCGTTTTGGGCCGCTTCATCTTTGGTTTTCTCGCCTTGTCATGCATTAGATGAACATATATGCATTACTAGTAATTCCGTTAAGCATCAAGATTTCATTCAAGATGCGTGTAGTCGGAACCACCAGCGCGGTGGGCTATGCCTTCGGTGCTAGATAACGGGAGAGGGCCATGAAGCGACTCGAGGGTAAGATCGCCATTGTCACGGGCGGGGGACGAGGACTTGGTTACGGCACGGCTAGACGGCTTGCGCGCGAGGGCGCAACCATCGCGATCGCGGAAATTGACGAAGAGACCGGCCCCATCGCACGCGCCGAGATAGAGAAGGATTTCGGAGTACCCGTTGTCTTCCGTCGGACGGATATCGGACAAGAGATCGATGCCAAAGCACTGGTCGAAGAAGTGTATGACCAGTTTGGGCGTATAGATATCCTTGTCAACGCCGCCCAGGGATTCACGCCCCTTGCCCTGATCGAAGACAAGACGACGGCCATGTTCGAATATTCATATCGAACCGGCCTGCTCGGTTCACTCTGGACGATGCAGGCCGCAATTCCGTACATGAAGACGCAAGCGGACGGACGGATCATCAATTTCTGTTCGCTGCAAGGTGTCGATGGCGAGCCCCTGTTCGGTGATTATGACAGCACCAAGGAAGCGATTCGTGGGCTGACGCGAACGGCCGCGCGGGAATGGGGTCGATTTGGCGTTCGGGTCAATTGCATCGCTCCAGCCGGACTGAGCCCCGCCCACATCGCACAGGAGGAGGCTAACCCGGAATTCGGCCGTCGTCTCCGCAAGGCCATTGCCCTGGGTTATGTCGGGGATCCCGAGGAGGATATCGGCGGCGCGGTGCTGATGCTGTGTTCGGACGAGAGCCGGTATATCACCGGAATGACGATCTTTGCGGATGGCGGGCTTCATCTCACTCCGCTTGCGCTGTTCGATCTTTCGGAGTGGGACGAACAGCACAGCAGTTTCAACCCGACCCATGCACATGCCATCGAGCGGTTTGGAGCGAACTGATCTCGTTTTCAGGCTCCGGCTATTTCGTGGCGAAACAATCAAGATCAAAGCGTCGAAGAAGCTTACCTTCGCCTTGCCAAGGCGATCAAGGACAGCTCAACGGCTGGCCCGGATCAGGCGCTCCGTCCGTTTCTGGAAGGAGCGCCTGTCTCCGCGTGCTCTGGTGATCAGACGGCCTTTGTCTGAGGCATGTTGTACGACGCGATTGCCTCGTACGGCGACACCCTTGATTGGCGGCGCGGGAACGTCAAGCTTGTCGACCGTGGCGGCGCGGGCGCGCGCCGGACGGCCAAGGCCCGCCCAGGTACTGCGCTGGCAGCCACGAAAGGCCATCCCGGCGGCGGCCTTTCGCCTACGGACAATCTTGTGAATCTTTCATGATCAGTACCGTTTTGCCGCGCGCATGGCCGCTTCCCAGCGCGGCTAGCGCATCGCCGAATTGCTCGAGCGGATAGGTCGCCGTCACCACCGGTCGGACGGGTCCCTGAGCGACCACCTTCGCCATGTCCGGCCACGCGCCTGCACTGTCTGGGCCGCTCGCGACGCGGCAGACGATGCCCTTCGCAGCCCAGCGCTCCGCGAAGTCGGCCGAGGGCAGGCCACGAAGCGCGACATAGCGGTCGCCAGGACGCAGTCTTTCGCAGATCAGATCCGCGTTGCTGCCGTCCGCGCTATCCAGGACGCCGTCGATCTCGCCAAGGCCGTCCAGCCAGTCGGACGCCGCATAGTCTCGCGGTTCGGCGCCGAGATCACGGACAAGATCGAGATTGCCCGCCGATGCTGTGCCGATCACCCGCGCGCCACGCCAGCGTGCGAGTTGCGTCGCGACGCCGCCGATCCCGCCCGCTGCGCCGTTGATGAGGATCGTCTGCCCAGGCTGGAGATCGAGACCACGCGCCGTCGAGAACAGCCCATCCCACGCGGCCATCAGCACGTTGGGGAGAGATGCTGCATCGATGTGCGATATCGTCTCCGGTTTTTTGGCGGCGCGATCCACAGGGATCGATACATAATCCGCGAAGGTCCCTTCCGCGTCCGCTGCCGCCTGTCCGAACACCGCATCCCCGACCATGAACCCCGTGACCTCCGCGCCGACCGCCTCGACGACTCCCGAGAAGTCCCGACCGAGAACGGCCGGGAGGGTGAACGAGACGAAGGCGTTGACATATCCCTCCACTGCATAGCGATCGAACGGATTGACGCCAGCAGCGTGCACGCGGACGAGCAGCGCCCCAGGATCGACGCTGGGGGTTGGGATTTGGTCGATACGGACCCCGGACAGACCGTTATAATCGTGAAAGCGCACTGCTCGCATCATCGCTCTCCTTCCTCAAGTCGCCAGATTATGGCCGCCACAGGGCCTGATGCCTGCCGTTAGGTAGGCGTGTTATCGAGGAGGTAGGCGTGTCATCGAGGCAAGTTGGATATTTGGATATAAAGACGATCGGAGAGGAGCATAGAATGATCGATGCCGAGAAGATCGTGCGTGATTTCTGCGCCGCGTGGGGCGAGGGCAAGGTCGAGAAGCCTGATCCGGACACCATCGCCGGCTATTTCGCGACGGAAGGTGAATGGCACCTGTGGGTGCCCGGCCAAGTCGTACAGGGGCGAGAGGCGATCCGCGCTGAAATTGAACGTCAGCGCGAGTTCTCGACCTTCATGGAGTGCGGAATCGTCAAGCTGGTCTCCGCCGGATTAACGGTGATGACCGAACGCCTGGACTATTTCACGATGCATGGGGTGCGCGTCTCGCACGCCCTCGTCGCCGTCTACGATCTCGATGCAGAGGGCAAGATCCTGAGCTGGAGAGAATATTTCGATACGGCCGATCTTGGCAAGCAGCTCGGCATGCAGCCCGAGGCCGTCATAGCCGGTTAGCCTTGCTATGCCGATCGCTTTTGCATTGACGGATGGCCATCCCATACCCTGTCCCGCGCTCCGCGCGTCACGTCATCCCTGAACCTAATCAAAGGAGTCGGCATGAGCATTCCATCATCAAGGGCCATCCACAACTTCCTCGACGAGCAGACCCGCCTCTTCAACGACAAGAGCCGCAAGGACGACTTCATGGCGCTTTACCGGCAGATAGCGCCCGGCGGCTACTCGCTCGAGTGGCCGGCGAACGGTGATGTCTTCCACGGATGGGACCATCTTGAACGCATGTGGCAGGACGGGGTCAATGTGCAGTCCCGTCTAGTGTCCGCGATGGTCGCAAACGGCGAGGCCGCGACCTACTTCACGCACAAGCTGGTCCAGGATGGAAAGACCATCGATCTCGAATCGATCGAGACATATTTGTTTCGAGAGGACGGATCGCTTCACTCGCGGTTCTGGCCACAGACGCCTGATCTTTGAACTGAAGCCATCTTCGTCGGGCGCGGATCGTGGCTCACCCGACGAAGGCACGATCTTCATCCGCGGGCGGGAATGAACATGAACCTTGCTGTAGTTAAGGGCGACGTGACTGAGCGGCTCGCCCGGCAGATTGAGCGGCTGGTCGGCGGACGCGTGACAATGCTGGAGCGGCAGCCACGCTGGCGTACGAGCTGGTATGCGGAAGTCAGCCGCGACGGCCGCACGATCCCCCTCTACATTCGTGGAGATAAAGGGATTGATGCCGAGACATTTCCCGGCCTGGCGCGCGAGGCCGCGATCCTCAAGCTGCTCGAACAGGGCGGCATTCCGGTTCCTCACGTCTATGGCATGAGCCATGATCCCGAGGGGATCGTCATGGATCGCGTGCCCGGGACGCGGGATGTCTCGGAGGCGGCCAATGCCGCTGAGGCGCAGCGGATCGCCGAGGAAAGCATCGAAATCCTCGCGCGGATCCACAGCCTCGACACCGCGCCATTTGTCGCTGCAGGCGTGGCTCAGCCGAGTTCTCCGGAAGAGACGGCGTTCGCATATTTGGCTCCCAACATAGCGATCTTCCACCGGCTCAAGAAGACTCCGCAACCGATGATGGAATGGGCTCTACGATGGGTGTCACGCAACGTGCCGCAGGATCGCAGCAGGACATGCCTCCTTCATGGAGACCCCGGACAATTCCTCTTCGAAGAGGGCAGGGTCACCACTCTATACGACTTCGAGGCCACCCATATCGGTGATCCGCTGCACGATCTCGCCGCACTCCGGCTGCGGCATCCAACCGAGCCCCTGGGTGCCGGTCCCAATCATCTGGTCCGCCACTATGCGCGCATCACGGGGATGGTGATCGATCAGAAAGCGTTCAGCTACCACACTGCGACATTCATGCTCTCTTCGGCGATGACGTTAGCCGGACCGTTGGCCGATCCGGGTCCTGCGGACATGCAATATGAGTACATCATCTGGGATATTTTGTGTCGTCGGGCGCTGCTCTGGGCCATCGCCGAGCATATGGGCGTCACCATTGTCCCGTCGACGCCAGCCGAGCCTGCAGACACTCGCTCGCAGATCGTGTGGCAGGTCCTGGAGGCGACGGTCGGCAGGATCGACACCGCGAACTCGAAGCTCGGCGAGAACGACAGGTGCTCAGCCGAGAGCCTGGTCGAGTGGGCGAGGGCGGAGGCAGCGATGCGGCCGGCGCATGAGGCGGCCGATCTCGATCGTGCGGCCGCGATCCTGGGCTACCGTCCCGCGGACTGGCGCGAGACGGATGCCGCGATGGAGCGCTTCGTCCAAACGGCCGGGCCGGAGCACGATGCGATGTTGCTCGACTATTTTGCGAGGCAGGTCGAGGATCGCATGGCAGAGGCGGTGCCTGCACGAGAGCGTCTCACCCAATATGCGCTGCAGCCATTCGCACCTTGACGGTCGTTCTGCCATGCGATCCTCGTATGACGAGACCGCGATCGTGGGACTCCTTGGCGTTATCGACTTCACACCGATCTACCGAGCCCAGTCCTGATGAACTGCGGTCGCGATGAATCCGATCTTCTTGCCCTCGGATGGCATTGTCCCGTGGTTCGTTCATCGTCACTCTCATTCATCCCGCAAGGTAATCGGCATAGCGGGCGACATAGTGGCGAAGCCGATCAACGAGGAAATCGGGGAGGGCCTCGGGGGTGTCCATCGTCTTGCCGTTGCTGTAGTCACGCACTGACAGGATAAGGATCTTCAGCGCCGCCACCGCGAGGTAATAGCTGAAATAGGGCATGGGCCAACCATAGATGCGCTCGAAACCCCGGATTGCGGCGTTCTCGTCGGGGATTCCGGCGATGCGTGCGATCCCGAAATTGGTGCTGAAGACGTCGTCGAGATACATCCAATGGGCGAGGTCGATCTCCGGCGGGCCGAGCGAGGCGACCTCGAAATCGAGCAGCGACGCGACCTCCGCCGTGTCGCACTGGAACATCGTATTGCCGAGCCGCGCGTCGTTCCAGACGATCCCGGAGCGCTGCGTCGGCGGTGGATTGGCGATCAGGAACCGGAGCGACTCCTCGATGACCGGAAACGACCGCCCCTGTGCCGCCCAGTCGAACCAGTTCGCGACGAACTTTTCGAGGTAGAAGACGGCAGTGGGTGCTTCCGCCAGTCCGGGGGCGAGGAACGGGAAGGCGCGCCAGTCGATGCGGTGAAGCCGCTCCATTTCCTCGATGCCGTTCCACCACATCCGCTCCCGCCCCGCTGCATCAAGGTTCTCCGCGAACCAGCCTTGGGCATGGTAGCTCGGAAAGTCGGGCGGTACTCGGCCATCGATGCAGTCCATCAGGAAGAACGGCGTCCCCAGCACCGCGCCGGTCTCCTCGGCAAAGTCGATGTTCGGCACCTTGACGTTGGAATGTGCCGCGACCGCGCGCATGACCCGATACTGGTGAAAGACATCCGCCAGCATCGGCACCGCAACGTCGCGCTGCAGACGCGCGACGAGCGGCCGTTCGCGCCAGCCGCCTTCGGCGCGGATCGCGGCGGTGAACAGAATTGTCCGGCTGGAGAAGCCCTGCGACGGCTCGACGACGTCGCGGATCTCGACCGACGGGGCACCGGCCATGCGACCCGACAGCCAGCCGCCGAGCCGCTGCATCAGCGCAGCCGCGTCCTGGTGCGCGACCGGCTCAGTCATGAGTCCGCGTCACGAGAGGTCGATCTCGCCGTCGGCGCTCATTGAGCCTGTCAGGCCCGCCGCCTGGGTGCGTTCGGCGACGATGCGGAGGATTTCGGCGTGATGGGGCGCGCCCGGTTCAAGCATTTTTGGCCGCCCGCTGCTGCCGAGATAGACCGGCACAATCCGGACACCGGTGATCCCGTTTTCCGAGATCGTGATCGATGCACCGAGGCCGCGGCTCGTCTCGTCGAGCAGCGGCGCGGAAATGCCCGATGGCGTTTCGTCGCGCGACCAGGGCGAGATCATCGCGAACTTGCCCATGCAGTAGAGGATCGCTTTGCCCTTGTAGACCTCGAAGCCCTTGATCGGCAGCGGGCCTTGGCTGAGGATCAGGTCAACGCCGGCGTCGATCAGGGCGCGGGCGGCCTCGCGTTGGTATTCCGCGATTGCCGAAGGGTGCTCAAGTATGCCCCAGTGGCAGCTCATGACGACGATGTCGGTCCGCTTCTTAAGCGCCGTCACGCTTTCGATCAGGGCACCGAGATCGTCGCGGTTGACGAGAGTGCGGACGTCGGGTTCGATGCCCCAGTTCTGCCAGGATGCATTCTCGGCATAGGTATGCCGACGCAGTGGCACGATGCCCGGGGTCCGGCGGCCAGCATGGGCACCGGGCAAGAAGCCCGTGGTGCAGGCAAGGAACCCGATTTTGTAGCCATGGCGTTCGATGATCGCCGGCTCGCGCGCGGCGAGGATGTTGTCGCCGCCGCCGACAGGCGCGATGCCGGATTCGCGGAGGAGCTCCATCGTCCGCAGGAAGGCGCGGTAGCCGCCGTGCATGGTGTGATTGTTGGCGACCGACATGACGTCGAAGCCGGCTGCGCCCATCATCCGGATGCTTTCGGGCGCACCCGGCGCAAACAGATCGCCACCGTCGAAATCGTCGTTGATGTGGGCTTCGATCGGATGGGTGTCGCCCGACTCTTCAGCATAGGGCCATTCGCAATTGCCAAAAGTGATGTCGGCCGCCGACAAGGTCGGCGTGACCTGCTCGAAGAGATCAGCTGGCGGCTCGCGCGTCATCAGCTGCAGATCGCCGACGGCGAAGAGCTGGAGATCGGGACGCGCGCTCATCGCGATGCTCCGAAGCGATAGCGGACCTGGATGCCGTAGGTCCGCGGCGGTGCGAACAATGCCGTCGAGACCGGAATAGCGTTAGCAGGGGTCACGCCTGGGCCGATGATATATTTTTCCTTGAACAGGTTCTTCACGAAGAAGCTGACGTCAAGGCTAAGGTCGGCGACCTTGTTCCAGTCGAGCTTGGCGTTCACGACGTCGTACGGATCGGTGATCAGATTCGAGAAATTGATCGATCCAGAGTGGTAGTATTGCGCGTTGAACGCGATCTCGCCGATGTCGTCACCCAAAGGAACGGTGTAGCTGACATTGCCCGAATAGGACGTCTTCGGGGTGAAGAGCAGCGGGATGTCGCCCACCGGAAAGAAGGCGGACAGGACATCGGGGATCGTCTGCTTCTTCGTCTTCGAATCGAGGAAGGTGGCATTGCCGCTGAAGATCAGGCGGTGGGTTGGCGCAATCGTCGCCTCGAGCTCGATACCGCGGTTGACGACGTCGCCGCCGTTGATGGTGATGACGGTCTGCAGCGGATCGTTGAGCAGGTTGCAGTCGCCGTCAATGAACGGCGCCGGGTTCGTCGCGGTGCAGGCGAGGTTCGCGGCCTGATAGCTGGAGGTGGAGACGCTGGTGGCGATGACCTGGATGCCCTTGGTCTTGGCGCGGAACACCGAGGCGTTGAAGCGCAGGCGGGTGTCGCCGAAGCGGAAGTCGGTCTTGGCGCCGAGTTCGATGTCGGTAGTCTTTTCCGGAGCGAAGGTCTGGTACGGCCGCAGGCCCGGCCCGTACGCCGGCGCATTGATGCCGCCCGTCTTGTACCCGCGCCGGGACGTCGCATAGAGGAAGAGTTCGTCGGAGGCCTTCCAGTCGACGCCGATCGTCCAGGTCGGGGCCTTCGACTTGCCCTCGACCTGGCTGCCTGCGGCGAGACCGCTCGGGCAATCGCCTGGCCCGCGCCCGGCGCGGGGATCGAGCTCGTCGCTGGTGCCGCTGCACGATTCATAGCTGTCCCAAGTGTAGCGATAGCCGCCATTGATGCGGACGCCGGGGATCACCTCGTAGGTCAGGTTCGCGAACAGCGCCTTGCTTTTCTCGCTGTAGAAGCTGTAGCCGAGCGGGGTATTGGGGACGCCGAGTGTGGAGAGATCGCTGTCGTAGCCGATCGTCCCATCGGGCGTGTTCAGATAGAACGCGCCTGCCAGCCATTCGAGTTTGCCGTCGAACAGATCGCCCTTGATCTGCAGCTCGTCGGTGTACTGCTTGTTGCGGATCAGCTGATAGGTGTCGAGGACATGGCCCGGCACACCGTCGAAGTTGCTGAGATTTTCGCTCTTGATCTGGCGAAAGCCGAAGATGTTGGTGACGGTCACGGCGCCGAAATCGAGATCGGTGCGGTTGGTCACGCCCAGCGCTCGCGAACTGTTGTAATTGTCGATGTCGCCACCATCGATGCGGTGGGGTCCGAGTGCCTTCTGAGCGTCCACAAATGGCTGGAAGGCGGGGATACCCGTCGCGACGACCACCTGCGCGGCGCCGCCGTTCTTGCTGAGCGGCAGATCGAAATAGTCGAAGATGGTGAGATTCTTCAGCCAGTGGGTTGGCTCGATCAGCAGCGAGGCGCGGAAGCTGTTGTCGTGCTGGTTCTGGAAATCGCGGCCGCTGCCGAGATTCTTGACCTGTCCGTCGCCGCGGTTGATCCGGCCGGCGACGCGCAGCGCGACCTTGCCGTCGACGATGGGCACGTTGAGCGCGCCCTCCAGTGATTTCGTGTCAAAGTTGCCGTAGCTCGCCTGCAGGTAGCCATCGAACCGATAGCCCGGCGCGACCGGATCGATGAGCAGGGCGCCACCGACCGTGTTCCGGCCGAACAAAGTGCCCTGCGGACCTTTCAGAACCTGAATCGAGGCGAGATCGTATTGCGGCGTGGAGCTGACATAGGCGGGGAGGGGAACGTCCGCGAAATAGCTGACGACGCCCGGCGCGCCTTGGCCAGCGACCGGCTTGGTCACGCCGCGGATCGCGTAGTTCGCGTTCGTCGGCGCGCCCGATCCGCCAAGGAAGATACCGGCGACCGAAGTCTGCAGGTCCTGCGGCTGGCTGATCGAACTGGCACGCAGCGCATCGGCGTTGAACGCTGACACTGTGACGGGCACCGTCTGCGCATTCTCGCTGACGCGGCGGGCAGTGACGACGATATCGCCCATGCCGGAATCGGTCGGCGTTTCCGTCGCAGGCGGGACTGACGGGATGTTGCCGCCGACGGAGCCCGTCGGCGCGCCCTGTGCGGCGGCGACGCCGGATGAACCCAGAACTGCCGCCGACGCGACGCAATTTACCAAACCATAGAACGATGCTCGCATAATTTCCTCCGAACGCGATACTTGATCGATTGGAGGCCGATGGCGTCGGCATCCTCTCTCAAGCCCGGTCTGTGCCGGTTTCCTTACTGCGGCGGATGGATGACGGAACGTCGAGGGACAACCGCATACGGCCTTATGATTGTCTTCGAAAGATAACGCCGCCGTATGCAATGGCCATCATGGTCAAGCAGGACGCAACCTTTCGCGCTCGAGCCGGCGTGAGATATCGAGGAGCGTGCGCACCATCGACGAGGGCTTCGCATGATGGATGAATCCGACGGCGATTTCGCGCGGGGGATCGAACTGCCGAACCTCGATGCCAGTCGCCTGTTCGGCGTTGACGTCCCACATGCACGAGGATCCGATACCGGCGCGAATGCCGCTGAGGAAAGTCGTCGGATCGCCGCTTTCGATCACGCAGTTCAGGATTGCGCCGGCGCGTTCGCAGGGCTCGTCGAGCAGTCGGCGCCGCTCCTCGGTGGGGGACGGGCAGATCATCGGCAGCTTGTCGAGCGATTTGAAGGTGACAGTCGCCGGCAGATTGGTGCCGATGGGTGAGGCGAGCACGATGCCGAGAGGGCGCGTCGCGGTGAAGGTGAGGCCCCACGGCGTCTTCGCGACGCTGCTGTAGGCGATATCGACATCTCGCCGGCGCAGCATGTCGAGCATGCCTTCTTCATGCGCGAAGTGATGGACCTGGACTTGCGTTTCCGGCTCCTTGCGGATGAAGCGTTCCAGCACCGGCGACATGCCTGCGGCGATCGCCCCAAGTGTCGCAATGCGCAGAATTGGTGTCACCGCATGTGCATCCGAGACATGACGGATGTCGGCGATCGCGGCGAGGGCGCGTCGCGCGGCCTTCAGGACGTCGTGGCCCGCTGGCGTGAACTCCAGCCGCCGCCCCGTGCGCTGGAAGAGTATGCATCCGAGCTCCTGCTCGAGTTCGTGCAGCGCCCGCGAGATCGCGGGTTGGGAGATGCCCAGGCTATCGGCGGCATCGGTGAGCGTGCGGTGTTCCGAAAAGCCCACCAGATAACGAAGATGCTGCAGGTTCATGAGGTCAGGCAGCTCCCGCCACGGATGGCTGTCAGCCGATTGCGTGCCATATTGCGGTCTCTCCCGAGTCTGTTTCACGGCCCCTGCAGTCCCCTGGCATTGTGTTCTGTGGCCAGCGGACGGTCAATTCCGCCGCATTACCCCCAACAACACTGATACGTCGAGCCGAAACATAGCTGCGGATGCATTGTTTACTGAGGGCCAGCACTCTACCAGCAACTTATAAGATTAATTGGAGAGGACATGGCTGGCAGGTTCGATGGGAAAGTTGCGCTCGTGACAGCAGCGGTGGACGGCATCGGCGCCGCTACCGCGCAGGCGTTCGGGGAGAACGGTGCGCGGGTGATCCTGGCGGACATCAATGCCGATCGCGGCATTCGCGTGAACTGCATCGCGCCCGGCGTCACGCCGCTGCGCGCCCATAATCTTCCGATCGATGGCGGTTGTACGGCGCAATATCAAGGACGACAGAGATGAAGATACTTCGGATCGCAAATATCATCGGCCATGCGGATGACCGGCAAGCGGCCAGTCGCCATAGCTACGAGATACCGGCAGACGCGGTCTCACCAGGCTTCGAGATCGGATATGTCGCGCTCGCGCGCCCGCAGACAATGCTGAACGACCTCGACCGCATGGTCACCGAGCTAGCCTATGTCGAGGCGGGCTTGCGGGCGCAGGCAGAAGGCTTCGACGCGATCATGATCGGCCCTGTTGCCGATTACGGCATGCGCCAGCTTCGCTCCGTGGTGTCGATCCCGGTCGTCGGAGCCGGGCAATCGTCGATGCAGGTGGCGGCGGGTCTCGGCCGACGCTTCGCCATCGTGACGGTGTGGCCCGAGATTCTGCGGCCTGCCTATGAGCGCCAGCTGGTCGACTATGGATTCGCCGGGCACTGCAGCGGGCTTTACTTCGTGACCCAGGATGCTGAATTGCCAGCCATGCTCGAAACCGGCGAGATCCACAGCCTGGGCACCCTGCGCGGGGCCGGCCTGCTCGACCGCGTGGAGGAAGCGTGCCGGACAGCTCTGGCCGAAGGTGCCGAGGTTATCGTGCTCGGCTGCACCTGCATGAGTGCCGCGCGCGATGCGCTGGCCGATCGGCTCGCTGGCACATTGGTGATCGATCCGCTGCGCACCGGCTACAAGTTCGCCGAAATGTTGCTCGCCCTGGGGCTGCATCCGCCGCTATCACCGCCGTCGATGTTCGCGGGGCAACTGGGTGCGATGGTCGGGGCGCTTGCCGGCACCGTTTCGGCAGTGGAGGATTGCGGCGACAACTGCAGCATTCTCACGGCGGAACTCGTCAGCGCGGACTGAACACTACCTACTGCAGATTCTTCGGGAAGAGACGATATGTTCCAAGGTCACGCCGGTCTGTCCATGGAGGGCGACCATCTCGACATTTCCTACAATCGTCCGGAGGAGTGGCCGAAGCTGACGCCATCGGGATCGATTCGCGCGTTCATCTTCAACGTCGGCGATGCGGTAGTGGGGCCGTGTTTCCAGCTCGGCCTGATCCGGCCGGTCGAGGGCGAGACGCTCGACTGGCGGCACAGCATCGACCCGCTCCATCACCATGGCAGCGACCAGTTCCGGGTGATCCTGACTGATAGCTGGAACCTGGCGGGCCGCCGGCTCCAGGCGGGCGACTTCGCGTTCCAGGCCTCGGGGATCGTCTACCAGGAACATCCCGGCCCGGGCGGGGCGGGGACGACGATGCTCATCATGGGTGATCGCCGTGGCAACCAGGCTGCAATCGCACTGAAAAAGGATGTCGAGACTATCTTCGAATATGACGACGTCTACGGTGCACCCAAGCCGGACGAAGGCTATCCGCATCCGGCAGGAGACCGGGGTATTGCCGCAATCAACACCAGCGTCGGGCAGGGCGAGAATGGCTTTGTCCGCGGCACGATCGCGAAGCTCGAACGTGGTAATGCCGGAGCACTGAGCGGCGTTCTTGGCGACGAGCACGCCGGGCCGGCCGTCCACGTCATTCACGGCGCTGCCGGCGAGCGGATCGTGCCCCCGGCGCGCTGGTCGACCGAGATCGTGACCCTGGTGGTGAAGGGATCAGCGACAATCGACGGCAAGCCCTATGGCGCTGGCGAACTCCGTATTCAGCGCGAGGATACGCCGATGGGCGCGATCATTGCGGGCGAGAACGGCGTCGAACTGGTGCTCGTCGTTGCCGATCGTCGCGCCAGCGCCGATTTCGCGTTCGGCGCAGGTGAGACGGTGCCAGCCTGGTTGAGCAAGACCGATGAGTTCGTCGCGACCCTAGAGCCGGTCGTGGGCGGCCCGCAGATGGCGGTCGAGCGGGCGCGGGCAGGAGTCTAGATCCAGCCCTCGGCGGCAATGATCCGCCGCCTTCGTGCGGAGCGCATTGAGGTCCGGGGTCTCCCAAGCGCGATGCTCTCCGGCGCAGACGGTGTTCCGGTGATAGAGCAGCGCATCGACGACGTTGAACGGAGCTTGTCGAGGGTGCGGAAGACCCGGCCCGGGGTGCCATGACCAGCGAATCGGGGGACGACAGCCCCTCCTGCACTATCGGATCGGAGACCCGCACAAGGGAAGCCTAGCTCTCGAAGCGGATCATGACGCTTGCCGCCGATCGATCGGCTTCTCCGTGGAAGACTGCCTCGATATTGTTGCCGTCGGCATCGAGCACGAAGGCGGCGTAATAACCGGGATGATAGGGCCGCTCACCCGGCGCTCCATTGTCGGTGCCGCCATGCTCTAGCGCGGCTTTGTAGAAGGCCTCGACCATCGCACGGTCCTGCGCTTGAAAGGCGAGATGGTGACGCCCCGTAAGCTTGCCCTGTGCTTCCGGACCGTCGGGTAACGAGACAAAGAGTTCGTCATACCAAAAATGTTCGTCCGCGCTGCCGCCGAGCGGTACGCCGAGCGCCGCCATCACGGCGTCGTAAAAGCGGCGCGAAGTGGCAATGTCCCTAACAACGAGCTGAACATGATCGATCAGGCGGCCACGATAGAGCGTCTGAGTTTCCATGAGGCGAGTCCTCCTTTCCCGACTGGAGAACCGTCAGCCGCTCTATAGGTTTCTTGCTCGGGGCCAGTCCGCGAAAGCGGGAGCGCTTGCGGCTGATCGTTCTTGATGCCATCGAGAGAATTGAGGTCGCTATCCGTGGCAGTTGGGCCTACATGCTTGCTCATAATGAAGGTCCACACAGCTACCTCGATGCGTCTTCTTTCATAGCGACCGCCGGATCTTTCATGACAACCTCTCTCGCCTAGCTCGTGAAGTCGGCACTTCTGGAAAGGGTCGAAGCCTTCACAGGCCAATCACAACCATTTAAGCCAGTGCCATCAGGTTCATCACCGACAGGCCCGGGGGCTCAAGCGGCAGAATTCCCTAAAGATGACGAGGCATCTGCTCGATCTGGCACATAGGCATCGTTGCGGCTGCAGAGTCCAGATGACGGCCAGTGAGCCGGTCAGCGCAAGCAAATGCCAAGCGGATGGACGGCGCCCCATTTCGCGCTGTCAGGCGACGATATAGCCGTAGCGTCGGTTACTCGGGGCTGGACCTTCGGCAAGATAGCGCGCCTTGTAACTGTCGAACCGATCGGCCGAGCGCTGTGGTTGGAGGCCAAACAAGCGCGAGGGATTGCCGCTGAAGATTGCGGTCTTGATGGGTCCGTCAGCAGCGCCGAGTGGGACAAAGTCATGTGCCTGCTGCATCTCTTCGGGAATCTCGAGCCGCCGCAATCCCTCGATCTGCCATTGCGGTGAGCCGGCCCAGACGGCGTCCGTGCCCCAGATCACCCGCTCTGGCCCCAGACCTTTGATGAGAATGCCCAGCATCGCGGCGGCCACGCGCGGATCATCGATGATCGTGTTAGCGAAGCTCTGGCCGATGTCGGCACAAACATTGGAGACACCATGGGCCTGCGGAATCTCGGCAAGGTCACTGACCCAGGACAGGCGACCAGTCCGGGAGAACTCTTCCCATGCCTCGCCGGGCTGGCCGCCGACATGGCGATAGCCGGCATGATAGATGAGGAAATTGAGCTGTGGCCAATCCTTCGCAGCTTTGGCGACATCGCTCACATCGGCATAGCGCCGAAGGTGTGGGTAACGCTTCTCCAGAGCCTTGGAGAACAGTCCCTTGTGGATGCAAATATTGGTAAGACCGGCCTTCACCGCCTTCTCATAGAAGGAATAGACGAGCGCTTCGTCATCGAGCCGCCACGGTTTGGCCAGATCTTTGTGCGTGTTGTCGCCGATGGTATAGCCTTTGAAGGCGTCAGGCCGAAGCGCAATGTCGCGGTCGATTGCGTCGAGCCAGCCCGGTGCGCCCGGCTGGATGATGGCGTGGGCCATTGCGCGGCGTGAGCCTGCCTCCCGGTTGATCCGGTCGCGCGCTTCAATTGCCATAGGGTTGGTCAGGAACCAGTCGCGCTCGATTTCCGAGGGTGCGCCGGAGATCAGCGCAACCTTGGTGTCGCTGTCGAGAAACATCTCCTTGAACCAGTTGTCGAACTTGAGCTGCTCAATCGTTTGCGGCTTGCCTTTGAGCGCGGGATTCCAGCCGTTGGCGGCCGCATCCCTGCGCATATCGACAAAGCGCATCAGTCGTGTGTCATCACGCAGGAAATGGGTGTGCACGTCGACGATATGCTGCGCCCGCAGCGCTTCGCTCCGAGCCTCGGCGGAGCCTGGTTCAGCGGCTTCCGCCGGGTCGACCGCAAATAGCGGCCCAAAGACTCCGTTGATGGCCATGAAGGCGGCCGCCATACCGCCGGAGGTCCGAAGAAACTCTCGCCGGTCGAGTCCATGCCGGGGTGACACTGTGTCGGCGATTTCGAGCAGCCCCCGCTCGACTGTCCGTTGCCGTTCGGTTTGCGGCACCGGCATAAATTCGTCGCTTGCCACGACTTGAGTGGGAATGGGAAGGCCGGAACACAGGCTTTCCGCGGCCTCGCAGCGTTTTTTGCGGTCCAAAGGCATACAGCGCATGGCAAAGCCTCAAGCAATTTGATTTCGCCGGCGGGCAACGCACCGAACTGTAGAGGTGCAGGTTGAGCGGAGCGATGAAATCCGTCGGCCTGGAAACATTCCAGCCTGGGGCAGTTAACCTCCTGAAAGGGGAGAGGGTTCCCCTCACGAGGGGCGGATTCGATCCATCCGATGATGCCGATCAGCGCGGGGACTGCCAATGACCGACAAGCCGATTGTCCTGATTACCGGCGCTTCTGGCAATATTGGGCGCTCCCTCGCAAGCGCGCTCCAGGAGCGCTATTTCGTGATTGGTCTCGACAGGTCGAGTGGCGATACCGATTATCCGGTACTCGAAGCCGATCTCACTGATGAGGCGAGCATCGCCGATGCCCTTGCCCGAATAGGTTCGGAACACGGTCGCCGCATCGCCAGCGTCGTGCATCTGGCGGCCTTCTTCGACTTCAGCGGCGAGGACAAGCCGCAATATCAGGCCGTCAATGTCGACGGCAGCCGCAACCTCATGCGGGCGCTCCAGCCATTCGAGGTCGAGCAGTTCGTCTATTCGGGAACGATGCTGGTCCATGAGCCCGGCCGACCCGGCGAACGCATTAAGGAGGATCGTCCAATCGCGCCCGGCTGGGCCTATCCCAAATCCAAGGCCGCGGCGGAAAACGCGATCAGCGAATCGCGAGGCGACATCCCCGTCGTATTCCTGCACCTGGCTGGCCTTTATGACGAGCGCACCTCGGTGCCGACCTTCGCCAACCAGATCGCTCGCATCTACGAGCGCGATTTCCAGAGCCATCTTTATTCCGGCGATACTGATGCCGGGCAGGCGATGGTCCACCGTGAGGACATGATCGATGCCTTCGTGCGCACGATCGACCGGCGGGACCAGCTGCCGGACGAGACAGTCATCCTGATCGGAGAGTCTGATGCCATTGGTTATGATGACCTGCAGGATCGCCTCGGCAGCTTTATCCACGGTGAGGACGACTGGGCCACGTTGCGTCTGCCGTCGAGCATGGCCGGTGTCGGCGCATGGGCGCAGGACAAAGCCGAGCCGCTAATCCCCGACGCCCTCGATCAGGGCGAGCGCCCCTTCATTCAGCCATTCATGACGCGGATGGCCAGCGACCATTATGCGCTCGATGTCAGCCGGGCACACACATTGCTGGGGTGGCAGCCGAAACATCGGCTCGCGGACGAACTGCCCGCCATTGTCGCCACGCTTAAGGAGGACCCGGCCGCCTGGTACAAAGCAAACCGCATCCCGGCGCCCATGTTCGTGTCAGAGGCTGAAGAGGCTGGCCATGATCCGGAGGAACTACGCGCTCAGCACGAGCAATGGCGACGCGCGGCACATGCCGACACCCGCTGGGCGCATTTCGTCAACATCGCGCTGGGTTGCTGGATCCTGGTACAGCCCGTCATCGTGGAAGTTCAGGAGCCCGCGCTCTTCTGGTCGGAGATCGTGCTTGGCGCAGCCTTGATCCTGTTCGCCACGCTGTCGCTGTCCTGGCGCATGGCCTGGGCGCGTTGGGCATCGGCGGTGGTCGCCGCCGGGATCATGGCGGTGCCGTTCCTGTTCTGGACGACCAATCCGGCCGCCTTCCTCTCCGATACGCTGGTTGGCGCCTTTGCGTTCGGGCTCGCCGTCGGAACACGGCCCGAGCCCGGAACTTCGGCCGTTGCGGCGATGACCGGACCCGATACTCCGCCAGGCTGGAGCTATAATCCATCCGCCTGGACGCAGCGGCTGCCGATCATATTCCTGGCGCTGATCGGCCTTCTCGTCGCGCGCTATCTCACTGCCTATCAGCTTGGGCAGATCAGCGGCGTATGGGAGCCGTTCTTCCCTGGTTTACCTGACGAACCCGGAAAGAACGGCACAGAGGCGGTGATCACCTCTTCGGTGTCCGAAGCCTTTCCGATCCCTGATGCGGCGCTTGGAGGTTACACCTATGCACTCGAGATTGTGACCGGCATTGTGGGGTCGAGGGCACGGTGGCGGACCATGCCCTGGCTGGTGTTCCTGTTCGGGCTGATGATCGCGCCCTTGGGCGTCGTATCGATCTTCTTCGTCATAATTCAGCCGATCGTTATCGGGACATGGGCGACGCTGACGCTGGTCGGCGCTGCGGCGATGCTCATCCAGATACCCTATTCACTCGATGAGCTGCTCGCGACCATTCAGTTCGTGCGGCGGCGCGCCAGGTCGGGTCGGCCGTGGCTCCGTGTTTTCCTGTTTGGCGATACTGACAAGGGGAAGCGCGGTGAGCGGGTGGACGAGTTCAATCGAGGGCCAGGCGAGACGCTTCGCGACATGTGGGCGGGTGGTGTCAATCTTCCATGGAATCTCGCATTGGCGGGGGTCCTTGGAGCGTCGCTGCTTTTCACGCGGCTGACCTTCGGTGCGGAAGGTGCAATGGCTGATGCCGACCACCTTATCGGCTTCCTTGCACTCACGGTCATTTCGCTGGCCGCTGCTGAAGTGGCGCGCCCATTACGTTATTGCCTTGTGCCGCTAGGCGGTGCGCTGATGGTAACGCCCTTCCTCTTCGGCGCCAGCGGAATCCATAGCGCAACGAGTGTCGCAATTGGCCTTCTGCTCGTGGCCCTCAGCTTTCGGCGCGGGAAGATACGAGCACATTATGGCAGCTGGGATCGCTGCATCGTTTGACAAAAATTGACTTAGTCCTCGTCGTCCTTGCCCCGAGAGGGTCGCCGCTTAGCTGGTTTGGCCGGTTCAGTGACCGGCCGAGGCGGTTGACCTGCCTTTTCGGGAGGGCAAACCATCTCGTTCTCGACCTCCCGGTTCTTTGGTCGCTTCGGTGCACCGTTCATTGTCTTTCTCCACGTCATTTGCGCTTGTCGGCAAGCGTTCGTCGCCATTACTCTCCTCAAGCAGAACTGCGACATCACCTGCCGCAATGATTGGCGACGAACTCATAGTCCTCACTGAAGAATGCGAGCGTGTTGTCGAGCGGGGGATCATTCGCGCCGTCCTGTAATCCCGCGACCTACAAGCAAGGCGCCGACAATCACCACAGCGCCGAGCGCTGCGACCCCCGCCACCAGGCTGGCACGACGCGGCGGACGAGAGCGGAGGCCGCCATCAATCCGTGCGCCATCACTCGGCGGCGCTAAAACATTTCCATCGGTGATTGGGGTGGGCTCGGCGCTGGCGAAGTAGCGCTCGAAGGCCGCCTTGGCCACACGCGCACTCAGCGATGGGGACAGGAAATGGCCGAGCCGGGCGGCCCAGCTCGGCGAGCCCAGGATTACGCTGCGCTTCGGATGATCGGCGAGACGCACGACGGCACCCGCGACGGTTCGTGCATCGAGTAGCGGCGACGGCGCCGAGAGTGCCTTGCCTGTATAGTTGCCGGCATGGCGAAGCGCTGGCGTGTCGACGAAGGATGGATAGACGTCGCAGATGTGGATCCCGGGGTGATCGAGCAACTCAGCGCGCAACGCTTCTGAGAAGCCCTTGAGGCCGAACTTGCTCGCTGAGTAGGCCGCGGCAAACGGGGCTGCCGCGAACCCGCCAAGCGAGATCATGTTGACGAATACGCCGTGGCCCTGAGCGATGAAGATCGGCAGCACCGCATGCGCATCGTTCATATGACCAATAAGGTTTGAGCGGACGATCTGCTCATGGGTTTCGATCGGTACGTCGAGGAACTTACCCACGGCGCCGACCCCGACATTGCTGAACCAGAGATCCACTTTGCCAGTAAAGTCACGCGCGACCTCAGCCAACGCACGGACTGCCTCGGCATCGCCGACGTCAGTTGGCACCACCAGCACCTGCGCGTCCAAGGTGCGACAGTGAGATGCGACAATCTCCAGATCCTCGCGGCTGCGCGCGGCAAGCACGAGCGACCAGCCCTTTTTTGCGAAGGCCTCTGCCGTCGCCCGACCGATGCCGCTGGATGCGCCCATGATGACTGCGGTTCTGCGCTCAGCTGGCGGAGTCATCACCGTGTTCCTCCTTTTGCGTTTCTGCGGCCGAACCGCGTCGTATCGGCGCCGCCGCCCCGCATCCTGCCTGGGTCCGCGATATCTGCCAATTGTCAGCCATGCCGATTTCTTTTCAGCCTGGCGGAGCTCGTCGACACTCCTCCCGGGCAACACGGACAAAGAGCTGGAGTTCCCCACGCGGGCGGGAAAGTGGGCGTTCGATGCAGAAGCTCGAGCGCAGCTGATCCGCTCCCTATTCGGGATCGGGGATGATCCAGAGATAGATTTTGGCCCCATCCGCACCTACGGTTTGCTGCGGCTGCCACCGAGGCATGTCATGATAATAGCTGACGACACGTGTCCCCGGCCGCAGCTCTGAGAGAAGTTTTGGTTTCAGTCGGGCGTTGAGCGCGGGAGAAAGGAAAAGCGTGATCACCGTAGCCTTGCGGAAATCCGCGAGCAGCAGATCCTCGTTGCGGAACGTCACCTGGTCGGTGACCTCCGCTGCGAGCGCGTTTGCTTCGGCTTCGGCGATCCGCTCAGGATCGATGTCGATTCCCACGCCGCGCGCGCCATAATGCCTTGCTGCGGTGATCGGAATTCGACCATCGCCCGATCCGAGATCATAAACCACATCGGCCGGCCCGACGCGGGCCAGCTCCAGCATCTGGTGAACCACTCGCTGGGGAGTGGGCTCGTATCGCACGTCGGGTTCGCGCAGGCGCGTCGTACCTGCCCCTTCGGATGGCGCGTCCTCGGGCGCGGCCGGCATGCAGGCCGCAAGAAAGGCAATCAATAGGAGAGGCGTCGGTCTCGTCATGTTCGGTCAATTTCGGGCTGGCACTGTCCACAAGTAGATCATGCTTCCGTCGACATTCTGTTTCCTCTCGGGTTTCCAGTCACCCATGGTGAAGGCGTGGCTGACGATGCGCGTTCCCGGCTTCAGCTCGGCAAGAAGCTTGGGCCGGAGCTTGGCGTTCAGGCTTTCAAGAAGATAAAGCGTCACCACCGTCGCCTTGCTGAAATCAGCGGCGAACAAGTCCTCGTTGCGGAAGGTGACAAGATCCGTCACCCCCGCTTTTCGCGCATTCGCCTCGGCTTCCGCGATCCGCTGGGGGTCGATGTCTATCCCGACGGCCCGAACGCGATGTCGGCTCGCTGCCGTGATAGGGATACGGCCATCGCCCGAACCCAGATCATAGAGAACGTCCCCCTCCTTGACGTTCGCCATCTGGAGCATGGCATCGACCACCGGCTGAGGGGTGGGCACATAAATCACGTCTGGATCTCGTTCAGATTGCGCGACAGACGTCGACTGTGCTGAGCAGGCAGCCGCCATCGAAAGTGCCAGCGCGACAGCCAAAGGATAAACAAAGGCTTTCATCAGTTCATCTCCTCGGGAATTGCGGGTTTAAGGAACAGCAAGAGGAAGCCGCCAAGCGCCACGGTTGTCACACCGGCGAGCGCGCCGGGTCCGGTATAGGCGAGGCTCGAATAGAGCAGATAAACGCATGTAAGACAGAAGATCGCCGGAAGCAGCGGATAGAGTGGCACTCGGAAGGGCCGCTCCGCGCCGGGATTGCGCCAGCGGAGAACGAAAAGGGAAATTCCGACAAGAAGGAAAAAGAACCAGAAGACGGGCGCGGAATATTCAACCACCGCCTGAAATCCGTCGCGGGAGAACGATCCGCCCAGCACCAGCAGGAGCGCGACCGCTCCCTGCACGATCAGCGCGTTAGCCGGTGTGCCGCGCTCGCCGTTCCAGGTTCCTAGCCAGCGCAAGAGCGGGAAGTTGCGGCCTAGCGCATAGGTGGAGCGCGCGCCCGTGATGGCGGTGGCGTTGGCCGAGGTCAACGCCGCAACGGCGATCAGGACACTGATCACGGCCGCACCTCCAGGTCCGAAGGCGCGGTCCATGACGTCGGCGGCGACCGCGTCTGATCCGGCCATGCCGGGAATGGCGAGAACCCGAAGATAGGCAAGATTTATGAGAAGGTACAACACGGTCACGATGAGCAGACTGAGGATCATGGCCCAACCCATTCGCCGCCTGCTGTCGCGTAATTCGGCCGAAACGTAGACGGCCTCGTTCCATCCCCCGAAAGTGAGCAGCACAAAGACCATCATGAGTCCGAAGGCGCTCTCACTGGTGGCGGCAATCTCGCTCGGCGCTGCCGGTGCAAGAAGCAGGCCTGCCGCTATAACGAGCAGAAGGCCCAGCACTTCGATGATGGTGAGCGAATTCTGTGCGCGCGCGCCGAAGTGGACTCCGATCCAGTTAAGAGTGGTAATGACCAGAATGACGAGGGCGCCGTATATCGCGCTTGAGAGGGGGCCGAGGCTGAGAATCTGGGTCGCATAGTCGCCAAAAATGAAGGCAAGCAGGGCGATCGAGCCGGTCTGGATGACTGAAAGCCTCGCCCACGCATAGAGAAAGGCCAGCCTCTGGCCGAAAGCGCGCATCAGGTAATGGTAGTCGCCCCCCGCACTTGCCTCAATGGCGGCCAGCTCTGCATAGCAGAGCGCGCCGATGATCGAGAGCACGCCGCCCGCGGCCCACGCCAACAGCAGCATGTCCGCGCTCCCGGCGGCGCCTGCCACCAGCGAGGGTGTTCGGAATATGCCCGCGCCGATGACAATGCCGACCGTGATCGCGACGACATCGCGGATACGAAGGGTGGGACGAGGCTGTCCGGTAGCTGCTTTGCCTGCGCTTTGCAGTGGTTCAAAAGCGCGCATGCGGTCAGCGCTCGCCGGATGGATTGTGGAGATGTGATCCGGGCACCACTCTCGACAGAGCAGCGGAAAGGACTTGGTGGCGCCGGCGAGCAGCGGTCATGTACTTGTCCCTCTCGGCCGCAATAGGCGCGAAACGATCAGAACTCAGAAGTGTTCCTGGCACATGCTTAAGCGTGGAATTGCTGCAATAGTCCTGTTGGGACCGGTGATTGACGATCCTGCTTTGCCTCGCTGGCGGTGCAATCCGCCCGAGTATGGCTGTCGACTGGTAGGGCCGGGTTCCGAAGTCGGCTGCTTAATCCACACCCGAGGTGCTTTATTCGTCTGATGATAATGTGTCGGCGACGAGCGGCGCGATATTACTGACGACTACATCAATGCCAACGGGATTGGGATGGATTGAATCGGCCTGCATATAGTGCGCATTACCGATCACGCCTTCGAGGAAGAAGGGATATAGCGGAATGCCATAGTCCTTTGCCAAGGCGGGATAGATGGCGTTGAAACGTCCCGCATATTCGGGGCCCATGTTGGGCGCCGCAAGCATACCCGTGAGCAGCACAGGCAAGTTTCGCGCCTTGAGGATATCCAACATGGCGCGGAGATTCCTGTCGCTTTGCGCCGGATCAAGGCCGCGCAGCATGTCGTTCGCGCCAAGTCCGAGGAGCACGAGATCCGGTTTGCGGGGAAGGCCGTCGAGCGTGAACGCCAGGCGCTGAAGGCCGCCCTGCGTTGTTTCCCCTGAAACTCCCGCGTTCCGCACTTCGACCGCATCGCCCCGCGTCCGCAGCGCCTGTTCCAGTTCGTAGGGAAAACTTTCATTCTGGGCTACCCCATAGCCTGCATAGAGACTGTCGCCGAAGGCAAGGATCAGCTTGCGGTCACCCGCTGGTGCGATGTTGCTCTGCTCCGGCGCGGCTGAAATGGCGGTATTGTTCTGCGCCGGTTCGCCCGAGCATGCCATCAGCATTTGCACAAAGATCGTGCAGCCCGCATATGTTGGCCAGTTTCGCGCCATTGGGGTCTCCTTCGCTCATGCACGGTTCGTCTGATTTCAACTATATCGCCATCCACGCGCGCAATGTCACCCTTTCGCTCGGCTCCACACAGATACTGAAGGGCATCGACCTTTCGATTGTTCGGGGTGAGAGCCTGGCCATATTGGGACCATCGGGTTCGGGAAAATCGTCGCTGATGGCGATCCTGTCGGGGCTGGAGCGCGCCAGCGGGGGAGACGTGCGCGTCGCGGGGATCGACTATGGCCCACTGAACGAAGATGGGCTGGCGCGGGCGCGGCGTGGACGCGTCGGCATCGTCCTGCAAAGCTTCCATTTGTTGCCGACGATGACCTCGGTTGAAAATGTCGCGGTGCCGCTGGAAATCGCGGGCGCCAGCGATGCGTTCGCGCGGGCCGCGGCGGAACTTGAAGCGGTGGGTTTGGGTCATCGGCTGCATCATTATCCGGCGCAGCTTTCCGGGGGCGAGCAGCAGCGCGTTGCCATTGCCCGCGCGGTCGCGCCGATGCCCGACATATTGTTCGCTGACGAGCCGACCGGCAATCTTGACGGCGGGACGAGCAGCGCGATCATCGACCTGTTGTTCGCCCGGCGAGCCGTCAATGACGCGACGCTGGTCATCATCACCCATGATCCTGCGCTTGCCGAGCGGTGCGATCGCATTGTCGAAATACGCGATGGCCTGATCATCGCGGATCGGCGGACATGACCGTAGGGCTGGGCTGGCGCGGCTGTTGGCGGATCGCGCGCCGCGACCTGCATCCGGGTTTCCGGGGCCTGCGCCTGCTGTTCGTCTGCCTGTTCCTGGGCGTGGCGACGCTGGCGACGATCGGCAATCTGACCGCTGCGATCACGGGAGAGATTGCAAGCAAGGGCCGGCTATTGCTGGGCGGCGACGTCGAAGTCGCCCTGTCGCAGCGGGAAGCGAGCGGAGAAGAAAAGGCTGCCTTTCGCCGGTTCGGGCAGCTCAGCGAAACCATTCGGTTGCGGGCCATGGCGCAGCGGCCGGGAAGCGGCGACGGGCCTTCCGCCGTGCTGACCGAACTAAAGGGCGTGGATGCCGCCTATCCCCTGTATGGCACGCTGATGCTGAAAAGCGGACCGGCCGGAACCCTCGCAGCGGATGAGGTGGTGATCGGTCAGGGACTGGCCGACCGGCTGGCGCTTCAGCCGGGGCAGCATCTGCGCTATGGCAATGCGGACTTTCGCATCCGTGACATCATCACTGACGAGCCCGACCGGGTGGGAGAGGGCTTCACGCTGGGGCCAGTGGCGATCACGTCGATCGAAGGTATCCGTCGTACCGCGCTGATCCAGCCCGGCAGTCTTTATGAAAGCAAATACCGCATTCGGATCGCACCGGGCGCGGAGGTCCGCGCAACGGGCGAGGCCCTGAAAGGCGCCTTTCCGGCGGCGGGGTTCGAAATCAAGGATCGTGACCGCGCCGCGCCGGGAACCAGCCGCTTTTTCGAACGCATGGGCCAATTCCTGTCGCTGATCGGGCTGGCCGCGCTGGCCATTGCCGGGATCGGCGTCAGCAACGGCATCACCTCCTATCTCGCCATCAAGCGCGATGGCATTGCGACGCTGAAGATATTGGGTGCGTCGACAAGCGATATATCGCGCATTTACCTGGTGCAGGTCGGTGCGGTCGCGGCGCTAGCCACGGCATGCGGTCTGGTGGTCGGCGTCGGACTGCCGGTGGCACTGGTATCAGCCGTGCGTGACATATTGCCGGTACAGCCGGCCTTCGCCCTGACGCCCTGGCCGCTGGTCACCAGCGCAGCTTATGGGCTGCTGATCGCGTTCATCTTCATCATGCCGCCGCTGGCGCATGCGCGCACCCTGCCTGCCGCTGCGCTGTTCCGGGAAACGGTCGACAGGCGCCGCGGGATTGACCGGGTGAGCATGATCGCCGTGGCATGCGCCGCAACCGCAGCGGTCTCGCTGGCTCTCGTCACGGCCCGTGAGCCGTTATTTGCGGCGTCTGTGCTGGGCGCCGTTGGCGCAGTTCTCCTGCTGCTGCTCGGCATTGGCAGATTGGTGCGACGAATGGCGCGCAGGGTGACGCCGCCACGCGCACCGCTCGCGCGATTGGCCGTTGCCAATCTTCATCGTCCAGGCGCGCAGACATCCGCCTTGGTGGTGGCGCTGGGGCTGGGCCTCACCCTGTTTGTTACGCTGGCGGCGATTCAGTCAAGCCTGAGCGCCGAAATTCGCAACACCGTTCCGCGCACCGCGCCCGACCAGTTTGTGCTCGACATTCCGGTAGCGCAGAAGCAGCAGTTCCAGAACCTTGTCGCGCGCGAGTCGCCGGGTGTAAATGTCAACATCGTTCCTACCCTGCGCGGAACCATCGTCGCTTTTGGCGGAACGCGGGTCGCCGACATGAGCGAGCTACCCAAGGATGCATGGTTCCTGCGCGGTGAACGCGGTGTAACCTATAGCGACACGCTGCCCGAAGGATCAGCGCTGGTGGAAGGCGAATGGTGGCCGAAGAGCTATGAAGGACCACCCTTGATTTCGCTCGATCGTGAGGCTGCAAAAGTGATGAACGTCGGTATTGGCGACACGCTGGTGGTTTCTGTGCTGGGTCGCGAGATTGAAGCACGGATCGCCTCTTTGCGGCAGGTGCATTGGGAAACGATGGGCTTCAATTATATCATGATCTTCTCCCCAAACACTCTGCGCGCCGCGCCGCACAGCCTGGCGGCGACAATCACGATGAATGAGGCGAGCGGGTCGGACGCGAAAATGACCCGCGCGCTATTGGCCGCCTTTCCCTCCGTCTCGATCATCGCGGTCAGCGAAGTGGTGGCGCAGGTGACGGTGCTGCTGGGGCAGATGGCGACGGCGATCGTGATGGCGGGATCGGTCGCGATACTCGCGGGGATCGCGGTATTGATCGGTGCGATCGCGGCGTCGCGGCAGGCGCGCGCCTATGACAGCGTGATCCTGAAAACGCTGGGTGCGACGCGGTGGCAGATATTGGCTAGCCAAGCGCTCGAATATGCGCTGCTCGCCTCGATTCTTGCGGTGGTTGCCCTGGTGTTGGGGCTGATCGCGGCCTGGTTCGTGATCGTGCAGATTTTCGAGTTCGCTTGGGCGCCGGACTGGAGGCTGGTGCTGACAACGCTGGGCGCTGGCGCGGTGCTGACGCTGGGGATCGGACTGCTCGCCTCGATTCCTCTGATGTCGGTGCGCCCAGCGCGCGCCTTGCGAGCGCTGTAAGGGAACCGCGTACGAAAGGAAGCGGGCTGCTGATCGATGCGACGCCTGCCCGGTCAAGGAAGAAGGCTATAAGGCTGCGCTTCGCCATGATGTGCCGGTGATTGCCGTCAGCAACAGTTTTCTGCGCCTACGCAACCACCCACGGATAACGCGTGCGCGGGTAAGATATTACGAGTCACTCGCATAAAGGGTAACGGCCTCCCTCGAAGATCGAATCGAAATGCTTTGTCTCATCGTGTTGCATCGCCTTTTTGCGAGGCCGCCAGATTGTAGTCTGATGCTGCACCGCAAAGGGCAAAGCGGTCATTTGCATTTGGTTATGGGTAGCGCCGACCTGTTCCTGGCCTTATGCAGCTTTGATGTCTTTCGCGAAAATTGATCAATGGATTGGCAAGACGCTATTCGTCCCGCCCATCATCAAGCTGTGTCAGCTTACGCGCCAGAGCCAGTTCGCAGTTTCGCGGTTGTTCTGGTTCATCGCGGCGCTCGACGGCTTCTACCGTGCGGACACGCCGTTCTCGTCGGTGCTTTGGGGCGGCATAAGCGTCTTTATGATGATCACAGCCGCTCGACGGGCTGACCATCCGACGGCGAGCTTTATGTTCTTCCGGCTGCTGGCCGCTGTTTTCCTGGCCATTGATCTGGTGACGGGCCTAGTCATGGGAGAATGGGCTGGGTCCGAGTTCTGGCTTTTCGTGCTGATTGCCGAATACGCCGCCACAATCCGGACGTTGCCGCCTGTGGAAACCTCTAAGACCGCAGCAAGGGCTTCTGTAGCAAAGTAGTTTGGCCAGCGGCCTGTGACAGGACTGGTTGGTATTCCATCCCACATGCCAACGCGACGCTATCAGCCAATCAAAGCCTATGCATGGGTGCGAATGACTTGCATTAGTAGCGTGTCATGGATAGAGGCCCATCACGACAAAGAGGGGTCCATTCCGGTGAAATTATTTACGTCCAGCATCGCTCTTCTCACGCTCGCTTTCCCAGCCCGGGCGGCATGGGCCAATGCAGATGTGAAGGGCGCCGAAGACATCACTGTCACGGCAGGACGGGCCATTACAGCGACCAAGATCGACACGCCTCTTGTCGAAACGCCCCAGGCCATCAGCGTCATCGATGATACGGTCTTTCGCGATCGCGGAGCGCGCAACCTGCAGGAAACGATGCGATACTCCGCAGGCGTGATCGGGGAAGCCTACGGGCTCGACACGCGCAATGATGCTTCGATCATTCGTGGGCTCTCTCCGGTGCAGTTTCTTGACGGCATGCGCAATTTCTACAGCTACGCGCCCTTTGCGCGGACAGCAGTGGATACCCTGAACCGTGTCGAGGTGCTGCGAGGACCATCGTCCGTGCTCTATGGACAGGCGACGAACGGCGGCATCATCAACAGCGTCAGCAAGACTCCGCAATTTACGCCGGAAGGTTATGTGCGGCTCGAATATGGCTCCTATGACCGCAAGCAAGCGGCGGTGGACCTGACGGGTCCACTCAATGGAAGCGGTACGCTCGCCGGGCGGATCGTCGGCGTCGTACGGGACTCTGACCAGCAGACCGACTCGCTGAAGGATGATCGGGTGCTGATATCGCCGTCGCTCACCTGGCGGCCCGGCGCTGACACGCAGTTCTCTTTGATCGGACTTTATCAGCGCGATACTTCGGCATCGAGCCAGCAGTTCCTGCCTCTGGTGTCGACGATCCTTGCGCCCTCGGACGCGCGCCGGATCGACAACCGCACTTTCCTGGGTGATCCCGATTACGACACGCTCAAGCAGCGCACTGCTTCTGTGACCCTGATCGCCGACCACCAGTTCTCGGAAGCGGTGAGCATCAGCGGGCGGGCGCGTTATATTGATGCCAAGGCAACATTCCGGGAGCTGTATCCCGACGTTTATACAAACCCGTCCAATCCGTTTATCGACGGCACGGCGGAGACCGGGCGTATTGTCAACCGTAATGCGTACCAGACAATGCCGCATGCCAAGATCTTCACCAGCGACGTGAACATGCGGTTCAAGTTCGACACCGGCCCGCTGTCGCACCAGTTGCTGGTAGGAGTCGATTACAGCAATTATTTCGAACGGACCCGTTCGGCCTCGGATACGAGCAGCAGGCCCGGGTCCGTGGTCACGACGATCGATATCTACGATCCGGTTTCTACCGGTTTTGCCGTTCTGCCCTATGATCTTTTGCCTGAACAGCGCAATACGCAGCTTGGCGTCTATGTGCAGGATCAGATCCGCTATGCCGATCGTGTCACTTTGGTCGTCGGCGGACGCCATGACCGCGCCGTTTCCGAGACTGAGGGTTCACCTGACAAGGTGGACAAGGCATGGACGTTCAAGGTTGGCCTGATCGGAGAGCTGGGCTGGGGCATTTCGCCCTATATCAGCTATTCCGAGGCGTTCCAGCCAGTCGCGGGCCTTAACCGGAATGGCGTACCCTTTATCCCGACACGTGGGCGTCAGTATGACGGCGGCATCAAATGGCAGCCGCAGCGCGGGATGCTACTGACTGCAACATATTATGACATTGTCGAGGCAAACCGGCCAACCAACGATCCGGCCAATCCTCTCGATACCTATCAGACAGGCGAGATCAAATCGAAAGGCTTCGAGTTCGAGGCGGCGATGGAAATGCCGGGCAATTTCCAACTAACCGCCGCCTATAGCTATAACGACGCTGAAGTGACCAGTAGCCTTTACACCTACGAGGTTGGCGAGCGGGTGAATGACGTACCGCAGCACATGGCCTCTGCCTGGGGCGTCAAGACGGTTCCCCTCCAGGAGGACATGGCCCTGCGCGTCGGCGCTGGCGTTCGCTATATCGGCAACACAGTCTCGACGGGACCAACAACGGTGCTCAAGACACCCGGTTACACCCTTGTTGACGCGCTGGTGGCGCTCGACTGGAACCGATGGACGGCCGCGATCAACGCAACGAACCTGTTCGACAAGAGCTATTTCTCGACATGCCGCACCTTCGGCGACTGTTTCACCGGCAACCGGCGCCATGTTGTCGGTTCACTGACCTACCGGTTCTGAAGGCATGACACGGAAGACGGTCCAGGCCTGGTATCTTGTCCACAAATGGACGAGCCTTGTCTGTACCGCCTTCCTTCTCATGCTATGCGTGACCGGTCTTCCGCTGATTTTTGCGGAGGAGATTCATCATCTCCCAGGCGCGGAGCCGGAGCTTGCGGCGCCGCCCTCGGGCGCTTCGCCTGCCAATCTTGACAGTCTGATCGAGAAGGCGCGAGCGCAATATCCGGGGCAGGTGCCGCTGTTCCTTGGCTGGTATTCCGACGAACCCATCGTCTATGTCAATCTGGGACCCACACCAGATACCGCGCCTGCAGGCATGCGCACGGCTTTGTTCGACGCCTATACGGGCGCGCCGGTCGCTGCTCCTCAATTCAATGAGGGGCTGCTCTATTTTATCGGACGGCTGCATACGGATATGCTGGCGGGATTGCCGGGCAAGCTCTTCCTGGGTGTGATGGGTGTCCTGTTCACCATCGCCATCATTTCGGGCGTGGTGCTCTACCGGCCTTTCATGACGAAGTTGCCATTCGGCATGGTTCGGCGTGACCGGAGTCGACGACTGAAATGGCTGGACCTGCATAATCTTCTCGGTATCGGGACGGCAGGGTGGCTATTGGTGGTCGGATTGACGGGAGTCATCAACACGCTCGACGAGCCGCTCTATGCCAGTTGGCAGAAGGGCGAGATTGCGCACCTGACGAGTGACTATGCGGGTAAGCCGATACCTGACCATTTCGATTCGATTGAGCAGGCAGTGCAAGAGGCGCGGAAGGCCCAGCCGGAACTGAAGCCAGCCTTCGTCAGCTATCCAGGCACGGGCTATAGCGGCGACCATCATTATGGCGTGTTCATGAAAGGTAACTCATCGCTGTCGGAACGCAATTTTCAACCGGTGCTGGTCGACGCAGTGACGGCAAAGCTGACAGCCGTGCCGCGCTGGCCGCTGGCGCTGAGCGTTATGTATTTGTCACAGCCGCTGCATTTTGGTGATTATGCCGGACTGCCGCTCAAGATTATCTGGGGTATCTTCGACTTGATTGCCATCATATTGCTGGTGAGCGGCCTTTATCTCTGGCTTGGTCGGCGAGGCACATCGCTTAGGTTGCGAGTGCGCGAGGTCTCGTGCGGTGGGGAGATGGAAATGCCATGAAACGCAGTCTGCTCCAGATCTTCGCCATGCCTTTGGTGCTGTTGATACTTACCGCCTCAGGGCTAATCGTAGGGCTCTTGGGGCAGGGCTGGTGGGACATGGCGGCGATCGTTGCACTTGGCGTTCCGTTGATCGCGATCCTGCTTTGTCTTGCTCGAGGGTACGGCTCGCCTGAGATGCCTACCGACTTGCAGGACCGAGTCCAATCAGGTGGTCTTTAGTCATCACGCTCTTCCAAGACTTGCGCGGCATGGTCGTCCACCGGTTGTGATTTGC
>DATCYF010000013.1:0-15592 GCA_036570425.1 Rhizorhapis sp. | reverse complement strand
CAAGAACAGCTCGGCTCAGCAGACCAAACTCACAAAGGAGAAAAACCCATCTTGACCCACCAATGACATCCGAAACATAACCTACAGGCGGGTCACTTCTCGGTGAAAACCCCGGGTCACTTCTCAGCAGCAATCAACACTCTCCCTGTAGCCGGTACGAATCACCAGCGTCGGATGAGGATGGCCGCGTCGGAATTATAAGGTCCTAACCTTAGATAGGGCTATCGCCTTATCTTCATTCCAGGCAATATCGATCGCCTTGAGGTAGCATGCATTGGAATTGGAACGCAGAGGTGTGCACCGGTCCTTACACCTTGCTACCCGGAACGCGCCCGAGCCCGTCAGGATGACTGTGGCTCAGACTGTCGGGAGACGCATGCTTCCTGCTCGTTCATTCCACATCCACCGTTACGCGTTCGATTTCACCGGTGAATGGAAAGGGGGCTGCATAGTCGCTGGTTACGGTAGTGCCGCTGTCCTCACCGATACCGAACAACTCGCCCGACCCAGAGTAGCTGAACCGGACGGTGCGGGGCAGTACTTGTTCAGCAACCTGCTGGCTATTAATAAACAGTCGTGCCAGCCCCCCGCTCTGCGTGGCCTCGTCTCGGGTGAAGCTGAAGCCTAGTCGATGCAATCCGGGTGTAAGGGGACGATCCGCAACCAGCCTGTAGATTGCACGGCCAAGATCGTTTTGCACGTAGGTCAGATAACCATTCTTGACGAACAAGCTGATGCCTGCCTCCTCACCGCCAGCGGCCAGAATCACGCCGTCACCGCCACCGCTTGTGTCGACCTCCGCCTCTATCCGGTGGGTCCGGCCCTTGATGGGCGGCAGCAACATTTCGGCCATGCCGGGCATGGGAGCAAAATATTCAAAATGTTTCCGTGTCCCTGCTACCCGTTTCTGAGTCTCAAGTCCCCGCAACACATAATCGTCAATCGGGTAGACATTGTTACGCCGTGCTTCGCTCTCAAAAACCGCTTGCAGTGCGGCCAGCTTTTCGGGGTGACTGGCCGCCACGTTCCGACTCTCCGAGAAATCGGAACGAAGATCATAGAGCTCCCATTTGTCATCCTCGAATGAATGCCGCTTCGTAATCTCCCAAGGAGCCGAGTTATGCTGGACGACAGCCATCCAACCATCTTGATAGATGCCGCGATTGCCCCAAAGCTCGTAATATTGGGTTCGCCTTCTATCGGCAGCTTTGGCTGCATCGAAGGTATAAGCCATACTTATGCCGTCGATCGGCTGTTGGGAAACGCCGCCGACGCATTTGGGCGCCGTCTCGCCCGCTGCCTCCAATATGGTGGGGCTGATGTCAATGATGTGTTGGTACTGACGTCGAATCTCGCCCTTCGCCTTGATGCCTTTCGGCCAGGAGACAATCAGCGGCACATGCGTTCCACCCTGGAAGGCTGATTGCTTGTAATAGCGGAACGGGGTGTTACCCGCCGACGCCCAGCCGGCATGATAATGACCTTGGACGCCGGGGCCGCCCCAGCGATCGATGCGCGCAAAATTCTCTTCGAACGTAGGCGGTTCGCCATTAGCCCCGCGCATCATGCTGTAGAGTCCGCCGAGGCCGCCCTCAGCGCTGGCGCCATTGTCGGAGGTTACGATCACCAGCGTGTTGTCGAGTTCGCCCGTCCGGCGCAGGGATTCCAGAATGCGTCCGAACTCATGGTCGGCCTCGCTGAGTTGGGCTGCGAACACCTCCATCTGGCGGGCGTAGAGTCGACGCTCGTCCGCGGAAAGCGACGACCATGCGGGAATGCCCTCGGGTCGCGGGGCCAACTGTGTATCGGCAGGTACGATGCCAAGCTTCTTCTGTCTTGCGAGAATACGGCTGCGGGCTTGATCCCAGCCCATGTCGAAACGGCCGCGATAGCGTGCGATCCACTCCGGTGTCGCTTGATGCGGCGAATGGACGGCCCCGGTTGCCCAATACATGTAGAAGGGCTTTTCAGGGGCGGCGGACTGGAGCCCGTTGATGTATTCGACAGCTTTATCGGCCAGGTCGGTCGTGAGGAAATAGTTTTGCCCCGGCGGTGGTCCTTGCACGCGGCTGTTGCCGGACCAGAGTGTCGGACGGAAATGGTCGCTTTCGTAGGCCGTAAAGCCGTAGAATTGTTCGAATCCCTGTCCCAATGGCCATAGATCGAAGGGGCCTGCGGGCGAAAGATATTGCGGCGGGACATGATCCCATTTCCCTAGCGCGATCGTGCCGTAGCCTTGGTCGCGCAGCACCCGCGCTGTCGTCGCCGCCGAGGGTGGGACATGCGCATCATAGCCAGGAAACCCCATTGCGGTATTGGCATGAGCGCCCATATGGACAGCGTGGCTGTTACGGCCGGTGAGCAACGCGGCGCGGGAGGGCGAGCAGAGCGGCGTCGCGTGGAAATTGGCATAGCGAAGACCCGTTGAGGCGAGCTGGTCCAGGACCGGCGTGTCTATCAGCCCCCCAAACGCACCGAGATGCGCAAAGCCGGCGTCGTCGATCACCCAAACCAGCACATTCGGTGCGCCCTCCCGGGCGGTGGGTGGGGCGGGCCAATCCTCCGTTGATTCCGCCCGCCGTTGGGCCATGGTCCCCTTGAACGAGAGCTTGGACACTACTTCGCAGCTTGCAGATGACTTCTGCGGAGAAGCCGACTGAGCATCCGCAATGGTTGGAGGAACGGAAGCAATGGCCAATATTGCCGCGCCTCCCAGCAGCGCCCTTGTCGTCATTACAAGTCCCTCCATTTTTTAAGGATGCTACCTTAACTATGAGACTTGAGCGCCATGGCACCTATCCGAAGTGAGGCGGAAGCCTGACGCGCATCTCATAGGGGGTTAACATGCATTCTGCGAAAAAATCGCGCCGCGTGGACGGAGTGGCTACTCGTGAGCAGTTGATGATCACTGCCGAGCGGCTCTTCGCCCGCCGAGGCTATGCGGGCGTTTCCCTCGCCGAGATCGGTGCCGCGGCAGGTCAATCCAACAAAATGGTGGTCCCCTATTACTTCGGCAGCAAGGATGGACTGATCGACGCCATCTTCGAACGGCGCATCGAATGGCTGGAAGAACGCCGAAAACAGGGGATTGATGCGGCAACGCTCGAAGGCGAGCTAGACCTGCGCACCGCACTCGATCTTCTTTATCGACCCATCGCCGAGATCGAATTGGATGGAGAGCGCGTGTATGCGCGCTTTCTCCTTCAGTTTCTGTTGCAGTTTGATTCTTGGGAGGGGAAACAGCACCCGATCGAAAGGGGCTTGGCGAGCGGGGCGACGCGACACATCATTCAAACGATAGATGGACACCTGCCGAACCTTCCGCCTCATCACTTTGCCAATCGCTGCGCCTTCTTTTTCTTGGGAGCCGTTGTTGATTGGGAAAATCAACGGGCGGCGGGACGATGTGTTGAAGATATTTCCCAAGTCATCGATCAATCTCTAGACTTCATCATCACCGGCCTCATCGGGATGAATGCGCACGCCGGGGTCTTACAGTAGTACCCGCTATCTGCAGATATTTAAAGTTGCGGACCATCCCTGATGACTGACCCATTCGCATCGGAAGTTCTGCGTATGGTGTCGAAGCTTTTTTCGTTCACAATTGCTCGCTAATTAGCCGCCATTACAACAGTGACCTCCCGCGCCGGTGGCCGGTCCGATAAGAAGCCGCAGCCGCAATATGGAGACCTGCTGGAGCTTACCGCCCGCTGATCGGATACCCGCCGCTGCCGTTACGTGTCGGCAACGGCGCCTCAATGGGGCGGAAGTTTACCGGGATGCCCGACATGCGCGGCATGGCGTTGATTGTCTGACAGTCGCGGTCGAGACTGATGAGTTGGTTGGTGACGCTGCCGTTGACGCGATAATCCCCGTCTTCGGGCAGACCGCCGAAACCATGCGACATCGAGATGACGCCGCGTCGCACGGTTTCGTCGGCGTCGGCGATCGCCACGATGCTGCCGGCGTCCGAGCTCACCTCGATGAGCTCGCCCGATAGCACGCCGCGATCGTTCAGGTCGGCAGGGTTGATGTACGCAAAGTTATAGGGCGACAGCCGCTTGAGGCTCGGGATGTCGGCTCCCTGCGAATTGAAGCGGTTGCGCATCCGCCGCGATGCCAGGCGGTGGGTGAAGCGCTGACCGCCGCTAAAGGTTGCGGCGGGATCGAAATGCTCGCCGGCAAGCTCAGTCATTTCTGTGCGAACGTCATCCGGCATGGTGACGAACCTGCCTGCCGCCGCCGGATCGGCGGGCGCAGCAAATTGCGGCGTATGGTCGAAGCACCCTCTCGGCTGCTGCTTGAGCTCCTCGAACGGCACGACGGAGTGGCGCGCGATGATCGCCAGCAACTCGTCTTCGGTCGGCGGAACCGTCATGTCGAGCGGCACGCCAAGAAAATCGAATTCGAGACTCAGTCGCTGCGCCAACGCCCAGAACACTATCCATTCGTCGCACACTTCCGAGCGTTCCGGCACCGGCACGATCTGCGGCGTATAGCGGGTCCACGGTTCGGGCAGGAGCGCGGTCTCGAACTGCCAGTGCGTCAGGTCGTTGCGCTCATACTGAAGCTTTGGTGGCAAGATATAGTGCGACAGGCGCGCCGTCGCGATCATGAACGCGCCGCCGCCATGATCGTCCGTCTTTCTGACCTGACCATTCCTCCATTTGCCGACCGATCGAAGCGCCGGGGCATTGACGCGGCGGCGGCTTCGCTCGACTAGGAGTCTGCGCCTCGGAAGCGCATGGGCTAACCGTTTACCAGGAGGAGCTATGGGACGCTTGCAGGACAAGATCGCGGTCGTCACGGGCGCGGGCGCCGGTATCGGCAAGGCCAGCGCAATCCGGTTTGCCGAAGAAGGCGCTACGGTGCTAGTCACGAGCCGCAGCGAAACGAACGCGGCCGAGACCGCGCACGCCATCGCCGAAGCGGGCGGGCGAGCCATCTCGCTCGCCGTCGATATCGGCAACGCCGATGATCTCGATCGCATGATCACGACGGCAATGGCCGAATTCGGCCGCATCGATGTGCTGTTCAACAACGCGATGAACGTCGACTTTGATTCCGCCGCGCGCGATACCGACTTCCTTGCCCTCGATCCCGAGATATTCCTGACGTCGATGCGAACCACCGTGCTCGGCGGCCTCATCGCCGCCAAGCAGGCGTTACCGCACATGCTGGCGAACGGAAGCGGCTCGATCATCTTCAACTCGTCGATCGCGTCGCTCGCCGGAGACGTATCCCAGTTCAGCTACGGCGGCGCAAAAGCGGCGGTGAACTGGTATGTCAGGGCGATCGCCGCCAATTATGGCCCACGGGGCGTTCGCTGCAACGGCATCCTTCCGGGCGTCATCAAGACTGTTGCGCAAAGTGCGTGGGTGACGCCCGAGATCGATGCGGTCTATCTGAACGCCGCCAGCTCGCCCCGTCTCGGCCTCCCGGAGGACATCGCAGCGGTGGCGTCGTTCCTCGCGTCGGACGAGGCGGCGTTCGTCAACGGTGCCCTCTGGACAGTCGACGGCGGCACCACCTGCCTGATGCCCTACGTGCCCGGATTGCGCACGCTCGCGGCAGCGGATCCAGCCTGACTGGCGGCACCATTGAGGCCGGGAACCCCGCTCTGCGCCAAGCGAAAAGCGCCGGGTGACTGGCCGAAATGGCGCCTGAACGCGCGGTAGAAGGCGACGTCGCTCCCAAAGCCGACCTTATCGGCAACCGTCGCGATCAGCGTCGAGGGGTTCCTGAGGAGCTGCGCTGCGAGCCCCATCCGCAAGCGTGAGAGATAGGCATGCGGGGACTCGCCGAGGCTCTCCTTGAACGTCGCCGCAAAGCTCCCGCGCGACATGCCCGCGCGTTTGGCGAGGCCGGTCACCGTCCACGGGGCCTCCGGATGATCGAGCATGGCGAGCACCGCCGGCCCGACGTTGACGATGCCCTGGGTGTGCTCGCTCCTGGCCGGCAGCGACAACTGCGTACGCATATGATGCTGGCAGGCGAGGATCGCGCTCACCTCCGCCAGGCGCTTGGTCGCGACGCTATCTCGCTGGCCACCATCGATGGCCTCCTGGAGCATCGCCGTAATGGACACCATGAAGTCAGGCATTGCAGCGCCGTCGGCCGAAATCCTGAATGCCTTCGGTAGCAGGCGAATAAGGGCGGCGGCTCGGCGTTCGTCATAGGAATAGTGCGCATAGCTAAGCTCCGCGGCTGGGCTTCCGACGCTGCGTATGCCATGTTCGGCCCCAGCCGGGACGACGACGACATCGCCCGCGGAAAGTTCGAACTGGTTCTGACCTTCGACCGTGAAACACGCCTTGCCAGCGCAGAGCATATAACCCCAGAGGTCGGCGCTGCGCGCCTGATGCAGCGACCAGGCGTTTGGCCCGCGCATTCCCATCATCTCGACCTTATCGAACCGCAGGTCGCTCAGCAGCGCATCAATGAACTCGTTCACGACCAAGTTCCCTCCCCTCCGGACGGCACCTGTTGGAATGACCGGTTTTCGTTTGAATTACTGGGCCGTGGCGGCAATGGCAAGCCAGCGCACCCTGATAATTTAGGCGAGGACTGCCAATAGCAAGATCACGACAATTTCTGATCACAGGAATTATAAGGTTGAGCATTGTACCGGAAAATGGGCTACGGCGGACCGAATGCCGGTGCACGACGGAGCGCCGGCACACGCGGCGTCCACCTAGTTCTTGCGTCGCGCAGCATTAAGCGAGTGGAAACAAACTCAAATTTTCAAGACAGGAAAGTGAGAGGATAACATGGCAGAATCCCAACGCGCACAGAGCTGTGTCGTCGATCAGAACCCGGTGCCGAGGCCCTATCCGAGCCGGACCGAACAGATCCCGATGGAGCGATTTCGCCCCGATGCGGACTGGATCGGTCGCATCATGGCAAATAAATATCCCGGTATCGTCGCAGAGACGATGGAAGTCGTGCAGATTTTCGACAGCCACACCACGAAGATCCGCGTTGCAGTCGATTGGAATGATGCCGGAAAGGCGGCCGGGCTGCCCCGGAACCTCTGCATCAAGTCCAACTGGGGTGGCCAGTTCGACAATGTCGACATCCATGCGCTCGAAGCCCGCTTCTATCACTTTCTCACGGACAAGCTGACCGCGCAGACCGCGACCTGCTATTACGCGGACTGGAACGACGATGGCTCGGGCCAGGGCCTCGTCGTGCTGGAAGACCTGATCGATCGCGGCGGCAAATTCGGTCACAGCACCCAGCATGCCGGCATCGACGGCGTCGCCAGCAGCCTCGCCGATCTCGCCAAGCTCCACGCGGGACTCTGGGAAAGCCCGCTGATCACGCCGGAGGCGGCGCCCTGGCTGCCCACCTCGATGGCCGTGCCAGTGGATTATGATCAGGTTCGTATCATGGATCATTGGCTTGGCGAGAACCGTAAGGAGCCCAACTTCTGCGGCATCGCACCGAAGCATTATCTAGCCGATCCGTCACGGCTTGAACGCGCCTATGACGCGCTCGTGGCATATGAGCGCGCGTTCGAGGCGCCCTATTGCGTGATCCTGGGCGATTGCCATCAGGGCAACACCTATATCCTGCCCACGGGCGAGCGGATGTGGTTGGATTGGCAACTCGGCCGACGCGGGCGTCCTTGGCGGGACGTTACCTATTTTACCGTCGGTTCGCTCACCATCGAGGAGCGTCGGCAGCACCATCGCGATCTGGTCGCGCATTACCGCGACTGCCTGATCAAGGAGGGCGCCACCAACGTGATCGGCATCGACGAGATCTGGGAGCAAATCCCACGCTGGGTGATGTACGGCATACAAGCCTGGGCCGCGAACATGGACTCCTGGGGCCAGAACGGTCTGCCGATGAACGAGCGCTTCTTCACGGCCGGCGAGGATCTCGGCACCTGGAAGCTGCTGCTGAGCGAATGAAGCAGGCGGGGCGCTGGGATCGAGCGCCTCGTCGAAAGCACGCCCGTTGGGGGCCAATAAGCGCGTCGTTAGCGGCACGGCGGCGAGGTGTTCCTCAAGGCGCTTGCGTCCGGTGATTTCCGATGGATGATGGCCGTGTCGCCCAAGCCCCCTGCGACTGTATCGCGAGACACAGGTGGGCGTCACGTCAACCATATTCCTGCGCACTGCGAATATCGAGGACGGTAGCGATGACTTTGCAGCCGCCACGGCCGGAGCCTGGGATTCGTGCTTTCGCTGACCAGCGTGGGATCGAACCGGGGATGTATACCCGAAAGTACGAAGTCGGACCGATGGTCTCGGTGCGGAGATCTCGCCTGCAGGGCGAGGATCTCCGGCAGCGTCGGAACGGACGACCGCGGGCGAGGACGATCGCAGCGGGGCATATGAACAAAGGTGCGATCCTTGGACTGACCCGCAGCGCGGCGGAGCAATCGAACCTGTGTTTCAGCCGTGAAAGGGCCGCGTCATAGGCGTTTTCGCCCTCATGGCGAACTTCCACGAACGGCGAAAAACGTTGGATTTCTAGCCGTTGTTGTGTCATTGGTCCGTCACTGTCCGTAACGGTTCCCCAGTGGATATTACGGAGTTATTACGGAAATTGCGGAAAGGAGACCCATGGCTAGAACTGTCATCGATAAGCGGCTGGCGAAGCGAGAGCAGCGCTTGCGCTTGGCACCACAGAAAGAGCCCTACTGGATGATGCTCAACGAAGGTGAGCATCTGGGCTATTATCGTGGGGCTCGTGTGGCCAAGTGGGTAGCCAGATTTCGTCTGCCCCAAAAGGGGGCATCGTATCAGCGGATCACCCTTGGTGAAGTTGATGATTATGCCGATGCAGATGGGCAGATAATTCTCGATTTTAAGCAGGCACAGGATTCCGCCCGCAAATGGTTCCTTGAGCTCCATCGCAATGGTGGCCGCAAGGTTGGGGTATATACCGTATCAGATGCCTTGGACGACTACCTGGAGGGGTTTCAAGGAAAGGATCTGACAAACACCCGGCGCAGGATTGAGGCACTCATCAGGCCCAATCTAGGTCACTATGAAGTCTCGAAACTCGAGCCCAAGACCATAACCGACTGGATGAACAAAATTGCCTCATCACCGGCCCGGCTTCGGACCGCCAAGGGAGCAGAACAGAACTTTCGTGAACCAGCCGACACAGATGAAGCGCGGCGTCGGCGAAGGTCCAGCACAAATCGCATATTGACTATTTTGAAAGCGGCTTTGAATGCCGCATACCGCAATGGTAAGGCCCCAGCCGATGATGCATGGCGAAGGGTGCGGCCGTTTCCTAAAGCTGAGACGCCGAAACTTCGATATCTTCAAGAAGATGAAATCAGGCGGCTGGTAAACGCATGCGATCCCGCGTTCCGGCCAATGGTTCAGGCCGCACTGCTAACAGGCGCGCGGTACGCCGAGCTGGCCGCTCTGGAAGTCCGAGACTATGATCCAACGTCTCGCACGGTCTGGCTTCGCGATACCAAAGCGGGTAACGCCCGTGTGGTATATCTCGAAGAAGAAGGGATGCACTTGTTTGAGGACTTTACCTTCGGCAAGGCTTCGACAGAGATCATCTTCGCTCGGCCGGACGGCAGGAAATGGGGTCCATCTCAGCAAGCGCGGCGATTGGCAACAGCTTGCGAAACTGCAAATCTTTCGAAAACCAGCTTTCATGATCTCCGTCGGACATATGGCGCTCGCCTAGCTCTTAAAGGAGTGCCAATGGCGGTCATCGCGGAAGCGCTTGGTCATGCGGACGAGCGCATTACCAAACGGCATTATGCGCATCTAAGTGCCTCTTATGTAGCCACCACCGTTCGCGAAGGGATTGGCGGGATGGGCATTGTTCGCCCGTCCAAAGTTGTCAGGAAGATACATGGCAATGACTGAAGAGCGCTGTCAGACCGCGGAGCAGGCTAGTTATGCGACCTTTAAGCGTCTGTTGGCGTGCTCCCGCCGGAAACCATGCGTGCTTATCCGAGCCTAAGTTCACGCTGTTTCCGGGGCAAGTAATAATCTGCCGCCCAAACTCCCCACCCGAGTTCGGATATTGAGGCAGAGGGTGTTGTCGCCGAGATGCAACCCGGTTGACGAGTGATGGTCATATTATACCAGCGGTAAGCCCATCAGTCTGCCGGGCAGGCATCTTCACGCAGCTGCACGAACCAGATTACGGGCAAGCAGGGCTTCCAGATCAGCGCGGCGAATTAGCGAGCGTCTGCCGATCTTGACCAGCGGAAGCTCTCCCGTATTGATTAGCTCATAGAGTTTTGTGCGACTAATTCCAGCCGCGGCTGCGGCCTCATTGACAGTGTAAGATAGCTTTTCAATCATGTTCGTCTCCGGGGTTAAGTTGCGCTGCCCATTTATTGGGTAGCGTCGGGCGGGGCTACGCCAACCGCGCATGATAACCTGATTATAGGTCCGATCTTCGGCCGTAAGCGCGAGTGAAAGCATTTCCGAGCGCTGAGGCTTCTGCCCTGAGTCGAAGCTTTTCCGGGATAAAACCGGGAGGAATCGCTTGCCAGCGGGGGGCAGGCAAGCGAACCGGGGCTCCGTCCACGGTTCGATCCTCTTGGTCTTCCCAGACCAGGAGATCGAAATCCACGAACACGTAGCCGAAGAATTGCTGCTCATCAGCGTTACTGAGCTGTTCCTCTGATAGCGCTGTGACCAGATAGGATGCCCGTGCTTTCTGAATAATGCTGTGACCCAGCGCGCGCATTTCCAGATCGAACTCAACCGCTCCAACGATGCGTTCGCCGTCTTCCTCAGAGAGGCAAATTGGGCTCATGGCCTCCTCGGGCGTCGGGTGGGGTGTGCGAGCAGCCTCGAGATCAATGCCGATGCGTTGGAGCAGGTCAATTCTTACGGACAAAGGCATGGCGCGGTCGTAAATGCCGCCGAGCCGCAATTCCGCTTCCTGTTCTACATAGTCGGGGATCATGTCTAATCTTTCTATAGCGCATGCCGGCCACGCCGCTGGCGCACAGCGGGTGACCGACCATTGCGGATTGTGTGTGGAGGTTAAGCGCCGAGGAGTGTGCTCTGGGCCTGGATCAGGCCCGAGATGTCCTTCAGGATCAGACGCCGCTCTCGGGAAGCCTGATCGAGACCATGCAGTTCGGTCTCCCAGAGCATTTCGAGTTTCTGCTTCACCGCAGCGAAGCTGGGCGCCGGCCTATCAAGAAGATTGTCCTGAACCTCTACAATAGCTTCTTCGATCGCGTCCCGCTGATGGGCTGGCGCGCCGAGGAGGCGCTCGTGCAGGTTCAGATAATTGGCGTATTGGGTATTCCACGCGCCATCTGGCGCGCTATGGGGCTTATCAGCCATTCGACTCGTCTCCTTTGCTAGACGGTTAGTGGTTAGGGCCTGGGCGCGGTTGCCGCCGCGCTCGGGTCCGCTCATGAATTAGGAATCGAGGATTCCGCCGTCAATCCTGTGGATCAGAAAAACTGTTCGAAAACCTAGTTATGAGCTGAAAACGTATATATCGAACTGCCGTTGCTGCCGTCCGTTGAAAGAAGCTTCATTTTGTTGGCTTGGCCATACAAATACGAAATCGCGCTTAACTAGGTTATTATCTATTTTTCATGTTGGATCTTGACTAGAAAAAGTAGGTTTTAAGGCATTTCGCATTTGCAAAGCCGCGACATCCCAACTGGCAATGACAGATTAGGCGACTGGGAGCTTGCTCACTCCATTTACCAAGTAATCGCCCAGAATATCGCGCTCCACGTCCAAATCCAGGTCCTCGAGCATTTGCATGAACCGTTCGAACGAGACAGGAGAGCTGCGGCCTACGTCTCGCATGTGAAACCCATAAAGACCGTAGAGCTCCCTGCACTTTATCGAGCCCTCGCCCCGCGCAATGCCAGGCTGATCTTCCAAAAACGCCTGCACCGAGTTGTTGATGCGCCGCATTTGTGCAAGGCGCTGTTCGTGACAGGAAGGTGTAGTATAGTCGCGGTTGTCAAGCAACCGATGCAGACCCTCCAGAGCCCAGGCAGCAATGGCTCCGCGTTCCTCTGCAACCAAGATCTGGGCCAGGTTCTCAATCTTGTCTTCTTCCCGGATCGGGTGATTGAAGTCGAGCACCAGCCAGCGACGGATGAAGCCCCGCGTCGTATCGCGGGAGACAGGCAGATAGTTCGATGCGAACCAGTGGGCGCATTCTGGGGTGAAAACGAACCCGTCTTGACCCTTGAACTCGGCCCTGACTGGCTCACCCTCAACTACCTGTTTGAAGATGCTGCCGGTGATCATGCCATTCTCAGGAAGCTCACCACAGATGTTTGCTGCCTTACCGATCAGATCGACAAGCGTGAAATTCTCTCCCCAGCGTTCTGGCCCAAGTTCTGCAACTGCATTGGGAGGCAGCATTGCACGGAGCACCTTCAATATCTGGGTCTTGCCCGTGCCTGCGCGTCCATACAGAAGGAACGCCCGCTGGTAACGCGGCGCGATCTTGAAAAGGGTGGCCGCGAACATCTCCTGTAGCGCCATGACACGATCATCGAAATCAGGTTCGCTGCCCCAGCAGGAGTGTAGGAACGCCAGCCACTTTGGGCACTGGCTGGCAGCGTCGCGATTGTATTCGAAGGGAAGAGTGAAGGTCGCCCCGTATTTCGGATCATGATCTGTCACAAAGAGGTCTTCTCCCACAAAACCATTCGCGAAGTTGATGCCCCGATCGTCGCCTTGGACGAGCATCCCCTTGCACATCCGTTGAAGCACGTTGACGACGGCCCTGTAATCGCTGTCGCGCCGCACAATGGGGCTATCAGTGACGTTGTTAGCCACGTACAAATATAGGAAATCTTTGTCCAGCTGGTGAAAGCATGACCCATTCCACTGCCAGAACTGGCCGTTGTCGTAGCGAATCTCTCCGAACCGCTGCAGCTCCTCCAGAACTTTCGATGCGATCGTTCGGTGGGTTTCCGCCTCCTGAACAAACCCTCTTCGCGCAAGTCTCATCCTTTCCTTAAGCGTTGGCAAACCAAGGCCCAGAGGTTTGCAGTGACGCTTGATGTACGCTATCAGAGAGGCTTGGTGCCCCTCGGAGAAATGATGGTCTTTCGCCACAAGCTTGATGAGCTCGTCGACCGTGTCGGCCATCCAATCGACGTCATCCGGCTTTTGGTCGAGGCGCTCATTTAGCCAGTCTTGGGCAGTCCTGAGAGTCCATCGCTGCGCCCCGTTCAGTTCTGTGAGTTCGACCACGCGGGGATCGTTAGCAAACTCCGCCGGCATGTCGGCGTCCCAACCCTCAGGCATGGTGCGACCTTTCTCCAGGTCCTTCAACAGGAACTCGAGCAGCTTGGCCACACCTTTTTGCGGGTCCATCACGTCGCCGGACACTTTGGCGGTGAAATTCTCCACCCATGTGTGCATGTGCATGATCGCTTCCCAGAGCGAAAATTTGTTTTGCTTGTCGATCCCGAGGACAACGCGCGCCAGGTAGCCCGCGTGGCGGGTCATCTGGATGTCACGCTCGCCGGCAGGGACTATGTCAACCGGAGAAGATCTTCCGCCCGCACCGAGAGCGAAGCCCTTCGATCCGAGCAATTCGCGCAGCTGCTGTTCCATATTCTCGGCAAGATCGGGGATATCGCCGAGCACTTCCCAGAGGTTTGAGTTGGCCGAGTAAACAATCGACGGGGCGCCACAGGAAGTGCAGGTACCATTCGATCCGGCAACGTTCTTGTTCCCGCAGGCGGCGCAATCAGGATGGATCGAAGGTGGCATCACCATCTGGTTTCCAAGCCCGAGGAACTCGCAGATCATTCCTCCATCAGCGCCGCGCAGCTTAAAGTTCTTCTGGCCTTCCCAGCGATATGCCAGGCCCATGCCCTTCTTGCCCACGCGCACCCAAGGCGTTTCAGGCAAGATATCAAGAATGGCCTGAACGAGCGCTTCATCCTCAGTATCGATGTCGATCGCACACAAACCGCTCGCTGGCCCGAACGGCAGACCGATGTTACCCTTTGGGAAAGAGGCAAGCCAGTGTTGCTGTTCCTCATCCGTCGGCATTCTCGAGCCGAATACGGACCACTTGTGGATGTCCGGCATTTTGTTGCGCTGGCGAAGAGGGATAACGGGCAGGCCAGCTGACCAATAAAGCGGGGCGTAGGTTTCAAAGATATGATCGGACAATGTGTCCTCCTAATTGATTTTGAAAGGAGGTGGTCCAAATAGCGCTCAGTGGCGGATCGTCGATCTAGTTGAGAAGGCTAAACCTAGTTTCACTATCGATTATGATCCAGAGCTGTCGGCCGGAAGCTCATTCGGTGGACCTGCTATGCCGCAGTCGACCTATGGTCTGCCGTTTATCTCGCGTGCCTTGGCGCTGTCATTCTGTGTGCATTAGGGGAGCGGTAGTTTGGGACGAGATTGATGTCATGTCCGACAAAATCTGCAAACCAGCATCGTGCCCGAAGTCATCGCCGTAATGACAACAAGGCGAACGCGGTATATTGGGCGAATGTTAAGGCTGAATTTTGAATCACGCTGGAGCGCAGGTTTCAGGCTCAATTCGTGACCGGTTGGGAAGGGTAGCACCATGTATTTTGCATGTTAACACCTAATCTTGCTAACTGAGTCTCATTTAGCCCGATCAAAATTTCGACGTTTTTGAGCAACTGTCCATTGCCAACCGGCGGTATCGACTCATGAGGCCCCCTGAATTCCTCCCGCGTCGATCCCATCGGAAGTCAATTCGGCCATCTCGCAAATTGCCGTGAAGCCGTCATGGAACATCAGAGAATTTAGGTATTTGACGTGGTCCCGTCAATTCCTTAAGAGACCCAACGCTAGCGCTTGTGGGGGAGCGTCGCGTATGAATACGAGCATAAGGATAGTACTTTAAGCACAGCATTCAAACTGTCGTTAGACTATTGTGATTAATAGCCTAGTTATGACAGATCCGCGCCATATTGGTAGGATTTCAGTTGCTTTGGCTGCTGAGTGGCGGCTCGGGAGGTTAAATGAATCTGCATATAAATTCTTCAGCTACGGTAACGAATGGCAGGGCTGAAATGTCGTTTATCCATACACGCAGCACCCTTTCCATTCCTTTTAGCTTAGAGAAGATTTGCCGCGATGCCATCATGGCTGAGGCCGGCGCTTTACTGGATTATGCCGAACGGCTGGGAACGGAATTTGTTGAAGCGCTGCAGATCATTCATGATTCCGCCGGCCCGCTAATCGTAGCTGGCATCGGCAAATCGGGACATATTGCGAAGAAAATCGCCTCCACCCTTTCATCTATCGGCAAACCTTCGGTGTTTGTCCATGCAGCAGAAGCAAGCCATGGCGATCTTGGCCTTATCCAGGCAAACAGCGCCGTGCTGATCCTGTCCAATTCAGGCGAAACATCAGAGCTTTCGGATCTGATCCATTATTGCCAAGTCCACGGGATCAGTACCATAGCACTGACTGCGAACCCCGACAGCACGCTAGCCCGTAATGCAACGGCGACCATAGCTTATGGCAAGGTGACTGAAGTCTGCCCGAATGGCCTTGCCCCCACGACATCCACAACGCTCAGCCTGGCCATCGGGGATGCCCTGGCCGTGGGACTGACGCACATGCTCGGGACAGCGCCTGAGGATTTCCGCCGATAT
>DATCYF010000012.1:0-162250 GCA_036570425.1 Rhizorhapis sp. | reverse complement strand
TCATGGTCGATGGTATCGAAATGACGGTACTGCCCAGCTTCGCCGCGCCTTCCATTGGCTACTGCCCGGCAGCCCGACAGCCGAACCAATACCGAAACCACAATAAGAAGTTCCCAATGGCAGGCAATCGGTAGATGGCGGACCTGATGGGATCAGGTTCGAACCAACTGTCGGACATGCTAATGGAATGGTCAGCCGTTCTCAAGCATTCCAGCCTCGGTTGCCCACAGGCCGAAAACAACAATGACCGGAAGGATGGACGCGCCCCGCGCGATAGCCGTCCGGCTGTCGGGCGGAGGCGCAAGACGGCATAGGCGGGGGGCAGCATGGCGGACAAACGCCCAGCCCCTTTCTCGCTCCGGCTCACTTTCGAGCAACGCGCCCAATTGGAACAGGACGCGGGCGGCATGTCCCTCGCGGCCTATATCCAGTCGCGCCTCTTTGATTCTGAAAATCCCGCCCCCCGTCGCCGGGGAAAGCGTCCGGTCAAGGACTATCAGGCCTTGGCTCAGGTGTTGGGCAAACTCGGCCAGTCCCGGCTATCGGCCAACCTCAACCAGTTGGCCCGGTCGGCCAATTCTGGGAGTCTGCCTGTCACCCCCGACACGGAAGCGGCGCTTCTCGCTGCCGTGGCCGAAATCCGGGAAATCCGCCTCATGTTGATGGAAGCGCTGAATCTTGAGGTCGAGCCATGATCCTCAAGGCCTCCCAGCGCAGCGGCGCAAAGCAGCTCGGCCTCCATCTGATGAAGACGGAGGAAAATGAGCATGTCGAAGTGCATGAGGTCAGCGGCTTCATGTCCGATGATCTCATGGGTGCGATGAAGGAAGCCCATGCGCTATCGCTCGGAACCAAGTGCAAGCAATTCCTCTTCTCGGTGTCACTCAATCCGCCTGTCGGCGAGTCGGTGAGGATCGAGGTTTTCGAGAAAGCCTGCGAAGTGATCGAAGAGCGGCTAGGCCTGAAAGGCCAACCGCGCATGATCGTCTTCCATGAAAAGGAAGGGCGTCGTCATGCCCATGCCGTTTGGTCGCGCATCGACGCTGATACGATGACCGCGAAACCGCTGCCGTTCTTCAAAACGAAGCTGCGGGACATCGCCAAGGAACTCTATCTCGAAAACGGCTGGAAGATGCCGGAGGGGTTTCGGGATTCCAGCCTGCGCGATCCCCGCAATTTCACGCTCGACGAATGGCAGCAGGCCAAGCGAGCAGGTCTCAACGCCAAACAAATTAAGGCAACCATTCAGGAATGCTGGGCCATGTCGGACAACGGCCCTGCTTTTGCGAAGGCGTTGGAGGAGCGCGGCCTGTTCCTCGCGCAAGGTGATCGGCGCGGGCACGTCGCCGTCTCGATTGAGGGCGAGGCATTTGCCATCGCCCGGATGATCGACAAGAAATCGAAGGAAGTTACGGCGCGGCTCGGCGATCCGAAGACGCTCCGCTCGGTCACGGATACCGCCCGCCATATCGGTGAGACGGTCGCACCGCGACTTTCACGCTTCATCTCGGAAGCCAAGCGCGTAGCCCAGAACGCCATCAGGCCGCTCAACGAGCAAAAGACGGCGATGAAGGATACCCATCAAGCCGAACGGGCAAAGCTGGACCGAATGCAGCGCGAGCGTCGTGACGGCGAGCAGCGGGAGCGGTCGGCCCGCGTCCGCACAGGCGCAAAGGTTCTATGGGACATCGTGACGGGGCGCTATTTCAAGGTGCGGAAGCAGAATGAGGTGGAAGCTTTCTTTGGACTGCAACGCGACCGGGCGCAGCGGCACGATCTGATTTCGGCTCAGCTAAAAGAGCGGGCGGGCCTGCAGTCGCAAATCGGCGTCCTGCGTGATCGTCATGCTCGTCAGCTGCTTGGCCTCTATCGGGACGCGGCCCAATATCGCCGCATGATGCGGGATGGACAGTTTGATCGCGATGGCACGGAACGCGCTCGACCTGCGACGCGCGGCCCGGAGTTGGGGCGATAGGCTTGGCCTTAAACTCAACCTGTCGTCCGTCCGGCCTGATCGCTTTGGCCTTCCAGTTTTCCTCCACAGTCTTCGCGCCCCGCCGGGTCGCGTTGGGATCGTTTTATCGTCCGGTGAATGTCGATGGGTGCAAGGCGTGTGAACAGCCTTCTCCACGTCCGTTTCGCTTGGCGGGCAATGCACCTCATTCATCCGGCCTGATTTCTCCGTCTCAACGCGGCCCAACGGGGGCGGCGCAAGACAGACAGGAGGAATCCATGGTCAAAATGACCAAAGGCGATCTTGCCTCGAAAACGAACGCTCAGCTTTTCGCTCTCTTTCAGGAGGCAAGCAAAGGCCTGATCGCCACCAAATCCGACCTCGCATCGGCGCAATCGCTTCTCGCGATGATCCGCGCCGAAATCGCGAAACGCGGTCCATCCCCATAGGGACGGTGAAGGGGCGCTATCTGCGCCCCTTCTTTTCGTCCTTGGCATCGTTGATCCGCATAACGACGCGCCCGTTGAGCGGCAGCGCGTTCAGATTGAGCGTGAAGCCCTTTCCGTCGCGGGTTGCCCATGCAACGCCGATGTCTGTCCATCGGGCGTTGTCGCCTTCGCCGTTCACAGTGAAGAGGCGATGGCTGGGGCGGTTCTGATTAGTGTCGGACATGATGTTCTCCTTCATGTTTGCCGAAGGATCATTCCCTCGGTTCATGGGGAGAGTGCGGAGCGGACGAACAAGCCGGGGATCAAAGGCTCAGGCGCAGCCTGACCATTGGCGCGGACCTGCACGCAGGAAGGGAGCGGCCTTGAACCCCGGCGCGTCCGGTCCAAAACCCATGAAGAAAACCGATGGAATGCGCCTGCGGCCTACATCGAGAACGTACCGACATTTTCGAACCGCCTTCGTCTTATCCACCCGAATGGCGACGGCAACGCTGGCAGGGAATAGGCATCGGTCGATTGGGACCGACAGGAGAAGGGATAAGCTAATGAGTGAATACGCCGCCGAAGCCGCCCGTCGCGATGCCGACCAGCAAAAGCAAGCTCGCGATATGCAGAACGCCACATGGCAAGAGCGGGAAAAATATAATGCCGCTTTCGCCGCTGCTCAGAATCAAAAGAAGTAAGCGACTTCCATGAATATAATCAGCGCCGCCAGTTGTTTGGCGGCGCTTTTTTCTTAAAGGCTAACGGTTGAGCATTTCCACGTCGATGCCGCCATGCGCGACTATGGCGGCCTGCTCAATCATTCGGCGCACCGCCTTGTCGGCAAGGTCCGCATCCATTGCCACGCCGCCTATATTGAGGCCGATGTCCTGATAAGCGATATCGACGGTGATTGCCCCGCACTGGCCTATCGCCTCAATCAACAAGGCATTTAGACGCAAGCTGGTCTGTTGCGTTGCTCCGGGACGTCGATAGTTACCAAAACGGCGCTTGAGATTGACGGCCTCGCCGACATAGACGGTAGTTCGATTGCCAGCGCGGACGATCAGGCGATAGAGTCCTGCCTCCACCGGCGCGGCGGGAAAATCCAGCTTCCCTGCGGGCGATAGGGTGACAGCGCCGAGGCGCTTCCAACGCAGCTTTAGAGTCACGGCACAGTCTGCGGCGAAGTCTGTCTCGGTCAGCACTGCCGCATTAAATGTTGCTCCGTTCGCGCGGCGGGGTCTCGCGGCAGTTGCAATGTGTCCTTGCGACTTGGCTGGCTCGCCCGCCCGCTGAAAGCTGATCGTTTGAGCTTTGAGATTGCGGTTGGTAGTTTCCCAACCCGTGCCTAACCATGCCTGATTATGCCGCCCGCGCGATGGCGAGTTGGACCACCATACGGCATGCTTCCTTGCGCTATCCGGCAAGGCCATTCCGATGATATTCTCGATCTGCGCGAACGACAGCGACACGAGGTCAATATTCTGATTTTCGAGATAGGCGGCGAGTGCCGCATATTTTTGGCTCATTCACAATAGTAACATACGGCAAAGATAGCGGAAAACAGAGTTTGCGCTCCCGGCAGCTTGCCATAGAGGCGGCCATCAGGCCGCCTCCTTTCGTTCGATCTTCGACAGGCCAGCCAGATATTCTGCGGCCTTGTTCGCGGCACTGGCAGCGGTGAAGATCGCCTTGCGGTCGGATTTCAGGATACGAAGCCAGTTTTCGATATAGGCTGCGTGGTCGGGACGCGGGTCAGCGGTGATACCAAGATCGCCGCAGAGGAATGCCGCGCCAAGCTCGGCCACCATTTCCTCCATGGCGTATGCGTCATCGCCGAAGCGTTTGCCGAACGTGCGGTCCATGCGATGGGAAGCCCCTGTCCAGTGCGTCAGTTCGTGGAGAAGGGTGGAATACCAACCCTCGGTCGCGGTGCTGGTTTCGGTCCCGTTGAAGCGATGACGATCCGGCATTGCGATGATGTCAGCGGACGGGCGATAGAATGCGCGATCCCCTCCGATGGAGATTTTTGCACCCGTTGCAGCGATGAAAGCCTCGGCAGCTTGGGATGGGTGGATAAGGTCCACGGACGTCTCTGCCTCGGGCGAAACATATCCTTCGACCTGTGAGACATTGAACACGCGGGATGCGCGGGCAACGAAGCGGCGCTCGGGATCGTCTTCGGATGCAGTCGCCTCGACTGGCGCATAATCCTTGTAGAAGATTACCAGCGACGATTTCTCGCCTTTGCGAACCTGTGCGCCTTGGTCCTGCCACTGGCGGTATGTGCCCCATACGCCGTTAGCGAAACCCTGTGCGTCGGCGGCGGCCCATAGAGCTACGGTGTTGACGCCACGATAGGCATTTTTGGATGCGACATTGACGGGGCGGTAGATGGCAAACCCCTTGCGATGCCAAGGTAGTTGAACCTGACCCGGACCTGCTTCGATGGCAGATACGATCTGATTGGTGATGGCTTCGTACACGTCGAAGCGGGATGAAGTTGAGTTTGTCATGTCCTGATCTCCTTTCGCTGTTTCCTGAGGACGCGAAGGAGAAGGCTCGGGGGATTAGCCAGACGGTCAGCCGCAGGCGAAACGGGCAACACGGGAGCGAAGCGAATGGAGCGGGCAACCCGTTGACCGGGCGGCGCACCGGGCCATATTCGCGGCATTGTCTCAGAAAACGGCGGAAGAGCGCAGAATCTTGACGTTCAATTTCATTGCTTGTGGAAGGAATGCGGTCTCCTTGATCGTCTCCCGGACACCGCAGCACATCGGGTTATGGCACTAGGCGCAGATTGTTTTAGCCAGACCAAGACGGCGCTCAAATCGTTCATCAAGCTGTACGGATAGTTCGTCGAAGTAAGTCCGATCAGCCTCGACAAGCGAGAGAATTGCTTCCGTCTGCGTTTTGAGCGCGGCCATCAGTCGTTGCAGGGGAAGCCTCAAAGATGCGGCTTTCTTATTGGCCATCACAGCCCCGTATGCCGCTTGTGATGCCCAGTTCGACAAAGCGAGATATTCAATTACCCGCTGTTGCTCAGCCTCGTCATTCTCGACGGCCAAATTCTGCAAAGCGCGTGAAGCTCCAAAGTGCAGTTGGAGAAGGCGACCGATGAGGCGCGGCCAATCATAGGCGTCAGCGGTATAAACCGGGAGAATCTGAGAAGCAGAATACGGTCCTGCAATGGGTTGGGCATGGCTCAAAATGATCTGCATTAGCGCCCGAAGCCGGACCATTTCCGATGTTGAAATGCGCTTGTCGGCAAGCGCCTTCGAACGCTTTTCGAATGCGATGACAGCCTCCTGAAATTTCTTGGCGGTTGCGAGCACCTGTGACGGCGCAACCGATGGACGCGATACGCCGGAGCCGTCGCCGCTTTCCTGCTGCCCATCCTCCACCGACTGAGGTTCGGTGGTTCTGAAATCGACGGCGCTGATCGCCTGTAGGTCTTTCTCTTCGCTCTCCGCTAAATCCGGCCCGACGAGGCCTATCATCTGGTTGAGGCACTGACTGACCAGATTTACCGCCCGGTCATGGCGGCTATTGAGATAAAGGCCGAACGGCTTGCCTTTCGCGTTGACGAGCGTGCGTGCACGAATAAATTCCTCGTAGGGAAGAACAGCATATTCGCGGGCAGCTTCCTCCTGCGCATGCGGCTTGGCCTTCGGAATGGATAGAGACGATCTCTCTTCGTCCTCTATAGCCTCAAGCTGGTTGAGGGCTTCGATGAGGGCCAAGTCTTCATGGATCGCTTCGGCCAGCGTATCCATCAGCCGCTTTTTCCGTCCCTTCTGCGGCGGCAATGTCGTGACGGCCAGATAATCCAAATCTGCGACCTGTATCGGGGCGGACGCTGTGCCCTCCGCAAAAGCCAACACGCCATATTTCGGACGCGGGCTGGTTGGAGCTATCGACAGCGAAGCGGATTTCGCGCCGCCTATGTTTATAAGCGCCAGCGCCTCGCCGTCGCGATCATAGAGCTGGACCGACAGGGGATCGGACGGCAGCTTCATGGGGGCCGTCCATGTTACTTTTCCGCCCTGAAGGATCAGCAATCCGCCATCGACGGATGGCGGTGTTGTTTCGATTTCTTCGAACGTCTCCTCAAGCCGAGCGAGTTGCTCCTTCTCGAAGGGGCAAGTTGCATAATCTGCGAGACCCAGCGCCTCCAACGCGGAGCCTCGTGGAACGCGCTTGTAGATGGCAGCCTCCGCATTACCGCCAAGCGTCGGCCCAATCAGCGCGGGGAAGGTGCAATTCATGCTGCCGGACACGACGTGATCGAATGCTTCGCCGACAGCGATAATCAGCTTCGCATGTAGGAAACGCCCGGCGGCGTTGGGGCTGATATCGAAGAGCGCGACGTCGGAAAGACGGGGAAGCTCGCTGACGGGAAATCCGTTCGCGTCGTCCTCGATCAGGATATCCGTCACGGGATTACCCAAGCCAGCCTTTAGTCGGGCAATGCCTTCCAGCTTGGAATCCCAGTATGGGGAAACGACGACAAGCCGTTCGATAGGATCGTCGCCGACACATGCAATGATCTGGTTAAGTATGCTGATTTCGGGGCGGTCGAAAAGCAGATTAAGGGCTTCCGTGCCCTCGGTGCTGAAGGCGGGATTGAAACTGTCGTCCCGAAGCCAAGGCGATGATCGCAGTGCGCGTTGCAAGCTTACCGGAAACCACTGATCGTCCGCCGGGATATACCGCCGGAGATAGGCAAGCGCAGACATGAAAAACTTGGCATTCTCGGGGGCATCTGACGACCAGGTGATGCTTGCGACCTGTTCCTTGTTTCCGCCCAGGCCAAGAGCGGTCAGATTGGCCGACCCCACCATCAGCCGAGCTTTGGACTCGCCCAGTAGCATGGTGATCTTCGGGTGGAATGCGCCCGGCGCGGCGGCTTTGATTAGGTGATAGCTCGTGCCCGCGAAGCGCGGCGGGCCGAAATCCGAAAACGCCTGATTGACCATGCCAGTGTCGGCCAGCACGACTATGTTCCGGCATCCGGCCCCGCGCAGCTTCGGGAACGGGATATCCTCGAACGCGAGCGATCCGAAAGCGTAGGTGGTCATGAAGGCGGAATGAAAACCGCCTTCACCGAAGGCATCGAAATATTTCATGCCGCCGCCAGTTCCGCCTTGCCGATGAGCGTCACGCCGCCGTTATCAATGAGGCTGATATCGCGGAGGAAGCGGAGTGCCTGATCCAGCCTTGGGCTGCTGGGCGAAACTCGGATCGGCGCACGGTAGCGCAGGACGCCTTCTTCCGGCTCCATATGAAAGGTGTAAGCTTTCTGGTTTCGGAATTTACGTGAGGCAACCCACAGATGCCGCTTCAACACTCGCTCGCGGATCAAATCCGAAATCACCCGCCTCGCATCGCCAGCGCGGTTCCGGCCAAGAAACTGGGCTTCCGTCCGAAGGGACTGGAAATAATCCGCGCCGCTGAGGGCTTCTTCGACTAACGCAGCTTCCGTCGTTGCCTTCTCTGCTAGAATGGCGATCAGCGATATGGCGTTTTGCACCTGCTGGGCTGTTTCGCCCGCGTTCATCGCGTCCAGCATAGCGGTCGCGTATTGTTGGGCTGACGAGACTTCCGCCTCCGCGTTGATGCCGCCCGAAAAGTCGTCCCAGCTTTCGCCGGAGGCAATCTCAACGGCATCGGCCAATTCATCCGTCAATTCGCCCAGCGACATTCGGCGGCGCGGGGCTGCGTCTATCATCGTGAGCGCGGCTGAGAGGATGACTTCATAGGCAAGCCGCGTCAGGTCGCAGGCTTGATAGAGAAACCACAGCTGCGGAACCTGATGGCGTTCAGCGGAATCTCTGGCGGGCACGTTCTCGAACCAATGCCATTTCACTGCTTCGGCGCGAGGCACTGAGCCGAACGTGTCGGTGATCTCAAGCAGCATCCTCAGCGTGCTTCTCCGCATTTGGGCGGTGAGGCCGCGCGGATCGTTGACGCCAAGCAGGACATCCTTGAGCAGAGCGTGTTCAAGGCTACCGGGTTGCAGGTTTGTTGGCTTCATTGCCGCGAATGAACCGAGTTCGGAGGCCTCAATTTTGCCAGCTTCCACGACTTTGAAAAATCTGCCCGCTATATCGCCCAGTTCGGACGCGACCGCGTCCGCAAGCTGAAGCGCGATATCGGAGCATACCGGGTTTGGATTAGGTTGATCGGGACCGGGGAAGTGGACAAGCCCCATCTCGGACATCTGCGTCGAGTAGATCGCGCCGAACGCACCGCCCTTATTTCTCAGGTATCGCAGGCTTTCGTCGGCATCGGCATCAGCCCCAACACTGAAATCGATGACGCCGCCGTCGCCAGATACCTCGTTGAGCCTTTTGTTCGCCCAGTCCGATCCGGTGATACCAAGCTCGGCTTCCCCGTGAGTGCAAATCAGTGCGAACAGCGCCTCGCATCGCCGCTGGAATTTCCTGAACTCCTTCGGATCAGGATGCCGAATGTTCTCTTCATAATGACGAAGGATGAACGGGAAAAAGGAATAATAGCGATATCGGAGCGTGATCGTACTGATGCCGGGAACAAGGGATTGATAGATCACCTCAATCGGGCGTTGCATCCCGAGAGGGTCAAGCCCGCTGTCCTGACCCAGCTCCGTCCATTCAGGAAATCCTTGCCCCAGTTCCACGCCACCCCACTCGTATTTGTCAGTCAATGCCCAACTTATTGAAAAATACCTTGTTACGCATTTCTGCGTCGCGAAGGAGCTTCGTCCAGCTAATCACTTCCATGTAAAGACTGATATTCCCAAACCATCGGAACCACCCGAGGCCGTCGGGCATGGGGGTAAACTGCTGTTCAAGTTCCAGCCACTTCCTGACCTTGGCCGTCAGGTCGCACACAACGTAGCCGTAAAACGGCGTGGTATTGTTCACGAGGATGTCACGACCGGCAGGGGTTTTAAATTTTCCTTCCCTGATCTGGTTCACATAGCGGACGATCTGCTGGATCGGGTCTTCCTTCGATGACGGATCGGCAAAGTTGTCCCGCTGGGGCTTCTTGAACTCGAAAATTGTGATGGGATTGCTGGCTTCGTTTTCGCCACGGAATGCGACGCGCCTGTTGTAGACGGTGATATCTGTCCGGTCTCCTTTCGATTTACCGATAGGCTTGTCAGAGGAGACATAGGACGTAAAGTTAAGCCTCTCGTCCAAAATCCATAAATTGTGATCGTCGTAATCAAGGTCGTCGGAGTCCTTCCGCCGTCGCATGATAACGTCATGCACCTCACCCTCGGATTTGTATTTTCCTTCCGCATCCAATTCTAGAGATTTCGAAAAGATGTCCAGAACGCACTTTCGCATCGAAACGTAATGGATGAGGTCGTTCTTGCTGGTGTCAGAAATATTCTTCATGATCTCGTCGATCTTCTCGGCCAGATCGTCGGGGTTGTCTGAGTTCAGGATTGCCGCCACCTGCGTCCTCGTCGTCACCTCCTTCTCGAATTTTTTCTTCTGAAGATGAAGTTCGATGTCTTGATTTGACGGCTTCATCGGCAGCGCGCTGAAGTCGACTTCACCGCTCAAGCTCCGATGCCACGGTGCTTGAGTTTCCACATATTCGACGATGCGCGCCTGCTTCCGCTGCTTTCGCGCGGCGATCTCTGCGCCAACCGAAGTCTGGGCGATCTCTGCGGCTCGCTGCTCGATATCGGTCTGGGAGATGCCGTTGAGAAGATCGGCATCAGTCTGGAAACGAAACTCGCCGCGCTCAAGCGACACATTGTCGTTCAGGTAATCGCCGAAAACATACGCCTTGATGACGAAATTCCGACCCTTCGCCAAATCCTGATCCGGCCCCGGCTCGTAGAACTCCTCAGCAAACTCCGGGACGTAGGCTTGAAGGGCGTTGTCCGTAACCTCTCGGCGATGGGCGACCAAGCTGACTTTGCTCTTTGCCGAACGGGGAGAGAAGAACTTGAAAACCCGAACCTGAAAAGCCTTTTGCTCATCATTCGCCGACAGCGTGAACGTGCCCTCATCGACCTTCATCTCAACGATCTGGCTATCGTCCTTGCCCAGATAGTCGTTGAGTGAAAGGGGGGCGGCAGGATTTTTGGCGTCCCGGATTACGATGCGCGGACAGTTGCGCTCCCGGTCAACGAAATAGGGCAACAGCCGTTCGACGACGACACGGCTAATTATATCCAGCCGCTTATCGGGGAACCTGACGGACTTGATGCCCGAAATCTCGACGACGGAACCGCTCTTCTGCTCCTGAGAAGGGGCGACCTCCTCATCGACGATGATGTCCGTTCCCAAGCCCATGCCGAACGAACGGTCATGATATTCACCGCCGTCTTCGAACGTACTGGAGACTTTTACTCGGTCAAAATATTTGAGGCATGTGAAGCGGCCAAATCCTTTGCCGCCGTCTGTAATTTTCTGCTCGGTATAAAGCGTGTCGAATGAGTCCCGATTATCCTTCGTGAAGCCGATCCCATTGTCCTTCACAATGAAACCATCCACGTCCTCAAGACGGTCGATTATATCTGCTTGACCGTTACGGATCACCTCGATCTCGATCAATCCGTTGGCGATTTTCTTTTCATCAATAGCCTGAATAGCATTTACGACCAGCTCAACGAGCGGGGTATAGACACTCGTCCCAGAGCGAATATTCTCCACGAGGCGTTTTACGTTGACATTACTCATACCACGCCCCCGTTATCCGCGCTCGTCTTCTGTAGGGTGGCGGTTTTTGGATCATAGACGAAATCCGTAATTGTTCCGTCTTTGATCCGCGTAACAGCATCATCCACAATAAATCTGGGAACAAGAAACCACTCTCTCGGCACTATCGGATTGCCGAAACGATCTTTTATCTCGATGTTTAGTTGCGCGGGCGCGAAGATGCGATGGATCAGATTTTCGAGCTTCACGCGATTAATGTTGTAGAGCGTGTAGGTCGCTACGATTTCCACATCGGCCATGAGAAAGGTCGGGTCCAGCTTCGCATTGGCAATACGTCGCGCTACGTCACCGCCGGTCACGCCGATCTTGTGCAGCAAATCGCGATTGGCAGCGACAAGCGGGTGGTCGGCCTTGCTGCGAAGGACATAGATTGTCCCGCTCGCAATATCCTCTTCGTCGCTTTCGTCGGCAAACAGCGGGCCAGCGGTTGGCTCTGTGATGCGCCGCCCAGCCTCATCTTTATAGAGTGCCCGTTGCAGCGAGCGGAGTAGCAGATTGCTTTCCGTCCCGTTGGAGTAGATGACGCGCAAGCGAGCGTCACTTTCACCGTTAGGAGCGCGGAAGGTTTCACCGACTTCCGCAACATAGGCGACTTGACCGCCAAGGATGAAAAACTGGCCTTCGGTGATGTCCGCCTTCAAAAATCCGGCGTCCTTCACAAACTGTCGGGTAATGCGAACGCCGGAATCAAGGTCGATACGCACCTGCTCGAACAGCGGCTTGAAGCGATCAAAGTCGGGGCAAGGCTCGCGGTTCGCGATTTCTTCGGCGGCGCGCTTTTCGGCGGTTGAGCGGACATGGCGGAGGTCGGTGATTTCGGAATCACCAGCCGCCCCGGCAAGCTCTGCCATGAGCGCGTCGGTGTCCATGTCTTCGGAGGAAACAGGCGCAGCGATTTCTGCGCCGGTCAAAAGTTCCTGACGGTCGAGCGGTGCAAGAAGCGACCGGCATTCTTCCAACGCACGAAGTCGGTCCAGCCGCACGGCATAAAGCCGTTCGAATATATCGCGATCCTCGCCGTGTTGCGGAGCGCGCCCATGTTCACCGGTGAAACGCTGGATTTCCTCGAACCCCGCGATGATGCGTTCTTCGCGTGGGCCGCGCCCAACTTTCTTTTCTGGCTGAGCGAAATCGGACAGTTCATCCCGCAGTTCATCAAGGTCAAGGTCACTCATAGCGGCCCTCATCCTTGAAGCGCACGAACGCGGCAGCACCTTCGGCCATGCGCTTTTCCCATGCGTCGGTTGAACTGATCGAAGGAAGCCGTCCGCGTTCTTTCTTGAACTGCACCGCACGCACGGCAAGCTGCTTTGCCTCTTCGGGGGTGAGGCTGGTACGCCGCGCGGAAATGGCAGCGGCAACTTGTTTCAGGCTGTCCTCGCTCATGGTCTTGGCGAGGATGGCATAGGCTTCCTGAAACGGATTGATCCGGTCGATCAGGTCAATGTCGAGTTCGCGCACGTCCATCGCGAATTTGCGAACGCCGTCGATCAGCGCAGTGTTGACGCCCGGCCCGTCGCTGGAACCGTCATCGCCAAGGGCAATCTTCTTTGCCTGCTGGGTGAGATTGAGGGCCGCTATGGCGTGCTGACGCACGGCCTCTTGATCCTCCTCGTCAAGTTCAGGATATTTGTCCTTTATGATTTTGCCCAAGCGGAGCTGGGTCAGTTCCTCGGGAACAAGCTCCTCATCGAACAGTCCGCGCTCGATGGACGGCTTGTCCTGCACGAAACTGGCGATCACCTCGTTCAAATCCTCGCGACAAATGCGCGCGGCTTCGGGCGATTTGGGTTCGGTCAGCCCTTTGATCTCGATCTGAAATGCGCCGCGCTCCTCGTTGAATCCGACATTGCATTTGTCCGGCTGATAGCCGCCTTCGCCATAATCGAAGCCGGGAGTGGCCTCGTTGGTCGGGTTTTTTGGTTTGAACTCGAAGCGGGGCGCAAGCACCTGTTCCATGAGCAAGCTGGCGGCGATAGCCTTCAAAGTATCGTTGACGGCTTCAGTCACGGCGGCCTCTGCCGCATCCGGTTCGGCGATCAGATTGGTGAAACGGGCGCGGGCCTTGCCCGGTGCGTCACGGGTGGCTCGACCAATGATCTGCACAATCTCAGTCAGGCTGGAACGATAGCCGACCGTGAGGGCGTGTTCGCACCAAATCCAGTCGAAGCCTTCCTTCGCCATACCAAGCGCGATGATGATGTCCACATGGTCGCGGTTGTTCTTCTGCGCCGGGTCTTTTAGCGCGGCGGAAACGCGGTCCCGCTTGGCTGCATCATCGTCCACAAGGTCGGCGATGCGAAGGACGCGGCCATCCGCCGTCTTGACCAACTGGAACCCGGTGGCGGGGTCGATGCCCTGCCATTCGCCAAGCTCCTCGATGATGTGTTCGACTTCCTTGATCTTCTGCCCGGTGCTTTCCCTCGAATTGACGTTGGGAATGTGGATGATTGTTTTCTCGGTTGGGTCCAGCACGGCAAGGATGTCGTCGGAATAAGCGCCGGAGTAGAAGAAATAGCCAATGTCGAGCGACTTCAAAAACTCGTAGCCGTTTAGCTGCTCGTAATAGGTGTAGGTGACGGTATCGAAATTCGCCTCATCCTGCGGCGCGAGTACGGCCTCGGCATCGCCCCGGAAATAGCTGCCCGTCATGGCAAGGATATGCACCTTGTCGCGAGCGATAAACTCACCAAGCTGTTTGCCCAGCACATTATCTGGGTTGGCGGAAACATGGTGAAACTCGTCCACCGCGATCAGGCGGTTGTCGAACGCCTCCACGCCGAAGCGCTCCACCGCGAAGCGGAAGGTGGCATGGGTGCAGACCAGCACCTTGTCATCACTTTCAAGGAACGCGCCGACGCTGTTGACCTTGCCGCCATCCTCGCCGGGTGCGTTGCACAGGTTCCATTTCGGGGTAACGGTCCAGTCGGCCCAGAAGCCGAACTTGGTCAGCGGCTCGTCGGCAAAGCTGGAACCGATGCTTTTTTCAGGCACGACGATGATGGCTTGGCGAACGCCTTGGTTCGCCAGCTTATCGAGCGCGACGAACATGAGGGCGCGGCTCTTGCCCGACGCCGGGGGCGACTTGATAAGAAGATATTGCTCGCCGCGCTTCTCATAGGCGCGTTCCTGCATCGGTCTCATGCCGAGGGCGTTGGCTTTATTGGTGTTACCGTTGCGGGCATAAGAAACCGAGACGGAAGGAACTGTTTTCTTTTCTATTGTCACGCTGCCGCCCCTGCCTTCCGCTTCTTGGTTGCTCCCGCCGTCGCGGTCATTTTGGTGTAAAGATCGAACAGCTTTTCCAGCCGTTCGGTATCGTTGCGGAACCGCCGTCCGATATAGATGCGCTCCAGAACTTCGTCGTTGCGCTCGTGCGCTTCTCGCAGATCGACAGGCATTTTCTCTGAGTCATAAAGGTCAGCGATTGTGGCTGGGAAATGAGCCTCTCGCGCCAACAATATGTCTTCAGCACAACGGGTTAGGTCGGCCTTGTTCTTATCGGTGAGGGGCGGCACCGGGAAGGTGTTCCAGCCCATCGTATTCGAGTAAGAAAAATCAGTCCGCATTCGAACGCAAACGGTGCCGATCCAAACCCAATGCAGCCGGGATGCAATGAGCGCCAAGTTCCATAAGGGGGCATCATAAATAGCAAAGTTACGATCGCCTAGAATTATATCTCTTTCGACAAGGCCCACAGGAAGGAATGGACGATTCTCAGATGAAACTCGAGGGATAACCAGCGCAACCTCATCCCTATTGGAGCGAAAAGCGAACTTGTGAGGCACATTAACGGCCTCCTTAGCTCTTGGCCCTGCGCCTACACTGCTCCGCCTGGCTTTGACTCTCTCAAATCGCGCTACAAATTCTGGCTCCGATCTTGCTACATCCAAATCCTCATCTTCAACCCAAAGGCAGTATCGTTGCCTTCCATTGATAAATTCGAAAGAGCCTAAGAATGGCCTGATTATGTGCCGGGCATTTCCTGAAATATCACCAAAGTCGGTGATGGAGCTGGCAATCAATTGCCCATCATCATCCGCAACATTTCCGGAAATGAACTCAGGCCGCCCGTCCACCGGCTTTGCGAGAGAGTTTACGATAACATTAGGTGCCGGAACCAGATAAGCATTTATATTGGTGACCTTCTTCACCGTATCGCGACCGTCATCGGCTATAGAGTATAACAATCGTGAGGCACCCGCATGGTTACTTATGCCAACAATTACGACAGTTACACCTGCATTGTGGCTGGCAAGATTGTTCCATTTGAAACTGGTGTGGGCGAAGGCTATTTCGTTTCCAGACCCGTAGATCAGCGGCCAAAGGGTCGAAACTTGCCGTCCCTGACAGATAGAGTTGGTAGACACAAAAGCGGATACCGTCGGCGTGTGCGTCGCATAATCTGCTGCTTTGATGAACCATCCGGCGACATAGTCGAGCGACTTCCAGCTTTTCGCGCGATGTGCAAAAAGCGCCTGCAAGTCAGATTTTTGCTCCTCGTCCTGCCACGTTGAGCCGAGATACGGGGGGTTCCCGCAGATATATGTTTCGCCACCCTCATTCTCGAAGTCGATCTGGGCTTGATCCAATGGCGTATTAAAAAGGTCGTCGCCAACTAACTTCACCCCGGTCCCGGTCGGTGGGCAGATGGACAGCCAATCCAGCCGAAGCGCATTGCCGCATGTGATCCAGTTTTCAGCATTGAGCGGCAAAAACTCATTCAAGGCGAGTTGCTGCCCGCGATAGAGAACGTCGCACTGATACTCGGCGATGATAAGCGCCAGCCGGGCGATCTCGGCAGGGAAGTCGCGTAGCTCGACGCCCCGAAAGTTGGTCAGCGGAATATCCGACTTGCGCTCTTTCTCGCCGCGCCGTTCGTTGATGATGGCTTCGATGGCCCGCATTTCCTTGTAGGCAATGACAAGGAAGTTGCCGCTGCCACAGGCCGGGTCAAAAACCCGGATGCGGGCCATGCGGTTGCGGAGATTGAGAAGCTTGCGGGGATTGTCGTTCGCCTCGGCCAAATGCTCGCGAAGGTCGTCCAGAAAAAGCGGGTTCAGCACTTTCAAGATATTCGGAACGGATGTGTAGTGCATCCCCAAGGCCCCGCGCTCATCGTCGTCGGCAACAGCCTGAATCATCGACCCGAAAATGTCGGGGTTGATCTTCTTCCAGTCGAGATTGCCGATGTGGAGCAGGTATGTCCGCGCGATCTTGCTGAACCGCGGCACATCCAGACTGCCGGAAAACAGCCCGCCGTTGACGTAAGGAAACGCATCGGCCCAGCGGGGAAGCGAGGATGCGGCGCGATCCTTGATCGCGGTATTCATGGCCCGGAAAATCTCGCCGATCACCTCATGGGTGTTGGACGAGTCCCGGTCACTCATTTTCTCAACCGTGCCGGTGAACGGATGGCTACGGTGGAATATGTCGGTGTCTTCCGCGAAGAAACAGAAGATTAGCCGCGCGAGAAAATGGTTCATGTCCGGGCGGCGCTCGGCAGTGCCCCAATCGGGATTGTCCTTCAACAACTCGACGTAGAGCTTGTTGAGCCGACCCGTGGCGCGGATGTCGAACGAGCTTTCGCGCACCTGCTTGACGGTGGTGATCCCGGCAAGCGGCAGGAAGAAGCCGAAATGATCGGGGAACTCGGCGAAGGTGCAGGCGACCGTTTCGCCGGAAAGCAAATCCTCTGCCTCGAACGCTTCGCCATCCGTCGCCAAAATGAACTTGGCTTTGGCCCGCGTCGTGGCGGGGCTGGCCCGAAGTGCATCCAGCTTGGCGGTCACATTGCCAGTGTCGGCGACGGCAATGTGGATGTTGCTGGTTTGCAGGACGCCGCCAACGTCAGACTTGTTCGACGCCCCGGACCTGAGCTTCCTGAGGGTAGTTTCCTTATTTCCGAACGCTTGTAGGAACGCGAAAGGGAACTCATCGCGGTCGAAGGGGGTAGCCGCCAAAGCGGTTACGGCTTCTTCAATTTCGACTGCGTTCATGCGCTCTCACTGTCCTGTTACGTCAAATGCGGAGCCTCCTTCGGATAGCAGCGATGACTCGCTGTTTTGCCCCGCATAATGACTAAGCCGACCGCCCTCGGATGTCATCCGAAAGGTAGGCAGAGGCACCATATATCCACAGGGGGAGGCCGCATTTACATGGCCGCTTGATGCAACGGACGCCACGTCGCTGCATGGTTCGGGTGCGGGGTGGAGAGGCATATCTCCAAGTCCCCGCCGCGCATCCAATCCGCGCAAGGTTGGTCATGGGTCAATGGGAGCAGGAACGCTCCCTTGTCGCGCCGAAGGCGGCAGGGTTCCATAGGGGCAGGCACGCCCTTTGGTCGATGGGGTTTGGGGAGCGCCGAAGGCTCCCCATCGGTGCGGAATAGGCTCGATGCCTGTGAAGCGCCGCAGGCCAGAGGGATGCAACGGGAGAGCGCAGCGTCTCCCTTGCCAAGATAGGCGTGGTACTACCACGCACATCTTGCGGTCAGCGTAAGCCCGTCTTTTTTCCGATACGCGCCGTTGCGCTATGGCCCCACCCAAAGGCGTGGTGAGTGCCACAAATGCTTCCTCAACCACAGAAAGGAAGCGCCATGATGATCCATGTCACCCAACTGAACAAGCTCTCGTTCAACGTCCAGTTTGATCCGGCGATGACCGATGCGCTGAATGAGGCATCGGGATGGAGTACGCCGGAACGCGCCTTGCATTCGATCCTCGCTGATGCCTTGCTCGGGCCTTCCTTGCCTCAGGGCTACCTTGACGATCTCGACAATGACGTACCGTTTTGACTCTGGGTTGCCATCAGCGAAGAGTGCTGCGGCCAAAACCGCAGCACTCTTGCGATCATTCCATGACGGGCTTGCCTACGATTTTGAATGCAGCATCCCAGAGCTGGAGACGAAGCTTCAAGCTCTTGCGTGGGCGACGGCTAGGCATACGCTGCCCGAACTTTTTCACCTCTGTATTCCACGACCCAGAGGCATCTCGACCGTAAGAAAAGTCGATCATCTCATCGTCGATCTCGAAAGGGTTTCCATCGGCATCGAGGATGACCCCATCCCACCCATAAAGCACCGTGGCAAGCCAGTCCGTACTTTTCATTCGGGAAAGCTCAAGTTCGCCGACACGGCGACCTAAGCGATGCAAAAAATCACGAGAAAGCAGAACCTTGTCTGGTTCGATGGTAACAACCATTTCATGTCCTCCAAAGAGGACAGGCCTGTCCGGTTACAGCTCCGTGCGGCTGTTGCGCGCTCCGCAGAAACTATGGACAGTGATGGCCACCAAAGCCGATATGCGGTAGCAAACTGAATTTGCGTTTTTGGAGTTTGTAGGATTTGCGGAACCTGCCAGCCGCCTCATCCCTAGCGGGCTTTCCGAAGAGATGGCAGGACGTATGCAGAGATGCCCTGCGCCTATTTTGTGCGTTGCCTGAGAACAGAAGCAAGCGCGGTCCGATGGGCATGACAAAACTCCGCCATAAAATCATGGCGGATTTCGACACTTGGGACGGCTCCTCCCGCATTGAGGACCAGTCGCTGGGCCGGGAAGACCTAGAGCATTGGATGAAAGGCTCATACTTGTCGGTCACTAAATTCCAATATGTTGACTACTGGATTAGAAAATACCGAAATGATCCAATTCTCGCGAGCGTCCTAGATAGTCTCATTAAATACAAAGAGGATGGATATAGAAAAATCTTCTCAGAGCTTTATACGTGGGAGGAAGGAAAATTATTTAATGAAATTAAAGGTCATCTTAACGACATTAGCGGGAGCATATTTTGTTCTGAGGTCATCAGCGCTGAAGGCACGAAAGGGTCAATTAGCCCTAACTCACTCTTTGGCGAGTACAGGCAAATAATAATCTATTTCCGTGAGGTGAGTCACAGTTCGATATCTGCTAGCATTTTGTACGTCGATACGCCCATCTCCCAACTGCGCCTGAACCCTTCGAAGCGTGATTGGGTGGCTTGTTTCGGCTACCTGACCGTATCTAGCAAGAGCAATGAGATGTACTCGACCATCTCAGGTCCGATGCATGTATTCAGAGACAGGACCAAGGGCTATCACATGGCAGGGGAGTCCATCTCGCACTTTCAACTGTTTCTTCAGGACTTGGAGTTTCAGACCCATTGGTATCCTCAGATAGCATCGAGACGAACAACCCGAGGCCACCCCAATGAAATCGACCCTAAGATTCCAGAGCTAACCCCATCCGAAGAGGAAAAGGGACTCAATAAAAGCGGCATACGAATATTCAGAAAAATCAACTTTTCCCATGAAGAACTGGAGAAATACTTATTTTCTTTGAAAAATAAGGCCTTGATATGGTAAAAACTAATGTGAAATTAGTTGATGATGTTAACAGGGAGCCGCCGGATATATTCCGCGCTGCTATCAATGATGATGTTCGGGAGCTTAGAGCGGCTTTATCCGAAGGCCAATCATTGGATACTCCAAATAGACTACATTATGGCATGACTCCTGTTCATCTAGCTTGCGCAAAGCACTCACTAAATTTCATAGACGAAGCCCTCAAAGAGACATTCAACGCATGGGCTAGGGATTTAGGCGGTCGCTTGTCTATGGACTACGCCATTGCGGAAGGCCTTGAAGACGTAGCGGAGATGCTGCTTGAAAGACTTTACCCAAGGGACGCCAGCGGGCGACCAAGGATGCCGTTCTAGGTCAGCGGCACTTCTATTCCGCGTTCTATCCCCCCACTGAAACCGTAACCCTCAGCCAATTCGGAATTCCACTTCAAAGAGGATTTCCGAATGTCCTATCGTCTTGATTACTCCGCCAATCATCCTGAGCAGATTGTTCAGGATGGCGCGAGCGTAGCCGCCCCCGCGATCCGATACGTGGAAGTGCCCCGGCGAGGGTTCACGTTTCCGAGCATCCTGAAAACCACCGCCGTTTTTCTGACGGGCGCAGCCGCCCTGTTCACATGGGAAACGGCAGCGCCTGAGGGCTATCGCATCTCTACGTTCATGGGAACGTATGATGCCCGTATCGCTGCCGCCGTCAAAGCTGCCGAGTTGCAGCAGCAGAGCCGTTTCGACTCATGGGCTGCGAACGTGAAGCTCGCTGCGGATCAGCAATCCCAGCAATACAAGGCTGTCACGGAAGGCGTCCTGACGAACTACACCGCGTCTTACGATCAGGCGAAGATCGCAACGCAAGCCGCATACGAATTTCAGGGCCGCTACGCTTCAACGATCATGGGGCAGAAGACTCAAGAACAGGGCGCTGACATCGGCATTATCAATTTCATGCGAGGGTTCGGGCGCATCATGAACGGCTTGGAAGCAGGAGCAGGTGACAATGCACTGACCTACGCCGACGATCTCAGCGGTCAGCTTCAGGACGAGGTAACGGAGGCAGCCCGGAAGGGTGCAGGTACTCCGGTCGTCGATTGGGCGCGTGGACTGGCAACGCCGGATGAAGTGGCGGCGAAGCTCGCCAGCATCCAGCCGCTTCGCCTTCCGCCTCCGCCGCCGATGGGTGAGCAGCGGGTTACTATCGGCAACCCGTGGGGCGACCGCTAAAATGCGCGGCGGCAATTTCATGAAGGGGATGCAGGGATTTATGGCCCTGCATCAACGAACCGTCGAAGCCGATTTTGCGGCGGCATCGCGACGCGAAGCGGAGAGAATGCGGATCGAAATCGCCTCCGCTCAGGCCTCCGGCGTTTTAGGCAACGGTCGCCTAGCCAATTTGCATGATGCCCGAAGTTCGAGCCTACTCAATCCAAACGGACTCTTTCTGGGGGCGCTGAATCAGCGCCTCCTTTTTTATAACGGCGATGCGCCGCTGCTCACCTATGCCCGTGCGGGCACAGGCAAGGGCCGTGATTTCATCCTGCCGAACCTCGCGCATGTCCGTAATCGCAGCCTGATCGTGATCGACGTGAAGGACGGTGAAAACTGCTTTGCGTCGTTCGAGCATCGCTCCCAGACGCTGGGTCAGCGGTGCGTCTATCTCAATCCGTTCAAACTGCTGGGGCTTCTGAACACGCGGATCAATCCGCTTCAAACCCTGATCGACATCGTGAGCCGTGGCGACCAAATCGACACCGAAGCCGACGAAATCGCGCATATCCTCATCCCATCATCGGCGAAGAACAAAGATGGCGATTGGGTGGGCAAAGGCGCACGGCGTTTGCTCGCCGTGCGTATGGAATATCTGGCGCACTTCGAGCCAGAGCTTTGCGCGTTGAGCGGACTGTGGCGTTTCGTGAACTCGTCTCAGGACGAGATGGAAATCGGCTTCGCCATGATGGCGACATGCGGCCTGTCGGGACTGGAAGGCAAGGCGGAGTCTCTGCGGGCGACCGCCAAGGACGCGCCGAAACAATTTGAGGCGTACAAGTCCGACTGCATCGAAGCCCTCAATCCTTTCGAGCCGGGGAAGTCGCTAGATAGCGCGACCTCCGCGCACGATTTTGATTTCAAGATTCTCAAGCATGAACCGACCACGGTTTACCTCATGGCTCCTAGCGAGAAGCTGGCCGTTGCGGCTCCGTGGATCAGCCTGATTATCAGCCACATTATCGAGACGGTCGCGCGGGAGGTCGGCCCTGTGCAGACGACATTCCTGCTCGACGAATTTCCTATGCTGCCGCCTTCGCCGTCGATCACCAAAACCCTCCGACTGTATCGGGGCAAGGGGCTACAGCTCTGGATATTTTCACAGGGCCGCTACTCGCTCGAAGAGCGGTGGTCGCGCGAAGCCGTGAAGGAATTTGAGGATATGGCCGCGATCTTCAACACAAGCGCCGTGGAAGACCCGGACCTCATGGGCGATATTGAGAAATGGAGCGGGAACCGCACCGTTCTCATGCACGGCGTCAATCGCAGCGGCGGCACGGTTGAATCTGCCGGAGCCAATCTCGGCGAAGCCCGAAGGGCGGTCCTCCAAAGCGAGGATATTCGCGGGATCGGCGTAGGATGGCAAATCATGCGCGTTGCAGGCCTTCGCCATTTGCTCGTCTGCGAGCGCGTCCATTTCGATGATGTCGATCCGTGGAAAGATCAGCTTCGCGATGTCCGCACTCTGCATAAGGGAGTGGTCCGATGAGCGCCGATGGCTCCGCGTCTCGAGTCATATCATCGTCATTCGCTGCCGCGAGCGCCGAGCGTTCCTCCGCCCAAGCTGTATCACCTGAGCGAGCGGCGAAAATCGCCTCATGGGCAGACCGCACCACGGCGCGGGCGGAAAGGGAATTTCGCGAAAACCGCGAGCAATGGACACGTCGTCAATATGGCGAGCTTCTCGCTCGCGACGGCGAGCGATTAGTATTGCAGCCTCCGGGCGCAACAGATGATCGCAAGGCTCGCCTGATGAGAGCGGCAGAGAACATGGTGAACCGTAATTATGCCATACGGCTTGCGGGGATAAATCGCGCCGCAGAAAAATTACTCGCGGGGCAAACGCTTCAATCCAAGAGGACCGATCTCGGACGATGACGTAAAACTGCGCGTTTTGTTGATATTCCGTAACAAAATATGTTATTCTGGTTGTGGGGATTGTGCGTATCTTTGCCACTGGCAAATCCGAAACTCACATGCTCTACGCGGCGGTTCGGAAGCGTTGTCTCCAAAGCCCCGCTAAACCACTAAAATTTGTAGAGCATGGGAGGACAATCCCCCCGGCTGAATGACGGTTATTTTCTAAATCGGACTCTCTCATTGCTCAATCGAGCGCCGCTATAGCGGCGGGGCGGGTTTGATGAAAATGTTGTCACCGGAAGAAATGCAGGAGCTTCGCAATGAAATTGCGGACTTTGCTATTTCGGAATCCCGGAAAGACGAAATCATCCACTTCCTCGATGCCATTGCGGCCTCATTTATTCATCAGGCTTTCCGCAAAAGCTCTGTTCAATTATCTCTGTCCGACCGCGCAAACTATGCTTTCAAAGGCGCGGAAACTCGTGCTAATCTGCCGGAATCCGATATTTCGGAGCTTGTTGACCTCGATAGCGAGGGCGCGATCAACACCAAAGGCCCTATGAGGCAGTTAGCGCCATGATCAGAAAAACGAACCAGCAGGCAGTTATATACTGCCGTGTAAGCACCAAGAAGCAGGCGAGAGAGGGTAACGGCCTCGGAAGCCAAGAAACCCGCTGCCGCGAATATGCGAAGCATCGCGGTCATCAGGTTGTAGGCGTATTCACCGATGACGTGTCCGGCAAACTTGCTCAGCGTCCCGGCTTTGACGACATGCTGGCATCCATCCGCAAAAGCCGCAAAGCCGGAATGGTCGTCATCATCGACGACATCAGCCGAATGGCGCGTGATGTCCGCAACCACTTCGATCTAAAAGAATCCATCTTCCGCGCGGGCGCGACGCTGGAATCTCCTTCCATCGAGTTTGGGTCGGATTCCGACAGCATTCTCATTGAGCATCTGCTGGCGAGCGTTGCACAGCATCAGCGGCAGAAGAATGGCGAGCAGGCGCGTAATCGTATGAGAGCGCGGATGCTTGGCGGCTATTGGGTTTTCATGGCTCCGCTCGGCTATCGGTACGAGAAGAGTCCGGCTGGTGGCAGCATCCTCGTCAGAGACGAACCCGTTGCCTCAATCATACAGGAAGGCCTTGAGGGCTACGCCAGCGGTCGCTTCAACTCGAAGGCGGAAGTTAAACGCTTCTTCGAGTCTCACGCCGGATTCCCTGTCACGCGGCACGGGCACCTGACGAATGAACAGGCCAACCGCATCATGACTCACCCGATTTATGCGGGCTATGTGGAAAGTAAGGCGTGGGACGTTTCGCTGCGTCCGGGACAGCATGAAGCGACCATATCGCTTGCAACCTTCCATCAGGTTCAGGAACGGATTGCAGGCAAACCGCTCGCCCCGACGCGCTCGGACATCCATGTCGATTTCCCGCTGCGCGGCTTTGTTGCCTGTGGCGACTGCGATCATCCCATGACTGCGAATTGGACCAAGGGGCGCAATGGCCGCTACCCATACTATGTTTGCCGTCATCGTGGTTGCGACCGTTTTGGGAAGTCCGTGAAGCGCGACACGGTTGAAGGAGCTTTCGAGGCGATGCTGACGAAGCTGACGCCGCGCCCTGAATTGCTGAGTCTCTTCTCGAAAATTTTCCGCAAACGTTGGAACGAGGCAGAAGCCAAGGCGCACGAGGGACGCGCCGCGATCAAGCGCGAGATGGCGACCATCGAGAAGAAGATCGGCCAGATTCTCGACAAGATTGTCCAGTCGGAAAGCCGTTCGGTGATCGCTCGCTTTGAGAGCGAGGTCGATAAGCTAGAAATGGAGAAGCTCGTTCTGGACGAAAAGGCCGCTCTCTGCGGCACTGTCGCGAGAGATTACGATGCAACTTTTCGAACCGCTTTCGACTTCATCGCAAACCCTTGCAATCTATGGACTAATGGCACGTTCGACGACAAGCGGATCGTGCTAAATCTCACTTTAGGCTCTCATTTGAAATATGATTGGAATGAGGGCGTTCGAACCGCTGAATTATCCTTACCGTTCATGGTGTTAGGGCGGCTCGGAAACCGAGAAACAGTAATGGCGGAGAGGGAGGGATTCGAACCCTCGATACGGTTGCCCGTATGCCGCATTTCGAGTGCGGTGCATTCGACCACTCTGCCACCTCTCCGTCAAAAGGTTGCCAAACGCTTGGTGCTAATAATGCCGCGCGTCTGGCTGGACTGGTCGTTGAGCGCCGGGCATTAGCGAATGAAATCCCGCTTGCCAAGCGTCCTCCTTGTAACAAATCGCATTCTTTCTAAATTAGCAGTATGGATTCGCACAATATACGCCCCTCGGGCTCCAATACTTCCGTCCAAGCACCCATGATCGCGCATGCCCGCTTCTGTATCGGCGACGTTGTGAAGCACCGCATGTTCGGATTTCGTGGCGTGGTGTTCGATATTGATCCTGTCTTCGCCAATAGCGAGGAATGGTATCAATCCATTCCGCAAGATATGCGTCCTGACAGGAATCAGCCTTTTTATCACCTGCTCGCGGAAAATGGCGAAAGCAGCTATATCGCGTATGTCAGTCAGCAGAATTTACTGTTCGACGACAGCGAGGAACCAGTCGACCATCCTGCGATCGGCGGGCTCTTCAGCTCCTATCTGAACGGGCGATACATGCTGCGCAGTGAGCACCGCCACTGATAGGGGTCGGGGTTCAAGCCTTCAACTTCCAGCCTTTGGCAAGCAGCGCATAGCAAATGACGCCCAGCAAAATGTTGAGCATCAGGAGCACCAGCGCGCCTGCCACCACGTTCGAATCGGCGGCTGACAGGAAACCATAGCGGAAGCCTGAAATGATATAGAAAAAGGGATTGGCGTGGCTGACCACCTGAAACGCAGGGGCCAGACGGTCAATGGAGTAAAAGGTGCCTGACAATAGCGACAACGGCGCGATGACGAAGTTAGTGACGGCCGCTGCATGATCGAACTTTTCCGCCCAGATCGATGTCAACAAGCCCAGGAAACCGAGGAAAGCCGAACCGAGCAGGCCGAACCAAAGAATGGCCCAGCCATGGATCGGCGCCACATGCACATCCGGCCAGATCAGCATGGCCAACCAGACGGTAAAGCCAACGCAGATCGCCCGCGTTATGGACGCTCCGATCAGGGCAGCCATGAGTTCACCCACGGATATCGGCGGCATCAGATAGTCGACAAGCGTTCCCTGTATTTTGCCCACCAGCAATGAGAAGCTGCTGTTTGCAAAACTGTTCTGCATCATGCCCATGATGATGAGGCCGGGTGCGATGAAGTCGGCAAAGGGCACGCCCAACACCATATGGCCACCCCGGCCGAGAGCCACGGTAAAGATGATGAGGAACAGCAATGTCGTGATCGCGGGGGCCCAAATGGTTTGCAACTGCACCTTGAAGAAGCGCCGGACCTCCTTCATATAAAGAGCACGCATCCCCGCCCAGTTCACATTGCGGATCAGAGGAACGCCAGGTTCGGCGCGCACTGCCGGTACGGTGCCGTCAATTTTATGCTGTTCGTTCATGATGAGATCGCCTATCGGGTGGCGGCGGAGCCCGCAAGCACGTTTTTCCGGCGGCAACACTCTATGGGCCGGGTACCGCATTTATGTCGAAGGAGTTTTAATGGCCTGGACTGACGAACGCATCGACCAACTCAAATCGATGTGGGAAAAAGGCATGACCGCCAGTCAGATTGCCGATGAGCTGGGCGGAGTCAGCCGTAATGCTGTGATCGGCAAGGCGCATCGGCTTGGTCTGCAATCCCGTCCCTCTCCGGTGAAGGCTGGCGAGGGTCGCAAAAATGCAGCCTCGAAGCGGCCCGTCGCCAAAAAGCCTGTGGCAGAGGCCGAAAAGCCTTCCGCCGTTCCGGCAGCAATGCCAAAGCCAACGACTGTCGCTGCCTCTGCGGCCGCGCCACGAGCTACGCAGCCGGTGCAGGCCGCTCCGGTCACCAGTGACACCGCCACGCCACCGCCGCCACAGCCACGCATCGTTTCAGTGGGCCCGGGTGGGTTTCTGCGACAGGGACCAGGAGATCAGCAAGCGCCGATCCCACCTGCTCCACCCCGTCGTCTGGTTCCTGCAAAGCCCAGCCCTGAAATTGCGGATAAGACCAGCCTGCTCGATTTGACCGATAAAATCTGCAAATGGCCAATGGGACATCCCGGCGAACCCGATTTCCATTTCTGCGGTGAGAAGGTAAATCCAGGCTTTCCTTATTGCATCGAACATTGCGGTCGAGCCTATCAGGCGCAATTGCCCCGGGGGACGCGCCGTCCGCCACCGCCCCTGCCCTTCGGCGGGCCGAGAGTGCGCTGAGGCGCAAGACCTCAATTCCAATGAAGTCGCGTTAAGCGGGTCTATCACACCATAAAAATCGCCGGACGGGAGCCCTCCTATCCGGCGATTTTATGTCAGATGCCATTCTTATGTCAGATATTATATAGGCGAAATCATTCGCCATCATCCTCGTCGGGGCCAGTCATCAAGGCTTCGGCGACGCTATCGGTCTTGCCACGGATCGCGCTTTCGAGCTTGTCGGCAAGTTCCGGATTTTCCTTCAGGAAGTTTTTGGCGTTTTCACGACCCTGCCCAATACGAACCGAGTCATAGCTGAACCATGCGCCGGATTTTTCAACGATGCCCGCTTTGACGCCAAGATCGAGAATTTCGCCGATCTTTGAAATGCCCTCGCCATACATGATGTCGAATTCGACCTGCTTGAAGGGCGGGGCCACCTTGTTCTTGACGACCTTCACGCGCGTGGCGTTGCCGACGATATCGTCCCGGTCCTTGATCTGGCCGGTGCGGCGAATGTCGAGACGGACGGAAGCATAAAATTTCAATGCATTACCGCCTGTCGTGGTCTCAGGATTACCATACATCACACCGATCTTCATGCGCACCTGATTGATGAAGATGACTGTGCAGCGCGAACGGCTGATCGAACCGGTAAGCTTGCGGAGCGCCTGAGACATGAGGCGGGCCTGAAGGCCGACATGGCTGTCGCCCATCTCACCCTCGATTTCAGCCCGCGGCACCAGCGCCGCGACTGAATCCACCACCAGTACGTCAACAGCGTTGGAACGAACCAATGTATCAACGATTTCCAGCGCCTGTTCACCTGTATCCGGCTGCGACACGATAAGTTCGTCGATATCGACGCCCAGCTTCTTCGCGTAAACGGGATCAAGGGCATGCTCCGCGTCGATAAAGGCCGCTGTGCCGCCGCCCTTCTGGGCCTCTGCAATGGCGTGGAGCGCGAGCGTTGTCTTGCCCGAGCTTTCGGGGCCATAGATTTCGATAATTCGGCCACGGGGCAGGCCACCAATACCAAGCGCGATGTCGAGGCCCAGCGAGCCGGTGGAAACTGCCTCGATCTCCATCTTGTCGCGGCTTCCCAGCTTCATGGCGGAGCCTTTGCCAAAAGCGCGATCAATCTGCGACAACGCGGCTTCGAGAGCTTTCTGTCTATCCATATTCCCTTTTTTGTCCTCGGAATCGATAAGTTTGAGCTGTGCAGCCATAGCCCTGTTCCCTCGTAGGTTGATCGCGCGTTCCAATCAACGCGTGAACAGCATGTACCGCATCTGTTCTTAAGGAACAATAGGAGAACGAATTTTTATCCAGCACCAAATAGCTCGGCCAGCGCGATTTCGACATTCCCCATGGTGTAAGGCTTTTCCAGGCTGGGGCAATCGGCGAAGCGTTCGGGAATTTCATCCGAATTGCCGCCGGTCGCAAACAGGATCGGCACGCCTTTTCCCATTAGATAATCAGCTACTGGCCAGACCTTTTCAGTACCAATATTGCAATCCAATATGGCGCCATCAAACGGGACCGACTTCGCTTTTTCTTCTGCCAGAACCAGTGTTTCGGCTATAGCCACGGGCGCATAGCCCAGCGTTTCCAGAAAATCCTCCAGCATCATGCCGATCATCGGCTCGTCTTCAACGATGAATATTGCCTTTCGGTCAGCCATTTTGCCCCATGCCCAAATATTTGGAATTCAGAGATATTCCAGATTGTTCAGCCATTGCCAAGCGCATCTCGCGCAGCCTCCGCAAGTTGGGTCACGGAAAAGGGTTTGGGCAGGAAAGATACATTGTCGATATCAATGGATTTACGCAATTGCTCTTCGGCATAACCAGACATGAATAATACTGGCAGATCGGGATAAGATTTCCGGGCCCGGCGCACCATGGTCGGGCCATCCATATTGGGCATCACCACGTCGGAAATCATCAGATCTATGCTCTCACCGCGCGCCAGTACTTCCAGCGCCTCTTCTCCATCAGTGGCGGTCAGGACCTTGTAGCCCTGCCTCGATAGCGCGCGTTCCGCAACAGAGCGAACCATGTCCTCATCCTCCACCAGCAGGATCGTGCCCGTGCCCCAGATATCGCTCTTTTTTTCCGGCGCTTTGCTCTTTACGGCAGGAATTTCCGCGGGGTTCGAATAAACGGGCAGGTAAATGACGAAGCTGGTGCCTTTGCCCAGTTCCGATTCAGCAAAAATGAAGCCGCCTGACTGCTTCACGATGCCATAGACAGTGGAAAGGCCAAGGCCAGTGCCTTTACCGACTTCCTTCGTGGTGAAAAAGGGTTCGAATATCTTGTTGAGTAAGTCCGGCGCGATGCCTGTGCCTGTATCGGTAACGCGCAACCCGGTATAATTTCCCACGGGCAGGATTTCGCTCCTTATTTCCCGCACATGCCCGGCCCGGAGGCTGAAGGTCTGAATGAAAAGACGCCCGCCATTGGGCATGGCGTCACGCGCATTCACGGCCAGATTGACGATAACTTGTTCAAGCTGGCCCGGATCAGCGCGAACAGCGCCCAGATTGCGGCCGTGGCTGACCTCCAGCGTCACCGTTTCCCCAAGCAGCCGCTTCAGCAGATTCGAAACCTCCGAAATGACATCGGGTAATTGCAGAATCTGTGGCCGCAACGTCTGCTGCCGCGAAAAGGCGAGCAATTGCCGCGTCAGGCTGGCAGCGCGATTGCTGTTGCCTTTGATCTGCTGGATATCGTCATAATCGCTGTCACCTGGCGTATGTCGCATCAGCATCAGATCGCAATGACCGATAATGGCTGTCAGGATGTTGTTGAAATCGTGCGCGACACCGCCAGCGAGTTGTCCGATGGCCTGCATCTTGGTCGCCTGGGCAACCTGACGCTTCAGCTTGGATTCCTCGCTATTGTCCTTCAGGCTCAAAAGCACCGCCGCCTCGCCCAAACCCCGAACACCTGCGAGACTTAATGCCACCGGCTCATCGGGCTGAGTACGCATGCGGACGGCGATGTCGCCGGAAAGCTGTTGTCCGACGGCATAACGGCGGATGGAATCGGCTACCGCCGATTGATCTTCCCGAACGACGAGATCGCCTGGATAAGAAGGCTTCTCGTCATCCTTCACGCCCGCCGCCCGCGCAAAAGCGTCATTGATGAACAGGAAGCGGCCCTCTCTATCGGCCATCGCCAGGCCAAAGGGCAGCAGCGAAAGCAGCGTCTCTATATAAGAAAGGGCGCTGCCGCCATCGCCGCCGCCAGCCTGCTCATCCAGCATGAACAGCAGCATCGGTCCATCCGGGCGGTCGCGCCGCACCGGAATTTGCAACAAGCGAATAGGAATGGCGCTACGTTCTTCGCGAGCAAAGAACACGCAGCCCTTATTATCGACGCGCATGAAGGATGCGAAATCGCGGCCTGTGATTACCGCGTCATGCCGCCCCGTCGCTCGCAACAGGAAAGCGGGATTGGCCGCACGAATGCGCCCTTCCGCCCCGATCAGAACACCCATGATCCCGGCGTCGGTGAACTGCCGCCCTGCCTCACCCACCAGCAATCGCGTGTAATCGTCAATGATGTTGGCCTGTTTTACCGGCATGAAGCGCCAGAGCAGATAATCCTCGGATTGGCCCGTTCGTGTAATCTCGACATCAACCATCAGCGCACCCTTGCGCAGGCCGTGGACCTTGCCAACGCCGTCCCGCCAGGCGGCTCGTCCAGCAGTCGCCAGTCTTTCGCCGCCATTGCCATCCAGCGTCAGATCCGGGGGCGTGGGATGACCTTCAAACCAACTGCCGAAAAGATCGCTGGCGCAGACCAGCCGACCCGCCCGATCAGTCACTGCGATCGCCACGTTCGAACCGTCAGCGGCAGCACGGGCGATGGTCCAGTCGGGAAGAGCCCCCTCCTCCACCGAGGTGGGCGGAAACAGCTTCTTGAAATAAAAGGCCAATGCGGCAATGGCGATTATCGCCGCCGCAAAACCGGCAGCGAATACTGGCTCCCCTACGATCCAATATAATAACGCCGCAGTTGCCGCCGCAGTGATGCCGATGAGCGGCGTCAATCCCCTGAGGGATGCCTGTCCTGCCAACATTCCTGCACTGTTCCTGTTCTGGAGCATCTCCTGCGCCGGCACCGATCACCCTTCCCGCGGAAAACCGCGTCCGCAATATCGGACCTAGTCCGGATGCGCATCATTTCTTTTGTATCTCTGCCGCCTGCGCCATTTACGAGCGATCCACACTCTCCAACTCCAGCCAGCCACGATATAGCCAATGGCGCCAAAGACAACCGCCAGCACCACAAGTCCCAAGGCCGTCACTGGAACTGCCCCGGTAAACCATTGCAGCCAGGTCCCCGGATCGCCGCCGCGGACCTGCGAGTTGAGCGGTTGTCCGTAAGTCATGGCGTCGATGTGGAGCAACCAATTACCAACCTTATAGGCGATGACCCAAACGATCGGAGTGGTCAGCGGATTGGTAATGAAGGTTGTGAGCGCCGCGACGGGCACATTGGCCCGGCAACTCAATGCCAGCAGCGCCGCAACGGCCACTTGTGCGAACGGCACAATGATCCCGATGATAATGCCCAGGGCCACACCGCGGGGCACTGACCGGCGTGTAAAACGCCACAGTTCGGGGGCCAGAATCCGATTTGCGAAGGGCGAAAGGAAACGATTCGCGCGCAAACTTTCTTGCGTCGGCATGTTCCGGACGAACCAGTTCGAGTTGCCGCAGGGCATCGACTAGCCCCGATCCCGCATCAACCGGCCCTGTTCACGCTTCCAATCGCGCTCTTTTTCGCTTTCCCGCTTGTCGTGCAGTTTCTTGCCCTTCGCGAGCGCAAGCTCCACCTTTGCCCTGCCCCGGCTGTTGAAATAAATCGACAGCGGCACCAGCGTCATGCCCTGCCGCGCAACGGCCCCATGCAGTTTTGCGATTTCGCGCTGGTTCAACAGCAATTTCCGGGGGCGTTTGGGTTCATGATTATAGCGGTTGCCATGACTGAACTCGGGGACATTGCTGTTGATCAGCCAGACCTCATCCCCTTTCACCTCGGCATAGCTTTCCGCGATAGAGCCTTCCCCGAAGCGCAGCGATTTTACTTCCGTGCCAGACAGCACTATGCCAGCTTCGTACACATCGTCGATGGCATAGTCATAGCGCGCGCGCCGGTTCTCAGCGACGGTTTTCACCTTGTCGAACGTGGCGTGACGCGGGCGTACCATATTTTCCGTTCTCTACAATGACCTGTTCGTATCGAACCAGGCCGAAGCACGCTGCGTAGAATGCAGAACGCGCGTTACGACTTCGCTCGCGATGAACGGGATGAATAATCCGGCAGGTGTCATATCAGTCCGGCGATCTCCAATGCTCGATCCACGGCAGCGCGGCTCGCATCGGATGGCCAGGTGATGGGCAGGCGCACCTCGCCCGGCATGTCAGGCCGGACGCGGCTAAGCGCATATTTGACCGGGCCGGGCGAACAATCGCTGAACATGGCATCGTGCAGCGGATACAGCCGGTCCTGTAGTTCCAGCGCGCGGGTCCAGTCTCCCGTCGCGCAGGCGGACTGGAATTCGGCACACAGGCGGGGCGCGACATTGGCCGTCACCGAAATACAGCCTTTTCCGCCCATTGCGAGGAAGCCAAGCGCAGTTTCATCATTGCCCGAAAGCTGGCAAAAGTCATCCCCGCAGGCAAGGCGCTGTGCGGTGACCCGCCCCAGACTGCCGGTCGCGTCCTTCACACCAACGATCGTTGGATAGGCGCGCAGCCGCTTCATCACGTCGACGCTGATGTCAGTGATTGTCCGGGAGGGCACATTGTAGAGCAGGATCGGCAAAGCGCTGTTCTGGGCCAGATATGCAAAATGCCGGAATACGCCTTCCTGATTGGGTTTGTTGTAATAAGGAGCGACGACCAGCGCCGCGTCAGCCCCAGCGGCTTGCGCCGCCTGCATATGCTCAAGCGCGGCCACGGTGTCGTTCGATCCGCACCCGGCGATTACCGGGACACGTCCCGCAGCTTGCTCGACGCAGATTTCTACGACGCGATTATGTTCCTCAATGGACATGGTGGCGCTTTCCCCCGTGGTGCCACAGGGTACAAGCGCAGCGCTGTTTTCGGTGATCTGCCAGTCGACAAGGGCCCGAAAAGCGTCCTCGTCCAGCTTCCCATCGCGAAAAGGCGTCACCAGAGCCGGGATCGACCCTGAAAACATGCAAAAAACTCCTTCAATCCGGCGTCGCGTCGAGGCATAATGAGTCGCCGCTCTAGACAATTTTGCGTCCTATAGCGTGGCGTTCAGCGCCTGATAAGGATCGAATAGCCATTATGTCCAGCATGGTATCAAGAATTGCAATTTTAGCGGCTCTAGTGAGCAGCACATCTTCCACCGCAGCGACGTCCGACGCACCCCAGTCCAATTGGGAACAGGTTCGCCAAAGTATCAATACCCCCGCTCCCCAGAGCGCACAGGTGACAGCGGCGGTCATGGAATGGAGGCGACTCAATCAAAGCGACGGGCTAAGTTTCAACGAATATGCAGCCTTTCTTCTCGCCAATCCCGGCTGGCCCGGAGAGGAACGGATGCGCAAGACCGCCGAAGGAGCGATCAATCTTTTAAGCTATTCTCCTTCAAATGTAACCGCTTACTTCGCCAAATATCCGCCGCTCAGCAATAGCGGCTGGGCCCGCTATGCCGTTGCGCTTGCATCGAGCGCGCGGCCCGGCGACATGGCCATCGCCCAAAATGCCGCGCGCCAGGCCTGGCGCGGCGGAGCGCTGAGCGTCGATGACGAAACACGTTTGCTTGACCTGTTCGGCCGGACCTTCACATCCACCGATCATGACATGAGAATGGATGCGTTGCTCTGGGCCGATGCCACGAGCGCGGCCGACCGGCAACTCGCCTATACCTCGCCGGGCCGCCGCGCCGTTTTCGAGGCGCGATTGGCGCTGAAGCGCAAAAGCCCTGACGCCGCGTTGAAGATGCAGGCCGCCGAAGCTACCGGCGCGAGCGACGCGGGCTTTATCGCAGACAAGGCGATGTGGATGCGAGCGACCGGCAATAGCTGGGGGGCGCGCGACCTGCTTGCCCGCCGCGCGGTCCTTGCCTTTCGACCAAGCGATCCCGAAGAATGGTATGAAGCCCTGCTGACCAATGCGCAGGCTGCATCCAATGATCGGCAATGGACGACCGCTTATGCCATCGCCAGCCGGGTTGATGACGCTTATGCCGCCGGCACTGACATTCGCGACCAGTCCCTGGGTGAACGGGATGACTATACCAGCCTTGTCTGGCTGGCTGGCACCACCGCCTATTATGAATTGAAACGGCCGAAAGATGCGATGGCAATGTTCCAACGCTATGCCGAGGCAGCGCGTTCGCCGCAGACGATATCCAAGGGTTATTATTGGGCCGGACGCGCCGCACAGGACGCAGGCGACGCTACGCAGGCCAATCTTTTCCTGGTCCGCGCCGGCGCCTATGCCGATCAGTTCTATGGCCAGTTGGCGCTGGAACGGTTGGGCCGCGCAATTCCTGTTCCAGCCGCTACCCTGCCCGTTCAGGTGACGGAGGCCGAGCGGACGCAATTCTACAATCGCGGCGTGGTGCAAGCCGTGCGCGTCCTGGGCCAGCAGGGTCAATGGCAGGACCAGAGCAAATTTGTCCGCGCCATTGCCAACAATGCCGTCACTCCAGCGGATCACCTGCTCGCCGATGAACTGTCCAAGGTAATCGGCCGTCCAGACCTGGGCGTGATGGCCGGCCGCAAAGCCAATGCCAGCGGACAGCTTGGTTATAGCATGGCGAGCTTTCCCCGCATTCCTATCCCGAGCGGGTATCAAGCAAACTGGACGATGATCCACGCCATTGCCCGGCAGGAAAGCCAGTTTGATCGTCAGGCCGTCAGCCATGCCGGTGCGCGCGGCCTGATGCAGCTTATGCCCGCAACGGCGCAAGAGCAGGCCGGGAAGATCGGCTTGTCTTACAGTCCGTCATCGCTTTCAGATCCCAATTACAACATTCAGCTCGGCAGCAGTTATTTTCAGCGGATGCTGGGCTATTATGGCGGCAGCTATCCCCTCGCCATTGCTGCCTATAATGCTGGCCCTGGCAATGTGAACAAGTGGATCGCGCAGAATGGCGATCCTCGCCTGCCTGGGGTGGACGTGCTGCGATGGATTGAGAGCATCCCCTATTACGAAACGAAAAGCTATGTTCAGCGCGTGCTGGAGAATGCCGTGGTCTACGATCTCATCAGCCCGGGCCAGACACGAGCAGCATCGAAAGCGCCCCTCAGTCGGTATCTGGGCAAAAATCAGCCGGGATGACGTCCATCCGTGATTTTCCCTTTTTTCGGAAGTCCCGTAAGGAGCGGGGATGAACAACCGACCCAACTACATCACCCCGGCGGGGTTCGCTGCCTTGCGCGCAGAATATGAACAATTGTTCGCCGTCGAACGGCCGCAGATCGTTGAAATCGTGAGCTGGGCCGCTGGCAATGGCGATCGCAGCGAAAATGGCGATTATCTCTATGGCCGGAAACGGATGCGTGAAATCGATGGGAGACTGCGCCGCCTGTCAAAGAAGATGAAAGACGCCAAGGTCCTGGACCCCGCAGAGCAGCCCGACAAAAGTCGCGCTTATTTCGGAGCGACCGTGACCGTAGCAGACGAGGATGATAATCATCGCACAGTCACTCTGGTCGGCGATGATGAGGCGGACGCATCGGCAGGACGCATCGGATGGAACGCTCCGCTTGCCCGCGCTTTGCGGGGCGCGACCGTGGGCGACTTGCGCAAAGTCACACTGCCGTCGGGCGAGAAGGAATATGAGGTAGTGGAGATTACATATCCCCGCTGATCCTATTTCCTCCTGCCAGCTCCTTCAAAGTCACTGTGCCCGGCAGGCGAGGACCTTCCCCGACATCACATCAGGCGTCCGGGGTCAAAGGTAGAAGGCAGATCCAGCAGGTATAGCGCGTTAACCTTGATAGCCGAACGCGGCTTTGGCGAGCTTCACGACTTCCGGATCGGCATCCGGCATATCCATCGGCACCGCCGCCTCCAGCCGATCGGCGACATAGGTCAACGCCGCTATGCGAGCGGCTTTCTTGTCATTGCCGTCCACCACCTGCCAAGGCGCCCAGCGCGTGCTGGTCAGGCGGAACATGTCATCCATAGCGGCCAGATAGTCTTCCCGCCGCGCCCGGTTGCGATAATCCTCGGTCCCCGTTTTCCAGCGCTTCCAAGGCGTCGACAGACGCGCCGCGAGGCGTTCGTCCTGTTCCTGCTGCGTTGTGTGGACGAACAGCTTCACGATATTAGTGCCGCTATCGATCTGCTGCGCCTCAAACTCGTTGATCTCGTCATAAGCGCGCCGCCATTCGGCCTCGCTGCAGAGATTTTCGACCCGTTCGACCAAGACGCGGCCATACCAGCTTCGATCGAAGACGTTGATATCCTGAGAGCCTGGCAATTTCTGCCAGAAGCGCCAGAGGAAATGACGGTCACATTCCTCCTCGGTAGGCGCAGAGATCGGCCAAACCTCAAAATAGCGCGGATCCCATTCGGCCACCATACGGCGAATGATTCCGCCCTTTCCTGACGCATCCCAGCCTTCCAGGACAATTATACTCCGGCTGCGGTGAATGATGTGGGCAACCTGAATGCGGGCGAGGCGCTGCTGAAGTTCCTTCAGCGCCTGATGATAATCGCCTTCATAACGCTTGCCTTCTTCATAGTCGCGCAGGTCGATGGTCATAGCTGTCCCGAGCCCCTGATGTTATTCAGTTCTCCGTTCGTGTCGAGCGAAGCGTGCCCCGCGCTTGTCGAGGCGGTCGAGACACGCCGTGCCAAGGCGGCCTCTCTCGACTCCGCTCCGTACGAATGGGAGAGATGAGCCACAATCAATTCTTCTGCGGCTCCATTATGCGGATATTGAGTTCGCGTAGCTGCTTCACCGAAACTTCGCTGGGCGCACCCATCATCAGGTCTTCGGCCTTCTGGTTCATTGGGAAGAGCACGACTTCGCGAATATTGGGTTCATCGGCGAGCAGCATCACCATGCGGTCGACGCCGGGAGCGGAGCCGCCATGTGGAGGCGCGCCATATTTGAAAGCATTGAGCATACCGGAGAAGTTCGCTTCCACCTCTTCCTTCGTATAGCCCGCAATCTCAAAGGCCTTGTACATGATTTCGGGCTTGTGATTCCGGATCGCGCCGGATGACAGTTCGACGCCGTTGCAGACAATGTCATATTGCCACGCGAGAATATCGAGCGGGTCCATCGTCTCCAACGCCTCCATCTCACCCTGCGGCATGGAGAAGGGGTTATGCGAGAAGTCGACCTTCTTGTTGTCCTCGTCATATTCGTACATCGGAAAATCGACGATCCAGCAGAATTTGAACACGTCCTGCTCGATAAGCCCAAGCACCTCGCCCACCCGCGTCCGGGCCGCGCCCGCGAGTTTGGCAGCTTGCAATTCCTTGCCTGCTGCAAAGAAAACGCCGTCATTGGGACCAAGACCCAGCGCCTCGATCAATTTCGCGGTTTTCTCCTCCCCGTGGTTCTTGGCGATGGGGCCGCCGGGCACGCCGTCCTTGATATTGATATAGCCAAGACCCGCATGACCTTCGCTACGGGCCCAGACATTCATGTCATCGAAGAATTTGCGGCTGCCAGCGCCCGCGCCCGGCGCGGGAATCGCACGGATGACGCCGCCTGATTCCACGATGCCAGCGAAGATGCCGAAACCCGAGCCGTGAAAATGCTCGGTCACGTCGCTGATGATGAGCGGGTTGCGCAGGTCCGGCTTGTCAGACCCATATTTCAGCATCGATTCCCTGTAAGCGATGCGCGGGAAGGGATATGGCGTCACGGCCTTGCCCTTGCTGAACTCCTCAAATACGCCATGAAGCACCGGCTCGATAGCATTGAAGACGTCATCCTGCGTGACGAAGCTCATTTCGAAATCAAGCTGGTAGAATTCGCCCGGCGAACGATCGGCACGGGCGTCTTCGTCACGAAAGCACGGCGCGATCTGGAAATAGCGATCGAAGCCCGCAACCATAAGGAGCTGCTTGAACATCTGCGGCGCCTGCGGCAGCGCGTAGAATTTACCCGGATGCACGCGGCTGGGCACCAGATAGTCACGCGCGCCCTCAGGCGAGCTGGCCGTCAGGATCGGCGTCTGAAATTCAGTGAAGCCCTGCTCGATCATGCGCTGCCGTAGCGATGAAATGACAGCGCTCCGCAGCATGATGTTGGCATGCACCCGCTCCCGCCGCAGGTCCAGAAAGCGATAACGCAGGCGGATGTCCTCCGGATATTCCTGATCGCCTGCCACCGGTAGTGGAAGTTCCTGCGCAACCGACTGGACCACGGCCTCAGCGACACGGATTTCAACTTCGCCCGTAGGCAGATTGGGATTCACCGCATCGGGAGCGCGGGCGACAACCTTGCCTGTCACTGTAACGACACTTTCATTACGCAGCGATTCGATCACGTCGAACGCGGGGCCATCCACCTCGGTCACGATCTGCACGATGCCGTAATGATCGCGCAGATCGATGAACACCAGATCGCCATGATCGCGCTTCTTATGCACCCAACCGGAGACGCGAACAGTCTCACCGACATGACTTGCCCGGATTTCTGAGCATTTGTGGGTACGATAGGCGTGCATAAAATTTATTCTTTCCCGCTAAGATCAGCGCTATTATCTAGAAAACGCGTAACAAGGAGAGGTCCGGGCCATTGTCAACCCATACTGACCTGTTAGGAGCGGCAAGCCAATAATAAGATAGAAGTCTATATGCAAATCCATCCGTTGATTACCGACAGCAAATCTCTTGCCGAATTATGCGGCCGCCTCTCAAAATCCGAATTCGTAGCCGTTGATACGGAGTTCATGCGCGAAAACACTTATTGGCCGGATTTATGCCTGGTGCAGATTGCCGACGACAAGGAAGCTGCCGCCATCGATCCCAAGGCGCCGGGCCTTGACCTTGCGCCGCTGCTTGATCTGCTCACCGATAATGAGGATGTGCTGAAGGTTTTTCATGCCGGAGGACAGGATATCGAGATTATCCATAATCTCACGGGCAAGACGCCCCATCCCATGTTCGACACCCAGATCGCGGCAATGGCGCTGGGCCAAGGCGAACAGATCGGTTATTCCAATCTTGTAGACGCCTATCTGTCGATCAGCCTTGATAAGGGCGCACGCTTCACGGATTGGGGACGGCGGCCGCTCGACAAGCGACAGATCGATTATGCCATTGGCGACGTGACGCATCTGGCAAGCATATTCCCCCTGATGCTGGAGGAGCTACGCCGGACCGGGCGAGGAAGCTGGCTCAACCAGGAAATGGAGCGCATCAGCGATCCCACGAACTATACCAACATTCCGGAGGAAAGCTGGCATCGCGTCCGCATCGCCAGTCGCAAGGCCGATGTGCTTGGCCGCCTGAAAGCCCTTGCCGCATGGCGCGAACGGGAAGCACAGGACAAGAACCTCCCCCGCGGACGAATCATCAAGGATGAAACGCTGGCAGACATTGCCTCTCACCCGCCACGCAGTCAGGAGGAACTGGGCAAAATCCGTGGGCTGTCGGCAGCATGGAAGAACAATGATATCGGCGCGCGCTTGATGAACGCGCTGGCAGAGGCGCAGCCGCTGCCGAAAGAGGAAATGCCCGAGCGTGATCCTCGCAGGCCCGGCCTTAACAAGGAGAGCGCACTCGTCGCCGATCTGTTGAAGCTGTTGCTCAAAATTCGCGCCAAAGAGATCAACGTCGCATCCCGTTTGCTCGCCCGGTCGGATGATCTGGAAATGCTCGCCGCCGGAGTGCGGGATGAGCTGTCGATTCTGGACGGGTGGCGTTTTGAACAATTCGGCCGCGATGCCGTTGATCTTGTTGAAGGGCGAATGGCCTTTGCGGTTCAGGACGGCAAATTGCGCATGACCCGCACTTGAGGAGAGGACGGACATGAAATATCTCACCGCACCACTGCTGATCGCTCTCGCGGGCTGCGCCTCCGCCCAGACCGGAGAAGTCGCAAATCCGTTGACTAATTCGACGACCGGCGAGGCCTGCCGTAGTGAGCAGTTGAATCAGTTCGTCGGGCAGAAGGCAGATGCCGACCTGGGCGCGAAGATGATGAATGTGTCCGGCGCGCGTGTCCTTCGTTGGGTCGCTCCAGGCATGGCAGTGACGATGGATTTCCGCGCTGATCGGCTAACGGTGACGTATGACGAAAATTTCATGATCACGCAGGCGAGTTGCGGATAGATTAGCGCATCATGATTGCGGCATCCCGCATGCCGCGCCACAGATGCACAGCCTGCACCGTCTCCTTGACGTCATGCACGCGAACCATTTGCGCACCCATCTGCACCGCGTGAAAGGCGAGCGCCACTGATCCACCCAGCCGCTCACCCACAGGAGCCTCATTGGACAATGCGCCAATCATGCGCTTTCGGCTCGCCCCAAACAGGACCGGCGCGCCCAAGCCCTGGAACAGCGCCAGACGTGAGCAGATGGAAAGATTGTGCTGCAATGACTTGCCGAAGCCAATTCCCGGATCAACAATGATATTCTCGCGCTCTACGCCTGCAGCAACAGCATCTTCCACTCGCTTTTCCAGCCAGTCATAGACATCGATAACAGCATGGGCATAGGCCGCTCCGGCATGGGGATTGTCGCCGCTGGAGGGTGCATGCATCAGCACGACCGGGCAATTCGCCTTCGCCACCACCTCAATGCTGCGTGGATCATGGAGCAGCCCGCTAATGTCATTGACGAGATGCGCACCCGCAGCCAACGCGGCCTCCATGACCGTAGCCTTGCGCGTATCGACTGAAACCGGCACCCCCGCCTTGGCGAGTTGCTCAATCACTGGAACGATGCGCTTGATTTCGTCGCCTTCCCACGTCTTTTCCGCGCCGGGCCGGGTAGACTCCCCGCCGACGTCAATCATCGCCGCGCCAGCTTCATACATGGCGAAGGCCGCGTCCGTGGCGGCGGATGGATCGTTCAGATGCTTGCCGCCATCGGAAAAACTGTCAGGCGTCATATTCAACACGCCCATGACCTGGGGCGCATCGAAGCGGATGACCCTCTCGCCGAGCCGGAGCGGCGCTCGCGCCAGTGCAATGCGATCGATCAACGCCCGCGTTTCGGCTTGTTGCCGATCCGGCAGCGCAAAGAGCGCGTCCTCAATCCAGTCCAGCGTTACCAGATCATGAAAGACACGTTGCCCATCCTGCATGACGATGAACTCATAGCCATGATACCAGATGAGGCTGTTCCCCATCCGCGCCACCCGGCCGTCAAGTGTGCTCGGCGTGTCGATGAAGCAATTGGGACGCAGATAAACGCGCGCGCCTGCTGAAATGGCGGATAGAGCGGTGTAAGGCATGCTATTTCCTAACTCTGCGCCATGCCGATCGTTCCTGTTCTTGCAGTTCACGCTGCGCAGCGCAGCCGGGATGGCCTAAGGCTCCGTCGCCAGAATATAGGTCTGCCGCACGGCATCGATTGGCTTCAGCTTTTCGCCATCCTCATAATGCCAGAAGGTCCAGCCGTTGCAAGACGGCGCGTTCTGCAAGGTTGCACCCAGCTTGTGGATCGATCCGGTGTCCCCTTCCGCCTCCAGCGATCCATCCACGCGAACTGTTGCCTTCCAACGCCGCTTGGCATCGAAAAGGACGGCGCCGGGTTTCACGTAGCCATTCTCTACCAGCGTGCCAAAGGCCACCCGTGGCTGCGTTTTGGGCGATTGCATAATTGTGAGAGCGGATTCATCGAGAGGCAGGGCCGCCGCGATACGTTCCAGGGCGACCTCGCAATAGTCCTCCTCTCGCTCGATACCGATCCAATGACGGCCAAGACGCCGCGCGACTGCGCCCGTCGTGCCAGTACCGAAAAAAGGATCAAGCACGATATCGCCCGGCTTGGTGCAGGCCAGCAATATGCGGTAGAGCAGTGCCTCTGGCTTTTGCGTCGGATGCGCCTTGACGCCATTGCGTTTCAGCCGCTCCTGCCCGCCGCAAATCGGCAGTATCCAGTCGGAGCGCATCTGCAACTCATCATTCAGCGTCTTCATTGACCGGTAATTGAACGTATAGCGGGCGTCCTCGCCTTTCGATGCCCAGATCAGCGTCTCATGCGCATTGGTGAAACGCGTGCCCTTGAAATTGGGCATGGGATTGGCCTTGCGCCAGATAATGTCGTTAAGGATCCAGAAGCCCCGATCCTGCAACGCTGCTCCCACCCGAAAAATGTTGTGGTAGCTGCCGATTACCCAGATGGTGCCGTTGGGCTTCAATATGCGCCGCGCCTGTTGCAGCCAGGCATGGGTGAAGGCGTCGTAAGCGCCCAGCGTATCGAATTTGTCCCAATCATTATCGACCGCATCCACGCGCCCGCCCTCGGGCCGGAACAGATCGCCGCCGAGCTGAAGATTATAAGGTGGGTCGGCAAAGATCATATCGACGCATGCATCGGGCAGGGACGCCATCGCGCTAATGCAATCGCCGCGGATCAGCCGATCGGCTTCGATTGCTGCGGCCTGTTTCGTGGCCGACTTTCCTTTACGCGTCGAAACGCGCTCCATGACACCCATATTCTTCATGACCCCGCCTGTTGAGCGCATAGGGTGAGTCCTCGGGAGTCCGCCGTCAAGATCAAAAGCTTAGGGTAGGAGCCGGACACAATGCATAACAGCATGGGAACGAAACGAGTCCGCCACGACATGTTGAGTCTGAAGGTGCTCCCCAGACTCAACATGTCGTGGTGTTGCGGCAAGGACTCACGCAGGGAAGTTTGGTAAATTCCTCGTTCACGTCACTTTGCAGTGACCTCATCGATAGCCGTTTCCGCCAGCGATTAAATCCGGATAGCCTAGCTTAAATGAGCGACGCTTACAGCAGCATGAGTTGCGCCACGGGTGCGAAGCTGCGTCTATGCAGCCGCGTTGGCCCATGCGTGCGTAGCGCCTTTAGATGTTCGGGGGTTCCATAGCCCTTGTTGCGTTCCCAACCATAATGCGGATGCAGGCGTGCCGCCTCCACCATCATCCGGTCGCGCGCTTCTTTAGCCAGAATGGAGGCTGCCGCAATGGAGAGGCATTTGGCATCACCCTCAACCACGGCCGTTGACGCCCAGGGCCAGTCAGGACAGCGATTGCCATCCACCAATATATGCGCGCAGTCCCGCTCCAGGGCCTCTACAGCACGGCGCATAGCAAGCATCGTTGCCCAGAAGATGTTGAGTTCGTCGATATCTTCCACCGTGCAGACGCCAATGCCGAAGCAGAGAGCCGTTTGGCGGATCTCCACCTCCAGAACCGCGCGGCGCGCAGGTGCCAACTGCTTGCTGTCGTTCAGGCCATCAGGCACAGCCCGCCGGTCGAGAATCACCGCAGCGGCCACGACAGGCCCAGCCAGCGGCCCGCGACCCGCCTCATCTACACCGGCCACCGGGCCATCATGAAAGTCCTCATGAAAGAAATCAGGCATGGCGAGGCGTTCCCATGGGACCATGCCCGCCGCCGAGGCCCGGGGCGGCCAGCAAGGCGGCGCGCACATATTGACGCGCCCTTCCAATCGCATCCGTCAGAGCCATGCCCTGTGCCATTCCCGTAGCAATCGCACTCGCCAGCGTGCATCCCGTGCCATGCGTATGCTCCGTATCGATGCGCCGATCTTCCCAGCGGGCGATTTCACCTTGCGCATCGAACAGGCGATCCATGAGCTTTTCGCCTTCCCCATGCCCACCTTTGGCAAGAACGGTGCAGCCATAGCGTGCTGCAATGCTGTCACCGCCCAGTGCCTTCAGTTCCGGAAGGTTTGGCGTGACAAGGGCTGCGATCCGCATGAGCCTTTCGAAAGCAGCAGTGGTGCCGGGATCCGTCAATGCCGATCCGCTGGTGGAAACCATGACCGGATCAAAAATAATCGGCAATTCCGTCATCTGTAAAAGATAATCAGCCACCGCATGCGCTGTTTCCGCCGATCCGATCATTCCGATCTTAACGGCATCCACGCCGATGTCCGTTACGACGCTATCCATTTGCGCGATTACCATATTCGTGGGAACGGCATGGACGCCTTGCACACTCAGCGTGTTCTGCGCCGTAATGGCGGTTATGGCGGTCATCGCATGGCCGCCCAGCATCGTAACGGTCCGGATGTCCGCCTGTATGCCTGCCCCGCCACCACTGTCGGAGCCAGCGATCACCAATATGCGCGCAATGGTCACAGCTAGCCCTTATACTTCCGCTCAGTCGAGGCTGGATTTTTTCCAAGCAGATGAGATGGCCGGACCGGCCGGTCCAGCAATTCGCCGCCGCAATTGGGGCAGACATCATCCAGCGCCTCCGAACATGCCGCGCAGAAAGTGCATTCGAAGGAGCAGATGAAGGCACCGCCAGCCGCAGCAGGGAGGTCAGTCCCGCACCGTTCGCAGTCTGGCCGCATCTCAAGCATCAGGCCGCGGCCTCCGCCACCGCGGTGCAGATGCGTTCCACCACATCCTTCACCTGGTCTTCGCGGTCACCCTCAGCCATCACACGAATGACGGGCTCTGTGCCCGACGGACGAATAACCAGCCGGCCGCAGCCATTCAGTTCCTTCTCCGCATCGGCAATGGTCTTTTGAACAGCCGGATTTTCCAAAGGTTTACCAGATGCATAGCGCACGTTCTTCAGAAGCTGCGGGACCGGATCAAACTGGTGCAGCACCTCGCTTGCGGGCTTACCGCTCTGGACGACGGCAGCCAGAACCTGCAACGCCGCGATCGTGCCATCGCCTGTCGTAGCATGGTCCGACAGGATCATGTGGCCCGACTGCTCACCGCCGACATTATAACCGCCTGCCCGCATCTGTTCCAGCACATAGCGGTCGCCTACCTTCGTGCGGACGAGGTCGATCCCCTCGCCCTTCAGGAATCGTTCAAGCCCGAGATTGGACATGACTGTGGCGACCAGCCCATTGCGGCGCAGCATTCCTGCCTTGGCCCAACTGCTGCCGATCAATGCCATGATCTGATCGCCGTCGACGACCTTTCCCTTCTCATCCACGATGATCAGCCGGTCGGCATCGCCGTCAAGCGCAATCCCAATATCCGCCCCGGACGCCACTACCGTTTCCTGGCAGGAGGAGGGTGCCGTCGAACCGCAACCATCATTGACGTTCAAGCCATCGGGGCTGACACCGATAGCCACAATTTCCGCACCCAGTTCCCAGAGCGCAGACGGGGCGACCTGATAGGCCGCGCCATTCGCGCAATCGATCACGATCTTCAGGCCATCGAGACGAAGGTGCGCCGGAAAGCTGGATTTCACCGCATGGATATAGCGCCCTCGCGCGTCCTCAACGCGACGGGCCCGCCCTATATCCTTTGAAGCAGCCAAGGGAATTTCGCTTTCCAGCAGCGCCTCTATTTTCAATTCGTCATCATCAGAAAGTTTATAACCATCTGGTCCGAACAGCTTGATTCCATTATCATAAAAAGGATTATGGCTGGCTGAAATCATGACACCCAGATCAGCCCGCATGCTTTGCGCCAGCATGGCTACAGCAGGTGTAGGAATCGGACCGAACTGCACCACGTCCATGCCAACGCTGGTGAACCCCGCCACCAGCGCATTTTCGACCATATAGCCGGAAAGCCGTGTATCCTTCCCAATCACCACCCGATGCCGGTGCGTGCCCCGCTGGAAATGCGCGCCCGCCGCCATGCCAATCTTCATCGCCAATTCAGCGGTCATCGGCCATGCATTGGTTCGGCCACGGATCCCGTCAGTTCCGAAAAATTTCCTGCTCATAAAATCCCGCGCGATCCCCCTCGGTCCTGAGTAACCACTAAACTTTTGAAATGGCGTGCTGGTTATTCCTACTCAGCACAAACGGAGGTGAGGTCAAGGCCAAGACTCGCGCAACTCGCCGCGACCCCGGAAATCACCGCGTTTCGGCTGTTATATTCACTCCAGCCGCAGCGGGCACGCCGACCTCTTCCTCTCCCGACAGTGACTGAGTCTGTAACGTGTCGAGGTGCATCAGTTTTTTGACCAACGGCGAAATGATGAACACCAGGACGCCGACAGCCACAGCCGACCAGCCTACTGTCGTATAGACATCCATGGCCCCATCCGACCCCGCGCCTTCCGCTCCCGTCGCTGCGGCAATCAGTCCTGCCGCAAAGTTACCGGCCGCGGATGCAAAGAACCATGTTCCCATGATCAGGCCGGCCATATGCGCGGGAGCCAGCCGGTTCATCGCTGAAAGGCCTACTGGCGACAGGCACAACTCCCCCGTGGTGTGAAAAAGATAAAGCAGGAAGATAAAAAGGACGGGCGTCAGATTGCTGGGTCCCGCGGCCGCAGCACCGGCGACCAATATCAGGAATCCTACGCCGAGTTGCACCAGTGCCAGCCCGAACTTGGCAGGAGTCGATGGCTCAAGCCCACGTCGGCCCAAGAGCGTCCATAGAATCGCGAACAACGGTCCAAGCGTGATGATGTAGATGGAGTTGATCGACTGAAACACCGATGCAGGTACTTCATAGCCCAGTATATTTCGGTCCACTTGCCGATCGGTGTACAGGTTGATCGACGATCCCGCCTGCTCAAAGAGCGCCCAGAAGAGAATGGAACCCAGAATCAGGAACATGGCGGCAAAGATCCTGTCCCGATCATGCGGGGGTAGCTTCGTCACAGCCGTGGCAAGCACATAAATCACCAATATCGCGCCGGAAATGCCCAGCAATGTTCCCACCACGGCCTGATTTTGCACCAGCCACCAGACAACCCCGATAGACAATATGCTCAGTATATAAAGCCACCATTCCAGTCGAATCCCGGCCACGGGTGCGGCCAGACGCGCAGGGTCGGGCGGCTCTCCCCGACCCAGCAGCCACGGCTTGCCCCAGACGAAGACGACGAGACCCAGCAGCATGCCAAACCCCGCCGCGCCGAAACCCCAGGACCAGCCCCAGGTCTGACCCAGATAGCCCGCGATGATCGCGCCAAGCGCCGCGCCTAAATTGATGCCCATGTAAAAGATCGTATATGCCGGGTCGCGGCGCGGATCCGTGCGGGGATAGAGTTGCCCCACGATCACCGAAATGTTGGCTTTCAGGAAACCAGAACCAACAATGATGAACGACAACGCTAGCCAGAAGATATTGATCGCAAGGCTATCCTGCCCTCCATCGCCTTCAAAGGCCATCAGGAAGTGCCCCATCGTCAGTATCACCGCACCGAACAGCACCGCCTTGCGCTGCCCCAGATAGCGGTCGGCCAGATAGCCGCCGACAACAGGGGTAATATACACCAGCGCCGTATATGCGCCGTAGATCACTGATGCCTGTTCGTCGGAATAGAGCCAATGGCGAACCAGATAAAAGATCAGCAGCGCACGCATGCCGTAATAGGAAAAGCGTTCCCACATTTCGGCGAAAAAAAGAACGAAGAGCCCCTTGGGATGGCCAAGCAGCGTTGCGTCTTTCCTGTCCACCGCTACGCCGTCACTCGCCATGCCTGCTCCTGGCTGTTTCCATAGCCTCTAAAGTCAGGAGATTAGCCAAAAAATTGCACCTGTGAAGAATATTGTTTCAGACGCAGAGGAAGGCTGGGGCAGCGAAACAGCCGCGAAGGCGCACTGGTCTTTCCCGCTCCCCGTTTGCCTTCCCCTTCCTGCATGCCTATAGAAATGCCCATGTTCAACGATTTTTCCTCTCCCATCGACTATCTGCTTACGCGCCGCTCTGCAAAGCCACGGGATCTGATTGCGCCCGGACCAGATGCACATCAGATAAAGCAGATATTGACGGCGGCCCTGCGAACGCCCGATCACGGCAAACTGGCCCCCTGGCGCTTCATCATCGTCGGCCCGGATCAAAGGCAGAATCTCGCAGAGCTTCTTACCTCAGCCTATCGTGCCGAAAAACCCGACACGGGCCGGTTGGAAATCGAGAGCATGGAGCAGTTCGCGCATCAGGCGCCCACCTTGATCGTGGCATTGTCTTCACCTGTTGAGAACAGCAAGATCCCGCTTTGGGAACAGGAACTGTCGGCAGGCGCGGCCTGCATGAACCTGCTCCATGCGGCGACCGCACTTGGCTTTGGCGGGGGATGGCTTACTGGCTGGCCCAGCTATAACACCACCGTCCGTGACGCCTTTGGCAAACAACATGAGAAAATCGCAGGGTTTCTTTTCCTGGGCACGCCATCAAGATCTTTGGAAGAACGCCCCCGCCCCGATTATGATGATCGGGTATCAGCCTGGACTATATAGTGCCGCTGTAAAGGCCTGGGATGGCGCTTCGTGGTTGACGCGACTCGCTGTATTATGTCACCGACGCAGTAATGGATGGGAACAACAAACCGGTGTATCTCCGTTTGCGGGAGATCATCTCCGCTTCTATTCTGGAAGGTGAATATCGGGATGGCGATATGCTGCCCTCCGTGCGCGCCTTCGCCGCGCAGCAGGGCGCCAATCCGCTGACCGTGGCAAAAGCCTATCAAAGCTTTCAGGATGACGGTCTTGTGATCGTGAAACGCGGTGTCGGGATGCTTGTCGCCGAAGGCGCGACCCGGCGCCTGCTCAACATGGAACGCGCTCATTTCCTGCAGGATGTCTGGCCGCCCATCGCCGCGCAAATGCGCCGCATCGGCATCAGCCTGAAAGATTTGGCCCCGAACGAAGAAGAAGCCTGAATTTCAGGGCGCTTGCAGCCTTTTCTTCAGTCCATCCAGAATGTCATTCTGTCGATCGACCATCGCCAGCACGTCAGCACGCGCTTTAGCGATCACATTTGACCCACCCTGCACTTCTCCTCCAGCGACGGCGTTCAGGCGACGGATATATAGCGTGTCCAGGCTGGCAAGCGCCGACACGCTGTCATAACGATCGCTTTCCAGCGTGGATATGGCCAGTTGTGCCGCCACCCAGACCTCGCTCGAAACAGCCGATCCGGCTGCCTCAGCAGCCTTCTGCTGAGCGCCCGAAACATTCGCATCAAAAATCGCAGAGGCTTTTCGCGCTTTTTGTACCAGACCTTCGACTTCGCTTACCAGAGCCGGATCAGCCGGAATGGCCTCCTCCGCTGGTGCGACGACCTTTTCCTCCGGGGGAGACTCCACTGGCCGCCTGGCAAGCGAGGGATAGCCGTCGCCGCCCCCGCCGACACATCCGGCAAGAAGCAAAGTCAGCATCTGGATATAAGCTCGGGCTTTCATTGCTTCCATTTATGCGCCACCGGCGTCATTGGCAACCGGGCCGGAAGCGGCTAGTTCCACATCAGCACTCCCCTCATGGATAAGGCATGCTTTCCACCGCCCTTGTGATCCTTCCGGTCTTTCTGATCATTCTGGCGGGCTATGTCAGCCGCAAGACCGGCCTGCTCGGCGAAACGGCCAGTAGCGAACTCAACCGTTTTGTCGTCTGGCTCGCCTTGCCCTGCCTGATGTTCGAGGTCGTGGCTACGACAGACTGGCAAGCAGTGTGGCATACCGGCTTTGTCATCGTATCACTGGCCGGAACCTTTGCGGTTTTTGCCTGCGGTCTGGCCATCGGCAAGGCGCGCGGCCTCAAGCTCGCTGACATGAGCGTAGATGGGTTGAATGCATCCTATTCCAATTCGGCCTATATCGGCTTTCCCCTGATGTATTTGACATTCGGCGCCGAGAGCCGCCCTTTCGTCGTGATCGCGGCCACGCTGACGCTCATGGTTCTGTTCGCTGCCTCCATCATATTGATCGAAATTGCACAGCATCATGGTCAGCGCGGACATGTGATAGTGGCGAAGGCCGGTCGATCGGTGCTCCGCAACCCCATCGTGATGTCGCCGCTTGCTGGTCTGGGCTGGTGGCTCACCGGCATTCCGTTGCCACAGCCTGCCCACACGTTCGTCTCTCTTCTGGGTGGGGCGGCAAGCCCTGCGGCGCTGGTCGCCATAGGCCTGTTCCTTGCTGCTCACCCCCTGCGGCAGGCGGCTACCAATTTCTTCGTTCTGGCATTGACGGCGGCCAAGCTTGTGGCTCATCCCGCGCTAACGGCATTGCTGGCCATATATGTCCTGCCTCTGCCGCGCGAAATCGCGGCCATGGCCATAGTGATGGCGGCCCTTCCAACCGGCACAGGCCCTTTCATGGTGGCGGAGTTCTACGCGCGTGACGGCAGGGTAACATCGGGAACCATATTGATGTCCACGGCTCTTTCCGTAGTGACGATAACGGCGGTGCTCCTGTGGCTGGGGCATGGGGCATCCTGATGCGGCTGGGCAAGGAAAATGCCGCCGCTGCGCGCCAAAGGCGTTGACAGACCTGACGCAATCCAGTAGCGGACCGGCTTCCCGCGCGGAGGCATTTGGCCTGGCCATTTGTTTTGCGCATAAGCATTGAAGAATGAAGAGATAGGCCATGTTCGCTGTTGTGCGCACGGGCGGCAAGCAATATCGTGTTGCCGCAGGAGACAAGATCGTAGTTGAGAAGCTGGCTGGTGAAGCTGGCTCGACGATTGCACTGGACGATGTTCTGCTGGCCGGTGAGGGCACGGAACTGAAGGACAGCAAAGGCCTGACCGTTTCGGCCGAAATCATTGCGCAGGCGAAGGGCGAGAAGGTTATCGTCTTCAAGAAGCGTCGCCGGCATAATTACCGCCGCCGCAATGGCCATCGGCAGCAGCACACGATCCTGAAGATCCTGAGCATCGGCGCTGAAAAGGCCGCGCCGAAAAAGGCCGCCAAGGCCGACGAAGCCTCCGCCGCTGAAGCCGGCGAAGCCTGAGCAGATAAAGGAGCATAGACAATGGCACATAAGAAAGCAGGCGGCTCCTCGCGCAATGGCCGCGATTCAGAGTCCAAACGCCTTGGCGTGAAGAAGTTCGGTGGTCAGCAGGTCATCGGCGGCAACATCCTGGTGCGTCAGCGCGGAACGAAATTCTATCCTGGCCGTAATGTCGGCATAGGCAAGGATCACACCCTCTTTGCGCTGGCCGAAGGTCGTGTGTCCTTCCATCAGGGCAAACTTGGCCGCAAGTTTGTGCATGTGGACATGATGGCGGAAGCCGCAGAATAATCGGATGACTCAATCAGGGTCGTCCACCAGGGCGACCCGGGATCCACATTTGTGGATTCAATTTAAGGGAGACGGGGCGCCCCGGTCTCCCTTTTTTATTCTCCCTTGGATTTGGCTCGCCTTGCCGCAGCGATGCGCAGGCAGAACATGAATGTCGCTAAGCCGTAACACGAATATGTGATCGCAGCGGCGACGACAAAGGAGATGATAATGTTTGCCCGTACCGAAAGATTGCTGCTCCGGCCCGGCTGGCGTGAAGATGCGCCCGCACTGGCCGCTGCCATCGGAGACGAAGCCATCGTCCGCAATCTGGCGACCGCACCCTGGCCTTATAACCAGGCAGATGCAGAGGACTTTCTTGCCCGCACGGAAGATTCGACCCTTCCCAATTTTCTGATTTTCTCACGCACGCTCGGTGCGCCGCGCCTGGTCGGCAGTTGCGGCATCATGCAAGGCAAGGAAGACCATTTGGAATTGGGCTACTGGATCGCCCGCTCCTATTGGGGTCTCGGCTTTGCGACCGAAGCAGGCAAGGCAGTCGTGCGTATCGCTCGCGCGATGAACCTCCCCAGGTTGCAGGCAAGACATTTTCTGGACAATCCGGCCTCGGCCAACGTGCTGCGCAAGATCGGCTTTCGTCCAACAAATCGCGTCGTTCTAGGCTATAGCCGTGGCCGGGGACAGGCCGCCCCTTGCGCTCTGTTCGAGGAAGGCGACGTGGTGGAAATGCGACCCAATCTTTCGCTCAACCTTTATAAGGACGACTGCGCGCTCGCCGCGTGAAGCCGGAGATTGATTAGGACACAGTTGGAGGGGGCCCGCCTTACGGACGAGGCGCCCCTCACAACACCCCATCGGCGAGGGAATGAGCCGCACCCGTGCCTTTCTGCGGCATTTCGACAGGCCAATGGTGGAGCAAGACGAAGCGAGTCAGTTTGGCGGCGTTGAGACCCTAGCTAAATTCTTCATTCCGTCCTAAATGCACGCCCATGCATTTCCTGGATCAGGCCAAGATATTCATCCGCTCGGGCGCAGGTGGCCCGGGCGCGGTGAGTTTCCGGCGCGAAAAATATGTTGAATATGGCGGCCCCGACGGCGGTGACGGCGGCAAGGGCGGCGATATCATCTTTGAAGCGGTCGAAGGGCTGAATACCCTTATCGATTTCCGCTATACCCAGCATTTCAAGGCGCGCCGCGGCACGCCAGGCGCTGGCAAGAACCGCACTGGAGCAGGCGGCGGGGATCTCGTCATCAAGGTTCCCGTGGGAACCCAGGTAATTTCCGATGAAGGTGAGCATGTGATTGCCGACTTCGTCAAGGCGGGGCAACGGCTCGTGCTGCTGCGCGGCGGCGATGGCGGGCGCGGCAATGCCAGCTACAAGACCAGCACCAATCGCGCCCCTCGCCAGCACGGCACGGGTTGGCCCGGTGAGGAAATGTGGGTATGGCTGCGGCTGAAGCTGCTGGCCGACGTTGGGCTGGTGGGCCTTCCCAACGCGGGAAAATCAACCTTTATCAATGCCATCACCAATGCCAAGGCAAAAGTCGGCGCCTACCCGTTCACCACCACCAAGCCACAGCTCGGCGTCGTCAACCATCGCGACCGGGAGTTCGTCGTGGCGGACATTCCGGGTCTTATCGAGGGCGCAGCAGAGGGCGCGGGTATTGGCGACCGCTTCCTGGGTCATATCGAGCGTTGCCGCGTTCTATTGCACCTGGTCGATGCAACGGGGGACGATCCTGTCACGGCTTGGAAAATTGTGCAGGACGAGCTTGCCGCTTATGGTGCGGGCCTTGAGGAAAAGCCCCAGTTGCTGGCCCTTAACAAGGGCGACTTGCTCGACGCGGAATTGATGGAGGACATCGCCGCGCAGCTTCGGGAAGCAGGCGCGGAAGAGATATATTCGATTTCCGGGGCTACGGGCGCCGGAATTCCCACACTGCTTGATCAGGTCATTCCTCGGCTCGGTGAAGATGGCCGGACGAGCGAGCCCGACGAAGGGGAAGAGACGGCATGGTCGCCGCTGTAGAAGGCTTCGACCCTGCTCACTGGAACCGGATCGTTATCAAGATCGGTTCGTCCTTGCTGGTCGATCGCGAGGGCCATATCCGCGAGGATTGGCTGAAGACCATCGTGGAAGAAATTGCTGAACGTCATGCGGCGGGGCAGCAGATCATCATTGTCTCGTCGGGCGCGATCGCTTTGGGCGCGCGGCGGCTGAAACTGCCCAAGGGCGGAAGAAGCTGCGTAGAGGACGCGCAGGCGGCCGCCGCTACAGGCCAGATCGCGCTGTCTCATAAATGGGCGGAGTTGTTGGAAGCGAAGGGCCTGACAGCCGCGCAGATACTGGTGACGCTTGATGATCTGGAGCATCGCCGCCGCTATCTGAACGCTTCAGCGACGCTGGAACGGCTGCTGGGCCTTGGTGTCGTGCCCGTGGTGAACGAGAATGACAGCGTGGCGACGGCGGAAATCCGATTCGGGGATAATGACCGGCTGGCCGCGCGCATTGCACAGGCGGCGGATGCCAATGCCGTTGTCCTGCTGTCCGACATCGATGGCCTCTATACCGCCAACCCGCATAAATATCCCGATGCCAGGCTGATCGAGCATGTCGAGGCGATCACCGATGAAATCGTCGCCATGGCCGATGGCGGCTCGTCCTCCGGCATGGGATCGGGTGGCATGCTGTCCAAGCTGGAAGCCGCCAAAATCGCGAATAGCGCAGGCGTGCACCTCGCCATCATCAGCGGCCACAAGGACCATCCGTTGTCCGCTTTTGCGCAGACCGGTCAGGGCACCGTCTTTCATTCGGCAGGAAGCCAGGGCGCACGCAAGAAATGGCTGGCCGGGCGGCTGACAGTCAAGGGGCATATAAGCGTGGATGCAGGCGCGGCAAAGGCGCTCGCGGGTGGCAACAGCCTGCTTCCAGCGGGCGTACTCACTGTCGCCGGCGAATTTGCCCGCGGTGATGTCGTCGACATAAAGGACGAAACCGGACATGTCGTGGCACGCGGCCTTTCGGAATATGACAGCGTTGACGCCATAAAGATCATTGGCTGCCGGTCGGAAGAGATCGCGCGCATATTGGGCAGCGTTTCCCGCTCCGTGCTTGTGCATCGCGATCACATGGTGATGCTATGAGGATGAATGTTCTCAGCGTCCGATTCCCCAACGGCGGAAAACATCGGTTCGTCAAAGCCTGTCCACCCACTGACGCAGGGCTGGCGAATATTCGTCTTGAGCCGATTATATAGATGTCAGTTCAACAGGAAGCCTTCCGCGTAGCCGTAACCGGCGGGACCGGATTTGTCGGCAGGACGACGATTGCTCAGGCCTGTGCGCTGGGCCTGCCCCTTAACGCCCTGGCTCGACAGCCGCAGGCGGCTTGTGCGGGGGTTACATGGGTTAACGGAGCGCTTGATCGGGACGACTGCCTGCAAAGGCTGATGGCTGATGCCGATGTGGTGCTGCACATCGCTGGCGTGGTCAACGCGCCTGACAAGGCGGGCTTCCACACAGGCAATATAGCGGGCACCCTGGCCGCAGTCCGTGCGGCGCGTGCGGCAGGGATCAGGCGCTTCGTCCATGTCTCATCGCTGGCAGCGCGGGAACCGCATCTGTCGCATTATGGCTGGTCGAAATATAAGGCGGAACGGATCGTGATGGCCAGCGGCCTCGATTGGACGATCATCCGTCCGCCAGCGATCTACGGCCCGGCCGATACAGAAATGCTTGAACTTTTCCGCCTGGCGTCGCGCCGCCTGATGCTATTGCCACCTGGGGGGCGGCTATCTGTCATAGAAGTCAGCGACCTCGCCCGCCTGCTGCTCGCTTGCGTGCAGGATGATGAAATCAGCATCGGGGGCATGTATGAGCCCGACGACGGCGTGGAGGGCGGCTGGAGCCACAAGAGCTTCGGCCGGGCGATTGGCTGGGCCTTGGGCAAAAAGGTCGTCACACTTGCGACACCGCAGCCTCTGCTGCAACTCGCTGCAAGGATCGACCAATTCTCACGTCGTGAAAAGGCCAAGCTGACGGCGGACCGGGTGAATTATTTCTGTCATCCTGATTGGGTAATCAACCCTGCCAGGCGGCCCCCCGCGGCCCTCTGGCAGCCGCAGGTCAACACCCGCGCCGGACTGAAGCAGACAGCGGAATGGTACAGGAAGCAGGGTTGGTTGCGGTAGACGCGATCATTGGCCCGCCGTTCACATATTAGGGCAAGATCATGCCTGATTAGCGCCTTATTCACTTGCCAAAGGAGCGTTTCTGTTGGCAAGCATCCGCGCCAGCACATAGGGAATTTGAAGCATGGATAACCGGCAGGACATTTTCGATAGCGTCGCAGCGCAAATCGAGCCGTTCAACAAGAAGGACATCGCCCTTACTGAGGCGACCACGTTCGCTGGCGATCTGGAGTGGGACAGCCTGACGGTCATGGATTTCGTCGCTGCGATCGAGGATGAATTCGACATCATCATCACCATGAACATGCAGGCGGAGATTGAGACCGTCGGTCAGCTCGTGGACGCGGTGGCGAAGTTGAAGGGCTGAACATTACACGTTCGCCGCTCGTGCCGGGCAGGGATAGCCCGCCGAGGGCGCGGATCGCGAAGCACTGTCCCGAGCGCCGGGTTCTTCGACAAGTCCCTTCCAAGAGCCTGGCGGCTACCCAGGACAAACGGTTCTAATAGGCATGAACATGACTGATCTTTTTTCCAAATTCGACCCACTGATCGCCGAACGCGAAGCCCTGCTCGCGACGGGCGTGCGCGATCCCTTCGCCATTGTCATGGATCAGGTGAAATCGCCTACCCTCGCTATCATAAAGGGCAAGGAAACGATCCTGCTCGGAACCTACAATTACATGGGCATGACGTTCGATCCCGATGTGATCCAGGCTGGCAAGGATGCGCTCGACCATTTCGGATCGGGAACGACGGGCAGCCGCGTTCTCAACGGCACTTATCAGGGCCATAGGGAATGTGAGGACGCGCTCAAGGACTTTTACGGCATGGATCATGCCATGGTCTTTTCGACCGGCTATCAAGCCAATCTGGGCATGATCTCCACGCTTGCGGGCAAGGGCGACTATGTCGTGCTGGATGCCGATAGCCATGCGTCCATTTATGATGGCTGCGCATTGGGCAATGCGGAGATCGTGCGGTTCAGGCACAATAGCGTGGAGGACCTGGACAAGCGCCTCGGCCGTCTTCCTGCCGATGCTCAAAAACTGGTGGTGTTGGAGGGCGTCTATTCGATGCTGGGCGATATCGCTCCCCTGCCCGCCATGGTGGCAGCGGTAAAGAAGCACCCCAATACTATGATCCTGTGCGACGAAGCCCATGGCATGGGCTTCTTCGGCAAGAACGGTCGCGGCGTGTTCGAGGAACTGGGCTGCGAAGACGATATTGATTTCGTCGTCGGGACCTTCTCCAAATCGGTCGGGACAGTTGGCGGGTTTTGCGTCTCGAACCATCCGAAATTCGACGTGCTGCGCCTGGTTTGCCGGCCTTATGTCTTCACCGCCTCCCTGCCCCCCAGCGTCGTTGCGACGGCGGCGGTGTCGATTCGCAAGCTGATGCATGCGGGCGAAAAGCGTGCTCATCTGTGGGAAAACAGCCGCCGTTTGCACAAGGGCCTGACCGATCTGGGATTCAAACTGGGCACCGAAACGCCGCAGTCGGCCATCATTGCTGTTATCCTGACTGATCAGGCGCAGGCAGTCGCGATGTGGCAGGCGTTGCTGGAACTCGGACTATACGTCAACATGGCCCGTCCGCCTGCAACACCATCAGGAACCTATTTGCTGCGCTGCTCGCTTTGTGCGGAACATTCCAGTGAGCAGGTGGGACAGATATTGGAAATGTTTGCGGCGGCTGGACGCGCGGTGGGCTGCATCGGATAAAACAGCCTAAGCGCACGACAAAACGATATCTTTGCACGAGTCGTCTCATCAGCTATGCTGATCGCAAAGCCGGAGGGCCGAGCTATTTTTGCAGACGAACCGAATATCCGTCCGTGGAGCGACCTGGGACGGTTCCTGCCGTTGTTCTTTGCGGCAGCGCTGTCGCTTGCTCTTGCCGCCCTTCTCTATTTCGTGTCGCAGGCCGGACGGGAACGGGACGAGGCGCTCGCGTCCCAACGGCATAGTTTCCTTGTAATGAACATAGCCAGAGCGGCAGACGCAACGATCGCGCGTGCCGAATATATCCTCGCGCGCTATGTCATCAGCACTGACAAGGATGTCGGACGCCTTTATCAGTCCGAATGGCGGCGCGCGGGTCTGCAACTCGAATTGTTGGCGCGTCAGGTCCGGGACAGCCCGCCGCAAAAGGCATTGGTTGCGCAATTACGGCTGGCCTACAGGGAACGCGGGCGTGAGCTCGACGACATTGCGCTGCGCACCAGCTATGATCAGAAAATGGGGTCCCTGGCGCGCTTTCACCAGGCTGGAAAGGCCGAAAGCCTGAAGCGGATTACGTCTCTGCTCGATCAGGTTATCGAAGGCGAAGAAGCCGTTCTGGAAAAGCGCAGCGCAGCGGTAAGTGCATCACAAACACGATCCGACAATCTTTCCACCACCTACAGCATCTTCGGCCTGATCATATTGGTTGGCGCCCTCGGAATGGGCTGGGCAGCGAACGCAGCCCTGTCCGATCGGCGCTCCGCCAGCCGTCTGGCAGAGGCCGAATCCTTGCGCGCGGACGACCTGGAGGCCGCCGTAACCGAGCGAACATTGGAATTAAAAGACGCCAACGAACGCCTGCAACAGGAAGCAGCGGAACGCGCGCATGCGGAAGAAAGCCTGCGCCAGATGCAAAAGATGGAGGCAGTGGGACAACTGACCGGCGGCATCGCGCATGACTTCAATAACATGCTGGCCGTGGTGGTCGGCGGCCTGGAATTGGCAAGGCGGAAGCTGCATCAGGACCCCGCTCATGCCGAACGGCACATTGCCAATGCCATGGAAGGGGCAAACCGGGCTTCGGCGCTGACCCGCCGCCTGCTCGCCTTCGCGCGCTCGGAGCCGCTGCTGCCCGAAAGTCTTGATCCGGACACTCTGGTTCATGGCATGATCGAACTGATCGACCGCACCATCGGCGACCAGATCCGCGTCGAAACGGTCGCCGGGTCGAAGGGCTGGAAGATATGGGTCGACCGCCATCAGCTTGAAAACGCCATGTTGAATCTTGCCGTCAATGCCCGGGACGCCATGGACGGCAAGGGAACGCTCACCATCTCCACCGGGCAAAGATATCTTGAGCACCATGAAATCGGGGAGTCGGAGGCCGGCGATTATGTAGTGCTGTCCATCAAGGACACGGGCGTTGGAATGCCTCCGGAAATTCTTTCCCGCGTTTTCGAACCCTTTTTCACGACCAAGCCAGTCGGCAAGGGCACAGGCCTTGGCCTTAGCCAGATTTTCGGATTCATCGGTCAGTCTCGTGGCGAGATCCAGATCCTGTCTCATCCTGGCAAAGGCACTGAAGTTCTCCTCTACCTTCCCCGGTACGGAGCGGAAGACCGAAGGGAAACTACCTCAGCCCACGTGGATATGGCGAAACGGGCCGAACAGAACGTTACGGGTGCCGAAATATTGATTGTGGAGGACGATCCCCGCGTATTGTCCGCGACATTCGACGCGGTCATCGAATTGGGCCATCATCCCGTCGCTTGCGATCATCCATCAAAAGCGGCCAGCCTGCTGGCGGAACATGAACGCATCGGCCTCATCATTTCCGACGTTCTGATACCCGACATGACCGGCCCGGAAATGGCGGCAATGCTTCGCCATTCCCACCCCGATATTCCGGTTCTGTTCGTCACCGGATTTGCTGGGGACATAGACGATGCCGCCATGTTCGCGGGCTGCGAGGTGTTGCGAAAGCCCTACACCATGAGCGCTTTGTCAGCGGCCATCGACCATGCTCTTGCGGAAAGAGCTACCGGCATCAACGGATCGCCCCGCCGGAAAGCAGTCGAGGCAGCAGGCTGAGTGCCCCCAACAGCGGCCAGCGTCGCTGCCATGGTTTCAAGACAATCGCAGTTCCCGCGTGCCGGTTTATCTTCCAGGCCAGATAGTCGATCCCGCCCGCAAAGGTGAAGCTGGCCTTGGCGAGCCGCAGCACAGTCAGCCGTTTGCCGCGCTGTTGCAGAATGCGCCAGCGCCGCGCGTTGGACGCGATCTCCTCGGATGAGAAATCAGGCAGCGGCTCCAGACCTGCCGCGGCCAGAGCAGGGCCAGTAAAGCGGCGATAGCGCTGCACATCGGCATCAACGATGGAACCCGCCCTCTCCTTCCGCTCTGCCCGTAATTCCGCATTATAGGTCAGCCCAAATCCCGCGCGCCAGAGATGCAGACCATCCTCCTGCCCCTCCACCTTCTGCGCTGCGGGCGCGGCTAATGACAACAAGGTTGGCGCAGCCTGCGCCACGGCGCCGACTGCTGTCATTCGGGCCGCATCGCTGGCTGCCCAGACCAGGCGGGCTGGTTGGGCGAACCGGGCCCAGACCGAAACATTATCGGCCGCCTGCGTGTTCAACCGTGCGAAATCGGCTTCGCTCAGAACCGCATATTTGGCGGCCAATCCTTCATGGGCGAAAGGGAAGACATTGGGTGGAATCAACCGGTTCGCCGTCGCCAGCCACCTTTTTCCATAGGCGGCCCGGTAATCCGACACGATCAGATAGAAATCGAGCATCAACCCCTCAAGCTCACGCATGCGCAGACAAGAGCCATAAAAGAGCACTGCCCGCGAGGCGTCCCCATAATGCGCGGCCAACGCCGCCGCCATTGCCGACACGCGCGGATCGACCGGTTCAGCGAGTTCCGCTGCGACGAGATCTGAAAGGGGATGGGGATCGGATTTCATCATGAAGGATGTATCATTGCTGCGCTTGAACTGCTGCTGGTCGATTTGCGACATGCCAGTGGGAAAAATCTTGCTAGCTCATGGGGGCCGTTCGTGTCGAGCGAAGTCGAGAGACATACGTTCGAGTCCAGGGGGTCCTGGTTCGTAAGGAACGCAAGGCTAGCGCTTGCCATCCGCCCCGCAAAGTCTATCTGGACGCCCATGACATATCAGGTTCACATTATCGGCGGCGGGCTCGCCGGGTCCGAAGCGGCATGGCAGTTGGCGCAGGCGGGCGTGCAAGTGCGGCTATCGGAAATGCGGGGCGGCGGGGACATGACGCCCGCGCATCAAACGGAGGGACTGGCCGAGATGGTCTGTTCCAACAGTTTCCGCTCCGACGATGCGGAGCGCAATGCGGTTGGCCTGCTTCATGCGGAAATGCGCGCGATGGGATCGCTCATCATGACGCAGGCGGACAAGGCCAAAGTGCCCGCCGGATCAGCGCTGGCGGTCGATCGCGACGTTTTTTCGCAAGGCGTGACGCGTGCGCTTGCCGAACATCCCAATGTCGACATCGTGAGGGAACGGATCGATGCGCTGCCCCATACCGGAATGACGATTGTGGCGACCGGCCCCCTTACGGCCATGAGCCTTGCGGAAAGCATCGGCGCAGCCACCGGAAAGGAAGCGCTCGCCTTTTTCGATGCCATTGCGCCTATCGTCTATCGCGACAGCATCGACATGGACATTTGCTGGATGGCAAGCCGCTGGGACAAGGTCGGCCCGGAGGGCGATGGCAAGGATTATATCAATTGCCCCATGACCAAGGAGCAATATCTTGCCTTCCATCAGGGATTGCTGGATGGCGACAAGACTGAGTTCAAGCAATGGGAAAAGGACACGCCTTATTTCGAGGGCTGCATGCCCATAGAGGTAATGGCGTCGCGCGGGGTGGACACGCTGCGCTATGGCCCCATGAAGCCGGTTGGACTGGATAACCCCCGCACCGGGCGTTGGCCCCATGCCGTGGTGCAGCTTCGGCAGGACAATGCGCTGGGCACGCTCTGGAACATGGTCGGGTTTCAGACCAAGCTGAAACATGCCGCTCAGGTCGAACTGTTCCGAACGATTCCGGGCCTCCAGAATGCCGAGTTTGCCCGGTTGGGCGGGCTACATCGCAACACCTTCATCCAGTCGCCCAAGCTGCTTGATCGACAACTGCGACTGAACACCGCATCGCATATCCGTTTTGCCGGGCAGATCACCGGCTGCGAAGGTTATGTGGAAAGCTCAGCCGTCGGGCTTTTGGCTGGTCGATTTGCCGCGGCTGAGCTTGCCGGGCGCAGCATCGCCCCGCCGCCGCCATCAACCGCGCTGGGCGCGTTGCTCGGGCATATAACAGGCGACGCCGAGGCCGATAATTATCAGCCGATGAATGTCAATTTCGGCCTGTTTCCGCCTATGGATGCCAAGGTGCACAAGAAGCAGCGGAAGGAAGCGATGACGGCCCGGGCCCGGATGGATCTTGAACAATGGATTGCAGAAGTCGCCTGATTTTCAGGTGGTTTCTCCATCTCCATTCTCGGTCCCTGCGCTGCCGACTGAGCTATCGATTAACCCGGCGCGCATCATCAACCAGAAGAGTATGATGCCCGGCACAGCCGCAAATGTCGTGAGCAGGTAAAAATTGACATAACCGAACACTTCGATGAGCGCGCCCGCCGAGGTGCCCGTCAGGAAGCGCCCCACGACGCTCGCCGCCGCTGAGATCAGGGCATATTGCGAGGCAGTAAAGCGCAGGTCGCACAAGGCGGAGAAATAAGCGACCACAGTGACTCCACCCACTCCGCTCGCGAAATTTTCAAAACCGATAGCGCCTGCCATGCCCCAATTGCTGTGGCCCGCCGCCGCAAGCAAGGCGAAGCTGAAATTGGAAACAGCCATCAGCACCAGACTGAGCAGCACAGACCGTTTCATCCCCATGCGCGAATAGAGAATGCCGCCGATGAAGATGCCGATCAGATAGGCCCAGAAACCCAGCCCGACATCGTAAATGGCGATTTCGTCATTGGTGTATCCCAGGTCATCGAACAGCAGGCGAAAGGTCAGGTTCGCCAGGGTGTCGCCGATCTTGTGAAGCAGGATGAAGAGCAGCACCAAAAATGCCCCCCGACGCCTGAAGAATTCGAGAAGCGGCCCGGTGATGGACTGCATGACTTCGGCCATGCCGCGTTTTTGGCTGACCTCCTTGTGCCGTTCCGGCTCCCCCATGACGAGGCCCGTCAGCATGGCAGGCAGTGCGAATACGGCGCAGGCGAGATAAGCTGCCTGCCATCCTACGCGCGCGGCAAGCACCAACGCCAGTGCGCCAGCCGCCACCGATCCGATGCGCCAGCCATATTGCGACATGCCGGAGCCCACGCCCAGTTGCCGGGGTTTCAGCAATTCGATGCGATAAGCGTCGATCACGATATCGAATGTCGCCCCGGCAAGGCCGACCAGCACTGCGGCATAGGCCGTCTGAAGAAGACTGGACTGCGGATCGACAAGGGCGAGATTCGCCACTGCCGCCATCACGAAAAGGCCCGCAAGGATCAGCCACGAAACCCGCTGCCCCAACCGCCCCAGCAACGGGATATGCACCCCGTCCACCACCCAGGCCCAAAGCCATTTCAGATTATAAACCAGAAAGGCGAGCGAAAAGGCTGTGACCGCTTTCTTGTCAATGCCATCCTGCGCCAGCCGAGTGGTCAGCGTCGCACCGATCATGGCATAGGGAAAGCCCGACGATATACCGAGAAAGAACGCGGCCAGTGGCGCAGCTTCCGTGTAGGGCCGCATGCCTTCCGGCAAAACCATGCGCCAGCCCTTTACGTCCTGCGCCGCCTCCATATTCTTCAGTCCTCCACTGCGTGATTGCGGGCGAACCTATAGAAATTTGCGGTCTTGAATAGCCTTCCAGATCAGAAAAGCGTCAGGACGCGTGGCACGCGGCCCGGCTTTTCGCCGCGCAATATGGCATCCGCCACTTCGATGGCCGTCAAGAGGTCCCGTTGGGCAAAGGGCTTGGCGAGGCAGCCGATCGCAAGATGCCTGGCCTCCGCCGGACAAAAAGCAGTGGCGAACAGGACGGCCATGCCACGATCATGCGCCATTTGCGCCACATCAATGCCGCTGCGTGTCCCGGTCAACCGAATGTCGGTCACGACGAGATCGACCTTCGTGCTTCTGATCGCAAGTTCAGCGTGTGAACAGCAATTCACCGTGTCGACGACTTCATATCCGGCATGAGTCAACACATGCTCATTTTCGAATGCGACCAGAGGTTCGTCTTCGACGATCAATATTTTGCCAATGACTCGCTTGCCATGTCCGAAAAACATTGCCGTCTCGTTTCCTTTGCGCCATCAGTCCAGAAACGCGCCAGCTCAAAAAAAGATCGCTACCGCCTCGGTAAATGGTTGTTCGCCATTGTCGGCCGGTTTGGTTTCGCGCAAGAAAGGAATAGTTTCTTTTGCCGCAGAAGAACGACAGCCCCGGCCGCAAAGCACCCCGGTCCGCCTTGTCGCGCCGCCCGAAGCCAGTGCGCAAACCGGGTGCTCGGCCGCCTGCTTCCCCTGCCAGCACGCATTCGGACAAAGGCGAACATCGCATCGCCAAGCTGCTGGCGCGTGCGGGGGTTGCCTCACGCCGGGAAATCGAGCGAATGATCGCTGAAGGGCGGATCGCCCGCGATGGTGAAGTCATCGCCACGCCCGCCACGTTGCTGAAATCGCTTCACGGCGTCACAGTGGACGGCAATCCAGTGAAGGAACCCGCGCCCGCCCGCCTGTTCCGCTATCACAAGCCTACCGGCCTGCTCACGACTGAGCGCGATCCAAAGGGCCGACCGACGATCTATGACAAACTGCCTGCCGACCTGCCTCGGGTCATGCCCGTCGGTCGCCTTGACCTGAATACCGAAGGGCTGCTGCTTCTTACGACGGATGGCGGGTTGAAGCGGCAGATGGAATTACCCTCCACTGGCGTCGAGCGCACCTATCGCGCGCGCGCTTACGGAGAAGTCAGCCAAGCCCAGCTTGAGGATTTGATCGAAGGCATCGAGATCGAAGGCATCCGCTACGGCAAGATCGACGCGAATCTGGAACGCCGCACCGGACGCAATCAGTGGATTGAAATGACACTGACCGAAGGCAAGAACCGGGAAGTCCGCCGCGTTCTTGAACATCTGGATCTTAAGGTAAGCCGCCTTATCCGGACGCGCTATGGCCCCTTCCTGCTTGATGATCTCCCCGCGGGAGGTGTCGAGGAAATCAGGCAGCACGATCTTGTGCTTTTCAGGAAACATCTGAAATGAGAATAATCGCTGGCCAGTGGCGCGGCCGTTCGATTGACGCTCCCAAGGGCGATACCACCCGGCCAACCGCTGATCGCACGCGGGAGGCGCTGTTTTCCATGTTGACCAGTCGCCTAGGCAGCTTTGAAGGACTTGCCGTCGCTGATCTCTTCGCTGGGTCCGGCGCGCTGGGGCTGGAGGCTCTATCCCGGGGTGCGGCAAGCTGCATCTTCGTTGAACAGGACAGGGCCGCCCTTGATGCACTTCACGCCAATGCGGAGCGGCTGGGTGTGCGGCCCGATGTCCGGTCGAAGTCCGTGCTCGCGCTTGGCACAGTTCCGGCGCCTCTTGATCTTCTGATGATGGACCCGCCCTATGAGACCGGAGCGGGAGCCGTGGCGCTGGATAAACTCAACCGGCAGGGCTGGATCAGTCCAGCCACATGGATCAGCATCGAAACTCATCGCCGCGAAACTGTGGCGGTGAAAGGATTCGAAGTCGAAACAGCGAGAGACTGCGGCAAGGCGCGCCTGCATCTGCTGCGCGCCAGCCCAGAGAATTAACGCCGCTTCTTGCCTTTTGGCGCTTCCGACGGATTCATGCAGCTATCCTGCACCGTTTTGGAACATAGCGGATAGTCCTTCGGAGTGGTCGGCGGCGGCGGAGTCACATTGCCTGTGGTGTCCGTCGGATTGCCCATTGTTCCGTCTTGCATGGTCGGGCTGGAGGTCGAACCATCTGGCATCGGTGTCGTAGCGTCCGGAGTGGTAGTGCTCCCCTGGGGCATTGAAGGATCGGATGTCGAGCCATCAGGCATTGGCGTTGCAGTACCTGTATCGGGCGACATGGTCCCGCTGTCCGGCGTCGTAGGGCCCATATCCGGTGTGGTGGTTCCCGTCTGTGCATCCGTTCCCTGAGAAGGTGGCTGCGCGGACATATCCTGCGCCATGGCAGTGCTGCAAAAAAGAAGCGCTGCCGCGCTCACTGAAACAAGTTTGATCATTCGAATTCTCCTGCCTAGCCTGGTCCCTATCAAACACAGAATTTTGCGAACCCGCCGAAGTTCCGGAAAGTCATTGCAGAACCGTTCAACCGTTCTTTAGTGCGGATACGCTGATGAGAAGGGCACTGCGCGACGGTAGCGGCACATGACAGAGGCCTTGCTCTAAAGTGGTTCGTTCCCTAACTGTTCACTAGTGACTCTTCCCGCACCATCCCCGAATGATCCGCCTTATCTGCGTGGCCTCAATGCCCCGCAGCGTGAGGCCGTTCTGACTACTGACGGTCCTGTGCTGGTTCTTGCCGGAGCAGGCACTGGCAAGACAGCCGCGCTGACCGCACGGTTGGCGCATCTGATCGCCACCCGCAAGGCATGGCCATCCGAAATACTGGCCGTTACCTTCACCAACAAGGCCGCGCGAGAAATGAGGGAGCGCGTCGGGCGTATTATCGGCGAGGCGGTGGAGGGCATGCCCTGGCTTGGCACATTTCATTCCGTCGGGGCGAAAATGCTTCGTCGCCATGCCGAACTGGCGGGATTGCAAAGCAATTTCACGATCCTTGACACGGACGATCAGCTTCGGCTGCTGAAGCAACTCATTCAGGCCGCGGGGATCGATGAAAAGCGCTGGCCCGCGCGGCAGCTTGGCGGCCTGATCGATCGGTGGAAAAACAAGGGCCTGACGCCTGAATTGCTGGATGCCGGCGAGAGCGAAGCCTATTCCAATGGTCGGGGACAGGAAATATACCGGCAATATCAGGATCGTCTGCGGACGCTCAATGCCTGCGATTTCGGCGATCTGCTGCTTCACATGCTCACGATATTGAAGCGGGATCGCGATTTGCTGGAGCAATATCAGCAGCGTTTCAAATATATTCTGGTCGACGAGTATCAGGACACAAATTCAAGCCAATATCTATGGCTGCGGTTGCTGGCGCAAACGCGCAAGAATATCTGCTGCGTGGGCGATGATGACCAGAGCATCTATAGCTGGCGTGGAGCGGAAGTCGCCAATATCCTGAAGTTCGAGCAGGATTTTCCAGGGGCGAAGGTCATCCGCCTGGAACAGAATTACCGCTCTACGCCACATATTCTGGCCGCCGCCAGCGGAGTGATTGCCGAAAATGGCGGACGGTTGGGCAAAACGCTGTGGACGGATGAGACTGAGGGCGAAAAGGTGCAGGTTCTGGGTGTCTGGGACGGACCGGAGGAAGCACGCCGCGTCGGGGAAGAGATAGAAAGTTACCAGCGCGGGGGCGGTTCACTCAACGATACCGCGATCCTCGTGCGCGCCCAGTTCCAGACGCGTGAGTTTGAAGACCGCTTCATTCAGATTGGCCTGCCCTACAAGATCATCGGCGGTTTTCGCTTTTACGAGCGGGCGGAAATCCGCGATGCTCTGGCGTATCTGCGCATCGTCCATCAACCTTCCGACGATCTGGCCTTTGAGCGCATCGTCAATGTGCCCAAGCGGGGCCTTGGCGATAAAGCCGTCGGGAAACTTCACATGCTTGCCCGCGCTGAAGGGATTCCACTCAGTCTTGCTGCGGCGCGGATCCTGGACACGGACGAAGTCACGCCGCAGGCGCGGCGGAGCCTTGGCAATTTCATCGGCGACATCGCGCGCTGGCGGGATCAGGCAAGCGCCCTCCCCCATGCTGAGCTGGCGCGAGTGATTCTTGATGAAAGCGGCTATACCGCCATGCTTCAGGCCGACCGTTCCGCCGAAAGCGCCGGGCGGCTGGAAAACCTGAACGAACTGACGCGCGCCATGGAAGAATATGAAACGCTGGGCGCATTCCTGGAGCATGTCAGCCTGGTGATGGATAATGACGCACTCGCCAGCGACGAGAAAGTCACGATCATGACCATTCATGCGGCCAAGGGACTGGAATTCGAACGCGTGTTCCTCGCCGGCTGGGAGGAAGGCGTTTTCCCCTCGCAACGCTCGCTGGATGAAGGCGGGACCGCCGCGTTGGAAGAAGAACGGCGTTTGGCCTATGTCGCGATGACTCGCGCCCGGCGCGTCTGCACGATACTGCACGCGGCAAACCGGCGCATCTACGGCCAGTGGACCAGCTCCATCCCATCCCGCTTCATCGGAGAAATTCCACCCGCGCACATGGTCGAGGAAAGCAGCATGGCGGGCGGCGAGTCGCTCTGGCGCGCCAACTGGTCGGAACGGGCCGATCCTTTCTCCAACATCGCGCGCGGGACAGGCCGGGGCCCCGGTTGGCAGCGCGCCGCGCAAGCAGGCGGCTTCGTCAGGGAACCCGCTCGCATCGTGGAGGCCCGACAATCAGCCGTCAGCATCGGCAACAAGGGCCGGAGCGACATGAAGGTTGGCCTGCGGGTTTTTCATACGAAATTTGGCTATGGCACTGTCGCGGAAATCGAAGGCAACAAGCTGGAGATCGATTTCGAACTATCCGGACGTAAGCGCGTGATGGACAGTTTTGTGACCGTGGCTTGATGACGCCCTCCCGTAAGGGAGGGATTATCCTTAAAACACCGCTTTCGCTTCGCCACCTATCATCTGCTGCCGGACGAGCGGAATCGGGGGACCGCCATAGCTGAGGAACGCATCGTGGAAGTCCTTCCACGCCTTGCGCCCGCCCTTGTCTGCGGTCCAGTCATTGCGCAGCTTACGGATCATCAGCTTGCCCAAGGTGTAATTGAGATACGCCGGATCGTAGGTGCCCCGTGCGGCCTGCTGGCGGGCGTTGCCTTCATCCTGATAGCATTGATCGACGAACATCTTGCGCGATTGCTCCATCGTCATTCCGCCTGCATGCATGCCGATTGCCGACAGAAAGCGACAGTCGCGCAGCAGCGCATTCGATAGCTGACCGATATGCGTTTCCGGGTCGCCTTCGTTCAGGCCCGCATCCCACATCATTTCTTCGGCATAATGCGCCCAGCCTTCAGCGAAGGCATAGCCGACGAACACTTTGCCGAAGAGGAATTTGGAACGGTTGCTATGCAGGAAGCTCAGGAAATGGCCCGGCCACACCTCATGGACTGACGTGAAGAGCAAATCCTTCTCGCCCGGAATATAGGCATTCTGCACCACCTGCGACCAGGCGGGATCAGGCGGCGAAATATAAAATACCGATGGCAGGCCTTTTTCATAAGGTCCCGGAATATCGATATAGGCGCTGTTCTGTCGGTTATAGGGCGGTGACTCCCGGACCTCAGCCTCTTCCTTTCCAGGAATAGAGACCAGATCCTTTTCCACGACAAAGGCCTTCAGCATCGGCAACTGCTCGCGGGCGGCCGCGACCACCCCGCCCTTCGCTTTGTCGGCGTTCATCTTGACCATACAATTGGCGACGGTGTTACCCGGCGCATATTTGGCGCAGGCTTTCTGCAGGGCCTCCTGATTGCGTTTCATATCCGCTCGGCCGATTTTTTCGAGTTCGCTGATCGGGACATGGACGAGTTCGGTGGTCTTCAGCATCCGGGCGAAGCGTTCCGGCCCCAGCGCGAAATCCTGCGTCGCGTCCTTGCGTTGCTTTTCAAGCCAGTCGGCCAGCGCCCTCATGGACTTCGAAGCCGCCCCAGCGGCCTCGTCAAATTGCTTCTGCAATGCCGGGTCCTTCACCTCGGCAAAAGCGGCTTTGGCGTCGCCGGTGAAATAGTCCGCCAGCCCCGTGAATCCCGCGGTTCCGTAATCGATATAGCTGACCGGCAAGGGCGTTTGCAGATTGACGCGAATCTGATCGGCCGCGCGGGGAATGTTTCTTGCAAAGGCGATGAACGCCTTCATGCGGGTAGGCGCATCGGCATAGGGCCGCGCGATATACACGTTGGGATCAAGGCCGTTGCCGATATAGAAAGCCGGATTGTGATGAGGAAAATCCGCATCCTCAAGCCAGAAAAGCTGACCCTGAGCCACTGCGATCAAATAGGCGCGTTCGAACTTCTGCTCTTTCGTCATTTTCGCTTGATCGAACGCCTTGGCCTCAGCGATGGCCTGTTTCAGGAAATCGCGCTGCGCTTGCAGTCCCTTGTTGCTCCAGTCGGGCAACTGGCCGTCAAATTCGTGCCGTCCCTGATAAACCGCAAAGCTGGGATTGAGCTTGAAATAATTTTCCAGGAAGGCGTGGGAGAATGTGGGCCAGTCACGGGCTGACGCTTTGGCTTCCGCTATATTGGCGGCTGCATTTCCACCGCTGTCTGATGGCGTGCATGCGGAAAGCAAGCCAGCCGCTGTGGCGGATAACATCAGAACGAACGGCTTCAATTTCATCTGGATCGGTCTCCCAAAGGATTCGCACGACTCGCCGTCCGATTAGGACGCATCTTATTTGTCCGCTCTCCCAAAGCACAAGGGCAGTGCATGAGGATGATGAAGGCAGGATCCGTTCCAGGCGGCTCAAGCCTCCACTTCCGAATATTTTCTCTTATGAGAATAAGCTTTTGCACTCTTGCCGCGCCACCGCGCCCAAGGCTAACGAAGCGCATGACCCAAGCCGCGCACCCGATCAGCATTCCCAATTTTCGGGTGTACCTCATCGGGCGGCTAAGCGCGGTATTATCGCAATATGCCATGATGCTGGTGTTGGGCTGGCAAGCCTACAACATTGCACGCGAAAGCATGAGCCCTTCCGCCGCGGCGGCGCAGCTTGGCTTCATTGGCCTTGCCCAGTTCCTGCCCCTGTTCCTGCTCACCCCCGTGACGGGCTGGATGGCCGATCGTTTCGACCGTCGCTATATTGCCCGCTGCACATTGGCGCTGCAAATTGTCTGCGCAGCCATTCTTGGCCTTGCAACCCACGAAGGCTGGATCAGCCTGCCGGTGATTTTCTCTGTGGCCGTGCTCCTTGGGGTTGCCAGAGCGTTCAACGGCCCCGCACTGTCCGCCCTTGCGCCCAATCTTGTACCCCGGGAAGTGCTGCCCAACGCAATCGCGCTGAGCAGCGTAGCCTGGCAATCGGGTATGATAATCGGACCCGCGCTGGGCGGATATGCCTATGCCTTCTCACCGGAAGCAGCCTATGGCCTCAGCGTCGCTCTGTTCAGTCTGGCACTGCTTTGCATATCCATGATCAGCAGGGTTCCGCAGCCTCTGCGCGACACCAGCCGGCACCCCATCAGGCAAATGATCGACGGAATGGCCTATGTTCGCCGCAACAGGCTGGTGCTGGCAACGATCACGCTGGACCTGTTCGCCGTGCTTTTGGCGGGGGCGACGGCCTTGCTCCCCGTTTATGCCCGTGACATCCTGCATGTTGGGCCACAGGGACTTGGTCATCTGGCCGCAGCGCCAGCGATTGGCGCAGGCGTGACGGCGCTGTGGTTTTCATTCCGTCCGCTGAAGCACGAAGTCGGCCTGAAAATGCTCGGCGCGGTGGTTGTTTTCGGCCTTTCGACGATCGGCTTTGGCCTGTCGACCTTTGTACCTTTATCCTTCGGATGCCTTGTGATTCTAGGCGCGGCGGACATGTTTTCAGTGTATATCCGGCAATCGCTCATCCAACTTCATACGCCTGATGAGATGCGCGGCCGCGTGGGAAGCGTTTCCCAACTTACCATCTCGGCATCAAATGAATTGGGAGAGGCCGAATCCGGATTTCTGGCGGCGCTGATGGGGCCGGTCGCGGCCGTGGTGCTGGGCGGCGCAGGCGCCATTGTCATCACGCTGTTCTGGGCGCGGATTTTTCCGGAATTGAGACTTGCACGAACCTTCGATCCGCCCGAAATTGGGCGCGATTAACAGCTACGGGAGAGCGTTATATGAAAGCTTCCAGCATATTGGAAACCATTGGGGATACGCCGCACATCCGCATGAATCGGTTATTCGGTTCGGCCGAAGTCTGGATAAAATCAGAACGCAGCAATCCTGCCGGTTCCATCAAGGACCGCATCGCGCTCTCGATGGTGGAGGCAGCAGAAAAATCGGGAGAGCTGAAGCCTGGCGGCACGATCATCGAACCAACGTCGGGCAATACCGGGATTGGTCTTGCCATGGTCGCGGCGGTCAAAGGGTACAAGCTCATTCTCGTGATGCCTGAATCCATGTCGCTGGAACGCCGCCGCCTGATGCTGGCCTATGGCGCAACCTTCGATCTGACGCCCAAGGAAAAGGGCATGAAAGGCGCCATTGAACGCGCATTGGAACTGATCGCGCAGACACCCGGGAGCTGGATGCCCCAACAATTCGAGAATCCTGCCAACATCGCAGTGCATGCGGAAACGACGGCGCAGGAAATCCTGAAAGACTTTGCCGAAAATCCGATAGACGTGCTGATCACAGGCGTCGGCACTGGCGGTCATATCACGGCCTGCGCCGAGGTATTGAAGAAGACCTGGCCTTCGCTGAAGGTCTATGCAGTCGAACCAACACTGTCGCCTGTCATCAGCGGTGGCAAGCCGGGGCCGCATTCGATTCAGGGAATTGGCGCTGGTTTCATTCCAGCCAATCTGCACACCCAGTTGCTTGACGGCACCATTCTGGTCGAACCCGCCGATGCAAAGGAAATGGCGCTGCGTTCGGCACACGAAGAAGGAATGCTGGTTGGCATTTCGTCGGGCGCGACTCTTGCGGCCATTGCCCAGAAACTGCCGGAACTCCCAACGGGAAGCCGGGTGCTCGGCTTCAACTACGACACGGGCGAACGCTATCTTTCCGTACCGGACTTTTTGCCCGAATAAAGCAGCATCGTCGTCCCGGCGCCTACACAGCCGGTCGCAGGGGGCTTGCAGTAGTGCATTGAACTTGCATATCCCCCGCTGCACTTCATATTGCGATACGGGCGGGGAATGGAGGCAGGAATGGGTAAGCCGTGACCCCCATCACCACACCCCCCGGCGGCGCAACTGACACCGTGCCGCCGCATAACTGGCCCGTGGCGCTATTCATCCTTCTTCTGCTCGCTCTTCCCGGCGCGGTTCAGTGGCTTCCCGGCGCGTCGGCCTGGAACAGCGCAGCAGAGAGCAGTACCCAGGAGAGCGCCCTTCCCAACCGCCCGCAACGCATTGCGACGCCTTCGGCCGCTCCTCCTGTAGAAGAGGTCAAGTTGATGCAGATCGCTCCCGAGAAGGCGCGACTACTCAACGCCGCGACTCCGTTTTCCGCACTTCCCAATCCTGCCGCACGCCCATTTCGCCTGGCAGGCGGGGCCGTGAACCTTGCGCGCGCGACGGATTGCCTTGCGGCAGCGGCCTGGTATGAGGCTGGGGATGATCCATCAGGAGAACGGGCGGTCGTTCAGGTCGTCCTCAATCGCCTGCGCCATCCCGCTTTTCCGAACACTGTTTGCGGCGTGGTGTTCCAGGGATCGGAACGCGTTTCCGGTTGTCAGTTCACCTTTACCTGCGATGGCGCTCTGGCCCGCGTGCCATCGGAGGCGGCATGGGAACGGGCACGCAGCATTGCGCGCGCAGCGCTCTCTGGAAGAGTATTCAGTGCCGTCGGAAACGCCACCCATTACCATACCGACTGGGTCGTGCCTTATTGGAGCAGCAGCCTGGACAAGGTGACTGCGGTGGGCACGCACCTGTTCTTCCGCTGGAAAGGATGGTGGGGCACACCGGCAGCTTTTCGTTCGCCGGGCGCAGAGACTGAGCCTCGGATAGCGCTTATCGCCCGTCTTTCTGCGGCCCATGCAGAAAGCCTTCCGACAGATCCGGCCGAACCGCCGCTCCTGGCGGGAGGGACACTTGAACGGTTCAGTGGAACACCCATCCGACCGGTCGTGGCTGGGCAGCATTTCGGGACGGCGGAGGTGGTCGCTACCGATGCTGACGCAACCTCCTTCATCCTGGCATTGGACAGGAACGCCACCCCGGAAAGCTATCAGGCGCAGGCGCTTGCCCTGTGCGGCGGGCGAGCGAGATGCCGTGTGCTTGGCTGGACAGATGCGGCACGCACGCCCGGTGGTTTTCCCATCTATCCGGGCCTGCTCGATGGCATGGCCTATAGCTATATGCGGGACAGCAGCACCAAGATTGAGCGCTCCTTGTGGAATTGCGAACAATTTCCGCGCTCTAACGCCAGCCAGTGCATGCTGGAGCGCGATCCGACGAAGATCACGGCCGCAAGCGCTCCTGCTCCGACGGCGGCGCGGCTTCAACCCTGACGCAATCTCGCCTTAGCTTGGCTGCTTGCGGGGTCGCGCCTTTCTACGATCAGGCGACGGCGAACATCTCCGGTTCCAGCGCCATCACCGCTTCAGCCCCGCCTTCGATCTTCCGGCGCAGTGCGCCTGCATCGGGCATGATCCGCTCCGCGTAGAAGCGGGCAGTCATGATCTTGGCTTCCAGGAACCTGCCATCGCCTTCGCCTGCCTCTATCATGCGGGCGGCGGCGCTTGCCATTCGGAGCCACATCAGGCCGACCGATACGATGCCCATGATGTGCATGTAGCTGTAGGCGGCTGCGCCCGCGTTGTTGGGGTTGGTCATGCCGTTCTGCATCAGCCACATGGTGGCCGCCTGAAGCTGCCCATTGGCCTTTTCCAGCGCCTCGGCAAACTTTGTCAGCTTCTCGTTCTGCTTCGCCTGTGCCACCTCTTCCGCGACGATCTTGAAGAAGAGTTGAATGGCGCGCCCGCCATTCATGGCAAGCTTGCGGCCGACAAGGTCCATAGCCTGCACCCCATTCGCGCCTTCGTAGATCATGGAGATGCGGGCATCGCGGACATATTGCTCCACGCCCGTTTCCACGATGTAGCCGTGACCGCCAAACACCTGCTGCGCATTGGTTGCGATTTCATAGCCCTTGTCAGTGCCAAAGCCCTTGATGACGGGAGTCAGCAGCGAAATGAGATCGTCCGCCGCCTGCCGTTCCTCCTGGGTCGCCGCATTGTGGATAAGATCGACCTGTAGCGCGCCCCAGAGGCAGAGTGCGCGCAGGCCTTCGGTCAATGCCTTGCCCTCCATGAGCATGCGGCGGACATCGGGATGGACGAACAGCGTGTCTGCCTTCTCCTCCGGATCGGCCGGCCCTGTAAGCGCCCTGCCCTGCCGCCGCTCACCTGCGTAAATGACGGCGTTCTGCAGAGCCACCTCGGCCAGTGACAAGCCCTGCAGTCCGACGGCGAGCCGCGCCTCATTCATCATGATGAACATGGCGGCAAGACCTTTATTCTCCTCCCCGACCATCCACCCTGTCGCGCCGTCATAATTCATGACGCAGGTGGCATTACCGTGAATGCCCATCTTTTCTTCAATGGAGCCGCAGGTGACGGCATTGCGCTCACCCGGCGATCCATCATCGTTCACCAGGAACTTGGGCACGATGAAAAGCGAGATGCCTTTGCTGCTTTCCGGTGCATCGGGCGTCTTGGCCAGCACCAGATGAATGATATTGTCGGTCAGGTCATGTTCGCCCGCAGATATGAAAATCTTGGTGCCCGTGATGGCATAGCTTCCGTCCGCATTCGGCGCCGCGCGCGTACGGATCAGGCCCAGGTCCGTTCCGCAATGCGGCTCAGTCAGGTTCATGGTGCCGCCCCATTCGCCTGAGATCATTTTCGGCAGATATTTTTCCTTCTGCTCCTGACTGCCCTTGGCGAGGATCGCCGACACCGCGCCTTGCGCCAATCCATTATACATGGCGAAGGCCATGTTCGAACTGATCAGATATTCGCCAAAAGCACTAGAAATAACGTGTGGCAGGCCCTGCCCGCCAAATTCCGGTGGCATGGAAAGTGTAGCCCATCCAGACTCGACGAACTGCTTATATGCCTCCTTGAACCCGGAAGGCGTGGTGACGCTGCCATCGGGATGACGGGTGCAGCCTTCCCGGTCGCCAGTTTGATTAAGCGGAAACAGAACTTCGGCAACGAAGCGCCCGCCTTCACCCAACACCGCCTCTATCATGTCGGGAGAAGCGCTTTCGAAACCCGGCAGGTTCGCATAACGCTCGAGCTGCAAGACGTTGTCGAGCACGAACTTCGTATCCCTCAGGGGCGCGGTATAACTGGGCATCTATCTTCTCCGTGTTGATGTCGCGCAGGGCTGCTTCACCCTTTGCCGCCAGTGCAGAGCGGCTTGCCATCCCGCCCGCTCGCCGAGAGGGCGGCGGCCTGACTGTCCGACACGCGCGGTACGGCCACGCCCGCAAAGGAGGCCCGCTCCTGGCATAATGTGTCGCACTCCAGGTCAACCGCGCCCGCCAGGGCTATACGGTCGCCGTCATATTGCGCGACGATGATGCAGCGCGAAGGCTTGTCAAAGCGCAAAACAAGCATATCCCCGGCTTGCTTCGCGCGTCCGCGACCACTGCAATAGGACGCCCCACCTGAATGGGCGGCCAGACCGAAGCGATATTCCTGCTTGCCGTCCGGCACCAGGCACATGGCGTCAGTGCCGCCTTCATGTCGCCGCTGAAACAGGCCCGTCGGATCGATCTGCGATACGTCCGGAATGACTCCGCTATCGATCGCCGCCTGCTCCAGATCAGGCACGTCACCTGCGGAAGGCGTGGAGCGGGACTGCCCGTCGCTGCAGGCGGCCAGCAGCAATAATAACGCAGCGCTAGCCCGCATCATCCATAACCCGCTCCAGTCCCTGCGGAGTGATCCGCCGATAGAAGCAGCTTGTCTCTCCCGTATGGCAGGCAGGGCCAGCAGGCTCCGCGCGCACCCAGATCGCGTCCTGGTCGCAATCAATGCGCATCTCGGTGACGTTAAGGATATGGCCGGAGGTTTCCCCCTTTTTCCACAGGCTGGCCCGGCTGCGGGACCAGAAATGGGCAATGCCGGTTTCCCTGGTCAGCGCCAGCGCCTGAGCATTCATATGCGCCACCATCAGCACGTCGCCGGTCCGATGATCCGTCACCACCGCCGTCACCAGTCCATTGGCATCATATTTAGGATCGAGCGCCGCCCCACTCTCGCGCATATCTGTCATAACGCCTCCATATAAGGTTATTGCGGCATTTACAAAGAAATCAGATGCGGCAAGTCGTTGCCTGAAGCACGCAAATCCCATCCTTGGTTCGCGGAAAGCATATATTGGGGAGCACCAAGCAGCTTTTTTGTGACAAGAGGGCGACAAAGGCGTTTCTTCTCCTTATATGCGCGACAGAAGCGGCGGATGCCTCTCATGCTGCGGCAACGGGTTTGCGATAGATGCTTACAACCAATCCTTTCTACGACGACAAACTGCGCGAGGAATGCGGGGTTTTCGGGATAAGCGGCGTGGACACGGCTTCGGCTGTAGTTGCGCTCGGCCTTCATGCCCTGCAACATCGTGGTCAGGAAGCCGCGGGAATCACGAGCTGGGACGGAACTGATTTCCACACGCACCGGGCAATGGGCCATGTGGCGGGCAATTTCGATCGCGATGAAATCATCCGAAGCCTGCCAGGCAGGGCAGCCTGCGGCCATGTTCGCTACTCAACGACAGGTGAAACGGCGCTGCGCAACGTGCAGCCGCTTTATGCCGAGCTTTCCTCGGGCGGTTTCGCGGTGGCGCATAATGGCAATATTTCCAATGCGATGAAGCTCCGCAGGGAGCTTATCCGGCGCGGTTCCATCTTCCAGTCCACGTCCGACACCGAAGTCATCATTCACCTGGTCGCCACATCCACCTACCGCACCCTGCTCGACAAGTTCATCGATGCGCTGAAGCAGGTCGAAGGCGCCTATTCCCTCATCTGCATGACGCCGGAAGGCATGATCGCCTGCCGCGATCCCCTGGGCATCCGTCCACTGGTGATGGGCAAGCTTGGCGACGCCACTATTTTCGCTTCTGAAACCGTGGCATTCGACGTGGTCGGCGCGGAATATGTACGCAGCATAGAGCCCGGCGAACTGGTCCTTGTTCCCAATGAAGGCGAGGTGCGATCCCTCCGTCCCTTCGGCGATCCCCATCCGCGTCCCTGCATTTTCGAGCATGTCTATTTTTCACGCCCCGACTCGATCGTTGATGGCTCCTCCGTCTATTCCGTCAGGAAGGCAATCGGTGCGCAGCTTGCCATCGAAAATCCGGTCGAGGCCGACTATGTGATTCCCGTTCCCGACAGCGGCGTCCCTGCCGCGATCGGCTATGCCCAGCAATCGGGCATTCCCTTCGAACTGGGGATCATCCGTTCCCACTATGTTGGCCGCACCTTCATCCAGCCGGGCGACAAGGTCCGCCATCTGGGCGTGAAGCTGAAGCACAATGCAAACCGTGCCCTCATCAACGGCAAGCGCATTGTCCTTATCGATGACAGCATCGTGCGCGGCACGACATCGCTGAAGATCGTGCAGATGGTGCGTGACGCAGGTGCGAGCGAGGTCCACATGCGGATCGCCAGCCCACCGACCAGGCATAGCTGCTTTTACGGTGTCGATACGCCGGAACGAGCCAAGTTGCTCGCGCACAAGCTGGACGTGAACGGCATGCGGGACTTCATCCACGCAGACAGCCTGTCCTTCCTTTCCATCGATGGCTTGTACAAGGCCTTGGGGGAGTCAAAGCGTGCGGATATCCGTCCGCAATATTGCGATGCCTGCTTCACCGGCGACTATCCGACGACGCTGACTGATCAGGACGATGCGCAGGTGACTGACCAGTTCTCGCTGCTCGCTGAACGGGTATGTAAATAGCCCTTGAGCCCGACACTTTTGATGTCGAGCGAAGTCGGGATTCCCCGCCCCCTTCATGTTCTTCGACCATGCCGGAATAAACGGAAACAATATTGATGACCGATAAACCCTTTGCTGGAAAACTGGCCCTCGTTACTGGTGCAAGCCGTGGCATCGGGACGGCGATCGCCGAAGCCTTGGGACGCACGGGCGCGCATGTCATCATCACCGCCCGCACTTCCGGAGGTCTGGAAGAGGTCGAGGAACGCATCCATGCAGCGGGGGGCAGCGCCACCATCGCGCCGCTTGACCTGACCGATGGGGATAGCATCGGCCGCCTTGCAGGCGCTGTGGCGGAACGCTGGAATGCGCTTGATATTCTGGTTCTCAATGCGGCCATGCTGGGCTCGCTGACACCCGTCAGCGCCATCGACACGAAGGAATTTGCGCGCCTCATCACGCTCAACCTGACCGCTCAGCAGGCGCTGATCGCGGCTTTCGATCCCCTGCTGCGAAAGAGTGAGGATGCGCATCTTGTCGCCCTCACTTCCAGCGTTGCTCAAAATCCCCGCGCCTACTGGGGGGCCTATGGCGCATCGAAAGCAGCGCTGGAAACGCTGGTCCTTGCTTATGGTGAGGAAGTCCGGAACATCAGCAATATCCGCACCGCGATCATAGACCCGGGCGCCACTCGCACAGCCATGCGCGCAAGGGCCTATCCGGGGGAAGACCCGGCGACTCTCAAAACGCCCGAAGTCGTGGCGGAAGCATTTCTGCGACTGTTAAGCGAAGACAGGCCGACGGGCTATCGGATGCGCGTCGAAGGATAATGGCTCAGCGATTCAGCTTTACGGTTTATCCCGATTGATTCCATGTCTGCCGGCTATCAAAAATCATAAACCAGAGTGACCTTGCTCAAGGTATCCAGGGTTTCCGCGGTCAGCTCGGTTTTGCTTTCATAGGCCGCATTATAGGAAAAGCGCGCGGACAGACGCGACAATATCTTTGCGTCGAGCGCAGTCAGCGATGTCAGAGTCGAGTTATCCTTCTCGAAATAGGCGCTGGCATTTTGCTGCAACGTCAATGTCGGCGACAGTTTCCAGTTGAAATCCAGTGAAGACCGGATGCCCGCCCGGTCCTCAATACCGTCATCTGTGTATTTCACATGACGAAATGAAGGTCCGGCATCCAGAGACAATCTCATGCGGTCATTCCGGATATAGTCATAACCTATGCCCGCCGATGCCGTGTAGCGGTTATCGAACCCTATGATGGGATCACGCTCATATTGGACAAGCCCGTAAGTGAAGGCCTTGTCATTGATCTGCACGCGCGGTTCATAGGCGAAGAGGAAATGCTCCTGTGACGTTTCGCCATTCGCCCGACGGTAATCCGCATGGGCACGCAACACATGTCGCCAGTGCAGCCCCTGTCGCGTAAGGGTCAGGCTGCCGCTGACGCCGAACTCGCTGCTGCTGCCTGTGGAGCGCAAAAGGCCGAATTCGCCTTTCCCCTTCCATAAATCGAAGGCATCGGCATGGCGAATATGCTCTTCATTGTCCTTGTTCTTCTGTTCACGATAGCCATTCACCAACGCGTCCACCTCCGGTGCGGCGTCCGGATTGGTTTGCTTTGCAATCCTCGCCACTGTGTCGATATCGGTGTCATTGCCGCTGGCGATAGCGGCCGCCAGCATATCGCGGACAGCAGGCGGCAGTGGGGCGGGAGTATCGGCATATGCCGTGGCGGGAAGGACGAGAAGGGAAAGGATCAGGCAGTGTCGTAACATCGGGTTGAGTCTACGTCCTTGGCAGCCGGCTATGCCACCGGCGGTCATATCCGCCCCATGCCGGAATAAGGGGCGTCAGATGATGTCTCTGAATTCCTTCAATACATCGCGATAGAGCTTGCGCTTGAAGGGGACGATCAGTTCCGGAAGGATGTCGGGATCGGCCCATTTCCATGCGCGAAATTCCTGATGGTCGGTTTCGATGTTCACGTCATCATCGGTGCCGGTGAAGCGGGCAAGAAACCAGACCTGCCGCTGCCCGCGATACTGTCCGTTCCATATTTTGCCGACCAGTTCATCAGGCAAATCATAATAATGCTCTTCCTTCGCCCGCGCCAGGAACTGGATATGCCGTTCAGCAATGCCGGTTTCCTCACCCAGTTCGCGAAGCGCTGCAGCCTGCGGTTCTTCGCCCTCGTCAATGCCGCCCTGCGGCATTTGCCAGGCCTCGGCCCGGGTATCGAGACGCTGCCCCACGAATATCTTGCCTTCATAGTTCACCAGCATGACGCCAGCGCAGCGCCGGTAAGGAAGGTCCTGCTTGTTAACGCTCATAAAATCCTTGCTCATGATCATGTCAGCCGGCGGGCTTCGTGCAGGACAATCTGCCGGAAAAGCGCGAGTCCCGCAGTAATGTCGCCAACGGACGAAGGTATCGCCTTGGCCATGTTAATGAAACCGTGAATGTTTCCTTCAGCCTCCCGATAAACGACCGGCACGCCTTGTTCGATGCACGCTTGGGCATAGCTCCGCCCATGATCACGCAGCGGGTCCAGCCCCGCCGTCAGGATCAGGGTCGATGGCATTCCCGACTGGTCGCCAAGAAGAGGCGAAGCGCGCCAGCTTTCCAGGTCCGGCCGGTAACAGGCATTGAACCATTTAAGGTTCGCACTCTCCAGGAAATAGCCCCGCCCGAACAGTTCACCGCTGGGATAACGGGTCTTGAGGTCCACCCCCGGATATAGTGGAAATTGCGCCAGCAGCGGCACGTCTGCCGCTCTATCGCGGAGCGCCATCGCCGTTACGATGCTCAGCGTTCCCCCCGCACTGTCACCACAGAGCGCAAGGCCTGTGACAACCCTGCCCAGTTGCTCCGGACTGCCGGCGATCCACCGGGCCGCTGCTTCGCAATCATCGGGCCCCGCAGGCCACGGATTTTCGGGCGCCAGACGATAATCGACAGCGATGACGGGCAAATCGAGCTGCCGAGCCGCCTCAGCGCAAAAAGGCGCATGGGTGTCCAGATCGCCCAATACAAATCCACCCCCGTGGAAAAAGACCACTGCAGGGCCCGGCGCCCGCATTTCCCTTGCATCGAACAGGCGAAGGCGGATTTCCCCGCCGGGTCCGGGGCAATGTAGATCCTGCTCGACGGCGAGTTCTCCTACCGGCACGTCCGCCAGCACGCGCATGTCACGCATAATCGTGCGGGCCTTTTCCGGCCCAAGCTCAAAATGCTTCGCTGGCCGTGCCGTATTCACATAATCCAGGAACGCCTGCACATCAGGACGCACAAAAACGCTATTCATTGCTATCTTCCAATTGCCGCAGGGCCTTCAAAGTCATATCTGATTAAGAAGGATGCGCGCAGGCGTCCATAGATGGGAAAAGGAAGATTGCGTCGTACGCATATTTTCTACTTTGAAGCGACGCGCCTGCGGGCGTAGGAAAGCACACAGAAACATCGGCAACAGGACTTGATGACCATGGCGACAGCCGTCCACGAAATGACTTCAGAGGACATCTCGGCAGTTCCGGCTCCCGACGCGGTCGTTGTCCGCTTTGCTGGCGACAGCGGCGACGGGATGCAGCTCACCGGCGGCCAGTTCACCCTTTCAACGGCGCTTGCGGGGAACGATCTCGCGACTTTTCCGGATTTCCCCGCGGAAATTCGCGCGCCGCAGGGCACGCTTTTCGGTGTGTCGGCGTTCCAGATCAATTTTGGCTCAACCAAGATCAACACCGCGGGCGACGAACCCGACGTGCTGATCGCGATGAACCCGGCCGCGCTCAAGACCAATGTCATCGCGCTGAAGCCCGGCGGCCTCATCATCGCTGACGAGGGCGAGTTCAACGAGCGAAATCTTGCCAAGGCGAAATATGACAGCAATCCGCTGGAGGACGGCAGCCTGGCGAAGTGGCAGCTCCTTGCCTTCAACATCTCTCAGCATACGCTGGACAGCGTCAAGGAATTTGGTCTTGGCAACAAGGAAGCGCTCCGCTGCAAGAATATGTGGACGCTGGGCCTTGCGCTCTGGATGTTCGATCGCGACCGGCAGCCTATCATTGACTGGCTGAAGTCCAAATTCGCGAAGAACCCCGTGCTCGCCGACGCCAATATCGCGGCCCTGAATGCTGGCCATGCCTATGGCGAAACGGCGGAGATTTCCGGCCCGCTCAAGCAGCATCATGTAGCGGCCGCGCCTTCGGAAGAGGGGCTGTACCGCACTGTCACTGGCGCTGAATCGATTTCGCTTGGTCTTGTCGCCGGAACGCAGCTTGCTGGCGTACCGATGTTCTTCGGCGGATATCCTATCACGCCAGCTTCAGCCATTTTGCATCACCTTTCGCGCCTCAAGGAATTCGGCGTCACGACATTTCAGGCGGAGGACGAGATCGCCGCTGTGGCCTCAGCGATCGGCGCAAGCTATGCGGGCCAACTCGGCGTTACTTCCTCCTCCGGTCCTGGCATTGCCCTCAAAGGGGAAGCTATTGGCCTTGCGATCATGACGGAACTGCCGCTGGTGATCGTCAACAGCCAGCGTGGCGGCCCCTCGACCGGGCTTCCGACGAAAACTGAGCAATCGGACCTTTATCAGGCAGTGTATGGCCGCAACGGCGATGCGCCCTTGCCAGTGATCGCAGCACGATCGCCCTCGGACGCATTCGAATGCGCTATCGAGGCTTGCCGGCTTGCGACCCGCTACATGACCCCGGTCATGCTCCTGACCGACGGCTATATCGCCAATGCCGCCGAGCCGTGGAAAGTGCCCGACATGGGTAGTTATGAACCGTTCCCCGTCACGTTCCTGGAAGAAGCGCAGGAAGGCGGCTTCAAACCTTATGGCCGCGATCAGAAGCTCGCCCGCCCTTGGGTGAAGCCCGGCACGGCCGGTCTGCTGCACCGCATCGGCGGCATCGAAAAGGCGGTCGGCACTGGCCATATCGATTATTCGCCCGCCAACCATCAGGCGATGACCGAGCTTCGCCGTGACAAGGTGCTTGGCATCGCCAACGATATTCCCGAGCAGGATGTATGCCTTGGCAATCCGGCCGGCAAGCTGGCGGTGGTGGGCTGGGGCTCGACCTACGGACCAATTCATCAGGCCGTCCGCCGCGCCCGCGCCAAGGGGCATGACGTGAGCCATATTCATATTCGCCATATCTGGCCTTTGCCCAGAAATCTGGGCGAATTGCTGAAAGGCTATGACCGGATATTGGTCCCTGAAATGAATACCGGACAATTAAAGACTGTTTTGCGCGACCAGTATCTCGTCGACGCCAAGCCTTTGAACAAGATTTCCGGCCAGCCCTTCCGCATTGCGGAGATCGAGGCCGCCATTGAGGAGAATCTCGCATGAACGAGATGACCAAGCTTAGCATCAAGGATTTCGAGACTGACCAGGAAGTGCGCTGGTGCCCGGGCTGCGGGGACTATGCGATCCTGAAGGCCGTTCAGCGGACCATGCCGGAACTCGGCGTCCGCCCCGAAAATGTGGTGTTCGTCAGCGGCATTGGCTGCTCCAGCCGCTTTCCCTATTATATGGAAACCTACGGCTTCCACACCATTCATGGCCGTGCGCCAGCCGTCGCGACCGGCGTGAAACTTGCCAATCCGGAACTGGACGTGTGGATCATCACCGGCGACGGCGACGCATTGTCCATCGGCGGCAACCACACCATGCATGTGCTGCGCCGCAATCTCGATTGCCAGATCCTGCTTTTCAACAATGAGATTTATGGCCTGACCAAGGGTCAATACAGTCCCACCAGCCGGGTCGGCACGCAAAGCCCCTCCACGCCATTCGGCTCAGTCGACAGCCCCGCTCGCCCGGCGGCGTTCGCCCTGGGATCGGGCGCCCGCTTCGTCGCGCGCGCCTATGACATTTCGAAGCAATTACCCGACGTGCTGAAGGCTGCCCATGCACATAAGGGCACCAGCTTCGTCGAAATCTTCCAGAACTGCATCGTCTACAACAAGGATGTGTTCGCGGATTTCACCGAAAAGAAGAATGCCGATCTGGGGCAGCTCTGGCTCGAACATGGCAAGCCCATGCTGTTTGCCAAGGGGACCAAAGGACTGAGGCTCAATCTCGACCACTTGCATCTGGAAGTGGTGGATATCGTGGATGGCGATTGGGCCGCTGCGGGCGTTCTCGTGCATGACGAACGGAACCGCACCATTGCGCACATGCTGGTGGAGATGCCCTTCGGCCCGTTCCCCATGGCCCTTGGCGTCATCTATGACGACCCTGCTCCGACCTTCGAAAGCGCTGTCGTGGCGCAGAACACCACTGCGTCCCAGGGCAAGGTGGCCGACCTGCAGAAATTGGTGTCGAAGGGCCAGACCTGGACGGTGTCGAAGCAGCCCGAAGAGGTGTGACAACACGGCCGGTGGCGTTGTTCTCCACCGGCCCTTCTCCCCTGGAATGCGAAAAAGCCGTCCTCCGCGCGAAGAGGCGTTTGAACGGCGGTTCATCGTCATAGAAGTCCAATCAAAATCCTTTCGTCCCCAATTGCCTCCTCCCTTCCTCTGAGGCAATGTGCCCTCATGAACGCCATTCCTCCCAGACATGACGGCCCTCTTGCTGCCAGGGATCGCGTTTCCCGAGGTCATGACGTGCTCTCCCGGCTATTTGCAAAGGCGTTCCACAAGGTGCTCGATCGTATCGATACCGGGTTGGAGCATGGCGCGCTTGAAGCATGGCTTCCCGATGGCACCACACGCATATTGGGTGGCCGTCAGCCGGGGCCAGTGTGCGAGGTCCACCTGCATAGCTGGCGCGCATTGGTGCGGCTGGGCTTGTCCGGGTCGGCCGGCTGGTATCGCGCCTGGGCTCAGGGAGAATGGGAAAGCCCCGATCCCGTCCCGCTGTTCGCTTTATTCATGCGCAATGCGTCGACCCTCGGCGGCGTCGCGCGATCGCGAGGGTTCGCCCGCTGGGCAGGGCGTTTGCTGCACATGCTTCGCCGGAACAGCCGGCGGGGGGCACGGCGAAACATCGTGTTTCATTATGATCTCGGCAATGACTTCTACGCGCTATGGCTCGACAAAAGCATGAGCTATTCCAGTGCCTTGTTTATTGACCCTGAGAATGTACGCGAGAATCTGGAAGAAGCGCAGGAGCGCAAGATCGCCGCGATCCTCGACCGTCTCGATTTGGGGGAAGGCGATCGCCTGCTGGAAATCGGCTGCGGCTGGGGCGGCCTTGCGCAATCCGCGCTCGAGCGCAAATCAATCAGTTATGACGGCCTTACGCTCTCGCCCCGGCAGAAAACCTTAGCTGAAGAGAAACTCGCAGCCGCAGGACTCAGTGACCGTTCACACATCCTGCTGACCGATTATCGGGACGCTGTCGGCCAATATGACGCCATCGCCAGCGTGGAGATGGTCGAAGCCGTGGGACAGGCATATTGGCCCGATTATCTGGCCGCCATTCACCGCCTGCTGAAGCCGGGCGGCCGGGCAGCGATCCAATATATCTGCATCGATGACGCCATATTCGATCGCTATGCAGCCAGCGCCGATTTCATCCAGACGTATATTTTTCCGGGCGGCATGCTGCTGTCCGAATCGCGCTTCCGCGCCCTTGCAGAGGCGCAGGGCCTCGATTGGCGCGATCCGCATCATTTCGGCCAGCATTATGCCGAAACGCTCCGCCGCTGGCGCGTAAATTTCGACGCCGCAGTGGACGCAGGCAAACTGCCGCCGGAGTTCGATGCGCGCTTCGTCAATCTCTGGCGCTATTATCTGATGTATTGCGAGGGCGGCTTTCGTGGCGGCGGCATCAATGTGGCACAGGTGACGCTGGTGAAGGCCTGAGTCCCGGTATTCGGGCTGGGTGCTCTGGAGAAATCGGCCGCCATCGCCTATATCATTACGCATGAGCGCAATTTCCCAAGCGGAAGCGCGGATATCAGAGCGCGCGTCTGACGCGCCCATGCTGGAGCAGGTTCAGGCATGGGCCGCAATCAACAGCGGCACGCGCAATCTGAGAGGACTCGCCGATATGGCGGCGGAACTGGTGAACGCCTTTTCCAGCCTGCCCGGATCGTTGCGGCTCATTGATCCCGAACCTGTCGAAATGCTCCTTCCCGACGGACGGATCACGCAAGGCGAACATGGCAGGCATCTCCATCTGAACGTCCGCCCGGAAGCACCTGTCCGCATCCTGCTCACTGGACATATGGACACGGTTTTTGCCGTGGATCACCCTTTTCAAATGTTAGAGTGGCTCGAAGAGGGCATGCTGAACGGCCCCGGTGTTGCTGATATGAAGGGCGGCCTTGCGCTAATGCTCGCTGCCCTCACAGCATTCGAGACGAGTCCCCTTGCCAGTCGCCTGGGTTATGAAGTCGTCATAAACAGTGATGAGGAGGTTGGCTCCCCCTCCTCCGCCCGCCTGATCGAGCAAGCGGCGCAAGGCAAGATCGCCGCTCTCACCTATGAGCCCGCTCTTCCTGACGGCACGCTCGCCGGAGCGCGGGCGGGAAGCGGCAACTTTTCCGTTCTCGTTATCGGAAAGAGCGCCCATGCCGGGCGCAATCCCGAAGAAGGCCGAAACGCCATTGTTGCGGCGGCCGATCTCGCCGTCCGCCTTAAAGCATCCAGCAGCGAAGGTTTTAGCTGCAATCCCGCGAGAATCGAAGGGGGCGGGCTCAACAATGTCGTTCCCGACCACGCCATATTGCACGTGAACTTTCGACCGCGAACGCCGCAGGACGAGGTTGCGGCCAAAGCCGCGCTAAACGAATGCATCGCCCGCACCAGTCGGGATCATGGCGTTGTCATGCATCTGCATGGTGGCTTCGGCCGTCCGCCCAAAATCATGGATGAAAAGGCTGAAAGGCTGTTCGGACTCGTCAAGCAGTGCGGGGCCGACCTGGGCCTGACAATCGCCTGGCAAGACACCGGCGGCGTGTGCGACGGCAACAACATCGCGGCATGCGGCGTGCCCGTGGTTGACACAATGGGCGTTCGCGGCGGCGCTATTCACAGCGCACAGGAATATCTGATCATCGAAAGCCTTGCCGAGCGTGCAAGATTATCGGCGCTCACCCTGTTGCGCATAGCGGAAAGGGGGCGAATTTGAGTTTTCTGATACGACCCGCAAGGCCAGATGACCTGCAGCCACTATACGAAATGGCAAAGCTCGCGGGCGACGGCTTCACCAACCTGCCCGCCGACCGTGACGCGCTGGCCGCCAAGCTGGAGCGCAACGAAAAGGCAATGGAGCGCGAAGAGGACAATCTTGAAGATCAACTGATCGTTCTCACCCTAGAAAACGCCGAAACCGGACAGGTGCGCGGCACATGCCAGATATTCACGCATGTCGGCCAGACCTCGCCCTTTTACAGCTATCGTCTGGGGGTACTCACGCAAAGCAGCCGCGAACTTGGCCGGACCTTCCGCGCTCAAATGTTGGGCCTCACAACGGACCTGGAAGGATCGAGCGAAGTCGGCGGCCTTTTTCTTCACCCCCGCGAACGTGCCGAAGGGTTAGGCCTGCTGCTGGCGCGCAGCCGCTATCTCTTCATCCGCCAGCACCGGGCACGCTTTGGCGACCGAATTCTGGCCGAACTACGGGGCGTTGTTGATGAGGCCGGCGCGTCGCCCTTTTGGGACGGGGTCGCCGGGCGCTTCTTCGGCATGACCTTTCAGGAAGCCGACGCCTTCAATGCCATCCACGGCAATCAGTTCATTGCCGACCTGATGCCCAAGCATCCCATTTATACCGCCATGCTGCCGGAAAGCGCGCGTGCCGTCATCGGCATGCCCCACCCGAACGGACGCGCCGCCATGCGCATGCTGGAAAAAGAAGGGTTCCAGCAGGGTGATTATGTCGACATCTTCGATGGCGGTCCGACAATGGTTGTGCAAACTGACCAGGTTCGCTCCTTATCCGATGCGGAAGATGTCCAGCTTGCGGGAGCGCATAGGGAAAAAGGGGAAAAGGTCCTTGTCGCCAGCGGTCGCCTCAGGGAATTCCGCTGCACCTATGGCTTCGCCGTAAAAAGGGAAAATGGCAAAATCCTGCTTGATGAGGAAAGCATTGCCCTGCTCAAACTCCATAGCGGAGATTCCGTCGTTATAGTCGGACGTTAGCGTTCAACCGGAGGTGGAGGATGCCTCTCACCGAAATCAACTTCGATGGTGTGATCGGGCCCAGCCACAATTATGCCGGCCTCAGCCCCGGCAATCTGGCGTCCACACTGCACGCTGGCAATGTCGCCTATCCTCGCGCAGCAGCGTTGCAAGGGCTAGAGAAAATGCGTGCTAACATCGCGCTTGGGCTGACCCAAGGTCTTTTCCTCCCCCATGATCGGCCCGATAGCGTCTGGCTTGCAAAGTTGGGAACCACTGTTGAGGAAGCCGAACCGCATGTGCGGGCCGCCGCCTGGTCGGCTTCGGCAATGTGGGCGGCCAATGCCGCCACTGTCTCGCCCGCTCCAGACACGCGCGACGGCAAGTGCCATCTCACCGTGGCCAATCTCATGACCATGCCGCATCGCAGTCATGAATGGCCCCAAACATTGAAGCAGCTTCGGATCGCCTTTGCTTCGTCTGCGTTCGCGGTCCATGGGCCCGTTCCGGTCCCCTTTGGAGATGAAGGCGCCGCCAATCATATGCGCCTTTGCTCCAGCCATGACGAAGCGGGCGTGGAGGTGTTTGTTCATGGCAAGAGCGGCGGCCCGTTTCCGTCGCGCCAGAATGCCGAGGCCAGCAAGGCATTGGCACGGCTCCACGGCCTTGATCCTGCACGAACACTCTTTGTACGGCAATCTGGAGAAGCCATTGCCGCAGGGGCATTTCATAATGATGTCGTGGCAGTCGCGAATGAAAATGTCCTCTTTGCGCATGAACAGGCATTTGCCGATAAGGAAGATTTCTATGCCGATCTCCGTCGCTTGCTGCCCGGCGTGGATATCATCGAAGTCCCTGGTTCCGCCGTGCCTCTTGCCGACGCAATCAAGAGCTATCTCTTCAACGCGCAGCTTATCACTCTTCCAGACCGCACAGGAATGGCGCTCATCATCCCCACGGAAGCGCAAGACACGCCCGCAGTCTGCAACTGGCTCGGCAGCCTTGCGGTCCACAATGGGCCCATTCGCCAGATCATCGCTGTCGACGTGCGTCAATCGATGGCCAATGGCGGCGGCCCAGCCTGCCTTCGCCTGCGGGTCGTGGCCGATCCAGACGATATCGATCCCCGCTTTCTAGCGACTGAGGGAAAGCTCGACGGCCTGGCATCGCTCATTGAGAATTTCTGGCCCCGGCAGATAGCACCCGCTGACCTCATTTCCCCTGCCCTTATCGCTGATGTGCGAAGAGCGCGACGAGCGTTGCTCGATTATTTGGAGTTAACCATCATAGCTTAGTTGCCGCTGTCGCCAAATTTGACAATTTACCGGATATTCATTTTCCCGATTCCCGAAAATCCGGGATTGGCACGTGAATTGCTGGGACAAAGTCATGTGGACCATGATCAAACGACTGTTTACCATCAAGACTAAATTTGAGGCGTTTCTCATCATCTACGCTCTTGCATTGGGAGCGACGGAGCGGGGAATCGTTTACATCCAGCAGTATCCGGGCTTGGGGGGAAAGCTGCTCGCCCTCGCCTGCACAGGCGCTGTCTTCATGGCGGGCGGCAAAATCCTGGAGGCTGTCGAAATGCGACAGACATGGGAAGACCTGAACTAGGCCGATCCTTGTTCAGCCAGACCTCCTCCAATTCTCAACAACCCTGCTTCGGCCGCGACCAGTCCTGTAAGCCAGTCGCTGAAAAGGCTTACCCGCGCCAGATTGCGCACGTCCTGATGAATGGCGAGCCAGAAGGCCCGCTCCAATGTGAAGTCCGGCCATATCCGCCGTAATTCCGGGTCTTGCCCGCCGATGAAATCAGGCAAAATGGCCAGCCCCGCCCCTGCATTGCATAAGCGATGCTGGGCATTGATGCTGGAACTGCGTAAATTCGCATCAAGGCCGGGCTGGAGCTCGGCAAGATAGTCGAGCTCAGGCGCGTAGATCTGGTCGGGGATATAACCAATGATTCGGTGAGCAGCCAACGACTCTCGCCCCGATGTCCAACCACTCTCTTCCAGATATTGTCGCGATCCGTACAGACCCAAGCTGTAACTGGTCAATTTGCGCGTCAGCAATGGCCCCTTGCGCGGCCGGGCGAGCAAAATGGCAATGTCGGTCTCCCGCTTTGTGGGATTGAGGAATCCGCTGCTCGCCGTCAGGTCCACCACTACATTCGGATATTGCGCCGAGAATCTGTGCAAATGCCGCGCGATGATCCACGTCCCGAACCCCTCCGAGGCGCTGACCCGCAAAATGCCCGACGGGACACCCTCTCTGCCTTCCTCACCAATCGCACTGGCGCAGCGTTCCATGTCCTCCGCGCGCAGCAACAGCGCCCGCCCGGCGGCCGTCAGCTTCTGGCCATCCCGATCCTGTTCGAACAGAACCTGCTTCAGGCTGCTCTCCAATCTCCTGATTCGCCGGGACACTGTTGTCGGATCGGCACGAAGTGCGGGCGCTGCTCGCCCGATCTGTCCCGCGCGTGCGACGGACAGGAAAAAACGCAGATCATCCCAGTTCATACACCTGCATATTTGCAGTCCCATCCTGCAAAGTCAAAGCATTGCAATGCAGCCGTCATAGCCTGTATGGGGGTTCCAAATTTACAATTGAAGGATGACCGATGCGTAACGTCGAACATTTCATCGCAGGCAACGCCGTCAGCGGCGGAAGCCGTGTCAGCGACATTTTCGATCCGAACAATGGCGTGGTTCAGGCTCAGGTGGGTCTTGGCACCAAGGCTGATCTGGATCGTGCGGTTGAAGCGGCGAAGGCTGCGCAGCCCGGTTGGGCCGCTGTCAATCCTCAGCGCCGCTCGCGCGTCATGTTCCGCTTCAAGGAACTGGTTGAGCAGAATATCGAAGAACTGGCGCGGACGCTTTCGTCCGAACATGGCAAGGTGATTGCTGACGCCCGCGGCGACGTTCAGCGCGGCCTCGACGTCATTGAATTCGCCTGCGGCATCCCGCATGCGCTGAAGGGCGAATATACGCAGGGCGCCGGCCCCGGCATCGACGTGTATTCCATGCGTCAGCCGATTGGAATCGGCGCGGGCATCACCCCGTTCAACTTCCCGGCGATGATTCCGATGTGGATGTTCGGCGTCGCCATTGCAGTCGGCAACGCCTTCATCCTGAAGCCGTCCGAGCGTGACCCCTCCGTTCCCGTGCGCCTCGCCGAACTGTTCAAGGAAGCGGGCGGTCCCGATGGCATTCTTCAGGTCGTTCATGGCGACAAGGAAATGGTCGACGCCATTCTCGACCACCCCGATATCAAGGGCGTCAGCTTCGTCGGTTCGTCCGACATCGCGCATTATGTCTACAGGCGCGGCGTTGAGGCGGGCAAGCGCGTACAAGCCATGGGCGGCGCGAAGAATCATGGCATCGTCATGCCCGACGCCGACCTCGATCAGGTGGTGAACGATCTTTCGGGCGCTGCGTTCGGTTCGGCGGGCGAGCGCTGCATGGCGTTGCCAGTCGTGACGCCGGTGGGTGAAAAGACCGCCAACGCATTGCGCGAAAAGCTGATCCCCGCGATGGAAGCCCTGCGCGTCGGCGTTTCCACCGATCCGGAAGCACATTACGGTCCAGTCGTCACGGCCGCGCACAAGGCGAAGGTCGAGGGCTGGATTCAGAAGGGCGTTGATGAAGGCGCTGAACTGGTCGTCGACGGTCGCGGCTTCAAGCTGCAGGGCCATGAGAATGGCTTCTTTGTAGGGCCGACGCTGTTCGACCATGTCAAACCCGACATGGAAAGCTACAAGGAAGAAATTTTCGGTCCGGTTCTCCAGATGGTTCGCGCCGACAATTTTGAGGAGGCGTTGGCGCTTCCCAGCAAGCATCAATATGGAAACGGCGTCGCCATTTTCACCCGTAACGGCCACGCCGCCCGTGAATTCGCGGCACGTGTAGATGTCGGCATGGTCGGCATCAACGTGCCGATCCCGGTTCCAGTCGCTTACCATACCTTTGGTGGCTGGAAGCGTTCGGCATTTGGCGACACCAACCAGCACGGCATGGAAGGCGTGAAGTTCTGGACGAAGGTCAAGACAGTCACCCAGCGCTGGCCGGATGGTTCGGTTACTGGGGAAAACGCATTCGTCATTCCCACAATGGGCTGATAGGGTCGTTTCATGACCAGTCAGTTTGACCTTACGGACGATCAGCGCGCCATACAGGATATGGCGCGCAAGTTCACCGCAGACGCCATTACGCCCCATGCGGCGGAATGGGATGAAAAACACATCTTCCCGCGCGACACCATTCGCGCGGCGGCGGAGCTTGGTTTCGGCGGCATCTATGTGTCGGAAGAATCCGGCGGCATAGGGCTTGGCCGACTCGAATCCGCGATCATCATGGAGGCGATGGCCTATGGCTGTCCCTCCACCAGTGCGTTCATTTCCATCCATAATATGTCCGCCTGGATGATCGATCGGTTCGGCGCCCAGGCAGTCAAGGACAAATATCTGCCTTCCCTGATCCCGATGGAACAGATGGCCAGCTATTGCCTGACCGAAGCAGGCGCGGGGTCGGATGCGGGCAGCCTCAAAACCAAAGCGGTGAGGGACGGGGACGATTATATCGTCACAGGTTCCAAGCAATTCATCTCCGGTGGTGGCGAGAACGAAATCTATGTCGTGATGGTCCGCACGGGCGACGATGGCCCCAAGGGCATAAGCTGCCTCGTCATCGAAAAGGATATGGCGGGCGTCAGCTTCGGCGCGCAGGAAAAGAAACTCGGCTGGCATTCCCAACCGACTGCGCAAGTCAATTTCGACGGCGTTCGCGTACCGGCGGAAAATCTGGTGGGCAGCGAGGGCGAAGGCTTTCGTATCGCCATGATGGGTCTTGACGGAGGGCGTCTCAACATCGGCGCCTGCTCATTGGGCGGTGCGCAGCGCTGTCTGGACGAGGCGGTCAATTATACCAGGGACCGCAAGCAGTTCGGTCAGGCGATTGCTGATTTCCAGGCAACCCAGTTCACGTTGGCTGACATGGAAACCGAGCTTCAGGCCGCCCGCACCTTGTTGTACGCCGCTGCCGTCAAGGTAACGGAAAATGCCCCCGACAAGGTCCGTTTCGCCGCCATGGCCAAGCGGTTCGCAACGGACACGGGTTCGTCGGTGGTCGACCGTGCGCTTCAGCTTCATGGAGGCTATGGCTATCTTCAGGATTATCCAATCGAACGCTTCTGGCGCGACCTGCGGGTCCATTCCATTCTGGAAGGCACCAACCAGGTCATGCGTATGATCGTTGCAAGGGACATGCTCCGCCAATGACCGATGAAGTCCTGATTTCCAGAGAAGGCGGCGTCGGCCGCATTCGCCTGAACCGCCCAAAAGCCATTCATGCGCTCACCCCGGGCATGGTGACAGCCATTAACAAGGCCCTGCTTCAATGGCGAGAGGATGAGGGCATCAGCGCTGTCATCATCGATCATGCCGAGGGCCGCGGCTTCTGCGCGGGCGGCGATATTCGCCTGCTGGCGGACAGCGCCAAGACCGACTGTGTCGAGGCTGAAGGCTTTTATTTCCACGAATACCGGATGAACCATCTGCTGTTCGTCTATGAAAAGCCCATTGTGGCATTCATCGACGGCATCACAATGGGTGGCGGCGTTGGCATATCCCTTCCTGCGCGGTATCGCATCGCGACGGAGCGGACAACTTTCGCCATGCCGGAAACAGGCATTGGCCTCTTCCCCGACGTGGGCGGCGGCTGGTTTCTGCCACGCCTGCCCGGCCGCGTGGGCGCTTATCTGGCCACTGCGGGCGCACGAATCGACGGCGCGGATTGCAGGGCCGTGGGTATAGCGACGCATTATATGAACTCCGACACGCTGGATGGTATCAAGGGGGACATCATCGCTGATCCAGCCAGTATCGAGAGCATCCTGAACAATGCTCAAGTGACTCCTCCCCCGGCAAAAATCGAAGCGCAACGCGCGGACATCGACCGCCTTTTCGCATCAGACCGCTATGAAGACATTCTCGCCGCGTTGAAGGCGGACGGTTCGGAGTGGGCGGACAAACAGATAACCACCCTCGCCACCAAATCGCCTCAGACCATCAAAGTCGCCCTCCGCCAATTGGCGGAGGGCGGAAGGATGACGGATTTCGCGGACAATATGCGGATGGAATATCGCATTGCCTGCCATGTCATCCGCCGCCCGGATTTCGTCGAAGGCGTGCGGGCCGTGATTGTCGACAAAGACAATATGCCAAAATGGACGCCGGCGACCCCGGAAGGTGTCACTGATGCACTGATTGATTCGCTCTTTGCTCCGCTGCCTGCGGGCAAGGAATGGACGCCTCTTCCAGAATTAGGGATCTGAACCATGGCCTATGAAACCCTTCTCGTCGAACAGCGTGGTGCGGTGACTCTCATCACGCTCAACCGTCCGCAGGCGCTTAACGCTCTGAATGTGCAGGTGCTCTCGGATTTGATTGAGGCTTTCGCGGCGTACGACAAGGATGACAGCCAGCGCTGCGCCGTCATCACCGGAAGCGAGAAAGCCTTCGCTGCTGGCGCGGACATCAAGGAGATGGCTGACAAAAGCTACGCTGAATTCTACCGCGAAGATTTCTTCGCCGACTGGACCAGCAAGGTGGTCGTCTCCACCCGCAAGCCATGGATCGCCGCAGTCGCGGGCTATGCATTGGGCGGCGGCTGCGAACTGGCGATGATGGCGGATTTCATCATCGCTGCCGACACCGCAAAATTCGGCCAGCCTGAAATCAAGCTTGGCGTAGCACCTGGCATGGGCGGATCGCAGCGCCTCACCCGCGCGGTCGGCAAAGCCAAGGCGATGGAAATGTGCCTCACCGGCCGCATGATGAACGCAGAAGAAGCCGAACGCGCCAGCCTGGTCGCGCGCGTCGTTCCTGCGGCGGAATTGCTGGACGATGCTCTGAAAACAGCAGAAACGATCGCCGCCATGCCGCCGCTCGCCGCTATGGTGAACAAGGAAATGGTGAACCTCGCATTCGAAACCAACTTGCTGCAGGGTATTTACACGGAGCGCCGCTTATTCCAGGGCCTGACGGCCACCGAGGATAAGATGGAAGGCATGGCAGCCTTCGTCGAAAAGCGCCCGGGCGTCTGGAAGGGTAAATAGACCAGACGCGTGTCAGGCATATGCAAGACACGTAGGATCAGGAAGATGTTCTCGGCCGTGCTCGGGACGAATGGATTTGGAGCTGGATGATATGAAGATCGCAATTATCGGCTTGGGCAATATGGGCGGCGGCATGGCCGCGAACCTGGCAAAGGCAGGCCATGAGGTCGCCGCGTTCGACCTTTCGGAAACAGCGCTCGCGAAGGCTGTGGACGCCGGATGCAGCCGCTCCGCCTCGGCTGCTGCCGCTGTTACAGGTGCTGATGCCGTGGTGACAATGCTTCCGGCTGGTAAGCATGTGGACATGGTCTACAGCAATGAGGTTTTCGGTGCAGCAGCGCCGGGAACCCTGTTTCTCGATTGCTCGACCATCGACGTGGCCACTGCGCGTAAGGTGATAGCCGCCGCCGTGGAAAAGGGCTTTGAAATGGTCGATGCGCCAGTTTCCGGTGGTATTGCCGCTGCGGCTGGCGGCACGTTGACCTTCATGGTCGGCGGCACTGACAACGCATTCGAACGCGCCAAACCGATCTTGTCCGCCATGGGCAAAACAGTCATCCACGCAGGCGACGCCGGCAATGGACAGGCAGCGAAGATCTGCAACAACATGCTGCTCGGTGCGACAATGGTGGCAACGTGCGAAACCTTCGCCATGGCGCAGAAGCTGGGCCTTGACCCGCAGACCTTCTATGACATTTCCAGTGTCTCGTCAGGGCAGAGCTGGTCGATGACGAGCTATTGTCCTCTGCCCGGCGTTGGCCCGAAAAGCCCGGCCGACAACGGCTATGAAGGCGGCTTTGCCGTTGCGCTCATGCTGAAGGACCTGAAGCTCGCCACGCAGGCTGCTCAGGCGGTAGACGCCAGCGTGCCGATGGGAAACGCCGCAGAAGCTCTGTACCAGATGCTTGCGTCGGCAGGTGAAGGCGGCCGGGACTTCTCCGCCATCATCGAAACGCTACAGGGTAAATAGGATCACCCTTCCCCAATCACGCCGACATTCCCGCACGAACGGGAATGTCGGGGCGAAATCGGCCGTTTATTTGATTCGGTAAGGCACGATCTCGCGCACATCGGGATCGACGAACAGACTGCGGTCCACCGGCGGAAATGCTCGTTGATCGCAGTTCATGCGGGGGCAGATGCGACAACTTATCCCGATGGGGGTAGCCGCCTGCTCATTGGCGAGATCGAGCTGGTCAGCATAGACAAAGCTCTTGGCATGTTCCACTTCGCAGCCTAGCGCCACGGCATAGCGGCGCGGCGCTCGCGCATAGCTCCCCGATGGTTTCACCAGCCCTTTGGCCATGCTTACATAGCGCGCCCCGTCGGGGGTCTGGGCCAGTTGCACCACAATGCGGTCGGGAATAGCCACTGCCTCATGCACGATCCAGAGCGGGCAAGCGCCGCCGAATCGCGCGAATTCCAGTCGCGTTGCCGAATGCCGCTTGGTGATATTGCCTGCCATGTCCACGCGGCAGAAAAAGAAAGGCGTTCCGCATTCTCCTGGACGTTGCAGTGTCGACAGGCGGTGGCAGGCCTGTTCGAAACTCACCAGAAAATATTGGCAAAGCCGGTCGATGTCATGGCGCAGGCTCCGCGCGGTCCGTCGGAACCGATCATAAGGCATCAACAAAGCCCCGGCCGCATAGTTCGTCAGCCCGATGGAAAGGAGTTGCCGCGCCTCTTCGGACCGCAATTCCGCGCCGTCCCTCACTTCGGCAATTTCCTCCGCAAGCTCCAATGCGGCAAGTTGATGCGCCAGCGCGAATCGACGACTATCAGGCGGCATGGCGCCGGAAAGCGTCAAGGTGCGGGTCCGTCGGTCATAACGGCGCAACAGTCGGGTGTTTTCTTCTCGCGAGGTCAATTCGACGGTAACTTCGTGCCTTTCCCGCAAGCGCGCGGCGATTGCTCCGGCCCCTATCTCATCCTGTCGCCACAATTCCTCGGCCATCCGCTCAGCGGCGCGATCAATGGCATCGACATAGTTTCCGGCGAGATGAAACCAGTCACGCACCTCCTCCCAAGGCAGGCGACCATCCATTCCGATTTCGCTGGAAATCACATCATCAACAAACTGAAGTCGATTAACGGCGCCCCGATAGGCCTGATGAAGCGCTGTCAGCCTGTCTGCGATGGCAGGCTGCAACTCAACCAGGCGGTCGATCGCCCCATCCGACATCTCCATGCCCGTAAACAGCGGATCGGACACGGCGTCGCGGACACCTGACGTTCGGCGCTGCGCATCGTCTACTTCGAAGTCTGCCCCATTCAGGGGAAAGGCCCTGCCAATCGCTTGCCGGATCGAGGGAGTCATCGGCCTGTCATCATGCTCCAACTGGCTAAGATAGCTATTGGAAATGCCAATCCGCGCAGCCATGACGGATTGGGAGAGACCCAATCGCAAGCGCAAGCCGCGAAGCCGTTCACCTGCATAGAGCCGCTGCTTTCCCACGCTACCTCCTTTAGTAAAAGATAGCTTTTGCAAAAAAACCGCCTGCGATCAATCAGGCAATCGCTCGCTTGAGACTTTCCATCAGGCGCTCCCGCGACGCCAACACCTCCGACCGCCGGTCAGTCAGGACGGAGCGCTCAAGAAAATGACCTGTCAGCGTCAGCCCGTCCATTATGTCCGCCCATTGTGCCGCTCCGCCCTCGATCAGAAAAGAAGGAAGCCGCAAAAGTTGCCGTTCGTAGCCTTTGGCTGCCTCCGCGCTTACCACAGCGCCGCTTTTGGCACTGACATAACATAGCTTTTCTCTCTCGCCTGTCACCGCGCATCGGCTGAAATCCAGCCCGAAACCGAGCTCCGCCAATATCAGAAGTTCGTAGCGCACCAGTGCCACTGCCCACCCTCTCGCCGCCGGGGCAGCCTCTATTGCGGAAAGCAGCCCGTCCAGCGTTTCATAAAGCAGCGGATAAGCCTGCTCCTCCGGCAGGGCCGCAGCCGTCAGCGCGCACGACCAGACAATTGCCGCAGCGGGTAAAGGCTCTCCAAACAATGGCCCTCGGCTGTGCTCCAGTTCGACTGTGAGGCTGGCGAGTTGTTCCCCCGTCCGCGCGCGAAATTCGGCCTGAACCAGATTGGACGGCATCAGCACGGGCCTCAGCCGCGTTGATCGCCCTCCCCGCACATAGCCTGCCATCAAGCCATTATCCGGGGTCATCAGCCGCGCGATCACGCCATGTTCGCCGTGATGCCGAACGGCGCAAATGATCGCTGGAGTGACGATCTGGCTCACAGAGCCACATCGGCCAGGGGACAGCGGTTATCCATGAAAATAGTCATAGACGATCTGCGCCACCGCCTTGGACACGCCCGGCGCGCGCTGCAGGTCCTCCAGTTGAGCGTCCTTGACCGCTCGGGCCGTACCGAAATGCATCAGCAGCGCCTTCTTCCGTGCCGGGCCGATACCAGGCACTTCGTCCAGAGAGCTTGCTCCCATGGCCTTGCTTCGCTTCGCACGATGGGCCCCGATGGCGAAACGGTGCGCCTCGTCACGCAAGCGCTGCAGGTAGAAGAGAACGGGGTTGTTCACTGGCAGGGTCAGTTCGCGCCCATCCATCAGGTGAAACACCTCCCGCCCCGCATTCCGATCCGGCCCTTTGGCGACCCCGACAAGAGCCACGTCCTCAATGCCCATTTCCTCCAGAACACCGCGCACGGCATTCAACTGCCCACGGCCACCGTCGATCAGCACCAGATCGGGCCAGTCACCCTTCTCCCGCTCCGGATCCTCCTTCTGCGCACGAGCGAAGCGGCGTTCCAGCACTTCGCGCATCATCGCAAAATCGTCGCCCGGCACTGTCTCTGCCCGTTTGATGTTGAACTTGCGATAGGCGTTTTTGCGGAAACCCTCCGGCCCCGCCACAACCATGGCGCCCAGCGCGTTGGTGCCCTGAATATGGCTGTTGTCGTAAATCTCGATACGGTCCGGCGGCCCGTCCAATCCGAACAGGTCCGCCATGTCGCGCAGGATCTTGCCTTGGGTCGTGGTTTCCGCAAGCCGCCTGTCCAGCGCCTCCACTGCGTTGCGCTGCGCCTGCCGGATCAACTTCATTCGATCACCGCGCTGAGGCACGTCGATCCGCACCTTCGCCCCTGTTCGCTCCGAAAGTGCCTGGGTCAATAATTCCGCCTCCAGCGGGACGCGGTCGGCAAGGATCAGCCTGGGTGCCGGCACTTCCTCGTAGAATTGCGCCATAAAGCTTTCCAGAACCTCTTCCTCGGCCAAATCCTCAGTATGGACTGGAAAGAAGCTGCGGTGCCCCCAGTTCTGTCCGCCGCGAATGAAAAAGGCCTGAATGCAGATCGATCCGCCCTTGCTGGCCATGGCAAAGATGTCTGCATCTCCCAGGCCCTCCGCGTTGATCGCCTGACTGCCCTGAATGAAAGTCAGCGCTTTCAGGCGGTCGCGGTAAACCGCGGCCAGCTCGAAATCCATCGCGTCAGATGCGCTCTGCATTGCTGCGCCCAGCTTGCGTTGCACCTTCGTCGATTTGCCCGCGAGAAAATCCTGCGCGTCCCCCGCCAGTTCCGCATAATCCGCTTCACTGATCCGTCCGACACAGGGGGCAGAGCAGCGCTTGATCTGATAGAGCAGGCAGGGCCGCGATCGATTGGCGAAAAAGCTATCGGTACAGCTTCTGAGGAGAAACAATTTTTGCAGCGCGTTCAGGGTACGACCCACTGATCCCGCGCTGGCGAAAGGGCCATAATAGCGCCCTTTGATGTTTCGCGCACCACGATGCTTTTGAATGCGGGGAAAGGCGTGGTCTTCGCGCAGCAGGATGAAGGGGAAGCTCTTGTCGTCACGAAGCAGCACATTGTAGGGCGGCCGAAATCGCTTGATGAGTTGCGCCTCCAACAGCAAAGCCTCGGCCTCGCTGTTAGTGGTGACGATGGTCATCGAGCGGGTCTGCGCCACCATTCTCTGGAGCCGCTTCGATAGCCGGTCCACCTGCACATAATTGTTGACGCGATTTTTAAGCGCGCGTGCTTTTCCAACATACAGCACGTCGCCGCGCGCGTCCTGCATCCGGTACACGCCCGGTCGAGGCGGCAAGGTCTTCAGCGTTTCACGAATCGCCGCGATGCCGGTTTCCAGATCGGGCTGCCCCGCGCCGCGAACAGTGTAAGCAGCCTTTTCTTCATTGAAGCGATCGGGAGACAGGGGTTCGGGCATATCGTCAGATGTAGAAAGGCCGGACTGGATTGCCCAGCCCGGCCTTCAAATTTCTGTGGTGGATCAGCATTCAGTTCAGGGAACCCAAATCCTTGATCGTGCTGTCAACCAGCGTCCTGTCGGCCGTAGCGTCATGAAGTTCACCGATCAGCGTGGCAGCGGCAGCGGTTGCCGCCTGAGCCGCCTTGGCGCGGACCTGCGCAACGGCGGCGCGTTCCGCTGCCCCGATCTTGTCCTCAGCCATTTTCTGGCGGCGGATGATCAAATCGGCGGCATCCTGCTCGGCTCGGGTAAGAATGTTACCGGCTTCTTCCTCGGCACGAACCCGCATATCCTCTGCCTCTTGCGTGGCAGCAGCCATTTTGGCTTCATATTCCGCCTTCAGCGCTTCAGCGTCGGCGCGGAGTTTGTTCGCTTCATCAAGCTGAGCGCGAATAGCTGCGATCCTCTTGTCAAGTGAACTACCGATCACGGCAGGCACCTTCTTCCAGAGCAGGATGCCAAGGAATATGAGCATCGCCAGGCTGACCCAGGCGGTGCCGTTGAGGCCGAGCGCCGAAGGATCCACATGATGTTCGGTGCCGCCGGAAGCTTCTATGCCTTCCGTCGGCCCGCCATGCGGCATGGCCTGGGTCTCCGCCGCATGATCCAGATTGTGTTGGACCTGCTGGGAGTCAGCGTCGATATGTTCTGCTGCGTCAGCCATTGGCCAGTGCTGCCTTTACTGCATTGCTAGCCGCGGCGGCGCTCGCCGTGGCTCCGGAAATCTTGGCCACCATGTCCTGCGCCGCTTCAGCCGCGATCACTTCAATCTCCGTCATGGCCGATGCTGTCGCCGCAGCGATTTCCGCCTCGGCTGCACCAATCTTTTCGGAAATCTTCGCGTCCGCGTCCGCCAGGCGCCTTTCAGCGGCCTTCGCGGCCTTTTCCTTGGCCAGTTGTGTGATCTTTTGCGCTGCTGCGCGATCTTCGCCGGTCTGTATCCGATATTCCTCTTCGATTTCATCGGCACGGGCGGAAGCCGCCTTCGCCGCTTCGAGGTCGTCGGAAATCCGCTTGTCACGCGCATCCACCGTCGATTCGACTTTCGGGAACATGCCAAGCCCTATGGCGAAAAAGACAAAGCCAAAGATCAGCAGCAGCCAGAAAATCTGGGACGAATAAGTCGCGGCGAGTTGGGATATCTGTGGCATGAAACCTGTCCGGCAATGGTCGGCCGGGCGGCATCAGCCGCCCGACGCTATATTCAACCTGCTTACGCTGCCTCAGGCAACGAAGATCAGGATCATCGAAACGACGAACGCCAACAGACCGAGAAGTTCGGCTGCGGCGAAGCCGATGAACAGGCGGCCCTGCTGACCGTCAGCGGCGGCGGGGTTGCGCAGCGCGCTTTCGAGGAAAGAACCGAAAACATTACCCACGCCGAGCGCGGCCATGCCAGCGCCAATCGCGGCCAGACCTGCACCGATCAGCTTTGCTGCTTCTGCGTCCATGATAGTAAACTCCTTTTCTAAACTCTTGGGATGTAAGACAAAACTAGTGAAGGTTGACCGCGTCGTTTATGTAGAGCGAGGTCAGAAGAGCGAAAACATAAGCCTGGATAACGGCGACCAGCACTTCCAGCGCGCTGATGCCGACCATCAGGGCGAAGCTCGATACGCCGACCGTCAGGCCATAGCCAATGCCGGCATTTGTGCTGTTGATGACGAAGCCGCCCAGCACCTTGAGCAGAACGTGTCCGGCCGTCATCGCGACAAATAGCCGAAGGCCGAGGCTGAACGGACGCACCATGAAGGAAACCAGTTCGATCAGGAAGATGAACGGGATCATCGGCAGCGGCGTGCCATGAGGCACAAAAAGCGTGAAGAAATGCAGCTTATGCCGCCAGAAACCCACGATCAGAACGATCGAAAAACTCAGGATCGCCAGAATGCCGGTCGCGGTGAAATGGCTGGTGAAGGTGAAGGGGTGAACCCCCACAAGCCCCAGCGGCAGCATGCCCAGCAAATTGGCGAACAGAATGAACATGAACAGCGAAAAGACATAAGGCGTGAACCTCCGCCCTTCCTCGCCGATATTGGCGCGCATCATGTTGCTGATGAAGCTCGTCATGCTTTCGACGGCTGCCTGCCAGCGCCCCGGCACCAGTTCCCGCTTCATGCCGCCGAGCATGAATATCCACAGCGCCACCGCCGCGATCAGCATCCACAATGCGCTGTTCGTGAAGGCAATATTATAACCACCAATGGAAAGATGATCGGTACCGAAAAGCGGCTCGATCATGAATTGGTGCATTGGATCGATTTTGCCTGATTCAGCTGCCACGCCTGAAAACCCCTGACGACTATTGCCCGTACAACAAAAGCGCCCTCATTCCTTCGGGCGTTCGTTGGAAATTCTGATGATATTCCTGAAGGCCACGATGATCCCCAGAAAGAGGAAGACCAGCAGGAGCCAGGGAGACGTACTGAAAAGCCAGTCAAAAAACCAGCCAATCAATGCGCCACCGGCGATTCCCCCGACCAGTTCCGCCAGCACGCGATTACCGAGGCGGTATCCCTGATCCACCCCCTTCTGCGTGCTGCCCGTCCTGACCGCCTCGTCCTGGTCTGCCTGCCTGAGCCGCTCTTTCAGCGATTCCAGCCGGCTGTCCTCTTCGTTCGGGTCTCGCCCGGATTCTCCGCCCATCATCAATGCACTCCTTCCTGCCGGCTGTGCTTTAGACCAGCCGGTCGGGGATGCAAGGATGAGTGTTGGATCACCCGCCAAAGCGCCGCCCGTTTAGAAAGACGAACCACTTTAGTCAACCGCTTGCTGCCCGGGGATCAGCTATCGTCGAACAGGGCCCGAAAGACGGGAAAGGCCGCCTGCAGGAAGAACCCCGTAGGCGGCCTTTGCAGATGAGGAAAAAATATTGGCGATAGCCTCAGAAGTGCGGCATCACGGCAACAGCAGGATCATCCAGCTGTCGCGCAATAATCCGGGAGCGCAATCGCGCCTGAGCCCTTCACATGCCAGCTTCCGTCATTCAGGCGGTAGGACTGGCCCGTCTGCACCCGTGAGGACAATGTCTTGCATCCCGTGGCGGCGGCCATGTCGGCAACAGTCACGCCGCGCTTTGCCGCCAGATCGGTATAGGCGGCGCGGCGCTTGATGTTGATCGAATCGACCTCGGCCTTGACGGCGGCGGCAACCGATCCCTTGACGCCCAGATAGCCATCCGCCTGCTCACCCACGGTTCCAGCCGCCATGGCCTGCGCCACCGCCGAAGACTGCGCCATGGCTGTCCCGGCCACGCCGACGGCCAACGCCAAAGCCCCGGCCATCATGAACATATGATTTCTTTTCATCTTCATTGCGGAAACAACTCCGGATTGTTTTGAATCAGTTCTTCGGCATCTTTTTGCAGCCTGACGATCACTTCCTGCTGCACCTTGACGTTCAAATTGATCTCGATGGGCTTGTCCGGGGCCTTCACCTGTATGCAGCCCGCAAGCCCCATTATTGCTCCCAACATCACGCCCAGATAGGGAATTACCGTTCTAAATTCATCTGTCTTCATTCATTATCCCCTGATGGCACATTGTCGCTGTCGGCAGGCTGAACGGCAAGCCTGTTTTCAATCACGGGCTCATATCCATCGCCCAGGCTGTTGTGGATGAGAAGGCTGGGGTCAGTGAAAGACATGGCCGTGTTGAGAAGTCCGCGAAACGGCGCCTCTATCCGCACATTAAAGATGAAGGGCAAGCCGATGAATTGGCTGAACATGCCATTTTTCATGGCGCCGATCGGGTCCTGATTAATGCCGTTGAACGACACCTGGGTCACAATCTCGCCATCCAGATTGCCGTCCATCAATATGGTGAGGCATTTGTAGCGCAGTGACTTCAACGCATCGAAAGCCAGTTTCCCGAACATGCCCAGATCCGCATTGGACACCTGTCCGACATAGGCAAGAGTTCCGCCCTGCCGCGCCGTGTCGCAGCCGATGCGCAGGCTGGCGACGTCGCGCACATAAAGGGGAGGCAGTCCCTGCTGCCGCGCCACCAGCACCCCTCCGACAATCCGACCGCCCTTGTCGTCGAAAATCATGGGCAGCAATCCATCGAACGTGCCCGTGGCCGAAATATTTTCCAGCTCAAGCGCATTAATGAAATCGGCCGCCTGCAAGCCGATGATGCGAAAGGTCAAGGCGCGAGGCTTTTCGGCGCTGAAATCCAGAACAGTGGGCTGCAGCGTCAGTTCTCCCCCGGCAAAGGGCCATTTGCCGTCCTCGATCCGCACCTGTTGTCCTTTGAGCAACTGATAGTGAACGACGCCGCTCGTGACCTCAATGCCCGGATTGACGCTGCCCATGCGCATAGTCTGGCCCGGAGGCGTCTCCAGGCCCAGCAGGTCGGAGAAATGGATATCTCCCGAAAGCCCAGTCACAGGGCCAAAAGCCGCAGCAAGGCTCATATCCTGCGTGCCGAACCGGCCGTCACTGCTGACGCTGTTGCGGTCCCAGCGAATCTGCCCGGTGCCCGAAACGGCGCCCTGGACATTGGCGACAACCCCCAGCGCCACGCGGGTGAGATCCTCCGGCTGCAAGGCCTCGCCGAAACGCAAATCCTGCACCAGAAGGTCCGCCTGCCCTGCCCCGCTGCCCAGATCATGGGCGATATCCACCTTCATAATCCGCGACCGCGAGCGTGGCTCGATCAGCGTTCCCAGGGCCGTGATCCGCTGCCCGTTGAAATCAAGCGCGAAATCCTTTGACAGCAGCGGATTGAACCGGGACGGCACCGCTGTATCCGCGACCTGCAAACCGCCTTGCACTGAAAGTTTGCCATTGGCGAACCGCCAGCTTCCGGCTGCATCGGACATCAGCAGCGGAACATTGCCGATTCGCCCTGCCCCACCTTCAAGCGTGCCGGACAGGGGGGTCGCAAAACTGCCCGTCAGGCGTGTGAGCTCCAGCACGGTAGGCGCATCCTGCGTACCCAGAACCACTTTCAGGCCATTGGCGGCAAAGCCTCCCTCCGGCGCTTCGAATTGGATGTCCGTCGCAGCCAACTGAAGCGGATTTTGTCCAAGCTTGCCTTTGAGATTCGGCGCACGCACGGCAGCGCGCAATGAAAAGCCCCTGGGTCCAGCCGTGACAATGGCCCCGTCCACGGGACAAAGCCGCAACCGGGTCTTGCCCAGCGTCAGGCTTTCATATTTCAAGGCCATGAATTCAAGTGGGGTACAGGCCGAATTGACCCGCACTGTCCCATCGGTTCCCAGCAACCCGTCAATCGGAAGCGTCAGCCCCTTCAGACCACCGCCGGGCAAAGGCCCTGTGAGATGTAGCGCCGTCGTAAAATGGCTGGTGCCTCGGCCCGTCGCCACAAAGCGGACTGGCTCCAGGCCCAGCCGCGCATTGCCAGCGATATAATCCTTCATGAAGATCTGGCCGCTGACGGCTCCGTCCGCCGGTCTGCGCTTCAAACGAATGGCCGCTTCAGGCAGCCCACCACCCGCCAGGCGCATACTCCCGTTTAGCGTCAGGCTTCCGCCCGGCCAGGAAAAACCCAGCCGGCTCCCGCTGGCAAGATCGGCCTTTGCGCCGCTGTCACTGCGAAGCGTCAGGCTTCCGACCTCCAGACGCCCTTTGCCGCCCGTCTGGGACAGGACGAATTGCGCATCGGCATCGTTCTCACGGCCTGCCTTTTCCACAGCCGCCGCCAGTTTCGCGGCGAGCGGTTCAAGCGGCGTGCCCGCGCTGGCCGTGCGCAGTTCCGCCATGGGCTTCTCCGCGTGCAACTGCAGCGCATGGACGCGCAGATTACCGTCGAGTTTCGCATAAGCGCTGCCCCGGTTCGTCCCTGCGGCATAGGTTCCGCCAAGCTTGGCCGCGCCGGTCCGGATCTGCGCCATCCTGAAACCGTCGGACGACAGTGTGATCCGCCCCTTTGTCTCCCTGGCGTTTCCGGCAAAGGTGACATTGCCCCCCGGCGCGTTGAGCCTGATACCTTGATTCGCCAGCGATTTGGCTGACAGGTCCGCCTCACCACGCCAATGATCCAATGTTTCATCAAGCGTGATATCCAGATCAGCCGCAGGTTTCGCCAAGGCCAGCCCCATTTCCGGACAGGCGAGCGTGTCCATCCGAAACGGCCCTTCCAGATGCGGTTGCCGGGCCCGTACCGCGATGTCGGCATAGAGGGTAACCCCCTTCGCGCGACAACCACCGAAGGCCGCGCTTGGCATGACCGCCGCCAGTTTGCCGGCGAAGCGGTCCTGCAAATGGCCGCTGCCGTCAATCTTCAGCCCAACCGGACCCATCGGCGTATCGAGCCGCATGCGCGCATCCTGCAAGCTGAGCTTTATGTCCGGCAGATTGAATGGCGCGGTGGATTCGGGATCGCGAAACTTGTCGATTTCACCGAGCAGCAGCTTGCCATCGACGATCCGCCCGCGCAGCCTGACGCCTCCCGCGCGGACCGCCGTCACCCGCGGAGTGAAGCCCATGGCGCTGATATCGACTTCTACCCAATCTGCGCTCAGATCGGGTTGCTCCGGATTCCCCAGCGTCAGATTTTCCAGTCGCTGGGTTCGCAGACCGATCTCCGCGATGTCATAGCGGGCTGAAATGTTGCGCTTGACCAGCTCTCGGCTGATCAGGTTATCCGCTATCGGCGTGCGCTGGGTCCAGACCGCCAATACCACCAGCAGCAGGACCAGGAGGATAATCCCCAGCCAGAACAGCCACCGCGGAAATTGGCCGTCCTGCTCGGGCCCCGGCGGCGCCGCTTCGTCTTGCATTTCAATCGTCACGCCGGTCACGGCCTTTCATTGCGGTTCCACACATGCTTGCGCCGCACCGCACTGCCATGGGCTGAATAACGTTTCGCTCCCCGATATTATCCCTGACACAAACAGACATCGCGCGGCAGCATGGCGACATTCGCATTGAGCTTCAATGATAATATGCTTAGCGGTGCGGCCATGGACGACATAGAAACCGGCGGAAAACAGGAGCATCACGGAGTAGGCCACCGCGAGCGGCTGCGTCGTCGCCTGTTCGATGGCGGGCCGGATGCGCTGCTCGATCACGAACTGATAGAATATCTCCTCGCCCTCGCTATTCCCAGGCGCGATACCAAGCCTCTCGCCAAGCAGCTATTGACGGAATTCGGCGGCATCGGCGGTCTTTTGACTGCGGACAGCGAGGCTCTGAAACGCGTGAACGGTATGGGCGAAACCAGCATCGCAGCCCTGAAGATCGCGCAAGCGGCAGCCTTGCGACTCATCAAATCACAGGTGAGGGACCAGCCGGTCCTGTCCAGTTGGCAGGCTCTGCTCGATTATTTAAGAGCCGACATGGCGCATATGACGGTGGAGCGCGTACGCGTTCTGCATCTCAACAGCCGCAACATGCTGATCCGGGATGAAAATATGGGCGATGGCTCCATAGATCAGGCGGCAATCTATGTGCGGGAGGTGGTTCGCCGAGCCATCGACCTGGGTTCGGCCTCTCTCATTCTGGTGCACAACCACCCCACTACCCCATTTCGATCACGTTGGATCACGCTAGATACCGCTGAAACACCAATGCTTTAGCCGATTTTTTTGGATTGCGTACAGGGGGCGGTTATGGCAAATTGGGGGCGGTTGAAGGGGTAGAGAACGGCTTTCCGCTCCCAGCAAACGATCCCCGTTTCTCCTCGACCGATCCCAGCTGCGGGACAGGAGGAGACGTATGCCAAGCCTGACCGACACCGCGATTCGACATGCGCTGAAGCGCGTTGAAGCGGGTCAAAAGCAAGAAAACCTCGCGGATGGCGAAGGGCGCGGCACAGGCCGTCTTGTCCTCGTCCTCAAGCCTATGCCTAAACGCGTGACGGCCGATTGGATGGCGCAGCAGTGGCGAGATGGAAAGCGAACTAAGAAAAAGCTCGGCGCTTACCCTTCCATGTCGCTTGCCCAAGCGCGCGAGATATTCAAGCGCGACTTTGCCGACGTGATCCAGAAGGGGCGAAGCATCAAGATCGCTACCGACACCCGCCCTGGCACGGTGGCCGATTTGTTCGAAGGATATGTCGCGTCGCTCAAGGCTGCGAACAAACCGTCCTGGAAAGAGACGGAAAAGGGCTTGAACAAGATTGCCGACACGCTCGGGCGCAACCGTCTCGCCCGCGAGATCGAGGCCGAGGAAGTCGTCGAGCTGATCCGGCCGATCTACGAGCGCGGTGCCCGGTCAATGGCTGACCATGTTCGGAGCTACATCCACGCGGCCTTCAGCTGGGGCATGAAATCGGACAACGATTATCGGAACGCCTCTCCGCGCCGCTTCCGTATTCCCTTCAATCCGGCAACCGGAATCCCTACCGAACCCAAGGTTCAAGGCACGCGCTGGCTTAGCGACGACGAATTCGTACGGCTCTATCGTTGGCTCGAATGCCCTGACACGCCCGTCACCCCTTCCTATCTGCGCGCAGTGCAGCTCATCATGCTAACTGGTCAGCGGGTGGAGGAAATCGCGCGCTTCCACATCGATCAATGGGATGCGGGCGAACGGATTATCGACTGGTCCAAGACCAAGAACCTGCAGCCCCATGCCGTCCCGGTGCCGTCGCTCGCCGCCGATCTGATCGGGTCGATCAAGCCGAACGAGTTCGGCTGGTTCTTCCCCTCGGCAAAAGACCCCTCCAAGCCCGTCAGCCACGGTACGCTCTACAGCTTCGTCTGGCGGCAGCGCGATCGCGGCGTGATCCCCTATGCGACAAACCGAGATCTTCGGCGCACCTTCAAGACCCTTGCCGGTAAGGCCGGGGTTTCAAAGGAGATCCGCGACCGTCTCCAGAACCACGCACTTCAGGACGTCAGTTCGAAGAACTATGACCGCTGGAATTACATGCCCGAGAAGCGGGCGGGCATGGCGAAGTGGGACAAGTACGTGCGTGCGCTTCTGGCCAAGAAGAAGGACGGCGGCGCGCTGAAACAAGCCGCGTGAACTGGTGCAGCATCTTGATCACCACCGCGCTCGCGGCCGCTGGCTTCGCCGCACCGGCCCGCGCTGATCCGTGCGAATCCGCCCCCCCTTCCCGTGCGGGCATCGTGTTCAGCGGCATCGTTCGATCGGGTCATCGCTCGTTGCCGGATTGGTCAGGCAACCCTCGGCGAACTCCTTCACGCTGCGGGAAACTCGGAGGGCGGGCATTGAAGTACCGCACCTCACATTGACACAACATAGCCTGGAAGCTATATGACTTGGGAAGTTCGGCTGCATGATGCCTTCGAGGCGGAGTTTGCGGTCCTTGAGCCAGACGTCCAAACGGAACTCCTCGCTGTCGCGAAGTTGCTTTCCGACTATGGCCCCCTCCTTGGTAGGCCATATGTGGACACGCTCAACGGGTCCAAACACGCCAATATGAAGGAGATGCGTTTCTCGGCCGCCGATGGCGAATGGCGCACCGCCTTTGCCTTCGACCCGGAAAGGAAGGCAATTCTGCTTGTGGCGGGCGACAAATCTGGCGGCAGCCAGAAGCGTTTCTACAAGCAGCTTATCACGAAGGCGGATTCACGATTTTCCGAGCATCAGGAAAAACTGAAAGCTGCAAAGAAGGGAAAGTGAGATGGGCCGGAACCTGGACGAGATCATTGCGGAGATGCCGCCTGAGCGCCAAGCGGACGTCGAGGCCCGCTATCAGGTCTTGAAACAGGAAGTCGAAGGCTTGCGCGAACTGCGCCTTATCGCCGGCAAGGCTCAGGCCGACATTGCGACCGCGCTCAACATAAAGCAGCCGTCCGTTTCAAAGATCGAGAGCCAGGCGGATATGTACCTCTCCACGCTCCGCAGCTACGTCGAGGCGATTGGAGGACAACTGGAACTGATCGTAAAGCTCCCGACCCGTCCAGCCTTCACACTCCATCATCTTGGCGACACGGCTGCCGACGGTGCGCCCCGTGTACCCCCAGCGGCACGGCGGCGCAGGCACGCCTAACAGACACCACAGGTATCAACGGTGGGGCAGATACGGCTCCCCGAAGACGACGGATACAGCCACCTGAAGCTCAAATTGGAACAGGGCGGGTTTTTCGGGCCAGTCGCCCGGCTTTGCGCTTCGCGCCACCTCATAGCCGGCGGGGTCAAGCCAGACAATTGCATCCGCCTCTGCGAGTGGCAATACGACCAGTCGCTGCTGCCGATAGGCCTCGACGGGACGAACGCATTCCACTTCAATCGCCATCGTTGAGGTGTCTATCCGCGCAGCGCGCGCGGGCTGCCTAGCTTCCACCCATTCACGGATCGTCCGAGGGTCCAGAAGCGCGTTGGCATCTTCTCCCGCCGGACGGCCTTCATAATAGGCTTTCGCATCCAGTTCGGCCTGAGGCCGATCAACTGCATCGCCGCGCGCGAGCAGAAAGGCGGCTACGGGATCGAGAGTACCCCAACTGATAAGCTCTTTCAGCCAGAAGCCGATCCACGGCAAACCGCTTAGGGGCCAGTCAGCGATTTCCAGCGCGCGAATGGGCTGTCCGTCGTCAGTCGTATCCAGCAGCAGGCCGATGACGCTGCCGAGCCCCCAAGTTCCGCGATAGATGAAATTGTTCGCTACAAAGGCGTACCAGTTAGTAACCTCATTCGGACGAGGTTGTCGCGCCAGCGTCGATTTGGCCAACCACCAACGAAGCAACATGGGCCAGTCATCGAAATTCTTCTTCCGACCGAGTTTCGTTTCTATCGCGAACACCGGAATTTCAGATAGAAATGCCAGCACGTCGCGGATGAAGGCGAACTGCTCCTCAGCGGTCCACCGCGCGTAATCGCGGCCCTGCGAAAGTTTGACACGAATTGCCTCCGCGCGATCCAGCAGCAGCTTTGCAGATCGCGGAGTCAGACTTGTCTTATATAAACGCCGGCGTTGATCGGCATCGGGATACTGGGCCTTGATCGCTCTGCCACGCGCCAGCCAGATCGTCGCCAGATGCGCCTCACCATGCGAAGCCGCGTGCGCATAGGTGCGTCGCCAAATTTTGGCCAACTCCGCTTCAAGCTGGGCAGCGTCGAGTTCGATACCCTTGAGTTCCTCGACCTCCTGGATCGCCGCGATCAGAAATGCATCAAGTGAGTCGAGATAGTCATGGCTGGACGGCGGATATGCCGCCTGCTCAGTCACGGCCGTTTGCTCGAGCCAAGCGGCGAAATCCGCCTCGGTTCCCCCTCCCATCAATGCTTGCCATGCACGCTCGAGTTCGCGCAGCAGGTGGCCCAACGGACTCGACGCCCGATCTTCCGGGATCAGATCGCCCACCGCCGCGGTCGCAGCCTCTAGCTGGGTTACCAGGCTCTCGTATCCGTTCCACTGCCGGTTATAAGTTGGCACGATCCGCCCGTACCGGCTCTCATAGGTGCGTTCAGGCAGGACGACGAGCGTACTACCTTCTGTTGCAACACCTGGCCGCCCTGCGCGGCCGATCAGATTGCTGAACTCCTGCAACGGCAACTCGCCATTACTTCGGAAGACGCTTGGGATCAGCAGGAAATTGACAGGGATGTTGACCCCTTCCGACAGGGTCGATGTAGCAATGATGACTCGGACATACCCGCGATCGATAACGGTCTTCAGCCGCCGGGCGAGAAGGCCCGGCATCTTGCCGTGATGCACTACAATACCGCGCGCCAGCAGCCGATACTCGACGGAATCCGCAGTAAAATAGTCGATGGCGGTCGCTAAGCAGCGTGCCCAAATCTCGTTGCCCTCCTCAATCTCCCAATAATTGGGAAGTGCGATATCCTGCCATTTGTCCAGCAGATCGGCGCACGTCGCGGCAAAGGTGTCGATATTCTGCGTCAGCGAAATCAGGACCGACGGCGTTGAGCCGTCCGGCCGTTTTGCCGCCAGGTTGAGCGCCGCCCACAACGTGGGCGCGCGCATCCGAACTTCGGGTCCGTCTTCCGGGTTCATACCCCCAGGAACAGCGGGGAATGGATCGGGTACGAAGGGGGAGTCATCCCGCCTCTCGTCGTCAAACTTCAGCGAGTGTCCATCCATCAGACTGTAGCGGATCGCGAACTGGCCGGTTGGGCGCACTTCGAGACGCCCGAGCATCTGCCGTGTGCTCCGATAGGATGAGCTTGTGGGCATCGCGTCGGGCGCATCGGTAACCCAGCGGGCCAAGGCAGGCGCTGCCCGAGCCGCGACCGCAGACAGCGCGACAATGCGGAAATCGTGATCTTCCCGTGCACGCATCAGACGTGTGCCAAGTTGCTCAAGCCGGAAAGCGCGTGACGTCCCATCACCCAGTCCAGTCAGCCGGGCTTCGTCCTGCTCAACCATATGGGCTTCATCAATAATCACCGTGCGAACCCGGCTGAGGAACAGAACGCCTAGATAGCGCAGGAGCGCATCAGCCTTCTCGAACGTGCAGATGACCACTGTCGGCTGATCGGTTTGAATCCAAGCGTCGGTCGGCCCCCAATCGACGCCTCCATACAGGCCCGTAACCACAATCGGCTCCGCAGCGATTCCGCGAAGATCCTCAGCGAGGCGGCCCTCCACCTCTGCCGCGAGTGCGCGGGACGGAACGAGGTAGAGAACGAGATTGCCGGCGGTCCCTCCGACAGGAGGATCGGCGAACAGGCCCTGGACCGCGCCAAGGGTCGCAACCGTGGTTTTTCCTGAGCCGGTCGGCGTACACAGCACGAACGAACTGTTGTCGCGCAGCTTCGCGATGCCCGCCGCCTGCGCAGGCCAGACAAGTGCCCGCTTGTTGGCAAACGCCGACCGCGCAAACTGAGTGAGAGCATCGCCGGCCAGGCCGCTAGACGTCAGGCGGAGTTTGTCGATCTGTGGCCAGAGACAGGTTTCGATGAACCGCCGCGCGCTGGCAGCCGTCAACCGCGCCAGCAGATAAGAATAAGGATCACGGCTATGCAGGAATCCCAAGGCGAGCGCTTCCAACTTAACAACCGCGCGCTCGACCGGGACGTCGCCGCCCGTTCTAAGAAACGCGCAAATCGTTCCGACGCACATGACGGTATGCTGCACGGCCGCAACTTCGAGGTCGTTGGGATCGATGCGACCATCGACCCGTAGCCCGCGATAGCTGCTCCAGAACGTCTGCGCCGCCTGGAAAGCAGCCGGGAAGTCTGCCCGAACAAACTGGCGGAGAATCTCTGAAAGGGGTTCACCCTCTGGGAGCCGCCGCAAATGTCCCAGCGCCATCGCCGGATAATCGGCCAGCTGAAAGGCGGCGGCAGCCAACAAATGAAGCGGGGCGCCCGGCGGCTTTAGCTGGGATTGCGAAAGCCATTCGATAATCTCTGCCGCGCGCTTGATCGAGGTGCGCCACGGTGAGGTAATGTCCGCGCTTCGTTCCAGCCATCCACTTTCCAGCAGCAGCATCGCCTCTTCGAGATACCCGGCGATGTCTCCTGAACCGAAACTCGCCAAACCTTCGCGGCCCATGTCGCGGCGTAGTCGTTGGCTGTAGAGTTTGGCTTGGCGCGCAGTCAGAGCCTGACCCGCCAGATTCTCTCGGATCTCTCGTGCGATGGCGATCGTAGCCGCGCTCGTCATCTCAAGCGCCCCGGTACAATATATCGACTACGGCATCTAAATTCTCGAACTGAAACTCCATCGCCTCAAGGTTGCGCTGTATCGTATAGGCGGGGTGAGGAGCTTCGGGCGGAAGCCATGCGATGCGTTCAGCGGGCACTTTGGGAGAATTACCGACAGCATAAGCGAGCCCATCGTGGCGAGCTGCCGTGCGGAAGCCGTCCCTGTAGAATTGAAGCAGAGCCTGTTGCCAGGCTTCGGCTTCAGGCGTGTGATATTCCGTCAGGAGATTGATCAGTTCGCGCACGCCGCTGGGCCGGTTGCCGCCGACCATCAGCTTTTCGTGGGCGTCTTTCATGATGCCGGTATTACTGACCGTGAGGCATTTGGCCTCGAGCGTCAGAATGTCGGTGATCACGCCATTGGCGTCGACTCGAAACGCCAAGCCATCGTCGCCTGTTCGACCTGGACGCTTCTCTTTTTCTGCATCTGGTTCATGCACCTCGCCCGCCAGAACGCGCTCATTGATCAGGTCCAAATGTTGAAATTCCTGGTCGTGAAAGCGGAAAAGCAGCGCGGGAACCATCCAATCGGCATGTCCAATCGCTCCAAAGTGCTCCACCGCGAGAACGCCAAGCGTTTCGCCAAGATACCCCTGCAATGATATGCGATTGAGCATGGCGGGATAATGTGCGGCAGGATCATGCGCCGGGTCGTTGAAAGGCGACAAATCGTCTTGGAAGCCCGATCGAATCCGACGACGGGCGTCGTCCAACGCTTCCTGAACGTAGGCGATCAGTTCGACACGCAATGCGCCGAGGGCGCCGTGGACTTCCCGCCAAACCCGGAGTCGGTAGCGTTGATGCGTTTGGGGGATGCCTTGATCGACTAACCAGGAATTGAGAGAAACAGGCGTCAGTCGACGAAATCGGATCACGCCTGCACCTCATCAGGCTGGCCGGGCAGTGCTACGACGTTTGCCGCACCGAACCATGCCGTCAGTTTCGCCATAGCGTTTGCTGTCAGGACCTGAGTGAAAAGCAGCGCTAAGCGCACCTTGGGTCGTGAGCAAGCGACGTAGAAGAGATTCCGATTATTCTCGAAAAACTCCAGCTTGTCGGGCGGGGGACCGGCATCGATCCATTCCAGCATCTGGGCAAAATTATACTTGTTCCAGCCCCTGCCGACGACCACGAGCACATTCTCGAACTCGGCACCCTTCACCCCATGTTTCGTGGCGAACGGCGTATGGCCATCGATGAACCGATCGAGCGCCATAACTTCCACGTACGGGACAGCCCGCAGCTTGCGTAGCTGAGTGACACGCCGCGACTCTCCCTCGACGGGTTCGGGCCCCGTTTCCGCAAGCTTTTTCTCGCGTTCCTCCACCGCTTCGGGAAGCCGCATGTGTGACTGCGCAGCGATGAAATCGATCACCTCGCCGACCGATCCGGACAGCCGCAGCGCAATCAACGAGGCCATCGCATCAGCCCATGCGACCTTGTCCAGATGCCTGCGAATGCGCGGCATGCCGGTGCCGAAGCACTCGAACATATCGCCGTAACGCTGCGCTTCAAACGCCGCACATGCTGGTTCGAGTTGGTCGGTCAGGAACTTGATATGAGGATCATCTTTCTTCAGCCACGGGTCGTTGAACTGACCGTAGATCGGCGGGATGCTCGCGTAACCCTGTTCGCGAGCCAGCACGCTGTGGCTGAGCATCAGTATCTTGGTCTTCCCGACCGCGAAATCCCAGCCCTCCCCGCCAAGCCGTTCCTTGATGTGACTGAAATATGCTCGGGCCGCATCGGCACTGGTGTCGCCGGTCCAATGGCCGCCGCCCTGTCCAGTACGCCTCACGCCCGGCCACGCATTGGTGTGGAAGACGCGCGCTTCGCCGAGCGCGTCAGGGTCGCTCACCATCTGCGGCAGATCGGGGCGCATACGGTTTAGCATCTGCACGATCGGGTCCACTGAGCGAAAGTTGGCGTTCTTATCGATCACCTCAAGCGCGGCGTGCTCCACGGATCCACACCCGTCACCATAGATCTTCTGCCAATGGTCCCCGAACAGCCCGATCAGCGGCCCTTCGCCGTGGTCAAGAAACCATGTCTTCATCGCATCGACAAAGGCAGCGTCTGTGTCCTGATATTCGTCGACCAGAAGCACGGGGTAACGTGCGGTCAGAACGGCGCGAAACTTCGGAAGGGCCATCGCTTCGATCATCAACGCCAGCACGTCTTCGTGCCGGATTGTCACCTGATCTTCGCTGACGCTCGGGTAGCCCAGCTCGTAATGAACTCTACGAGCGCCGATCCCCCCGGCGGGCTCCAGCCTTTCCGCCCAACCGGGAAGTTGCGGCACGAACGCCCGCAATGTCGTCTGAAAGTCCTGCAGGATCGACCAGCAGAAACCGTGGACCGTCTCCGGCCGCACAGCCGGGTGGGCCTGGATGCGCGAGATTATCTCGTCCTTGGCGACATTCGTGAAGGTGATGCAGCCGACCTGCTGGCGGCGGCGGACCAAGTCCGTACCTCGTCCGTCGATCAGCCGGCGAAGCGCCTTATCCAGTGAATAGGTCTTGCCGGCGCCGGCGCCGGCCTCCAGCCGAAAACTCCTGCCTTCGTCCAGACAGGCGAACATCCGTTCAAGCGCGACGCGACCAGCGGCGTCGGCGGGACTTTCCGGACCGTCAACCATTGTCGCCTACCTCGGCAACGTTCACCGCCACGCCGGCAAGCCCCGCTACAATCTCCACAGCGACAGCGGGCGGCGGAATGACAGGGGCAGGATTGCCCTGCGCGAGCCAGCGCAGACCCTCCGCGATGTAGCGAGGAACGTTCCAATCGGTGTGTTCGATCGCATGCTCCAGGGCGAAGGTCGATTTCTTCTGCTCGGCCGCATGCTCGTAAGCGAGAGCGGCGACGTCCCCGTCGCCGAGCGGAAAGCGCTCGGGATTAGCCAGAATGAACGCGTCTTCGAAGCTACGCGCGCAGGGGCCGCCATCTTCCTCCGGCACTTGGTAGGCCAGTCGGCGACATCCAACGATCTTGTCGGCGGGTGCCTTGGCCAACAAGGCGGCCGGCGACACCGCATTATCGAACCAGGCCTTGATGCAGCCGTTGCTGGTGAATTGGCCTTCCGCGACGGGAACGGCCAAGCGCTTGCCCTGGGCATTCGGCTTAACGGCGTCGATGTCGGTGATGATCAACGCACGCAATTCGAGGAAAGCGAGAAGGTCGAAAAACCGGTGTGCATAGGCGCCGCCCACTTCCATCACCGTCAGGTACTGGCTGCCTAGCTGCGGCTCACCGACGGCGGCCGCGTCGGTCTTACGGATCATCGCCGGGAGCAGGAGTCTCTCCGACGTACCCTCGATCAGAACAGCCTTGTCGGCGAAGAACAGATCACAACGCGTCAGGGTCAAGTATTGATGCAGGAATTCTCGATCAGGCGCTGGCGCGTTTCCCATACCTTGTCGCAGATCTTTGACGACGGAACGACGTAAGCCGTCACCGTCGGCAACCGACAGGAAATACCGCATCGCCTCGAAGCGTGCTTCGTTCGCCATGTGCGGCGAATGCGTGGTGACGACGAACTGCACTGGCCAAGGGCGGTTCTCGTTGAGCTGCGACACAAACGCGCTCGTGATCTGATCGAGTTGACGTATGAAAACTTCCTGCATCTGGGGGTGCAGATGAGCCTCCGGCTCCTCAATGAACACCAAGTGCACCCCGGCCGCGGCCGGCGTAGCTTGGTACTCCCGGAAAAAGCGCAGCAGTTGTAAAAGCATGTAGACGAGATTGCGCACGCCCAAGCCGTTGTATGTCTCGGGTAGCGTGACGCCGTTGACGCCGACATAGCGGACCTTGGTGTGGTCATTTAGGAGTTTGTCGACATCGAAACTCGTCTCGGTGACGAGCCCCGGGTCCGCCAGGCCGGGATAGCCGAATAAATCAAACGTGGGCAGCAACGAGGTCAGCTTTGCATTAAAGCCCGCGTGCAGATCGCCTTGGATCTGCTCCACAGCCGCCTTCAATTGTTCCGCCGTCGTGCGCTTCTCCGGGTCCAGCGGATCGGTCAGCGCCGACTGAAACAGCACCTCCACGACCTTGCCCAGCACATCACGCTCGCGATGGGTGTCATCATCAAGCCCGCGCTGCGCGTTGATAAAGCCGCCGTGGATCAGCGCCGTGAGAGTTTTGGGCTCTAGGGTTTTTCGGTTGGTGGGGTCATTGGGATCCACCGCTTCCAGCGATGAGGCGTAAGCCGCCGGCAGTCGGCTCCCAAGAGTGCGAAACAAAGCGAGACGGTCGGCTGCGATGTCGTCACCCGGCGCCACGATCCCCGCGAAAAGCGTTTCGGCCGCTGTCGCTCGGGGTCCGAACGTGAGAACCAGGCGAGCGTCCGAGCAATCCGGATTGAGATCGATGATGCAGTCGCTGAGCGGTCCGAGATCAGGAGCATCGACATCGTAGGCGATATCGAGCGTGATCGTGATCGATGGGAGGTGAGCTAGAACGTCGGACTGCGCAGCGCCGCCGCGGAATGCATCGAAGGCGGTCCAGAAGCACTCATGACATCCCAGAGAAAAATCCTCGAGCTTGAACGACAGGGCCCGCTCGGAAAGGAGCCGCCGGAAAAGCTCTGCGATTGAGGTCTTGCCGCTGTTGTTGCGCCCGACGATGAGCGTCGTTCGCTCTTCCAGCCCTATCGCGACATGCCGCAGAAGCCTGAAGTTTTCGATCTCGACATGTTTGATTCGCATCTCATTCCCACCCCCCAACTCTTTGTTACACTTTTCGCGACTATCCCGCCGCTAACAACTCTATTCTGCTTTCCTACACTTAAAACTGCCGCCTCCGGCCAAGCCGACTCGCTGAGTCACCGGGTCATCGGATCGACGCTTGACTCCTGCGTCGATAAAGAAGAACAAATAGAGAACATGATGTCAAACCCGTTCCCGGAGGTTAACAAGCAGCTTGCGGCCCGAGCCCGCCATAGAGTCTTTGCGCGCGCAGATCGAAAAGATCGAAGGCAGAAGCCAGCGTGTGAAATCGGTGCTTCCCTTCGGAATTGCCGAGGTGGATTCACGACTCCCCGGCGAAGGCCTGGCGCTCGGCGCGCTGCACGAGATCGCGGGCGGCGGTAACGGCGCGATCGACGGCGCGGCCGCCGCGCTCTTCGCCGCCGGGATTGCCGCGCGCACCAAGGGCAAGGTGCTGTGGTGCCTCACACGTCCCGACCTCTTTGCTCCGGCGCTGGCCCAAGCCGGCCTTCCGCCAGACCGTGTGATCTATGTCGAGGCGGGGGACGACAAGACCGTCCTGGCCTGTGTCGAGGAAGGTCTGCGCCATGGCGGCCTGGGAGCCGTCGTTGCGGAGATCGGCCGCCTTTCCATGACCGCCTCCCGCCGCCTCCAACTTGCCGCCGAAGGCACAGGCGCCATCGGCCTGGCGCTCCGACGCTGGCGCCGACAGACCGAGGCGACCGACTTCGGCCAGCCGACCGCCGCCATGACCCGCTGGCGGGTCTCGGCCCTGCCTTCACCCGCCTTGCCGGTTCCGGGCGTCGGCCGGCATCGCTGGCTTGTCGAACTGATCCGCGCCCGCGCGGGAGAGAGTGCTGATTTCGAACTGGAGGCGTGCGATGACACGGGTTGTCTCGCTCTTCCTGCCCACATGGTCGACAGATCGCGTGCGCAGGAAGGCTGGCGACACGGCGCCTCCGGCTGAGGCGCCGCTCGTCCTGATTGGCCATGACGGGAGAAGGCGGGTAGTGGTCGCGGCGGACGTTGCGGCCCAGGCCGCCGGCCTGCGCGTCGGGATGCCCGCCACCAAGGCTCAGGTCCTCGTCCCCGGTCTCCTCGTACAGGACGCCGCGCCCGCGGCCGACGCTGAGGCGCTCGACCGCCTCGCGCTCTGGGTCCTGCAGCGCTACGCCCCGATCGTCACCGCCGATCTGCCCGACGGGATCGTCCTCGATACGACCGGCGCCGATCATCTGCATGGCGGCGAACAGGCCATGCTGGCGGGAATGATTGATCGCCTGGCGGGATCCGGCATCTTTGCCTGGGCCGCCGTCGCCGACACCTGGGGGACGGCGCATGCGCTTGCGCGCTACGCCGGCCGGTCGATCCTAATCTCCCCGCCCGGAACGGCCGAAGCCTCGATCGCGCCGTTGCCGATCGCGGCGCTTCGTCTGCCGTCGGCGCTGGTCGACAACCTGCGAACGCTGGGCTTCGATCGCATCGGTGATTTGCTCGCGCAGCCGCGCGCGCCGCTCACGCTGCGCTTCGGGCCGGAACTGGGTCGCCGGATCGACCAGGCGCTGGGCCTCTCACCCGAACTCATCGATCCGATCCGGCCCGAGGATCTGATCGAGGTTCGCCGCAGCTTTCCCGAGCCGATCGGCGCGGCCGAAACCATCGCCCGCTATATCGGCAAGCTGGTGGTCCAGCTCTGCGTAGCGCTCGAAGAGCGGGGCCTGGGCGTGCGTCGCCTCGACCTGCTCTGTCACCGCGTCGACAACATCACGCAGGCTGTCCGCGTCGGCACGGCCTTGCCCGTGCGCGACGTCAAACGCCTGACGCGGCTTCTCTGCGACAAGATCGAGACCATCGAACCCGGATTCGGCATCGAGATTCTCACGCTCACCGCGACGATCGCCGAACCGATCGACAGCAAGCAAACCGTCACCTCCCTGATCGACGACGCCATCCCGGACGTTTCCGATCTCGTGGACACGCTGGCCAACCGGGTCGGCGGGCGCCGCATCTACCGCGCCGCGCCGGTCGCCAGCGACGTGCCCGAGCGCTCCGTCTGCCGCGTGCCCGCCATGTCGCCCGAAACCGGAGCGACATGGTCCGGTGACTGGCCGCGACCACCGCGTCTGCTCGATCGCCCCGAGCTGATCGAGACGGTCGCGCTGCTGCCTGATCATCCTCCGGTGTCATTCACCTGGCGCGGTGTCCGACGGCGCGTGAAGCGCGCAGATGGCCCCGAGCGCCTGTTCGGCGAATGGTGGAAGCGTGATGCAGAGCTGGTCGCCGTGCGCGACTATTTCCGGGTCGAGGATGACGTCGGCGAGCGCTTCTGGATCTACCGCGCCGGCGACGGCGAGGACGCCGCGACCGGCTCGCATCGCTGGTTCCTGCATGGGGTATTTGGATGACCGCCCCTCGCTACGCCGAACTACAGGTCACATCCCATTTCAGCTTCCTGCGGGGCGCGAGCGGATGCGATGAGCTGTTCGCCGCCGCAGCCGTGCTCGGCATCGAGGCGCTCGCCATCGTCGACCGCAACTCGCTGGCCGGTATCGTGCGCGCCCATGAGGCGGCCAAAACGACGGGCGTGCGCCTCGTCGTTGGCTGTCGCCTCGACCTTGTCGATGGAATGTCGGTGCTGGTCTATCCGACCGACCGGCCCGCCTACTCGCGGCTGTGCCGCCTGCTGTCGCTCGGCAAGAAGCGCGGCGGCAAGGCGAAGTGTCATCTCGAATGGACGGATCTGATCGCCTATGGCGATGGTCTGCTGGCCGTCCTCCTGCCGGACCTCGCCGACGACGCATGCGGTTTACGCCTGCGGCGGTTGCGCGACGCCTTCGGCGACCGGGCCTATATGGCGCTATCGCTGCGGCGTCGCCCGAACGACCAGCTCCGGCTCCATGAGCTGTCCAACCTGGCCGCGCAGATGCGCGTGCCGACCATCGTCACCAACGATGTCCTGTTCCACGCACCCGATCGACGCATCCTGCAGGACGTCGTCACCTGCATCCGTCACAACGTTACCATCGACGAATTGGGCGAGCGGCGGGAGCGGCACGCCGATCGCTATCTCAAGCCGCCGGAGGAAATGCACCGCCTGTTCGGCCGCTATCCCGAAGCGCTCGCCCGAACCCTTCAGATCGTCGAGCGCTGCCGTTTCTCGCTGGATGAGCTGGCCTATCAGTATCCGGAGGAGCGCGACAACCCTGCGCTCACGCCCCAGCAGACGCTGGCCAAACTGACATGGGAGGGCGCCGCCGAACGCTATCCCGAAGGCGTGCCGGACAGTGTTCGGGCAACGCTCGAGCACGAGCTGCGACTGATCGAGAAGCTGCAATACGCCCCGTACTTCCTCACGGTGAACAGCATCGTGGGGTTCGCTCGCTCCAAGGACATTCTCTGCCAGGGGCGCGGGTCCGCCGCCAACTCGGCCGTCTGCTATGTGCTTGGCATCACCTCGATCGATCCCGGCCGCAACGATCTCCTATTCGAGCGCTTCGTCAGCGAGGAACGGCGCGAGCCGCCTGACATCGACGTGGATTTCGAGCATGAGCGGCGCGAGATCGTCATGCAGTGGGTGTTCGAGACCTATGGCCGCGATCACGCCGCGCTCTGCTCGACCGTCATCCGCTACCGCTCCAAGGGCGCGCTGCGCGACGTAGGCAAGGCGCTCGGACTCACGGAGGACTTGATCAAGACGCTGTCGTCGCAGGTCTGGGGGTGGTCGGAGGAAGGCGTCGAGCCCAAGCATGTCGAGGAGCTGAACCTGAACCTCGGCGATCACCGGCTTCGCCTGGCGCTTGATCTCGCCCGCCAGCTCATGGGCGCCCCGCGTCATCTTTCACAGCATCCCGGCGGCTTCGTGCTGACCCACGACCGCCTCGACGAGCTGGTGCCGATCGAGCCCGCCGCCATGGTCGATCGCCAGGTGATCGAATGGGACAAGGACGACATCGACGCGCTGAAATTCATGAAGGTCGACGTCCTCGCCTTGGGGATGCTGACCTGCATGAAGCGCGGGCTCGATCTTCTAGCCGACCACAAGGGCGTCCATCTCGATCTCGCAACCATCCCGGCCGAGGACCCGCGCACCTATGCGATGATCAGGAAGGCCGACACGCTCGGCACCTTCCAGATCGAGAGTCGCGCGCAGATGTCGATGCTGCCGCGCCTCAAACCCCGGACCTTTTACGATCTGGTTGTGCAGGTCGCCATCGTGCGGCCCGGTCCCATCCAGGGCGACATGGTGCATCCCTATCTGCGCCGTCGCGAGGGGCTGGAGCCGGTCAACTATCCCAAGCCCGAGCTGGAGAAGGTGCTCGGCAAGACGCTCGGCGTGCCGTTGTTTCAGGAACAGGCGATGCGCGTCGCGATCGAATGCGCCGGCTTCACGCCCGGCGAGGCCGACATGCTGCGCAAGTCGATGGCGACCTTCAAGTTCACCGGCGGCGTCTCCCATTTCCGCGACAAGCTGATCAACGGAATGGTCGACAACGGCTATGAACGCGAATTTGCCGAACAAACCTTCAAGCAGCTCGAAGGCTTCGGCAGTTACGGATTTCCGGAAAGCCACGCAGCCTCTTTTGCGCTGATCGCCTATGCCTCGGCCTGGCTCAAATGCTGGCACCCCGACATCTTCTGCGCGGCGCTGCTCAACTCCCAGCCGATGGGCTTTTACGCTCCCGCCCAAATCGTGCGCGATGCCCAGGACCATGGCGTCGAAATCCGTCCGGTCTGCGTCAACGCCTCCCGCTGGGATTGCACCCTGGAGCCGACCGCCGACGACAGTCGCTTCGCCGTCCGGCTCGGCCTGCGCATGGTCAAGGGGCTGGCCAACGCCAACGCTGCCGCCATTGTCGGGGCCCGCGCGGGCACGCCCTTCGCCTCGATCGACGATCTGTGGCGTCGCGCGGGCGTGCCGGTCACCGCCCTGGTGCAGATTGCGGAGGCCGACGGCTTCCGGCCAGCGCTCGGCATGGCGCGGCGCGAGGCGCTCTGGGCCATCAAGGCGCTACGCGATGAACCCTTGCCCCTCTTTGCGGCCGCCACCACCCGCGAACAGCAACTCGTGCCCGAGATCAGCGAACCCGCCGTCGTCCTCCGGCCGATGACCGCGGGCACCGAAGTCGTGGAAGACTATGGCCATGTCGGCCTGTCACTGCGCAGCCATCCCGTCGCGTTCCTGCGCCCCGATCTGCGGCGCCGACGCATCGTCACCTGCCAGGAGGCGATGGACGCCCGCGACAGCCGCTGGCTGGAGGCCGCCGGGATCGTGCTGGTCCGACAGCGGCCCGGCAGCGCCAAGGGCGTGATGTTCATCACCCTCGAAGACGAAACCGGCATCGCCAATCTCGTCGTCTGGCCGCAGGTCTTCGAAAAGAATCGGCGCATCATCCTGTCGGCCGGCATGTTCGCCGTGCGCGGACGCGTTCAGCGCGAGGGCGAAGTGGTGCATCTCGTGGCGCAGCGCCTGACGGATCTCTCCGCGGATCTCGCCAGCGTCGGCGATCGGGATGCCGCTTTCCCGCTTCCGCACGGGCGCGGCGACGAATTTCATCATGGCTCACCGACGCCCGATCCGCGTGACCCGACATCCAAGGGACTGCGCGCGCGCGACATCTACGTCCGCGACCTGCACATCGACTCGATCAAGGTGAAGACGCGCGATTTTCGCTGATGATCGCAGTCGGGGAGACCAATCGCTCTGGTTATCCTGGGGCGAGGCGCTCTGTCGGAAGGACGACGGTGAGCACGAGTCCTTCGGGATTCCAGACCTTCTCCACCACGGCGCCCAGGCCGCTGAGCGTCGCCTTCTCCAGCTTGCTGCCAAAGCCGGCATGGTCTGGCGAACCTGTCACCGGCGGGCCTCCGCGCTCAATCCATTTGAGCAGCAGTGTCTCGCCCTGACGTTCCAGTTTGATCGAAAGGCGCCCGTCAGCCGCGGATAACGCCCCGTATTTCGCTGCATTCGTCGCGAACTCGTGAAACACCAGCGCCAGGGACGTCAGCCCTGAACCATGCACTGGAATGTCGTCCCCCTCGATCTCGACGACATGGCCCTGGTCGGCTTCGTAAGGCGACAAGATCGCGTGTAGCAGCTCGATGAGGTTGGTCGCGCCGGCGGGTTGCTCAACCCCTTCCGGCATCGTCAGCGCATGGGCCCGCGCCAGCGCCGCAACGCGCTCGCGCAATGTCTCCTCCAGCTCCTCCACAGAGTCTGCGGTCCTCGCGCCGAGCGATATCAGGCCGCCGGTCAGCGCGAAGAGATTCTTGATCCGATGATTCATCTCGCGCATCAGCAGGGCTTGGCGTTCCTGCGCTTCGACGCGTTCACTGATGTTGCGCGCGATCTGGGACGCGCCGATGACCTCTCCCTGCTCATTGCGAACCGGCGAGACCGACAGAGACACATTGACCAGCGTCCCATTCTTGCGCCGGCGGAGCGTCTCGAAATGCTCCGTACGACGTCCTTCGCGGACCCCGCCGATGATCATGTCCTCTTCATGCAACCGGTCTTCAGGGATGAGGAGCGTAATCGGCTTTCCGATAGCTTCGTCCGCACTGTAGCCGAATAGCCGTTCGGCGCTCGAATTCCAGCTCGCGATAATGCCGTCGAGCGACTTGCTCAGGATCGCGTCATCAGAATGCTCGACGATCGCCGCGAGTTTGGCATTGGCTTCGGACGCTGCGCGCCGCGCCTCAGCCTCGCGCCGAGCCTCCGCCAGCAGCGCGGCGTTGTCGATCGCGATCGCCGCGTGAGCCGCGATCGTCTTGACGATCTCCTCGGCCTCATCGTCAAAACGGCCGGGCTCGTCATGGGCGATGAAGAGGCCCCCATGAACTGCCCCCGTACGGGAAATCACCGGGACGGCGAGATAGCTCACGACGGGCAGATGGCCTTTGGGCATCCCGAAATGCGGCCCGCTGCGGCCGTATCTCGGGTCTTTCCGGATATCGTCGGAGCGCACGATCCCCGTACCGTCGAAGGTCGGCGCGAAGACCGCCGTATTCCGCGGCATCTCGAAGTCGGCGAAGGCGGATCGCGGGACGCCGGACAAAGTATAGAGACTGTAGATTTCGCCCTTATCGTCGACCTGATTGTAGAAGAATGCGCCGAATTTTCCGCCGCTCCATTGGGTCGCGGCGTCCGTCACCATGGTGACCAGCTCGCTCAGGTCAAAGTCGCCGGCCACCGCCTGTGCGATACGGCTGAACATCCGCAGGCGCTCGATTTCAGGTGTTCGCGAAATCGGTTCCGCCGCTTCGGTAGAAGCGCCTGAGTTTACGCCGTTCTCATCTCCGGTGAAATCTCTCGTTTTACTCACACTGGTCCCCACGAGATTGCGTCCTCCGCAACTCGCGAGGATTCGTTCCCGACACCGGCGTGTCGCCGAGCCGAACGATAGCGCAACATCTGTTACAGAACCATAGGAGGCTCCTCGGTCAGCACGCTGTTTTCAGGGGAAATGGGCGCGCGATCGACGCATCGGATCATCGAGCCTTCGCAAACGAGCATGGTCTCCACGCAGTCCGCGAAAGTGGGCAGCCCCCCAAAGTCGATTGTGGTTCGCCCGTGACGCCGGTCAGTGCATGCGAGCCACGGCGTTACCGCGTTCCCGTGCGCAAACCCTTCCGGATTTCGGGCGACAATTGCGAATGTGCCGGCTGGATATTTGAGGCCAGTGGAATTGCGCCTTCGACCCCCTCGGCGTGCCGGCGCAGAAGCTCAGTCATCGCGGCGCGATCGACTGCACGCGAGAACTCAAAGCCTTGACCGAGGACACACCCCATCGTCCAAAGCTGGCTGGCCTGGACCTCGGTTTCGATCCCCTCGGCCACGACGTGGACGTTGAGCTGGCGCGCGATCTCGATCAATCCCTGGACAAGCACCATCGCTGGATCGTCAGGCCATAATTGAGCGACGAAGGATCGGTCGATCTTGATCGCGTCCACCGGCATGCTGACAAGATGGGTCAACGAGGCTTGGCCCGTCCCAAAATCGTCGAGCGAGACGCGCACGCCGCTGCGTCGAATCCGGCTGATTTCCCTGGCGATGACTTTGTCACGCCGGCCGGTCGAGACATTCTCGTTCACCTCCAGAAAGAGGTGTTCAAGCGAGACGCCGGCTCGGCCGAAACTGTGCTCCAGCTTGCGCATGAGATCGCCGGCGTAGAAGTCGCCGGTTGAGACGTTCACACCGACAGCCTGGAACGGAAGGCCGGCATCGAGCCAGGAGCGAACGTCACCCGCGACGATCGAGAGCATGCGGCCCGTCAACTCCGCCGCGACGTTGACGTCCGATGTCGCTTCTTGAAATTCGCTAGCGGCAACGACCTCGCCATCGGTTGTCCGCAGCCGGCATAGCGCCTCGACACCCACGATCTCGCGCGTGTCGAGACGAACGATCGGTTGGTAATAGGCGTCGATACGCCCCTCTGCGAGCGCGGCCGAAACGTCGCGAATTGCGTCGCGCCGATGTGTGATGCGGCTGCCGATTCCCGGCCAATAGCGAACGAACCCGCCCCGCCCGGTCTCCTTGGCATGATACAGTGCGAAATCGGCATTCTGGTAGACGTCCGCCGCTGCATTCGTCGCCGCGAGCACCGCGCCACCGATCGTGGCGGCTGGAACCACGGCATGGCCGTCGCAATCCGCAGGGGTCTCCAGCGCCGCGAAAATCTTGCCCGCACGGGCATCGAGGTCGGTCAGGGCCTCCGGATATTGCACAAGGACAGCGAACTCGTCCCCGCCAAGCCGAAAGGTGATATCCGGCAACATGGCCGCGGCGATCCGCTCGCCGGCGGCGCGGATCAACCCGTCACCGGCCGGATGACCGAACGTGTCGTTGATGGTCTTGAGATTATCGAGATCGACGATGAACAGCGCCCACGATCCAGGCTCGTCGCGGGCCATGCTGGCAAGGGCCATGTTGAAGGCGGCGCGGTTTGGCAGTCCCGTGAGTGCGTCGATGCTCGCGCGCCGTTCCCGGTCGGCGACACGCTCGTGACGACGAAGCGCGATCTCGCATAGCTCCACGCATTGGGCGATGAGCGATCTCTCGTGTTCGAGCGGAATACGTGGCTCGCGAAAATATAGCGCCAACGCCCCGACCGCCTCGCCGTCGTGTCCCGGGATCGGAGCCGACCAGCACGCTCTGAGATCGGCGGCGAGTGCAAGATCCTTGAACTTCGCCCACTTCGGATCATTGGCGATGTCGGTCACGAAAACCGGCTGGCGCATATAGGCGGCCGTTCCACACGAGCCGACATCCGGTCCCTTCATCACGCCGCGGATGGCGGCGCTGAATTCAGCGGGCAGGCTCGGCGCCGCAAGAGGATCGAGCAGGCCTGCGGGATCGACCGTCATCACGGTACAGATAACGCCGGGTAGGAACGCCTCCACTTCGTGGCAGAGCTGGTGAGCCGTGTCCTGCACGGGGGCGCCGTTTGCGATTAGGCGCAGAATCCGATTTTCAAATCGCAGCAAATCACGAGGGCCGCCCACCCGAAAACAATATGTTCGGCGACTATTATAGTCGCCATAGGTGAATCGCCCGTGAGTTTGATTGCTAAACTTCGAGTTAAGCATGGCCTTTGAGGGGAAAGTCTTCCCCTGCGGCCGAGCCCCACGGGTCTCGGCCGACCCCTTCTGCGGGGAGACCCCGCAACGCCCCCTGAGAGTGAGAGTGCGGACCGGCTTTGCCGTGACGGGTTGAAAGCTGGAGGAGAGGCCTCCGGCGCCCGTCGCGGAGAACCGCGATGTCCAGAAACACCGCTCACGCCCGTGCCGGCTCGGACCGGACCAGCCTTTACGACGACATTACCGGCAAGATCATCGCCGAGCTGGAGGCCGGCCGGGTGCCTTGGGTCCAGCCCTGGGGAACGGCGGCGGCGAAGGCGCCGCTCGCCATGCCGAGGAACGCCGCCACTGGACGGCAATATTCGGGGATCAATATCCTGATCCTCTGGGGCAGCGTCATCCAACAGGGCTTCACCGGGCAGAGCTGGCTGACGTTTCGCCAGGCGCTCGCGCTCGGCGGCAATGTCCGCAAGGGCGAGCACGGCACCACCGTCGTCTATGCCGACCGCTTCGTGCCGGACGACGAGAAAAAGCGCGCCCGCGAGACCGGCGAGGACGCCCAGGCGGTCCCGTTTCTGAAGCGCTTCACGGTCTTCAATGCGCAGCAATGCGAGAACCTGCCGGAGGAGCTGGCCGTCGTTGCGCCGCCGCCATTGCCCGGTCTGATCGAACCCCGGATCGAAGCGCTGATCGCCGCGACCGGCATCGACTTCCGCATCGGCGGCAACCGCGCCTACTACGCGCCCGGCCCCGACTATGTGATGGTCCCGCCGCCGCAGGCCTTTTTCGAGCCGATCAACTGGTATCGCACGGGCCTGCACGAGATGGGGCACGCCAGCGGCCACCACAGCCGGCTGAACCGGGATCTGACCGGCGCTTTCGGCACGAAGAAGTACGCGTTCGAGGAACTCGTAGCCGAGATGAACGCGGCCTTCTGCTGCGCTTCGCTCGGCATCGTCCCGACGGTCCGCCACGCGGACTACATCGGCTCGTGGCTCGAGGTGCTGCGCGAAGATAACCGCGCGATCGTGCGCGCCGCCAGCCAAGCCAGCAAGGCCGCCGATTGGCTGCTCGCCTTTCTTCCGGACGCCGAGCCGGCTTCGGACGAGGACGAGACCTCTGATGCGCGGAGGGCGGCATGAACCTGCTCACTCCGGAGCTGCGCGAGCGCCTGCTCGCCAACGGCCGTGCGCGCGACGGCGATCATGTCCCCGTCGTCCGCTTCTTCAATCCGCTCGGCATCGGCACCTGGCTGGCGACCGAACTCGACGAGGACGGCGACACCCTGTTCGGTCTCGCCGATCTCGGCGAGCCCGAATTGGGATCGTTCAGCCTGTCGGAAATGGCGGCCCTGCGCTTGTCGTTCGGCATGGGCATCGAGCGCGACATCCTGTTCGAGGGTGCGTTCCCGATCTCCGTCTATGCCGAGGCGGCGCGCCGGACCGGCAGCATCACCACCGCGGAACGCGTCCTCCATGGCGCCGCTCGGTCTCTCCGGGAGGACGGGTGATGCGCTTCCGCCGCTGGCCCCGTCCCACTGCATACCGGGAGACGTCGCGCAAACGCGCGGCGTTTCTCCGCAAGCAACGCCTCGAACGCGAGGCCCTGCCGCTCTTCGCCGCGCAGATCGACGCCCGGCAACATGGCATCGATGAGGAAATGGCCCGCCGGGCGATATGGTGGGTGGACTATGAACGTGACCGGCGCGATCAGCGCGCCGCTCGCTGGCGCGAAGCTCGGGTTCGATTGTTCGCGCTCGACGATGCGTTGCGTCTCACCGTTCGCAAGCTGTGGCGGTGCTGCCCGTACCCGGCCGATCCTGCGAGCTTCGCCGACATGCTCCACCAGATCGCGGCCGGTCGCCTCGATCCGCATCGTCCGCCGTGGGTCTTCCACCAGAAGACCTCGGCGCGCATCACCGCCAATCCCGCGACCTTCGCCCAGGCCTTTCGCCAGATCGGTCGCAGGCGGGTTGGCGCCGCGGCCGAGGCCGTGCCTGTCGACGAGCTGCTGTTTTGCGGCAATCTCGGCTCGGGCATTCTCTTCCTTACCTCGCGCGTCCGGCTCCTCGATCCGAGCGGGAGTTTCGACACCTCGTCCAATCACCGCCTTGTCGATTCCCAGGGCGGCCGGGCCGGGCAATGGGTCGAGATCGAGGTGCGCGGCGAATGCCCCGATGCGGATCTCACGATGATCGAGTGTCTCGCTCAGGCCGCCCACACCCGCCCAGTCATCGTGCGCCGGATCGTCTCCTCCGCTGGGATCGCCGGGATGGCAGGCCGGTCATGACTGATCGCGTCCGTCCGGGCACATGAGCAAATGTGCGGAGCCGGATTTCCGGCTCTACACTTTCGTGCTTCGATCCAGGCTCACCTGCGCCTACAGACTATCTTTCATGATCCCGGCCCAAACGGCGAGGATATCGCCCTCAAGCCGATTGTCTTCGCCGACAACCACGCTGAACACACCCAGCGTGCCGGCGAAATCCTCGACATCGAGCACGCCGCGCGCCTGAAGCGTCGTCGCCAGCATCGTCAAAGCCTTTCCATGGGCGGCGATGAGGGCACGATCCATCGGCCTCGGTCGGGGGTAATGCTGGGTCCGCCAGCCCCATCGCGTTGCCAGACGGCCGAGGAAATCCCTTCCAGCCTTTCGTTGCTCACGGTTTACCGTCGTCATCTTTCTCCCCGACCGTTCCGGGCCGTGCCGGGACGTTCAACGCGCGTTGCGGCGCTGCGCGCTTGCATCGCCCATGCGCAATGTAGGCCAAGCATCCCGTTCAGGCCGTGGTGGCCCTGTCCTTCAGGACGACTATTATAGTCGCCCACGCCCTATGCCACAGGAATTTCCTTCTGAACATGCGCGCGTCTTTCTAACCGCGCCTTGGCGGCGAGACCGGAAGAAGAGAGTCAGAGGAGGGCCGGATTTTCGTGACGGGTTGGAGGTTGAGAGAGAGTCTCTCGGCCGCCCGTCGCGGAGTAAATCCCGATGGCTACTGCTGTTCAGAAGATCGTCCTGTCGTCCTCGCGCGACATCCCCTTCAACAAGCTGGTGCTCAGCCAGTCGAATGTCCGGCGCGTCAAAGCCGGCGTCTCGATCGAGGACCTAGCGGTCTCGATCGCGCGGCGTGGCCTGATCCAGAGCCTCAGCGTCATGCCCGTCGTTGACGCGGAAGGCGTTGAAACCGGCATGTTCGAAGTGCCGGCCGGCGGTCGTCGCTTCCGGGCGCTGGAACTGCTGGTCAAGCAGAAGCGTCTCGCCAAGGTCGCCCCAGTGCCCTGCGTGCTGCGCGATCGCGACGGCGCCGTCCTCCCCGAGGAGGTGTCGCTGGCCGAGAACATCGAGCGCGCGCCGCTCCATCCGCTCGATCAATTCCGCGCCTTCCACGACATGCTGACCAAGGGCATGACCGAGGAGGAGATCGCCGCGGCGTTCTTCGTGCCCGTCAACGTGGTGAAGCAGCGGCTGCGCCTCGCAACCGTGTCGCCCGTGCTGCACGACGTCTATGCGGAGGACGGCATGGCACTGGAGCAGCTCATGGCCTTCACCGTCTCCGAAGACCACGAGCGTCAGACCCAGGTCTGGGATGCGATCAAGGATGCTTGGTCGAAGGAGCCCTATCAGATCCGGCGCATGCTGACCGAGACGACCGTGCGCGCATCGGACAAGCGCGCTGTCTTCCTCGGCATCGGAGCCTATGAGGCGGCCGGCGGCATCGTCATGCGCGACCTGTTCCAGGCCGACGATGGCGGGTGGTTGCAGGACGTCGGGCTTCTCGATCGCCTCGTCGCCGAGAAGCTGAAGACCGAGGCCGAGGCGATCGCCGCCGAGGGCTGGCGATGGATCGAGGTGGCGGTCAGCTTCCCTTATGACGCGGTGCGGGGTCTCCGCGAGGTCACCGGCACGCCGGTCGATCTGACGCTCGAGGAACAAGCGACCATTGAGGCGCTCACCGCCGAGCAGGCCAGACTCGAAGCGGAATATCAGGACGCCGACGAACTGCCGGACGAAATCGATGCGCGTATGGGCGAGATCGAGACGGCTCTGGCCGCCTTCGACGATCGATCGGCACAATTCGATCCGGCCGACATCGCCATCGCCGGCGTATTCGTCAGCATCGACGCCGACGGATCGCTTTCGGTCGATCGCGGCTTCGTCCGCCCCGAAGACGTGCCGCATGTTCGGACCGATGGCGGGGAGGGATCGGAAACCGACACCGAATTCGTCGGCCCTGCGAGCCCCTCGGTGCAGCGCGCCGTCATCACCATCGGCGGCCAGCCCGTCGAACCGGAAGAAGACGATGAGGACGACGGCATCAAACCACTCCCCGAACGCCTCGTCATCGAGCTGACCGCCTACCGCACGCTCGCGCTCCGCAACGCGGTGGCAGAAAATCCGCACATCGCCATGACGGCGCTTCTCCATAAGCTGGTCTCGGACAACTTCATGACCCGCATGTACACGGGCGCCATGGAAGCGGGGGTGAAGCACATCTTCTTCCCCGTTCAGGACGAAGCGCTGAAGGACAGCCCTTCCGCGCGGGCCGTGCAGGAGCGTCACGACGCCTGGGCCGCCGACATCCCGAAGGACGACGACGCCCTGTGGGATTGGCTCGCAGGTCTCGACGATACGAGCCGCATGGCGCTGCTGGCGCATTGCGTCAGCTATGGAGTGAACGCGCTCTATGAGCGGCCGAACCCGCACAGCGCTGGCGGCGTGTCGCAGCACACGCTCAACATGAGGCTCGCGCAGGCCGATCGGCTGACGCGGACGACCGGGCTCGACTTGGTCGAAGCCGGCTGGCGCCCGACCTTCGGCAACTACCTCAACCGTGTCACCAAGCCGCGCATCCTCGAAGCCGTCCGCGAAGGCGCCGGCGAACGCGCCGCCCAGCTCATCGACCATATGAAGAAGGGCGACATGGCCAAGGAGGCCGAACGTCTCCTGGCCGACAGCGGTTGGCTCCCCGAGCCGCTTCGCCTAGCCGGCGTTGACGGCGATCCGGCCTCGGATGCGAACAGCGGCGGTGAAACCGTGGGGACCGAGCTGCCCGACTTCCTCCGCACGGACGAAGAATCGGAAACGTCGGCTGATGGCGAGGACGACGAACGTCACCTCATTGCCGCCGAATGAGCGGCTCGCGGGGCGGCTTCGGCCGCTCCGCACCTTCACCCGATGCCTCGATATGAGGGCGGACAATGTCGAATAGGCTCGCGACGATAGTCCGCGCTTTAGTCGGGAAGGCCTTGCAACCGGCCGGTGGTACGAAGCGGTCAAACGCGTGCTTCGGATAGTAGATATTCAGCACGCCGATCACCCCATCGAGATCCGGCGACGCCGCGTCCAATCCCGCTGCCCGCGCTGACGCGAGGGCCTGCTCCAGATCGTGTCGAATGTCACGGCGGCAGCGATCATCGCTCCAGCCCTTGGCGAGCAGATATGCCTTCAGCACGAGTTCCGCAGCGATTGCCGAGCCATAGCAAACCTCACGCCCGTCAATACGATTGTCGGCGGCGTCGGATGGCAGAAAGCCGTCCCCATTCGCGAAGAACACCGCCGCCAGCTCGCGGGGGACAATGTCGGCAGTCGCTACCAGACCGCCACCTCCCACTGACCGCCAACCCGCGCGAAGCCGACCGGCCGATTCTGGGGCGTGGCGTTTGCCTTGGTCGCGTCCATCGTAAGCTGCGTCATGCACGTCACGCCGGGTCCCACGCCACCCGGCGAACAATCGCCAAGCTTGAGTGTCGCGTTGGCCAGCGATGTCCCGCTGAAGAGGCGATGTCGGCGGACGGCCGCGATGGCCTCCTCTTCTGTCGGCTGCGCGACCCCCGCCACGGCGGCGGCTGATGCGCCTGCCGGCGCGATCACCGGGCGAAGGGCGAACCCCACCCCGAAGCCCACGACGAGGCATCCTCCGGCGACCATGCCGATCATACTTCCCTTCATCACCGTCTCCCTTCGGGGCCTCGCTTGATCGGGCGGACATGCGTCCCCGATCGTCGGAGCCGCCGTTCGCCATGTGTTGGATGAAGGAGTGTAGCGCCGCGCGGCCCATCCCGGAAGGCCGCGCGATCAGCCGGTCTTGCCGCGCGCCAGAGTGAGAGGTTGGCCGGGACGGGTTCGAGCCGGTCCGGTCGAGAGAGAGCGCCGCCGGTTCGTCCCCCTCCGCTCTCCGAGGTTCTTTCCATGACGATGATCCCTGCATCCGCCGCAGCGTCGCCGACGGCGCCGCATGCCCTCGGCCATATCCCCAATCCGACCGCCGCGATTTTTCAGGCCGCGCAGCGACTGCTTTCCAATCTCGATCACGGCCAGCGGATCGATGCGCCGATTCTGCGAGCCGCCATGGAGGCGGCATTCGGCGCCTCCGACGCGACAGGTGCATGGGACTGGAAGTCGGCCTATGAGGCCTGCGAAGTCGCGACGGTCCTCTTCCTGCGCAAATACGGAAATGCGCTTGTCCGTAAAGCCGGATCTCCGGCCGCAGCCCTGCCCATGCTGGCAAAGGTCGCCGACCTTCTTCCCACCCACACACGCCGATCGGAGGAGAGCCAGTCCCTCCAGCAATTTTCGACGCCGCTTCCGCTCGGCGTTGCCGCGCTGACCGCTGCGGGTATCACGCCTGCCGACCGCGTGCTGGAGCCATCCGCCGGCACCGGCCTTCTCGCTATCCTGGCCGTGATTGCAGGCGGCGCGCTCGTTCTGAACGAGCTGGCCGACACCCGCGCCGGTCTTTTGGCCTCGCTCTTTCCGGCCGTTCCTGTCAGCCGCTTCGATGCGGCCCAGATCGACGATCATCTCGACGCTGGCGTCATACCCACCGTCATCATGATGAACCCGCCGTTCTCGGTGATGGCGAACGTCACGGGTCGAATGGCTGACGCGGCCTATCGCCATGTGGCTTCGGCGCTCGCGCGCCTGGCCGACGGCGGCCGATTGGTGACGATCACCGGGGCGAGCTTCTCCCCCGATGCGCCAGCCTGGCGCGGGGCCTTTGCGCGCCTGCAGGAACAGGGGCGGATTGTCTTCACCGCCGCAATCGACGGCGCGATCTACGCCAAGCACGGCACGACCATCGACACTCGCCTGACCGTCATCGAAAAGGCGCCGGCCGACGATCCCACCGCATTCCCGGAATCACGTGGCGTCGCACCCGACGTGGCGACGCTCATCGCGTGGATCGGCGAGCACGTCCCCGCTCGACTGCCGATCGACCCGGCGGTCGCCGTCCCTCCCTTGCAGGCTGCGCCACCACCTCGGACCGTTCGCGGATATGTCGCCCGCACGGCGGCGTCCTTGCCAGTTCGCACCATTGGCGAGCCCGAAGGCGTCGAACTCGCCTATGAGACCGTCGACTGGAGGCCCGCCGAAAGCGGTCGGATCACCGATGCGATCTACGAAGAATACGGCTTGCAGGCGATCCGTATTCCCGGCGCCCAGGCCCATCCCACCAAACTGGTGCAATCGGTGGCGATGGCCTCTGTCGCGCCGCCAAAGCCGAGCTACCGCCCGCGACTGCCCGCCAACATCGTCACCGACGGCCTTCTGTCGGACGCCCAGCTCGAAACCGTCATCTATGCGGGCGAAGCGCATGCCGACTTCCTCGCCGGATCGTGGACGCTCGACGAAACCTTCGACGTCATCGCGGCCGCGCCCGACGATGCGCCGAACGCCGTGCGCTTCCGCCGGGGTTTCATGCTCGGCGACGGCACCGGGGCCGGCAAGGGCCGCCAATCGGCTGGTATCATCCTCGACAACTGGATGCAGGGGCGCCGCAAGGCGGTGTGGATCTCCAAGTCCGACAAGCTGCTTGAGGACGCCCAGCGCGACTGGTCCGCCCTAGGGATGGAGCGCTTGTTGGTCACCCCGCTGTCGCGTTTCCCGCAGGGCAAGGACATATCGCTCTCGGAAGGCGTCCTATTCACCACCTATGCCACGCTACGGTCCGACGACCGTGGCGAGAGGCTTTCCCGCGTCAAGCAGATTGCGGAATGGTTGGGCTCCGACTTCGATGGAGTGATCATCTTCGACGAGAGCCACGCCATGCAGAACGCCGCAGGCGGCAAGGGCGAGCGCGGCGACGTCGCCGCCTCGCAGCAGGGCCGTGCGGGCCTTCGGCTTCAGCACGCCCTGCCGAACGCGCGCGTCGTCTACGTCTCGGCGACCGGCGCGACCACGGTCCATAACCTGGCCTACGCGCAGCGCCTTGGCCTTTGGGGCGGCGAGGATTTCCCGTTTTCGACCCGCGCCGAATTCGTCGAGGCGATCGAGGATGGCGGCGTTGCAGCGATGGAAGTGCTCGCGCGCGATCTGCGCTCGCTCGGCCTCTACACGGCCCGCTCGCTCTCCTACGATGGCGTCGAGTACGAGCTGGTCGAGCATCGGCTCACCCCCGAGCAGACCCGCATCTACGATGCCTATGCCGGGGCCTTCGCCGTCATCCATAACAACCTCGACGCCGCCATGCAGGCCGCCAACATCACCGGCGACAGCGGCACGCTGAACCGTCAGGCCAAGTCGGCCGCTCGCTCGGCATTCGAATCCGCCAAGCAGCGCTTCTTCGGCCATCTGCTGACCTCGATGAAGACGCCGACATTGATCCGCTCGCTCGAGCACGACTTGGCCAACGGCCACGCCGGCGTGATCCAGATCGTGTCGACGGGGGAAGCGCTGATGGAGCGCCGCCTGGCGGAGATCCCGACGGAGGAATGGAACGACGTGCGGGTGGACATCACGCCCCGCGAATACGTTCTGGACTACCTCGCTCATTCCTTCCCGGTGCAGCTCTACGAGCCCTTCACGGACAGCGAAGGCAACCTGTCTTCGCGACCCGTGTTTCGCGACGGCCAGCCCGTGGAGAGCCGGGACGCCGTTGCGCGTCGTGACCGCCTGATCGAGACGCTCGCCTCGCTGCCGCCGGTTCCCGGGGCTCTCGACCAGATCGTCCAGCGCTTCGGCACCGACGTCGTGGCGGAAGTGACCGGGCGCTCGCGCCGTATCATTCGCAAATCCAGTCCCGGTGGCATCGACCGCCTCGCTGTCGAAAATCGAGCCGGGTCGGCCAACCTCGCCGAGACGCAAGCCTTCATGGATGATCAGAAACGCATTCTGATCTTCTCCGACGCTGGCGGCACCGGGCGCAGCTATCATGCCGAACTATCCGCGCGGAACCGGCGGCTGCGCGTCCACTATCTCCTGGAGCCGGGCTGGAAAGCCGACGCCGCCATCCAGGGCTTGGGCCGCACCAACCGGACCAACCAGGCGCAGCCGCCGCTCTTCCGTCCGATCTCCACCGATGTGAAGGCGGAGAAGCGCTTTCTCTCGACCATCGCCCGGCGGCTCGACACGCTTGGCGCCATCACGCGCGGCCAGCGTCAGACCGGCGGCCAAGGCCTGTTCCGACCAGAGGACAATCTGGAAAGCCACTACGCGCGTGACGCGCTGCGGCAGCTTTATCTGCTGCTGGTGCGCGGCAAGGTCGACGGCTGCTCGCTCCAGATGTTCGAGGACGCCACCGGCCTGTCGCTGACGGATTCCACCGGGATCAAGGACGAGCTCCCGCCGATCACCACGTTCCTCAATCGGCTCCTGGCGCTTACCATCGAGCTTCAGGGCGTGCTGTTCACGGCGTTCGAGCGGCTGCTGAACGCCAAGATCGAAGGCGCCATCGCTTCCGGAAGCTACGACGTCGGGCTGGAGACGCTGCGGGCCGAGAGCTTCATCGTCACCGATCGCCGGACCATCCATGTCCATCCTGGCACCGGGGCCGAAGCCCGGCTGCTGACCATCACGCAGCGCCAGCGCAACCGGCCGGTGACACTGGCCGAGGCGCTCGATCATCTGGACGATCCGCACGCGAGACTGCTGATCAACGAACGCTCGGGCCGCACCGCCGTGCAGATACCGACCACCAGCATCATGCTGGACGATGGCGAGATCGAACGGCGTGTGCGGCTGATCCGGCCGTTGGAGGCCCACAACATCCCCATCAAAATGATGGGCGAGACCCATTGGGTCGAGGCTGATCACGCCCCCTTCACCGCAGCGTGGACCGCCGAGGTGGCCGAGGTGCCGGAATATGCCGACAGCACCATCCATGTCGTCAGCGGGCTGTTGCTGCCGATCTGGAAGCGGCTGCCGAACGAGTCGACGCGGGTCTATCGACTACAGACCGATGACGGAGAGCGCATCGTCGGCCGCCGCGTCTCCCCCGCCTGGGCGGCCGGCGCGCTCGCGACCGGCACGTCGACGCTTACGCCCAACGACGCCTTCATGGCGCTGATGGATGGCAAGACCATCCTCGACCTGACCGAGGGTCTTCAACTCCGCCGCGTCCGGGTCATGGGCGCTAATCGCATCGAGCTGTCGGGCTTCACCGATGCTATGCGGGACCGCCTGCGCGCCTATGGCCTGTTTCACGAGATCATCTCGTGGAAGCTGCGGATGTTCGTGCCGACCGACACGACCGGGGCCGCGATCCTGACCAAGGTGCTGGAGCGTTATCCGGTCGAGCGCATCGGCGAACGGGAGGCGGCGTGATGGCTCGACACGACGCCTCCGAACTGGCGGTTCGTCTCGGCCGACAGGCCGAGGCGGTGTGCCGCCATTATCTGACGTCCGGCCATCGCGAGGGCCGCTATTGGCTGGTGGGCGATGTCCGCAACAGCCCCGGCCGATCGATGTTCGTGCGGCTGAAAGGCGGCGAGACCGGCAAGGGTGCGGCCGGCAAATGGACCGATGCCGCAACCGGCGAGCATGGCGATCTGCTCGACGTCATCCGCGAGAGCTGCGGCCTGGTCGACTTCAAGGACGTTGCCGATGAGGCGCGCACCTTCCTGTCGATGCCGCATCCCGAACCCGACCGTTCGCATGGTGGCGAACGCAAATCACCGGCTCCGACGGGATCGCCGGAAGCAGCACGACGGCTCGTTGGAATGTCACAGCCGATTTTGGGCACTGTCGTGGAAGCGTATCTACGGGAACGTGCGATTACGGCTTTGCACGGAACCGGATCACTGCGTTTTCATCCCCGTTGCTATTATCGGCCCGACGAGCATTCCCCTACCGAGACGTGGCCGGCGATGATCGCCGCCGTCACCGATTTGGCCGGCAGGATCACCGGCGCGCACCGCACCTGGCTCGCGCCGGACGGATCGGACAAGGCGCCGATCGACACGCCGAGACGGGCGATGGGCGACCTCCTCGGGCATGCCGTTCGCTTCGGTGTGACGGGCGAGGTGATGGCGGCCGGCGAAGGTATCGAGACGATGCTGTCGCTCAGGATGGCGCTGCCCACCATGCCGATGGCGGCGGCACTCTCGGCGGCGCATCTCTCGGCCATCCTGTTTCCCGACACGCTGCGCAGGCTCTACATCGCTCGCGACAATGATCCGGCCGGCGACGGCGCGATGGCGACCCTGATCGAACGGGCGAACGCAGCCGGGATCGAGGCAGTCGTGGTGTCTCCGAGCCTGGGCGACTTCAACGAGGATCTCCGCTTGGCAGGTCTGGACAGCCTCCAGGCAGCGGCACGGGTGCAGATCGCGCCACAGGACGTCGCACGCTTCATGGCGCTGGCGGCATAGGCCGCAAGGAGAATGCAGGCGGCGGGCGCGCCGTCGTCGGCATCGCTCGGCTGATCCCATGTCGGAGAGAACCGCGCCCCGGCCTTCGAGAGGGCGATCGGCCAGCAAACGGCCCGGCCCCGCAATGCCTGCGGCGAACTATTTTCCGGCGGCCCTTCGGGCCTTTCCATCGCGAAGCAAAATAGCCCGCCTTCGTCCTCCTCCGCTGTGCTCCGGCCCTCCGCTTTGCTGCGGGTGCAGGGCCGCGCCGCCCGCCGGCTTTCGTCGCCATGAAGGCCGCGAGGGTCGCGGTCGAACCGACGGAGCATCCCATGAGCGAGCACGACGACTACGAACCGCACCACTCCTCTTCCCCCACCGACCATCTCCTCAGTGAACTCCAGCTCTACGGCTATCGTCCCTTCTCGGATGAACCCGATCCCCGACCGCTTCCGGAAGGCAACCATGTCGCCGGCGCCATCGCCGACATCTTCGACGCGCTGATCGTCACCCTGGAAGACACCCGCCTCGAACCCGACCTCGACGATCTCCTCTGGTCGACCGTCAACCTCTTCCACCGGGCCACCGACCGGATCGAACGCGAACTGGACGACAACGAGCAGGCGCAGCGCCGCGGCCAGCGCGAGCAGGACGGCAGCGAGGTGAAGGCCGTCGAGCTGGAACGCCTGACGGCCGAAGGGCAGACCCTGATCGAACGCCGCAACGCCTTCGAACTGATGCGCGACCAGGCCGCAGAACACTACGAGCGCCACACCGGATCGAACTGGCGACCGCGCAGCGGATCGATGGTCAACCATCGCAACCTGACCTCGGCGATGATCGACAGCCGCGACTTCCTCGCCGCCAAGAAGCGGGCCGACAATGAGGTGCTGCTCCCTGCCGGTCCGAAGATCGCCTTCACCGGCGGGCTCGACTTCAACGACCACCGTCTGATCTGGGCCAAGCTCGATCAGGTCCACGCCAAGCACCCCGACATGGTGCTGCTGCACGGCAAATCGCCGAAGGGCGCCGAGAAGATCGCAGCCAAATGGGCCGACGCCCGCAAGGTGCCGCAGGTCGGCTTCGCCCCCGACTGGACGAAGCACGCCAAGGCCGCGCCGTTCAAGCGAAACGATCAGATGCTCGACGTGCTGCCGATCGGGGTCATCGTCTTCCCCGGCACGGGCATTCAGGACAATCTCGCCGACAAGGCGAAGAAGCTCGGCATCCCGCTTTTCGACTTCCGCCCGAAGGGAGGCGGCGCGTGAGCGCTGCCTTCACAGCATCTCAGGTCGGAACAGCGATCTCCGACTGATGATCTTGCCCGACACCACGAACACGCCGTCGCCCGTATAGTGCAATGTCTCGGGGTGTTTCGGCGACGTGGCGACGTGCGCCTCCACCACCTCGAAGATGAAGAAATTATACTTCTCGACCAGCGCATCGTCGCGAAGGCGGCATTCGAAGTTGGCATGGCATTCGCCGATCAGCGGTGCATCGACCTCGCGCGCCTGTTCCGCAGTGAGGTCGAACTGAGCGAACTTGTCGATGTCGGCCCCCGACGTGTTGCCGATCCCGACCACGGCATCGGTCAGCGCCGTCGTCGGCAGGTTGATAACGCACTCCCGGCTCTCGCGGATCATGCGGTAACTGTGATTGCCGCCGGAGATCGTCAGACCGACCAGAGACGGCGAGAATTCCAGGATCGTGTGCCAGCCGAGCGTCATGATGTTGGTCGCGCCCTGCCACTTCGACGAGACCAGCACGATCGGGCCGGGTTCCAGATAGCGCCGCACCCTACTGACGGGAAAATCGGTCTTCTTAGGCAGCTTCGGCATGGGCGTCCTATTCGGCTGTTGCGCTGAGGATGACCATATCGGTCCATGTCGGCAGCACCACGACCGGCAGCACGGCGGCGATGCTTTGGCGAGAAAGCATTGAACGGGCGTTTCCATCGTGGCCCCAGTCATGGCGGGAAACCATCACCCGCTTCCATTGCGCTGACCCTTGGTCCAGCCGCTGGCCTGACGCCATCAACCCGTAAAGGGTCGGCTATGCGAGCATGCCGCCGCTCCAGCTTCGCCTGCGCGGTGATTGCGGCCATCGGCCGGACACATCGGGCGCCTGTCGCGCGGGAGATGGTCTCCCGCCTCCAAGACAGGAGCCGGTCACATGTCCCTCAATCAAGCTCACGCCTTCGCCTTCAGCCTCGCCACCACCCTCATGGTCTCCATCGTCATCTTCCAGGCCGGTGACGGCACCATGAGCGTCATGCCCGCCGGCGAATATGACGGCGAATCCGCCGCCATCGTCCACGAGGTCGATCCCTTCGCCCGCTGATCGCGGACAAGGCGTCAGGGCCGCAAGCGGAATTCCCGCCGATTTCCGCTCCCGTCCTGCCTTCTCTTCGGCTATACTGGCAATGAGCCGTGGTGGTGGTGGAGGCGCGACCGTCAGACCTTTATCTCACGGAGAATACCACCATGATCTTCATTGGCATCCTCTCCAGCATCGCGGCGATCGGCGCGCTGTGCTGGCTGTTGTTCACACTGGCAGTCTTCGCGTTGCCATTCTTCGCTGGCGTCAGCGCCGGGACATGGGCCTATCAGACCGGTGCAGGCTGGCTCGGCTCGATCATCGTCGGCCTCATCGCCGCTGCACTGACGCTCGGCCTCGGGCAGTTCCTGCTCGCCTTCATCCGTCCGCTTTGGATACGCCTCATGATCGCACTCGCCTTCGTCGCGCCTGCGGCTCTCGCCGGCTACCACGCGACACATGGCATCGTGAAACACACCATGCCCTCCGACACCTGGCAGATCATCTTCTCCGTCATCGGGGCAATCGCCGTTGGCGTCACGGCTCTGATCCGCGTGACAGCAATGGCCGCGCCCGGGCCAACCGGGCAGAACGCCGCGCGCGCCTGACATCATTGCCGGCGGCGGCAGGACGGTGGGCTGATGTCTTACGTGTCCCGCTCCTCGTCGGCAGGGTCGTCTGCAATGGCGTTGATCGGATCGACGGCTAACCCAACTGACGCGCCATGCTACCGGTGACGGTGCTGGGGCAGTGCCGTGACAGCGCGTCCGAGACGCAAGTGCCGGAGGGGAGATCCCGTGGGCCTCGGGCAGGAGTCGGCGGAGCGTAGGGTCTGGCAACGCTGGTTTGAACCGCGGCGTCAGGCGTCGTCACGGTCCATCGGTTCGGGATGGTCGCCACGTTCTCCTGTGATGGGTCTCTGTCAGGTCGACCGCTCCAAAACGGCCTCTTCAATGGGCTGATCTGGCCGAAGGTCGGCTGCGCCTCGATCGCCTATGCCGCAACAGCGGCGTCGAAACTTTCTTCCCCTGCCGGCTGCGCCGTCATTCCTCGCGAGCCAAGAAAGCCTCTCCTTTGCTGTCAGGCCCCTGCGGGGTGCGCCGTCAATCGCCTCCGGCCTGTCGATCGCCATCGAGGCCGCAATGGTGCGGGCTCGGAACAGAGTTCAAGGAGAACTACCATGGCGACCATCGGCACCTTCAAGAAGACCGGCAACAACGAGTTCACCGGCGAAATCGTTACCCTCAGCGTTCAGACCAAGAACGTCCGCATCGTCCCAGAGGCCCGCGCCACCGGCGAGAACGCCCCCAGCCACCGCGTCTTCGTCGGCCGCGCCGAGATCGGCGCCGCCTGGTCCAAGACCTCCAACGAGGGGCGCGCCTATCTGGGCCTGAAGCTCGATGATCCCAGCTTCAACGCCCCGATCTACGCCAACCTCTTCGACGACGAGGAAGGCGAAGGCTTCAGCCTCATCTGGTCCCGCCCTAACGGCCGCCGCAACGGCGAGTGAGGCCGGCGCGACGCCCCGCCCGGACAGTCCGGGCGGGGCCAAACGCCTGTGGAGGAGGCGAATCACCTCCTTGCGCCGACGCCGGAGGCATGCCCGGAGAGCCAGAACCGCTGGTCTTTCCCAGCGAGAACGACTAATATAGTCGTAGTTCTGGCGTAGGCGTAGGTCCAAGTGGGAGGTGATCATGCATGATCACCGCCCGACAATCACGGGCCGCACGCGCGTTGCTGGGCTGGACACAGGAGACGCTCGCTGACAGGGCCCGGGTATCACTGACCGCGTTGAAACGCCTCGAATCCGACAGCGGACTGGAGGTGTACGAGTCGACGCGCGATCAGGTTCGTCGGGCCTTCGAAGGCAGCGGCATCGTCCTCCTCAACTCCGGCCAAAGCGTGGGAGTGATGCTGGTTGGTGACAAGGACAATCCTTGAGGTCTTAACGCGAGCCCGCTCGACCATCGCAATCTTGCGGCAAGCCGTCACGATACGGCGCTGGTTGGCGGAATCATTACGGTTAACAAACCCCTCCATATTGGATACGAATGTCCCGTGGGGTTTATCGTGACCAAAGAAGACTTCCTTGATGAACCGCCCGTGAGCGCGGATCTCACCGCCTACGATCAGGCGCACCTCAAACTGTACATGCGGCTGCTCGACGCCGAGGCGGATGGTGCGGCCTGGGAGGAAGTGGTCCAAGTTCTCTTTGGCCTCGACCCCGCAGCCGATGCTATTCGAGCGGCGAAAATCCACGCCGCGCATCTCGCCCGCGCCAAATGGATGACCGAACACGGGTATCGGCATCTCCTGCGGGCAAGTTACCACTGAGCGCGAGGTGATGCGGGATCTGCATCACGTTGGCCAACCTTCGAGCTTCCCAAGCTAAACACAACTTGGAATCGTCTCTCATGAACAACTCGCGTTGAACGCGGGCCTGGGAGAACAGAGGATGCCACAGGAGAGCGATTGGCGTTCCGGCGCCGCTTACGACTATATCGACCAACTCAATACTTCAGATCTCGCCTGGGAATTTCTGCGGCGAAATCGCGAATACCGGGAATCTTACTATGAACTTGCTCGCAGAGGGCGCTTGAACGGCGAACAAGCACGCAGCTTCGCCGAGCATTGGGGGTTATCCTTTCGCTTCGGACCCGGCATTTTCTGGACTCCACCAGCCGATCTTCTGGACCCCGATCACCGACCCCGGCGCCGTCCTGCTCGAACCACGACCTGCATCTTTGGGCACGCCGGTTGCCGATGACGACGTGCTGCCCCACGCCGTCGCCGGAGTAGACGACCAGCACGGTCGCCTCACGGTTCAAGATGGTCACGTCAACCTGACATACCTGCCTCCGACCGACGGCGGACGCTTCGTGGCTGTGGTGATCCTTGATGAGGATACACCCGACCGCCTCTATGCGATCAGCCGCCTGTGGGCTGCCATCCGCAGTCGCCCCGTCCCTGCCGACAACCGCATAACCGAGCAACGCCGCAAGCGTATCCCGCAGATGCTGCGGGTGGTCGACGGACGTCTCGCCGGCGTGAAGTATCGCTCGATCGCCGAGGCTCTGTTCCCCAGCCATAAAATTGATTCCTCCTCTTGGGCCGGAGACGCACTGCGCGAAATCACCATTCGCTTGGCGCGCGATGGCCTGCAACTCGTCGAGGGCGGCTACCGCACCCTTCTGCGCCGACCCCGTCGATCATAGCCGGACATCGCCCATTCGTGCCGTGTCGAAACTAGATTCCTATCTTCGACATCGTCCGACCCACCGCCTTCACGCCACCGTGCTCTCGAACCGCCGCCTGACGGCAGCGGTCCCCGATGAGACCACGGAGGCTCGACAATGGCCGAAACTACCGCCGGCATCCCGCCACGCTACCTGCGCACGCAGGAAGCCGCTCGTTTCCTCGGACTGTCCGAGCGCACGCTTGAGAAGCATCGCACCTACGGCACCGGGCCGGCCTACCGAAAGCTCGGCGGCCGAGTCGTCTATGCCGTCGAAGATCTCCAGACCTGGGCGGATCGCGGCCTCGTCAGTTCGACGTCCGACCCGCGCGGCACGGTCCTTCCCGCCAAGAGGCAGGAGCCCTCGGACCGCCGCTTCGCCGGCCGTCAGCCGCGCTGAGACGACCCGCCATGTCGTCCCGTCACACACATCACGACGAGCGAGCGCAGCTCGATCTGTTCCGGGCGCTGCCCGGCGATCTCGCGCCGCGCGACGCCCAGGACCTCATGGCCTATCCGTTCTTCTCACTTGCCAAGTCGAAGCGCCTAGCGCCGATCGACTTCAAAGCGGGTTCGGTGAAGATCCGCGTCGAAGCTGTGCCCGAACACGGCATGGCGACGATCTGGGACGCCGATGTCCTGATCTGGGCGGCTTCGCAGATCGTCGAAGCGCGTGACGTCGGCTTGCGCCCGTCGCGCCTTATGGCGACGACCCCCTATGAAATTTTAAACTTCATCGGACGTGGTGTTTCGCTGCGCGATTACGACCGGCTGAAGGCCGCCCTCGACCGACTTCAATCCACCACGATCGCGACCTCGATCCGCCAGCCCACGGAGCGGCGGATGCACCGCTTCTCCTGGATCAACGAATGGAAGGAGCGCGCCGATCACCGCGGCCGACCGCTCGGACTCGAACTCATAGTCCCCGACTGGTTCTACGGCGCGGTCCTCGACGACGCTTTGGTCCTCACCATCGACCGTGACTATTTCGGGCTGACAGGCGGTCTTGAGCGCTGGCTGTACCGCCTCGTGCGCAAGCACGGCGGCAAGCAGGAGTTCGGCTGGAGCTTCGATTTTCCGCATCTCCACGCCAAGTCCGGCAGTCTCTCGCCGCTCAAGCATTTCGCCTACGACCTGCGCGACATCGTCCGCCGCCAGCCGCTGCCCGGCTACCGCCTGACTATCGAGCAATGCGTCGGCGGTCCCGAAATCCTGTCCTTCGTACCAACCGATCCCGACGCGCTCGGCATCCCGCGCCGCCGTCGCCGCTCGACAACTCGCCCTGGGGATAAGCTGTGAATCGTCTCGTGCTATCAGGGACCGGCACTATCGTGCCATCGGGGACCGGACTCTCGTGCTATCGGGGACCGGAATCGTCGATTCATCTCGCTGAATCAGCAGCTTGCGAGCCCCGTAACTTATCTAACCTAGATTCCTACGGAATCTTTCTAACGCAAGCCAGTTTTTCGACCGCTGTGGACGAGTCCCCGATCGCCGGGAGACCGTCATGATCGTCGCTTTCCTCAACCAGAAGGGCGGCGTCGGCAAGACAACGCTCGCCCTGCATCTCGCTGGTGAATGGGCTCGCTGTGGACAGCGCGTCACGCTGATCGACGCCGACCCGCAAGGTTCCGCGCTGGACTGGTCGCAACAACGCAGCCGGGAGGGATTGGAGCGGCTGTTCGGCGTTGTCGGCCTGGCGCGCGACACGCTCCACCGTGAAGCGCCGGAGCTGGCGCGCGACGTCGATCACGTCGTCATCGACGGGCCGCCGCGTGTCGCCGGCCTGATGCGCTCGGCGCTGCTCGCCGCCGATCTTGTGCTGATCCCGGTGCAGCCGTCGCCGCTCGACGGCTGGGCCACGGCCGAGATGCTGACGCTGCTCGGCGAAGCGCGGATCTATCGACCGGACCTCAAGGCGCGCTTCTTGCTGAACCGCTGCGCGGCCCGCACGATTCTCGCCCGCGAAACCGCCGAAACGCTCGCCGATCACGATCCGCCGCCGCTCCTGACCACGATCGGGCAGCGCATCGCCTTCGCCGACGTCGTGCAGACCGGACGGCTCGCGGCCGAGCAGGACGATGCATCACCCGCCGCGCGGGAAATCACCGCGCTCGCCGCCGAGGTCACGAGGCTCGGCGCATGAGCGAGCGGCCCCCGAAACGCAGCTTCGCGTCCCGCCCGGCCGATCCAGAAAGCTGGATCAAGGCGCCGGACCGTCCATCGCTGCGCGCGGACGTCGCCGCCGAGTTCACCGCCAGGCTCACGATTGACGTCACCGCCGACATGCGCGGCCGGATCAAGATCGCCGCCTTTCAGCGCGGCCAGACCGTCGCCGACATGCTGCGCGCGCTGTTCGAACGTGAATTTCCCAACAGTGAAGGAGAGCCAAGATGATCGGTGTTCCCGACACGTCACTGGGCAGCGATGCGCCGCGCGCGCTTCCGTCCGACGCCATGACCCATGTCGAGCTGACGTGGATCGAGAAGAAGATCGAGTTCTGGATCAGGTTCGGCCGCGAGGCCGCCGAACAGATCCTCGACCGGCGAGGCCGCGTCGTCTCATTCGTACCGGACAGCATCTTCGCCTTCGTGCGCTGGACGTCGAACGACTACGGCACAGCGCTATCGCGCCTCGACATCGTCCGCGCCGTCCGCGCAGGCGAGCGCTGCCAGACCCTGCCGTGTGTGCGCCCCGGCGGCGACATCCTGTTGCGCGCCGATGGCTGGCCCAAGGTCGAGCGCGTGCTCCAGCTTGTCGACGCGATCGAGGCGCGCGGCGTCGAGGCGATCGACGTTTCGCCCGACCATTGGCGGCACGTCCACAATCGCCTCACCGTCGGTGAGCCGCCGCGTGCTTACTCCCAACAGCAACATCGCGCGTTCCTCCTGCGCCGGAGGACCATGCCATGAGCCGCTTCGGCTATGTCATGACGACCTATGTGGCAGTGATGCTGATGGTCATCCTGTCAGTGGTGTCGTTCGCGCCGAAACTGATCTGGAACGCCTCGGCCAGCACGCCGATCGGACTTTACGCGATCGGTGCGCCCGGACCGCTCGAGGTCACGGATCTGGTCGCGGTGCGTCCGCCCGAGCCGCTCGCGGCCTTCCTCTCGGACGGCGGATATTTGCCGCGCGGCGTGCCTCTCATGAAGCACGTCGCGGCGCTTCCTGGGCAGCGCGTGTGCCGCAACGGCACCGCGATCACCGTCGACGGCATCGCCATGGGAGATGCCCTCGATCACGACCGTCGTGGGCGACCATTGCCCATTTGGACGGGCTGCCGTTTGGTCGCGGACGGCGAGCTGTTCCTGATGAACTGGCAAGTCCGCGACAGTCTCGACGGCCGCTATTTCGGCCCGCTCCCGGCCAACTCCGTCATCGGTCGAGCCACCCCTCTCTACACCGACGAGGACGGCAATGGCCGCTTCGTCTGGCGCGCGGCGACGCGGTGACGACGCGCCCATGACCTTTTCCACCGCACAGCCAAGGAGAAACCCATGCCTCTGATCGGTCAATTCAGCCGCACCAAGAGCGGCTATGCGGGGCGCGTTCGCACCCTTTCCGTCGATGCCGAAGTGGTGCTCGTACCGGCGGACAATTCCGACGCCGAGAACGCCCCGGACTTCCGCATCCATCTCGGCTCCGACGATGACGGGCCGGAAATCGGTGCGGGGTGGAAGCGCACGGGTGAGAAGGCCGGCGACTATGTCTCGCTGCAGATCGACGACCCGACCTTCGGTCATCCGATCCGCGCCAACCTCTTCCAATCGGCCGACGATAAATCTGCCTGGGGCCTGCACTGGAATCGCCCGCCGAAGCGCGGCGAGCGGGACTGAGCGATGTCCGTCGCCCGCCATGCGTCTGTCGTCGGGGGGAGCACCGCCCTCCGACGTACAGCCTTCCTTCTCCTTTCCGGCCTGTTCCTTGGCACGCCGCTTTGCCAACCGGCCAACGCGCAGGAGATGCCCGCCGAACGTCCGCCGCGCGTCGATTCATATGCCGCTTTCGTCGCCGAGGCGGCGCAGCGGTTCGGCATTCCCGAGGCGTGGATTCGCGCGGTCATGCGTGTCGAAAGCCGGGGTGATGTGCGCGCCGTCTCACCAAAGGGCGCGATGGGCCTGATGCAGCTCATGCCCGACACCTGGGCCAGCCTTCGCGTCCGTCTCGGCCTCGGCGCCAACCCTTATGATCCGCGCGACAACATCCTGGCGGGCGCGGCGTATCTGCGCGAGATGCACGACCGCTACGGTTCGCCCGGCTTCCTTGCGGCCTACAATGCGGGCCCCGGACGCTACGAAGAGTATCTCGCGGGCCGACCATTGCCTGCCGAAACGCGCGCCTATGTCGCCATGCTCGCGCCCGTTCTCGGCAGCGGCGAGATCGTCGCGCCGGTGATGGTGGCTGCTGCCGATCCGCTCGCCTGGACCCGCGCACCGCTCTTCGTTGTGCAGTCATCGGGCAGCGTCAGTGTCGCTCCGGTGCATCACGAAGGCGAGCAGGTTGTGGCATCGACGGCAACTCCGGCGCGCGATCAAAGCGCGATTGCGCCGGTAGCCGATGGTCTGTTCGTCGGCCGCAACGCCTCCGGAGCGCCGCGATGACCGCTTTCGCATCGGATCGGACAATGGCGTGCTCTGGCGGACGAATGGCGGTCCGCGGAGGAGAAGGAGGCAACACAACCGCACGATGGCGAGATAAAAGCGCGCGATGTGCGGCTTGGTGCGGTCGTGTGTTTTCAGTAGCTTATGGCGCATTGGCGCGAGGTGCGCCTGATCGGCGCGGCCTGCGCGTTCGTGATTTCTGCAAGGATTTCCTCGGCTTTGCGCGATGTGCGGGGCCGCGGCCATGAGCGGCGAGGACGATTTTCGCATCCGGCCGGGCCGCATCCGCTCGACCCGCGCGCAGCAGGCGCGGCCCTTCATCGCGCAGGCGCTGGCGGCCGCCCAGCGCGCCGGCGGCAGGGTCTCGCGCTCCGGCAAGATCAGCTCGGGAAACCGCTCACGCTTCGGACGCGGCCAGCGCGCGACCCTGCAAGCCAACCGGCTCCTGACCAGCCGATCCCGCAACACGGTCATCAAGACGCGCGTCGTCCGGCATAGCGCTCGCTCGGCGCCGCTCACCGCCCACCTCAACTACCTGCAGCGCGAGGGCGTCACCCGGGACGGGGAGAAGGCGAAGCTGTTCGGGCCGGAGACGGAGGCGGCCGATGCCAAGGCCTTCGCCGAGCGGACTCAGGACGACCGGCATCATTTCCGGTTCATCGTCTCGCCCGAGGACGCGCCGGAGATGTCCGACCTCAAGACCTTCGCCCGCGAGCTGATGGGGCAGATGGAGAAGGACCTCGGCACCAAGCTCGATTGGGTCGGTGTCGATCACTGGAACACGGACAATCCCCACGTCCATATCATCCTGCGCGGCCGGACCGACGATGGCCAGGACCTCGTCATTTCCCGCGACTATATCAAGGAAGGCATGCGTGCCCGCGCGCAGGATCTCGTCACCCAGGAACTAGGCCCGCGCACCGACCACGAGATCCGCCACAATCTCGAACGGCAGATCGAGGCCGAGCGCTGGACCAATCTCGACCGCCAACTTGCCCGGGACAGCTATCGCACCGGCGTGGTGGATCTTGCGCCGCGCCCCGACCAGCAGCCGGACGAATTCCATGCGATGAAGGTTGGCCGCCTCCGCAAGCTGGAGACGCTTGGACTCGCCGATCAGGTCGGCCCCGGGCAATGGACAATCTCGGAGAACGCCGAGGCGACACTGCGCGAGCTCGGCGAACGTGGCGATATCATCAAGCGCATTCATCGGGGCCTGACCGAGCGCGGCATCGAACGCGGCGCCGCCAGCTACGTGTTGGCCAGCGAAAGCTTGAACGAACCTGTCGTCGGCCGGCTGGTCGATCGGGGTCTCGACGATGAGCTGAAGGGCACGGCCTATGCCGTGGTCGATGGGACGGATGGACGGACCCATCACATCAAACTGCCTGACCTCGACGCCGCCGGCGACAGTGCGCCGGGCTCGATCGTGGAGCTGCGTAAATTCGACGACGCGCAAGGGCGCGGCCGTGTCGCGCTCGCCGTGCGCTCCGATCTAGACATCGAGCGGCAGGTCCACGCGACCGGCGCGACCTGGCTCGACCGGCAGGCGATCGCCCGCGATCCCGTCGCGCTCGGTGGTGGCGGCTTCGGCGCGGAAGTTCGCCACGCGATGGACCGGCGGGCCGAACATCTCGTTGGCCAGGGCCTCGCCGAGCGGCAGACGCGCGGCGTCAGCTTCTCGCCCGGGCTGATCGACACGCTGCGCCAGCGCGAGGTGGAAGCGTTGGGCGACAAGCTTGCGGCCGAGACCGGCCGGCAATTCTCGAAGGCCGGAACGGGCGAGTATGTGGCGGGCACCTATCGCCAGCGCTTCGCGCTCGCGTCGGGCCGCTTCGCCATGATCGACGACGGTCTCGGCTTCCAGCTCGTGCCTTGGTCGCCATCCCTTGAACGCCAGATCGGCCAGCACGTCTCCGGCGTGTCGCGCGGCGCCGGTGGCGTCGACTGGAGCTTCGGACGCAACCGCGGGCTCGGCATGTAGTCCCATCAAGAAAGGAACGCGCCATGTCGGCGACCAAAATCCTCTGGGGTCAGATCCTCACCGTCTTCCTGATTATCCTCATGACCACTTGGGCGGCAACGCAGTGGACCGCCTACCGTCTCGGCTTTCAGCCGCAGCTCGGCCTGCCTTGGTTCGAGCTGGCCGGCTGGCCGATCTACTATCCGCCGGCCTTCTTCTGGTGGTGGTACTTCTACGATGCCTATGCCCCGCCGATCTTCATCGAAGGGGCGTATATCGCGGCATCCGGCGGTTTCATCTCCATCGCCGTCGCGGTCGGCATGTCGGTCTGGCGGGCGCGCGAAGCCAAGAATGCCGAGACGTTCGGCTCCGCCCGATGGGCCGTTGCCAGCGAAGTACGCGCTGCCGGCCTCCTCGGGGCCGATGGTGTCGTTCTCGGAAAGCACGAGCGCGACTATCTTCGCCACGACGGTCCCGAGCATGTGCTGTGCTTTGCGCCTACGCGATCCGGCAAGGGCGTCGGCCTAGTCGTGCCGTCGCTACTGACCTGGCCGGGCTCCGCCATCGTCCATGACATCAAGGGCGAGAACTGGACGCTTACCGCCGGCTTTCGCGCTCGCCACGGGCGCGTGCTGCTGTTCGATCCGACCAATACGAAATCCGCCGCCTACAATCCGCTGCTCGAGGTGCGCCGCGGTGAATGGGAGGTGCGCGACGTGCAGAATATTGCCGACATCCTCGTGGACCCGGAAGGGTCACTGGAAAAGCGCAATCACTGGGAGAAAACCAGCCACGCGCTGCTGGTCGGCGCGATCCTGCATGTCCTCTATGCCGAGGCCGACAAGACGCTCGCGGGGGTCGCCGCATTCCTGTCAGATCCGAAGCGGCCGATCGAGTCGACTCTCGCCGCCATGATGAAGACGGCGCACCTCGGCGAGGCCGGCCCGCATCCCGTGATCGCCAGCGCCGCGCGCGAGCTGCTCAACAAATCAGACAACGAAAGGTCGGGCGTGCTGTCGACCGCGATGTCGTTCCTCGGCCTCTATCGTGATCCCGTCGTCGCCGAGGTCACACGCCGCTGCGACTGGCGCATCGTCGACATCGTCGGCAGCAAGCATCCGACCACGCTCTATCTCGTCGTGCCGCCCTCAGACATCAACCGGACCAAGCCGCTGATCCGTCTGATCCTCAATCAGGTCGGCCGGCGTCTCACCGAGGATCTGCAGGCGAAGGGCAACCGCCATCGTCTCCTCCTGATGCTCGACGAGTTCCCCGCGCTCGGCCGCCTCGACTTTTTCGAGAGCGCACTCGCCTTCATGGCCGGCTACGGGCTCAAAGCCTTCCTCATCGCTCAGTCGCTGAACCAGATCGAGAAAGCCTACGGGCCCAACAACTCGATCCTCGACAACTGCCATGTCCGCGTCAGCTTCGCGACCAATGACGAGCGGACCGCCAAGCGTGTCTCCGACGCGCTCGGCACTGCGACCGAAATGCGGGCGATGAAGAACTATGCCGGTCATCGCTTGTCGCCCTGGCTCGGCCACATGATGGTCTCGCGGTCCGAGACGGCTCGCCCGCTGCTCACGCCAGGCGAGGTGATGCAGCTTCCGCCCGCCGACGAGATCGTCATGGTGGCGGGCACCCCGCCAATCCGCGCGAAGAAGGCGCGATACTATGAGGATCGTCGGTTTCAGGAGCGCATCATATCGCCGCCGAACTTGGTGAAGCCGGCAACGGCCCGACCGGACGACTGGAGCACGCTGCCCCTTCCGGCGACGCCAGCGGTCGCGATGCCCACCAACGGCGGTGGATCGGAGGACGAGGATACGACCGACTCCGAGCGCCGGCACCAGCCAGAACTGAGCCGCGCGAAACCCGTCGAGCCCAATAAACCTATCGAGAACGAGTTCGAGATCGATCCCCGCGACGATGCCGATGAGGACGCCGCGCGCCTCTCGCGCATGAATCAGACCATGCGCCAGGTCGCGCGCCAAGCGTCGCTCGATCCGGGCGACGGCATCGAGCTTTAGGAGGCACCGTGGCAAAGCCTTCCAAGAAACGGCGGCTATCCGTGTATCTCGAACCCGATGTCATGAAAGCGCTCGCCGCCCACGCCGCCCGGCGCGATCAATCCCTGTCGCTGATCGCAGAAGCCGGCATTGCGTCTTTTCTGTCGCCCGACGCCGCCGAACGGCAGGAGGCGGCGACGACGAAACGGCTCGATCAGCTCGACCGACGCATGGCGCGGATGGAGCGCGACCTCGGCATCGCCGTCGAAACGCTGGCCGTATTCATCCGCTTCTGGCTGACGACGAACCCACCGCTGCCCGAGCCCGCCCAGGCCGCGGCGCGCGCGAAGGCCGGCGAGCGCTACGAGGCGTTCGTCACCGCGCTCGGTCGGCGGCTCGCGAAGGGCCCGAAACTGCGGCAAGAAATTGCGGAGGATGTTGGGGAAGAGCACAACGCCGACTAGAGGAGCAGGCATCCGTTGGGGACACCGGCTCCTCCGTTGTCGTTGCGTCTATTCAGCCTGCGGGGCGTGGGCGTCGTCACCCTGCCGTTGACGCGATGCGACCTGAGCCACGTAGCGCCCTTGAGCGCGGGCAAGGCCCAGCTCTCGCTCGCTCGGCTGACGCTTGTTGTCGGATCCGGAAATGGTGCTCGCACCATAAGGCGTACCGCCGCTCACTTCGTCGAGCAGCGTGAGATCCGTATTGCTGTAGGGCAACCCGACGATGATCATCCCATGATGGAGAAAGGTCGGGATGCTCGTCAGGATCGTGGCCTCCTGTCCGCCATGTTGCGTCGCGGACGAGGTGAACATCGACGCGACTTTGCCGATGAGCGCGCCGCTGTGCCAAAGACCGCCGGTCTGATCGAGGAAGTTGCGCATCTGCGCAGCCATTCCGCCAAACCGGGTCGGGACGCCGAAGACAATGCCGTCGTAGTCGGCCAGCTCGTCGGGCACGGCGATCGGTGCGGCCTGATCCAGCTTGAACCCGTAGGCACCCGCGACGTTAGGGGGCACGATCTCCGGCACGCGCTTGATCACCACATCGGCCCCGCTCTCGCGCGCACCGTCGGCGACGGCCTGGGCCATTTGTTCGATGTGGCCGTAGCTCGAATAGTACAGCACAAGAATCTTTGTCATCGGGAGCCTCATAATTTTCGAATGGTTGAATGGAGATCGGGCCCATTTGCCGGATCACCTTGCGTCTTCGGTCAGCGTCATTGCGATGGCGACCGTGGCGATGCGTCTTCAACGCTATGTCCACCTGCAAGCAATGTTTCGCCATGGCCGGCGCGATAGTTGCTCATTTGGATTTCGTTGGGTAGCCTCACCGGACAACTAGGACAAATCCGGAATACGAATGACAGACAAGCTGGGTGCGCTCTACGTATTGGGTCGCGTCGCACGCACCGGAAGCTTCGGCGCTGCCGGTCGTGAGATGGGGCTGTCACAGCCTTCCGTGTCGCGGATTATCGCCGGCTTGGAGCGAGAGGTCGGCGTGGCGCTCCTCTCGCGTTCGACCCGTGCCGTGACGCTCACCGAGGCGGGCGTGCAGTACCTCGCACGGGTAGAACCCGTCCTAGCAGCGCTCGAGGAGGCCGATCACGAAGCGCGAGGCACGGGCGAGTTGCGAGGCGTGTTGCGCGTCGGAGCGACAACGAGCTTCGCCATGCGCGAGCTTATCCCGCGCTTGCCGCTATTCATGCAACGTCACCCTTCGCTGCGGATCGATTTCGTCATCGCGGACAATCGGCAGGACCTGATCAACGAAGCCGTCGACGTAGCGCTGCGTTTTGGCCTGCTTCACGACTCCAGCATGATGGCTCGCAAGCTGGGTACATCGGCCAGAATGCTGGTGGCGTCACCCGCCTATCTCGAACGTGCCGGCACTCCCAGGAAGCCCGCAGACCTGTCATCGCACATGTTGATTCTCGGACCATCGGGCATGCGCCCCGACGCCTGGGTTTTCCGATCGCAAGGTAAGTCCGTTTCTGTTCGTCTCGAAGGTCGCCTTAATATCTCCGTCAACGAGGTAGCAACCAGTGCGGCCGTCGCCGGCTTGGGCATTGCTTCGACGGCGATCTGGGGATGTCGGGAAGAGCTGGAGCGTGGCGAACTGGCGCGCGTGCTGACCGACTGGGACATGGGCACTGTCGATGTGCATGCAGTGCTGCCTGCGGGACGCGCGTCGAAGCCGGCATCCCGAGCCTTCGTCGACTATCTCGCCGAGACAATGAAGTACTAGAACGATCCGCCTCGGACATTCGACGAATCGAGAAGCTTACTCGTAACTCTCAATAGTCACTCATCCGACCTAAGCAAGGCGGGCAAAGGTCCGCCGTTTCCCTGTCTTTGTACGCCACAGTACGACAACCACATTTCGGTTGTTGTCATGCCCTGAATTCTGCCTCTTCTACTCATCCCCGATCCAGGGCCGCATATCGCGGGCCCGCACGAGAACGGGGACGACGTGGCAGGCACTCACCAGAAATCGGAGGCGATCCTTCGCGGTGCGCGCATGCTGCGCACGGCCCTCGGGCCGGCGATCGCCCGGTTTCTGGAAGACCCCGCGATCGTCGAGGTGATGCTCAACCCCGATGGGCGGCTCTGGGTCGACCGGCTTTCCGGAGGGCTTTCCGACACGGGTGAACTGCTCTCGCCTTCCGACGGCGAGCGTATCATTCGCCTCGTCGCCCATCATGTCGGCGCCGAAGTCCATCCCGGCGCGCCGCGTGTTTCGGCCGAGCTGCCCGAAACGGGGGAGCGGTTCGAGGGGCTCTTGCCCCCCGTGGTGTCCGCACCCGCCTTCGCCATTCGCAAGCCCGCTGTCGCCGTGTTCACGCTCGACGACTATGTCGCCGCCGGGATCATGACGGCGGATCAAGCCGAGATCCTGCGCCAGGCCGTCGCCGACCGGCGCAACATCCTCGTCGCTGGGGGCACATCCACCGGCAAGACGACCCTCACCAACGCGTTGCTAGCCGAGGTCTCGAAGACCTCCGACCGCGTCGTGCTGATCGAGGATACGCGCGAGCTGCAATGCGCAGCGCCCAATCTTGTCGCGATGCGGACGAAAGATGGCGTCGCGTCGCTCTCCGATCTTGTCCGCTCCTCGCTCCGTCTTCGCCCAGACCGCATCCCGATCGGTGAGGTGCGCGGGGCTGAAGCCCTCGATCTCTTGAAGGCGTGGGGCACAGGCCACCCCGGCGGCGTCGGCACCATCCACGCCGGCACCGCCATCGGCGCGCTCCGTCGCATGGAGCAACTCATCCAGGAAGCCGTGGTGACCGTCCCGCGCGCGCTGATCGCCGAGACGATCGACCTCGTCGCCGTGCTCTCCGGCCGCGGCGCGTCGCGCCGGCTCGCCGAACTCGCCCGCATCGAGGGCCTCGGCCCTGGCGGCGACTACCGCGTCACCCCCGCAAACCAGCCCCTCACAGGAGACCCGTCATGATCCAGCACGCTTTGCGCATCCGCCGCCACATCGCCACGGCGGTGTCGGTCAGCTTTCTCACGCTGGCGCTCGCGCCGGCTGCCCACGCTTCCGGGTCATCAATGCCCTGGGAAGCGCCTTTGCAGTCCATCCTCGAATCGATCGAGGGACCGGTGGCCAAGATCATCGCGGTGATGATCATCATCATTACCGGTCTGACGCTGGCCTTCGGCGACACCTCGGGCGGCGCACGGCGCCTGATCCAGATCGTGTTCGGCCTGTCGATCGCGTTCGCGGCGTCCAGTTTCTTCCTGTCGTTCTTCTCTTTCGGTGGCGGGGCGCTGGTCTGATGGCCGATGGCGCGGACCATGGCGGCGAGCTGCAGGGCTTCTCAGTCCCCGTCCATCGGGCGCTGACCGAGCACATTCTGCTCGGCGGCGCTCCGCGCTCGCTCGCCATCCTCAACGGCACGCTGGCGGCCGCGCTCGGCCTGGGGCTCCGCCTCTGGCTAGTCGGCCTCGGCCTCTGGGCCGTCGGCCATTTCGCCGCCGTCTGGGCGGCCAAGCGCGATCCGCAGTTCGTCGACGTCGTGCGCAAGCATCTGCGCATTCCCGGTCACCTGTCGGTCTGAGGAGCGACGCCGATGATGAACCTCGCAGAATATCGCAACCGCAATACTCGGCTCGCCGACTTCCTCCCCTGGGTCGCACTGGTCGGCGAAGGCATTGTCCTCAACAAGGACGGCAGCCTGCAGCGCACCGCACGCTTCCGCGGGCCCGACCTCGACAGCGCCGTGCCGGCTGAGTTGGTCGCTGTCGCCGGCCGTCTCAACAACGCCTTCCGGCGCCTCGGCTCCGGCTGGGCCATTTTCGTTGAGGCGCAGCGCCATGGTGCGGCGACCTATCCGGCCAGCATGTTCGCCGACAGCGCCTCCGCCCTCGTCGATGCCGAGCGTAAGGCCGACTTCGAGGAAGCCGGCGCGCATTTCGAATCCAGCTACTTCCTCACCTTCCTCTACCTGCCTCCCGCCGAGGACGCGGCCCGAGCCGAAACCTGGCTCTATGAAGGGCGAGACCATACCGGCGTCGATGCGCACGAGATCCTGCGCGGCTTCGCCGATCGCACCGATCGCATCCTCCAGCTCATCGACGCCTTCATGCCGGAATGCGCCTGGCTCGATGATGGCGAGACGCTGACCTACCTGCACTCGACCGTCTCGACCAAGCGGCACCGCGTTCGCGTACCCGAGACGCCGATGTATCTCGATGCGCTGCTCGCCGATCAGCCGCTGACGGGCGGGCTGGAACCGCGTCTCGGCATCGCGCATCTCCGGATTCTCACTGTAGTCGGGTTTCCCACGGCGACGACGCCCGGCATCCTCGACGAGCTGAACCGGCTGGCCTTCCCCTATCGTTGGTCGACGCGGGCCGTCCTCCTCGACAAGACCGACGCCACCAAGCTGCTGACCAAGATCAGGCGGCAATGGTTCGCCAAACGCAAATCGATCGCGGCCATCCTCAAGGAGGTGATGACCAACGAAGCCTCGGCTCTGGTCGACACCGATGCCGCCAACAAGGCGGCGGACGCCGACATGGCGCTACAGGAGCTCGGCGCCGACTATGCGGGCCAAGCCTATGTGACCGCGACGATCACTGTGTGGGACGATGATCCGCGCATCGCCGCCGAGAAGCTGCGGATGGTCGAGAAAGTCATCCAGGGCCGCGACTTCACGGCCATGCCCGAGACGATCAACGCGGTGGACGCCTGGCTCGGCTCACTGCCGGGGCATGTTTACGCCAACGTTCGCCAGCCCCCGATCAACACATTGAATCTCGCCCACATGATCCCGCTTTCCGCGGTGTGGGCGGGACCGGAACGGGACGAGCATTTCGCAGCACCCCCACTGCTGTTCGGCAAGACCGAAGGCTCGACCCCGTTCCGGCTTTCCATCCATGTTGGCGATGTCGGCCACACGCTGATCGTCGGACCGACCGGCGCCGGCAAATCGGTGCTGCTGGCGCTCATGGCGCTGCAATTCCGGCGCTATCCACAATCCCAGGTCTTCGCCTTCGACTTTGGCGGATCGATCCGCGCCGCCGCGCTCGCCATGCGCGGCGATTGGCACGATCTCGGCGGCGGCCTCACCGAAGGCGCAGACGACAGCGTCTCGCTTCAGCCGCTCGCGCGTATCGACGATGTCGCCGAACGCGCCTGGGCCTCCGACTGGCTGGTCGCCATCCTGATGCGCGAAAGCATGTCCGTCACGCCCGAGGTGAAGGAACATCTTTGGTCGGCGCTGTCGTCTTTGGCCTCCGCGCCGATCACCGAGCGAACGCTGACGGGGTTGTCCGTCCTGTTGCAATCCAACGATCTGAAGCAGGCGTTGCGGCCCTACTGCGTCGGCGGTCCTTATGGCCGGCTGCTCGATGCCGAGGCCGAACATCTTGGCGAAGCCAATGTTCAGGTCTTCGAGACCGAAGGGCTGATCGGCACCGGGGCCGCAGCGGCCGTGCTCGCCTACCTCTTCCACCGCATCGAAGACCGCCTCGACGGGCGACCGACGCTGCTGATTGTCGATGAAGGCTGGCTCGCGCTCGACGACGAGGGCTTTGCAGGCCAGCTTCGCGAGTGGCTCAAGACGCTGCGCAAGAAGAACGCCAGCGTCATCTTCGCCACGCAATCGCTCTCCGACATCGACGGCTCTGCGATCGCGCCGGCCATCATCGAGAGCTGCCAGACCCGCATCCTGCTGCCGAACGAGCGCGCGATCGAGCCGCAGATCACCGCCATCTATCGCCGCTTCGGTCTCAACGATCGCCAGATCGAAATCCTCGCGCGGGCGATGCCCAAGCGCGACTACTACTGCCAATCGCGCCGCGGCAACCGGCTGTTCGAGCTGGGCTTGTCCGATGTGGCCTTGGCCCTCTGCGCGGCCTCATCAAAGCAGCATCAGGCGCTCATCGCGGACGTCCATGCCCGAAGCGGCACAGACGGCTTCCTGCCCGAATGGCTTGCCGAAAACCGGCTCGCTTGGGCCGCCGACCTCATCGCCGAACTCACCAACGTCACCCCCCAAACTGATCAGGAGGCACGTCCATGACCCGTTCCGTTCGTTTCCACTCGCGCGCCCTGCGCCTGAGCGCTGCGCTGCTGACGGCCTCCGTCGCGGCGATCCCGTTTATGGCCGCGCCCGCCCACGCGCAGTTCGGCGGGATCGTCTACGACCCCACCAACTACGCCCAGAATCTTCTGACTGCCACGCGGGCGCTTCAGCAGATCAACAACCAGATCACGTCGCTTCAAAACGAGGCGACCGGTCTGATCAATCAAGCGCGCAACCTTACAAGCCTGCCCTTTTCGTCTCTCCAACAGCTCCAGCAGTCCGTCCAGCGGACGCAACAGCTTTTGGGCGAGGCGCAGCGCATCGCCTACAACGTCCAGAACATCGACCAGGCGTTCCGAACGACCTACGGCAATGCGTCGATGTCCGCCTCGGACCAGCAGCTCGTCGCCGGTGCGCGCGAGCGCTGGCAGAACACCGTCGGCGGCCTGCAGGATGCGATGCGTGTCCAGGCCGGCGTCGTCGGCAACATCGACACCAACCGGACGCAGATGTCGGCGCTGGTCGGGCAGAGCCAGGGCGCGACAGGCGCGCTGCAGGCGACACAGGCCGGCAACCAGCTTCTCGCACTGCAGGCGCAGCAGCTCGCTGACCTCACGGCCGTCGTCGCCGCCAATGGTCGGGCGCAGAACCTCTCCGAGGCCGAGCGTGCCGCGGCGGCCGAACAAGGTCGCGAGCAGCGTCGCCGATTCCTGACGCCGGGCAGCGGCTACCAGCCGGGAAACGCCCGCATGTTCCCGAACGGCAACTGAGGAGCCCGCGATGGACGGCAAGACGCTTGCCCGGCTAGGCGCCGTCGTTTTCGTGGCCGTCGCGATCACTGCGACCGCGATCGAGATGAGCCGGAAAGAGGAAGCGCCCGAGGCCTGGCCGTCCGGCCGGACCACGCAGACGCCGACCGATCCGCTGCGGGACGAGTTGATCCGCTGCCAGGCGCTTGGCGAGGCGGGACCGCGCGATCCGGCGTGCCTGCGCGCCTGGGCCGAGAACCGCAATCGCTTCCTCGCGCCCGGCGCGCGTCCGGCCGAACGACTGCCCGAGATGCCGCCAGCGCACGGAGACAGCGCCTTACCCCCCTTGGAGCGCACGGATCGGCCGGCTTCGGAGGCCCCGGCACCGACCGCGCCGCCACACCTCAACGAGGCGAGATAAGATCATGGGCGGCACCGGCGTCATCGACCATTTCCTCGAGGTCTTCACCCGCTACATCGACAGCGGCTTCGGTCTCCTCAGCGGCGAAGTCGCCTTCATCGCCACCACCCTGATCGTCATCGACGTGACGCTCGCGGCGCTCTTCTGGAGTTGGGGCGCCGACGACGACATCATGGCCCGCCTGGTGAAGAAGACGCTGTTCGTCGGCGTCTTCGCCTACCTTATCGGCAACTGGAACAACCTCGCCCGCATCATCTTCGAGAGCTTCGCCGGGCTCGGCCTGAAGGCCAGCGGTACGAGCTTCACCACGGCGGATCTGCTCCGCCCCGGCAAGGTGGCGCAGACCGGGCTCGACGCCGGTCGGCCGCTGCTCGACTCGATCTCCAGTCTCATGGGCTACTGGTCCTTCTTCGAGAACTTCATCCAGATCGCCTGCATGTTCCTGGCCTGGGCGCTGGTCCTGCTCGCCTTCTTCATCCTCGCCATCCAGCTCTTCGTCACCCTCATTGAATTCAAGCTGACAACGCTCGCCGGCTTCGTGCTGATTCCGTTCGGCCTGTTCGGCAAGTCGGCATTCATGGCCGAGCGCGTGCTCGGCAACGTCATCTCGTCCGGCATCAAGGTGCTGGTGCTCGGCGTCATCATCGGCATCGGCTCGACGCTCTTTTCCGAATTCACATCCGGCTTCGGCGGCGCCACCCCGACCATCGACGAAGCAATGGCGATCGTGCTCGCTGCATTGTCGCTGGTCGGCCTCGGCATCTTCGGGCCCGGCATCGCCAGCGGCATCGTCTCCGGCGGTCCCCAGCTCAGCGCCGGCGCCGCGGTCGGCACAGGCATGGCCGCAGGCGGC
>DATCYF010000011.1:0-291130 GCA_036570425.1 Rhizorhapis sp. | reverse complement strand
CCCATGCCGCCCGCCATCGCAGCGCCGCCGACCGCGAGCGCGGTTCCGACCGCCGCGCCAGCGCCGAGCTGGGGCGCACCGGAAACCAGCCCGGTGGCGATGCCCGGGCCAAAGATGCCGAGCCCGAGCAGCGCTAGCGCCGCGAGTGCGACGGACATGGCTTCCTCGGCAGTGGGCGTGCCGCTGAACGCGGTCGTGAACTCGGTGAACAGGCCGGTGCCGATGCCGACGATGACGGCCAGCACCAGCACCTTGATGCCCGATGCTACGACATTGCCCAGCACCTTTTCGGCGAGGAAGGCGGTCTTGTTGAACAGAGCGAAGGGCAACAGCACGAAGCCGGCCAGCGTCACCAGTTTGAACTCGATCAGGGTGACGAAGAGCTGCACCGACAGGATGAAGAAGGCGATGAGGATGATAACCCAGGCGACGAGCAGCACCGCGATCTGGATGAAGTTGGCAAAGAAGCTGCGGAATCCCATCAGATCGCCCATGGCGTCCAGCAGCGGTTCGCCGGCGTCGAACCCGGTGGCGGCGACGCTGCCGGGCTTCATGAAATCGGCGAGACTGATGCTGGCGCCGCTGGCCTTCAGACCGAGACCGGCGAAGCTGTCGAACACGATGCCGGCGAGCGCGGAGAAATTGCCGATGACGAAGGCGAAAAAGCCGACATAGAGGACCTTCTTGACCAGGCGGTGCATGACGTCTTCGTCGGCACCCCAGGCCCAGAACAGACCGGCCAGCGTGATGTCGATGACGATCAGGGTGGTGGTGAGGAAGGCGACCTCGCCACCGAGCAGCCCGAACCCGCTGTCGATGTAGCTGTTGAAGGTGTCGAGGAAGCGGTTGATGACGCCGACGTCGTTCATGTCAGCGGCCCGGCTCGGATGCGGAAGCGGCGGCCACGTCGACGGACGTGGCAGGCGTTTGCGTCAAGGAAACCTTGGCGGGATCGCTTGAGGGTTCGCGATCAAGCCCGTCGTCCGGCGCACCCATGGTGGTTCCGGTATCAAACTGTCGGTCGCCGCTGTCGCGACCGAGGAAGCGGCGGCGATGATCTTCCCAGGCTGCCTCGCAACCTGCGTCGGGCATGGTCAGGGTGCGGCATCGGTCCAGCTCGGCGCGCAGCGGATCTGCGCCGATCGTCGCGATGCGCGGCGTGGCCTTCTCCGCCGGTCGGTCATCGACGGCGATGACGATGGCGGTGGCCAGCAATATGCCTGCGGCCAGCGCCACGCCTGCGATCTTCGCGCTGCGGCTCATCCCCAGTCTCCCTTTCCGGCCGATGCCTGGCCGTGTTCGATCAGTTGCCGCTGCGCGTCATGAAGCGGCGGAATTGCTCGCGTCCTTGCGCTTCGGTGGCGGCGTCGCGGGCGGCTTCGAGCGCCTGAGCGCGTCCCTGCGCAGCGACCAATGCCGTGAGGTCCGCGATCTGCTGGGATTGCAGGGCGAGAAGCTGGTTGCCGGCCTGCGCCGCCTGCAACGCTCCGGTCGCCGACTGGCTGGCGCCGACGATGTTCGACATGGCGGTGCGCGCGCCGTCGATATTGCCGACCACGCCAGCCTGGACCTTCAACGCATCCTCGAACCCGGCGACGCTGGTCTCCCAGCGGTCCTGCGCGCCGTCGATCAGCGCCTGGTCGGAGGCGTTGAGGTCCATGTTGCGGTAGCGGGTCGAAAACGCCTGCTCGATCTGCTGGACGTCATAGGCGATGCGCTGCGCCTGCCCGAGAAGCTGCTGGGTCTGACGAACCTGCGCCTGAAGCTGCTGGAGCGAGGAAAATGGCAGGCTGGCGAGGTTTTTCGCTTCGTTGATCAGCGACGACGCCTCGTTCTGGAGCGACTGGATCTGATTGTTGATCTGCTGGAGCGAGCGGGCCGCCGTCAGCACATTCTGGGCGTAGTTGGTGGGATCATAGACGATCCCGCCGAAGAGCTGGGCGCTGGCGGGCGCCGATACGCCGGCGACGGCGATCATGGCGACGCCGGCGATCATCGCACGGCGCAAGTGAAAACGGGTCATGGCTCATTCTCCGGTTCTGTGGGGGATAGAAGATCGGCGGCCCAGTCCAGGCAGCGAGCGCGCAGCCAGGCGGCGGCGAAGCCGTCGCGGCCATGTTCGGCGAGCAATTCGGCGATGCCCGCCTGATCTGTCTTCGACGAGGCGGCGGCAAAGGCGAGCGCCACATCGCCAAGCCCCAGGTCGAACAGCCGATTGCCACGTCGCGACTGGCAGTAATAATCGCGCTTGGGGGTGGCTCGACTGAGGATTTCGATCTGACGGTCGTTCAGCCCGAACCGCCGGTAGATGGCGGTGATCTGCGGTTCGACCGCGCGTTCGTTGGGCAGGAAGATGCGCGTCGGGCAGCTTTCAACGATGGCGGGTGCAATGGTCGAGGTCTCGATGTCGGCGAGGCTCTGGGTAGCGAAGATGACGCTGGCGTTCTTCTTCCGCAGAGTCTTCAGCCATTCCTTGAGCTGCTGGGCGAAGGCAGGACTGTCCAACACCAGCCAGCCCTCGTCGATGATGATGAGGGTCGGCGATCCGTCGAGCCGGCCTTCGATCCGGTGGAACAGATAGGAGAGCACGGCGGGCGCGGCGCCGGTGCCGGTCAGCCCTTCGGTCTCGAACGCCTGGACATCGGCGTCGCCCAGATGCTCGGATTCCGCATCGAGCAGCTGGCCGTACGGTCCGCCGACGCAATAGGGACCAAGCGCCTGCTTTAATTGTTGCTGCTGGAGCAGGACGGCGAGCCCCGTCAGGGTGCGTTCGGAAACGGGCGCGCTGGCGAGCGATCCGAGCGCCGACCAGAGATACTCCTTCACCTGGGGATCGACCGTGACGCCTTCGGCGGCCAGGATCGCGGCAAGCCATTCCGACGCCCAGTTGCGTTCGGCGGGGTCGTCGATGCGGGCGAGCGGTTGTAGGAAGACGCTGGCCGCTGCGCCATCATAGAGACTGCTGCCAAGATTCTGCCAGTCGCCGCCCATCGCCAGCGACGCCACCCGGATCGAGCTGCCGAAATCGAAGGCGAACACCTGGCCGGATTGATAGCGGCGGAACTGCATGGCGATCAGCGCGAGCAGCACCGATTTGCCGGCGCCGGTCGGTCCGACGATCAGGGTATGGCCGACGTCGCCGACATGCAGCGAGAAGCGGAACGGCGTCGATCCTTCGGTCTTGGCGAAAAACAGCGGCGGCGCGTCGAAATGTTCATCGCGTTCCGGGCCGGCCCAGACCGCCGACAGCGGGATCATATGCGCCAGGTTCAAGGTGCTGATCGGCGGCTGCCGGACATTGGCGTAGACATGGCCGGGCAAGCTGCCCATCCACGCCTCGATCGCGTTGACGCCCTCGGCGATGCAGGTGAAGTCCCGGCCCTGAATGACCTTCTCGACCAGCCGGAGCTTCTCGGCGGCGATGCCGGGATCGGTATCCCACACCGTCACGGTGGCGGTGACATAGGCCTGGCCGACATCGTCGGCGCCAAGTTCCTGCAACGCAGCGTCGGCGTCGGCGGCCTTGTTCGACGCATCGCTGTCGAGCAGCGTCGAGGCCTCATTGGTCATCACCTCGCGCAGAATCGCGGCGACGCTCTTGCGCTTGGCGAACCATTGTCGCCGGATGCGGGTGAGCAGCTTGGTGGCGTCGGTCTTGTCGAGCATCACTGCGCGGGTCGCCCAGCGATAGGGAAAAGCCAGCCGGTTGAGTTCGTCGAGCAGGCCCGGCCAGGTCATCGACGGAAAGCCGGTGATGGTCAGCGTGCGTAAGTGATGATCGCCCAGGCGCGGTTCGAGACCGCCGGTCAGCGGTTCATCGGCCAGCAGTGCGTCCAGGTGCATCGGGGTTTCGGGCACGCGGACGCGCTGGCGCCGGGTCGAGATCGTCGAGTGTAGATAGGTCAGGGTTTCGCTGTCATCCAGCCAGCGGACCTCGGGCACGAACCCGTCGACCAGTTGCAGCACCCGGTCGGTGCGGTCGGCGAAGCTGCCCACCAGCTCCCAAGGGTCTACGCCCTTTTGGGCGCGGCCCTCGTAAAGCCAGCTTTCGGCGCGTGCGGCGTCTTCGGCGGGGGGCATCCACAGCAGGGTCAGGTAATAACCGCTCTCGTAATGACTGCCCTGTTCCTCGAACTGCGCGCGCCGTTCGCGATCGACGAGCGCGGAGGCAGCGTCGGGAAAATCGCTCTCGGGATAGCCGCCCGCCGGCACGCGCTGCGCCTCGACGAAGATCGCCCAGCCCGAACCCAGCCGGCGCAGGGCATTGTTCAGCCGGGAGGTGACGGCGACCAGCTCGGCGGGCGTCGCCGAATCCAGATCGGGACCACGAAACTTCGCCGTGCGCTGGAAGCTGCCGTCCTTGTTGAGGACGATGCCCTCGGCGACCAGCGCGGCCCAGGGCAGGAAGTCAGCCAGATGGCTGGCGCGGTTGCGATATTCGGAGAGGTTCATCATGGGGAGCGAGCCTCAGACGCGCAGATAGGCGGGATAGCGGAGGTGGCGGCGGGCGACGTCGGGGAACTGCGCGTCGCGCTTGGCCGCCCACACCGCCGCCAGATGCCCGATCAGCCAAAGCACCCCGCCGGCGATCCAGAGCTGGAGGCCGACGCCGATCGCGGCGGCCAGGGTGCCATTGGCGATGGCGATGGCGCGCGGGGCGCCGCCGAGCAGGATCGGCTCGGTGAGCGCCCGATGCACCGGGGCGTAGAAGCCCGCGACTTCGCCATCCTCCAGCATCAGATCAGCGCCCCGCCGCCGAAGCTGAAGAACGACAGGAAGAAGCTCGATGCCGCAAACGCGATCGACAGGCCGAACACGATCTGGATCAGCTTGCGGAAGCCGCCGCCGGAATCGCCAAAGGCGAGCGTCAGGCCGGTGACGATGATCACGATCACGGCGATGATCTTCGCCACCGGCCCTTCGATCGATTCGAGGATGGACTGGAGTGGGGCTTCCCAGGGCATCGACGAACCGGAGGCGCGCGCCGGGGCCGACAGAGTCAGGGCCACGACGCACGCCAATGCGCCAGCGGCGACCTGCTGGCGCATATGAGAGACGGCGGCGATCGGCCGCCGCAAGTTGGATATCGGGTTCACTGGCTTTCTCCTGCTGAAAGGACGGTCGCCACTGGCGCCGCCGATACGGGTGAAGGGCATGGGAGGTGGGTGAGCGCGAAGTCGCCGTCCGGGCCCAGGCCATCGACGCGCGCGAGTTCGGCGAGGCGGCGTTCCGATCCGCGTCCGGCCAGCACCGCCACCATGTCGATGGTCTCGCCGATCAGCGCGCGGGGCACGGTCACGACGGCTTCCTGGATGAGCTGCTCCATCCGGCGCAACGCGCCGAGCGCCGTGCCGGCGTGAATGGTGCCGACGCCGCCGGGATGGCCGGTGCCCCAGGCCTTGAGGAGGTCGAGCGCCTCGGCGCCACGCACCTCGCCGATGGGGATGCGGTCGGGGCGCAGGCGCAGTGAGGACCGCACCAGATCGGAGAGCGAGGCGACGCCGTCCTTGGTGCGCAGCGCCACAAGATTGGGCGAGGCGCATTGCAGCTCGCGGGTGTCTTCGATCAGAACGACGCGGTCGGAGGTCTTGGCCACCTCGGCTAGCAGCGCATTGGTGAGCGTAGTCTTGCCGGTCGAGGTGCCGCCCGCCACCAGGATGTTGCTGCGATCAGCGACGCCCTTACGCAGCACCGCCGCCTGCAAGCGCGACATGATTCCGGCTTCGGCATAATCGTCGAGCGTGAAGATCGCGACGGCGGGCTTGCGGATCGCAAAGGCGGGTGCGGCGACGACAGGCGGGATCAGTCCCTCAAACCGCTCGCCGGTCTCGGGCAGCTCCGCCGAAACACGCGGGTTGCGCGCATGAACGTCGACGCCGACATGGTGGGCGACCAGACGGATGATGCGCTCGCCGTCCGCAGGCGACAGTCGTTCGCCCGTGTCGGCCAGGCCTTCACCGAGCCGATCGACCCAAAGGCGTCCGTCGGGGTTGAGCATGACTTCGACGATGGCGGGATCGGCGAGCCAGGAGGCGATCGACGGGCCGAGCGCTGTGCGCAGCATCCGCGCGCCGCGAGAATCCGCCTCCGATCCGACCCGCTGATGCTGCACGATCTGTCCCCTGCAAGGATCGCCGGGCGACGCGCGCAACGATCGGGGACGAGTAAGAGAGACACAAAGCCGGCAATCGCAACACTAAAATCAAGGCGTCGTAGGATGGCGTGCAAATAGAAACGATCGGCGGGATGGGCTTATTTTTCGAAATTCTCAGTATCGTGCTCTGGCGTAGCTTTGATGTCCTCGGACAGTTCACGCGCGAGGCTCGCGCCCGTCTCCATGCGCCGTCCGAGCGACTCGACGAAGCCGCGATAGCGTTCCCGGCCGCTGGCCTGGGCGGCGGCGAGCGCGGTGTCCGGCAAGGGCGGGGTCGTGGTCAGCCAGAAGCGGACGAACAGCGCCATCGCTTCGTTGGAGATTGCGACATGATGTTCGAGCCGGTCGGACTGGCGCGACAGCCGGTCAAGTCGACGGCCGATCGCGGCCTCCAGCCGTTCGGACCCATCGGGCGAGAGGAACGACAGCAGCGCCGCCTCGACGATCTGGGTCTGGGCGACGCGCTTCCTCGCTGCATAATCGGCCAATCGACCGGACAGCTCGGCGGGCAGACGGAATGTGTGTTTGATGCGCATGGCGGTTCCTTCGTCTCAGAGCTGGATGCCGTCGCCGGGATCAAGACTGGCCTGGCGTGCGAGGCGCTGCATCCGGCGCTGTATCGCGGCGTCGTTGTCGGTCGCCTCCGTGTCGTCGAACGTGAACTCCGGCGTGGGTGTGGGTTTCTCGCGCACCACCTCCTCATGATCGGGCAGTCCGGGCTCGCGCCGAATATTGGCGTTGGCGGTGTCGCTCTGGCTCGCGGGAGCGGCCTTGGCCGGGTTGCCGGGGTTGCGGCTCGATTCGTTGGCGGATGCCGGGTACGCGAGAACCGGCTGCTGCGGCGGCGCCAACACCGTCCAGTCATCCGGGCGGGGCGCGGTCGTGGCCCGCTGGGTCTTGGGCGCGGGCAACAGGCGTGACGTGAAGCGCCGATCGGTGAAGTAGCGCGCCTTCTTCGCGCGCACCGGAGGCACGCCCGCGATCATGACGATCTCATCATCGGGTGGAAGCTGCATGATCTCGCCAGGGGTCATGAGCTGGCGGGCGGTTTCCGAACGCGAGACCATCAGATGACCGAGCCAGGGCGAAAGCCTGTGCCCGGCGTAGTTCTTCATCGCCCGCATCTCGGTGGCGGTACCGAGCCCATCAGACACCCGCTTGGCGGTCCGTTCGTCGTTGGTGGCGAAGGTCACACGCACATGGCAATTGTCGAGGATGGCGTTGTTCGGCCCATAAGCCTTCTCGATCTGGTTGAGCGATTGGGCAATCAGAAATGCCTTCATCCCGTAGCCCGCCATGAAGGCCAACGCTGACTCGAAGAAGTCGAGCCGTCCCAGCGCCGGAAACTCGTCGAGCATCAGCAACAGCCGATGCCGCCCGTCCTTGGATTTCAGATCCTCGGTCAGGCGTCGACCGATTTGGTTGAGGACCAGGCGGATCAGCGGCTTGGTCCGGCTGATGTCGCTGGGCGGCACCACCAGATAGAGCGAGACCGGATGCGCGCCATCGACCAGATCGGCGATGCGCCAGTCGCATTGCCGGGTGACGGCCGCGACGACGGGATCGCGATAGAGGCCGAGGAACGACATGGCGGTCGACAGCACACCGGACCGTTCATTCTCCGATTTATTGAGCAGTTCGCGCGCGGCCGAAGCGACGACGGGATGGACGCCTGCCTCGCCCAGATGCGGGGTCAGCATCATCGCCTTCAGCGTGGTTTCCATCGGCCGCTTCGGGTCCGACAGGAAATTGGCGACACCGGCCAGGGTCTTGTCGGGTTCGGCGTAGAGGACGTGCAGGATCGTGCCAACCAACAGCGCGTGGCTGGTCTTTTCCCAATGGTTGCGCTTCTCAAGGCTGCCTTCGGGGTCGACCAGGACGTCGGCGACATTCTGGACGTCCCGTACCTCCCATTCGCCGCGCCGTACTTCGAGCAGCGGGTTGTAGGCGGCCGACGCCGCATTGGTCGGATCGAACAGCAGCACCTTGCCGAACCGCGCGCGAAAACCGGCGGTCAGACCCCAGTTCTCGCCCTTGATGTCGTGAACGATTGCCGATCCCGGCCAGGTGAGCAGCGAGGGCACCACCAGGCCGACGCCCTTGCCGGACCGGGTCGGTGCGAAGCACAGCACATGCTCGGGCCCATCATGGCGCAGATAGTCACGTTCAAACCGGCCCAGCACCACGCCGTCATCGCCGAGCAGACCGGCGCCGCGGATTTCCTTGGCCGTCGCCCAACGCGCGGTGCCGAAGGTCTCGGCGTTGCGGATCTCTCTCGCGCGCCACACCGACATACCGATGGCGACGATGATCGACACGAAGCCGCCCGACACCGCGATATAGGCGCCGCGCTGGAAGATGTCGGGCGCATAGGCGTCGAAGGAGAACCACCACCAGAAGAAGGCGGGCGGGGGATAGACCGGCACGTCGAACGCCGTGAACCAAGGCGAGCCAAGCTGGTGTTGGTGGCCGAGCGCCGCCGCTGTCCATTGGGTCGCGGACCAGACCGACGCCAGCACGATGGTGAACACCACGAGGACCTGGCCCCAGAGGATTTTGGTGGCGGACACGGTCCTTCCTTCCCGGCAAATGCCATAGAGGTCGGGAGGTGATGGGCGGTTCTACAAGGGGCTTGGAGCTTACGTCGAAGCAACGGTGGCTATAGTGTGCAAAGACAGGGAATGGCGTAGGCTCGGAGTCAGGGGCCAGGACGCGGTATAGCCGCGGCGAGCGCCAACAGGCCGTTACCGGCCAATGGCGCGTCAAACACCAAGGGATAGCCATCCAGGTCGGAGATCGACTGGCCGCTGGTCATCTGCGGCGCCTGAAGGCTGCTGGACGACATGATCCAGGGCGTATGCGCGACAGGTACGATCATCTCGCCTCGCGCGGAACCCACCCGAGCTGAGTGGGCCGCCGCCGGATGAAAACGGAACAGAGCTGGGCCATCGATTGGGAACATCGTGCAGAGGACGTTCGGTCCTACGGTGCGATTTCGATAGGCCACCGACCGAATGAGATCGACGAACGTTTGTTCGACATCTTCCATGGTAAGCGTCCGGCTTGCCCGATAGCGATCGAAAGCGGCGTTCAGCACGCGCGGCGCGACATAAGCGCCAATTCTCCCGATGGCGAACTCTCGCTTGAACCGCTGCCGTCGCGGAGTGCCGGAGACCGTCGCAGTGGTCGCCTTGGGTTCCCGCTCGATCTCCATCAGGAATGGGCGAGGTGCTTCACGGCTCACGCGCCATCCAGCAATTGCCAGGTAGAGGCCTCCCAGGTTGATGGTTCGCTGCGGAATGCTCTCGATGCGTCGCTTCAGCACGGCGATTGTCTGGTCGATCGTCCAGTTGTTTGGGCGCTGCCCCATCATCATGGCGGCGGGACCGCAGCCGTCTGGCCCACGGCCAATGGCATCGCCCCAGAGCTGCTCCGCGATCCATTCATCCATGGGTTGGCGACTAAGATAGGCAATACCGGAATAGGACAGAACCATGACGCCATCTCTCGTGCGGTAGATAATGGTCTTATTCGCCATCGCATCGTGAACGGCGGCCCCTTTCGTCAGCAGCCGATCGGCAGCCTGCACAACGTAGCGAGGGGTCATGGCCGTCAATACCAGTGTCATACTCGCCCGTTCGTTTCCTGCTTTTGCTTCCAGAGATTCCCGCGACGGATTATTCGCATCGGGTTAAATTCCTAACCCCCTTTGTTTGCCGAAACTCCAATCCACACCGCCGCCGGGCGCCATCGTTCCGGAGATGTGTTTGCCCAGCTGCGGATCGAGCGCGGGCCGCCAGGGCACGAGCTGGAACCCCAAGCCATCCTCCATCATGGCGAACCGCCCAGACGCTAGCGTGAGGCGTCGACGATAGATTCCGGTCACATGATCGCCGGGCGCTGATGGTATGTGTGGAACTCCGGTCTCGGCGGCGATCCGGGCGATGACGCCGTCCAGTTCGCGCTGCCGCAGCGTGCCGATCAGATTGCGGGCGAAGATGAAGCGCTGACCTTGCCGCCGCGCCAACCCCTCATCAACGAGATGATCGGCGCGGGCATCGAGCGCGGTCGCCACCGATGCGCCGAACCCGCCGCCCAGCGGGGGCGGATCGCGGTCGATCAGATGGCGGTCGAGCCAGGTCGCGCCCTCGGCCGTGACCTGATGGTCCAGCGGGAGGTCGGAGCGGGTGGTGAGCGAATGCCGTTGCTGGCCCTTGTGATCTTCCCATGACCGCAGTTCGACAATCGCCCCTGGCCTTGCGTCGCCCGTCATGTCGATATCGCTGAACCGCAGATGATGGGTGCGCCCGTCCACGCCTTCGACGACGGCATAGGCCGTGCCCGCCAGCTCGTCATGCAGGCCGCGTTCAACCAGGCGGCCCAGCACGGGATCAGCGATCTGGTCGTCATGGATGGCGAAGGACGCGATATCGGGTGTGTTGACGCCGCGCGACATCGCCGCGTGCATGATCTTGATGATGTCTCCTCGGATCGACAAGGCGCGCAGCGTCTCCTCGCTGCCAGGCTTTAGCGTCCATGACGCGGGACCGATCGGATCGGCAAGACCAAGCCGTTCGAGCTTCTGCGCCCGGCCGACCAGCAGGCGTCGTTCCTCCGGATCGTGCGAACCGTTTTCGGGGCGAAGATCGACGATGCCGCCATGATGGTCGGCGATGCCGCGCAAGGTTCGGTCCAGGCCGGTCCAGCGCTCGGCCTCCACGTCCTTGCGCAACGCCGCCTGGATCTCGCGCTCGCTGCGCGGGCCGAGTTCGAGTGTGACGCGATCCTCCGCTCGTCCCCGGAATCCCTCGCGCACATAGTTGCGGCTGATGACCAGATCGCCGCCGTCATCGGCGCGGCCGCGCACCAGCACATGGATATGGGGATTGTCTGTGTTCCAGTGATCGACGGCTACCCAGTCGAGCGATGTGCCGAGATCGCGTTGGGCGTCAGCCATCAGTTCGCGGGTGAAGGCGCGCAGGTCCTGCATTTCGCCGGCATCCTCGGGCGAGATGATGAACCGAAAATGGTGCCGGTCGTCTTCGCAGCGCGCGGCGAAGGCTTCCCTATCGGCCCGGTCGGAGCCGGCGTCAAACATCTGGGCCGGCGCGCCATCGCGGGTGACGCCCTCGCGCTCCAGATAAGCGACATGCCGGGCGATCGGCGCCGCGCGGAACTTTGTTCCCGCGTGGCGCACGACGCGCATCTTGACGATGACGCGGCGCATGTCGGGCCGTCGGGCACGGCTTGACCCTGCGGCGTTGCCGCGACCGAAGCGCGATCCTCCGCCGCCTTGCCGGCGAGGTCCGAAGCCGCGTCCGGTGTGTCCGGCCTTCTTGGCGGCGCGCATTACCTGGCCGACAAACGACTTCGCCTGCCTGCCCTGACTGGCGCCGTCGCGTGGCCGTCCTGGGCGGACCATGAAATCGTCGTCGCGGGCGCTCATCGGGCGCGGATTTCGGGTCGAATGGCGGCTGCCATACGCGCGGGGATTGATTTCACGCAGTTTTCTGAAAGTGCGGCTGGCAGGCTCATTTTGAGAGCCGACAAGAAAAGCGCGCCCAACCAACCACATGGACCCCGGCAGACGGCGGTCCTTTTATCTGGCCATGCCTCCCTGCTTCTCCCCAAATTCCAGCAGCTTCCGACCGACCGTATCCGTTCGCCCCCTATGATGCGAAAGGGCGCGCCAGCCCGCGTCATGACGGTTCCTGGCCGGAAAGAGGGACGAACAAGCGGTCTGGATGCACTTCGGGCGCAACAGCCTGTGCGGACGTTTCGTCGTCCGGCGGCGTTTCGGCTTCGGTTTGCGGTGCGGCACGGGCGTCGTCCGCGCGCATGGCGAATAGTGGCGCGCGAGTCCACGCCAGCGGATCGGCGGATGCGATCGTTGCGCGGCCAGGCTGCGATCCGCCGACCATCGGCGCGAGGATCGCGAGATAGGCGCGGGTTTCGCGGGGAAGCGGCCGGCCGGTTTCGAGGTGCTGTTCATAGCGCCCCGGTCCCGCATTATAGGCGGCGAGAAAGCCGGGCGATCCAAAGCGGTCATGCAGTTCGCGAAGGTAGGCTGTGCCCGCGATGATGTTGTCGCGGACATGATAGGGATCGTCGCCAAGACCGTATCGACCGCGCAGATAGGTCCAGGTGGCAGGCATGATCTGCATCAACCCCATCGCCCCGGCATGGGAGACGGCGCGCACGTCGCCCGCACTTTCGGCGCGCATCACCGCCCATATCCACGCTTGCGGAATGCCGAACCGTCGCGATGCTTCCGCGACATGGCGTGTGACAGGATCGACGGTTTGCGGCGCCGTCGTTTGCGCGGCGGTGGCATCGGGCCAGGCTATCGCCAGCGGGCTCGCCATGACGGCGAGCCATACCAGCGACAGCGCCCGGCCGCGCATGGAATGGCGACGCGGGCGCAACCGATCAGCTCCGGTCTTCGCGCGGTCGCGGTCGGTTCCACGACAGGTTGAACATCGTGCCCTCGTCATCGGCACGGAACAGATTGGCGCGCAAAGGCGGACCGGCGAAGATCGCGCTGTCGATCTCGATCGACATATAGTCGCCGGCCTTCTCACCGACCCGCTTCCATCCCGCTCCGATCTCCGGACCGGCTTCCTCATCGAGATGAACCCGGTAGTCGGGTGCGTTCTCGGCGTCGTTCGGTTCGGCGGGAACGACGATAATCGCCTCGTTGATCCCGAACATCCGGATGCGTCCCGAATAGCCGTCTGCGGTAGGTTTGAACGTGCCTGCGTACATTGCCAATCTCCTTTGTGCTGGCAGGGGGAAAGCGATCAGAAAGGTGCCCGCGTACGCAGCGGCGTCGCGCGACCGATCACGGACGATGCGGGGAGCGGCCCGAAATAGCGGCCGTCCAGGCTGTCGCTCCGATCCGCGTTCATGAAGAAAATCTCGTCGGGCGCGACGACGCGGCACCCTTCCCAAACGGGCAGCGGTCGATGCATCCGATCCTGCTCGCGCGCAGCGCCGACCGGCTTTCCGTCAATGGTGATGGCGACGCCGTTGCGGCACACATGCTGTCCTGGCAGCGCCGCGACCGGCTTGATCAGCGGCACGCCCAGTGGCAGATAACCACCCGTCGAAAGGAACACGGCGACATCGTCCGGCGGCGTCACGACGGCGAGGTCGCCGATGCGCAGATCACTGGCCGGACGGACGGTGTAGAAGCCGATCGGCACGCTGGCAGAGGCGTTCCAGATCAGCTTCGGTGGCGGATTGATCCACATCGATATCGCGACGACGTTGACGGCTGCGACCATCGTCACCAGCGTTCCCCAGCGAAATCTCATTGCAATGCTCCCTTGCGGGCGAGCCAGGCGCGATGACGCTCCAGCGTGTAGGGCCGCGGGTTTTCATTTGCCGCGAGACGGTTGTGGACGTGCCGCCAATGGTCGGGCGCGGCGTCGGCGGGGTCGATGCCCAGCGCGTCCACGGTGTCGATAGCCTCGAACACGCGCTGGACCTTGGGCCAGCCGTTGACGCGCAGCAGAACCTCGCCGCCGGGGGTGACGCCCGGCACGGTCTGATAGGGTTCGCCTGGAAGGACCGCGCGCAGGATGTCGATGCGCGACACCAGCGTGCCGAAGTCGTTGGACGCCCAACGGACATAGGCGAACACGCTGTCCGGCACGAAGGCGACGCGGCGACGCCGACGGTCGAGAATCTGGTCCTCGACTAGACGGCCGAAACGTATCCAGCGTTCGATGCGGCGCTCGATCCACAGCAGATCGACGCGGGTGCGATCATCGCGGTCGGCGGTCCTCATGATCCGTTTTCCTCGCCATCGGGATATTCGCGGTGCAGCAAGGTACGCAGCATGTCGGCAACCGTTGCGCCGCGCTGGAGCGCCGCGAGCTTTAGGCGTTGACGCAACTGGGGCGTCACGTCGATCGTCAGTCTGGCGCTGTTTACCGGTGGCGACGGGGCGGTTGGTGCTTCGGCGCCCTCCGGTCCTGCAATCCACGCATCGGCCGCACCGGGCCGGGACGCGAAACCCGTCCTGGGCTTGCGCGTCGTCATGATCTGATCGCCTCGATCTCGGCGGCCAGCGCGGTGATCTCACGGGCTGCGGCGCTTTCGGGATCGATCTCCGACACAAGCCGCCCGGTCTGCATGGCGTCTGCGAAGACGACGCGCTGGCCGACATGGTGCGCTAGCAGCGGCGGGTCGTGCTCGGCCAGGCTCTCGGCGGTGGCGCGGGCGATCAGCGTGCGCGCATGATAGCGGTTGAGCAGGAACCGCGCGCCGATCTCCGGCTTGAAGATACGCGCCTGGTCGATCAGCTTCAGCATCTCGGCCGACGCCCAGCCGTCAAGCGGCGATGGCTGCACCGGGATCAGCGCGAGGTCACAAGCGAACAACGCCGAACGCAACAAGTTGGCGACACGCGGCGGCCCGTCGATGACGACATGATCCATGCCGCGCGCCAGCTCGGGTGCTTCGATGTGCAGGGTGTCACGGGCGAGGCCGACCACACTGAAGAGCCGGGGCAGTCCTTCGGTGGCGCGTTGCTGGGACCAGTCGAGCGCGGAACCCTGGGGATCGGCGTCGATCAGCAGGACGCGGCGCCCTTGCCTCGTCCATTGTCCGGCAAGGTGCAGCGCGAGCGTGGTCTTGCCGACACCGCCCTTCTGATTGAGGAGCGCGACGATCATGAGCGGCGCTCGAGTCGAGTGCGGGAGCCGTCCGAGCGGCCATCGCTAAGCGAGGAGTTGCTCGATTTATCCCCAGCGCCGCGTGTCTCTACTACTTCTTTAGATTCTGATTTAGAGTCTTTAGAGTCGTATTTTTTACTGGAAGGCCAAAGGTTTAATTGAGATGCATGCGTCCGAAGTACGGATAGGACTGCGTTCGAAGTACCGATAGGCATTGCGTCCGAAGTACCGATACGGCGTTTCTGGCGCGGCAAGTTATCCACAGGCCGGAGGCCGATTTCAATGACGCTCGGCCGCATCACGAGGAGGGTCTCGGAACCCGTTCCTGGCACAAGTTCCAGGACGTAGCCGGGAAGTGATTGGCTCCGCACGATGGCGCGAATATGGAGCGCGAAATCGGAGAAGCGCGATTGACTGGCGCTTTTGGCATGAAGGTGGCGCAGTTCGAAACGCCAACCATTTAGCTGTCGGCCAGCATGTTTGCGAGCGACCCGGTAAAGCCAGCGCTCAATGCCGCCGGTGAGCCGGAAATAGCCAGGATCTATCGCCAACACGAGACGGCGATCGAGGACGCCCTGGTAGAACCAGTCGGGCAACACGAATTCCATGCCTTCGATACGGCCCGTTCGTGTGACCAGCTCTTCCCATTCATTGATCCAGGAGAATTGCTGGCGCCGCCAATGCTCGCCGTGCCGGATGGTGGTGCGCACGACCGTCGATTGCAGCCGCGTCAGGGCGCCCTTGAGAAGGTGGTAGTTGCGCGCGCCCGTTCCCCTGCCGATCGAGGTGAGTAGCTGATAAGGCGTGAAGCGGAAAAAGCGGGAGATCGGCAGTCCGCGATCGTCGGCGGCGAGGAGTTGGCTCGCGGCCCAGATAAGGACATCAGCGTCCCATATGGTCGCGAGACCATGTTCGGGCACGGCATAGACTTGCACTTCTGTATCGCCGGATTTGTAGAGGATCGGCGCGATGCGTCGGGCCTTCGCCAGCGAGAAGAAGGGGCGCTCCATGAGGTCGCGCTGGTCACGCGGCGGCACGGTTCCGGACAGCGCCTCAAACGGATCGAGGCGCGCGCGTTCGCTCTGACCCAGTGGTCGATGGTTTCCGGCCATGATGGTTCAACGACCGCCGCTCACGGCCACTTCCTCGGCCGTCAGAGGTCTCGCGGCGAACACCGTGCCCGCGCCTGGGTCGGAGGTTGACTGGCGCACGCCGCGATCGGCCCACTGGCGCAGGTCATCCACGCGATAGACGATCCTGCCCCCGAGCTTGCGATAGGTGGGTCCGGTTCCGAACGTGCGATGCTTTTCGAGTGTTCTCGGAGAAAGCCCGAGAAGCTGAGCCGCATCAGGCGTTCGAAGATATTTCGATCGGGGAAGCGAGTCGAAATCCGTATCAGGGTGCATCTTAGTCCTGCCTTCCGAATGGGCCAGGGCGGACAGCAGTGGCTGTCAGCGCGTCGGAGGGCAGATTGGCGAAGCGCGGCGGCGCAGAGGGAGAGTCGATCTTCCGGGGGTGTAATTATTTCACCTTGGACCTCCGGCGGCGTGGCGGTGGACATAGAATCTGCAAATAACCACCGCTCAGCAGCTTGTGGCCCTTCGCCAGTAGACGGCGAAGACGCGACCTATGCTCGGTCGCCAACCAGTCGCGCCGGGTTCGTGTCCTTTCGTTCAGAACATATTCGGCCATTTCGCGTTCGCTGGCGCCATCCCGTTCGGCATCAAGCAAACGGATGGCGAGGATGAGCTGGCCGCGCGCATAGGGTGTGAGCGGCTTCGGCTCTGGTCCCGCCCGATTGTCCATGACAGAATTCCAGAAACGTATCGCGGCGGCCGCCCGGTCGGCGAACAGCAGGTCGAACGGTATGACGACGGCCATTACGCCCTTGGCGTAACCATCACGCCAGAGACGATGAATCGCGTCTGGCGCGACGATGATACTGTCTCCCTCCGGGCTTTGCAGCATGTCCGATGTCGACATCAGTGTAGTGGCGTCGAGCGGCCAGGCCGTCATTCCCGGCGGTGCAGGGCATATGTGCAAAACCGTGGGCAGAACTTCCGGCCGCCAGAAGACAGATTGATTTTCGTAGGCGATGTTCGGATCAGAGCCGAAATCGCAACCCCCAGCGCTTGACGAAACTCTCGACCAGAAGTGGATCTGGCGGCTTCGTCAGAAGTATTTTCTTGTATTCGCGACAGTAGTCCCGGTTGCGTCGAACGATCTCCCAAGCAAATCCGGCGCGGTCATAGTTTTGTAAGAACCGGTATTCCGCCGGAGAGCGCCAATCGATCTTGTGCATCGCGACACCTCCCAAATGGCCGCGGTTCGTGCGCCACGGCACAAGCTGGTAAGGTTCGCGTAGAGCGAATCTTTAGCTAGACGCAGTTCGGTTATCACCCCATCACGAACGGTGATAGCTGAGTGTTGCTTTGCGACGCGCTATTAGTTCGGTGGGCCGCCGCGAAGCAAATGCTTATATCCGGATTTCGCCATCCAATGCGCCCGCGCGAGATGCGTCGCCCAGGCGGTATGGGCGCGCGTGGGTTCTTCTTCCGGATCAATATGCAGAACGATGCGTGCAACCTCTTCCCAGACCGCGCCATCATTTTGGGCATCAAGCAAACGCAAATAAGTGATCAGATGCTCTTCATCATAAGGCGTGAGGAAGGCGGCTTCTGGGGCCGTATCAGATACCTCAGGATCGAGCGGCGGGGTTTTCATGGACGTCTCCCTAATGGATACATTCAAAATGCTCAAAGCTCTCCAGCGATTGGCTTCCAGAACATAAACGCCGCGTGACATGATGGCCGCTGGATCGGACAAATACACCTTATAAAGGATAAACCCGATAGTATGTATCGTCCAGCGTGCCGCGTATGGATATGCGCCGCCTCGTTGGACTGAACTTTGCAAGGTTGCGGCGTGAGCAAGGATTCACGCAAGAGCGTTTCGCCGAGATATCCGGTTTCACGCAGCAATATGTCAGCGATCTCGAGCGGGGACGGCGTAATCCGACGGTGGTGACGCTTTTCCATCTGGCCACGGCATTAGGGGTGAGGCCCGTCGACCTGCTCGCTGATTGTAGCGAGGATGGTGCCAGTGCGTAGTGTTGCACGCACTGGCTGATCGCCGTGTCTGGCTCACCGCCCGAAAGGATCGAGTTCCGCGAGGATGAGGTCCGGATCGCCGTCCCATTCGGTGGTCGGCATGGCGCCAAACATACCGTTCTCGGCGCGAAATACGATGATGCAAACCATGAGACTCCGCGCGAGGCTCCAGGCGTAGGCTTGGGCGGTTTTCAAGGAGTTGGACATTTGCGGCTCCTGTCTCGGAGGCGGGGACCATCCCCGCTCGACAGGCTCCCGAAGTGTCGGACGCATGGCCGCGATCACCGCGCAGGCGCAGCCTGAAGGCCGCACGCGCAGCGTAAGCGGACCCTTTACGGGTTGATGGCGTCAGGCCATGCGCCGGACCAAGGAATGAGCCTCCAAGAGCGGGGTGGCTCCCGACGAACAGGAGTTGCTTGTCCTACCGGACCTGACCGCCGTTGCCTGGTCCTGGCCTCTCGGGCACGCACGAGTGCTCCCAACCAGCGTTGAGCGGACATTCTCAGGTTTGGTGCAGTGGTAGCCGAATGGGACCGCGATCCCGGTTGTCGACCAGAGACAGACCTACGGGATGTGAGGAGGAGACGATTTGCGCAGGGCGGTCAGCGGCGACGCATCGCCGCCGCCGCTGTTCGGGCTTATCGGAGCTGCTAGCCGTATCGCTCGACAAGGCTCGGCGACAAAGGGCGGAACGCCTCTGTGCCCATGCCGGCCATGATGTCGGCGGTGAGGTCGTCGATCTGGTAGCCATATGGGCATCGAGATCGGCGGGCAGCATCAGCAAGGTCGGATATTGCTCAAGGCGCGTGCTGAGCCAGAGAACCGACTGCTCGGTCTTCGGATCTCGAACCCCAGGATGAAGTAGGTGCGAAGCGGCGGATCGTATCCGACGACGGCGTTTTCGTCGGTCGCGGCATCGGTTCGAAGGGTAATGGCGTAGCGGCTCATGATTGCCTCCTTCGCGATGGTGACAAGGAAAGAGCCGGCCTCGCTGGGGAGCGAGGCCGGCTCGGGGCGGCGATCAGCTCGGCGGGTTCCAGATGATGACTTTCTTCAGAGGGTCGTCGCCGGGGGCTGGAGCGACATTGCCGTAAATGGTGCCGAACTCAGGAGCCGACAGCGAGACCGAGATATATTCCGCACCGGTGTTCTGGGAGAAGCGGTTCCAGCCGGCGCCCAGCTCAAAGCCGTTCTTGCGGCTGATGATCCGGTAGTCAGGCTCGTTTTCCTTGGTCTTACGGGTGTTCTGGATCAGCGCGATCTGGGCGGTGACGTTGAGGGTGGCAAGCGTGCCTTCCAGGCTGCCGTCCTGCTTCTGGGTGAGGTTTGCGATGGTGGCCATGATGTCTGTTCCTTCGGTTGATCGGGGACCATCCCCGATGACGCTGAAGGAGGCGGACGAACGCCGCCGTCACCGGAGCGTAAGCGCGGGGGAACCCCCTTGCGGGGTTGGCGGCATTAGGCGGGCGTTTGCCTACAAGGGCGGCATGAATAGGGGTTGGTCTAACGTAGCCGTTGGAGGAGCGAAGTTTGTGGCCACTGCACCCCAACCGGACGAAAGGCGGCAAGCGAGGTTTCACGCTCGATTATCGCATCGCTATGCGGGTGGTCCCAAGCACGCTGGCTGGGGAAATGCCTGACGACCGAATTAGCGCGTAGGTCTGAAAAATGATGGCGCAGGCCCAGACTGCCACTATCCGGACATGGTCGCTGAATGCCGACGTCGGTTCGTGGCTCTGGAGATCGGCGCGCATCCGGTGTGCCCCCCCGTATCGGCCCGCGCCGCTGGAGTTGTTCAATCTGTAGCCCGATGCCAGGATCGCAACCGCGAGCAGTCTGGCCATCGACGCCTATTGGCACCTCGCTGCCGATCAGAAGCGAATAGAAAAAGCGTAAAGGCGCAAATCCGTAGAAACGGAAATCCACCGACAGCTATTACCTTGTAACCAACGCGCCGCCTGCACGGCGTTCATAGCCGCTATGTAATTGCGGCCAGCTCGTAATCGAGCGCGGAATAGACATCGACCATGACGTGATAGATCGCCCCGGCTTCCTCCTACGTCTGTTTACGCTCGGTATCCTGCCCAAAGATCGCCCGCCACGGCGGCGCGATGAACACTCGGCGATTATAGCGAAACAGCGCCGCCGCACTTCGGACGTGCTGCGGCACAGGCAAGCCTGACAACGTGAGATAGCCGACGACATCGGGAACGCCACGATCGAACAGGGTGATCCCGCTATGTGCCTTGGGCTTCCGCTAGGACCGCAGTTCCCATCCCAGCATCAGTGCGGCAAAGGCGCTGCGTTCGGCCCAGGGCAGCGCGGCGCCCCCAATCGCCACCCGATCCTGAATGATCGCCCGCCCGGCTTCGGGCATATGTCACAGGCCAGAAGCCGCCAGGGCGCCGATCAGCGTGCTTTTGCCCGAACCCGGGCCGCCGGTGATGACGATGAAATTATCCCTAGCGGCTTCCAAGTTCACGGCTCAGCCGTTCAGCTTGTCCTTGACCGCCTTGGCGGCAGCGAAAGTCAGCTTCTTCGACGCCGCGATCTGGATCGTCTCGCCATTGGCGGGATTGCGGCCCTCCCGCGCTGGGCTGTCCTTGACCTTGAACTTGCCGAAGCCGGGGAGCGAGATTTCTGCGCCTGTCGCGGCAGCATCGGTGATCGCGACGAAAACGGCATCCACGATCTTCTTCGCGTCTGCTTTGGTCAGGCCGTAATCGGTGGCGATCGTCTCGGCGAGGTCGGCGTTGTTCATTCTATTCTCCTAATTGGGATTATGACCGGCGAATCCATTTCAGAACTAGAAGCAACTAACGTCGCGGACAAGGCGGCGATGTCAGCGCGTCGATAGTGTAAGAAAGGGCGCGCGTGGACAAAGCGCAAATGATCGCGGCGAACCGCTGCGGCGGCGCTCAAGCGCCGCCCTGATGCCTGAAGTCCCAGCGCTTGATGCCCATCGCCTTGGCCTTGTCGTGCAGATTGTCCTGGATGCCGGTGCCGGGCAGGATGATGACGCCAGCAGGCAAGGCTTCCAGGAGCGCATCGTTGCGCTTGAACGGCGCGGCCTTCTTGTGCCGGTTCCAGTCGGGCTTGAAGGGGACCTGCGGCACGTTGCGCTGATCGGCCCAGAGGGCAGCGATCTTCTCGCCGCCCGTCGGCGTTGCCCCGTGCGCCAGGACCATCTGCGGGTGTTTGGCGTGGACGCGGTCGAGCAGGTCCCAGATGAAGTGATGATCGTTGAAGCTCGGTCCCGAGCTGAAGGCGATCAGCGTGCCGGCGGGGATCAGCACCTGCTTTTCGGCCCGTTGTCGCGCATTGACGAAATCCCGACTGGAGACGACCGCTGAGGTCAGCGCCTTGCGGTTGACCTTCGAGCCTGAGCGCGGCGTCCAGGGTTTGCGGATATGGATGCGGAACTGATCGGCGCAGCCGTCGCGGAAGAACTCCATCGCGTCGCGGCGTTCGAGCATCGTTGCGCCTTCGCGCAGGAGCGTTTCCAGCTCGACCGACTTCACCTCGGAGCCGTCCTGTTCCGTCTGGCTGCGCTTCTGGGCGACCTCATTGTCGTCAAGCTCGCGCTCGATCCGTTCGCCGGCGCGGTGGAAGACGTTGGTGAGGTTCCAGAGCAGGTCTTCAAGGTCGGGCTCGAGCCGGGTGTCGATGAATGTCGAGATCATCGCGTCGAAGATATCGATGATGGCGCCGGTGGCGGCACGGGCATCAGGGAGCGGCCGGTCATCGGGTTCGTCGGAGTAAGGCCGATATCCGTAGAGGGCCATTTCCTGGAGAAGATAGGCGGTGGAGGATTCTGCGTGTTCGGGTTCGTGCTCGGGAAGCGGATTGTCGGTTTTCATGGTGACGCCTTTTCGGTTGGCCGCGCCCTTCGCGGCCTTCGCAGGCGACGAAAGACGGCGGGCGAACCGGACCTGCACCCCGAGCGATTGCGGAGGGGCCGCAGCGAAGCGGAGGACGGCGGGCAAGGCTTTCTTGTCTCGCGAGGAATGGCGGCTCTGCCGCCAGGGGAAGAAAGTTGAATCCCGCCGTTGCCGGACAGGGGCGTTTACCGTTCCGATCGCCCTCTAGAGAAGGCCGAGGGCTGGCCATTCCGATCTCTGCGTCACCCTGACACCCGGCGGTCGCGCTCCGTACGAACCTTCGCGCGCACCCACCGCCTTTCCGGCTTCACCGGGACGGTATCAGGAACCGGCCGACATCGGCGGGCACGAGCTGGGGCCGCAACGCCGCCCGCATCCGCTCCGGCCCAACCAGGCGCAGATCATCGTTGTGATCGCCGAGCATCGGCGACAACGGCACGACTTCGATCCCGGCGCTGGAAGCCCGCTCGCTCAACGTCGTCAACGCCACATCGCCGGCCGGATCATTGTCGCGCACGACATAGAGGCGCCGCAGCGCTGCGGGAAACAGGATGGCTCCGAGGTGCGGAGAGGACAGAGCAGCGATCATGGGCATGGCGGGCAGGATCTGTCGCACCGACAAGAGGGTCTCGATCCCTTCACCCGCCGCCATCACGCTATCTGCGACCCCGAAGCGGACGCCGTGCCCGAGAAGATGACCCATGGCGCGTCTCGGTGACGCTACAGGCGCTTTGTCGATCGCGGCCGGGTCGAGCCAGGTGCGGTGAACGCCGGTCACGCCGCCGTCGAGATCGGTGACGGCAGCGATCATCGCGGGCCAGGCCGGACGTGTCCCCGGCGGATCACCCTGCGATGGACGGTAATAGCAATGCGGATGGAAACTGAGCGGATCGCCTTTCCGTAAATCCGTAATCGCACGGTTCCGTAAATACGCTTCCACGACTGTCGCCAGAAATGGCTTCGAGGCCGCCAGCAGGCGCCGGGCGGCTTGCGGCGTGCCGGTCGGCGCCTTCGGCTCGCGCCGATATCGCCGACCCTCGTCAGCGGGCTCGGGGCGTGGCAGGCTGAGGAAACGCCGGGCCTCGTCGAGCGTGTCGCGCAGACGGTGATGACCACAGGCGATCGCGACGATATCGAGTAGGTCGCCATGTTCGCCGGTGGATGCGTCGGTCCATTTGCCCGCCGCGCCGCGTCCGTCGTCCGAGCCGGAAAGCCGGACATAGAGACTGCGGCCCGGCGTGTTACGGGCATCACCGACCAGCCAGTAGCGGCCCTCACGATGCCCCTTCGACAGATAGTGACGGCACACCGCCTCGGCCTGATCGCCGAGACGCTGCGCCAGCTCACCTGCCTGATCCGACAGACGGCCCATTATGCCGCTGCCCGGTCGCCGACGCGCTGGATCGGCCAGCGCTTCATCACCCGGTCGAGCACGGCGACACCGCCCGCATCGACGGGGACGAACATCCGCAGCTTCCAGCTTATGATCTCATGGAACAGACCATAGGCGGTCAATCGCTCGCGCATCGCATCGCTGAACCCCGAGAGCTCGATCCGGTTCACCCCCATGACGCGCGCGCGGCGCAGCTGGAGACCTTCGTCCAGATCGAGGATCGTGCGCCCGTCCATCAGGGCGGTGAAAGCCGCCTGCGGATCGAGGGTCGGGCGACTGTCGTTGGCGGTCGCCGTCGCGACCCAAGCGGGCGCGACCCGGCGGCCGACGATACGTTCGCCGTCATCGGCCTGGAGCCGATAGACGCGACTGGATTCCTGGGGAAGCCTTTTCCAGATCGGCAGCAACAGGCCCGTGACGATGTGCATCGTGCTGGTCGCGAACGCCGGCACCTCGGCAAGCTCGGCCTCCCAGGCGCGGGCGAAGGCGGTGCGGGTCGCTGCGCGCCACTGCGTCTCGCTCATCGCCGCCAGCGGCATCGGCGTCGATTCCATCGGCCGGACGAGCCGCACGCGGCGCTCGACGCTGCCGTCGTCGAGCAGCAGGCCGCGCGTCGGTATCTGCACGGCGGCGCGGCCCGACTGCGCGTTGACCAACAGCGCGGCCTCGCCATCGCCGAGATGGGCGAGCGCGCCGTCCAGCGTCAGCGGCCGGTTGCGGTCCTTGCGTTCGATCGTCAGCAACCGTGTCTCCGCCGTGGTCCCCGGATGGGTATAGATGGTGGTCCGGTTGACGATGGTGAAGCTCTCGGCCTGAAGCGTCTCCAGACCCAGTTCATAGCTGCCTGAGGCGATCGCTCCCTCGATACGCGCGGTCAGCAAATCCTCGAACGCCGTGAACAGGATGTTCTGGAGGTCGATGGTCAGCGCCAGCATCCGGTTGAGGAAGGTGGTGATCGGCGGCAGTTCGTCCTTGAGACCATTGCTGTCGCTGAGCGACAATCCTGTCGCCGCCTCGAAAGCCCCGAGCGAACAGCCCTCGATCTTGCCGCCGTAGAGCAGACGGTAAAGCTGGCGCAGGGCGTCGCGCGCATACCAGGATTCCAGATTGTCCTCCGGTCGGAACAGGCCCTGGCCGCCGGTCTGGCGCTGGCCGCGGGTGATCGCGCCCAGCGTGTCGAGACGGCGAGCGATGGTGGAGATGAAGCGCTTTTGCGCCTTCACGTCGGTCGTCACCGGCCGGAACAGCGGCGGCTGCTTCTGGTTGGTGCGGTTGGTCCGCCCGAACCCCTGGATCGCGCTGTCGGCCTTCCAGCCAGCCTCCAGCAGATAATGGACACGCAGCCGCTGGTTCCTCGCGCCGAGATCGGCATGGTAGCTGCGGCCGGTGCCGCCCGCGTCCGAGAAGACAAGCACGCGCTTGGCATCGGCCTGGAACGCATCGGTCTCGCCGAGATTGGCCGAGCCGGGTCGGGTCTCGACGACATAGCGGTCGATGCCGTCGGAACCGCGCTTGCGGACGATACGCCGCGAGCGTCCCGTCACCTCGGCGACCAGATCGGTCCCGAAGTGGTGGAGAATCTGGTCGAGCGCGGCGGGCACCGGCGCCAGCGACGCCAGATGTTCGATCAGCCGGTTGCGACGATCGACGGCGTCGCGGGATTGGACCGGCTGCCCATCCTTGTCGGTGACGGGCCGGGAGGAGAGATTGCCTTCGCTGTCGGTGAAAGGCTCATAGAGCTGCACCGGGAAGCTGTGCTCAAGGTAGGACAGCACATATTCGCGCGGCGTCACGTCCACGCGAACGTCATCCCATTCCTCGGTGGGGATGTCGGCGAGCCGGCGTTCCATCAGCGCCTCGCCGGTCGAGACGATCTGGACGACGCACGCATGGCCGGCCTCCAGGTCGCGCGCGATGCTGGCGACCAGCGACGGCGTTTGCATCGCGGTGATCAGATGGTTGAAGAAGCGCTGCTTGGCGGATTCGAAAGCGCTGCGCGCCGCCGATTTGGCCTGGGCGTTCAAGGTGCCCGTCGCGCCGGTGATGTTGGCGGCCTGCATCGCCGCGTCGAGATTATTATGGATGATCTGAAACGCACCGGCATAGGCGTCGTAGATGCCGATCTGTCCGGGCGTCAGCCTGTGTTCGAGCATCTCATATTCAACGCCGTCGAACGACAGCGAACGGGCCGCGTAGAGGCCGAGCGCTTTCAGGTCGCGCGCCAGCACCTCCATCGCCGCGACCCCGCCATCCTCGATCGCGGCAATGAACTCCGAGCGCGTCGAGAACGGAAAATCCTCGCCGCCCCACAGGCCGAGCCGTTGGGCATAGGCGAGGTTCTGCACCGTCGTCGCGCCGGTCGCCGAGACATAGACGATGCGGGCATCGGGCAAGGCGTGCTGGAGCCGCAGACCGGCGCGGCCCTGTTGCGAGAGCGCCTGCTCGCCGCGCTCGCCCTTACCGCCGGCGGCGTTGGCCATCGCGTGCGCCTCGTCGAAGATGATCACGCCGTCGAAGTCGGCGCCCAGCCAGTCGACGATCTGTTGGACGCGGCTAACCTTCTCGCCGCGTTCCTGCGAACGCAGCGTCGCATAGGTGGTGAACAACACGCCCGCATCGAGCTTGATCGGCGTGCCCTGGCGGAACCGGGAGAGCGGCGTCACCAGCAATCGTTCCTGTCCCAGCGCCTCCCAGTCGCGCATCGCGTCGTGATGGAGCGTGTCCGAACGGCTCACCCAGACCGCGCGGCGGCGACCTTTGAGCCAGTTGTCGAGGATGATGCCCGCGACCTGCCGGCCCTTGCCGGCGCCCGTGCCATCGCCGAGGAACCAGCCGCGCCGGAACCGGACGGCGGCGTCGGTCTCATCGGCCGCCGCCTTGACGATGTCCCAGGACGGATCGACGTTCCACGAACCGGCGAGATGGCCGCTATGGGCTTCGCCCGCGAGAATGATGGATTCGAGCTGGGCGTCGGACAGGGTGCCGTCGGCGATCAGCCGGGCCGGCAGGATCGGACGATAAGATGGTCTGGGCGGGGCGACCGAGGCCATCGCCGCCGACTGGACCAGCGGGGTCGGATGCGGTTTCGCGTCGGGGATACGAAGCGACTGGAGCGCATAGGGCTCGTAGATCGCATCGGTCAGGCCCCCGGCCTCGGCTGGGGTCCAGTCGATGGCCTCATAGGCCAGTTCCAGGGCATCGGGCGCGACCGCGGGAACGGGGGCCAGGACCGGCGCGACGCGGTGGCGGGCCGACTTCGCAGTCATCGGCTGGATGGCAATCGGCGTGACGGGCGGCGGCGCCTCTGGTGAAGGCGCGCGCGGTGGCACGAGGTCGAGCACCCAAGTCAGCAGCGTCGCGGTATCGGGCGCGACGCCCGGCGAGACAGGAAAGGCATTGGGGTCGGCGGCGGGCACGCGGTCGATCACGGTCAGGCGCGTGTCGATGGTGGTGCCGTGCTTGGCATAGACCTGGCCGTCGATCGCTGCCGAGAAGACGACGCGCCCGCGCTCCTGCAAGCGGGCAAAGGCGTCGCTCCAGGCCGGATTGTCCGGCGCGCAGCTTGCGCCGGTGATCGCCACCAAACGGCCGCCCGGCGCCAGACGCGCCAGAGCCGAGGCGATATGGCGGAGCGCCGCGTCCTTCATCATCCGGTCGACATGGGCCACGGCCGAGAATGGCGGGTTCATCAGCACCACGCTGGGGACGAGGCCCGCGTCTAGATGGTCATGGATGTGCGCGGCGTCGTAACGGGTGACGGCGCAATCGCCGAACAGCCCGGCCAACACTTCGGCGCGGATCTCGGCCAGTTCATTGAGGAGCAGGTGCGCGCGTCGGTTCTCGGCGTGGACGGCGAGCAGGCCGGTTCCAGCCGATGGCTCCAGCACCACGTCGCCGGGTCGGATGGCGGCGGCGATCGCCGCGACGACGCCAAGTCCGGTAGGTGTCGAGAATTGCTGCAACGCCTGGGAGGTTTGGGATCGGCGCGTATGGGTCGGCAGCAGGGCGCCGATTTTCTCGATCATCGCCAGGGCGGCGGCCGGCGATACGGATTTACGGAGAATCGTAGAACCATATTTACGCAGGAACAGGATCTGCGCCGCTTCGCAGGCGTCATAGGCGGTCTTCCAGTCCCAGGCGCCGTCCGCGTCGGAGCCGTGAAACGCGGTCTCCATCGCGGCGCGCAGCGCACGGGCGTCAATGGCGCGACCCCGTTCAAGATCGGGCAGGATGAGATTAGCGGCGGCGAGGATCGCCTGGCCGGTCGCGGCGAAACCGGGCGCGACAGGCAATGACGCCGCCAACCGGGCAACGGATGTGGAAGGGGTCATGGGAAGTGTCCGAGGAGAGCGGGACTGGAGCAAGCCAGCGGACGCTCTCTCTCGATCCGACCGGCTCGCTCCCTTCCGGCCTGCCTCTCACTCTGGAGCTGGCGTCAGCCGGAGAACGCTGCGCTTGAAGCGGCCGTCTCCCGTAGTTTTACTCTGGGCGCGGCCGTGCACGGCTTCCCAGCATTCGGGATAATAGTCGCGCAGCGTGCGATCGGCGTGACAGCGCTCGTAATCGGTGAACAGGTCAGGAAAGCCGATGGCGACCTTGGCCCATTCGCAATCTTCCTCATACCAGCCGCCCGCAACGCGCAGTACGCCGGGCATTGCCATGTTGCGGGCTCGGTCGAGTTTAATCCCGCCATGGCTGGCGGTCGAATGGAAGACAACGCCATTGGCATAGATCTCACTCGACTGCGCCAGGCCCCAGGGTGTGGAAAGCCGCTGGCGAACCTCCCGGCGCCCAAGCGTTCGAAGCTGGCGGCGATGTTGGGCGTTCTCCTCGACATGAGTTTGAAAGGCCGCTTCATCCGCGACAGTCGCCGACGCGCCATAGACATCGGCTGCGGTCCACTGGTCGATCGACTTCCTGAGCCGCCAACCGGTTGCGATCCTGAGCCCGTCCTTCACCGGGATGGCGATGAAGGCGATATCCTCGACGCGAGCGGCCAGATAACCGTCGGCCGAGCGCCCAAAGGCGACGGCGATCACATCATCCGCGTTCATGCCGCCCTCCCGAGATCTGGCAGGATGGCGTTCGCCTCGTCGCCAACGACTTCGAACCGGGCGTTTGAATAGCGATGGCTGGCCAACCAGCTCTGCGCCGTCGCCATGTCGGGCGCGAGATGGCGAAGTTCGTCCACGCCTTCCCACTGGGTGAGCACACGGACCATTCCCGGCGCGGGCGCCTCGATGACCTCGAAATACAGCGGGCTGGTGACGTGCCAGGTCATCGTCACCACCATCACGATGACGCCGCCGCTGCCGAAGTCACCATGATGGAGCGTGAAACCCTCGGGTATGGAATAGGTCGGCCGCACGTCAGCCGGCGTCTTCTTGATCAGACGGCCGACGCCATTGGTCCGCTCCCAGGCCGCGAGCTTCTTGTTGAACCGGGCCGGCGGTCTGGGCTGGCCGTCGGCATAGCGCAGGAGCGCGCCGAGCGGCGCGGCGCGGATGAGATCGCTCAGCTTATCGGCGCCGACTATGGATTTGGACGTCATGAAATATCTCCAGATACGCAAAAACCCGGTGCGTGGCCGGGCTTCTGGTGATGGGTGTTGGAAAGGGGGGCGGGGCGACCGGGGCCGCCCCGCCCGGAGCGGAGGGCTATTCCGCCGCGATTGCATAGGCGTCGGACAGATCGTCCTCGGCCATCACCTCGTCGTCGTCCCCGCCAAGGAACGCGGGCAGCGCCTCGGCATCACCCTCGACGCTTTCGTCCCGATCGACCGCCGCCGGACCGAACGCATCTTCGATCATCGGAGTACGAAGCGGTTCTGGCAGCCAGTCCGCATCGGCCAGCAACCGTTCGGCCTCGCGGGCCATGTCGCCCTTCTTCAGATGGTCGATCAGACCTGCCGTCTGGTCGTCCTTGGCTTCGGCGACCGCCATCAGGATGCGCGGCTTGGCGACCCGGCCGAGATAATTCTCGACCGTCGGCTTCCAGCCCGCCGCGACCATATCGAGACCGACCGCACGCGCCAGCACATGGCTGTGCGCGAGCCGCCGCTCGACGCCATGCGCCGACACCCGGCCGTCATAGCGGCTGGTCGGCTCCCACAGGGCATTGACCCCGAACGAGGCGCAATGGGCGAACAGCGCCGCCTGATCACCGCCGTCAAGCAGCATCAACGCGTCCCACAAGTCCTTGTCGGAATCGGGCAGCCGCTTCTCCCAGGCTTCGTGGCGCGCCGCGATCGACCGGGCCGAGGGACTGTCCTTCATGCCGGGCGCCTGGTTCGGAAAGCTGGTGCGCTGCACCGAGACGCCGAGACAGGATTCGGTGCGCCCATGATAGAAGGTGGACAACACCATGGAGTGCAGCACGGCGGCGAAGGCCGTCGACGGGCTGGCGGCGAACGCATCCTGCAAGGCGAGCGTGCGATGCGCGGTCAGTTCCGACACCAGGCGATCGGGCAGCGGCTTGATGATCTGCTCATCATCGTCATCGGTGTCATCCGTCGTAGCTCCGGCCATGGTGACGACGCTGGACCGCGCCGACGAAGCCGGCTGCTGCGGACCGATCGGATCGGTGGCCTGATCGCCCTCAACCCCATCATCGCCCGGTTCGGCCTCGACCTGTGGTTCGTCCTCGGCGCGGACCCAGCCACGTTCGATATAGAGCGACCCGTCGGTGTCGAGGCTGACGAAGGCGCCGGCGATACCCATTTCTCGGGGATCATAGGTTCTCGGCCGCTCGATCAGGCCGGCCAGCTCATCATCGATCGCGTCGATCCGCGCCGCCACGTCTTCCGGCAGTTCCTCGACGTCCTCATATTCCGCCTCGATGGCGTTGCCTTCAGCCGTCAACGCCTCGGCCCGCGCCGATTCCGTATCGGTGAGCGCTGCCGGATCGCTGTCGATCTCGCGCAGGCTGCCCAGATGGCCATAAGGCAGGTCCACGGCCGCCGTGACCCACTTCCAGCCTTCGCCGCCGATCCGCTCGGCCTCGGCCTGAAGCTTCGCGGCGACCAGCGTGTCGAGCAGCGCCGCGTCCTGAAGCCAGCCGCCATCGTCGGCGGTGAACAGGTCGCGCAGCACGCATCCGCCCGCCTCGGTATAGGCGTCGATGCCCACGAACAGCGCCCGCTTGTCCGAAACGCGCACCGTGTTCTCGGTCAGTTTGGACCGGATGAACGAGGGTTCCTTGTTCCAGCTATGAGCAAGCAGCTCCCACACCTGTTCCTGGCGGGCATGGTCGTCACTGACCGAGAAGGCCATGAGCTGATCGAGGGTCATGCCGTCCTCGGCATAAATCTCGTGCAGCGCGGTCGACACCGACGCCAGCTTCAGGCGCTGGCGCACCACGGCGGGCGTGGTCATGAAGGTGGCGGCGATCGTCTCGATATCGTCGCCTTGGTCGATGAGCCGCTTCATGCCGCGGAACTGGTCGAGCGGATGGAGCTGTTCGCGGTGGGTGTTCTCGGCCAGCGAATCCTCCTCCTCCGAGATCGGATCATGAGCATTCTTGACGATGCAGGGGACCGGGGCGTTCTTCGCCAGCCGCTTGCGCTTGACCAGCAGTTCCAGCGCGCGAAAGCGCCGGCCGCCGGCAGGCAGATGGAACCGGCCGGTTTCCTGACCCTCATCATCAAGGGTTGGCCGCAGGTTCAGGCTTTGCAGGAGGCCACGCCGGGCGATGTCGTCGGCAAGCGCCTCGATCGAGACGCCGGCCTTTACGCGCCGGACATTGGACTGGGACAGGTCGATCAGGTCGAGCGGGATATCCCGCGCGCCGCTGAGGACGATCTTGGGGGCAGCTTTTACCATGTCGGTTACTCCATGACGGGCCGCCGGGAGACTCTCTCTCGGCTGCAAGCCCGTCACAAAGCCGAAGGCCATCCCCTCACTCTCCCTGCGGCCTGGGCCCAGGCGCTAGCGCTGGAGGGGCAAGCGCATTATGCCGCCTCCCGCCACGTCGCTGGATCGCCTGTATCGGGCTGATCCGTGGCGAGCTCACCACGGAAGTCGAGCAGGAAGTTTGCGGCTTTCGAGGCGGCGCTGGCCGCGCGGACGATGGCCCGATTATCCTCGCGGATGATGTCCAGCCAGGAACCGAGGTAATCGGCGTGCCGGACGGTCGGCACGATGCCGAGCGCGGCGCAGACGAAGGCGCCCCCCATCTCGGCGATCAGCTCTTCGCGTCCATATTCTTTCGAACCGAACGCGCCAGTCTGATCGCGGTCGAGCCGGCTTCGACCGCCGACCCAGTGCGATAGCTCGTGAAATGCTGTCCGATGCCAGTTTATGGGGTCGAAATAGGCGTCCGGGCGCGGCACCTGCACATAGTCCTGGCCGGGCGCATAGAAGGCGCGCTCGCCGCCGATGCGGAAGTCGGCGCCGGTCGCGGCAATCAGCGCTTCGGCTTCAGGCCGGATGAGCCCTTCGGGCACGGGCGGCGGCGGGGCGGCGATCCGATCCGGCAATCCCTCGCACTGGTCGGTCGAGAAGACGGTGTAGCGTTTGAGGAAGGGGATCGAACCCGGCTCACGACCGTCCTCGCTGGCGCGGCGGCGTTCGCTGTCCGGCGTAAAGCGATGGGCATAGACGACGGTCGTGCCGCGCTCGCCCTTGCGCACATTGCCGCCCAGTGCGAGCGCCTGCCGGAAGGTAAGGAAGCTGTTGGTCGAGAAGCCGTTGGCGACCACGGCGTCCCAGAGGATCAGAATGTTGATCCCGGAATAACGATCGCCGGTCTTGCCGTTGCGCGGCATGTCTAGCGATGCCTTCGACGAAGCCCACGGCTGCACCCAGGGAACGCGGCCGGCCTCCAGCTCAGTGATGATCTTGTCGGTGATAGACTGATAGAGGTCTGTCCGATCGCTGTCGGTGTGAGAGGTGGTGTTGGTACGTGCCATCGCGAGTCTCCGCGACGGGCCGGCAGTGGACACTCCCTCTGCCTTTCAACCCGTCACGGCCAATCCGGCCGCACTCTCCCTCTCGGGGCGTTGCGGGGTGTCCCCGCTGATGGAGGTAGGGCCAGACCCGCAGGGCTCGACGTCAGGAGGAAGGCGTTCCCTGTTCGCAAGCGGTGGTCAACGGCGTTGACAACTGCCAACGGAGCAACAAGCGCCATTGCGTAAGAATTTGATTGAGCCCCAGTATCACTGGGTCGCCGGCAAAGATGACATTTCATCGGAAATTATCGATGAATTATTGACGCCACCGAACGCATCGTATAATTCCGATGCATGGACACAGATAACGCCCTTTCGATCCTGTCAGCGCTCGCGCATCCAACGCGATTGGAAGCCTTCCGCCTGTTGGTTCGGCATGAGCCTGAGGGCTTGTCGACGGGCGATCTCGTCGAGGCTTCGGGGCTGAGCCAAAGCACCTTTTCCACGCATCTCGCCGTTCTCGTGAAGGCAGGACTTGTGCTCGCCGAGAAGCGCGGACGCCATCAGATCCAGCGAGCCAACATTGATGCGTTGACGGGGTTGATGGTCTTCCTGGCCAAGGATTGCTGCCAGGGGCGCGCGGAGCTGTGCGAGCCCCTTCTGGCCGAACTCACCTGCTGCTGACGGAGCGCAAAATGACCGACATCATCATCTACCATAACCCGGAGTGCGGGACCTCGCGCAATGCACTGGCCATGATCCGCAACACCGGGATCGAGCCGCATGTCGTCGAATATCTGAAGACACCGCCTAGCCGGGCGCTGCTGGTCGAACTTATCACGCGCGCGGGCATATCGCCGCGTGCGCTGCTGCGGGAGAAGGGCACGCCCTACGCCGACCTCGGGCTTGGCGATGAAAGTCTTAGCGACGAGGCCTTGATCGATGCGATGATGGAATTCCCGATCCTCATCAACCGGCCGCTGGTGGTTTCGCCGCTCGGCGTAAAGCTCTGCCGCCCCTCTGAAGCAGTCCTCGATATTCTTCCTGCACCGCAGCGTGGTGCTTTCGCCAAGGAAGATGGGGAACGCGTCATCGATGACGCCGGCCGGAAAGTGATTTGATGGAGCACTTCTCCAAGCCTGAGCGCCTGGGCTTTCTCGATCGCTACCTGACGGTCTGGATCTTCGCCGCCATGGCGCTGGGCGTCGCTCTGGGCACGGCCTTCACCGGTCTGCCGGCAGCGCTCAACAGCCTGTCTGTGGGCACTACCAATGTACCGATCGCAATCGGGCTGATCTTGATGATGTATCCGCCGCTCGCGCGCGTGCGCTACGAGGAACTGTCCAGAGTATTTGCCGACAAGCGTGTGCTGGTGCTGTCGCTGGTACAGAACTGGCTCATCGGGCCGACGCTGATGTTCGCGCTCGCCGTGATCTTCCTGCGCGACAGCCCGGAATATATGACCGGCGTCATCCTTATCGGTCTCGCGCGGTGCATCGCGATGGTGCTGGTGTGGAACCAGCTCGCCAGGGGTGACAATCAGTATGTGGCCGGTCTGGTCGCCTTCAATTCGATATTCCAGATCGCCTTCTTCAGCGTTTACGCCTGGTTCTTCCTCACGGTCCTGCCGCCTTTGTTCGGGCTTGAGGGCAGCGTCATCGACGTCAGCTTCTGGACCATCGCCCAAGCCGTGCTGCTTTATCTTGGCCTGCCATTTGTGGCGGGATATCTGACCCGTAGGCTGCTCGTCGCGAAGCGCGGCGCGGCCTGGTATGAGGGCAGGTTCCTGCCACGGGTCGGACCGATCACGCTGGTGGCACTGCTATTCACGATCGTCGCCATGTTTACCCTGAAGGGGGGAGACGTCGTGCGGCTGCCGGTTGATGCCGTGCGGATTGCTATCCCGCTGACGATCTACTTTGTCGTCCAGTTCCTCGTCAGCTTCTTCATGGGCAAGCTGATCGAGGCGGACTATCCGCGCACCACCGCGATCGCGTTCACCGCCGCGGGCAACAACTTCGAACTGGCGATAGCCGTCGCCATCGCCGCATTCGGTCTGGCCTCGCCCGTTGCCTTCGCGACGGTGATCGGCCCGCTGGTCGAAGTGCCGGTCCTGATCCTGCTGGTCCACCTTGCTCTATGGCTCGGGCGTCGCTGGTTCCCTGCCACTGCGCCAGCTTTAGCGAGATAAGCTATGTCGCTCCGTCACCTTTCCGATCCGGAACATCTACCGGCGCTGGATCGCAAATATGTAATCGATCGCCCGGCAGTGGGCCTGGGGCCTGACGATCCCGCGCCGCGCATCCTGCTGCTCTACGGATCGCTTCGCGAGCGTTCCTACTCACGCCTGTGCATCGAGGAGGCAGCACGCCTTCTCCGGTTGTTCGGGTGTGAAACCCGTATCTTCGATCCATCGACCCTGCCGCTGCCCGATCAGGTTGCAAATGACGATCATCCCGCCGTGCATGAGCTGCGCGCACTCTCCCTCTGGTCGGAGGGGCAAGTGTGGTGCAGCCCCGAGCGGCACGGCCAGATATCGGGCATCATGAAGACGCAAATCGATCATCTGCCGCTGGCGATGGGCGGTATGCGCCCGACGCAGGGGCGCACGCTGGCCGTCATGCAGGTGTCGGCCGGATCGCAGTCGTTCAACAGCGTCAATACGCTGCGGCTGCTGGGCCGCTGGATGCGGATGTTCACCATTCCCAACCAGTCGTCGGTAGCGAAGGCGTTCAACGAGTTTGACGAGGCCGGGCGGATGAGGCCGTCGAGCTATTATAATCGCATCGTCGATGTGATGGAGGAGCTGGTCCGCTTCACGGTGCTGCTGCGGCCGCACGCGGATACGCTGGTGAACCGCTATTCCGAGCGGAAGGAAGCGGGAATGGTCATTGATCCGTCCTCGGATCTCTCCAGCATCGCGATCAGTGGACGCTGAGGTGGATTTTGGGCAAACGCCGGAATGCCGGTCGTCCGGTTTCAGGGTGGTCATGGAACACCGGAAATAACTGGAATTATGCGCGAAGCAGTCATGTCAGTGATGGATTCGAACGTCATTGCCGCAAAGGACTGCCACATCTACTACGCTGGCGTAGCCTGGGATGTGACGGCTCACGGCGGTATTTGATGCCCGAAACTGGACAAAGCCGACAATATGTGTCGCCACTTCTACTGACCGCGTTTTTTGCCGACATGCACTTCTGAGGGCTGTGGCATGAGGAACGTGCGAAGAATGTGGTAACCACGACTCGGTGGTGCGAGAGGTGACGGTCACTTTCGAACCTTTCCTGTGACATGGAGAGGATAGTCCGCTATGGCGCGCATCATGTTGCGCCGGAGCATGTTCCTTTTTTGTCTTTTGATGACGTCACTGATCGCGTCGACGATGGTGCATGCGCGCGAGCTTCCAACTACCGCAGCGCTTGAATGTTCGGGCGAAATGCACGCTGACCGTGATTCGGAGCAGTCATCCGACGTCTCCGACCAAGATGTGCCGCACAATCATGGCGGTTGCGCTGGCCATTGCCTCTTCACACCTGTTTCCGGCACGTCCCATGATCTGTCTTGCGGAGTGCCTGCAAAGTTCTGTTTCGCGGCCAGCGACGTGTATGCTCGATGGTGGGTCGGGCCACCGCTACGCCCTCCTATGGCCTGATTAATTCGTAGTCAGCTCGCCGCCTCGCACTGCGTGGCGGCGGCGAGTCTTGCTCGTATTAATCAGGGAAATCAGCATGCACAGAATGTTTGCAGCCTTGTTCGCTGCCGTGTCTTGCGCCGCCGTGGCGCAAGCACAGGATAGTGCCACAACGGCTCCTCCTGCGGCCCCGCCGCTTACTCTTGATCAGGCGGTTGCGGCCGCCGGAGGCAGCGCCCCCGCCGCCGACGCGGCTCGCGCCGACATCGCTGCTGCCGAGGCAGGCCGGACCATCGCGGGCCTGCGTCCCAATCCAACCGTTTCGACAGAGGTAGAGAATATTGCCGGCACGGGCCTCTATCGTGGGCTTCGGGGTGCTGAAACTACCGTCGGAGTTTCGATCCCGATCGAGCTTGGCGGCAAGCGGTCAGCCCGGATCGCCGTTGCCGACGCACGTACGACACGCGCGCAGCTTGCCGCCGCCATCACAGAGGCCGATATCCGGCTTCAGGTCACGCAGCTCTACATCGATGCGGTGGCAGCCGAACGGCGGCTGACGACAGCTCTTGATCAGACGCGCATCGCGAACGACGCCTTGAATGGCGCGCGCGTGCGCGTTCGGGCCGGACGGGCTTCGCCAATCGAAGAACAGCGAGCGGACGTTGCCCGTGTCAACGCCGAGGCGGCGGCCGAAAACGCCCGGCGAATCCTCGAGAGTGCGCGCATCAATCTCGGTCGCAGGATCGGACAGCCTGTGGTCGGGCCCCTTGATCTTGCTTGGCTGGATACTCTGTCTGGCTCCTATGGTCCCCAACTGGTGCCAAGCGCCGAGGGCGCCTTGGCGCTCGCTGCCGCCGATGCGGATCTTGCGGTTGCCGATGCCGGTGTGCGGCTTGCAAGGTCACAGCGCATTCCAGACGTGACAGTTGGGCCGGGTGTGCGGCGATTCTCGGAATCGAACGACACTGCTGTATTGTTCAGCATTTCGGTTCCGATCCCGCTGTTCAACTCGGGCAGAGCCGCCGTGGGGCAGGCAAGCGCCGAGCGCAACCGGGTCGAAGCACAACGCCGCATGACCCGGCTCGATGTTGAGCAAGCGATCCTCGATGCCCGGACGGAAGCGGATAATGCTGCAACCCTGGCGCGGGCAGCCAACGGTCCTGCTCTTGCAGCCTCACAGGAAGCCGCCCGTATCGCGCGGATCGGTTATCGCGAAGGTAAATTCGGGCAGCTCGAACTGCTCGATGCCGAAAGGATGCTGGCCGAGACCCGGCTCGCCGCAATCGACACACGCGCTGTCTATCAGAATGCCAGGGCACGGCTTGAGCGTCTGACCGCTCCTGCGCCTGAACAGGGAAATTGACCATGAAGTCCTATTTGAAAGCGGCATTGCCGCTCAGCTTCGCTGCATTGCTGCTGGCCGGTTGCTCTAGTGGTGAGCCCGCTCCGGAAACGGCCGAGAACGTCACTACCGCCGAAAAAGCCAGCCACGCCGAAGAAGAGGGCGTCATCGACCTCAGCCCTGAACAGATACGCAAGGCAGGAATCGAACTGGTCCGTGTCGTCCGTAGCGGCGGCGGTGCGTTGACGTTGCCGGCGACGATCGAGGGCGATCCGCAAGGGATGCAGGTCGTGTCCGCCGCCATCGGCGGACGGGTGGTTTCACTGACCCGTCACCTCGGTCAGTCAGTTGGGCAAGGGCAGACGCTTGCGATCATCGAAAGCCGTGAGGCCGCTTCGCTCAATGCCGAGATCGAAGCGGCTCGGGCACGACTGACCCTTGCGGAATCAAACCTGCGTCGCGAGCAGAGCCTGTTCGACCAGCGCGTTTCGCCCGAACAGGATCTGATCGCCGCTCGCACTGCCGCGACCGAGGCCCGCATCGCGCAGCGCCTTGCTCAGCAGCAAGTCGCTGCAGCGGGTGGCCGAGGTGGTGCGCTCAACCGTATCGGAGTGACGGCACCCTTGTCGGGGCAGGTCGTCTCGCGCAGCGCAACCCTGGGCCAAACCGTCGCGGCCGATGCCGAGCTGTTCCGCATCGCCAACCTGTCGCGCGTCGCGGTCACTGTCGCGCTCTCCCCGGCCGATGCTGGAAGGGTAAGGCCCGGCTCTGAAATCGAGATCGTCTCCGGCGACCGCAGGTCGGTAGCGCGAGTCGACTTCGTATCACCGATACTTGACGAGGCTACTCGCCTCGCAACGGTGATCGCCGTCATCGATAATCGCTCCGGACAGTGGCGGGTCGGGGAACCTGTCACCGCCTCGATCCGACTGCCGGGCGGCGGTGCCGGATCGGTGCTCGTTCCGCAAAACGCGATCCAGACGGTTGAGGGACGCCCCACCGTGTTTGTGCGTACCGATCATGGCTTCAAGGCCACGCCCGTCACGCTTGGAAACCCAAGCGGAGGCAACGTGGTGGTGACGTCGGGACTGAAGGGTGATGAACGGCTCGCCGGGCTGAACAGCTTCACCCTTAAGGCAGAGCTAGGCAAGGGCGAAGCGGAGCACGGACATTGATCATGATCGACCGTATTGTCACATTCTCAGTCGAGCGGCGCTGGTTCATCCTGCTCATGACGCTCATCGCCGCGGTGATCGGGGGCTGGGCGATCAGTCGTCTGCCGATCGATGCCGTTCCCGACATCACCAACAACCAGGTTCAGGTAAATATCGTTGCGCCTGCACTCTCGCCTGAACTGGTCGAGACACAAGTCGCTTTTCCTATCGAAACCGCGCTCGCGGGCGTGCCGGGTCTCGAATACACCCGATCCCTCAGCCGCAATGGATTTGCCCAGATCACGGCTGTGTTCTCAGAATCGACCGATATCTATTTCGCGCGCCAACAAGTGTCGGAACGCTTGCGCGTCGCGGAGGAAGGTCTACCCGAAGGCGCAACGCCTACCATGGGGCCGATCGCGACCGGGCTCGGCGAAGTCTATATGTGGACGGTCCATCTCGAACATCGCGACGAGGACACCCACAAGCCCGGCGAGCCAGGACTACAACCCGATGGCAGCTATATAACGCCGGAAGGGGATCGCCTTGTAAGCGAAGCCGATAAGGCGACTTATCTGCGCACAGCGCAGGACTGGATCGTTGCGCCGCTGCTCAAAAACACGCCGGGTCTTGCCGGGGTGGATACGATTGGCGGCTATGTAAAGCAGTTCCAGGTGATCCCTGACATGCAGCGGCTCGCCGCGCTCGGCATGGATTTGACGGCTCTCGCGCAGGCGCTGGAGCAGAACAATGTCGGGGTCGGCGCCGGCGTCGTCGACCGTGGTGGCGAAGGGTTGGCCGTGCGTTCCGATGCGCGCATCCGCAACATTGGGGAGCTAGCTGGAACCGTTATCGCCACGCGCGAAGGCGTGCCGATCCGGCTCGATCAAGTGGCGCAGGTTCGTCTCGGCCAGGCGATTCGCTATGGTTCGGCATCGGAGAACGGCAAGGAAGTTGTCGTTGGCACTGCGGTCATGCGGATCGGTGAGAATAGCCGAACGGTCGCCTCGGCGGTGGCGGCAAGGCTGGATGAAATCAATGCCTCGCTGCCGACCGACGTGGTGGTGCAGCCGGTCCTCGACCGCACATCGCTGGTTAATTCCACGATCAAGACGGTTTCGAAAAACCTGATCGAAGGCGCGTTGCTCGTCATCGTCGTGCTATTCCTGCTGCTCGGCAATTTCCGCGCGGCGCTGATTGCGGCGTTGGTGATTCCGATCACCATGCTGATGACCAGTTTCGGCATGCTCAGGGGCGGTGTTTCGGCCAACCTCATGAGCCTCGGCGCACTTGATTTCGGCCTCATCGTCGATGGTGCCGTCATCATCGTAGAAAATGCGCTGAGGCGTATTTCGGAACGCCAACATCATTACGGACGTACCCTGCGTCCCGAAGAACGGTTGTCGGTCGTCGCCCAGGCAGCGCGCGAGATGATCCGTCCAACCGTCTTCGGACAGGCAATCATCATCCTCGTCTATGTCCCGCTTCTGACGCTGACCGGCGTCGAAGGCAAGACGTTCACGCCGATGGCGCTGACCGTCATCATGGCGTTGGTCTCGGCATTTGTCCTCTCACTCACTTTCGTGCCGGCGATGCTCGCAATCTGGCTGTCGAAGCCGGTCGAGGAGAAGGAAGGCCGGATTATGTCTTGGCTCAAGCGCAGATATGAGCCGGGGCTTCACCAGGCGATGAAGCGAGCCACCCTCACTATGGGGGTTGGCGTCGGGGCCTTTCTGGCCGCGATCCTGACGTTCTCGTTTCTTGGGCAGGAGTTTCTTCCGCAGCTCGACGAGGGCGATCTGACCGCACAGGTGTTGCGCGTTCCAGGGACATCGGTCGATCAGAGTCAGGCGATGCAGTCCCGTATCGAGCAAGAGATTGCGAAGCTTCCGGAAGTGCGGTTCGTCTTCTCAAAGACGGGCACGGCCGAACTCGCATCCGATCCGATGCCGCCTAACATCTCCGATACGTTCATCATCATGAAGCCGAAAAGCGAGTGGCCCGACAAGGGCCTGTCCAAGGCTGATCTCGTGGCAAAGGTGGAGACAGTCCTCGAAAGCATTCCGGGCGGCGCGTTTGAGATAACCCAGCCGATCCAGATGCGCTTCAACGAACTGATCGCCGGGGTGCGCGGTGACGTCGCGATCAAAGTCTTCGGTGACGATTTCGATACTATGAACGACACGGCGAACCAGATCGCTGCAATCCTGCGCAAGACCGAAGGCGCTGTCGATGTTCGGGTGGAGCAGACTGAAGGCTTGCCGATGCTGGATATCCGGCCGCGCCGTGACATCATGTCGAGGCTCGGCATCACTGCCCAGGCCGTTCAGGACACTGTTTCCGCCGCCATCGGCGGACGCGATGCCGGAATGATCTTCGAGGGTGACCGGCGTTTTTCGGTCACCATCCGCTTGTCGGATATGGCACGCGCCGATCTGCAGACGTTGGCACAGGTTCCGGTGCCCCTCCCCAATGGTGGGTTCGTGCCCCTCCAGAGCGTTGCAGACATCGGCGTTTCCGATGGTCCCAACCAGATCAGCCGCGAGAACGGCAAGCGACGCGTCGTGGTTCAGGCCAATGTGCGTGGCCGCGATGTTGCCAGTGTCGTTGCTGATGCGCGGGAGACGATCGACCGGGAGGTGCGCCTCTCTGCCGGCCAGTATCTCGATTGGGGTGGTCAGTTCGAGAACCTCCAATCGGCCAGCGAGCGGCTGATGTTGGTGGTTCCCGCCTGTTTTGCACTGATCATGCTGCTGCTCTATGGTGCGCTTGGAAGCGTTCGCGACGCGGCGATCGTGTTTACTGGCGTGCCATTGGCGCTCGTCGGGGGCGTGCTGGCGCTGTTCCTGAGAGGCATGCCCTTCTCGATCTCGGCGGCGGTGGGGTTCATCGCGCTGTCGGGCATCGCGGTGCTAAACGGGCTCGTCATGGTCACGTCAATCCAGGGATTGATCGCGAATGGCATGGACCGGGCAAAGGCGTCCTACGAAGGCGCGATGATGCGGCTGAGACCGGTGGTGATGACGGCACTCGTAGCCTCGCTCGGGTTCGTGCCCATGGCGATCGCCACTGGCTCGGGCGCCGAGGTCCAAAAGCCGCTCGCCACGGTGGTGATCGGCGGGCTCATCTCGGCGACGCTTCTTACGCTGTTCGTGCTGCCGACACTCTACGCCCGATACGGTCGGCGCGTCGAGGAGGCTGTACAGAACGGAGATTCAGAGCCGCTAACCTCATCGTGAGCCGGGTTGGAGGCCGCTATGTACGGCCTCCAACTCCTCGATTTCGTAGCGGAACAGCTTTGGTACGGGAGCGAACCCCGCTTTCGTAGATTGAAGCCCTGGAGGTCATCCCGCACAGCAGGATAGTTTGGCAACATCCCGGTCAAATGTCTGGGCGGCGAGCTTCAGCCCTTCGACGGTGGTGAGATAAGGAAAGATCGTCGCGCCGAGTTCTGCGGCGGTCATGCCATGTCTGATCGCCAACACCAATGTCTGAATGGAGTCCGCTCCTTCGGGTGCCATGATCTGACCTCCCAGCAGACGGTCGCTCGCCTTGTCGGCGACCAGCTTGATAAGGCCGCGTGTGTCACGCGCCGCCAACGCCCTTGGTACGGCATCGAGTGGAAGCAGTGACACTTTGACATCCAGCCCTTTCGCCTGCGCAGCCGTTTCGGTCAGCCCGACGCTGGCGACCTGCGGATCGGTGAACACCACCGCTGGCATAGTGCTATTGTCATAGCGGTGCTGATTGCCTTCGACCGCATTGCGCGCCGCCAGCTTTGCGCCATAGGCGGCCATGTAGACGAACTGGTCACGTCCCGTGACATCGCCCGCCGCGTAAACGCCTGGAGCGGTCGTTTCGAGATAGTCATCGACGATGATCCCACCACTGTGGGCAAGAGATATGCCGCGCTCCGCCAGCCCGAGTCCGTCGCTGTTGGGTCGTCGCCCCGCCGCAATCAGCACTTGCTCTGCCCTGATGGTCTGAACCGTTACAACGGTGTCGGAACAATCTTCACCATCACAGGACCGGCTTTCGCAGGTCAGTTCGATTCCGTTAACTGCGTTTGCGATACGCTGATAGCCGATGCCCGTGCATACACGCACGCCTTCGGCCTCCAGATAGGTTTGCAGCGCGGTGCTCACTTCCGGGTCCATTTCGGGGAGCAAGCGGCTGCGGCAACAGATGGTAACCTCTACACCAAAACGGGCGAACATCTGGCCCAGCTCAACGCCGATCACCCCACCACCGATGACCAGCAGCGATCGGGGCAGTCGATCAAGCGCCAGTGCTGTCGTGCTGGTGAGGTAGGGTACGGTATCCAGACCTGGAATCGCTGGAATGCTGGCCCGTGCGCCCATCGCCAAAATGACCTTGCCGACTTCTACCGGCACATCGTCAACGATCAGCGCACCGTCGGCAATGCGTGCCTTGCCCTCGATATAGCTTACACCCTCATAGGCGGGCAGCAGATCGACATATTTTTTCTGGCGCAGCGTGTTGACCAGTTCATCCTTTGACGCCGCGAGCTGAGCCCAATCGCCTAGCTGGATGTTACCGCCAAGGCCGGGAAAGCGGGTGGCCGCTCGCCCACCGTGCACCGCCTCGGCGGCGCGGATCAACGTCTTGGACGGAACGCAGCCGACATTGACACAGGTGCCGCCAATCACGCCATGGCCGATCAGCGCGACTTTCGCTCCGAGTTCGGCGGCAGTGATCGCGGCGGAAAAACCCGCCGAGCCCGCGCCGACGACCGCCACGTCATACCCATCCCGCCTAGGGCGGTTGCGACAGTCGTTCATTGGATACCGCTTTCTCAAGGCGCGATGAGCGCCGTCATTCAGTTTTGAATAGCGCGTGCAGGATAACCCGCATCGGTCGATGCTGCCGCAATTTGCGCGGCATTCGCGCGTCGTGGATCATAGGTGGCGCGCGCGGTCTTGGCCGCGAAATCGACGTTCACCGCAGTCACTCCGGCGACACCTTTCATCGCCTTGCGCACGGTGATCGGGCAAGTAGCGCAGGTCATGTTTTCAACGGCAAACGTGGTTTGCCGTTGCGCGCTTGCGGTAGCAGCCGGACGATCCTGTGCAGAATTGCCAAGAGCCAGGGCGACCCCGCCGCCAGTCATTGCCAGTACGGTCAGTCCAATGAGTAATGTCTTCTTCATGGGAGTATCCTTTCAATAGAACCAGGGCGCCCACCAGTCGATAGTGAGCGCCAGGATGACGATGGTGAGACCCAGCCACAAGGCGGCTTTAGTGGTGCGGGCCGATTGCGGACGAGCGCAGTATGAGCCGTCTTCGCAGGGTGGTTTCGGCTTGAAATAGACATACCAGAAGCCAAGCCCAAGCAACGCGAGCGTCATCGCTGCGACATAGGGCTTATAGGGTCCAAGCGCGGTCAAGTTGGCGATCCACGCGCCGGAGATGCCAAGCGTGACGAGCAGGAGCGGTACGACGCAGCAGGCCGAGGCCAGTCCTGCGCCGATCAACGCGCCCATGGCAGCCCAGCTTGCCCGCTTCGACTCGCGGCTTTCAGTGAGGGTTGGCCGCCCCGATTCAGGCGCTGAGGCCATGCCGCAAATCCTTTCTTCCGACTTTGTGATTCGCAGTGTAATGTCTGTAGTACGTACAGACTCAAGAGAGTTTTTCATGCAGCCACAATCTGGCATTTTACGCGCCCAGCTGGCCCGGAAGACCGGCTGCAATCTCGAAACAATCCGTTATTACGAGAAGGTCGGATTGCTGCCAGCACCGACGCGCAGCGCTAACGGCTATCGGGTCTATTCGCCGGAGCTGGTGCAAAGGTTGCAGTTTATCCGGCGCGCTCGCGATCTTGGCTATGCAATGAATGAAATACGCTCTCTGTTGTCACTGACCGACACAGGGGCGCAGACTTGCGCAGAAGTGATGGGAAGAACTCAAATCCATCTTGAAGATGTTCGACGCCGTATCACCGACTTGCAGAAAATAGAGGCGACGCTAGCAACAACGTTGGTCAAATGCACGGGCGACGACGTTGCCGAATGCCCCATCTTGGACGCGCTTCAGTTTTCACCTGATTGAGGCTAATGAGACCACAATTACTCAGGGTCTTGGCCTTCTAGCGCCAACTTTGAGTATAGCTCGATCTGATGCTATGCTGTTCATAAGAACGAATAAAATAAGAACGCTGGAGCGTTTTTTTGACATCCGTTGGTGGATTTCAGGGATTTCAACCTGACAGATTTGTTTTGTCAGAAGCAGGCGATGGGGGCAGAGGGTCGGACACGTCCGGTTCAGCGCGTTCGATTGCGATGCCGATCGCCAGCTCGAGGATGTGGTATTCGACAAGATCTTGTCCGATAAGGCATCGGGCAAAGGCGTCGACGGCTTCAGCTTGAAGCCATGCTATCGTTCATCCGAGAGGCATACGGTGGCTGGGTAACCCGGGGCGGCCGCGCGAGCTTAGTCGAGATGAGGTGTCCTGGCGCGATCCCGCTCGGCTCGATACTCGATCCTGACGCTTTTGATCGCAAGCGGGTCGGATGTTGGTAACACCGCACTGAAGGGCGCGGATCTGCTCCCTCGAGACGATAGGCTACCCCATCTGGCGTCGACAGTGATTGGTGGTCGCCGATCGTCGAACATGCCTACGATATGCAGATGGCCCCATATCGTCCCTTTGGCCAGAGCCGGCCGGCGGACGGTGCCCATCACAAGGACGCCCTTCTTATCCTGGTAGGTCCGGACCCAATATATTTCGAGGCGCTTGCTTGGGCTGGTGATGACCGTGGTCTGGAGGGGTGGTCCAGAAATGCAGCCCGTCAATAGGGCGAGAAATGTGATGATAAGCGCAGGTCTGAAGGGCCTTGTCATCACGTTCTCTCCCTCAAATTCCGTTCTTCCGTCGTCTCGACATCGCTGTCGCCTATGACCTCAAGATCGCTTGCACATGCGCGACGGCTTCTTCGGCTCATCAATTTTGATGTCCTTACCATTGAGCCCCAGATTCATGCCGTCGCCAACATAGGTGAGTCCTTGCGAGGGCGCCGTCAGTCGAAGCGACGGGCCGGAAGGCCGCTGCTTCACATTGATCGAGGTGCCGTCCGCCAAGAAGTCGACATAGAGGACGTCCCCGCCGGTGCATCTATAGGTGTGGCTCGCCACGATGGCGGGGGGCATTTGAATGGGGAGAGTCGTGTTCGTGGACATATTGGATGTGTCGGCTTGATCGGATTCAGAGCATCCGGACAGCAGACCAGCAAGGGGGACCGTCAACAATACGAGGCATCGTGAGAGCGCGATTCGACGGGCCCAGCCATTACCCTTCGACATAGAAGTCATGCTTGTTCCTTCATGCATTCTGGGCCCCGAAGGGTGCGCCAATGCCGGGTTTGACCAGACTTGCGTAGGTTTCGCCGTGGGCGCGGGGGGCGCGCCCACGGCGTGGTCCGGACCGCAAGGGAAGATGGCCTCGTCTGGCGGGGGCCATTCTTCCACTAAATCGCTTGCGGAGGACCAAACTTGTCGCTCTGTCAGGCATTTGGCCGAAATCCCTTCCTGACGCGCTTCTTGGCCGAAGCAGGCGGCCGAGTGGGACCCAGATACCGCTCGAACAGCGGGTCGATGATCTCGAGCATTTCGCTGAAGTTTCGTTTCATCTTCCAGAGTTTCAGTGCGGAGAGGAGACCCGTGCAGCGAAAGCAGTGAACCAGGCGCGACCCGACGGGCACGGGCTCGACGGCATAACTCTCCTCGAAAGAGAGCAGCCCCCCAAATCCGAACCGAAAGGTCATACGTCTTTGAGGCTCAAACGTGATGATGCACGCATCGATGGTAAAGAAGCGCGGTTTGTTCGATTTCATCCTGAACGAATATTGGACCAGCGCACCTGCCTCGGGTCGGCCTGCAATGCGGATGAACGGATTCCACCGTTCATAGTCCTCAAAGCGAGTCAGTGCCGTCCACACTTTGGGCGGCGAGAAATGCAGGATTGTTTCATTTTCTTCTGCAAACACGCTTCTCTCCTGGCCCACTGTTTCCGCGGCGACTCCGTTTCAAGATCAGTCGAACAGGTCCGAAAGAAATCCACGCCTGCGTTTGCGCTCGTGATGGCCGGAGCGATGGCGTTCATCGTATTCACGCTCCGGGGCACGCGGCTGCGGAGGCGCTGCGGTTTCAGAGCGCTCGATGATCTTGTCGAGCTCTCCGCGATCGAGCCACACGCCCCGGCATTGCGGGCAGAAATCGATCTCAACGCCCTGTCGCTCCGAGATCGACAGCGTGACTTTGCAGACGGGGCAGAGCATGCCTTGGCTGGCTGCCGCAGATGAACTCATGATTATCTCCTCTCGGTTGGCTGAGGTTCAAATCCTCCGAACCTCAAATATGCATTGCTCGTCAGGTGTGAGCGGAGCCTATCTCCGCACACGGCTTGCTCTCGGTTTGGATGGTGGCGTGTTCGATCTGGAAGGACTGCGCCAGCATCTGTACGACGCGACCACGTATCGATTCCGCTAGCGAAAAGTCCTTCACGACAATGTGGACCGAGCAGCTGATATAGTCGCTCGTGATCGACCAGACATGGAGATCGTGGGCGCTCTGCACTCCCGGAACGCCGGCGATGGCTTGACGAATGGCATTCAGGGACAGGCCGCGTGGTACGCCTTCCAACAGAACATTCGCCGTGTCGCGCAGCAGAATCAATGTCCGAGGCAGCACCCACAAGCCGATGCCGACGGCGACGACCGGATCGATCCAGGTGAGGCCGGTGAAACGAATGGCAACGGCACCGCCGATGACACCGATCGAACCCAGCATGTCGGCCCAGACTTCAAGATAGGCGCCTTTGAGGTTGAGGCTCCGTTCTTTCCCCGACCGGAGCAGGCGCATGGAAATCAGATTGATGATCAGTCCGGCCACGGCGACGATCAGCATGCCCGTCGATTGAACCGGCTCGGGATCGCGGAACCGATTCACCGCTTCCACCAGAACATAGATCGCCACGGCGAACAGCATGAGCGCGTTGAATGCGGCGGCCAGGATTTCGAAGCGCCGATAGCCACAAGTGCGGCGATCGTCGGCTGATCGCGCTCCGATCCGGATTGCCATGAGGGCGATCGTCAGCGCTGCGACGTCGGTCAGCATGTGCCCGGCGTCGGAGAGTAGAGCGAGGCTGTTAAAGACGAACGAGCCGATCACTTCCACGATCAGAAATGTCCCGGTCAGGATGAGCGCGAGCAGCAGCATCCTGCTGTTCGCATTCTTGCCATGCTCATGCGCCGGTAGTGCCGCGCCATTGGCCCCGGCGACAACGGGATTATCTACGCTTTCGGACACGGATCGTCTCTCATTCGCGGATCGTTGGCGCACATTTTCATTTGGCTCGTCGAACCGAAGCGCGCCCGTTGCATGTGAACATTGCGGCTGACTTGTCGTTCGACCGGCGTTTGCAATGACGTCATGAACTCATCGAGCATGGTATTGGCATGCAGCATCGTCGGCCTGATCCGACGCGCCAGTATCCGGCCCATCAACTTGACGCCGAGGCCTTCGCCAGTGAGATCATGGCGAAGCCATTGTCGGTCCGACGTTCGCTCAATGCTCAGGGTCTCGGTAAACCGGAAATGGTTCCGTGTTCCAAATTCTATAGTGACGGTCATGCCTGGGTCGTCGATCGCCAGGGTCCCGTTGAACATCGCGCGCACTGCGGAGCGCGGATTATTTGTGAAATAATATCGAATGGCATTTGGGTTGGACATGCGACGTCTGACGATGACGTAAGGATTCCAGCGCTCGATCCATTCCACGCGGCGAAGAACGATCCAAAGATGGAGGGCGCTGCAGGCGATCCGCGTTCTGGTGTGGACTTCCATATCCTTGCTCCCGCTCAAGACTGGTACGGAGCGCTGGCCAGGCCTCGCCGTCTTCTCCCGCACTTCGGAGCGTGCTCCGACGGATGCAGAAGCGCGCTTCATGGTTTGCTGGCCCCTTCGTCTGGTGAGGGCGCTTCGTCCATTGCTCGGTAGATAGCAGGTGATCGTGCGGTGTAGTCGAGATGCTGTTCGGCCGGCGCGGGCGTAAACTCTATTCTCGCGCCGGGAGCAGGGGCGGAATCGATCCTGGGAGACACCGGTCCAGGCATCGCCTTGCGGCTGAAGCCCGGCTCGAACAGCGTGCCGCCGAAAAGATCGAGATCGCGCGCCTCGGCCCGGCCCATGGCCGCGAGCAGCGTGAAACCGGCGACATAGGCGTCGCGCTCGGCGGTCACGAGCTGCACGCGGCTGTTGAGAAGCTCCTGCTCGGCATTGAGCACATCAAGGACATTACGCGTGCCGACGCTATTCTCGGCGCGGACGCCTTCAAGGGCGAGCTCATTGGCAGCGATTGCGGCTTTGGACGACTGGATCACGGCCTGCGTCGCCTGATAGCGCGAATAGGCCGCCCGCGCTTCCGCGACGACACGGCGTTCGACGAATATGGTTTGCTCGAGCGCCTGGCTCTCAAGGGCGGTGGCGCGTCGAACTTCGGCTGCTGGCAGGCCGCCCTGATAGAGCGGAATTGTTGCCGAAAGTCCGATGGTTGCGGTGGTCTGCGCCTGCTGGAATACGCGCCCGGGAAGGCTGCTAGTGAGCGAACCCAGATAGTTGTTGTAACCACTGCTGGCCACGGCCGAGAGCCTGGGAAGGCGAGACGCCGCGGCGACGCGGACGTCGTAGCGCGCGGCCTTCGCATCGGCGCTGGCCGCGAGAAGCTGAGGATTGCTCTCGATAGCGATCGCGACCGCTTCGGCGGGTGACCTGGGCAACCCTGGCAATGCCGGTGGCTGCTCGAGATTGCGCGCGGGCAGACCGACGAAGCGAAGATAATTCTCCAGGCTGGTATCCAGCTGCGCCAGCGCCGTCTCCAACTGCCCTTGCGCCACAGCGAGACGCGCTTCGGATTGAGCGACATCGGTGCGGGTCAGGTCACCCACCTCGAACCGGTCGCGGGAAGCCTGGAGGTTCGTCTCGAGGACAGCGACATTGCGGCGGTTGAGTTCGACAATCGCAGCATCCCGCATGACGTCCATGTAGACCGAGACGATCGCCGTGAAGACATCGGCCTCTGTGAAGCGCAAGTTTGCCCGCCCGGATTCGACGCGCGCATCGGCGGCTCGGATGGAGTTCTTCACGCGGCCGCCTTGATAGAGGGGAAATGACAGGTTGGCGTTCGCATTCGCGGCGCGCAAGGGAGCGGAAAAGCTATTGGCGGATCGTAGGACAAATTCCTGATAGTCGGCGGTCGCGCTCAGTGTTGGGCGAGCCGCCGCCTTGGCGATGGGCACGCCTTCATCGGTGGCACGCAGGCCGGCCCTGGCTGCGGTCAGGCTCGGGTTGGTGCGATAGGCATAGATGAGCGCTTGCCGCAGGGTTTCGCCATGAGCAGGGCCGGCGGCGACCAGGGGAAATGCGACGAAACTCCATTTCAGGAAGCCCTTGCTCATCGCCCATCTCCATTGTCCCGATAGGCCAGCAACCGGAGTGCGTTGAACACGACAAGCAGGGTTGAGCCCTCATGCGCCATGACCGCCGGGCCTATACCGAGACCCATGATCGTCGCCGGCACCAGCAGCGCGACCACGCCCAGGCTAACGACCAAATTTTGCCGAATGATCCAGCGGGTGCTGCGGCTGAGGCCAACGGCGAACGGCAAGTGCGCGAGATCGTCGGCCATCAACGCAACATCGGCGGTCTCCAGCGCGACATCTGAGCCTACTGCGCCCATGGCGATGCCGACCGTCGCATTGGCCATGGCCGGCGCGTCGTTGACGCCGTCGCCGACCATTGCGACGGGGGTTTCGGCGCGAAGCTTTTTGATCGCCTCGACCTTGTCCTCGGGCATCAGGTCGCCCCAGGCTTCGTCGATGCCGACGTCGGCCGCGACCGCGGTTGCGACTCGCTGATTGTCGCCCGAGATCATGATCATGCGCCGGATTCCGAGCGCTTTGAGCCGCGCTATGGCTTCCCTTGCCGCTGCGCGGGGCGTGTCCATGAGGCCGATCGCGCCGAGGTCGCGGTCGCCGCTGCGCACGGCCATCGTTGTGCGCCCCTGCTCGCGCAGGCGCTCGATTGTCTGCGCCGTCTCTTCTGAGAGCGGGGCGAAGCCGTCCCGGCCGAACATTTCTGCTTTGCCGATCAGCACCGTCTCTCCATTGACACGCGCCTCAACGCCGCGGCCTGTGAGGCTGGCGAGATCTGCTGCAGCCGGAACCGGTCGACCATTGAGGAAACGCACACCATCCCGCGCAATGGCTTCGGCCAGCGGATGATCGCTGAGTCTTTCGACGGCCACCGCAATCGTCATGAGCTCGGCTACATCGACGCCGATCGCCGGTAAGACGTCGGTGATGCGAGGCCGCCCCTCGGTGAGCGTGCCGGTCTTGTCGAACGCCAGAGCATCCAGCGAGCCGAGCATCTCGAGCGGCCCGCCGCCCTTGATCAACACGCCCCCGCGTGCCGCGCGTGCCACGCCTGACAAAACGGCGCTCGGCGTTGCAATGGCGAGCGCGCAGGGACTGGCCGCAACGAGCACGGCCATCGCGCGATAAAAGCTGTCACGGAAGGGTTCATCGATGACGACCCAGGCGAACAGCAGCACGACCACCAATGCGAGCACCGAGGGCACGAACAACCGCTCGAAGCGGTCGGTGAAGCGCTGGGTGGGCGATTTCTGGGTCTCCGCTTCGCTCACCATCTTGACGACCTTGGCGAGCGTGGTGTCGGCGGCAAGGCGCGTCACCGCGATCTCAATCGCGCCTGGACCGTTGATTGTGCCCGCGAAGACGCGGTTTTGCGCGGGCACCTTGTCCGGCTGGGCTGCGGCATGCGCGCGGTCCGGCACTGGCTCTTTGTCAACGGGCACGCTTTCGCCCGTCACGGGCGCCTGATTGACGCTTGACCGTCCGGCCACCACGAACCCATCGGCCGCCAGCCGTTCATTGGGCTTCACGACCACAATATCGCCGATGACGAGTTCCTCGACAGGAACCTCGCTCAGTTCGCCATCGCCGCGCCGCACCATAGCCGTGCGCGGGGCCAGTTCGGCCAAAGCCTCGATCGCGCGCTTGGCCCTGCCCATGGCATAATGTTCGAGCGCGTGCCCCAGGCTGAACAGGAACAAGAGGAGCGCGCCTTCGGCCCAGGCACCCAAAGCGCCGGCACCGGCCGCCGCGACGAGCATCAACGTGTCGATTTCGAAGCGTTTCAGCCGCAGATTCTCGATGGCCTCGCCCAGCGTGAACCAGCCGCCGAACAGATAAGCGACGAGATAGCAGACGAGCGGAATCCACGAAGGGGTCGCGGTCAATTTTTCGATCGCAAATCCGGTTGCGAGCGCTCCGCCGCAAATCAACGAAAAAATCAGTTCTGTATTGGGTCCAAAGAGGCCGCCATGGGCATGCTCATGCTTCCCTTCCCCATGATCGTGCTCGGCATGATCATGTCTATGAGGCTTTGCGGCCACGGCTTCGGGCATGCCCGGTGCTGGCCGGTGCTGCACGCCTATGTCGGCCAAGGCCTTACTGATATCCGCTTCGGTTGTTTCGGATCTGCTGAATTCAACGCGAACAGTCCCGGCGGCGCTGGCCTCGGCTTCGATAACTCCCGGCAAATGTCGAAGCCGGTCGGCGACCGTGCGTGCCTTGCGGGTGTGGGTCAGTCCTTCAACCGTCCAATGGATATGCTGATATTTTTCGGTGAGCGCCGTGCCGGCGCCTCTGGCGATTTCGCGAACGCGCTCGAGAGACAGGCTATCCGGGTCATAATGGATGCACAGTTGTGCGGGCCTGTCACCCCGGGCGGCGACGACGTGCGCGTCCTGAACGCCCTCCCGCCCTCGCAACTCAGTGGTAAGTCGGGCTACGCAGCGATCAGCCTCATCGCGGACATCCGGAAGGAGGAGCGGAATGTCGAGGCGCACCTGGTCTTTCATCGCCGCTCCCCTCTTCCTGTCGGCGCGCCCATGGGGAACTCATGCGGCGGAGCGATATCCGCTCGTTGATGGTGAGGTGCGGGCGCGTCGAACGCCCGCACCTCATGACGCCAGTATTGGCGGAATCGACAGAACGTTGGTCCGTGTGAGCGGAACAGGGCCCGTGTCTGGAAGGCGGTCGATTTTCGGCAGGATAGCGCACCGCCTAATGATGGCGGGGGTTTCGGTGCGAATAGCGCGATATTACTGTGCCCCGCCGAAGATAGCGCTCCAACGAGCCATCGGTCCCGGCAAGCCGTCGACGCAAGAATGGCTTCATGAGAAGAAATCCGAACCATGAGCCGATTCCCGAACAGGACAGCCGATGCGTGAGCCGGGTGCCTTGCGGCGCCTTCTCCAGATGAAATCCTTCCTCGATCTCGAACAGCCATCTGATGCCGACGCGCCAGGCGAATTCGGACGGTCGTTTGAGGCGAACGATGGAACCCTCGACCGAAATGATGGGATCCGCCCAGCCTGGGCGCCAATAGGTATAGATAAGCTTCTTCGGATCGTTCGGGTCGCTCTCGAGACCTATGTCTGGATGCCAGTCGCGATAGCGATTCACATCGAAAACCAGCCGCCAGACCCGCGCCAGAGGCGCGGGCAATAGGATCGAGTTTTCTACCGTAAACATATCTGGTCATCCGATGAGCGCCGAAGGCTGCCGGCACCTCGTGGACGGACACATCAGACTCTCGGGCGTAGTGCTGCCTGTCATGCGCGGAACTCGCGGCATCAAGCCGTTCGAGCCGGTTTCGGACGCTCGTCATACGTTCTTCCCTGGAGGGGCCTGCTCGGCCTTTCCGCCGAGAATTTCCACGGCTTCCAGGGTGACAAGCCCGACGTCCGGGATGTCATCGAGCGATGTGACGAAGCTTCTCAACTTGGCTTCGTCGTCGACAATCTCGATAACGAGGGCACGGCCATTCTCGAAAATGCGGCGTTGGTGGATGTGTGCCGATCTGCCGAACCCCAACCGGGCTTCAAGAACCGTGATGCCTGCCAGGCCCGTGTCCCGCGCGCGGGAAGCAATGACCTCAAATACCCTGCGATCGCCGAGATAGGCATCCTCGTCCGTGTAGATCCGCAGCAGCTTTATTGCTTTGATCATGATCTTCTCCTTCAACCTGCTTCGGGCGCCGTTGGCTCGGTGCTGTCATCGCGCTTGCGGCTCCGTTTCTCACTTGCGCCGAGGACAACCTTGGCGATGGCAGGCAGCACGAGCAGCGTGAGAATGGTGGCGGCGATGAGGCCGCCGATCACGACAGTTGCGAGCGGCTTCTGAACTTCGGCGCCTGTGCCGTGCGCCAGCGCCATCGGTACGAAGCCGATCGCGGGTACGAAACCGGTCATCACCACGGCGCGCATCTTCTCGGCCATGCCCTCGCGGATGGCCTCGGCCAGCGGCAGGCCATTTTCCATCCGCTCGCGGATGGCGCTCATCACCACGAGGCCGTTCAGAACCGCAACACCTGCGAGGCAGATGAAGCCGACCGCTGCCGAGACGGAGAAGTTGATGCCGGTCATGGCAAGCGTGAATACGCCGCCCGCAAGTCCGAGAGGCACGGCCAAAAATACGGCGGTGGCCCGTCCGAACCCACCCAACGCCATATAGAGAAGCACGAAGATGCCCGCGAAGCACAGAGGCACAACGATCGACAGTCGTTTCGAGGCAGCTTGCAAGCTTTCGAATTGACCGCCCCATTCCAGGTAATAGCCGGCCGGCAGTTTTACCTGCGCGATCTTGGCCTGCGCCTCCTGTACAAAGGATCCGGCATCGCGGCCTTCCAGATTGACCTGGACCACAACACGGCGCTTGCCGTTCTCGCGTGAGATCTGGTTCAGTCCTTCCGTGAGCCGGATCTGGGCCACCTGAGCGAGAGGGATTTGTCGCCGTGTAGCCCCTGCCTCTTCCGGCAACAGAACGGGGAGCGAACGGATGTCGTCGAGATTGACCCGCGTCGCCTCGGGCACGCGGACCGTGACATCGAAGCGCCGGTCACCTTCGTAAACCAGCCCCGATTCACGGCCGCCGAGTGCCGCCGCGACGGTATCGGCGACCTCCTGCACAGTCAGGCCGTAGCGCGCGATTAGCGCCCGATCGAGCTTGACGTCGAGTGTTGGGGCACCACCGACCTGGTCAGCCTTGACGCTCCCGGCCCCTGGTATCGACTGGAGTATGCGCACCATCTCGTTGGCTGCCTGCGACATCTTGTCGAGATCGTCGCCGTAGAGTTTGATGGCCACATCGCCACGAACGCCGGCGATCAGTTCGTTGAAGCGCAGTTCGATGGGTTGGCTGACTTCATAAAGCTGCCCGAGCTGGCCGCCCGCAACCTTTTCGATCTTTTCGATCACATCGGCTTTGGTCTCGACGCCCGCCGGCCATTGATCTTGCGGCTTCAGGATAACGAAGCCGTCCGAAATGTTTGGCGGCATCGGATCGGTGGCGACCTCGGCGGTACCCGTCTTGGAGAACATCAGCTCCACTTCGGGGAGTTTCTTGACTGCCTCCTCGACCTTGCGCTGCATTACCAGGGACTGTTCCAGACTGACGGACGGCACGCGGGTCGAGGCGAGCGCGAGGTTCTTCTCATCGAGCTGCGGAATGAACTCCGAGCCGAGCAGTCCGAATACCGGAACCGCCGCCAGGAAAAAGGCGAGGCCTCCGAGGATGAACGGCCACGGCCGTGCGATCGCCTTATCGAGCAGTGGCAGGTAGCGATCCTTGCTCTTGCGGATGAGCCACACTTCCTTCTCGGCCACATGGCCGCGGATCAGGAGGGCAACCAGCGCCGGAACAAGGGTGATCGCGAGGACGAAGGCGGCAACGAGCGCCAACATGATGGTGATCGCCATCGGCGAGAAGGTCTTGCCTTCGACGCCGGTGAACATGAGCAGGGGCGCGAAGGCGAGGAGGATGATCGCCTGACCGAACACCGTCGGTTTGATCATCTCCTGCGCGGCATGCATCGTCACTTCGAGCCGTTCTCGGAGCGTTAGCAGCCGTCCTTCATGCTCTTGGCGATGCGCCAGACGCGCCAGACAATTCTCGATGATGATCACGGCCCCATCGACGATCAGACCGAAGTCCAGCGCACCAAGGCTCATCAGATTGCCGGGGACGCGAAACGCGTTCATCCCCATCGCCATCATCAAGAACGAGAAGGGAATGACGAGCACCGCGATGATGGCCGCCCGCCAGTTGCCGAGCAGCAGGAACAGCGATGCCGCGACCAGCAGAGCGCCTTCGGTCAGGTTCCGTTCGACCGTGCCCACGGTCGCATTGACGAGACTGGCGCGGTCAAGCACGGTCTTCACTTCAACACCGGGCGGCAGGGTCTTCGACACTTGATCGAGCTTAGCCGAAACATCTTGCGCCACAGTTCGGCTGTTCTCGCCGATGAGCATGAGGACGGTGCCGATCACGGCCTCTTCGCCGTTCATGCTGCCCGCACCGGTGCGCAGGTCACCCCCGATCCTGACATTGGCGATTTGGCCGACGGTCACGGGCACACCGCCACGCGTCGCCGCAACCGCGTTCCTGATCTCCTCGACCGTGCGCACGCGCGCATCGACACGGACGAGGTAGGCTTCCCCTGACCGATTATAGTAATTGGCACCGACTGCGAGATTGGCCTTTTCGAGCGCCTCGCCGAGCTCGCTGTAGGAAATGCCGAAGCTGGCGAGTTTGGTCGGATCAGGCTCAACGACAAAGGTTTTCGCATAGCCGCCAATCGAGTCGACGCCTGCCACACCTGGGACAGCCTTGAGCTGTGGACTGACGATCCAGTCCTGGACGGTGCGCAGGTAGCCCGCTTTCTGGACCTCATCGACCATCCGGTCGCCCTCGGGCGTGAGGTAGCTGCCATCGGGCTGCCAGCCCGGCTGGCCCGCTACCTTCTTCGCGCCCTTGCCGTCGGGATTGGTATAACCCACCGTATACATGACGACCTCGCCGAGGCCGGTCGTCACCGGCCCGATCTGCGGTTGGACGCCATCGGGTAGGTTTTCGGTGGCCTGCCGAAGCCGCTCACCAACCTGCTGCCGAGCGAAATAGAGGTCGGTCGAATCCTTGAAGATCGCCGTCACCTGGCTGAAGCCGTTGCGCGAGATCGAGCGTGTCGTTTCGAGGCCCGGAATGCCGGCGAGCGAGATTTCCACCGGATAGGTGACGAGCTTCTCGATCTCGACCGGTGAGAGACGCGGGTCGATCGTATTGATCTGCACCTGCTTGTTGGTGATGTCAGGTACTGCGTCGATCGGCAGCTTGGTGAGCTGCCAGATGCCAAGGCCGGCGACGACGAGGAAGAAGAAGAGGACTGCCCAGCGTTGGCGGACGGCAAATGCGATCAAACTTGCGATCACGGCTTATTCCTCCTCGCCCGCGCCCTTGCCGAGTTCGGCCTTGAGCAGGAATGCATTCTTGGTTGCGATCATGTCGCCCGGCTTCAGGCCTGAACTGATCTCGACGCGACCGGCGCTGCGCTGACCGATCGTGACGTTTCTTGCTCGGAAGCCTTGCTTGGTCCGCACCAAGACAACGTCCCGTCCTTCCAGGGTTTGCAGTGCTTCATCGGGTATGACGATCGCATTGGAAGCCTCCCCCCGGCTCGGCAACAGGCGGACGCGTACCGCGAGTCCCGGTTGCAGACTGCCCGGAACGTCGAGGACTGCCGTGGCGGAACGCGTATCGCCGGCAAGGCCGGGCGTAATGGCGCGCACGCGCGCTTCGATCGTTCGGCCATCGGGCAGCTCGACGATCGCCTGATCGCCGGGAGCGAGCCGCTGGGCGTCGGTCGGCCCAACCGCGGCCTCGATCTGCACCTTCGATGGATCGGCAACGCGGAATAGTTCGGTCTCGGGTTGTACGAACGCTCCAAGGGTGACGCTTTCCGCCGTCACCCGCCCGGAAATGGGGCTGGCGACGATCGCGCCGCCGCCATCGCGCGTGATATTCGCAGCGCTGGCCGCGACCTGGGCGCGGCGGGCCTCCGCCGTCGCGGCGGCGGCTTCTGCCTGCGCCTGCTCATAGTCCACACGAGCCGACACTTTTTGCTCATAAAGCTGGCGTTCCCGCGCGAGGTTCTTTTGCGCGAGTACGGCCTTGGCGTTTGCCGCCGTGCGTTCGGCGGCGATCTGCGCCGCGTCCCGGCTCTGGACCACTGCAAGCGTCTCTCCCGCCTTCACCGGGTCGCCGAGCCGTTTGAATACCTGCGTCACCGCACCGCCCGCGCGCGCGGTCACGATCGCCTCGCCCGCGGGCGCCGCTGTGACGGTGGCTTGCGCGAGGATTTCGGAACCAAGTCCGCCGGCCCGCACTGCTTCGACAGCGATTCCAGCCTTACCGATGGCCTCCTCGGTCATGGCAAGGTTATCGGCGTGAGCTGCGGTGCCTTCCTCTGCATTTTCGGTCTTTTGGGCTTCGGGGGACGGTTCCGCCGTGTAGCGAGCGACGCTAAATCCACCGATTGCGGCGAGCAGCACGGCGCCAGCCACGCCGCCGAGGAGGCGTTTATCCTGTGTGATCATTCAACATCTCCGAATTTCATCTGGGCCGTCCGCGCGCATCGACGCGTCGCTGCAAATATGGAGGGAAGGGCGTTCGACGATGGCGTGGCATGACCCGTTGCCAAGGTCGCGGTGCCCGGCGACCCATCTCCTCGGGGTTCGGCAAAGCCTATCGAACTGGTGACCAGAGAAAGGACGCCAGTGCGTGCTGAAAGGTGCCCATGCGTCATGGCGTGATATCCGCCTCGTTGGCAGTCGCAGCTTGGCGCGTCAGCGTTGCTTGGGCGTCCGCTCGGGCGCGACGTGCTGCAATGAGCTCGCCTTGCGTAGAGGCATAGGCCTGCTGCGCATCGAGAAGCTCGAGCAGCGATGACTTGCCAGCACGGTATGAGAGTTGCGCAAGCCGCAGTGCCTCTCGCGCCTGGTTGATACCACTGCCCTCAAGCGCGGCAACGCGTGCTTCTGCGGCCTGGAGCGTTGCTCGGGCATTGGCGATCTCCGCTTGCGTATTGGCCAGAACGCTATTGCGTCGGGCCTCAGCCGATTGCATGCCTGACCTGGCAGCGGCAACATTCCCCTGGTTGCGGTCGAACACCGGCAGCGGGACGGAAAGGCTGGCGATCATGGCCCGGTCGCCCGTTTCCCGGAGTTGACGCATGCCCACGCCAATTGAAGGATCAAGGCGCCCCTCTGCCCGCGCCTGGCCCAATTGCGCCTGGGCAATGAGGCGATTGATTTCAGCGAGCTTCACATCCAGCGTTTGCGAGGCATCGACAGGTGATGGCGGCGGCGACATGTCGCTGCCGGCCAGTTCTGCGGGGGGAGCATCGACGCCGAAGAGCGCTGCAAGTGAGCGCCGGGCTGTCGTTTCGTCGGCTTCTGCGCTGCGCAGTGCGGCCGTTGCTTCAGCCAGCGCCGCCCCGGCTCGGAGGCCACGCAACGGCGGCTCCTTTCCGGTATCGACGAGTTCGCGTGCAATGCGCGAAAGCTCGCGCGCTCGCGCCTCGTTTTCTTGAGCCAGGGTCAAATTATCGCGCGCAGCGATGCCGAGCGCGAACTGGATACGGACTTGTCGGGCGAGATCGGCGTGCGCGATGGCAAGACGATATTCTTCCGCCCTCAGTTCGGCTTCGGCGAGCGTCATTCGTGCGCGCCTGCGGCCAGCAAGATCGAGTCGCTGGTTGATCGAGACGGTGGTTTCGGTGCCGTTGAAGCCAGAATAAGGTCCGGTTCCGGCGAAATTCTCGACCTCGACATTGAGCACTGGATTGAACCGAAAGCCTGCTTGGCGCAGTCGCCCGCGGGCCGCTTCGACATCGGCGCGGGCTGCGGCAAGAACCGGCGAACGGGCTTGGGCTTCCTCAAGCGCCTGCGCGAGAGTCAGGACCGTGGGAAGGGGTCCGGTGCGGACCGAAGGTGGAACAGATGGTGCTGGGGGGCCAGCCATGGGCCGGCTGTCCACCTGCGCGGCAGCGGGCGTGGCTGATATGGCCACGAGCGCTGCAGCCATGGCGGCCGCAAACATGGGGTGCATGAACGAAGAACTCCTGACAAACCAAGGGCGCGCCCGGGCTCAGCCAGGCGAAGCTTCAGTTGTCAGGCGATTGGAGGTCGGAATGTATTGGACTGCGCCGGTGGAGCAAGGCTTGCGCCGTTTCGTGCCGGCACAGCCTTGACCGCGATCACCAGTTCGGGTGTCGGCGAGGCGCCTACCGGAATCCCGATATGATGGCCGTGGCAACCATGGAAATTGACTGAGGCTTTGGCAGGATCGGACTGCTTATCGTTGCTCTTCTTCGAAAAGCCTGGAAAGCTATCGACCGACGCAACAGTACCGGTGCCAAAGCTCAACTCGGCGGCATGCGCCATTGGCATCGTCGCCACACCAAGGGCGAGGAACAGACTAACTATGATGTGAAGCCACCGGTTCATCTGTTATGTCGTCTAGCCTCTCTTGAGTTGAAAAGGAAGAGGATAATTCTGCATTTCACCAGGGTCACTTTGGCAGGCAGTTCCGATCCTTGCAAAGGTTATGTTATGTTATTCCATGACTCTGATATGCTAAACTCATCTATCGTGTTTGGTACCGTTGCTTTGCAAGAGCTCTTCACCCTTCGGCATTTACACCTTTCTTGAGTAACCAAACTCACCTTTAACGTGTTGGATGATTTGAAAGTCGCCGTTTATCCTGAGCGTCGCCACGATGCTTGCGACGATTATAAGCTGGACCCAGGCAGTACCGGTGCCGAATGCACCTGCAGCCGCTGGCACGTCGACGATATGGCCGAATGCGATTGCACGAGGTGATCCAGACCGAACACATATCGGCTTGCCCGATCGGCAAGCGGGACAGCATCAGCACGACCGCTCCATCTCGACTTTAGTCGCAATCGCTAAGCACTACGAACGGGATCTGGCTATCCCGCGCCGACGGTTCATTGCAAATCCCGCTCCAATGGCGAGCAGCATGAAAATCTGAGCGCCGATAGATTGGAGCGTCGGAAATATACCCAAGATGGAGACCCGCGGGACGGAGGCCATCGGAGCGATATTGATGATTCCGGCTTCCTGCAGGGCAGATACCCCCTTGCCAGCTAAGACGACCGTCAGGGCAGCCATCAACCAAGCACTATATGTGAAAAATTTGGCGATCGGCAGTGTCTGGCTGTAGCGAAGCATCGCCCAAGCGACCGCCACGAGTATAAGCGCCGCCGATCCAGCTCCAGCCACCATCACGCCGCCATTCCCCTGCGTCCACAGCGCAGCATAGAATAAGATAGTCTCGAACACCTCCCGATAGACGACGATGAAGGCGAGTCCGAACAGGAACCAGGCAGATTGGCGAGAGAGCGCACGCGAGAGTTTTTCGCGGATGTAGCGCTGCCATTGATCCGCCTGCGCTTTGCCATGCATCCAGATCCCAACCGATAGTAGAACAACGGCCGCGATGAGCGAGCCGAACCCTTCAGTCAGCTCGCGGCTTGCGCCGCTAATTCCGATTACATAGGTCGCGATCGCCCAGGTCATACCTCCGGCCGCGAGCGCGCCGATCCAGCCCGCATGGACATAAGGGAGAACATCGCTTCGCTCCGCCTTGCGCAGGAAAGCGATCATGGCGACGACAATAAGCAACGCTTCAAGCCCTTCGCGCAGCATGATTGTGAAAGCGCCGATAAATGTCGAGGCATCACTGGCGGCGTCGGGTGACAGGGCCACTTCCGCATCGTCAAACAGACCATCGAGCACTTGGACGCGCGACGCTACTTGGTCAGCAGATTGGCCGCGTTGCAATGCAGCCCGCAGTTCACCCATGCCGCTTTCGATGCGTCTCATCAGCGTCGCGTCGCGCGCGGTCAGCATCGGTTCGAGGGGCTCAAATCCGTCAAGATATGCCGCCAGCGCCAACTCCTGCGCCGCAGGGCGATTGCCCGCGCGATAGGCCGCGAGGCTCTGTGACAATTTGGTGCGCGCGACATCGAGCGAGCCCGGCGCCTGCTGAACGACCGCTTCAGGATGGCGGCGCAAATAGGCAATGACCGAATCGGCCCTTTCGGTTCCAATGTTCTTGGCGAGAGCCTCTGGAGTCATGCCGGCCAGCGCTGCCAAATCAGGAAGCCGCTGGCGAAGTCCGGGATCGGTTTTCCACAGGCGTTCCCCTTCCTTCACGGCGGCGTTCGAAAAGGCGAAATGCCCGGTATAGAAGGCAAGCGCCCAACGATCGTCGCTCGGCAGCGACGAGAAACTCTGCATCGCGGTGCCGTCGATGCCCTGATCTATCACCTGATAGAGCGCAAAGGGGCTGCGCTGGCGGGCGCGATCGATGTCGGAGAACGCAATCGGCGGAGTCGTAAGTTTGGCTGCATCAGGGCCGTGACCGTCGCCGGCTGCGCCATGGCAGCTCGCACAATTCTCGGCGAAAAGGGTCGCTCCACGGGCAAAGTCGGGCACTCTGGCTGGAGCGAGCGGGACCGGATAGGCTTTGAGCAAATCGCCGGCGAGACCATGGGCAAGATCGGCAACCTGGCTTGGTGGGCCTTTGGCGGCAACGATCGCCTGAAGTCGTGTCGCGCCCTCTATAAGTTTGGCGCGTTCAGGCGTTGGCGGCAACGTGGCAAGGCGTGCGGAGACCGAGGCAGCGAACTCGGTCATCTCGGCATATTCGGACGCGCTCTTGACCTGGCCGCCGGAGACCGCACCGCCATAGTCCACCGCCATATAGTCCAACAGCCGCCATGCGGTTTGGACGTCGGCCGTTTTGGCATAACCAACCGCACTTGTGCCCAACATACATAACGCCGCTCCAAGCACGGCCAGAATACGGAGCATCAATCGGTGAAAGGAAGTCGCTCGCTTGCGAGTCGTCAAAAAGCAGCGTCTGTTCGGGGGCGATAGCATCCCCATTCCTTAGACCTTCTAGCAGCTAGAGGGTCAAGCACATTTGCGACTTATTTGCATTAGTGATCCCTGGCCTGTCGTTGTCAATTCGGTTCCCGCTTAGCGAAGCGCAGCGGGATCTGGCGCCAATGCCTCGATGATGCGGCAATCGGAAATGGTGCCGTTCCGGCATTGGACGATCACGCTGCTCAATTCGGCTCTAAGGGTATTCAGATCCCGCAGTTTTCGGTCAATCTCGGCAAGATGTTCGCGGGCGATCGCATCCACGGCGCTACATGAAATGTCTTTCTGATCGGCGAGCTTGAGAAGTTCCTGAACCTGCTCGATTGAAAAACCCAGTGCCCGTGCCCGCCGGATAAAACTCAGCCGCGCGAGATGTTGTGCAGAATATGCCCGATAATTGCTCTTCGTCCGAGCAGGCGGGGCGAGCAAGCCAACGCTTTCATAATAGCGGATTGTCTCAACCTTCGTTCCGGTCGCTTTCGCAAGCTTTCCGATGCTGAATGGCTCGACGGACATAATGGTTGACCCTCTAGTGACTTCAGACTTTATAGAAGGTGTCATGTCGAAGAGTCGAGGTGACATTATGATTGATCAGGCCGCCGCAAGCGCCGTCCCGACAGTTTGCAACAGCTGCTCGGGGGAACCGACGCCTGCCAACCAGGTGATTCCCGAGCGTCCGGACAGCGTCATCTTCAAAATCCACGGAATGGACTGCGCTGACGAGGTGACACTTCTCAAGCGCGAAGTCGGGCCGGTCGTTGGGTCGCAGAACCTGTCGTTCGATCTCATCAATGGCCGCATGTCGGTCGCGGGCGCGACGGGTGGCGTGGATCACGCTGGTGTATTGCAGGCCGTCGAGCGCACCGGAATGCGCGCCGAACTCTGGAGAGAGGGCGAGAACAGTGCAGCCGCGCAAGATGAGAACCGTCGGCGCCGTATCCAGGTGGTGTTGACGGTCGCGAGCGGCGTGCTGGTCGCGACGGGTTTCGCGATCCATGCAAGTGCGAGCGGCCTTGCCGCTGTGCTGCACGAAAGTCTGGCCCGTGAGGCCCATCCGCCACTGCTCGCCATGCTCGCCTATTCCCTGGCGATCCTCTCGGCGGTTCGATACGTCGCTCCCAAGGCGATCCTTGCGGCGCGGCGGCTGCGCCCGGATATGAATCTGCTGATGATCGTCGCGGTGGCGGGCGCGATCGGCATTGGACAATGGTTCGAAGCCGCGACGGTCGCATTCTTCTTCGCCGTCGCACTCGCGCTGGAAGCATGGAGCCTGGGGCGCGCCCGCCGTGCCGTTGCCGCGCTGATGGACATCGCGCCCGACACTGCCCGGATACGGAATGTCGCTGGTGTCGAGCAGGACGTGCCGGTTGCTGATGTTGCGGTCGGAACGCATGTGATCGTTCCGCCGGGCAGCAAGGTTCCGCTCGACGGCCAAGTGATTGCCGGCGCGAGCGCGGTCGATCAGGCGCCGATTACAGGCGAGAGCGTCCCCGTCACGGTCACACAAGGCGCAACGGTCTTTGCCGGGACCATCAATGGCATGGGCGCACTCGAAATCGTCACGACCCGGCCTGCCTCGGATACGACGCTCGCGCGCATTGTGCGCATGGTCGGCGAGGCACAGAGCAAGCGGGCGCCAACCGAGCAGTGGGTTGAGCGCTTTGCGCGAATCTATACGCCGGTGGTGATGGCGCTGGCGCTGGCGGTCTTCCTCGTGCCGCCGCTCCTGCTCGGGGAAAGTTGGACGGCGTGGTTCTATCAGGCGCTGGTGCTGCTTGTCATTGCCTGCCCCTGCGCCCTGGTGATCTCGACTCCCGTCAGCATCGTCGCGGGACTGACCGGGGCGGCCCGGCAGGGCGTTCTGATCAAAGGCGGCGTTTATCTCGAAACGCCTGCTCATCTCACTGCGATCGCCATGGACAAGACAGGCACGCTCACGCTTGGACGCCCCAAAGTGGTCGAATTGATCCCGCTTGGCGGGCGGAGCGAGCTTGAGCTTCTGACGGTTGCGGCTGCTATCGAAGCGCGAAGCGAGCATCCGATTGCGCGTGCGATCCTCGATGCCGCAACGGAACGCGGCGTGGCAGTGATCCCCGCCAAATCCGTGACGGCATTGCCCGGCAAGGGCGTCGTTGGTACGATCGATGGTCGCGATATCTGGGCAGCGTCTCCCGGCTATCTTCAAGAGCGGCTTGGAGACGCGAGCGATGAAGCCCTTGCCGCCCATTTGGATCGCACCGCTGTCGCCGGGCTGACCGGGATCATCGTCGGTGAGGCAAATTCCGTCGTCGGGTTGATAACGCTTGGTGACACGGCGCGTCCCGAAGCCCGGCAGATCGTTGCCCAACTACATGCACTCGGCATCGCACAGGTCGCCATACTGACCGGCGACGCGCGCGGGCCCGCGCACGCCATCGCGCGCGAAACCGGCATTGATGAGGTTTACGCAGAACTCCTTCCCGAACAGAAAGTCGAGGCGATTGAAAGGCTGGTCGCGCAACATGGCCGCGTCGCCATGGTCGGAGACGGCGTCAATGACGCACCGGCAATGGCGCGCGCAGGCCTGGGCATTGCCATGGGCGCGATTGGCAGCGACGCGGCGATCGAGACGGCGGATATCGCGCTGATGCAGGATGATCTCTCTCGTCTGCCGTGGCTCATTCGCCATTCAAGGAAAACGCTCTCCGTGATCCGCCAGAACATCGGCTTCTCGCTGGCGGTAAAGCTCATTTTCGCAGGGTTGACGCTGTTTGGCATGGCGTCGCTTTGGGGTGCGATCGCGGCGGATGCCGGGGCCTCTCTCCTCGTCGTGCTCAATGGTATGCGGCTTGTCGGGCGCCGCCAGCAGGTTTGATAATCCGGTTGTTCCGGCAGTAAAGCCGCGATTGAGGCTGGCCCACCACCCAAAGGCACTGCCCTGAGAGGGCCGGGTGACGGCCCCATACCCGGCCGGGCGAGTTATTGCGCCGTCTATATCTTCGCGTCACTCGGTTGCCTCTGGACGGTCGAAAGCACACGACCCGATCGATGACGCTCTGGTCGGCCTAGTGGGTGCGGGCATCATCCTGCTGGGGCCGCGCAGCCTTGCTGCCTGAACCTACCCGTCAATGCGGATGTCGATGCCGATGGTGCAGGTCGGGATAATGGGCGTGCCTATGCACCAGCGGCGGATGCCGGTGCCAATGGCTATGCGGCTCGCCGTACGCGATACCGGGCGGGTGTTCATGCTGGTGGTGGTTGTCATGAACGTGGCGATGGGAATGCTCCAGCGCCTCGTGTGCGTGTTGGTGGGCGTGCGCTTCGGTAAGATGCAGCCAGAGCCCGATCGCCATCAGTACACCGGCAAGAAGGAGAGTTACCGTAATCGGCTCCCCGAACAGCGCGATTGCCAGCAGCGCGCCCATGAAAGGCGCCATCGAGAAATATGCGCCCGAGCGCGCCGTGCCGAGATGCCGCAAGGCGAGCACGAACAGCACCAGGCTGACGCCATAGCCGAGAAAGCCGATCAACGCCGCGACGCAAAGGATGGGAGAGGGCGGAAGCGATGCGCCAAGCATCAGCGCCAGCACGAGATTGACGGTACCGGCAGCCACGCCTTTCATCATAGCGATCTGCACAGGGTCAGCGCTGCTCAGCTTGCGGGTGAGATTATTGTCGATGCCCCAAGCAAGGCACGCGCCCGCGATCGCCAAAATCCCCGCCCCACCACCATTCGGACCGCCACCGCGCCAGGATAACAAGAGCGCGCCGCCTAGGATCGCCGCCGCGCCGACCAACAGCCGCCTGTCGACATTTTCGCGGAAGACCAGCCAGGCGATAGCAAGCGTTGCGAGGCCTTCCAGGTTAAGCAGCAGCGAAACCGTTGAGGCAGGCGTCGTCGCGAGGCCCGCCATCAGCAGGACCGGCGCAATCGCGCCGCCGCACAGGATGACGAGGGCCAACCAGGGCAGATCGGCGCGGGCGAGCGGGGCCTCCGCCGGGCCACGGACGGTCATCCTGAGGCCGCCGTGCACCAGCGCGAGGCCGAGGCCCGAGCCGAGATAGAGCAGCCCCGCCAGCAGCCAGGGGCTGACGCCGTTGCCTAGTACCAGTTTGGCGAACGGCGTGCTGGCGCCAAAAAGGAGCGCCGACAGCAACGCCAGCTTTATAGCAGGCGCCCCTACCTTCCCATGATCCCGCACCGCGCACTTCCCTTCTCATGGTCACTCCATCATAGCGGAAACGGCGCGTTGTCGTCAGGGTTGTCTGGTAAGGGCCGTCACTTCACCCGCACTGCCGGTGATCTTCAGATCGAAATCCACTTTCTCACCAACCTGCGCCGTATCCGCTATTGCGGGCGCTGCCTTGAACGCCATAGTCATCGCCGGCCATTTGGCTTCCGGGATCGGGCCGTGCGCCAGCGTGATGGTGCCCGCTCCCTTGTCGATCGCGGTGACGGTGCCGTGCCCTTTGGCCAGGATCGGTGTGGCGGCGGCGGGCGCCATCGCCATATTATCCGTGCTGCCGGTCATCTCAGAAGAGTCCGGCGTCTCGGCCTTCTGGCCACAGGCGGCGGTCAGGCCTGCAAGGCCTAAGACGAGGCTTAATCGAAAAATGTACATAGTCTTCTCCTTCATGAAACGGGATTGGCTTTCGGCCGGTGCAACAACAGATAAGCTGCTGGCAGAACGAGCATGGAGAGCAGCGGTGCGGTGAGCATGCCGCCGATCATTGGCGCGGCGATCCGGCTCATTACCTCCGAACCGGTGCCACTCCCGAGCAGGATCGGTAAAAGTCCTGCGAAGATCACCGCGACTGTCATCGCCTTGGGACGAACGCGCAGGAGCGCCCCATCCCGCACTGCGGCTTCGACCTGGGCGGTATCCGGATCGGGGCCAAGCTCCGCCAACGCGTGTTTCAGGTAGATCAGCATCACCACGCCGAACTCGGCGGACACGCCGGCGAGTGCGATAAATCCGACCCCGGTCGCCACTGATTGGTTGAAACCCAGAAGATAAAGGAACCAGATGCCGCCTGTGAGCGCGAACGGCAGCGTGCCCATGATCAGCGCCGCATCATCAAATCGGCCGAAGGTCATATAGAGGAGGACAAAAATGATGAGGAGCGTCGCCGGCACCACCAACTTCAGTTTGGCAATGGCGTGCTGGAGATATTCGAACTGACCCGAGTAGGCGATGCTAACGCCGGGCGAGAGCGGAACTTGCTTTGCAACCGCTCGCTGGAGATCGCCAACCACTGAGGTAAGATCGCGGTCGCGCACGTCGACATAGATCCAGGTCGAAGGCCGAGCGTTCTCGGTCTTGAGCATCGGTGGCCCCTCAGCGATTGAGAGGCTCGCGACGGTGCCAAGGGTGATCTGCTGGCCCGACGGGGTCAGGATCGGCAGCGTGCGCAAGCCCTCCAGACTGTCACGCAACTCGCGTGGATAGCGCACACTGATTGGATAGCGCGCCAGCCCCTCGACCGTCTCGCCGATCGTCTCACCACCGATCGCGCCCGAGACGATCGCCTGCACATCGGCGATGTTAAGCCCGTACCGAGCGGCAGCAGCGCGGTCGATGTCGACATCGACATAGCGCCCGCCGGTCAGCCGCTCGGCCAGCGCCGAGCTAACACCCGGTACGGATTTGGCCACCGTCTCGATATCATGGGCGATGCGGTCGAGCTGGGCGAGATCGGCGCCAGAGACCTTGACCCCGATCGGGCTTTTGATGCCGGTCGCGAGCATGTCGATGCGATTGCGGATCGGCGGCACCCAGACATTGGTGAGGCCGGGCACCTTCACCGTGCGATCGAGTTCCTCGACCAGTTTGGCGGGCGTCATGCCGGGGCGCCATTGGTCTCTCGGCTTGAACTGAATGGTCGTCTCGAACATCTCGAGCGGCGCCGGATCGGTTGCGGTTTCGGCGCGACCAGCCTTGCCAAACACGCTGCGGACCTCGGGCACGGTTTTGATGAGCCGATCGGTCTGCTGGAGCAACGCCGATGCCTTGGCAGCCGACAGGCCCGGCAAGGCGGAGGGCATGTAGAGCAGATCGCCCTCGTCCATATTGGGCATAAACTCGCCGCCTAACCGCGATAGCGGAAAGGCCGTGGTCGCAAACACCAGCGCTGCGATCACCAGCACGGTTTTCGGTCGGTGCAGTGTCCAGTCGATGGCGGGACGATAGATATGCGTAAGCCAACGGTTGATCGGATTGGCCTGCTCGGCCGGGATCTTCCCCCGGATCAGCCAGCCCATCAGAACCGGCACCAAAGTCACCGACAGGATCGCGGCTCCTGCCATCGCATAGGTCTTGGTGAAAGCCAGAGGCGCGAACAGCCGACCTTCCTGCCCTTGGAGCGTGAAGATCGGAACGAACGACAGCGTGATGATCAGCAAACTGAAGAAAAGCGCCGGCCCGACCTCGGTGGCGGCCTCTGTAACGATCGCCCAGCACTGATCATTATCGAGCTGCTGGCTGGGATGATCCTGCCCCCAATGCTCGATTTTCTTGTGGGCGTTTTCAATCATGACGACCGCCGCGTCGACCATCGCGCCAATCGCTATGGCGATACCGCCCAGCGACATGATGTCAGCGTTGACCCCCTGGAACCGCATGACAACGAACGCCGCTAAAACGCCCAGGGGCAAGGTAAAGATCGCGACCAACGCCGAGCGGACGTGCCAGAGGAACAGCGCGCAGACGATCGCGACAACGACGAATTCTTCGAGCAGTTTATGGGTGAGATTCTCCACTGCACGGTCGATGAGCTCCGAACGGTCATAGGTGGTAATGACCTCCACTCCTGGCGGGAGGCTCGCCTTGAGTGTATCGAGCTTGTCCTTGACCGCTGCGATCGCTTCGCGGGCATTTTTGCCCGAGCGAAGAATGACGATACCGCCCGCCACTTCGCCTTCGCCGTTGAGTTCGGCAATGCCGCGTCGCATTTCCGGGCCGATCTGGATCGTGGCGACGTCACCAAGCGTCACCGGCACGCCGCCTGCAGCCGTGCGAAGCGGGATCGCGCGGAAATCGTCGAGCGTCTTCAGATAGCCTGAGGCGCGGATCATATACTCGGCTTCGCCCATCTCCAGCACCGAGCCGCCGGCTTCCTGATTGGCCTTTTGAATCGCCTCGACCGCTTGGGCGTGCGGGATACCGTAGGCGGCGAGTTCCACCGGATCGAGCAGCACCTGATATTGCTTCACCATGCCGCCGATGCTGGCGATCTCGGCGACACCCGGCACGGTCTTCAGCTCGTAGCGCAGAAACCAGTCCTGAATCCCGCGGAGCTGCGACAGGTCGTGGCGGCCTGTCCGGTCGACCAGCGCGTATTCATAGACCCAGCCGACGCCGGTCGCGTCCGGCCCGAGCGCGCTGCGGGCGCTCGCCGGTAGGCGACCCTGGACCTGATTGAGATATTCGAGCACGCGGCTGCGCGCCCAATAGAGGTCCGTGCCGTCTTCGAAGATCACATAGACGAAGCTGTCGCCGAAGAAGGAGTAGCCGCGCACCGTCTTGGCGCCGGGTACGGACAGCATGGTGGTGGTGAGCGGATAGGTGACCTGATTTTCGACGATCTGCGGCGCCTGACCTGGATAGGAGGTGCGGATGATGACCTGCGTGTCGGAGAGGTCGGGCAGTGCATCGATTGGGGTCGATCGCACCGCCCACAGCCCCGCGCCAACCAGAGCCAGAACTCCGATCACGACAAGGAAGCGATTGTGGACTGACCAGCGGATGAGGGCGGCGATCATCGATCGGCCCCCATCCTGGTCATCCGGCGCACGGTTGGCCCGGTCGGTGGTTGGTCGAAGTCGAAACGAACGCGATCGCCGGTCTTGAGACCTCGTGTGATCGTCGGATCGAGGAGCCGGAAGGTCATGGTCATCGCCGGCCAGCCAAGGGCGGGGACCGGCTCGTGGCTGAACGTCACAGACCTGGGCGTGATCTGTTCGATCCTGCCGACGGTTTCATAGAGCGCTGGCCCGTTGACGGGTTTGGCGGCTGCCGTTGGTGCGCGACCACCGATCGGCCGTGCTTCCACGCCGGAGAGGCTCGCCTCGGAGTCGATCAGGAACTGACCTGATGCAACGATCTTCTCACCTTCTCTCAAGCCTGCGAGGATCTCGGTGTCGTTCGCGGACTCCTGGCCCGTTTGCACTTCAGCCGGCTGATAACGGCCCTTGTCGAGCGCGAGCATGACGAGCGTTCGCTTGCCGGTTCGAATCAGCGCCTCCGATGGCACGAGCAGCGCGGTCTGCGCACTGCCACCGAACGATACCGTCGCGAACATGCCTGGCTTCAGGCGACCGCCGCGGTTGGGCAGTTCGATCCGCACGGACAGCGTCCGGCTGTCGGCTTGGACATCGGGGAGGATCGCCGACACTCGTCCAGAGAGAGTTTGGCCGGGAAAGGCGGTCAGCGTTGCCTGTACTGGCTGACCGGATTTGAGCTGGCCCGCAACGGCTTCCGGTACGGCGGCGTTGAGCCAGACGGTGCCAAGGCCATTAATCTCCGCCAGTGTCTGGCCCGCCGCCACCGTCATGCCGGCACGCACGCCGAGCGTTTTGATGACACCGTCGGTTGGAGCCGACACGGTGATGACATTGTTCGGCCGTCCGCCGCGTTCAACTGCGGCGATGGTGCTCGATGGAATGCCTAACAGCGCGAGCCGTTGGCGCGCGGCGCGGGTCAGCGCCGCGTCGCCTGTCCGGCGAACCGCCAGATACTCTGCCTGCGCACCCGCCCATTCGGGGACGAGCAAATCTGCGAGCGGTGCGCCTGCACCGATCACATCGCCCGGTGCGCGGCTATAAACGCGCTGGACGAAGCCGGAAGCGCGCGCCTGCACGATAGCGACATCACGCTGGTTGAAATCGATCGTGCCGGTGGCGGTGATGCTGGACCCCAACGATCCCATCCGGGCCTCAACCACGCGCAGGCCAAGGCTCTGCGTGCGTGCCGGATCGATCGTGACCCCGGCTTCGCTTTGCCCCTCGTCGGCATATTTGGGGACGAGCTGCATATCCATGAACGGCGATTTTCCGGGCTTGTCGAAATGCTGGCTGGGGACCATCGGGTCATACCAATAGAGTATTTTCCGGCTCGCATCGGCTCCTGGATCAGCTGCCTGGTCATGGCTGAAGGTGGCAATCCCATAGCCCGCTCCCCCTGCGGTCAGAGCAATGGCGGCAGCGGCGAGGCCAAGCTTTATGCGCGGCGAAAGATCAAGGTTCATCGGCGGTCGCTCCCATAGGTCAGGACAAGTCGCGCGCCGTCACGCGCCACCAGCGCCTCGCGGTCGAGCGTTTCGATTTCGCTGTTGGCCAGCATCGTCTGGGCCTGGATCACGTCGAGCAATCCAGCGCGGCCCGCCGAATAGCTGGCGGTCTCGAGATCGACCTTCTGTCGCGCCAGCGGCAGCAGCGTGTCACGAGACCGCATCCATTGCTCATGATGCATGACATGATCGGCAATCCCTGCTTGGAGATCGGCCGCCAGCGCGCGCCGCATGTCTTCCTGCTCGGCCAGCGCCGCGCTCGCGCTCGCGCTGCTGGCCGCGATCATCGGGTCCTGCCGCTTGCCGGCAAACAACGGCAGGCTGATCGTGACGCCGGCCGACACCATGTCGCCATAGCGATCGGCGCGGCGCTGGTAGGCGACATCGAAACTCCAGTCCGGCCGTTTCGTGGCGCGTGCCGCTGCGACATCTGCCTCGGCCTGCCGTGTTCGCGCTATCGCTGCGTTCAGATCGGGATGCTGGCCGACTGCCTCACGCAAGGCGGTCGGATTGATCGCGAAATCGGGGAGAGTGCCAGTGACCTCCGGGTTCGCATCGCCCGTCCAACGGGCGAGTGTCGAGCGGGCGCGAGCGGAATCGGCCGCAGTTTCGCTTCTCTTGTCCTCAAGCGCAGCAATTGCCTGGCGCACATCGAGCGTTTGCGCGGGTCGGGCCGCGCCCGACGCTACGCCCGAATGCGCTGCGACCGCGAGGCCATTCTGCCGCGCGATAACGGCATCAATCGCTGCAAGACGCCGCTCGGCATAATAGAGGTCGATCCAGGCGAGCGCGGTCGCCACTTTGACGCGACGGACTTCGACGAAGCCATTGGCCTCGGCTGCCGCGATGTCGGCCTGGGCGCGAGCCTGCTGGGCATGACGCTTGGCGGCATTGGGCACATCTTGGCTGATGCCCACTCGCGCCATCGTCATGCTGTCGCCGGCATAGGTGAAGGCGGGTGGACCCGAGACGGGGAAATTGTCGAGACCGACGCCAAGTTTGGGGTCAGGAAGCCGGCCGGCGGCTATAGCGGCCGACCGGCGCGCCTCGACATCGAGGCTGCGAGCCTGGACTGACGGCGCGGCTTCCGCCCTGGAAAGGGCATCTTCGAAGGTCAGCGGCTGCGCGAAGGCAAGGCCGGGCATTGCGGCGAACAGCAACGCAACGAACACATAACGCATGGAAAACTCCCGGTGGAGAGATCGGAGCAGCACGGGACAGGATCGCGGGCATATGGGTGGCGACGAAACGGGGGGCGTTCCGTCGCCACCGCCAGCCCGGCAATGATGCGACCCGAAGGCGCCGGGGCTGATCTTAGCCGGCCGATGGCATCGAATGCCCATCATGCATGGACTTCATGCAATCAGCGGCATGCGTCTTCATCATGTCGCACGTGCAGTTCGCCATCTGTGCCTGATCAGGCACCCACACGCGCTTCTGCGCAGGGCCGGTGGCCCGCGGACCATATTGAGGCGCCGACCGCCACTCCCAATGTCCCTGGGGCGTGGTCTGGCTGTTGTCGGCCGCCCATGCAGATGCGGTGAGGCTGAGGGCCGCAACGAGGGCGACCGAAAGCGTCTTCATGGTCATCACGAATATCCTTTGACTGAATGGAGGGGGATCGCTGGGTCGGACGCGACACTGCCGCGCGCCGAACAGACGCGATCGCTCAATCAGCCAAGGTTCATGGGAGGATCAGGATCGGGGGCGAAATTCTTGCCCGCCAGCACGGTCGTTGCCGACCAGAAATTGGGCTTGCCGTGAATATGAGGCGCAGCAATACTTCCAGTTAGATCGGCGGCCATCAACGGCACCACGCACCCCATGGCCGCGATGCAGTCAAGGGTGAGCCCCTTGCATGGCTTTTCCTTTGGCGCCGGCTGCTGCATGGCCATCATGGCCATACAATCCGCGTCCATCGCCATTGTCTTGGCCGGCGCGGTCGCAGGAACGCTTCGCGCATAGGCCAACTCAGCTCCGAAGAGGCCGATCAGGGCTCCGATGAGGAGCAGCGAGGCGAGAAAGCGTTTCACGGTTAAGTCAATCTATAACAACCCAGTCCTGACGGCAATTGCCAACCTATCCTTGATGCCGTGCGAATATCCGGGTGCCGTTGGCGCCGAAGGCCGTGACGACATAGGGATCGCCGCGTCGCCCCGGCACTTCCATGCCGGGCGATCCAATCGGCATTCCGGCGACAGCCAGTCCTGATACGCCTTTCGGACGCTGGGCGAGCACCCGCTTCATGTCTGCCATGGGAACATGACCTTCGAAGACCATGCCGTCGATGAGAGCGGTATGACAGGAGGAAAGCGACGCAGGAACGCCGCGAGCGCGCTGAAGGGCCGATCGGTTCTGATCGTCGACCATCCTGACGGACCTGTCGAATTGCGTCCGCACCTGGGCGGCCCATTGCTCGCAGCAGCCGCAGCCTGGGTCGCGATGCACCACGATCGGTCCTGCCGCGCTGGCCGCCGTTGCGGATAGCATCAACGCTGCCGCAGCTAGGTGAAATCTCATGCTCCGAGTCCTCTCATGTTCCACGACCTATACGCACGCGCGAGGCGGATCCCTCGAAATTTGTCGATTGTCAGTCTATTCGATTGAGCACCGCCTTCATCTCGTCGATTTCCCAGCGCCGTGATACGATGATTTGGCCGAATAGCCGTGTGACTTGCCCATTGCGCAGGTCCGCACCACGACGTATCAGAGTCGCATCTGAATGACGGTGGATCATCGAGCGTCTGTCCCTGGCTCCTACTCGGTCCACGCCTGCCGAATCTTTCACTCCCCGTGCATGTGCTCGTCCTTCATGCCCTGCATCATCGCGTCATGGTCCTGAGGTGCACTGGCGACCAACCGCTGATACTCTGCGGCCGACATGCCAGGCAACCGACGCACAAAGGCGACCATGTCCCAGATCAAGGGATCGGGATGGGTTTTGCCCCACGCTGGCATCGCGCTCAGCTTGACACCGTGCTTGATGATCCAGAATTGTTCGGCGGGCCCCAGATGTGAGTGCTTTGCAAGCTCGGGCGCCTGCGGATAGAGGCCCTGGCTCAGTTCGGAGCGCTCGACACCAGGGCCAAGATGACAGCCGGCGCACATCTCGCCGTAGAGCCCGCCGCCTACTGCTACCCGCTGCGGCGCATCAAGGTCTTTGGGCGCAGCGATACCGCGAGCATGCACCGTGATCGAACGATCGCGGAGACTTTCCAGCAACGCATAGACCGGCTTTGTGTGCGGCGCGTCGGCCGCGATATTATAAATGCCGAAATAGATGAATGCGGCCGTAAAGATGAACAGGAGTGCTGCCAGCACACCGACGAACGGCCAACTCGGCCAGTGTCGCCGAAGAGATTTCTTGTCCATAGTCATCTCCTCGCAATATCATGCGTTGTGCGGCTCAGAACCAGAGCCGCACGCCTGCGACAAAGCTCGTGGTGGTGGGATCCTCGCCATCTGCTCGTGCGAAGTCGGCGGTCCTGCCCGTCTTCGCATCGTAGGACACGCCGATATAGGGAGCGAACTGCCGGGTGATTTCATAGCGCAGCCGCAACCCTAGCTCGGCATTGGTGAGCCCCGATCCGAGTCGGTTCTCAGGGACGTCCTGCGCGGAAAGGTTCAGCTCGACACGCGGCTGCAAGACCAGTCGCTGGGTGATGCGTTGGTCATAATAGCCTTCGAGCCGACCGAGCAGATCACCCTTGTTGCTCAGGAACAGGGCGCCTTCGACCTCGAACAGATAGGGCGCGAGCCCTTCGAAGCCGACCGTCGCATAGGTCCGGTTCGGCCCTTGCCCGAAATCCTGGCGAACGCCGGCCTGCAGGTCGAAATAGGGTCCAATTGCACGGCTGTAGAGTGCCTGGACCTCAGCGCTCTCGAGGCGGTCGCCGAACGCGCCTTCGCCTTCGGATTTGAGCCAGAAGCGATTGATGTCGCCGCCGACAAACGCCTCACCATCCCAACGATAGCCATCGCGTCCGGCACGAGCCTGATATTCAGCCAAGTTGAACATCACCTGGTAGACAGTTCGCCCGCCTTGCTCGCGCATCGATTTGGCGCGGGCACGGTCCATTTCCGCCTTAGGGAACAGTCGATCGGCATAATGATCGCTTGGCGGCGGTGGCGCGGGTGCGTCGCCGGCGGGAAGCGCCGTCCCGGTCATTTCCATTCCGGCGTGCGCGGCCTGTGGCGTGGCGCCGTGCTGGCTGTGGTCCTGCATGTCCATGTTGGGCATCGACTGCGAAGACTGGGTTGCCGATGCCGGCGGAGCCATGTCCATACCGGGCATTGAGGCTTGGTCCATGCCCTTCATCGCTTCATCGGGCTTAGTCGGCGCCTGCGGTGACGGCTTGAGGGCCGGAGTGGGCTTTCCTTGCCGGCGGAGCTGTTTCTTCACTCCAGGCTTTTTCGCTACGGCCTTTTTGGCCGCAGGTTTTTGCGGCGTGGGCATCTGCATACCCGGCATGCTCATACCCTGGTGCCGCGAATGGTCCTGCGCAAGCGCCGGTTGATTGACCAGCAACGAGGCTGATGCGGTTAAGGCCGCGGCGAGACGGATCATTGCGCCTCTCCCTTCGGTCGCACGCTCACGATCCGCATCATGCCGGCCTCCATGTGATAGAGCAGATGGCAGTGGAACGCCCAATCGCCGACCGCATCAGCGGTAAAATCCCAAGTCACCTTACCGCCCGGTTGGACGATTACCGTATGTTTGCGCGGAGCGTGATCACCATGGCCGGTGACGAGTTCGAAGAAATGGCCGTGGATGTGGATCGGATGGCCCATCATGGTGTCATTGATAAGGTTCACGCGCACCCGCTCGCCCTCAATGAAGGGGATGGGTTCATGCACGTCGGACATCTTCTGGCCGTCGAACGACCACATGAAACGTTCCATGTTGCCCGTCAGATGAATGTCGATGCTGCGCGAGGGCGCCCGCACATCGGGGTTGCGGTCCAGCGCCATGAGATCGCGGTAGGTCAGCACCTTGTGACCGACATCCTCCAGCCCTTGTCCGGGTTCGCCGGTGCGATCCATCGGCATCGGCGAGATGGTCTGCACACCGGGGCCGCGTTTGACCTGCGGCGCCTTGGAGAAGTCCCGCATGTTCATTGAACCCATGTCCATGCCGGTCATGGACTGATCGCCCGCCATGGCGCCATGCCCCATTGCAGAATGGTCCATGCCTTGCTTTGTCCCGCTGTCTCCCGGCATGCCCTGCATGTTGGAATGATCCATTCCGGCCATTCCAGTCTGGGATGCGACGGCAGCGGCAACGCCTGTTGCAAGCTTCCCGGACGCATTCTGCTCGGCTGTCGGATCAACTCCTCGTGTCGAACCCATACCCGCAGACATGTCCATTCCTTCCATGCCCTGCATCCCGGACATATCCATGCCCATGTCTTTCATCGTCGCGATCGGACGTGGGCGTAGGGGTGGCACGAGAGCCGTCATACCGGCGCGCGGCGCGAGGGTCGCGCGTGCCATGCCCGATCGGTCGATGGCCTCTCCAACCAGTGTGAAGGCCTTATCCTCAGTGGGAGTGACGATAGCGTCGTAGGTTTCGGCGACGCCGATCTGAAACTCATCGATCTCGACGGGCATTACGTTCTGGCCATCGGCCTGGACGATGGTGAAGCGTAGCCCAGGAATGCGGACATTGAAGGTTGTCATCGCTGACGCGTTGACGAACCGCAAACGTACACGCTGACCGGGAGAGAACAGGGCGGTCCAGTTATCTTTCGGGCCATGACCATTGACGAGATAGGTGTAAGCAGCCCCCGTCGTGTCCGAAATGTCGGTCGGGTCCATGCGCATGGCACCCCAGTCAAGGCGATCCTTCAGGCGCTGGTCTCGGCCCGCGAGAAGGCCAGCCAGGGTTTGCCGCTGATAGTTGAAATGCCCGGCATCCACCTTCATTCGCCTGAAAATCGCTTCGGGCGAGATCGGGCTATGATCTGAAAGTACGATCACATGTTCGCGGTCGAACTGAACAGGGTCGGTCCCAGCGGGATCAATCACGATTGGACCGTAATGGCCAAGCTGCTCCTGAAACCCGGAGTGGCTGTGATACCAGTAGGTGCCGTTCTGTCGGACAGGGAATTCGTATAGATAACTGGAGCGTGGCTTGATGCCGGGGAACGAGACCCCGGGCACGCCATCCATCTGGGGCGGCAGGAGCAAGCCGTGCCAGTGGATGGAACTATCTTCGTCGAGATCATTGATCACGTTGAGACGCACCATCTGGCCTTCGCGAAGGCGGATGAGGGGGGCAGGCACCGTGCCGTTCACGCCGATCGCAGCGGACTGGCGTCCGTCGATGACCATGGTGTGTTGCGCAATCCGCAGGGTAATGTCGGTGCCCGACACAGTCGGAAGAGGAGCGGCAAGGCCCAGGGATACAGGCTGAGCCCATGCTGGCATCCAGGCAGTGAATGCGGCTGCGCCGCCTGCAAACCCTATTCCTCGCAGAAGCCCTCGGCGATCGAGGTTTGTAAAGTCCATGACCCGCAATCCCTGTTCTGAATTTTCAGGGATTACGCACGGCTAGCCTCAACCCCTCAATATTTCTGCAAGCCTGGCACGGGCGCGATAGAGTCTGGTTTCTACGGCCTTCCCGCTAATCCCAAGCGCACCTGCCGTTTCGGCCTGACTTAACTCCTCGATCGTGCGAAGTACGAGCACTTCTCGGAGATTGGCCGGCAATGTGCCAATAGCCGCCATCGTGCGTTCCAGTTCGTGTCGATCGGCCAGTTCGACATCGGCGCCTGCGGTCCCGTCCGCAATGTGCCACGCTTCTTCAATAGGGCGGGCAAAGGTAAAGAAGCGGCGGACGGCGCGGCGTCGTGCCCAGTCCCGCGCCTTGTTGATTGCGATGCGCGAGATCCATAACCGAAAAGGGCGTTCGCCATCATAACTGTGCAAAGCCGAAAATGCGGCGATGAAGCTCTGCTGGGTAAGGTCGACAGCGGCATCCGCGTCACCGACGTTACTACGCAACAAACGGAACACACTGCCTCGGTGGCGGCGCATCAATTCATTATAGGCTAGTTGTCGTCCGCCCAACGCGAGCGCTGCCAGCTCGCCGTCCGAGCAGGCGGCGAGATCGAGACTCACCGTTCCTTGGCCGTCAGCGCCCTGACTACTGTGGCGTCAAACTTGGCGGCCTGTTCAGGTGTGAGAACGGCCCGCATAGCAAAGACATGCTCAAGCGTTTCCTTCTGAAGCTCGCCCATCGCCTGATGTGAACGGTCGATCGCAGCGCCAACAGCAGGGCCATAGCCGTGTTCGGCCTGAATGGCATCGGCAAGCCTGGCATTATCAGCGCGCAGCTCTAGCTCCAGTGCCTGCCTACGGATAGCGAAACGACGCTCGATCTCGTCCATTTGCGTTTGCTGTGCGCGGTCGAGTTTAAGGTTATGGTGAAGCAAGGAGTGAAGTTCATTTTCGACTGGTGCCGGCGCGGCAATGAACGCGCGGCCAATAAACGCACCCGCTATCGCTGCGAGAAAGGCGATAACCGCGATGAGCAATAGGCGACGACGGTCCGTCATTCGCTCGCACCGAGAAGCGTCGAGGGCGCCAATGCCGGCGGTGCGCCGAGAGGAGCGATCGATGGGGCGCGGGTCTCATGTGCTGGTATCACAGAGCCAAGCAATCCGATCGAGAGCGCAAAGACGGCCGCCACGCCGAAAGCCGTGCTTGACAACGGAGTGCCATGCCGACGTTGGAAGACAATCGCTTCCATTACAGCGCCATCGATTTGTTCCAGCCTGGGGTCTGCTGGAAGCTCTCTTAAGCGCCTGAGCGCCGCATCTATGTCCATCATCTCACTACTCCCGCCCCAATCCACCGCATTACGCATGGTAGTTTACGCATGGTAGCGGAAAACCCCTCATCGCTAATCGGGGCTTGGTAATGAGGGGTAAGCGTCCAAGCTGCGTAATGTACATCGAACCCAACGGAGATGTTCGATGAAGACAAAGACCAAATTCGCAGCCCTTATGGCAATTCTGTCAATCGGCCTGTCAACGCCGGCGCTGGCCCATCCCAAGCTCGTTAGCTCCACGCCAGCGGCCAGTGCGACGGTTGGCGCCACGAACCGCCTGACGCTGACATTCAGCGAGCGACTGATGCCGCGCCTGTCCGGTGTCGATCTTGCGATGACCGGTATGCCGGGCATGGCAAACCACGCTCCGATGAAGATTGGCGGAGCGACAACTGCGGTTGGAGAGGATGGCAAGACGCTCATCGTGACCCTGGCGCGTCCGCTGACCGCTGGCAGCTACAAGGTCGACTGGCACGCCGTCGCAGCCGACACCCATCGAATCGTTGGCAGTTTGACCTTTACGGTGCGCTGAAGAATGGACAGTTCGCTCGTCGCGATCCGCTGGTCTCTCTATGCGGATCTTGGGCTGCTGTTCGGGTTGCTCCTCTTCGCGCTCTATGCCCTGAAGGCGTCTGAGCGCGAGAGGCTGCTCCCGCTCCGCTGGTTGACAACAGTGTTGGCCGGGTTGGGCATCGTGCTGAGCGGCTTGAGCTTCGTTCTTGCCGTCGCAGCGATGCTTGGCGTCGCGTTGAAGGACGTCGACCATGCCTCGGTCATGATGATATTGACCGAGACGCCCGTCGGTTGGGCTCTGCTCGCGCGTATGTTGGCGCTGACGATATTATGCGCTGCCGTTCTTACGCCCTGGGCGTTCCGAGGGACGGGGATAACAATTCTTGCCCTTATTGCCGCTATCCCTGTCGCCAGCCTCGCCTGGTCAGGGCATGGTGCGGCGTCGGAAGGCCTCGCTGGGATGGTCCACCTTGCCGGTGACATCCTTCATTTGCTTGCCGGATCAGCGTGGATAGGGGCGCTGGCCGCCTTTATCCTGATGCTATCACGCCGCTCACCAGTCTTTGACCAGTTCGACACAGCGCATCGTGCGCTCGCCGGGTTCGCCACTGCTGGCACGGTCATCGTTGGCTTGGTAATCGTGACGGGCATCGTGAACAGTTACGCGCTGATCGGGCCGCAAAATATGTCGGGGTTATTCCAGAGTGCCTATGGCCAGTTGCTCCTCATAAAGCTTGTCCTTTTCGGATTGATGCTTGCGCTGGCAGCTAGCAATCGCTTTAGCCTGACCCCGGCGCTGGCGACAGGAATCGAGGACGGCAACATAGAAGGGGCCGTGTTGCGGCTGCGTCGAAGCCTCTGGCTCGAAGGTGGCGCTGCGGTGCTAATCCTCGCTTTGGTTGCATGGCTGGGAACGCTGCTACCACCAGCATCCGCCGGGTGACGAGAAGCGCCTCAAGCAAGCGTTATGGCAGACGCTCGGCAGCCGCCGGGCGCTCAAAAGGATCAGCTAATGGCATCGGTCGGTTGGACGCGCTGCACAGGCTCAGATTTCGCCGATCCTGTTTCGCACACGAATGGCCCAGCGGTTGCAGGTTGAGAGGTGCCGCCCTGATTCCGGCAGCGGAGTCCAACACGCTCGCCTACATTGTTTGTGACCCAAAAACTTCACATGTTACTGATTACATCGTCCGCGTCGCCGGACATACGCTCGATAATTGGACAGTCTGGCCGGTCGTCGCCATGGCAGCGTTCAGCCAGTTCGAGCAATGTCCGGCGCAGCGCCTGAAGCGCTTCGGCCTTGCGGCCCAGTTCCTCGGCGCGGGCGATGGCGAGGGCCTTGACCTCGGCGCTGGCACGCTGGCTGTTGCTCCACAGCCCCAGCAGACCTCGGATATCCTCGATCGGAAAGCCGAGGTCACGGGCATTGGCGATGAACCGCAGACGATGGACATCGGCATCCGCATAGTCGCGATAGCCGCTGTCCCGGCGTTGCGGCGCCGGGATCAGACCGATCTTCTCATAATGGCGGATCATCCGCTGCGAGACGCCGCTCGCCTTTGAGGCCGCACCGATGTTCACAGCCGCACTCGATTGAGGCGTAGCGCATTGGCCACGACGCTGAACGAAGACAGCGCCATTGCCGCCGCTGCAATCATCGGCGAGAGCAGGATGCCGAAGACCGGATAGAGCAGCCCCGCCGCGATCGGCACGCCCGCCGCATTATAGACGAAGGCAAAGAACAGATTCTGCCGGATATTGGACATGGTCGCCTCGCTCAGTTGGCGCGCGCGGACGATCCCGATGAGATCACCCTTGAGCAGGGTCACGCCCGCGCTTTCCATGGCGACGTCGGTGCCATGCCCCATCGCAATGCCGACATCGGCTGTCGCCAGCGCCGGCGCGTCATTGACCCCGTCGCCCGCCATGGCGACAATCCGCTCTTCCTGTTTCAGCCGCGCGACGACAGCCGCTTTCTGATCGGGCAGCACGTCGGCCTCGACCGCATCGATACCGAGTTGGCGCGCCACGGCTTCGGCCGTCGTGCGATTGTCACCAGTCAGCATGACCACCTTGATGCCATCGGCGCGCAGGGCGGCCAGGGCTTCCGGCGTGGTCGGCTTGATCGGATCGGCGATGGCAAAGATTCCGGCTACCTTGCTGCCCACGCCCATGAAGATCGCGGTGGCACCATCTGCGCGAAGCTGGTCCGCTTGCGCGGCCAGGGACGAGGTGGCGACGCCCTCTTCGTCCAGGAAGCGGGCATTGCCCAGCGTAATCCGCTTGCCTTCGACCGTGCCCAACGCGCCCTTTCCGGTCGGCGAATCGAAGTCGCTGACCGCGGGGATATCGATGTCCCGGGCCAATGCCGCATCGACGATCGCCAGCGCCAGAGGATGCTCCGACGCGCGTTCGACCCCGGCGGCGATCCGCAGCAGTTCGTGTTCCTCGAAACCATCCGCCGCGATGATCCGGGTCACCGCGGGTTTGCCTTCGGTCAGCGTTCCGGTCTTGTCGACGACCAGCGTGTCGACCTTCTCCATATGCTCCAGCGCTTCGGCGTTCTTGATGAGCACGCCAAGCCCCGCGCCGCGCCCGACGCCGACCATGATCGACATGGGCGTCGCCAACCCCAACGCACAGGGACAGGCGATGATCAGCACCGCCACTGCTGCGACCAACCCGTGCGCCAGACGTGGCTCCGGTCCCCAGATGCCCCAGGCGATAAAGGCGACAACCGCGACCGCCAGCACCGCCGGCACGAACCAACCGGCGACCTGATCGGCCATGCGCTGGATCGGCGCCCGTGACCGCTGGGCTTCAGCGACCATCTGGACGATGCGCGCGAGCATGGTGTCGCGTCCGATTTTGTCGGCGCGGATCACCAGCGCGCCGCTCTGGTTCATCGTCCCGCCGATCACCACGTCGGCGACGGCTTTGGTGACCGGCATGGATTCGCCCGTCACCATCGATTCATCGAGCGCGGAGCGTCCTTCCTCGACGACGCCATCGACCGGCACCTTTTCGCCCGGCCGCACCCGCAGCCGGTCCCCCACCGCGATCAGGTCGAGCGAGACTTCCTCTTCGCTGCCATCCTCGGCGATACGGCGCGCGGTTTTGGGCGCGAGGTTGAGTAGCGCCTTGATCGCACCGGAAGTCCGCTCGCGCGCCCGCAGTTCGAGAACCTGGCCCAGCAGTACCAGGGTGGTGATCACGGCGGCCGCTTCGAAATAGACGGCGACAGTTCCATCACCAGCCCGGAAGGCTGCCGGGAAAATGCCGGGCGCCAGGGTCGCTACAACGCTATAGGCCCACGCAACCCCTGTCCCCATCGCGATCAGCGTGAACATGTTGAGGTTGCGCGTTTTCAGCGAGGCCCAGCCGCGCTCGAAGAAGGGCCAACCGGCCCACAGCACCACTGGTGTCGCCAGCGCGAACTGGACCCAGGTCGACAGCTTCATCGGCACAAGATGATGCAGTGCCGGGAACAGATGACCGCCCATTTCAAGGACAAAGACGGGGATGGTCAGCACCAGCGCGATCCAGAAGCGACGCGACATGTCGATCAGTTCGGCACTCGGCCCAGCGTCGGCGGTGACCATTTCCGGCTCGAGCCCCATGCCGCAGATGGGACAGGCGCCGGGATGGTCCTGCCGGATTTCGGGGTGCATCGGGCAGGTCCAGATCGTCCCCGGCGGGGCATCCACCATCCGGTCGGCCGCCGGGATCAGATAATGTTCTGGATCGCCGACGAATTTCGCGCGGCAGCCAGCACTACAAAAATGATACTCATGGTTGGCATGGGTTGCATGATGCGCCGTCTTCTGTGGATCGACAGTCATGCCGCAAACGGGATCGACCACCAGGCCCAGCGGAGTTCCCTCGTCCTGCCCCCCATGGCTTCCACAACAACCATGGCCCCCGGAATGCGCGCTATGCTTCGACTCGGTCATCAACCGTCTCCTTCCATCGCACAACTATCTGCGACTTGACACGATGTTAGAGTCAATAGCCACTTGACCTTACCACAGTGTCAAGTGCGATAGGCTTGTGCGACTCAAAGGAATTAAAGCGACGTGCGGGCAAGGCGGACCAAAGTAGAGGCAGGCCAATCCGACTCCCGTCAGGGGACCGGTCGCTTGGCGCTGTTGCGGCTCGTTGCCGCAATATTCGTGGCTTTCACTTTGTCCTTCATGCCCATGGCTATGTCGAGTGGACCAGCGATGGCGCATACCACACCGGTTGTATTGTCGGATACGAGGCATTGCATTGGGGAGCACGGGACATCCCCCGATAGGCAAATGGGTGGTATGGTCGATTGTGCGATCGCCTGTGCAGCGGTTCGACCCACAGAGCCACAAATGGCAACCGGTATGGGCCATGTTCGACAAATCCTGGAGTCGCAACCTGTCCCTCTCCTCAAGGGGATTGGGCCTGATGCGTTAAGTCGGCCTCCACGCCTGTTTCCAGAAGCTTGAATCCAAACAACCTTCTGGAGAAGAAACAATGAAAATGCTTGTCACCGCAATTGCGATTGCGGCCGCAACCCCAGTTGCCGCGCAGACCGCCGATCCCGTCCATTCCGATCATGGCACGCCCGCGCCTGATCGGAGCGCCAAAGATTGCTGCTGTTGCGATAGCCCGGCGGCCAATAAGGCCGACGACATGAAGAAGATGGCGTGTTGCGAGAAGGCGAGTGGCGACACGCCCGCCGGACAACATTCGGAACATAACCATTAGAATTGGACCGGGCTGAAGGCAGTTCGTTCTCCGTCCGGTTTCCTCGACCTTCATTCACGGTTTCTGATTTGTCAGGAGCCCGTAGGACATTTAAACATGACACAAACCATTGAACGCCGCTCGTTTTTACGAGCCGGAGCTATCGGCCTGGCTGGGCTGGGTTTCACGGGACTTGTTCCTGCCTGGGCGCGCTCCGGTTCCCCCGGTCTCGCTCCGACGTTGCCCACTCTGTCTGGGGAGGACATCCGCCTCAGGATTGCCAATACGGCTTTCACGGTCGGCGGACGCACCGGCCACGCCGTCACCATGAATGGCGTGCTGCCGGCGCCGCTGATCCGCCTGCGCGAAGGACAGAATGTGCGCCTCCACGTCGAGAACACGCTCGATGAGGACAGCTCGATTCACTGGCACGGCCTGATCGTTCCCTTTCAGATGGATGGGGTGCCAGGCGTCAGTTTCCCGGGGATCAAACCGCGCTCGACCTTCGTCTATGAATTTCCGCTGCGGCAAAGCGGCACCTATTGGTATCACAGCCATTCCGGCCTGCAGGAACAGCAGGGCCACTATGGTCCCATGATCATCGATCCTGCCGAACCCGATCCCGTTGCCTATGACCGCGAGCATGTGATCGTTTTAAGTGACTGGACCTTCCTGCATCCGCACCAACTCGTCACCAAGCTCAAGGCAGAAGGCGGCTATTTCAATCGCCAGAAGCAGACAGTCTTCGGTATGTTGCGTGGCGGTCCCGAGGAGAGCATGTCCGCGTCCGACCGTGCCATGTGGGGGAAGATGCGGATGGACCCCGCCGACATCGCTGACGTGACGGCGGCCACTTACACCTATCTCGTCAATGGTCACGGACCGCAGGAAAACTGGACCGGGCTGTTCCGCCCCGGCGAGCGGGTGCGGCTGCGCATCATCAACGCGGCGACCATGTCGATCTTCAATATCCGCATTCCCGGCCTGCCAATGACCGTGGTCAGCGCCGACGGACTGAATGTCCGACCTGTGACCGTGGACGAATTCCAGATCGGCAATGCCGAGACCTATGACGTCATTATCCAACCGACCGAGGACAAAGCGTTCACTTTCGTAGCAGAAACGATCGAGCGTTCCGGTATGGCGCGCGCCACATTCGCGCCGCGCCTTGGTATGACTGCGCCCGTTCCGCCACTTCGCCCACGTCCCACGCTCACCATGAAAGATATGGGCATGGGCGGCATGGATCATGGTTCAATGGCTGGAATGGACCATGGTGCCATGTCCGGGATGGATCATGGTGCTATGGCCGCCGGTGCGAGTGCGGCGGCAGCCGACCATGGCAGTTCCCATTCGATGGGCGGCATGAACATGCGCGATAAGTCGAAGGTGCCCGACAGCGTCAAGGTTGGCGTCGGGGTGGACGCCATCGCCATGTCTCCGGTCGATCGCACCGGCGACCCGGGCGTCGGACTGGAGGATGTGGGCCACAAGGTGCTGACCTACCGCGACCTCATGTCGCTCACTCCTAACCCTGACACGCGCCCTCCGCAGCGCACGATCGAGGTTCATCTCACCGGCAACATGGAACGCTTCATGTGGTCGTTCGATGGCGAAAAATTCAGCGAAGGCGTCGAACCGATCCGTTTCGAACGCAACGAGCGCGCGCGCGTCGTCCTCATCAACAATACGATGATGACCCATCCAATCCATCTGCATGGCCATTTTTTCGAGGTGGTGAACGGCCACACCGGCAGCTATCCGCGCAAGCACACCGTTAATGTGCTGCCCGGCGGCAAGGTCAGCTTCGACCTGACTGCCGATGCTCCGGGTGACTGGGCGTTTCACTGCCATTTGCTGCTCCACATGCACGCGGGGATGTTTCGTGTCGTCACCGTCCGCCCGCTTGAGGGAGAAGCAGCATGAAGTCTCTCCTGGGTGTCTTCCTCGTCACGATCGCAACGCCTGCCCTGGCACAGCATAATCATGGCGCCGCCGTGCAACAGGCCCCGGCCGATCCACATGCACAGCATCAGATGGATGAAAAATCAGCCGATCCCCATGCCGGGCACGACATGCCGCCGAAGCCTTCCGAGCCGACAGATCCGCACGCCGGCCACCAGATGCCTTCGGCCCCAGCAACGGACGCGCACCATGCTCATGCCGGGCATGAGCCCGGCATTCCCGATCCGCCGGTCGGGCCGCCATCGGCGGCGGCATTGAGTGGCCCCAGTCACGCTGCGGATGCCTTTTTCGGCGCCGCGACAATGGCCCCCGCGCGCGAAGTGGTTCGCAAGGAGCATGGCGATATCAAAAGTGGCATGATCCTGATCGATCAGCTCGAAGCAGTCATCGGCAAGGGCAAGGACGGTTATGCGTGGAACGCGCAGGGCTGGTATGGCGGCGATATCGACAGGCTCTGGTTCAAGACCGAGGGCGAGAGCAGCTTCGGCGAGCGTTTGGAAAGCGTTGAGGTACAGGCGCTCTGGAGCCGTGCTCTCGACCCGTGGTGGAACCTCCAGGCCGGCGTCCGTCACGATTTTCGTGCCGGCCGGGATCGCAGCTATGCCGTGCTGGGTGTGCAGGGTCTCGCTCCCTATTGGTTTGAAGTCGACGGTGCCCTGTTTCTATCGGACAAGGGCGATGTCACCGCGCGGATCGAAGCGGAATATGATCTGCGTCTGACGCAAAAGCTGATCCTCCAGCCCGCAGCCGAATTGAACTTCGCCGCGCAGGACGTTCCCGAACTGGGCGTAGGCTCCGGCCTTTCTACTGCCGAGTTGGGGTTGCGCCTGCGCTACCAATTCGTGCCCGAGTTCGCACCCTATATTGGCGTGAACTACGAGCGCGATTTTGGCGACACGGCAGATTTCCGGCGTGCCCGGGACGAGAAGGTGGGAGGATGGAATTTCCTGATCGGAATCCGCTCCTGGTTCTGACGGGGTTATTATTTCCGGACCGGCCCGTCTCATTGAGGCAGGTCGGTCCTCCTGCCTTCGCGTGACCCGCTGTTCTTGAACGGGGGAAGGGGTAGGACGGCCGAACGACCGGATCGAAATAGAGTGCCGCGCTGCCGGGGACGGCGATGATTGGGCGCAGGCACCAAGCTGCCATGCCAGAGAAGGATTTGAACTCTGTCACCGCGAGGGACCACCGCATCAGTTCATATAAGCTGGGGACTAGGCTATGGCTCACACCCAAGGAGAACAGCGCCGAGCTGATTGCACGAGTGCGGCGTATTGCAGGCCGCACAATCAGGGTCGATCAGCAGCCCATCGGGCATTTACCCGGTAGGTAGCCCTGTCAGAAGAACAGGGGCAAATCCACCTCCCGGCGTTCGCATGTTGGTTGTCTGGCCTTGATAAAGTCGGCTCGCCACCAGAAGGAGCTCTCCGCAATAAGTATAAAGTCGAACGTCCATTTTACGCGCAACCGTTTCGCCATCGACACGGACCAATCTGTTGCTGGTAGGCACGTAGGTTTGGGCTATGAAGTTGTCACTTTGCAGAATCTCTGCCCAAACCCGCCGCGTGATTTTGTCACCACGAAACGCCGCTTTTGACCCGAACCCTCCGGCTGGCTTGAAGAACAATTTGCTACGCGTTGCCCAGAGCGCATCGGCGTTGGCAGGAGTCACACGCAGGGTCGTGGGAATGCTGGCCGAGAGCACCGCGACGAGCTCCGCCTCGACGCCCAACTGCAGCAGCATGTCAGGATCGGATAGAAGCACGAGATTGCGCTTGTCTGCGTAGATTGCGTGGTTGCGCGGATTCGGTGTCAGAACGACTTCGCCAGCCTCGTAGGCCCGGCGGATCGGCTCGTGGGAATGCTCTTCTAAAGCAAAGTCGGTCATCCGGTTGTATATAAGGTCGACGGGGCGGTCATTGGCGAGCAACTGCCCACGGTCACGACGGAAACCGGTGCCATCGACGATCTCTACCTCAAAATCGTGTTTCTGGAGCATCTGTCGCGCAATTACGAACTCCGGATAAAGGTACTGCTCCTGCGGACTATCATCGGTGATCGCGATGCGGCGGAGCTCACCCGAAGATCGTTGGCTCCGCCATTCTCGCTGGAACATATCCTTGACCGCGAAGTCGAAACCATTCGGGGACGAAATTCTCGCGTTCTGCGCTCCGCAGCAGCGCCGTTGCACCCGGGCCATGAGTGCGTTCAGAAATGCGCCGCCTGCATTAGTGTTGATTTCAATGAGCCGAGGCCCCTGCGGGCCCAGATGAAAATCATAGCCCATGAATACGCCGTGTGGACCATGGTCTTCGCGCGCCAGTTGCGGAGCGTAAGCGAGAACAGCCTGTTGATACGCTGGAAGCGCGCTAATTTTTTCTACGGCTGACACGATTGCAAGCATCCCATCCAGCATCGAACCGGGCAGAAAACTTGTCACTCCCGAGAACAGATGCGGGTGGGTCGACGCAAGCTCGGGGAGCAGCAACAACTGCCCGGACTCTTCAGCCAGAACTTTGCTCAGAGCTTCGCGGTCAACGGAGATGCAGAAGCACTCCCGGTTAAGTTCTTCATGCTCGGAGATGCGTTCAGGAGCAGTGTCGAGGGTCATGGCGCAGCCTCACATGTCCAGGTCCGGGCAATCACGGGGTGCCCATCCCATCAATCCGTCTCACACGTCTGGCGCCAATCGGTTCATCGGCACTTGCCATCAGGTGAGCCGAATGCGCGATCACTTTCGCTGGTATTGTAAGATTAAAATGCACTCATTTCCCACTCTGGTTAAGTGGATTTTTCTAGCTCGAGTGTGACCCTCATCATCGCTCCGTTGCTCATCTCGACCCGCGATGCCCGGCGCGTGCATCAGATATCACCGCTGTCCGCGCTCGATGTCAGTAGAGCCTGGTGCGAACGTCAAGCATCGCATTCGTTTGCGCGATCGAGTCTTCGGCAGTGACGGCTAGGCCCGTTAGCGCTCTGATAGCATCGATCGTGTCGGGAATGACGATGGCCTGGTTGTCGACCATATAGGCGTAGAACAGCTCGTCGCCCTCGACCTTGAGCATGTCCTCCCACAACGCCACCTCATAGAGATTATCGTGTGGGCGGCCGAGGTCGGCCATCATCTCCTTGACCGTGTTGATCGCGGCGAGCCCATCGCTGGCGCGGATCAGGGCAATCCGGGACGAAGCCCGAAACGCGTTGAGCACCTCTTCCTTGCTCGCGTTCCGGGTCAACTGCACCGACCAATAGTGAAGATGCGCCAGCGTTTGCGGGACTTTGACCGCCATCGTCACGACGTCGAGCTCCGGATCTACGCTTTGGGCGTCCGGCCCCTGGTGGCTGGGAATGTCAGGCTCGGGGACGAGTGTGTTCATGATGCCGCCCACGTGGCTTTCCCACGGATCGGTGGCCCGCCGTAGCAGGGTGCCACGAGCACGCTTCAGGAGGCCTACGCGTTTGAGCGCTGTCAGAGTGCGTACGATCGAGGTCGTGTTGCAGGACACCACCCGCGTCGCCGCTCGTCCCACCGCGCCGTTGAACGAGACTTCCGCAACGAAGGAATGTCCTGTGACGGCATGCTTTTCGCCACCATGAACGATGAACTTGAGGCCGCTTGCGCGATAGATCTCTGCATTCTGCGCGGCGACACGCTTGGGTGTGCAATCGACGACGACGTCGGCCTGTCCAAGAAGATCGTCCAGAGTGCCGGCAATGGGGATGCCAGCCTCGCGCATCGCTTTGGCGTGCTCAGACGTGACAGCATAAAGATCGATACCTTGTCCTTCGAGCACTCGCAGGCGCCAGTCCGTGGCGATGTCGGCTACTCCTGCGAGTCTCATGTCCTTCTGGGCCAGAACGGCCGTGGCCACCCGCTTGCCGATGACGCCGTAACCGTTGATCGCGACTCGAACTGGATTGATATTTATCATCTCCGTCCTGCTCTTTCAGTTTCGCGCGTCCAGGCTCGATTCATTGCTCTACCCGAATGATGTCGTTGGCGGCTGCGGCATAATCGAGCGCATAAGCGAGTTCGCCAGTGGTTTCGGCGTGCAGATGCAAGAGTGGCTGGCCCCGTTCGACCTCCTCGCCGAGACGTGTCTCCATGTGGATGCCAGCGGCCTTGACGTCGGGCGCGCCGGCCAGCTTGGCGAGGCGCGCCAGCTTGCGATTATCGATATGGACGACGCGCCCGGCGCGCGCGGCGACGATGGGATGGGTCTGTGCGGCGACCGGCGGGGTGCGCATGCCGCCTTGGGCTTCACAGATCGCCGCAAATTTCGTCCAGGCGTGCCCATCGACGAGCGTCGCGAGCGCGAGCGAAACGCCCTGGCCGGGTTCGGCCTTACCGCCGATTTCGAGAACGGCGCCGGCGAGCACCGCGGCGCGCCGGCGCAGATCATCGGGTGCCTCGGGCGCATTGCGCAAGACGGCAAGCACGTCGCGTGCCTCCAGTGCAGGGCCGACGCCGCGTCCGACCGGCTGGGTGCCGTCGGTGAGCAGGCAGCGCGCCTCGAGGCCCGAGCGCGCGGCCACCGCCCGCATGCGCTCGGCGAGATGGCGGGCGCTCTCTTTGCTGCGCACCTTAGCGGTTGGGCCTACAGGAATGTCGATGACCACATGGGTCGAGCCCGCCGCGATCTTCTTGGACAAGACCGAGGCAATGAGCTGGCCTTCGGTATCGACGTCCAGCTCGCGCTCGATGCGCACGAACTTGTCGTCAGCGGGACTGAGGTGGACGGCGCCGCCCCAGGCGATGCAGCCTCCCTCCTGTTCGACCACGCGCTTCAGCGCGGCAAGGTCCAGGTCCACCGGGGCAAGCGTCTCCATCGTGTCGGCGGTTCCAGCCGGTGACGTGATCGCGCGTGATGAAGTTTTCGGCATGATGAGCCCGTTCGCCGCGACAATGGCCACGACCAACGGTGTGGTGCGGTTGCCTGGCAGCCCTCCAACACAATGCTTGTCGACCACGACCGGCGCGTTCCACGACAGACGCTCGCCGACGGCAATCATCGCCGCAGTTAGGTCTACGGTTTCGTTTTCGTCGAGCGGCAGCGCCGCGCTCGAGGTGAGGAAGGCTGCAAGGTGGACATCGGTATAGTGGCCCTGGGCGACATCGCCGACAATGGCGGTGAGTGCGCCCGCGTCGAGGCGATGGCCATAAATACGCCGGCGCACGTTGGCGAGCGACTCGACCGCCGACGCATGGGTGACCGCGATAGCGTCTCCCTGGACGACGCCGAGCATCTCCCAGGCCGGCTCCGAGAGCGCCGCCTCGCCTGGCGCGAGCAAGCCATCGCCTTCGACCTGATAGAGCAGCGCCCGCACCTCGCGATCGCCAGCCGAGAGCAGCACTTGCGAACGCCCGGACAATCCTTCGGCCTGGCAGACATGGCAATCGGTGCGCATGATTACGATAGGCTGGTGCTGGCTGTGCAGGCCGAGCCGCCGTGCGCGCAATGTCGGCTGGACGAGAGACGCCGTCATAGCTCGAACACCTGCGATTGGCGCGGGACGACGGCGTCCCATCCCAATTCATGGTCGATGCGCGAGCGCAGCGCCTCCGAGGCTTGCGCCTCGCCATGCACGATGAAGACGCGCCTCGGTGGACGCTGGAATCCTGACAGCCAGCGCATCAGTTCATTGGCGTCAGCGTGGGCGGACAGCATCGGCAGGTCGGTGACTTCCGCCGCGACCGAAATCCATTGGCCATGGATCTTTATCTCGCGCGCGCCCTCGAGCATCGCGCGCCCGCGGGTTCCCGCTGCCTGGAAGCCGGAGAAGACAATGGTGTTCTTGCGGTCGGGCGCGAACGCCTTGAGGTGATGAAGCACACGTCCGCCGGTCGCCATGCCACTCGCCGAAATGACGATCTTGGGGTAAGGGCTCGCGCTGATCGCCTTCGATTGCTCGACCTCGCGCGTATAGGTAGCGATATCGCACGAAGCGCGGCAGACTTCGGGCGTCAGCCGATGATCGGCGAGGTATTCGCACAGCATGTCGGTCGCATTGATGGCCATCGGACTGTCCAGGTAGATCGGGATGTTCTTCAGGCGCCCAGCCTCCCGCAGCTTCCAGAGATAATAGAGAAGCGCCTGGGCGCGTCCAACCGCGAAGGCGGGGATGATAACCGTCCCGCCGCGGCGGACGGTGCGCTCCACGACCGCGCCCAGCGCCTCGGCGGCGTCGGTTGGGTCATGAATGCGGTTGCCATAAGTCGACTCGATGACGACGAAGTCGGCCTGGGCGACCGGCTCCGGGTCCAGCATGAAGGGGTCGGAATAGCGGCCGAGATCGCCGGAGAAGACGATACGCCGGCCGGCCCATTCGACATCGGCTGTCGCGGCGCCGAGGATGTGTCCGGCAAGGCGAAAGGTGACCCTCGCGCCGCCCGGCAGTTCGGTGGATTTGGAGAACTGGACCGAGCTAAAGGACTCGATCGCGCGCTCCGCGTCGCGTACGCCATAGAGCGGCAAGGCCGGCTTGTGCCGCGTGGCGCCGATGCGGTTGAGGAAATCGGCGTCCTTCTCGTTGAGATAGCCGCTATCCTTGAGAATGAGCGCCGCCACGTCGCGCGTCGCCGCGGTCGCGTAGATGCGACCCCGAAAGCCGTCACGCACGAGGCGCGGCAAATAGCCCGAGTGATCGAGATGGGCATGGGTGAGAATGACTGCATCGATGCTGGCGGGCGGGACCGGCAGCGGTTCCCAATTGAGTTCACGCAGATTTTTCATGCCCTGAAACAGGCCGCAATCGATCAGGATGCGCTTGCCGTCATGCTCGAGCAGATGTTTCGAACCGGTGACGGTTCCGGCGGCGCCAAGCGAGGTCATGGTGAGCATCAAGCGGCCTTTCAGTTCGCCGACGGGGGCGTGATGAGGTCGTGGGGATCGCCGTTGCCATCGATGGCAGCGCATTCGGCGGTGGAAAGAAACTGATCGCGGGGTCGGTTCAGCAGCCGCGCGGCGCTTTCGGCGAGATGGGCCCAGGTTGAGCGATTGGCGAACAGCATGCCGGCCACGTCGAGGGTGCCGCCCCGGCTGATATAGCCGTGCGCGACCGTCCTTGCCGGGCCTCCATCAAGTCGGCGCAGCAATCCGAGCATCGGCTCGGGGCGCGTATGGGTTACGATCACGCGCGGCAGGAGCGGCGGAAAGAGCACCGCCAGCTCAGCATCGCTCGCAGTGAACGACCGTTCGATCGGATCGCGCGGCGCCCGGAAACGGCCCGGCTCGATCAGCACGGTGACGAGCGGACGCACACCGGCTCCGGCGAGTCGGCGGGCGGCCTTCAGCGCCTCTTCGAGCTGATAGGCGCCGATGGCGACAAGCTGCACGTCCGCGTCGGCCGCTGCGCCTTCGATATGGGCCGCACCTGCCTCAACGACTTGCAGCGCCGCCTCTCCGTCGAGCTGATGGGGCATGTCGCGCTTGGAAACGATGAGGCACGCCACCTGACCGCGTCCCTGATAGACAGAATGCAGTGCCGCGACGGCGCTGTTCGCATCGACTGGAAACAGGACTCGCGCGGTGTCGCTCATCTCGCCGAGCAGCGCTTCGCCGATGGTCGGATCCTGGTGCGATTGCTCGTTCTTGCTGTTCTCCCACGTGTGCGAGGTGACGATGAGTGGGACCGAAATCCAGCCCGGCTCCTGGCCGATCTCGCGCTGGCGCCGCGCGAACACGATCTCCTGGCGCAGGCCCCCGAGCATCTTCATCGCGAACGCTTCATAGCTCACGATCAGGTTGAGCCCGCCCTTGTTGGCGAGCGCGGCACCGGCCACGGCTTCCTCGTTAAGTGCGGTGATGACGGCGCCGTCGAGGGCATCGGCCACGCCCGGCTCGGGGACGTTGACGCGGTGGCGCAAGCGTTCGAGCGCCGCGCCCATATGGTTCGATCGCAATTCGTCGGGATTGCCTACCCGCACGCGTAGCGCGGGATTGGCGTCGACGAGGCGCACGAACCAGCGGTCGAGCGCGTGCATGGCGCAGTCGGGAGGAGCGCCCGCCTGGTCCCATCTCGGCTCGGGTGGCGTCGGTGCCTGGGGGCGACGCAGCGCCAGAGGATGACGGCTTTCCAGCGGTCGGCGCTGCGCGTCGTGGACGGCGAGCGTTTCGACGGCCTGCGCGATCTCATCGGGCGGCACGAACAGCACAGCCGCCGCCTCGTTGAAGGTGCGTCGCGCCGCTTCGTCGAGAGCGGGATTACCGGCGAGCGGAAGATTGTGGGCGGCGTTCGTGCCCGCCCCCGGAAAACCGTAACCCTTGACCGTCTCGGCTATCACATAGGGGATCGGCGCCGGATAGCGGCGCGCCGGATCGGTGATGAAACGCTCGAGGCGCTGCTCGGCCTCCACAATGGCCCAAGCGAAGGCCGCCGGATCGCTCCCGTCGATGGCGAACGGATCGAAGCCGTTGAGCCGCAGATGATCGGCGAGCCATTCGGCGCCGCCTTGCTGGGCGATCTGCGCGCGCTCCTCGATCCGCCTGCCATTGAGGATCATCACGGGAATGGCAAAGCCGCTATCTTCCGCGCGCCACCAGCGCGGAGTCCAATCGGAGCCGCGCTGTTCCTCGAACGCCCCGTCGCTCAGAAAGGCGACGAGGCTCTCACCCGGCAATGGCATATGGACATATTGCACCTCGGCAAAGCCCAGATAGCCGCCCTCGGAGATCGCGCCGGCCGTGTTCGGCCCGGCATGGCTACCAAGCGGGACCGCTGCGGCCCCATCGGCGGCGATCGCATAGGAATAAAAGTCCGCGGCGAGACGCGAGAGGCCGGCCTCGCTTCTGTCATAGCGTCCCTGTTGCGCCCGCGAGACATCGCCGGTGAGCGCGTTCACCGCCTCGATCGCGGCGACGCTATGGCCCTGGCCCATCAGCCAGGCGCGCGTTCTGGCGCTCAGCGCGTTAGCGGCGAGATATCCGACGAACGCCGGAACCATGTTGAGCGACCCGCCCGTATGGCCTTCCGGCGTGGTCTTGAACGCATCGGCTGGGAGGGGCGCGCCGGAGAGGTCGACGCGTTCGGCATAGCTCATGTGAACGACCGTCCACATCGCCGCGCCGGCAAGCCGGTCGGCGGCGATCAGAATCCTGTAGAGCGTCTCGGCGCCGACGCCGGTGGTCGCAGCGAGCGCGCGGACACGCTCGATCGTCTCGTCGGAGTGGACGATCGGGCCGAAACCCTTGCGCCATGTCTCAAAGGAATCTGGTTGTGTCATTGTCGCCTGTTCTTGTCATTGGCCGGAGGAGCGTAGCGGGGTCAGCCTGGCGTCCAGGGCGGTGGATCGCTGGCCGGGAAGGAGTCGAAGCCCGCGCGGTCGACCTCGTCGAGGGGTTCGGGCGGGCGGCGATGGCGAATGAGGTTTGCTGCGCCGGCATGGGCTTGCGCGAGCGCTTCGGCGACCAGCGGCGCAAGCCCGATCGCGTTCGTCGGATGCGGCACCGCATCGGACGAGACGATGCGGCTCGAAAGCGTGGCAAGGCGCTCATAGGAATCCTCGGCGAAGATGCCATGAATGACTGCGCAGACCGGCTTGGCGAAGCCTTGAAGCGCCACCTTGCGCGCCGCTTCGATCAGCGTGCGGCCCGACGAAGCGATATCGTCGGCGAGCACCGGCTGACGGCCGCGCCATGCGCCGAGATCGGGAACCTCGACATCGACGCTGCGGTCACCGTGCCGGACCTTTCTGAGCACGGTGAACGGCGCGCCGACGCGTGCGGCGATGGCGGAGACCCATTGCTCGCTCTCCTCATCGGGGCCGATCAGCAGGGGCGCCTCGACATGGGCCGCGATCCAGTCGGCTAGCGCCGGTGCAGCGTGCAATGTAATGTCGGGTATCGTGTAGAGCGTCGACAGCGCAGGATAGCGATGCAGGTGCGGATCGACCGTCACCAGCCGGTCGAAAGTGGCCGAAACGAGACGCGCAAAGCTCTTTGAGGAAACCGCTTCGCCAAGCTGGAAGCGGCGGTCCTGACGCATATAGGAGAGGTAGGGCGCAACCAGCGTGACCTCGCGCACGCCAAGGTCACGGGCCGCGTCCGCCGCGAAGACGAGACTCAGGAAGCCTTCGTCGGGACGCGCCAGGGTGCAGACCAGATCCACGCACTTGTCGGTGACATCGGTCAAGAGGCGCACATAGCTCTCGCCGTCGGGAAAGCGCCGGGTCTCAAGGACGCCCAGCTCGAAACCGCCCGCCTCGGCGAGCGCCTGCGCGAAGGCTTCGTTGCCCGGCATGGCGAAGATCACACGCATCTGATTACCCCAGTCGCTCATCGCCGCCCCCTGTAGAAGCGCAGCAATTGCGCGTTGAAGGCGACGATTATGGTGCTCACCGACATGAGCGCAGCCGCCACCGCCGGCGTCATCAGGAATCCGGTGCCGAACGTGATGCCTGCCGCCATCGGGATCGCGACCGCGTTGTAGCCGGTTGCCCACAAAAGGTTCTGCACCATTTTGCGATAGGTCGCTCGCGACAGGCCGAGAATGGCGACAACGTCCCTTGGATCGCTGCGCACCAGGACGATGTCCGCGGATTCCACCGCGACGTCGGTGCCTGCGCCGATGGCTATACCGAGATCGGCGACCACCAGCGCGGGGGCGTCGTTAACGCCGTCGCCCACCATGGCGACCGCAAGGCCGCGTGATTGCAGCTCCTCGATCTTCTCCGACTTCTGGTTGGGAAGCACCTCGGCGAAATATTCTGTGATTCCCAGTTCTTCCGAAACCGCCTGGGCGACGCCGTGGGCGTCGCCGGTGAGCATGATCGAATCGACGCCGAGCGATTTGAGCTCGGTGATCGCCTGTTTCGATTCCGGGCGCACGATGTCGGCGAGTGCGAACAGGGTGCGCGGCGCGGCGCCGCGCACCAGGACGACAACGGTTTTGCCCTGGCTCTCGAGCTTCTTAAGGCGCGGGTCGGAAATCTCCTCGCTGGTGCGGGCGAGATGACCGGGGCTGACGATCCGTATATCTTCTCCACCGACATTCGCCACGATCCCCTCGCCGGTGATGTTACGCACGTCGCTCGCCTTGGACCAGTTGAGGCCGCGATCCTTCGCTTCCGCAACGATGCCGTGCGCAATCGGGTGCTCGGACTGGCTTTCAACCGCCGCCGCCAGGGCAAGCTCCGCATTCTCATCCCCCTCGCCGAGCAGGACGATGTCGCTGACCCCGAACCGGCCCTCGGTCAGCGTGCCGGTCTTGTCGAACACGACGGCGTTTAGACTGCGCGCGCGCTCAAAGGCGGCGCGGTCGCGGATGAGAAGACCATTGCTGGCGCTGAGCGATGTGCTGACGGCGACGACCAAGGGCACGGCGAGCCCGAGCGCATGCGGACAGGCGACGACCATGACAGTCACCATCCGTTCCACTGCGAACGCGGGCGTCTGGCCGAGCAGCAGCCAGACGATGAGCGTGCCGAAGCCGACCACGAGCGCGATATAGGTGAGCCAGGCGGCGGCGCGGTTGGCGAGGTCCTGGGTGCGCGAGCGCGTCGCTTGCGCCTTTTTCACCAGCTCGATGACCTGGGCGAGATAGGTCTTGCCGCCGGTTGCGGTCACTTCGATGGTTACAGCGTTGGCGCCATTGATTGCACCGCCGATCGCCGGTTCGCCTACTCCTTTCGAGACGGGGCGCGACTCGCCAGTCAACATCGCCTCGTTGAAGCCAGAAGCCCCTTCAAGAATGTTGCCGTCCACCGGCACCTTGGCGCCAGGACGGACCAGCACGTGGTCGCCCGGCATCAAGGCCGAGATCGGGACTTCCTGGGTCGCGCCATTGGCGTCGATGCGAGTTGCGGTGTCGGGCAAGAGGCGCACGAGCTCCTCAAGCGCGCGCGACGCGCCCATGACCGAGCGCATCTCGATCCAGTGGCCGAGCAGCATGATACCGATCAGCGTCACCAGCTCCCAATAGAAAGCCTCGCCCGGGAAACCGAAGGTGACGGCCGCGGAGAAGAAATAGGCGGCCGAGATCGCCAGCGCGATCAGGGTCATCATACCGGGCTGCTTCTTGCGCAGCTCGGAGACGAAGCCGGTGAGGAACGGCCAGCCGCCATAGACATAGACGATGGTGGAGAGCGCGAAGAGCAGAAGCCCATCGCCGGGAAAGGAGATAGTCTCGGCGAGGCCCAGCCAATGCTGAATCATTGGCGACAAGAGCAGCACGGGCGGCGTCAGGACTAAAGTCACCCAGAAGCGACGCCGATAATCGGCAATCATCGCGCCATGATCGTGGCCGCCGGCATGATCGGCATGGGTGGAACCGGATGCCTGGACAACAACGGCCCCAGCCGCACCCGCAGTCGGTTCATGCTGATGATGGTAGTGCGCGTGATGCCCGCCAGGCTGATTCATCCCTTGGTCCTTCTTGTGAGCTTGATGGCGATCGGCGTGCCAGTGGTCAGAAGTATATAATGTATATTACGCGCCCAGCGCACGCACCTCTCGTGCTCGCCGCTGTGGTGCAGTGCCTTCATCAGGAAGGCGCGCGCGCCAGGCGCGGAATGAACCCGGGAACGCGGCGCCTGTAGCTCTCATAGTCGGTGCCGAAGCTTGCGATCGCATCGCGTTCCTCGGTGCGGGCGAGACGCACATACATGACGACCAACACCGGAAACATGAGGAGCGTCAGCAGCGTCGGCCATTGCAGCAGGAACCCGAACATCACGAGTATGAAGCCGAGATATTGCGGGTGACGGATCGAGCCATAGGTGCCCGTCGTCGCCAGCACGCCGTCGCGCTGGGCGACGTAGAGTGTCTTCCAGGCCGAAGCGATCAGGATGAAGCCGCCACCGATAAACGCGAAGCTGAGCAAATGAAACGGACCGAAATGCGGATTTCCACGCCAGCCGAACAGTTCTTCGAGAAGATGGCCGGCATCGTGCGTAAACCAATCGACGCCCGGATAGCGGCTCTGTAGCCAGCCTGAGAGTAGATAGATGGTGAGCGGAAACCCATACATCTCAGTGAACAGCGCGATAATGAACGCGCTAAATGCACCGAACGAACGCCAATCCCGCTTGGTCTGCGGCTTGAAGAAGCTGAACGCGAACAGGATGAATATGGCCGAGTTCAGCACCACCAGCCACCAAAGCCCATAGGCTGGAATATCATGCTTCATGAAAGCGCCCCTTGATGGTCCGGTCAGTGATGGTGAGGGCGCTGCACCCGCTCACCTTTAGGTGCCTCCGCGGAGCCGCCATGTCCGCCATGCATGAAGATGTGCATCAACGGACACAGGAGGAGGATCAGGAAGGGCAGCCAGCCGAGCAGATGCGCTCGGTGTTCGAGGATGAGAAAGAAGCCGGCGATCACGAGGAAACCCGCCAGGACGATATTCACGACAGACAATCGACGGCGGTCTGGGTCGCGTTTGGCGTTCTCGTGTTCCATCATCTGCCTCCGTTCCGACCGGTCGGCGCGCAGGCAGACCCATTCTTTGTGGCCAACAATAGAGGCCAGAGGAACCGCGTCTTTGATCTGCATTAAATCGTGTGGGAACCTTTGCCGGACGATAGTGCGCGTCCGGCTCCGGCATTCAGGCGGTGGGGAGCGTGTCGAAGCGGGCAGCCAGCGTCGCGATCGCCTCGCGGCATGAGCCGAGGCGAATGTCGATGCCGCGTGCGCGCAGGAGGTCGCGGCAGGGCTCGGCGATGAAGCCGCAAATCAGCCGCTCGACGCCACTTTCAGCGATTACGTCGTAGATGGCGCGCGCTCCGTAAGCCTGGCCTGCGGGAAAGGTTTCGATCGCACCATCGGCCGAGAAAACGACCACGCCATCGCAGCACGCAAAGAATGGACAGAGGATCGGTCCTTCCAAGCGCATTGCCACCATGATTCCGGTGCGCACGGCTTCCTGAGAAAGTAGCTTAGACATGGTAGGCCATAAGGGCTCCGGTGCATAGTCGGGTCCGCCAATGCAATATCCCCGCCTGCATGCTCGGTCCTTAACCCCGGTCAAGTTTTTACCGAGGGGCGCGTGTCGCGCGCGCGTATCCATTGCAACCGCCACGCGCGTTTCGCGCCGGCGATCATTCTGAGGTGTAATATCGAGACAGCTTTAGCGTCTTTATCCTTACAGGACGCCGCGTGCGCAGACGGGCAATGAATGGCGTCCTCTCGATTGCAAACCGGGAGCGCACGCAAATGGACCAGGACCGACAAGCGCAGAACGACCGACACCGAGGCCGATCATGGGGCGGATGACGGGGCCGCCTGACCGACCGGGCGGCTCGGGCAATGGTCCGGTTGTCGATGACGGTGCCGACGCGCTTCGCCTGCTTCCCGGCTTGCACGGCGCAGATCGAAGGATCGAAGCTGGCCAAGAGCTGTTCGGCGTCGGCGCTCGGTTCGATGCCGTTTGCAATCTCATCGACGGCTGGGTGGCGCTCTACACCTTGCTGGAGGATGGACGCAGGCAGATCGTCCAGTTCGTGCTGCCGGGTGGGGTGTTCGGCATGTTCGGGACGTTGAGCGGGCGCGCCACCTACGGCGCGCAGGCGCTCACGGGGGCGCTCGTATGCTGCATTCCGCTCGATGCGCTGAACGCGCGCGTGCGCGACAATCCCGACGTCGCCGTGCGGCTGGTGCGCTCCTTGAGCCGCGACCGCGCGCTCGCCTTCGATCACCTCACCAGCGTCGGCCGGTGCAATGCGCGCGAGCGCGTTGCCCGCCTGGTTCTGGAATTGTTCGTGCGCTGCCGGACGCAATGGCCAGGCAACCGCATCGAGGAGATGTATCTGCCGCTCACCCAAGAGCATATCGGTGATGCGACGGGACTTACGTTCGTCCATGTGAACCGCATTTTGCGCACGCTGCGCAAGGAAGGCGTCGTTGAGTTTCATCATCGCCGGCTGCGCATTCTCGATCCGGATCGTCTTGTCCGTGTAGCCGGCGTCGACCACAATGCCGCGATGGCGTGGCTATGACACGCAGCCGCCCGCGACGGATCATGCGTCGCCTTTTCGCGCGTGCCGGGATTTGGCCGAGGGACGAACAGGCTTGGTCTTGACGACTGGCCCATCAGTGCCGAGCGGCATCTCATCACAGCGGCAGTCGAGGAAACCGTGCGTCGAGCAGGTGCGGCACATTTCTTCAAGCCGCATGCGAAGCGCCTTGCGACCGCGATGCAGGCGGACGGTCACATTGTTCAGTGAGGTGCCAAGGCTTGCCGCCAGTCGGTCCCGCGGTTCGCCCAGGATGTCGGCCCGCCAGATGACGTCGGCATATTCGGCCTTCAGTGTTGGCAAGAGCCTATAGAGGCAATTGCAGACGGTGGCGTCGATCTCCGCGTCAGGGTCGGCGGGTAGCGCTTCGATGTCGACGCTGTCGGCCGCGGCCTCTCGCCGATGCCTGCGCGCCAGGGCACGCTGGTGATCGACGATGGTGGTAGCAAGGATGCGCCCGAACCAACCGCGGACGGTCTGGACGTCGCGGAGCTGACCTGAGCGTTCCAGCACGCGGAGCGAGAAACGCTGCAACACCTCTTCCGCCTCGTCCTGGTTGCGCAGACGTTGACGGAGGAAAACGAGGATTTCCTCCTGCGCTTCGACCAGCGCGCGCTGGACGGCAGCGTCATGCGGCTTGACCGCATCTTCGGCTGATGGCGTGGCGTCACTCGATTTGGTCATTGCTTCTCAAGACCTAACCCGCCGCTTGATGCGGAGCACAAATGATAAGCGTGGCTCACAAAAGGGTGCCTGTCTTCGATCCAGATCAAAATCAGTGCGATTGGCCGGCTGCCCCCAAGATCGTGGCGCATTGCTCGGCCATTTCCTGCTCTTCGTTCGCAGGGATGATCAGAACGGCTACGTCGGCCCCGGACGAGGCGATGTTAAAAGCGCCCGCTTTATTGGCGTCGGCGTCGCAGGTGATGCCCAGCCAAGTGAGACGCGCGCAGATGCGGGCGCGCATATCGGGCTGGTGCTCGCCGATCCCGCCGGTGAACACCAAAGCGTCAATTCCGCCGATCGTGGTAGCGAGCGCGGCCGCCTCGCGCGCTACCCGAAACGCGAAGATTTCCAGCGCCTCGTCTGCGCTTGCCGCGTCGCTCTCAGCCAGCATCCGCGCGTCGCCGCTGATGCCGGACAGGCCGAGTAGGCCGGACTCGTGGTAGAGCATATGTTCGAGCGCATCGGCTGACATGTCGCGGGCACGCATCAGGTGGAGCAGGACGCCGGGATCAGTCGCGCCGCAACGCGTGGCCATCGGTACCCCGTCGAGAGTGGAAAATCCCATCGTCGTGTCGCAGCTGACACCGCCTTCGAGCGCACAGATACTTGCGCCAGCGCCGAGGTGCGCTGCGACGATGCGAGCGCGGGCGAGGTCTGGCCGGCGCCGTTCGAGCTCGGCAGCGATGAACTGATAGGACAGGCCATGAAATCCGAAGCGCTTCACGCCGGCGTCAAACAGAGTGCGGGGAATGGCGAAGCGGCGCACGAGATCCGACTGTGTGCGATGGAAGGCGGTGTCGAAGCACGCGATCTGTGCGACGTTGGGACAGAGCCGCCGCAGCGTGTGGATTAGAGCGATGCTCTTTGGCTGATGAAGGGGCGCAAACGAGGTCAGCGCCTCGATCGCGGCAAGCACATCATCGTCGATGAGCGCCGGACCGGCGAAGTGGTCGCCGCCGTGGACAACGCGCTGACCGATCGCCTTCAGCCCTCGCATGGGGAGACGATCGGCAAGGCACGCGAGCGCCTGTTCGATCAGAACTGGCGTCGGCGCTTCCGGCGATAAAGCATGCTCGGCGCGCGTTTTGTCCACCTGCACGCGAAGCTTGCTCGTAGCCTCGTCGAGCGTTGCCCGGCCGAGCACACGCGCCCGACCGCGATCGAGCGCGAACACTCCTACTTTGATCGTGGCGGAGCCGGGATTGATGGTGAGGATCGTGTCGGGCATGGGGTGTTAACTAGGTTACGAGTCGGGCGCGCCTTTCGGCTTTAACCTCGATCAAGCTGGCGCCAAAGTGTCGGCGTCGGCTCCAGACCGGCTGGCCGCCATCAGCGCGTCCACCCGGGTGCATGGCCGTATCGAACGCAGCTTCGCCTTCTTAGCCGTCTCCACGCTCTTCGTCGGCATTATCGGCTCGGGCTTTACCGATCCGAATCCGATGCGCATGCCGTTCGCCCCGTTTGGCGTTCCATCCGCGCTGACGCCCCCAACACTTGGCCGACACCGCATGACAAACCGGACGCGCATCCTGCTGGTGGTGCTGCTTGCCTTCGCGAACGCGCTCGGCGGACTTCTGTGGGTCGACAATTGATCCCGGTTAAAGACCGGCCTTCTCGAGCGTCTATGATCCGTCTGCGCAGGGCCAAGTCTCGAAGCGAAAATGATTAAAGAAACGCGGGAGAGTCGCGTAGCGCGACGAGACGCGTTTACTGCGGAAAGGGACGATCATGAAGCTGGAAATAATAGCGACGGCGGGATCAATGCTACTGCTTGGGGCGTGCGTCACGAGGCCAGCGACCTCGGCGGAATATGCGTCCTGTCAGGCAATGGAACGGGACATGGGCGTGGCGGACCGTCACGACCACGGTGAAATGAAGGGCCAGGGCCGCAACGCGATGAACCTCAGCCATGATCGATGTCGCCAGATTCTCTCGCAGCCAGCGCCTGCTCGGACCAGTTCGGAGAAAAACTGACAGGCCGTAAGGTTTATCGGACCGGCGGCAAACATCGTCTTCTTACAGCGAATAATGCGTTCTCGATCGTGCATCTCACACGATCGAGAGTTGGAATAACAGTCGAGACGTTCGCTTCTATGACCATTAGGCGTTCGTTTTGCGCGCAAGGGAAATGGGCAACCTCGCCGATTTGACAAAACACTTCTTTGAAGAGTTGGTCGAAAAACCGAAGACCCAAGGAGTAAGAAAAGACAATGAGACTTATCGTACTCGGACCGCCGGGAGCAGGAAAGGGAACGCAGGCGCAGCGCCTGGTCGAACGCTACTCCATTCCCCAGCTTTCCACAGGCGAGATGCTGCGCGTGGCCGTGGCTACCGGCACGGAGATTGGGCGCGAGGCCAAGGCGATCATGGATCGCGGCGAACTCGTACCCGACGATGTGGTCACCCAAATGGTATCTGACCGGATTGATCAAGAGGATTATCGCAGGGGTTTCATTCTAGACGGCTTTCCCCGAACGGTCGCGCAGGCGGAAGCCCTGACGGCGATGCTGGAGCAAAAGGGTATCAAGCTTGACGCAGTGATCGATCTGAAGGTTGATCAGGCGGCGCTCATCGCGCGAATGGAAAGGCGCGTCGCCGATACGCTGTCCGCCGGCGGCACGGTTCGTAGCGATGACAATCCGGATACCTTCGCCAGACGTCTCGACGAGTACAGACGAAAGACCGCACCGCTATTGAACTATTATCGCCGGAGAGGAGAACTCACTGAGATCGATGGTATGCGGGACATGGACGTCGTTACGGGCGACATCGCGAGCGTATTAACGAAAATAGCTTCAGATTAGCGGTTTCAGCGCTCTTAAGCTTGGCGTCGTTAAGCTTGGCGTCGTCGCTCGCGGATGAGGGGCGAGCACATTGGTCGCGTATCTCTCTCGGCTGCACGCCCGTCACAACGCCGAAGACCAGCCCCTCATTCTTTCCGGTCTGGCAGCCCTGGAGGGAGAGCGCATTGCGGCGCCTCCCACCAACTTACCGGGTTGTCGACACTGGGCTGGTCGACGGTGGCCTCACCCCGGGAATCGAGCAGGAAGTTGGCGGCTTTCGGAGAGGTGTTGGCGGCGCGGACGATGGTCCGATTATCCGCGCGGATGATACCATGAACAGAGGTAATCGGCGCGTTGGACGGACGGCATGTTGCCAAGCGCAGCGCGCACGAAGTCGCCGAGCATCTCGGTCGTTGCGGGCATTGCCGTCCAGCGCGAGCGCCCACCGGAAGATAAGATACGTGTCGGTCGAGAGGCCGTGCGACCACGGCGTCCCAGACCCGCGGGGCTGGACGTCAGGGGAAAGTCGTTCCCCCCGATTCCAGGCGGTCGCCAGCACTGTCGCCGATTACGGCAAAGAGCCGGGAAAAACGCCTTCCACCGGAGCTTACGACCATTCGCAAGAGGTGGTGAGAATCGGACATCAGATTTTTGAAAGAATTTCAGGCGCTTGCGCTGATTCTAGTGATTCTCTGGTGAGTTTTCTCGAAAATCGCTGCTCGAAGAGGGGCGTTTACCGGTCTGAACTACTTGATTTCATTGGAAATTTTGGCGCATCCGACAGGATTCGAACCTGTGACCCCTGCCTTCGGAGGGCAGTACTCTATCCAGCTGAGCTACGGATGCGTGAGGCTAGAAGCCCTATGAAAAGTACCGAAAAACGTCAATCCGCAGTCTAGCGACGGTGGTGAGTTTTTGGTGAGTTTGTTAATCAGGCCTTTCTTCGATCTTTGCAAGCAACGGAAACTATTATATAAAAACCCTGCCTTGACGGAGGAGTGCAGCCTTCGGAGGGCAGCGCTCTATCCAGCTGAGCTACGGGTGCTTGCGCCGCATGGGCGAAGGCTGCGCTTAGCAAAGCAAAAGACAGGACGCCAGTACCAATTTCATTTGGAATGGTGTCCCGCCTCTGGTTGAGCCGTTTACTTGCCGGAGCGAATTTTCTCCATCGGCTGGAACTTGCCCAGGCCGCAGCTTGCGCCACGATCAAGCCCGCCGCCCATATTGTGGAGGACGGTGATGATATCCACCGAGCAGAGCTGCGAAATGCTCGTTTTATAGCTGAATTTTCTTTCGGAGCCGAGGCTGGGGCAGCTATTGGGAAGGGTGTTCCGGTATATTTTGCTGCCGTTCATGTGAAAATCGATTGTGCGATCATTGCGCACTTCGGTGTGCTGGATGGACGGCCGATAGATGCAATCGACTGCTTCGCCGACCGGCCGGAGATTGTCTGATTTCGTGTCTTTATCCGCCGCCATAACGCCGCTGCTGTAGATAGCACTGGCGGCGATCAGGGCCATCGAAAGGGACTTCAGGGAAGAGCGCATCCTAACCTCCAGGTTGTTTTATACCCCTGCAGCCACATCATAGCAGGTGCGCCAGGGCATGACGAGCCGGTCATTTCGCCGGATCAGGTGTTTTCGGTCTGTAGCGGCATAAATCAACAACAATGCAGCGCCAACATTCCGGTCGCCGTGCCTTGCACACATAACGGCCATGCAGGATCAGCCAATGGTGCGCATGGCGGCGGAAGGGCTGGGGCGTGTCCTTTTCCAATTTTTGCTCGACGGCCAGCACCGTTTTGCCGGATGCCAGGCCGGTGCGGTTGCCAACGCGAAAGATGTGCGTGTCGACAGCGAAAGTCTCTGCCCCAAAGGCGCAGTTCATGACGACATTGGCCGTCTTTCGTCCTACGCCCGGCAGCGTCTGCAACAGTTCCCGATCCGCCGGAACTTCGCCTTCATATTGGTCGACGAGTATCTGGCTCAGCGCGATGACGTTCTTCGCCTTGCTGTTGAAGAGACCGATGGTCTTGATGTGCTGCTTTAGCCCTTCCTCCCCCAGATCAAGCATTTGCTGAGGTGTCTTCACCGTTTCGAACAACGCGCGGGTGGCTTTGTTGACGCCGATGTCAGTGGCTTGGGCGGAGAGGACCACGGCGACGAGCAGTTGATAAATATTGCCATATTCCAGTTCCGTCTCCGGCTCTGGATTCTGTTTGGCCAAGCGGCGATAGAATTCGAAGATGTCCGCTTTTTTCATAGGGTCAGAGGCCGAGCACGCTCTTCATGTCGTAGCGCCCGGCAGGCTGGTCAGCGAGCCAGAGCGCCGCCTTCACAGCTCCACGCGCGAAGATTGTGCGGTTTTCGGCGCGGTGGCCAATTTCGATGCGCTCGCCTTCGGTTGCAAAGATGACCTGATGATCGCCCGCGACTGATCCGCCACGCAGCGCCGCAAAACCAATGTCGCCGCTCTTTCTTGCGCCAGTGATGCCGTCGCGGCCGCTCGTCTTGTGGTCGGCAAGCGTAATGCCTCGTCCCCGCGCTGCCGCTTCGCCCAGGAGGAGGGCCGTTCCGGAGGGCGCATCAACCTTGTGCCGGTGATGCATTTCGACGATCTCGATGTCCCAATCCTCGCTGAGGCGTCGCGCCGCGTCCTCCACCAGAGCGGCGAGCAGGTTAACGCCCAGGGATGTGTTACCCGTTTGCAGAACGGGAATGGATTGGGCGGCCTGATCGATGAGCGCATGATGGAAAGCCTCAAGGCCGGTCGTACCGATGACGATGGGCTTGCGCGCCCCAAGACAGGCGTCCAGATGGGCTTGCAGCGCGGCTGGGGCGGAGAAGTCAATCAGCACGTCGCTTGCAGCGGCGAGCGCCTTCTCGTCCGATCCGATCGGCAGGCCGCCTATAGTGCCCGTAACGCCGGCGCGGTCAGTGCCGCCCGCCAGAGTTTGTCCTGCGGCCGCCAATGCCTGGGCAATGGCCTGTCCCATGCGACCGGATGCACCGTAAATGCCGATTTTCATCATGTCTTGAAACCTTCCCTTTGTCCGTGCTTCATGGCGGTCATGGAAGACATTCGCAACATCGTTGTCCTGACCGGCGCTGGAATTTCCGCAGAGAGCGGACTCGCCACCTTTCGCGGGCCTGATGGGCTTTGGGAAGGGCATAGCGTCGAGGATGTGTGCACGCCCGAAGCATTGCGGCGCGACCCCGAACTGGTGCATCGCTTCTATGACGAGCGGCGGGCAAAGTTGCATAACGTCAGGCCTAATGCGGCACATGAGGCACTAGCCAGACTGGACGCGGCATGGCGGGGCGAACTGTTGATCGTGACGCAGAATGTCGACGACCTGCATGAACGAGCCGGGGCGAAGCGGATGCTGCATATGCATGGCGAGTTGCAGTCCGCCTTGTGTGCGGCATGTGGCAATGCGGTGAAATGGGAAGGCGACATGCCGCTTGGATCGGTATGCGGTGACTGCGGAGCGCCGAAGCTGCGGCCTGACATCGTGTTCTTCGGCGAAATGCCATATGAAATGGAGCGGATCGATCAGGCGCTGGCCAAGGCTGATCTGTTCGTTTCCGTCGGCACGTCGGGCGCGGTCTATCCGGCGGCAGGATTTGTGCAGACGGCGCGCTATCATGGAGCGCGGACGCTGGAATTGAACCTCGATCCTTCGGCGGGCAGTATCTACTTCGATGAAAGCCGCATGGGGCCGGCGGGCGAACTGGTGCCGGAATGGGTGGCAGAAGTGCTGGCGGAAGTTTAGGAAGTTCAGGGTTGTGAGAGCAGTAGAATGGGAACGATAAGTTTTAGCTTACCTCCCCCCTTCAAATGGTGAGAAGGCAATCGCCTTCGTCAACGGATTGAAGAAAACTGACGGGACCGCCGATGATGGCTGCAGGATCGCAATCCACAACCGTGAGGCCAGTCAGGTCCATGCCGCTCTGGCATAGGGTAAAGGTAACGCCCAGTGCCGTTGCATCCTCCATCAGTTCAGCGAGAGTGGGCAGCCCCTTCGCCTTGTGCGCGGAGTCGCCGGGTGCGCCATAGGGGCGGCGCAGCAGGGCCACGGCTTCCAACTGAAGAAAAATCGACACGGAAGCCCCGAGCGCAGCCTGCGCCGCGGCGAGCGTGATGGCGCCGCGAAAGCGTTCGGGGTCTGGCGTCAGAATGACAATCTTCAGGTTCCGCATGCTGGACATCCCGGGTCTTTGGGCAGTTTGAGCGTTCGGAATCGCAAGGACATCAAATCGACGATAAGCAGTTTGCCAGCGCTGTCTTCACCAAAGGGGACAAGCGCGCGGATTGTCTCCAGCGCGGCGAGACTTCCAAGAACGCCGGTGAGCGCACCCATCACACCTTGCTCGGCACAGTTAAAGCCGGGACGGTCAGGATCATTGCCGACGAGGCAGCGATAACAAGGCTTGCCCGGCTCCCAGCCACGGTAGACGGCGAGTTGTCCCTCGAATTGACCAATGGCGGCCGAAATCAATGGAATTTCAAGACGGGTGGCAGCATCTGCCACGGCCAAACGGGTGGGGAAATTGTCGCAGCCGTCCAGCACAACATCCGCGCCGCTGAGAATGGCTTCGGCATTGTCGGCCGTGATGCGCTGATGGACGGGGGCGACGGTCACGTCAGGGGTGAGCCGGGCGACGGCTTCCCGTGCGGCGTCGGCCTTGGGACGACCAACATCGGCGGTTGCGAACAGCACTTGCCGTTGCAGGTTGGAAAGGTCGACCGCGTCATCGTCGATGACGGTCAGCTTGCCCACACCCGCTGCGGCGAGATATTGGATCGCCGGATTGCCGATGCCGCCCGCGCCAATGATGGCGACATGGCTTTCCAGCAGTCTGCCCTGGCCCGCGCCCCCGATTTCCTTGAGCACAATATGACGGGCATAGCGGTCGAGCTGGTCGTCGGTGAGGGTCATTTCGATCTATCCCCTCGGCGATGCCGAATTTAAGATCATACTCCTGTCGAGCCAAATCCACCTACGCCACGCACTGTTTCGTCCAGTTCCTCAACCTCGGCGAAGCGGGCGCGTTGGACGGCTGCGGGGACGATCTGCGCTACGCGGTCGCCGCGTTTGATGGGGAAAGATTCGTTTCCATGATTGATCATGATGATCTTGAGTTCACCGCGATAATCGCTGTCGATGGTGCCGGGCGTATTAGGTACGCTGATGCCGTGCTTCAACGCTAGGCCGGAACGGGGGCGGACCTGAATTTCATAGCCGTGCGGGATGGCGACGGCAAATCCGGTCGCCACCGCATGCCGCTGACCCGGAGCGAGAGTAAGCTCCTCCGCCGCGACAACATCCATGCCCGCAGCGCCATCTGTGGTGTAGGCGGGAGCCGGCAGCCCCTCGCCATGCGGCAAGCGCTTCAGCCGGATCTCGATGTCAGGCAACGGGTGAGAGGGCATCGGCGATTTTCTCCACTAATTTACGGGCGACGGCATCCTTGGGCAGACGATCCCAGCTTTCGACGCCGGACTGTGTAATGATATGAACAGTGTTGTCTCGGCCGCCCATCACGTCGCCGGACACATCATTGGCAACGATCCAGTCGCAGCCCTTTCTGGCAAGCTTGGCTTGGGCATGGTCCAGGACCTGCTCGGTTTCAGCCGCAAAACCGATGAGCAGGCGCGGGCGTTGCGGATCGCGAGCCAGACCGGCCAATATGTCCGGATTTTCGATCAGCTTCAAAGGCGGCGGCGCTTCGCCCTTTTTCTTGATTTTCTGTCCGTTCTCTTCGGCGCGCCAGTCAGCAACGGCGGCCACCATGATTGCCGCGTCGGCGGGAAGCGCGGCGTGAACGGCGGCTTGCATTTCGCGCGCTGTTTCAACGTCGATGCGGTTGACACTGGGAGGGGAGGGGAGCTGGACCGGGCCGGACACCAGCGTCACGCGCGCTCCGGCTTCGGCAAGAGCCGCCGCAATGGCATAGCCCTGACGCCCCGAACTGCGGTTGGCAATATAGCGGACAGGGTCGATTGGTTCGTGCGTTGGACCTGCAGTGATAAGGATATGCTTGCCGGCAAGATTTTTAGGGGAGGCAGGTCTTTGCTTATCTCTTCGATGTGAAAAGTATTTGCTTATTTCCTGCAGGATGGCTTCAGGATCGGGCAGTCTGCCCTCGCCAAATTCGCCACAGGCCATCGGCCCTTCATCTGGCTGCATGATCATTACGCCGTCCTCGCGCAGCCGTTCGACATTGCGTCTGGTAGCGGTATGTTCCCACATGCGGACATTCATGGCGGGCACAGCAAGGACCGGCTTGTCCGTGGCGAGCAGGAGCGTTGTGGCAAGGCTGTCGGCAACGCCGGCCGCCATCTTGGCGAGAAGATCGGCCGTGGCGGGACAAACGACCAGGAGATCTGCCTCCCGGCTGAGCTGTATATGACCCATTTCCGCCTCATCCTTCAGATCCCAGAGACTGGTATGGACGGGCTGTTCCGAAAGCGCGGCAAGTGTCATCGGCGTAATGAACTGCGCGCCGCCATCAGTAAGGACGCAGCGCACGGACATACCGGCCTTGCGAATTAGGCGGATGAGTTCGCAGGACTTATAGGCCGCAATGCCGCCGCCAACGATGAGAAGAATGCGCTTTTCGATCACACATGCTTATTTAACGAATCTGACCCGGAACGCCAGCGGGACGTTTCTGGTCCTACAACCCCGGATTTGGAGGCCGTGCGACTGAAGTCATAAGGTCGCGGAGTGCGGCGGGGGCGAAAAGCAGGCCGACGAAGAGGATCGGGGTAATCATCACGGCCCAGTAGAAATTATCGGGGCGGCCAAAAAGCATCATCGCGCAGATAAAGCCAGAAAGATAAAGGAATGTGCGCAGCCCCGACGCTCCGCTCCAGGCGGCCCAGCCAAGAAGGGAAAGAGGCACCAGCAATGGCGTTATGGCAACGGGCGAGAGGTTGAACATGGTGGCCTTCTGCACCGCCGCGACGACGAAGCGCCAGCCGCCGCCTGTGTTCCATCCTGGCGAGACCGGGTCGGAGAGCGTGGTAACGGACCAGACAGCATGGGCATGGAACCAGAGAGCGATGGCGAAGATAAGCGTGACGGCGCTCCACGCGAAAAATTCGCGCCAGTTGAGGCTGAGAAGCGCTAATCCACCCATCAGCAGTACAAAGGGAAGGGCCAGTTCACGGATCATCAAGGCAAGGAGCGCCAGCACTACGCTCGGCCACCAGCGATCCTTGCGGTATAGCGCCAGCGACAGAGCAATGAGCAGCGCTGCCCAACCTTCGTGAAAGACGATGAGTGCAGGGCTGAAGCAGGTCAGGCTATTCATCATGATGAATAGAGACGCATAGGAACAAATCTCTGGAGTCCTGAGCGCGGGCGCGAGACGCACTGTCCAAGCCATGATGACCGCGCCCACGAGCAGGCACATAAGCCCGAGCGCCACCGGGTGCGGCACATAGGCCAGGAAATATGTCAACGTCGGCAGGCGGAAGGTGACGAAGGGGATAGTTGTTGTCGCGCAGCAGCGGTGCGGTCACTTCATAATAATTGCCGCCATTCCGGACGCCATCAGCATGGCTTTGTACAGCGCGACATCCTGACCGGCCGGATCAGGCGCGTCCGTTCCAACGAGTGCCTGAGGAGGACGTTCGGCCAGATCCGGAGCGCCCGGCGGATGGGTCATGCCCCAAACAAGCAGACCTAGAAACAGTGCAAGCACCAGCGTCGACAGCGAAGCAGGCCAAGCCGCAAAACGACTAGATTCCTTCAGCAGGTCGGGGATGCGCAATGCCGAGACTCCTTGCCGCCGCAGTGACGAATAGGCAGACGCTAGGAGGAGATAGTTAATTTGGCGTTGAGGCGCTGTTTATCTGCGCGGCCTTTATTCTTCCTGAAGCTCGATTGGAAACGCCATTACAGCGCAAGCCACATCCCTGCGGCGGCCACAAATGCCGCACCGATCGCCACCACTCCGTATTTCCACCCCCCGCCAATACGGATCAACTGAATGTCGGGCAGGGGAAGCAGGGGCGGAGCGCCACCTTCCGGAGGATAGCGCGCTTCCAGGCGGCGGATGAGGCCGGGGAAGCGCTGAAGGGCGCGCCAGTTTTCGATCAGGCTGTCGGCAAGCGCCGTTTCTGGTCCCAATTCGCTCCTGATCCATTCCTTGATGAAAGGACCGGCGGTTTCCCACATGTTGATGTCGGGGTCGAGGCTGTTGGCAACGCCTTCCACCATCACCATCGTCTTTTGCAGCAGCAGCAGGTGCGGCTGGGTCTGCATGTCGAAATCGCGCGTGATGGCGAACAGGCCGTCGAGCATTTGCCCTACGCTGAGTTCCTTTACCGGCTTGCCGCGCATAGGCTCGCCCACCGCGCGCAGGGCGGTCGCGAATTCGGCCACGTCATGATGCGCGGGCACATATTGGGCCTCGAAATGGATTTCCGCCACGCGGCGATAGTTGCCGGTGAGCAGCCCATAAAGAATTTCCGCCAGCCAGACGCGCGCCCGCCGATCGATGCGGCCCATGATACCGAAATCAATAGCGGCGATGTTCCCGTTTGGCGTGACGAACAAATTGCCCTGGTGCATGTCGGCATGGAAGAATCCATCCGAAATCGCCTGACGCAGGAAAGCGTTCACCAGACGGGCAGCAATGGCGGTCACGTCATGCCCAGCCGCGATCAGAGCCTCACGGTCGGAAATCTTGATGCCGTCAATCCATTCGAGCGTCAGCACGCGCCCGGAGGTACGGTCCCAGTCAATGGTGGGAACGACATAGCCCGGCTCCGACACCATCGATTCGGCCAGCTCAGAAGCGGATGCGGCCTCTCTGCGCAGATCAAGCTCACGCGCGGTCCAGCGCTTCATATTCGCAATCACCTGGCGTGGGCGCAGGCGGGATGCTTCCCCTCCCAACAATTCCAGATGTGCGGCTGCCCATTCGTAAGTGTCGATATCGCGGTTGAACTGCCGGTCGATACCAGGCCGAAGCACCTTTACCGCAACGTGCCGGCCATCCGGCGTAATCGCATGATGAACCTGCGCAATGGAGGCAGCGCCGATGGGAGTTTCGTCAAACGAGGCAAACAGGACTTCGAGCGGCTGGCCAAGGCTTTGTTCGATCTGAAGCCGGATACTGGCGAAGGAAACCGGCGGCAGCGCGTCCTGCAGGGAAAGGAGATTTCTGGCAGCCTCCTCGCCCACCAGATCGGGACGGGTGGCGAGCGTCTGACCCAGCTTGATCGCGGCGGGGCCAATCGCCTGAAAGGCTTCGGCATAGCGAGGCTGCTTGGGCACGCGTGCTCCGAAACGGGCGAGACGCGCCAGACGGCGGACCGGCAGTGGCGTCAGAGGGTCCTTCTCTATGCCGGTGAGCGCGCCATGACGAGCGAGAATGCGACCCCATTTGAGGAGACGCCAGAGATGGGTGATGGGGGCTGTCATGCAGGCGTTCTGATCAAATCTTCCAGCCGCTGTGAATAGCGACCAGGCCACCCAGCAGCGGTTCGACGCGGGTGCGGACAAATCCGGCCTTGCGGATCATGCCTTCGAACGTCGGCATGTCAGGGAAACGGCGGATTGATTCGATGAGATAACGGTAACTGTCCTCGTCATGGGCAAGCAATCTGCCAAGCTTGGGCACCAGATGATGCGAATAGCTGTCGTAGACATCCGCGAAACCAGGCCAGAGAGTAGTCGAGAATTCCAGGCAGAAGAAGCGGCCGCCAAATTTCAGCACGCGGTGCGCCTCTTCAAGCGCCTGCTGGATATGGGTGACGTTCCGTATGCCAAAGGCGATTGTATAAGCGTCGAACTGCCGGTCCGGAAAACTCAAGCTTTCGGCGTTTTCCTCGGCCCAGACAAGACCTTCCAGACCGCGTTTCTTCGCGCGCTCCATGCCGACGCCCAGCATTTCAGGGTTGATATCCGCCACGGTGACCGCCGCCCCTTCGCGGTGCAGGCGAAAGGCAATGTCACCGGTGCCGCCCGCCATATCGAGGATCTGTTCGTGGTTGCGCGGCTTCAAACGGCAGACGAACAGGTTTTTCCAGAGGCGGTGCATTCCTCCCGACATGGCGTCATTCATCAGATCATATCTGGATGCCACATTGCTGAAGACGCCGCGGACCATGCCGGCCTTTTCACGGGCGTCCACATCGCGATAGCCGAAGGATGCTGTTTCACTCATGCTCTCTCCTCTAGCCAAGTCTTGCAGCCGCCGCAAAGGCTGTTAAGCCCTTTTCTCATGCCTGAACTTCCCGAAGTCGAAACCACCATCGCTGGCCTTCGTCCGGTGCTGGAGGGGCAGGTGCTGACATCGGTGGAACCGCGTCGCGCCGACCTGCGCTGGCCGATACCGCTCGATCTGCGGCAGCGGCTGACAGGCGCTACGGTGACGGGGCTTTCCCGCCGGGCCAAATATGGGCTGATCGCCATGGACCGGGGGGATACGCTGATCTTCCATCTGGGCATGTCGGGGCGATGGCGGATCGATCCCCAGAGCATCGGAACGCATGATCATTTGATCCTGAGGACCGGGGAGGGGCATGTCCTTGCCCTCAACGATCCCCGGCGATTCGGCTCGCTTGATCTGGTCAGGACGGATGCCTGGGAGGCGTTCGGGCCTTTCACTCGCATGGGGCCTGAACCCCTGAGCGCAGCATTCGACGGCAGGTATCTGGCAAAGATGTTCAAGGACAAGATCGCCCCTGTAAAGGCGGCGCTGCTCGATCAGCGAATAGTTGCGGGTCTGGGAAATATCTATGTGTGCGAGGCGCTGCATTTGGCGGGGATCGAGCCGGGACGGGCCAGCGGACGGATCAGCAAGCAGCGGCTGGAGCGTTTAGCCGTCGCGATCAAGGAGGTGCTGTCGGCAGCCATATTGGCAGGCGGATCGACATTGCGCGATTATGCCAGGCCTGATGGCGAGCTGGGTTATTTTTCGAAGCAATGGCGTGTCTATGGACGCGAAGGCGCGGCGTGCCTTTGCGGTGCGGTGATCCGCCGCAGGACGGACAGCGGGCGATCGACTTTCTATTGTCCCAAATGCCAGCGTTGAATGGTTGCCTATGCCGGTTGACGCAGGGGCAGGTTCGGGCTAATGGGCGGCCCTTCAAAGTTGCAGAAGCGATTCCTGCATCTTTATTCATGAATTCTGGTTTCGAGGACAGGCATGGCAAATACGCCGCAGGCAAAAAAGCGTATCCGTCGCAACACGCGCCGGGCAGAGATTAACGGCAACCGCATCGGTCGCATCCGCACCTATGTGAAGAAGGTGGAAGCTGCTCTGGCCGCTGGCGATAAGGATGCCGCATCGGCGGCCATTGCACAGGTTCAGCCGGAACTGGCCCGCGGCGTTGCCAAAGGCGTTCTGCACAAGAATACGGCTTCGCGGAAGTTCAGCCGCCTCACAAAGGCGGTCGCCGCTCTCGGCTGATTTCACATATTCGGAAACAGGCACCCGCCGGCCTCCGCCGGCGGGTTTTTTGCGTTGATCGTAACAGGCTCGTAACATAAGGATTTCCCGCGATTCGACGCGCTGCAGTAACGAATCCGCCTCCAAAAAACTCTTCTTTTTCATTGGGTTATTGGCAAAGCCAGCTTTCCTAGGCTTTTCTGAGTCAACCGGAATATTTCATTTTTTTGACCCTTCCTGACCTTGATCGACTCCGTTGAGCCTGCCTAAATCGCCCTTGCCAGGCCAATGGATCGATTCGCATCCGGGCCGATTGCTAAAGCAAAGGTATGTGTTGACCGGAACATAATCATGTTTCCGGAACAGACTGTCATTTGCCTGGCGCCATGCTGGCAACAGCAGGGTGGGGTGATAAAAGGGGTAAGGCGCGGGAATGTCGGAAAAGCTGGCCAATTTACTGAGCGCTTCGGATGACGCCGGAGCCCTGAGCGGCGCTCGGGAGGCCGATGCTGCTTCGGTATTGCCGTTGGCGTGGGAGCGTATCCGCACTGGCCTCCGCCGCGATCTGGGTGCAAAGCTGTTCGACCAATGGTTGCGAGCCGCGCAGCTTGGCGAGTATTGCGATTTTAGCCGCACGCTGGAAATCTGGCTCCCCTCCGATTTCTCGGCGAATTTCGTCGCCGCCAATTTTCAGGACCGGCTTCGGCTTGCGTGGCGCAGCGCCAATATGGGCGTCGACGAGGTCCGCGTCCTGAGAGCGCCGGGGGCAGGGGCGCTGAAGGCGTATGCGGTTCCCTCCACAGGGGACGAAATCATGGTGGCTCCCATAGCTGAACCAGCCGTCAACGCGTTTCAGCCGCGCCATAGCTTTGACGATTTCGTGGTGGGCGAATCAAACAGCCTGGCCTTCCATGCGGCGAAAGGCATGGCACAGGGCGAACGGCCGCGCTTCAATCCGTTGTTCCTGCATGGAACAACAGGACAGGGCAAAACGCATTTGCTCCACGCGATCGGAGGAGCCTTTGCCGCCGAACATCCTGACGCGACAATCCTTTATATGTCGGCCGAAAAGTTCATGTATGAATTTGTTACGGCAATGCGCGCCAATGAAACGATGGCGTTCAAGGCGCGGTTGCGCAGCGCGGAAATGCTGCTGATCGACGATATTCAGTTCATCGCGGGCAAGGGATCGACACAGGAGGAATTCCTGCACACGATTAATGAGATCGTAGAGAGCGGGGCGCGGCTGGTGATCAGTGCCGACCGTGCGCCGCACATGCTGGATGCGGTCGACCCGCGTATATTGTCCCGGCTGGCAGGGGGGCTGGTCGCTGATATTCAGCCGGCTGACCTCGACCTGCGTCTTGCGATATTGGAACGCAGGCGGCTTGAGGCGAAGGACAGCCACGTACCTGCGGCTGTTATTGATTTCCTGGCCCGTAATGTCCGCACCAATATTCGGGAGATGGAGGGCGCTTTCAACAAGCTGGTCGCCTATGCCTCGCTCACCGGGCGGCAGATCGATCTTGAATTCGCGCAAGGCATGCTGGCAGATTTCGTGCGCGCCAATGCGCGCCGCATCACCATTGATGAGATCCAGAAGCTGACGGCGCAGCATTTCCAGATCGATCAGAGCGAAATGCGGTCCAAACGGCGCGCGCGCGCCGTTGTTCGGCCGCGTCAGATTGCGATGTACCTCGCCAAGAAAATGACCCCGCGTTCCCTTCCTGAAATCGGAAGAATCTTCGGCGGGCGCGATCATAGCACTGTTATCCATGCCGTGCGGACGATAGAGGCCCTTCGGGCGCATGATGCCGATATCGACGCGGACATAAGGGCGCTCCAGCAGCAATTGGAGGCCTGATAAAAGAGGGGGCTGCGGCTCGTCCTCTTGCGGTTGCACCGCCATACCCCTTCCCCTTCACGGGGGAGGGGGTTTGTTTTTGGAAAACTGCATGCAACAGAGCTGCCTGCCTCTTTATCCAAAAAGGAACCCGGCGGTTCCAAGGAACCGCCGGGCTATGCAGGCGTAAGCTGGGAGCCTTTGCCTATTTCTTTTCAGGGGCTATCGTAACACGGACGGTTTCGCCCGACTGCCCGGGGAAATTGGTGAACATTGCCTCGATCAGATTAGGCACGAGGTAGGTGAGATTATTGCTGAGCGACTGTGCCTGGGCTGTGCCCTCGAACAGGCGTTTTCTGTCGGATACCCGATCGATCTTCATTGTAAGGCCGCTGGTATAGACGGTATAGCTATCGATATCGGAATAGCCGGGACCGAAGAGGAATGGATCATAATATCCATACATGAACCGACCGTGGCCGTAGAAGCGCGGATAAAAGCCATAGGGACCGTAAAAGGGATCGCGGTAGAAGCCCGTGCTGCGGATCTTCTCCCGGCCATTATCGACGCCGTAATCGAGACGGACCACCAAATCGGCAGCGGCAGGATCTGCCGAGCGGACGTAGCCCTTCTCCGCCAGTTCATTGGCAACGAGATTGGCATATTGGGAAAATTCAAGGCCGCCGCTGAGTTGCGGATCATCAGCCATCACGGAGAAGCTCTGCCCTTGGGGGGCAGGCAATTGCTGGAAGCGCGCTACATCGGCGCGAAAGGGACTCGCGCAGCCTGAAAGCGCCAGAAGGGCGGCTGCGGGGGCCGCAATGATTGCGATTTTTCTGAACAAACTCATACGTGCCATCCTGTCCCGGCATCAGGCCGAGTGCTTATGTGGGCATGAGTTTAGAAAAACGCAACTGAACAAATATTGAACAGGTAGCGACAGACCGTTGCCGCCGGACGGCGAGCAGCCGCAATGTGCCGCTGCCGCCGCAACCCATGGGAGATGTATTTACGCCATCAGTCCAAGGGCGTCATAAGCGCCCGCTAATGTTGGCGCAGCCGCGGATCGCGCTTTTTCTGCGCCTTTTTCGAGTAGTGCGTCCAATTGCGTGCTGTCGGACTTCAATTCCTGGAACCGCTGACGGATGGGACGCAGGGACTCGATCAGAAGCTCGGCCAGCGCGGGCTTGAACGCGCCAAAGCCTTGGCCGGCATATTCAGCGCATATCGAATCGGTGGCGCGGCCCGTAAGCGCGCCATAAATGCCGACCAGATTGGCGGCCTCCGGTCGTCCCGCCAGGTCGGACGCCAGGTCTGGCAGAGGCTGGGGATCAGTTTTGGCCTTGCGGATTTTCTGCGCAATGGCGTCGTCATCATCGGTCAGGCTGATGCGGCTCATGTCCGAAGGATCGGATTTCGACATTTTCATGCTGCCGTCGCGCAGGCTCATGACCCGCGCCGTCTCCTTCGGGATGATGGGATCGGGCAAGGTAAAAAGCTCCACGCCGAAATCGGTGTTGAACTTGATCGCGACATCGCGGCAGAGTTCCAGATGCTGCTTCTGATCTTCGCCCACGGGAACATGGGTCGCCTGGTAGAGCAAAACGTCGGCAGCCTGCAGCACGGGATAGACGAACAGGCCAACGCTGGCACCCTCGCGGTGCTTGCCTGCCTTGTCCTTGAACTGCGTCATGCGATTGAGCCAACCCATGCGCGCGGTGCCATTCAAAAGCCAGGCAAGTTCAGCATGGGCGGGCACACGGGCCTGATTAAAAAGGACGGAACGATCAGGATCGATCCCGGCGGCAATAAGTGCGGCGGCCATTTCCCGGACGTTGCGGATGCGCTGCTCACGCGTTTCATGCACGGTGATGCTGTGCAGATCGGCGAGGAAAAAGAAGCATTGACTGCCTTCGTCCATTTCGTCCTGCATCCGCACCCAATTCCGGATCGCGCCCAGATAATTGCCCAAATGGAGATTGCCGGTCGGCTGAATGCCGGAAAGGACGCGCATGTTCTAAAGAGCTTTCTTACGTTGCAATATGGCCAGACGGTCGCGATCGATCGCGCCGATGGTCCAGGCAGCGCCGAAATAGACAACGACACCAGCCAGCACAAGGGCAAGAACGCTCAAAGCCCGCTCAACGACGCTGCCCGCGAACCAAGGCAGCAGCGGGTCGCGTGCCGCCAGCAGCGCGGCCGCCATGATCGCTGCCGCTATAAGCTGTCGCCCAATGCGTAAAAGCAGTTTTCCGTTCAGGCGGTAATGCCCCCGCCGATGAAGAATCGTGTAGAGAAGCGCGCAGTTCAGCCAGGAAGCCGCAGCCGTGGCGCTGGCGAGGCCAACAATGCCGAAAGGCCCGATCACCACCAGGATCACCAGAATGTTGAAGAGCAGGACGACCAACGCCGTCTTGACCGGCGTTTTCGTGTCCTTGCGTGCGTAAAAGCCGGGGGTGAGCAGCTTCACGAGAACATAAGCGGGAAGTCCGGCCACTAATGCGATCACCACATGACCCGTAATGATCCCATCCTCCGGCGTGAAACGGCCGCCGACGAAAAAGGCGCTGACAAAAGCCTGGGAGCAGATCACCAGAGCCACGGCCGCTGGTAAAGTCAGGAGCATGGCGAGTTCAATCGCATCGGATTGAACCTTGGATGCTGCCCCCGCATCATTCCGCGCGATATGACGGGAGAGGGCGGGCAGGATCGCGGTGCCCAGTGCAATGCCGATGACGCCAAGCGGCATCTGGTTCAAGCGGTCGGCCATGGCCAAATGGGTCAATGATCCCTGTGGCAGGCGGGTAGCGAAAAAAGTATCGACGAGTTGGCTCAGTTGATAGATTCCCGCGCCAAAAGTGGCAGGCAGGATGATCCGGCCCAACTCCCGAACCTGAGGAGTTAGCGTGGGTCGGCGCAAAGTCAGGCGAAAGCCCGATTTCTTCGTCCAGAACCACAGCCAGATCAACTGGACTATTCCCGACAGGGATACGGCGCCTGCCTGCACATAGGCAATAATGTTCTCGCGGCCATCGGGACCGCGCCACCATGCACCGATGAGCAGGCCCGTTATCAAGGTGAGATTGAACAGAATGGGCGCGGCGGCCCCTGCCGCAAAGCGTGACATGCTGTTCAAAATGCCTGTCAGCAACGAAACGAGGCTGATGAAGAAGAGGTAAGGAAAGGCGATGCGGCTCAGCGTCACCGCCAGTTCGAACTTGCCCGGCACCGCCTTGAATTCGCTGGCCAGAAGCCAGACGAACGCTGGCATGATGATTTCGAACAATGCCGTGAATACAAGGAGAACGGGAACGAATACGGATAGAACGTCCTGACTGAAGCGCTCGGCATCCGCCTGACCACCTGGACCTTGCAGTTCCCGGCTGAACATCGGCACATAGGCGGCCGAAAACGCTCCCTCCGCAAAAAGGCGGCGGAAGGTATTGGGCAGGCGGAAGGCGAGCTGAAAACAGTCCGCCGCGAGCCCCGCCCCCAATATTCGGGCGAGCAGCATGTCGCGGGCAAATCCGAAAATCCGGCTGACCAGCGTCAATCCGCCGATCGTTCCCATTGCCCTGACGAGGCTCATCGATGTTGCGCTTTCGCGTGCGGGATGACGTCAGGCGTGACCGACCGCGCCTTGGCCGCCCTGCTGGGCCTGTGCAGCTTCGGCTTGTTGCATGTACAGAGCGCCGAAATCGATGGGTTCGAGCAGCAGCGGCGGGAAGCCGCCATCACGCACAGCGTCGGCCAGTATGCGGCGGGCAAAGGGGAAGAGCAGGCGCGGCGCTTCGGCAAGGAGGAAAGGCTGAACTTGATCAGCGGGCATGTTGCGCATTCCAAAAAGACCGGCATAGGCAAGCTCCACCTGGAAAGCGACGCCGTCGGCCGCCTGCGCCTTCACATCGATCTTCAGCAACACTTCGAATATGTCATCGGCAAATTGATTGGAACCGATGTTGAACTGAACGTCGATCTGGGGCTGCCCCTGCCATTGATAAACCGCGGGCGAATTGGGGTTTTCGAAGGAAAGGTCCTTCACATATTGGGAAATAAGCCCAATCTGCGGCATAGTGTCCGCGCCATTGACCAATGCTTCGTTTCCGTCGATTCCGCCTGCTTCTTCGGCCATCTTCCGTCCTTCAATTTCTGTTCATGCCTGATGCGCCATATGAACACAGGCCCCGGCGCGCTATTTCGAACCGCGCGATTAGCAGGGGGCGCGGGCAAGGGCAATGCGGCAATAATGCAGGACGGTTGGAAAGACCGACGATCGGCATTTGAAACCGGGGTGAAACATGCCTATGTTGAGGGCAGCCAAATTTTGGAGGTATAGTGACTGTAGTCGTCATTCTGGCAATGGTTGCAGCTTTTTTAGGGCTGCGGCTATATTCTGTTCTAGGTAAGCGGACGGGGCATGAACAGCAGCCCGCTCCGCAAACCGAGGAACGTGCGCCAATGTCCGTGCTTACGCCCAAGCCGGTGGAAGACCTCCGGCCGGAGCTCGTGCGCTCACCGGAAGGCATGGTTCTGCCTGCGGCCGAGACGGGAATTCGTGCCATCATCGCCGCAGATCGCCGGTTTGATGTCAACCAGTTCGCGGAGGGCGCCAAGTCGGCATATCGGATGGTGCTGGAAGCGTTCTGGAAGGGCGACCGGGAAGAGCTGGGCTATCTGTGCGACGCTGATGTCCATGCTTCTTTCGTGCAGGCAATAGACGCCCGTGAGGCGGAAGGGCAAAAGCTGGAAAATCGCCTGATTCGCATTGAAAAAATGCAGATCGCCGATGCTTCGGTCAATGGCAGTATCGCCAGCATCACCCTGCGCTTTGAAGCCGATATCGCTGCCGTCACCCGCGACCGGGAAGGCAATGTCATCGCAGGCTCCATGACGGATGCAGTGCCGACTCACGACGTCTGGACATTCAGTCGCGACATCAAGAGCGATGATCCCAACTGGAAATTGTCGGAAACCGACGAAGCGGCGTGATTTCCGATTCGGTTGACCGATCGCCAGGAATAAGAAACATGTTGGGGCTTATGGTGTGAGTGTCTTCCGTGCGGGCGCAGCCCTCTTCATTCTCATGGGGCTGGCCGGATGTACGGGCCTGGTGCCATCTGCTGGGCAGCGTGGCGCACCACCGCCGCAGCGCGCCTCCGGCACCGCACCCGCGGCCAGACCAGTGCCCGCCAAACCCATGGACGCGTTACCCGCTGCACGGCCGACCAATGATATCAGTACTGCTCGCGGGCTGGGAATTGTGCAGGGACCGCCCGTGGCTTCATTGCCGGTCGCGGGGGAGCGAACACGGCTGGCGCTTCAGGCGTTCCGGATCACATGCGGCTCGCTTGTTCGGCGAACAGACCATAGCGGCCTGACGCGGGGAAGCGATTGGCAGCAGGCTTGCACCGCAGCAACAAGCTGGAGCGATGGGAACGCCGGCGCATTTTTTGATCGTTATTTCGAAACGATTCAGGTCGGTGATGGCGCGGCCTTTGCCACCGGCTATTTCGAACCGGAAATCGCTGGCTCGCGCCAGCGGCAGCGGGGCTATGAGACACCGATTTACCGGCGGCCCCCCGATCTGGTCGACGTCGATCTGGGCCAGTTCAGTGAGACGTTGAAGGGCAAGAGGATCCGCGGCAAGGTGCAAGGTACGTCGTTCGTTCCTTATGACGACCGCGCGGCCATTGAAGCGGGCGCGTTGGCGGGACGCGGCCTGGAAATCGCCTGGGCCGCCGATCCGGTCGAATTCTTCTTCCTGCAGGTGCAGGGCAGCGGGCGTATTCGCTTGCCCGATGGCGGCATCATACGCATTGGTTATGATAGCCAGAATGGTCGCGACTATACCGGCATCGGTAAGTTGATGCGTGACCGGGGCTTGCTGGAATCGGGCCAGACCAGCATGCAGGGGATCATGGATTATCTGCATAGCCATCCCGAGGAAGGGAAGGCGATCATGAATGAAAACAAAAGCTTCATATTCTTTCGCGAAATTACCGGGCCGGGACCCATAGGCGCCATGGGTTTGCCGGTGACAGGCGAGGTGAGCGTCGCGGCCGATCCCAAGTTCATCCCCATGGGCGCCCCCATATTCTTGTCGATGGATCGGGCCGAACCCAATGGTATCTGGATCGCGCAGGATACAGGCGGGGCGATAAAGGGTCCCAATCGGGTTGATACATTCTGGGGAGCCGGAGCAGAGGCGCGCGCGATTGCGGGCGGCATGTCGGCCCGAGGGAGCGCTTGGTTACTGGTACCAAAGGGGACGTACGCTCGCCTGATGCAGGCCAATGGCACGCCGTCGTCTAAGCCCTGAGGAGCAGGCGGCCTGGCAACAGCTCGCGCGGTCCGTCAATCCGCTCGCTGGAGTGCGGACGGCAACGCAGGTTGGCGCGGATATAGCCGCAACAGATAGGCAGGACCCGCTGGAGGGCTCGAAAACGCCCAAAGCCCTGACACGTTCTTCTTCACCATCGATCCATCCGTCTGTTGTCCGGCCCTCGCTCGTCGCCGTTTTAGACAGTAGCTGGGAGCGGCGGATCAAGCGCGGCGTGTTGCGGCCTGAAATATCGATCGACTTGCATGGGCACAGTCTGGCGCTTGCCCATCAGCGTTTTGATCAGGCAGTGGCGCAAGCGTTGATCGAGGGTGTTCGCGTCCTGTTGATAATCACCGGAAAGTCGCGCCCGCCCGGCATTTCCCAAGGGCGGCCGGGCCGGGGCGCGATACGGGCGGAAATCGGACATTGGATTGATAATAGCCCTTTTGCCGATATGATCGCCAGCGTACGGAATGCCCATCCGCGCCACGGCGGGGATGGAGCGATCTACGTCATCCTGCGGCGGAAAAAATAGTCTTTTTCGCGGGGGTCGCACAGGGTTTCTTAACCAGTAAAACCCCATACCTCCCATCGATCCTGTTCAAAATAGAGCCAGGCCTGTTCACGACAGCGGAGGGGTCAATGGAAGGCATATCACTGAAAGGCCGTGCTGTTGCCTTTGCGACGGGCGCGGGGGCGATCGCCTTCCTGCTGGCTTTGTTGGCCCTGTCAGGTGATCCGGATGACAGAAATGAAATTGGCAATGCGCTTATCCTCGGAATCATGGGTGGCGCAATGTGCTGGGCAGCGGCGATGCGGGTTGTGTCGGGACTCCGGACTTCCATCGATCTCGTCACTGCCCGCTTGGCCGCCGCTGCGCGTAATGATCTGACCAGTCCTGTCCCAAAGGACGTGAGACGTGATTTGCCCCATCTGGCGGGGGCAATGGAGAATCTTTTCGGTCAGTTTCGGAGCAATCTGAAAAACGCCCAGACGCTGGCGCTGTATGACCCGGTGACTTCACTCCCCAACCGGACCAGTTTCTGTCGACAGGTAGAGCGTTTACTTGCCGCACGGCCAGCGGGCGGTCACGCGGCGCTGTTTTTCATTGATCTTGACGGGTTCAAGATGGTCAATGACACCCTTGGCCATGCGGCGGGGGACCTGCTCCTCGCCTGCGTTGCAGGACGGTTGCGCGAGGTCGCCATGACGCAAATTGGCGTGGCAAGCAGCGAGGCTGTGGTCGGCCGCCTTGCAGGGGATGAATTCACGCTTTTCTTTCCTCAATTACCCGCTGCGGAAACTGCGCAGCGCATTTCTCGGGCCGTGCAATATGCACTGGGCGAACGGTTCGATGTAGGTGGCCAGCAGATCGACCTGGGCGCGTCGATCGGCGTGGCTTTCTATCCCCAGCATGGCGAAACGCTGCATGCGCTGCTGCGGTCGGCGGATATGGCTATGTATCAGGCCAAGGAAAACGGCCGCAATCGCGTGGAATTTTTCAGCGATGAACTCGCGAAGGAGATGGCTGGACGGGCGGAACTGGAACGGGAGCTTCGCCTGGCTCTGAAACGTGACGAGTTCCTGTTGCAGTTTCAGCCGCAACTTGAGGTCACGACGGGCAGAATCGTCGCGGCCGAAGCGCTTGTCCGCTGGAAGCATCCCGAGCGCGAACTTCTGCTGCCCGCTACGTTTGTGCCTCTGGCCGAAGAAACCGGCATGATCGTCCCTCTCGGGGGCTGGATCATGGATAAGGTCTGCGCAACAGCGGCAATTTGGGCGCGCAAGGGGATATCACAGCGGCTCGCCATCAATGTCGGTATGCGCGAACTCTCTCAACCGGATTTCTTTTTCCGTCTGCGTGGGGCCATGCAACGACACGGCGTTTCGGGAACGCAGCTTGAGCTGGAGATCACCGAAACGATGGCCATGGAATTGGATGACAAAGTGCTGATGCAGATCCGCACTTTGCGGCAGGAGGGCATACGTATCGCTATCGACGATTTCGGTACGGGTTATTCCAATCTGTCTCGGCTGAAAGAACTTCCCGTCGATCGTGTAAAGATCGACCGCACTCTGGTCCGCGATATCGTCGATTCGCCGGAGGCCCGAATGATTTGCAGCGCGGTCATCGGCGTCATTCAGGAACTTGGGCTTGAAGTGGTGGTCGAAGGCGTCGAGCGGCAGGAGCAGATGGAATTGTTACGCCTCATCGGCTGCTCCATCTTCCAGGGTTATCTTTTCGCGATGCCCTCGGCAGAGGCCGATTATCTTCATCGCTTCAGCGGCACATGGAGCGAAATGACGGCGGCTGAGTAAAGCGTTCCGTCGGTGAAGCGATGCTGTGCTCTCGCCGACGCGGGACAGATTATTTATTCGCAAACAGCATTGCCTAAGGCTCGAGCTAGAATATCTTCGTAGATTGTCGTCAATGTCTCAAGGTCGGCGGCCGCGACCGCCTCATCCAGCTTGTGCATAGTGGCGTTGCATAAACCGAATTCCACGACCGGGCACAAGCGCGAGAGAAAACGGGCGTCGGATGTCCCTCCGCTCGTGGATAGTTCTGGTTCCAGACCTGTCGCTTGCGTGATAGCGGCAGCGATCATGTCCGAAAATTCGCCGGGAGGCGTCAGGAACGGTTCGCCGCTGATCTTCGCCAGCAATTCACCGCCTTCTGATTCCACGATCGCGCGGATTCGTTCCACCAACCCCGCGCCGCTGTGCCGGTCATTGAAGCGGATGCTGATCCGCGCCTTCGCTTCGGAGGGAATCACATTGGTAGCAGGGTTGCCGACCTCCAGATCAGTGATTTCAATATTGCTGGGCTGGAACCAGTCAGTGCCTTCATCCAGCGTCAGCGCCTCTATGGCCGAAAGGATGCGGACCAGAGGGCTGATCGGATTCATGGCCAAATGCGGATAGGCGACATGGCCTTGAACGCCCTTGATGGTGATCCACATATTGACGGATCCCCGTCGGCCGATCTTCATCATGTCGCCCAGCCGGTTGACTGACGTAGGCTCGCCGACAAGGCAAAGGTCCGGTGTGATATCCCGTTCGGCCATGCGGTCGATGAGAGCCAGCGTGCCGTGGACCGCCGCGCCTTCTTCATCGCCGGTAATGATAAGGCTGATCGTGCCGGGCAGTTCGGTTGCGCGGGCGAGGGCGGCGACGAAGCAGGCGATGCTGCCCTTCATGTCGACCGCGCCACGGCCGTAGAGCAGCGAGCCTTTTTGCGTGGCTTCGAAAGGATCGGTTGACCAGCCATTGCCCGGGGGCACCACGTCCAGATGTCCGGCAAAGGCGAAGTGGGCACCCTCGCCCTGATGGCGAAGGGCGAGCAGATTTTCGACCGGGCCGTCCGGGGCGTCGCCGCTGACGAAGCGGTCGACTTCAAAGCCCAGAGCAACCAGCGCCTCCTCCAGTACGGTAAAAACCGCCCCGGTGGCGGGCGTGATTGAGGGGCAGGCAATCAGCCTGCTTGCAAGAGGCAACGGATCTGCCAATGACTGGCGTGTGATGTCCATCCGCGCCGGTTAGCGCAGCCGCGCGGTTTTGACCAGAAGGAGAAACGCCGGTGCCCAAGTTGGATATGGATGCCATTCCCCAAAGTAACATCACCGGATATCCGTCCCAATATGCCAGAGCGGTGGAGGGGCGTTGGTATCGCAGGCTTGGGCCTGTCAGCGGACTTGCCGATTTTAACGCCAGCCAGGTCGTATTAAAGCCGGGCGCCTCTTCATCGCAGCGTCATTGGCATGAGGACGAGGATGAAATGGTCATCATGCTATCAGGTGAAGCGATTCTGGTCGACAACAATGGCAGGACGGTGATGCGTGCCGGAGACGTTGCAGCCTTTCCCAAGGACGACGGTAACGGCCATGTGCTGGTCAATGAAAGCGAAGCGGATTGCTGCTTCGTTGCCGTCGGTCGTCCCGCTAGCGGCGATTGCCATTATCCCGACATCGATATGCATTTATTTGCGGGGAAAGGATACCGCCGGAAGAATGGAAGCGCGTTTTAACTATTCAACCGGCTTTTCAAATCGCTCGATAACCCAATCTTCGGCCTGAGCCCCACCGATCCATTCCTGCATGAAAGGATGGCTGATCACTGCCTGCATATAGGATTGGGCGAAACGTGCGACGGGGAGGGAATAGGTGATGAAGCGAGTCACCACCGGCGCGAACATGATGTCCGCCGCGCCGAATTCGCCAAACAGGAAATCGCCCGCACCGCCGAATCGCGCGCGCGCCTCGGCCCAGAGTTGCATGATGCGTTCGATGTCCTGCATCGTTTCCGCAGAGGGCGGCTGGGGCGCATAGATCTGGCGGATGTTCATGCTATGCTCCCGCCGGAGCGCCAGGAAGCTGGAGTGCATTTCCGCCGCCATGGATCGGGCCATGCCGCGCGCCGCAACTTCCGTGGGCCAGAATCTCTCGTTGCCGGTCTTGTCATTCAGATGTTCGATAATGGCGAGGCTGTCCCACACCACTGTCTCACCGTCCCAAAGGATCGGCACCTTGCCGGACGAAGGGGCGAATTCGTCCCCCTGACGGCGTTTGTCCCAATCCTGATCATAAAGGGGAACGACAGCCTCTTCGAACAGCAGAGCCGACTGCTTGCATGCCAGCCAACCGCGCAGGGACCAACTTGAGTAAGCCTTGTTCCCGATGAAGAGCTTCATGTCGTCATTTCCCGTCAGCCGTCATGTCCGCCTACGCGGGAATGGCGTGGTTGGGCAAGGGGGCTTTTGCCTATTCCAGCGCGTCGATAACCGCTGCACGGAGTTCCGCTATGCCCATGCCTTTTTCGCTGGAAGTCACAATGATATCCGGATGAGCCGCAGGACGCTTGCGGATTTCGGCCGTCACTTTGTCGCATGTCTCAGCAAGATCGCTTGCCTTCACCTTGTCCGCCTTGGTTATGGCGATCCGGTAGCTGACGGCGGCCTCATCCAGCATTTTCATGATGTCGCGGTCCACATCCTTGATGCCATGACGGGCATCAATGAGGAGGAGAGTGCGTTTGAGCACTTGCCGCCCGCGCAAATAATCATTCACCAGAAAGCGCCATTTACGGATCACCTCCTTAGGCGCCTTCGCAAAGCCGTACCCCGGCATGTCGACAAGACGGAACAGGAGAGGATCGCCAACGTCGAAGAAATTCAACTCTTGCGTACGCCCCGGCGTGTTCGAGGTGCGCGCCAATCCATTCCGTCCCGTAAGAGCGTTCAGGAGCGAACTTTTGCCGACATTGGAGCGGCCGGCGAAAGCGACTTCCTTTACATCCGGGTTTGGCAGGAATTTCAGGTCCGGTGCGGATTTCAGGAAGGCTATCGGACCGGCGAATATCTTTCGCGCCGCCTCCACAGCTTCAATATCCTCTTGTTCCGCCATGATTGATCAATCCGCCTTCGCTGGTTCGCGCAGCGCCGGATGGCGACTATAGAGCCATTTCTGTTGCGCAATGGTAAGAATGTTGGACGTGATCCAGTAGACCAGAAGACCCGCCGCGAAAGGCGCCATGATGAACATCATCATCCACGGCATGATCGCGAAAATCTGCTGCTGGGTGGGGTCCATCTGGGCCGGGTTGAGCCGGAATTGCAGAAACATGGTGAGACCGAGCAGGAGCGCGAGCACGCCGATGCCCAGGAAAGCTGGAGGATTGAAGTCGAGCAGGCCGAACAGGTTCAGAATGTGCAGCGGATCCGGCGCAGACAGATCCTTGATCCAAAGGACGAAGGGCTGGTGCCGCATCTCGATGGTCAGCATCAGCACCTTATAGAGTGCGAAGAAAATCGGAATCTGAAGGAACATGGGCAAACAGCCAGCCAGCGGATTGACCTTTTCCTTGCGATAAAGCTCCATCATTTCCTGTTGAAGGCGGGGCTTGTCGTCCTTGAATTTTTCCTGAAGTGCCTTCATTTTCGGCTGTACGGCGCGCATTGCGGCCATGGAGGCGAACTGCTTCTGCGCAATGGGGAACATCAGCAATCGGACAATGAACGTCAGAATGATGATAGCCACGCCAAAATTGCCGATATTTTCAAAGAGCCAGTGGAGCACGAAGAAAATGGGCTTTTCGAACCAGTAGAACCAACCCCAATCGATCGCGCGATCGAATAGGGTTACGCCCTCATCCTGATAACGCTCGAGTAGTTTGGTTTCCTTGGCCCCGACGAACAGGCGCGACGTCTGGCTGACTGTCTTTCCGGGCGCGAGAAGCGCCGGTTCAAGACTGAAGTCAGCCTGGTAAAGATCGTCCGCACCCTTGCGGAATTTGGCGCTTACTGGCGCTTTCTGATCCGGGATCAGCGCGGACAGCCAATATTTATCCGTAAAGCCGATCCATCCGCCGTTGCTGGTGAAGGCAACGTCGCCATCTTCGTCCAGATCCGTGAAATCCACGTCATAGTTGGCCTTGCCATCGAATACGCCGATAGGCCCGGTGTGGATGGTCCAGCTTGACGGATCCGCCGACACGCCCTTGTGGCTGATATAGCCATAAGGGCGTACCGCTGCCGCGCCTTTGCCGGTATTGGTGACCTTCTGCGTGACAGTGAACATATAGTCCTGGTCGATAGCCAGCTTGATCTCGAAAATCTGGCCTTGTCCATTATTCCAGCGCAGCGTCACAGGCGTTGAAGGCGTCAACTTATCGCCGCGGGCGGCCCAGACGGTATTGGCATCGGGTGCCTTCAGCCCATCGCCGGTCCAGCCGAAGCCTCCAAAATAGCTGTCTTTCGTTCCGCTGGGTGAAAACAGGCGGACAGGCGGGGAGTCCTTCTTGATCGTCTGATTGTAGGTGGGCAGGACAATGTCGTCGATTCGCGCGCCCTTCAGGTTGATGGAACCCGTGAGCTTGGGCGTCTCAATCGGAATGCGCGGCGCTTCGCTGATGGCTTGATGCAGCGGACGAATGGTCTTGACCGTTTCCGTGATGGGGCCTGTGCCTGACGAAGACGAAGGAGCATTCTGGCTGACAGGAGCCTGCGTTGGCTGCGGTGTCGGGAAGAATTGTTCGGCGACGTACGGCCACCCGAACAGGATCAATGCCGTCAGCGCGACCGCCAGGATGATGTTGCGCTTATCGTCCACGAATAACTCCCGAATGTTCCGGTTGTGAAGATCAGGGAACCGGATCGTAACCCGATCCACCCCAAGGATGGCACCGCATTAGCCGTTTGATCGCCAGCCAGCCACCCCTTAGCGCACCATATTTGCGCAAAGCTTCAATCGCATATTGCGAGCAGCTTGGCGCATAACGGCAGGAGGGAGGCAGAATGCGTGATGGCCCGATCTGCCAAATGCGGGCAATGAGGATCAGTAGCCGGGCGATCATTTGGGAGCTTCCCGTTCTGATCCGGTGTCTTCGCTTGAAACTGGTCTTCGTCTTTGCGGGCGCGCATCATTGTCTTGAAAAGCGATTTTGTGCAGGGCTTTTGTTAGATCTTCGCGAAGCAGCGCAAAATTGCGCTCCACGCCGCCTGCGCGGCCGATAAGGATGTGGTCTGCGCCCGCCCCGCCGTTATCTGGCAGCAATTCACGCGCAAGCGCGCGAAAACGGCGCTTCATCCTGTTTCGGACCACAGCGCCGCCAATTTTCTTCGTAACGGTGATGCCAAGCCGCTTGATCGGCTCCCCGTCTCGCCGGTCATGAACCAGCAGGACGAAACCGGCCATTGCCATGCGGCGACCCTTGTTTGCGGCAAGAAAATCCGCGCGCTTGCTAATGGTGACGATAGCCCGGTCTTTTTCCTGCGGGGCAGGGGCCTGGAGCTGGCTCAGGCGCTCAGCGACTTGCGGCCGCGGGCACGACGGGCGCGAATAATCTTGCGGCCTGCTGCCGTTTCCATGCGGGCGCGGAAACCGTGACGCCGTTTGCGCACGAGATTGCTCGGCTGAAAGGTGCGCTTCATCGCTCATTCCTCAAATCAAGATATGTAACAGAAAAGGGCCACCACAGTCGGGCGGCCTCATACCGAAAGGGCGGATAAGGAAAAGCGGCTTGCGAGTCAATCATCCGCTTCCTGTTTCTGCTCTTTTCTGCGGAGCCGACGAAAATAACTTGGACGGCGTAAACCCCAATCGGTCCAACGGCCATAGCGCGGCCAGCGCTGTTTGAAACGAACGTAGCGGCGCTTGGCCCAGTTGCTGTTCTTGAGCGTCAGCGCCAATCCTGCCGCCAGCACCAGCATGCCGCCCGGGCCGGGCAGAATACCTACGACAGGCGCCATAAGGATAAGGAAGATGCCAAGGCCAAGCAAAAAGAGGCGCAACTGATCATTGCGCCCGCCGTCTTCGCGTTGGTTTGTACCCGTCATAATAACCATTTGGGGTGATGCGTGCCAAGTGGCAAGTTATGGTCGGCCAGCAGTTCCGATATCGCTTCCGCCGGACCGGACCAAGTTCTGTCAAAGGGAAATAATGGGCGATTGCGCGGGTCACTGGGCTGGATTAATAAAGGCATTGAAAAAAGACCGGTCGCGCTACCTGTCTCGGGGAGTGCCAGTATGCCGTTTTCCACTGTATTTTCATCCTTTCCGTTGCTCATGGAAAGCGGCTCGGCCGGATCGCAGAGAAGCTCGCCCCTATGATTGCCCAGGGAGAAAAATCGCTTCGGGGCTTACGGGTTTTCCTTGTTGAGGACGAGGCATTGGTGGCCATGCTGCTGGAGCATATGCTCAGTGATATGGGAGGCGTGATCGTTGGCCAAGCGCACAATGTGGTGGGCGCGCTGACCCAGATGGAACAGATGGCCTGGAGCGCGGACGTGGCTATCCTGGACATCAATCTGGCTGGAGAAGCGGTTTATCCGGTGGCTGATGCCCTGGCAGAGCGTGGCATTCCTTTCCTGTTTGCCACAGGATATGGCGCGACGGAGCTAGATAATCGTTATGCCGGACATAATCTGCTCACCAAACCCTATGCTGAGGCGGCGCTGATCGATGCGTTACTACGCATTCGCCCGGAGGAGCAGATACGGGCAGGCGAGAGATAAGAAGTTTATCAAACCCGCTCCATTAATGATCTGGAAATTCCTCTCTCGACTTTCGCGGCCGCCTTGGGCAGAACAGAAGTCGAACAGGGTTGAATTTTTGGGGGAAAGCGCTTGGTCGCGACGGTTTCGACGGTTGCCTATCTAGGGTTGGAGGCGCGCGGAGTAGAGGTGCAGTGCCAAGTCGCAGCCGGGGTGCCTGGTTTTGTCGTCGTTGGCTTGCCTGACAAAGCAGTGGCGGAAAGCCGGGAGCGGGTTCGCGCGGCCATTTCGGCTATTGGTCTGTCGCTGCCGCCAAAGCGCATTACGGTCAATCTATCGCCTGCAGACTTGCCCAAGGAGGGGTCACATTATGACCTTCCTATTGCGCTCGCTTTGCTTGGCGCGATGGGGGTTATCGATGCGGAGACGCTTGCGCATTATCTAGTGGTGGGTGAGATGGGTCTGGATGGCCGGATCGCCCCTTCTCCGGGCGTGCTGCTGGCGGCGCTCCACGCCGGGGAGCGAGAGTTGGGGCTGATCTGTCCCGCTATGCAGGGGGCGGAGGCAGCCTGGGCCGGCAGTGTCGAAGTGATCGCAGCGCCGGACCTGATTTCGCTTCTGAATCACTTCAAGGGCAGTGTGCACCTGACACCGCCCGTGCCAGGCGAGGCGATGCCGCTTGCGCGGGGCGCGGACCTGAAACAGGTCAAGGGGCAGGAAAGCGCCAAACGCGCACTGGAGATCGCAGCGGCAGGCGGACATAATTTGCTGATGGTAGGTCCACCGGGTGCTGGCAAGTCTCTGATGGCGAGTTGCATGCCCGGCATCTTGCCTGCACTCACGCCGGCCGAGGCGCTGGAGGTGTCGATGGTAGCCTCGGTGGCAGGCACGTTGCAGGATGGGCGAATGAGCCGTGCACGGCCTTATCGCGCGCCCCATCACAGCGCTTCGATGGCGGCGCTTGTGGGCGGGGGACTAAAGGTCAGGCCAGGTGAGGTAAGTCTGGCGCATCTGGGCGTGCTGTTCCTTGATGAGCTGCCGGAATTCCAGCGCGCTGTCCTTGATAGCCTGCGCCAGCCGCTCGAAAGGGGCGAGGTCAGCGTGGCGCGTGCCAACGCTCATGTGACTTTTCCGGCGCGTGTGCAGCTTGTCGCTGCGATGAACCCCTGCAAATGTGGACATTTGGGAGATCCGGGGCTTGCCTGCTCCCGCGCGCCGCGTTGCGCCTCCGATTATCAGGCCAAGGTGTCCGGTCCGCTGCTTGATCGCATCGACCTGCATGTGGAAGTCAATGCCGTTGCCGCCGCCGATCTTGTTCTTCCGCCTCCTGCTGAGGGATCGGCCGAGGTCGCTGCCCGGGTGGCCGATGCGCGGGCCAGGCAGACAATGCGCTATAATGGTAATGGCGTGCGGACCAATGCAGAGGTCGACGGCGATCTGCTGGAAAAAGTGGCGGGCCCCGACGGGCCGGGCCGCCAACTGTTGGCACAAGCCGCAGAGGCGATGCGCCTCTCGGCGCGTGGTTATACCCGCGTATTGCGAGTGGCGCGCACGGTTGCCGATCTGGCGGAGTCGGAGAAGGTCGGCCGCGTGCATGTGGCAGAGGCCCTGAGCTATAGAAGACAGGCGCCAAGAAACTGAAAGCATGAAAGAGGAGGCTAGGAATGGAATGGATGCTGTTGCCGCTCAAGCGCTATGCGCAATTCTCCGGCCGAGCCCGGCCGAAAGAGTTCTGGATGTTCTTCCTGTTCATGATCATTGGGGTGTTCGTCCTGAGCTTCGTCGATGCCGCCCTCGGCTTCGGAACGTCTGAGCGGTGGGCGGAACAGGGAAGCTGGGGCGGAGCGGCCGGGTTTCACAACAGCGGTGGGCTGCTGACCACTCTGTTCGTGCTCGCCATCATTATTCCTTATCTGGCCGTCGCAGTCAGGCGGCTGCATGACACCGATCGTTCAGGTTGGTGGATGCTGCTGTCCCTCATTCCATTGATCGGGAGTATCATATTGTTGATCTTTTTCGTGATGGGCGGAACGCGTGGGCCGAACCGCTTTGGGCCCGATCCGTTCGATGAGCCGGAACCCGCTGGATAATGCGGAGGGCGGCCTCTATGACCGGATCAGCCTTCCGGGGGAATGAAGTGAAGCGGGCCTGCGATCCGGTTCCAGGCGTTGATGGTCGCTATGGCGATAGTAAGCGTCTCGATTTCGGTGTGGGTAAATTGCGAAGCGACTCTGTCTCGCATCTCTCCCGTTGCGCCATGCGCCGCTGCTTCGGTCAGAGCCTCGGTCCATTCCAGAGCAAGACGTTCGCGCGCATTAAACAAGGGTGAGTCCCGCCAGACCGCAAGCTGGTCCAGCTTGCTTTGACTGCAACCCTGCTTCCGAGCCAGATTGATGTGGAACTGCGCGCAATAGGCGCAGCCGTTCACCTGTGACGCGCGGATCTTCACCAGTTCCAGCAAGACCTTGTCCATCCCCTTCGCTGCAACCGATTGGGAAAGAGCTCGCAACGCCACAACAGACTCCGAATGGGCCTGCTGGAAGTCGTGGAATTTCATGGTTACCTCCGTTCGTTTGGCAAAGGCCTGTGATGACGAACTGACTAACTGCCTTACATTTTACGAGGTCGCCATAATGGGTCGAAAAATATTAGCCCTTATTGTCGTCAAAGCGCTGTGTGGCAATTTTCTGGATTTTGAGAACGTCGGCATTCGCCTCCAGGAAACGACGGGGATTGGTGGGTTGACCATTTAGGCGGACTTCGAAATGGAGATGCGTACCGGTAGAACGGCCGGTCGATCCCATGCGAGCGATCTGCTGCCCGCGCATGACCTTCTGCCCCACCTTTGCATTGAAACCAGACAGGTGCGCATAACGTGTCATTATACCGTGGCCGTGGCTGACCTCTACGACATTGCCATAACCGGAACGCTGGCCGACAAAACTGACCTTCCCATTGGCGGCAGCTAGAATTGGCTGGCCATAGGCACCGCGAAAATCGAGGCCCGCATGAAAAGCGCCACGACCGTTAAAAGGATCGTGACGATAGCCGAAGCCACTGCTTAGCATCACGACATTGGTGGGCCGGCCGGATGGGATGGCGAGCAATGTATTCTCCAGGCGGTCCAGCCTGTCGAGCGCGTTATTTAACTGCGCAAATTGCGGATCAATACCGTCGGGGCTTTTGTAAGGTATAAATGGCCCGCCCTGTGCCGAGCGCGTCCGGCGGAGCATGGCGTTGGGCTTCAGGCCGAAACCGCGAATGGCGGCCTCGACCGTTTTGGTGCGGGCTGCTACCGCGCCGGACAGTTGCCGGGCGAATGCCAACTGCCGCGCTTCGATCTGATGAAGCGCGTGCGCGCCGGGAATGACCGCACTGATCTTGCTTCCGCTACTGGACGGAGTCTTGTTCTTGCTAGGACCAATCAGTTTATCGTCTTCCAGCGTATCGCCGAAATGGCTCTTGACCAGATCTTCCAGAAACTCCTGCCGCTGCTCAAGCTCCTTGGCGGTCTCGGTGACCGATGCTCGATAAGTGCTGACCTTCTTCGCGGAGCTGGCAATGGCGGCCTGTTGCTCATCAAGGATCGCCCGATCACGCGCTACGCCATATTGGCCGACCAGCATGAAAATAGCGGCAGCGGCCCAGAGCATCAGCGCAACTACTGCCGCCGCTGCAATCCCGATCTGCACTTTACTGCTGATTTTCAGAAACCGTAAGGTTCCTTCCGACCGCAGGAGGATTTCCCGCTCAGGGAAAAGGCGCCTCATCCTGACCAGAAGGCCAGGGACGCCGGATTCTAATTTGAACACTTGCCGACCCGCTTGGAATACAAAATTTGTCTGTGGAGTCGGCCGGTAGCAAAGAGGGGACAGAGTCGCGAATCCGCAGACCCGGACTCGTGGCGAGTCGAAGCATAGGCAGGATGAAATGCGGAATTACCGATTTTGTTCCGCTTCTCGGTGCGAATATCAGCTGCCAGATGGACCGATTCTTTAGTCGCAATGGATATCCCATCCGCCATAGCAAGCAAACTGCCCATTGACCCGGCATAGACCCGGAGTTATAGGGCGCGCCTGCTTTGCGGCTTGTTGGCTGGGAATCGCTTTCCGGATATCCGCTTCAGAGCAGTTTTTTGAGCTTGAACATTGCCGGGTGCGTGTGCGGGCCTGGGAGGTCATCTGACCGCCGGGGTCTTTTTCTGTTTGGCTAATATCCATTCGGACAAATGTGGGCCGGTAAAGTAACTAGACAAAGGTGAAGGGCTTCATGCCGACAATTAACCAGCTGGTCCGCAAGGGTCGGGAGCCGCAGAAAGCGCGCTCGAAAGTTCCCGCGATGGAGGCAAACCCGCAAAAACGCGGTGTATGTACTCGTGTTTATACCACAACCCCGAAAAAGCCGAACTCGGCTCTGCGCAAGGTTGCCAAGGTCCGCCTGACCAATCAGCGCGAAGTCATCAGCTATATTCCCGGCGAAGGCCATAACCTTCAGGAACACAGTGTTGTGCTGATCCGTGGCGGACGTGTGCGCGACCTTCCCGGCGTGCGTTATCACGTGCTGCGCGGTGTCCTTGATACCCAAGGCGTCAAGGACCGTAAGCAGAGCCGTTCGAAGTACGGCGCGAAGCGTCCGAAGTAAGAGAAGGTAGGCACAAGACATGTCACGTCGTCGTCGTCCCGAAAAGCGGGTTATCCTGCCTGATCCCAAGTTCGGAGATCAGGTGCTCTCCAAATTCATGAACAGCGTCATGCTGGACGGCAAGAAGTCCGTCGCCGAATCCATTGTCTATGGCGCGCTCGACACGGTCGAGAACAAGGCGAAGAAGGATCCGCTGCAACTCTTTCATGATGCTCTCAATAATGTGAAGCCGGGTATTGAGGTTCGCAGCCGTCGTGTCGGTGGTGCCACCTATCAGGTTCCGGTTGAGGTGCGGCCGGACCGCGCGCAAGCGCTGGCTATTCGTTGGCTCATCACCGCCGCTCGCTCTCGTAGTGAAACCACTATGGCGGCTCGGCTGTCGGGTGAATTGCTGGATGCAGCGAACAATCGCGGCAATGCGGTCAAGAAGCGGGAAGACACGCATCGCATGGCCGAAGCGAACCGTGCATTCTCGCACTATCGCTGGTAATATCATGTTGCTATGGCCCCGCCCAATGTGCGGGGTCGTGGCGATCTCAGCATAACTCACGAACCCGCCGGCGCCCGTCGGCAATGGAGTACAGACCATGGCCCGCAGCCATCCGCTCGAGAACTATCGCAATATCGGCATCATGGCGCATATCGATGCCGGTAAGACGACCACCACCGAGCGTATCCTTTATTATACCGGCAAATCCTACAAGATCGGGGAAGTCCACGATGGCGCCGCCACGATGGATTGGATGGAGCAGGAGCAGGAGCGCGGCATCACGATCACGTCGGCCGCGACCACTTGCTTCTGGAACGATCACCGGATCAACATCATCGACACGCCTGGTCACGTCGACTTTACCATTGAGGTGGAGCGTTCCCTGCGCGTTCTCGACGGTGCGGTCGCTTGTTTCGACGGCGTTGCGGGTGTTGAGCCGCAATCTGAAACCGTGTGGCGCCAGGCGGAAAAATATCATGTTCCCCGCATGTGTTTCGTCAACAAGCTGGATCGCACCGGTGCGAATTTCGAGCGTTGTGTTGACATGATCAAGGATCGTCTGGGCGCGCGTCCGCTGATTCTTTATCTTCCGATCGGCCTTGAAAGCGATTTCGTCGGCCTGATTGATCTGGTCGAAAATCGCGCCATCGTGTGGCAAAATGAAGCGTTGGGCGCGAAGTTCGATTATGTAGCAATTCCTGACGACCTCAAGGATGCTGCTGCGGCGGCCCGGTCCGATTTGATCGAGATGGCCGTCGAGCAGGACGATGAAGTCATGGAGTCTTATCTGGAGGGTAATGAACCTGACAGTGCGACGTTGAAGAAGCTGATCCGTAAAGGAACGCTGAACTTCTCCTTCGTGCCGGTACTCTGTGGTTCAGCCTTCAAGAACAAGGGCGTTCAGCCGTTGCTCGATGCGGTTGTCGACTATCTGCCGAGCCCGCTCGACATCCCCGATGTTCAGGGTGTGAAGCTCGACGGTGAGACCCAGGATACCCGCCCACCGGCCGACGACGCGCCGTTCAGCGCCTTGGCATTCAAGATCATGAACGACCCCTTCGTTGGTTCGCTGACTTTCGCCCGCATCTATTCAGGCAAGCTGGAGAAGGGAACCTATCTCAACTCCGTCAAGGACAAGAAGGAAAAGATCGGCCGTATGCTCCTCATGCACGCCAATTCGCGTGAGGACATCGACGAGGCTTATGCGGGCGACATTGTGGCTCTGGCGGGTCTCAAAGAAACTACGACCGGGGATACATTGTGTGCGACGAGCGCGCCGATCATCCTGGAACGCATGGAATTCCCCGACCCAGTCATTGAAGTGGCGGTGGAGCCCAAGACGAAGGCCGACCAGGAAAAGATGGGCATTGCGCTCAATCGTCTTGCTGCAGAGGATCCAAGCTTCCGCGTCGCCACGGACCATGAATCGGGCCAGACTATCATCAAGGGCATGGGTGAGCTTCACCTGGAAATCCTGGTCGATCGCATGCGCCGTGAATTCAAGGTAGAGGCCAATGTTGGCGCGCCGCAGGTGGCCTACCGAGAGTCCCTCGCGAAGGAAGTCGAGATCGACTATACCCACAAAAAGCAGTCGGGTGGTTCTGGCCAGTTCGGCCGCGTCAAGCTTCGTTTGACACCGGGTGAGCGCGGGCAGGGCATTAACTTCATCGACGAGGTCAAGGGCGGCAATATTCCGCGTGAATATATTCCCTCCGTCGAAAAGGGCATGCGCGAAACGGCGGAAACGGGTTCGCTTATCGGTTTCCCGATCATCGATTTCGATATCACGTTGACAGACGGCGCCTATCACGACGTCGACTCGTCAGCGCTGGCATTTGAAATCACGGGCCGGGGCGCAATGCGCGAAGGCGCTCAGAAGGCTGGTATCAAATTGCTCGAGCCAGTGATGAAAGTTGAAGTCGTTACACCGGAAGATTATCTGGGTGACGTCATCGGAGACTTAAACAGCCGTCGTGGGCAGATTCAGGGCACCGATAGCCGCGGCAATGCGCAGGTCGTAGAGGCGATGGTTCCGTTGGCCAACATGTTCGGTTATGTGAACCAACTCCGTTCCTTCACTCAGGGACGCGCGCAGTACACAATGCAATTCTCGCACTATGAAGAAGTGCCGCAGAATGTTGCCGACGAAGTGAAAGCAAAGCTGGCATAAAGAGAATTTGATGCTATGAGCGCCACTTCGCGAGGCGCGCCCAAGCGGTCAAATTCCAGGCCACTGGAAAAGCAGATTTGGACAAGAAGGTAGGAAAATATGGCTAAGGCTAAATTTGAGCGGACGAAGCCCCACTGCAATATCGGGACCATTGGTCACGTGGACCATGGCAAGACGACGCTGACCGCGGCGATCACCAAGATTCTGGCAGAAGCGGGCGGTGCAGAGTTCACCGACTATGCGAATATTGACAAGGCGCCTGAAGAGCGCGAGCGCGGTATTACGATTTCGACCTCTCATGTCGAATACGAAACAGCTGCTCGTCACTATGCGCACGTCGACTGCCCTGGTCACGCTGACTATGTGAAGAACATGATCACCGGCGCGGCTCAGATGGATGGCGCTATTCTGGTGGTTAACGCCGCTGACGGTCCCATGCCGCAGACTCGTGAACACATCTTGCTCGCACGTCAGGTCGGTGTTCCTGCCCTTGTGGTCTATATGAACAAGGTCGATCAGGTCGACGACGAGGAACTGCTGGAACTCGTTGAGCTGGAAGTTCGTGAACTGCTCTCCAGCTACGATTTCCCCGGCGACGATATTCCCATCGTAAAGGGTTCGGCTCTGGCTGCTCTGGAAGGTCGTGATGATAACATCGGCAGAAATTCGATTCAGGCTCTGATGGATGCCGTGGATAGCTATATTCCGCAGCCGGATCGTCCGGTCGACAGGCCTTTCCTGATGCCGATCGAAGACGTGTTCTCGATTTCCGGCCGCGGAACCGTTGTGACTGGCCGCGTCGAAACTGGCATTGTCAAAGTAGGTGAAGAAGTCGAAATCGTCGGTATCAAGGCGACGAAGAAGACGACCGTCACTGGCGTGGAAATGTTCCGCAAGCTGCTTGATCAGGGTCAGGCCGGCGATAACATCGGCGCCTTGATCCGTGGCGTTAGCCGTGAGGAAGTGGAGCGCGGTCAAGTTCTGGCGAAGCCCGGCACCATTACGCCGCACACTGATTTCGATGCCGAAGTCTATGTGCTGTCGAAGGAAGAAGGCGGGCGTCACACGCCATTCTTCGCGAACTATCGTCCGCAGTTCTATTTCCGCACAACAGACGTCACTGGTGAAGTTGTCCTGCCCGAAGGCACGGAGATGGTTATGCCGGGTGACAATGTTAAGCTCGGTGTAAAGCTGATTGCGCCTATCGCAATGGACCCCGGTTTGCGCTTTGCAATCCGCGAGGGCGGACGCACCGTTGGCGCGGGGGTTGTCAGCTCGATCTCCAAGTAATATAGGCAGCGAACCGCTCGAATCGTCTGATTCGAGCGGTTCGATTTTTTAGTCGCCCCGGATAGTTCCTCGCGGGAATATCAATTCTAGAGGACATTTTGGGCGGCTTGTTTTTGGCTCTTTCGCATCGGTAATGGACATGGAAACGCAGAATATTCGGATTCGCCTGAAGGCTTTTGATCATCGTGTGCTCGATCAGGCTACTGGCGACATTGCCGACACTGCGCGCCGCACCGGCGCGCTGATCCGCGGTCCCATTCCGCTGCCAACGCGGATCGAAAAATTTACCGTGAACCGCGGTCCGCACATCGACAAGAAGTCCCGCGAGCAATTTGAGGTCCGGACTTACAAGCGAATGCTTGACATTGTGCAGCCGACGCCGCAAACGGTCGACGCGCTGATGAAGCTGGATCTTGCGGCCGGCGTGAACGTCGAAATAAAATTGGCTTGATGCCAATCGGACTGGCCGCATGGCTTGTCCAGCATTGACATAGGGATACCGCACGGCATTGCCGTGGTTCTGAGTCCCCCGTCTTTTCTGTAGTAATGCAGGAAAATTCAGCCCCGGCGGGTGACTATCTTGATTTGGGCTGACCCTCGGGCGACCGGGGGTTTTTTTAGTGGATACGCCCCAGTCGAATGGGGCCTCTGTTGGGAGAATTGATCATGCGTACTGGCGTGATCGCGAAAAAAATGGGAATGACTCGCCTGTTTCAGGACGATGGCCGCCACGTGCCGGTTACCGTTTTGAGTCTTGAGCAGTGCCAGGTCGTTGCCCGCCGTGATTCCGAAAAGGATGGCTATGTAGCTCTCCAACTCGGTGCCGGCGCCGCGAAACCAAAAAATGTCGCCAAGCCGCAGCGCGGCCACTTCGCCAAAGCGGAAGTTGAACCCAAGCTGCAAATTGCTGAATTCCGTGTCGCTGATGACGCGCTGTTGGACGTCGGAGCTGAGCTTTCGGCTGACCATTTCGTCACAGGGCAGTTGGTCGACATCACCGGTCATACGCAAGGTAAGGGCTTTGCTGGTGCGATGAAGCGTTGGGGTTTCGGGGGTATGCGCGCCACCCACGGCGTATCCATTTCTCACCGTGCCCACGGCTCGACGGGTAATCGCCAGGATCCCGGTCGCGTCTTCAAGAACAAGAAGATGGCTGGTCACATGGGGGATCGGCAGCGCACGCAACAGAATTTGGAAATCGTCCGTACGGATGCCGAGCGCGGCCTGCTCTTTGTAAAGGGAAGCGTTCCCGGTTCGAAGGGGACCTGGTTGCTGGTTAAGGACGCAGTGAAGGTTGCGCGCCACGCTGATGCACCTTACCCGGCGGGCTTGAGGCAGGCTGCAAATGGCAATGAGGCTCCCATGAATGTCCCGGCTGAAACGGCTGTGGCGCCGGAAGCTGCAGAAGGGCAGGAGGGCTAAGCTATGAAGATCAAGGTTCAGACCCTCGACGCCAAGGGTAGCGGCGATGTCGAGTTGAATGACGCGGTATTTGCTTTGGAACCGCGCGCTGATATTCTGCATCGCGTGGTGACATGGCAGCTTGAAAAGCGCCGTGGAACGGCTCGCGCGGCGCGGGAGCGCTCGGATGTGGCGCGCACCGGCAAGAAGTTCGGTCGACAGAAGGGTGGTGGCACCGCTCGTCACGGCGACCGTCGCGCTCCCATCTTCATCGGTGGCGGCAAGGCGCATGGTCCTCGTGTTCGTGACTTCGATCCGTCGCTGAACAAGAAGGTGCGTGCGCTTGGCCTGAAAATGGCTCTGTCCGCCAAAGCCAAAAATGGCTCGCTGATTGTGCTCGACAATCTTGACGTCGCAGATGGGAAAACGAAGGTGCTCGCTGGTCAACTCGAGAAGCTCGGCCTTAACAAGGCGCTGTTCATCGATGGTGATGCTGTGAATGTCAGCTTCGCTAAAGCATCATCCAACCTGAATGGGGTGAACGTGATGCCCGCGATGGGCGCCAATGTCTATGACATTTTGAAGTATGACTCGTTGGTGCTGACGCGTGCCGCAGTCGAAAAGCTGGAGGCGCGTTTCAATGGCTAAGAAGCAAGCCAAAACCATCGACAACCGCCACTATGATGTGGTCGTTGCTCCGCATATTACGGAAAAGGCGACGCTTCTTTCCGAAAACAATGCCGTTGTGTTCAAGGTTGCGCGCGATGCTTCCAAGCCCGAGATCAAAGCGGCGGTGGAAGCGCTGTTTGGCGTAACTGTCAAAGGTGTTAATACGCTCGTCCAAAAGGGCAAGACGAAGCGCTGGAAGGGGAAGCCCTATGCGCGGAGCGACATGAAAAAGGCGATCGTCACGCTGGCCGAAGGTCAGTCGATCGACGTCACCACCGGTATCTGAGGCGGAAGAGAATAATGGCACTCAAACATTATAATCCGACGAGCCCGGCCCAGCGCGGCCTGGTCCTGGTCGACAAGTCCGGCCTCTGGAAGGGTAAGCCCGTCAAGGCGCTGACCGAGGGTAAGCACAAGACCGGTGGCCGTAATAACAAAGGCCATGTGACATCGCGCGGTATAGCGGGTGGCCACAAGCAGCGTTACCGCTTCATCGATTTCAAGCGGCGCAAATGGGACATGGAAGCGACCGTAGAGCGCATCGAGTACGATCCCAACCGCACCGCATTTATCGCCTTGGTGAAGTATGAAGATGGTGAGCAGAACTATATTCTGGCACCGCAACGACTGGCTGTCGGCGATAAGGTCGTTGCTGGCAAGAAAGTAGACGTGAAGCCCGGCAATGCGATGGAATTGTCGCAGATGCCAGTCGGCACCATCATCCACAACGTGGAGATGAAGCCAGGTAAGGGCGGTCAGATTGCGCGGAGCGCGGGTACCTATGCGCAACTTGTCGGACGCGATCGCGGTCTCGTGATCGTTCGTCTAAACTCTGGCGAACAGCGATATATCCGTGGTGAATGCATGGGTACTGTCGGGGCGGTATCAAACCCGGACAATGCCAACCAGACACTAGCGAAAGCTGGCCGGAGCCGCTGGATGGGGCGTCGCCCGTTAACCAGGGGCGTTGCGAAGAACCCGGTGGACCACCCGCATGGTGGTGGTGAGGGCCGGACCTCTGGTGGTCGGCATCCGGTCACCCCGTGGGGTAAGCCTACGAAGGGTGCGCGCACTCGTAATAACAAATCGACCGACAAGATGATTATCCGGTCGCGTCACGCGAAGAAGAAGAGGTAAGCAATGGCCCGCTCCGTATGGAAAGGTCCTTTCGTGGACCTGCATCTGCTGAAGAAGGCGGAAGCTGCGCAGGATGCTGGCGGCCGTGCGCCGATCAAGACCTGGTCGCGCCGCTCCACCATTCTCCCGCAGTTCGTCGGTCTGACGTTCAACGTCTACAATGGTCGGAAGCATGTTCCCGTTTCAGTGAACGAAGATATGGTCGGTCACAAGCTGGGTGAGTTCGCGCCGACGCGCTACTTCCCTGGTCACGCTGCCGACAAGAAGGGCAAGCGCTAATGGGTAAGCAAGCAGCTCCTCGTCGGGTAGCCGACAATGAAGCGCTCGCGGTTGGCACCACCATCCGCGGAAGCGCGCAGAAGCTCAATCTAGTGGCTGCGTTGATCCGTGGCCGTAAGGTTGAGGATGCGATGAATATTCTCGCTTTTTCGAAAAAAGCGATGGCTGTTGACGTGCGGAAGGTTTTAGCTTCGGCTATTGCCAACGCGGAAAATAACCACAATCTGGATGTTGACACATTGGTGATCTCGGAAGCCTCGGTCGGTAAGAGCCTGACCATGAAGCGCTTTCACGCCCGCGGTCGCGGCAAGTCGACGCGTATTCTGAAGCCGTTCAGCCGGGTCCGCATCGTTGTCCGTGAGCAGGAAGAAGAGGCGTAAGTCATGGGTCAGAAGAGCAATCCGATCGGGCTCCGCCTGCAAATTAACCGGACTTGGGACAGCCGCTGGTTTGCGGAAGGTCAGGATTATGGCCGACTGCTGCTTGAGGATCTGAAGATCCGCAAATTCATCATGAAAACGTTGCCGCAGGCAGCGATTTCGAAAGTGGTGATCGAGCGTCCGGCCAAGCTTTGCCGTGTTTCCATTTATGCTGCACGCCCCGGCGTTATCATCGGCAAGAAGGGTGCGGATATTGAAAAGCTGCGGCGTAAGCTCAGTGAGTTTACCGCTAGCGACGTAAGCCTGAACATCGTTGAAATCCGCAAGCCGGAGATCGATTCCAAGCTCGTCGCACAAGGCGTTGCTGATCAGCTTGAACGTCGTGTGGCGTTTCGTCGAGCAATGAAGCGCGCTGTGCAATCCGCGCTGCGTCTGGGCGCGGAAGGTATTCGTATCACTTGCGGTGGTCGTTTAGGCGGGGCGGAGATTGCTCGCGTCGAATGGTATCGCGAAGGCCGCGTTCCACTGCACACCCTGCGCGCCAATGTGGACTATGCGGAAGCAGAAGCGCACACGGCATATGGCGTATGCGGTATCAAGGTATGGATTTTCAAGGGCGAGATTCTGGGTCACGATCCGATGGCGCAGGACCGGCTCATGATGGAAGCGCAAACATCGGGGGTCCGGCCGGCGCGATAAAGGGGAAACCCACGCGTCGCCTGATCGGCCGACCAACGGTGTCAGAAGGTAAACAGACATGCTGCAACCAAAGAAAATGAAGTATCGCAAAGCCTTCAAAGGGCGGATCAAGGGTGATGCACCCGGCGGTGCTGCACTCAACTTCGGCTCTTATGGCTTAAAGGCCCTGGAACCTGAACGTATCACGGCACGCCAGATCGAAGCGGCTCGCCGCGCGATTACGCGCCACATTCGCCGGCAAGGTCGTTTGTGGATTCGAGTATTCCCTGACGTTCCAGTTTCGAAGAAGCCTGCGGAAGTTCGTCAGGGCAAGGGCAAGGGTTCGGTCGAATATTGGGCCGCGCGCGTAAAGCCAGGCCGTATTCTATTTGAACTCGACGGTGTGTCCGGTCCGATCGCGGCGGAGGCCTTTGAGCGCGCAGCGATGAAGCTTCCGATCAAAACGAAGGTCGTGGCGCGTCTGGGCGACACATCGCATCTGGGAGCGTGAGTGAGATGGCAAAGATTGCTGACCTCAAGGTAAAAACCGACGATCAACTGGGCGAGCAGCTCGGGGAATTGAAACGCGAGCAATTCAACTTGCGTTTTCAGGCTGCGACTAACCAGCTTGAAAAGCCGAGCCGGATGCGGGAGGTGCGCCGCACCATTGCGCAGATCAAGACTCTTCAGACAGCGCGCGCCAGCGCTGCTGAAACGAAATAGGAAGACTGACCATGCCCAAGCGCGTGCTGACGGGAACGGTGGTTTCCGACAAGACTGACAAGACCGTAGTGGTGAAAGTAGAGCGTAAGGTGAAACACCCGCTCTATGGTAAGATCGTTCGCCGCTCGAAGAAATATCATGCCCACGATGCTGAAAACGCATATCGGGAAGGCGAGACTGTACGGATCGAGGAGACTGCGCCGATTTCCAAGCTGAAAAGCTGGAAGGTGGTTGACCGCATCGATACGCACAAAACGCCTGAGGCGGCGGGCTGAACGATTAACGGAACTCCCGGGCTGCCCCGGAAAGCCAATTGAAAAGGAAGCGCATCAATGATCCAGATGCAGTCAAATCTTGAGGTCGCTGACAACAGCGGCGCCAAGCGCGTCCAGTGCATCAAGGTGCTGGGCGGGTCAAAGCGCCGTTTTGCTGGCGTGGGCGACATCATTGTCGTGTCGGTGAAGGAAGCTGCGCCGCGTGGCCGCGTGAAAAAGGGCGATGTGCACCGCGCCGTTATCGTCCGCACCGCCAAGGACGTGCGGCGTGCCGATGGTTCGGTTATTCGCTTCGACAGCAATGCCGCTGTTTTGGTGGGAAAGAACGACGAGCCCATTGGTACTCGTATTTTCGGCCCAGTGGTGCGTGAACTGCGTGGCAGGAAGCATATGAAGATCATCAGCCTGGCTCCGGAGGTGCTATAATGTCCGCCGCGAAGATCAAGAAGGGCGATAAGGTCGTCATACTGTCTGGCAAGGATAAGGGGCGTACCGGCAATGTTGTCAAGATGATGCCGAAGGACGGGAAACTGGTTGTCGAAGGCGTTAACGTCGCTGCTCGTCACCGCAAGCCCACCCAGGCGAACCCGCAAGGTGGAATCGAACGTTCGGAAGCGCCGTTGCACATTTCCAAAGTGGCTATTGCCGATCCGAAAACTGGCAAACCGACGCGCGTCCGTTTTGAGGAAAAAGGTGGCAAGAAGGTCCGCGTGGCCGTGAAGTCCGGGGAGACCATCGATGGCTGATAAATATGCACCTCGGCTGAAAGCTGTCTATGACGAGACTATCGCGAAAGCGATGGTGGAGAAGTTCGGCTACAAGAACGTCATGGAAGTTCCCAGGATCGAGAAGATCGTTCTGAACATGGGTGTTGGCGAAGCCACGCAGGACAAGAAGAAGGTCACTTCAGCCGCTGAGGAAATGGAACTGATCGCTGGTCAAAAGCCAGTGATCACGAAGGCGAAGAAGTCGATTGCTCAGTTCAAGCTGCGTGAAGGCATGCCCATTGGCGCGAAGGTTACGCTGCGCCGCGAACGGATGTATGAGTTCCTGGATCGTTTGGTGACGATCGCGATGCCTCGTATTCGCGATTTCCGTGGTCTTAATCCGAAGTCTTTCGATGGACACGGCAATTATGCTTTCGGCATCAAGGAACAGATTATTTTTCCGGAAATCAACTATGATCGCATCGATAAGGTGCGAGGCATGGATATCATTGTAACCACCACCGCGAGAACGGATGAAGAGGCACGCGAACTGCTGCGCCTGTTCGGCTTCCCGTTCCCCGCTGAGGCAGAAAAGCAGGCCGCGTGAGCGGTGTGCTTCCTTATAGAAAAAGGAAGAGAACTTAAGTCATGGCGAAACTGAGTTCCATCAACAAGAATGAGCGTCGCAAGAAGCTGGTGAAGAAATATGCCGGCAAATATGCGAGACTGAAGGCTATTGCGGATGACGAAAGCTTGGATGAAACCGAGCGCTTGATTGCGCGCCTGAAGATGGCGGAAATTCCCCGTAACGGCAACCCGACACGCGTCAGGAACCGGTGCGAGATGACCGGCCGCCCCCGCGCTTATTACCGCAAGTTTCGACTTTCTCGCATACAGCTTCGCGATTTGGCTAACAAGGGCCTGATCCCTGGCGTCACCAAGTCGAGCTGGTAAGGATTAGATAAATGGCATTGACCGATCCTTTGGGTGATATGCTCACCCGTATCCGCAACGGCCAGCAGGCGCGCAAGGACAGCGTGACCAGCCCGGCGTCCAAGTTGCGCGTTCGCGTTCTCGACGTGCTGCAGCGTGAAGGCTACATTCGCGGCTATAGCGAGGAAGAGCTGGGCAAGCACAAGGGCTTGCGCATCGAACTCAAGTATTTCGAGGGGAAGCCGGCGATTCAGCACGTTGCGCGGGTGTCGAAGCCCGGCCGTCGTGTTTATTCCGGTTCGAAGGAATTGCCGGTCGTGCGCAATGGCCTGGGCATCACCATTGTCTCGACGCCCAGGGGCGTTCTGTCCGACGCCGAAGCGCGTGACCAGAATGTCGGTGGCGAAGTGCTGGCGGAGGTATTCTGACTATGTCTCGCATTGGTAAAAAGCCGGTTGCGATCCCCACTGGGGTCACGGCGACCATTGAAGGCGGCCTGCTCTCGGTTAAGGGACCGAAGGGTACGCTGTCGCTACCGCTTGCTGAGGAAGTCAGCTATGCCATCGAAGATGGTCAGATTTCGGTTCAACCTTCAAATGCGACCAAGCGGGCCCGGTCCTATTGGGGCATGCAGCGCACGTTGGTGCAGAACCTGATTACTGGCGTGACCGAAGGCTTCACCAAGGTTCTGGAAATCACTGGCGTCGGCTATCGTGCGAATGCTCAAGGTCGTAATCTGAAGCTGCAGCTTGGCTACAGCCATGATGTCGACTTTGCGATCCCCGAAGGGATCGAGATCAAGACCCCGGATAACACGACGGTCGAGATCTCCGGCAATGACAAGCAGCAAGTCGGGCAGGTCGCTGCTGAGATCCGTCGCTGGCGCAAGCCGGAGCCTTACAAGGGCAAGGGCATCAAATATCGCGGTGAGTTTATCTTCCGCAAAGAAGGCAAGAAGAAGTAAGCCATGGCGAAACTCTCTCTCTTTGAACGGCGCCGTCGCCGCATTCGTACTGCACTCAAGAGCAAGGGCGCGATCCGCCCTCGGCTTTCGGTGCATCGTTCGGGCCGGCACATCTATGCTCAGGTCATCGACGATGCGCAGGGCAAGACTGTCGCTGCTGCGTCAACCCTGGACAAGGATGTGCGCGGCAATACGGGCGCAACCGCTGCGGCTGCTGCGCAAGTTGGCAAGCGCGTTGCTGCTGCGGCTACCAAGGCCGGTGTAACCAAGGTTGTATTCGACCGCGGCGGCTTCCTTTTCCACGGACGCGTGAAGGCGCTGGCGGATGCCGCGCGTGAAGGCGGATTGGAGTTCTGAACATGGCTGAAGAAAACAAGATTGAAGCTGAAGCCGTCACTGGCGTCGAAGGCGAAGCTCCCCAGCAAGAAGGCCGGGGCCGCCGTGGGCGTGGTGGAGACCGGGGCGGACGCGGTGGCGAGCGAGGCGGCCGAGGTCGGCGCGATGATCGTCGTGGCCGCGACGAGGAGCAGGGCGAAGAACTGATTGAAAAGCTCGTCCATATCAACCGGGTCAGCAAGACCGTTAAGGGTGGTAAGCGCTTCGGTTTCGCTGCATTGGTCGTAGTCGGCGATGGCAAAGGACGTGCGGGTTTCGGCCATGGCAAGGCGCGCGAGGTGCCTGAGGCTATTTCAAAGGCTACTGCGTCGGCCAAGAAACAGATGGTTCGCGTGCCCTTGAAGGAAGGCCGTACGCTGCATCATGACGGCAAGGGCCATTTCGGCGCTGGCAAGGTGACGTTGCGTTCGGCTCCGGCCGGTACTGGCATCATTGCAGGCGGCCCGATGCGTGCTGTTTTCGAGAGCCTTGGCGTGGCGGACGTGGTGACCAAGTCAGTCGGCACATCAAACCCATACAACATGATTCGCGCGACCTTTTCGGCACTCGGTGAGCAGACCAGTCCAAAGTCGGTGGCTCAACGTCGCGGCAAGAAAGTCGCCGATCTGCTCCGTCGTGGCGGGGCTTCCGAAGCCGTCGCTCAGGCCGACGCCGAAGCTGTGGTGGAGTAAGAGAAATGGCGAAAATTAAGATCAAGCAGGTGGGATCACCCATCCGCCGTCCGGAATCCCAGCGTAAGGTCCTGATCGGCCTCGGCCTCAACAAGCTGCATCGGGTTGTCGAGCATGAGGACACCCCCGAAATTCGCGGGATGATCAAGACGGTGCACCACATGGTTGAAGTCGTCGAGTAAGGGACTTTTCCTACGTGGAAAAGCATAGCAATAACGACGAGACCGAGCTACTGAGCCGCTAAGCCTACGAGAGTGGTGCCGGCTACAACAATCGATTTGGGGCGACCCAGATCTTCATCTTCTTTCCAGAAGCATGGAACGGAGATGGCGCGAACATAGCGAAAGCGAGTGCAAGAACATGAAACTCAACGAACTCAGAGATAATGCAGGCGCTCGCAAGGGCCGCATGCGTGTCGGGCGGGGCATCGGCTCTGGCAAGGGCAAGACTGCTGGTCGCGGACAGAAGGGCGCGAAGGCGCGTTCCGGCGTCAGCATCAACGGCTTTGAAGGCGGACAGATGCCGCTGCACATGCGTTTGCCGAAGCGCGGCTTTAATAACATTTTCCGCAAGGATTATGCCGAAGCCAATCTGGGGTCCGTGCAGAAGGCGATCGACGCCGGCAAGCTGAATCCGTCTTCGACGATCGATCAGGCGGCGCTGAAGGCTGCGGGCCTGGTACGCGGCGGCAAGCATGGTGTGAGACTACTTGCCAAGGGTGAATTCACGGCTAAGGTTGACTTCGCAGTCGCTGGTGCATCCAGAGCCGCCGTTGAAGCTGTTGAGAAGGCCGGCGGCACGGTTGCGCTTCTCGCAGCCAAGACGGAAGCGCCGACAGAGGCCTGAGCGTCCCTTTAGATGCTTGCACATAGGACCCCGCTTCCCGATATGGTGCAGCGGGGTCGTTATGTTTTTGGGCCCGGATGGACCTGTGCTTCTTGGCCGATGCTTCGGGCAGGTGCGTGCTGAGACAGGTTCTGTCGTAATGCCGCATATGGTCTAAAGAGCGGGAAGCCCCCCTTTGTGGCGAGGTTGTTCGAATTCCGGCCATTGGACATGTTCAAAGAAGCTACGAATGTTGAATAGTTCGACAGGAACGGCTTCCGCCGCTAATGGACTCGGGCACGCCGCCCGGCGCAGTAATTGATCGAGGTTTAAGGCAGATATGGCATCGAGAGCCGACCAGATGGCATCCAGTATAAGCTTTGCGAAATTTTCGCAGGCGACCGATCTCAAGAAGCGCCTTTGGTTTACCTTGGGCGCCTTGATTGTATTCCGGTTTTTGAGCTTTGTGCCATTGCCCGGCATCGACCCCACGGTGTTGTCACAGCTTTATGCGCAAACGAAGGGCGGCATTCTCGACATTTTCAATACATTCTCGGGCGGTTCGCTTGAGCGGATGAGCCTCATCGCGCTTGGCGTAATGCCTTATATTACGGCATCCATTGTCGTGCAGCTTGCGTCTTCCCTTTCACCAACACTCGCCGCGATAAAAAAAGAAGGCGAAAGCGGGCGGAAGAAGCTCAATCAATATACCCGTTATGGTACAGTGGGTCTCACCGCGGTTCAGGGTTATTTCATCGCTGTTGGCCTGGAGGGCTATGGCGCCCAATCAGGGCTTCAAGCGGTGGTCGAACCTGGCATGTTGTTCCGGGTTGCAGCTGTAGTCTCACTGATCGGCGGGACCATGTTCCTGATGTGGCTGGGTGAACAGATCACCAGCCGCGGTATCGGCAATGGCGTGTCGTTAATCATCATGGCGGGCATTGTTGCTCAATTACCCGTAACGCTCACCAATTTGTTCCAGAGTGGCCGAGAAGGGGCCATTTCGGGTTTGCTTATCATCGGAAGCCTGGGAATGGCGTTGGGCCTCGTCGCCTTCATCTGCTTTATGGAACGGGCTCAGCGACGGGTTCTGATTCAGTATCCGAAACGGCAGACGAGGCAGGGCATCATGCAAGCCGATCGCAGCCATCTGCCGCTCAAGGTCAATACAGCAGGTGTGATTCCGCCGATTTTCGCCTCTTCGCTGTTGTTGATGCCGCTTACGATTTCCCAATTTGCAGGAAACCGCGTGGCAGGTGAAAGCGCGTGGGGCGATTTCGTCATCGAATTGAACCAACTTCTCGCCCATGGGTCGCCGCTTTATATGGCCCTCTATGGTTTTGGTATTATCTTCTTCTGCTTCTTCTACACGGCAGTCGTGTTCAATCCGGAAGAGACTGCGGAAAATCTGAAGCGCAACGGGGGCTTCATTCCGGGTATTCGTCCCGGCAAGAATACAGAGAAATATCTGGATTTCGTGCTGACCCGCATCACCGTGATCGGTGCAGCTTATCTTGCGCTGATTTGTTTAGTTCCGGAATTCCTGATCGCCAAAGCAGGTATACCTTTCTATCTGGGAGGCACTAGTCTGCTGATCGTGGTAAACGTCACGGTCGATACAGTGACGCAGATCCAAAGCCATTTGCTGGCCCACCAATATGGTGATTTGATCAAGAAGGCGAAACTGAAGGGCGGCCGCCTGCATTAAATAGGGCATCAACAGGGAGATTGCTGGCCATGAATATCATTTTGCTGGGCCCCCCCGGCGCGGGCAAAGGAACCCAAGCGAGCCGACTGGAAGAAACACGGGGCATGGTGCAGCTTTCGACCGGTGACATGTTACGCGCTGCCGTTAAGTCGGGAACACCCGTGGGACTCAAGGCCAAGGCAGTGATGGAAGCCGGCCAACTGGTATCTGACGAAATAGTGTCAGGCATCATAGGCGACCGGCTCGATGAGCTGGGGCAGGACACTGGCGTGATATTCGATGGGTATCCGCGGACTGCCGCACAGGCCGAGTCACTCGATCAGATTCTGTCCGCGCGTGGGCGCGCGCTTGACCATGTCATCGAACTTGATGTTGATGAAGACGCCTTGGTGAAACGCATTACCGGCCGCTTTACCTGCGCCACATGCGGTGAAGGCTATCACGATACCTTCAAACAGCCTGCTGAGGAGGGTGTTTGCGATAAATGCGGCAGTACGGAGTTCAAGCGGCGCGCCGACGATAATGAGGAAACGGTTCGTACCCGCATGGCGGAATATAGAGCCAAAACGGCGCCGGTCCTGCCGATCTATGAAGCGCGTGGCATTGTAAGCCGAGTTGATGGCATGGCCGACATGAACCAAGTGACTTTGGCTATCAATGCGATATTGGATGAGCAGTAGATAACGAAGAAAGAGTCCTGGCTAACGGAAAGGATTATGACGAAGAGCTGTTTGGCATTGTCCCCCGATATGCTTCAGGCGATTTCAGCGCGGTCGACCCAGCGAGAGCTTTTTGCGAAAGCAGGTTCCAACGGCGCTGAACATGCACTAACGGCGACCGTGAACCCTTCCGTTGAGGTAAAGAGACTCTAATGACTGTTCCGGCCAAAGAATCCATCCTGATCGTCGATTTTGGCAGTCAGGTGACACAGCTCATCGCCAGGCGCGTACGAGAAGCGGGCGTCTATAGCGAAATCGCTCCGTTCAGCATGGCGGCCGAGGCTTTTGAACGGATGAAACCGAAAGGTATTATTCTTTCCGGCAGTCCAGCTTCCGTCACTGATCAGGATAGCCCCCGCGCTCCGCAACATTTCTTTGAGGCCGGTATTCCAATTCTGGGCATCTGTTATGGCCAGCAAGTGATGATGGCGCAACTCGGCGGTCAAGTGGAAGGCGGCGAGTCGGGAGAATTCGGGCGCGCTTTCATCGAAATTGCTGAAAGCTGTGCTCTGTTTGATGGCCTCTGGAAAGAGGGCGAGCGGCATCAGGTCTGGATGAGCCACGGCGATAAGGTCACAGCTTTCGCGCCCGGTTTTAAGATTGTCGCCGTCACCGAAGGGGCTCCCTTTGCCATTATTGCTGACGAAGAACGCAAATTTTACGGGATGCAATTTCATCCCGAGGTGGTCCACACACCCGATGGGGGCAGGCTGATCGCCAATTTTGCACGCCATGTTTGCGGCCTTGCTGGCGATTGGAGCATGGCGGAATTCCGGCAAACAAAAATTGAGGAGATCCGGGCTCAGGTGGGCAAGGGCAGGGTCATATGCGGACTGTCGGGCGGGGTCGATAGCGCCGTAGCGGCCGTTCTGATCCATGAGGCCATTGGTGACCAGCTTACCTGTGTATTCGTTGATCATGGATTGATGCGGCAGGGAGAGGCGGAGCAGGTCGTCAGCCTATTCCGGGGCGCCTATAATATCCCCCTTGTTCATGTAAACGCGGAAACTCTGTTCCTCAACGGGCTCAAGGGCGTCACTGATCCCGAAGCCAAGCGAAAGTTCATCGGCAGGACCTTCATTGATGTGTTCGAAGAAGAAGCACGCAAGATCGGGGGAGCCGATTTCCTGGCACAAGGCACTCTTTACCCAGATGTCATTGAAAGCGTCAGCTTTACCGGCGGGCCATCGGTAACGATCAAGAGCCATCATAATGTTGGCGGCCTTCCCGACCGCATGAACATGAAGCTGGTTGAACCGTTGCGCGAACTGTTCAAGGATGAGGTGCGTGAGTTGGGCCGTGAACTGGGCCTGCCGGACATCTTTGTCGGTCGGCATCCCTTTCCTGGGCCAGGGCTTGCTATTCGCATTCCGGGCGAAGTGAGTAAGGAACGCTGCGACATTCTCCGCAAGGCCGATACCATCTATCTGGAAGAGATTCGCAACGCAGGGCTGTATAATGCGATCTGGCAAGCGTTTGCGGTTCTGCTCCCGGTGCGGACAGTTGGTGTGATGGGCGACAGCCGCACCTATGACAGCGTCTGTGCATTACGCGCAGTGACATCGACAGACGGAATGACGGCGGACGTTTACCCTTTCGACGCGAGTTTCCTGGCGCGCACGGCAACGCGGATCGTGAATGAAGTAAAGGGCATAAACCGGGTGGTCTATGACTATACGTCCAAGCCGCCGGGAACGATCGAGTGGGAATGACGGAAAATCAGGCGCTGGAGTCATGAGATTCTGGTCTCTGCGTTGCCGCCGATGGAATTCTTATAGCGATCAAAATGCGTTCACCCGAGCCGAGCAGTGCGGTTGCTATCTGGGTGCTCAGTTTCATCTCCCGTCTCTGGAGACGTTGTCGTGGACCGCTTCTTCGCCTCATAATCAGCCGTCTGACAGTTCAGGCTTGGACTTCGGCAGGATGGCGGGCGTCCGAGGGCAATCTATATCATCGGCAACAGCGATCCTCGATTCCAAATCGATATTTGCGGGGCGGAGCTGTCGCATGTGCGAATATTTGCAGCGCTGGCTGCCCGATCTGCATCGGTGCTTGCATGAATACAGGAAGGCGGCTTTATCTGCCTCTTGAACATCATTTGCGGGGTGAGCCGAACTTCCAAAGGGGGAAGGTGCACCTTTCCAGCTTGATGGCTTTAGACAGGAACCTCCATGACCATCACGATGTATGGCATCAAAAATTGCGACACGATTAAGAAGGCGCGGAATTGGCTAGATAGTCACGAAATCGCTTATGATTTTCATGATTATAAGGTGATCGGAATAGATGCCGCCCGGCTAGACAGCTGGATGAGACTGGCCGGTTGGGAAGTGCTGCTCAACAAGGCGGGAACGACGTTCAGGAAATTGCCGGACGCAGACAAGGCGGGGCTGGACGCTGAAAAGGCGAAGGCGTTGATGATTGCCCAGCCTTCAATGATCAAACGGCCCGTGCTGGAGTTTGACGGTAAATTGCTTGTCGGGTTCAAGCCGGATCAATATGAGCAGGTGCTACACGCATCCTGAAGCCCTCATTCCTCCGGCCACACCAACGAAGTGGATATTCTGAAGTCATGACCCGTATGCTTATTTCCTCCGGCTCCCCCTTCGAAAAGACGGTGGGATACAGCCGCGCCGTCGTGCAGGGCGATTGGTGTTTTGTAGCGGGAACGACGGGATATGATCCTGAAACCCGTGCCATGCCGGAAGATGTGAGGGACCAAGCAAAAAATGCGTTGGCCATTGTTGAGAAGGCGTTGGCCGAAGGAGGTTTCCAGTTAGCCGACGTGGTGCGTGCGACCTATTATATCACCGACATGGTCTACTGGGATGCCATCGGGCCAGTGTTGGGAAAAATATTCGGAGATATCAGGCCTGCAGCAACTTGCCTCGTGTGCGCGTTGGTCAAGCCGGAGATGAAATTCGAGGTCGAGGTGACGGCGCTGCGGCGAAATTGAAGCCGCCCGGGTTCGGGATGCGCTTTCGCCCCACAGCGGGTTAGCGCTGATCTCTACTGGTCTTTTGCTCCGCTCGGTCCCATATGCCCTGACATGAACGAGAACCGGCGGCTCGAGGGGAACTAATGGCTTATTCTGACAAGAGTGAAGACGGCGATATCGTCGAATCTCCGGCGAAAGTGCATGTGCCCGAAGATGTGCAGGAGGCAATCCGCACTCTCATTCGCTGGGCGGGAGACGATCCCTCCCGCGAAGGGCTGCTCGACACACCCAAGCGTGTCGCTCGTGCCTGGAAAGAATATTGCCAAGGATATAGCGAAGAACCCGCTCATCATCTCAGCCGGACATTCGAGGAGGTGGGCGGCTATGATGAAATTGTCCTTTTGAAGGACATCCCCTTCCAATCGCATTGCGAACACCACATGGCACCGATCATCGGCGTGGCCCATATTGCTTATCTGCCGCGCGACCATGTGGTTGGGATATCGAAGCTGGCGCGTGTGCTCCACGCCTTTGCCCGGCGGTTGCAGGTTCAGGAGCGGTTGACGGCGGAAGTCGCCGATTGCATCTGGAGTCATCTCAATCCGGAAGGTGTAGCAGTGGTGATCGAGGCGACCCATGCTTGCATGACAGCCCGCGGCGTACGCACTTCAGGCGTCACCATGAAAACCAGCCGCATGATGGGTGTTTTCCGCGAGGATGAGAAAAGCCGCGAGGAAGTCCTGGCTCTGATGGGCGTGGGCTGAACCATGGCCGGGGCGCATGCGCCGCTCGGCAATGTGCTGATCACTGGGGCCGCTCGCCGGATCGGTGCGGCCATCGCACGCGCGCTTGCTGCGAATGGCTATGCGGTTGCCATCCACTATCGCCATTCCCTGAATGAGGCAGAGGCGTTGCGTGACGAGATCGTGATGGCGGGAGGCAAGGCCGTTTTGTGCGCGGCCGATCTTGAAAATCCTGCTGAGGCGGAAACACTGATGGATCGTGCCAGCGATGCACTGGGCGAACCGTTTCACGCGCTCGTCAACAATGCCTCGGTTTTTGCTTTCGATCGCGCTTCAGACGCTACCCAGGCGGGATTGGAAGCACATTTCCGCGCGAATGTTTTTGCGCCAATCCTGCTCGCCAAATGCTTCGTGCAACAGCTTCCAAATGGAGCGCGGGGTGCTATCGTCAACTTGCTTGACCAAAAGCTCGCCAATCCCAATCCTGATTTCTTCAGCTATTCGGTCGGACGCTATGCCCTGGCCGGCGCAACAACGCTGATGGCTCAGGATTATTTGGGCCGCTGCCGCGTGAACGCCGTAGCGCCGGGCATCACCCTACCCAGCGGAGGACAGAGCAAAGAGGAGTTTGAAATGGTCGCTCGTCATAATCTGCTCGGGCGCGCCTCATCGTCACAGCACGTCGCAGCCGCAGTTCGGATGCTGCTGAGCAATACAGCGATAAACGGCCAATGCATCTGGGTGGATGGCGGACAACGCTTTGTGGATCAACCGCGTGATGTCATGTTCATGGATGAGGGGACGGTATGAGCCTGCTTTTTCGTTTTCTGCCCGACGACCTGAATATCGGCCACGCTTATGTCACGCGACTTGAAAATTATCGCGTTGAAATGTTCCTGGGCATCCATGAACATGAACTGGAACGATCGCAGCCGGTGCTCGTATCAGTGGAAATGCTCTCGCTATACGATCATCCCGTCGAGGATGAGATAAGGGAGGTCGTCGACTACGATTTCCTGCGCCTCCAGATCGAAAAACTCGCGAAAGTACAGAAATTTGCCTTGCAGGAACATTTTTGTGATCGTGTGGCTGCGCTTTGCCTCGCCTTTTCTCCCGTCATGGCGGTGGCGGTAGAAAGCTGCAAACCGAACATCTATCCCGATGCGGCGGTAGGATGTTCGATTGTGCGGCTTCGCGGACAATGAAATTTCAGTGAGCTGATGCGCGCTATTCCTGCAGTGCCCTTGAAGGTGCAAGCAGCGGCATGATCGCTGGCGCGCCATGCGGAAGCCTGTCCGCGCGGGACGCAGGAACGACCTCGCCCTCAGCGGTGAATATGCCGTTGCTCGCCAACCAATCGCCTAGGTCCCGGCGCGAGGTCAGTGTGGCCGTTACCGGCGCAAGCAGCAGACCTGCGATAATGGGCAGCATCCAGAAATCGATTGTGGCACCTGTCATGACGGGAGCCAGGCACAGCACGCCCATTGCTACATGCCAGCGGTAAGCAAATACGGCATCGCGGATAGTCGTGCCATCCGCCTCGCGGCGCTGCGTTGACCAGCCGCTCGGACGTCCACGGATAATATCAATGATAGCCATAGTCTGCGTCAGCATGTTGAGCGGCGCCACAAGGATGGATAATGGAATTTCGATCGCTATGCTGTTCAATATTCCATCCAGGCCGCCCAAAGCTTTGCGTCGGCTGTCATCGATGAGCAGCCAAAGAACCGACAGCACTTTTGGACCGAACAAAAGAACAATAGTGAGCGTAAGCGGCCAGCCTGATGGGTGCAATGCGGGGTTGTCGCCGAAAAGGCCCAACGGTTGGAGCACGCCGAACAGAACAAGTATGAGCCAAAGTGGAGACGTCAGATAGGCGGATGCGCCCATCAACAGTTGAAGCCGGTTGACCCAGTGAAATCCCGATCCGCGAAGCAGGCGCAAATGCTGCAAGTTTCCCTGACACCAGCGGCGGTCGCGCACCGCCAGGTCAGTAAGGGTTGGAGGAAATTCCTCATGACTTCCCGTGGGAAGATTGGCCATATGGACGCCCCAGCCGCGACGGCGGAGCAGAGCGGCCTCCACCATGTCGTGGCTCATGATATGGCCGCCCATGGGTTCCTTGCCGCTAAGTTCTGGCAGACCGCAGCTTTCGGCGAAGGCCCGCACCCGCAATATGGCGTTGTGACCCCAGAAAGTTGCTTCGGCTCCAGACCACCAGATGAGGCCCGCACCCGCGATTGTGCCATAAGCAGAGGCTGCGAACTGCTGCCACCGGGCGAATAATGTTCTGCTGTTGATGACCGTGGGAATGGTCTGAATCAGGCCTACTCCGGGGGCCCGATCCATGACCGACGCCAATTGTACCATGGCGCGGCCGCTCATCAGGCTATCCGCGTCAAGAACGATCATATATTCATAGGCAGCGCCGAAACGACGAACCCACTCAGCGATGTTGCCGGGCTTGCGGGCAACATTTTGCGGGCGCCGACGATAATAGACCGGGACTGGGCTCGTCTGCTTGATTCTTCTGTAGGCGGTATATTCCCGGCCTTCGTGCTTGACGTGAGAATCGCTGAGAATGAAGAAATCGAATAGGGATCCCCCTCCAGCTTCCTGGATTGATGCCGTCATTTTACGCAGTCTGTCCGAAAGCTGTTCCACATCCTCATTGTAGATGGGAATCAAAATGGCGGTCCTTCTTCGCGGCAAAGGCAGGCCGTAATCGGGGAACAGCGGTGACAGGCAATTCGCCGCCAGCCCCAGAAACCCTGCGAGTGCGTTCAGAAAGCCGAAGGCGATCCATGCGTAGAGACTGAAAAGCAGCAGGAACATCGCTGCATCCCCGACACTTATTCCGTCCTGGCGCCAGGGCCGCGTCATTTCGGACGCCGCGAGCAGACCTATGGTCAGCGTGCCCAGAATGAGTAGCAACCGCCTGTCGGCGATTCCGACGGGCGAAGTGACGACTTGGCGCCTTGCTTCGGGTTGTTCGCCGAACGCCTGCACAGGCATTTCCAATGGGGCTTCCGCAGGCAAGTCCCCCGTTTCGATTTGGCCATTGATGATGCAGTGCCCCGATTGAGTCTGCACCCCAGATTTGACCCCGAATTTCTTCAGCAAAATGTAGCCCACTCCGTGCTAATTGCTTGCGCCACAGGCCCCGCCCGCGGCTTTATCTTCGTTGTGGCCGGGTAACGGCCTGACACAAAACTGGCGGGAGACGGAAGCGTTCCCGGCAGGCGGTCCTATTCAGAAGAGCTGATATAATAATGTTTCTGTAATTGCATCATTTTTGAATCTCAAAAATGCACGAACATCTGCTGGTTCCGCGTCGTTACGTTCAATATCCAGGATAAGCCGCCAATAGTTCTTTTGACCGGCTACCGGATAACAACCCGAATTGAGCAATACACCGTTGGAAATATTGACGGCGGGCTCGACTGGGCTTCGATAGTCCAGTCCACTGAAGCGTTCGCCTTCAAAGTCGACCACGATTTTACCTGCATTTTCACGATGGGGTCGGCCGGGAAGCCCGCCTTGGCCCGTCCAGCAATTGACAATTCTGGCTACTGACAGCGCCTCCGGTTCCCCGCCCGTCCAGCGGAGACGATAATCATGCGCAAACCGGGCTCCGGCGCTTGCCGGCGCACGCGGCGTCCAGAAGGCGACGATATTATCCTCATATTCGCTCGTCGTGGGAATCTCATAGAGCATCACTGCGCCTGCGCCCCAATCCCCCTGCGGTTCGGTCCACAGATTCGGTCGCTTTTCATAGAATACGGCATCGTCCTGATAGTGGTCGAAATGTCGATCGCGCTGCATCAGGCCGAAGCCTTGCAGGGATGTATCGGAAAAGCTGTTCACCTGTGGACGCATCGGATTGTTGACCGGCCGCCAAATTCGTTCTCCAGCGCCGGTACGAATGGCAAGGCCATCGGAATCGTGAATTTCCGGCCTCCAGTCCTTTTTGGTCCAATCCCTCTTTGGGTTGAGGTTGCCCTCACCATACCAGAACATACTGGTTTGCGGCGCAATACCCAGCCGCTCGACGGCATCGCGTAGATGGATGACAGCCGATATGTCTTGCGTCATTTCGTCTGTGCCCTGTCGATTGACGAAGCGATAAGCGCCAGTGACGCTCGGCCCATCAAGCAGCGCGTAAACGGTTACGATGCCTTCAGGGCTTCGCTCCAGCCAGAACTCGGTGAATTCGGGGAATTCTTCGGTTTTGCTCAGTCCAGTGTCGATGGCGATTCCGCGAGCGGACAGGCCATATTGATGCAGCGGCCCGGCCGAACGGAAATAAGACGCACCCTGAAACGCCAGCCAGTCGCCGATATTCCCCTTGTTCATGAGGCGGAAACCGGAAAATCCCCCGGCGGCACCCAATTTTGTGAGCGGATGGTCATGGGGAGCCTGAAATAGCGATGGGCTATAGGAGAAGCGGCGAGCTTTGCCCTTTTCAATAACGAAAATATCGACCGGCCGGCGTGCATACATGGACAAGGGAAAGAAGCGGACGCCGGATGTGTCCTCATATTCCCGCCACAAGGTTTTATTATCCCGGTACGTGATCTTCGCCAGCGCGTCATACGTCATCTTGTCGAGCAGCGCGGATCCCACCTTGGGCGCACGCCATGGCTGGCGCGACAATTGGAGCGCACGCGCCTGCAAGCCTTCCCAGGAGAAGGGTTGGGCAGTCTCCTTGCCGATCGCATCGGTAATAACAGCGGGAGCCGCTATTAAGCCTGCTAATCCGAACATAGTCTGGCGTCGTGTCACCATGCCGTCCCAATCGCCTCGTTCACATTAAGTCATGCTGAATGAAGATGCCTGCCTGCCCGGTTGGTGCAGCCATGCGACGAATGCTTCTTACAGCGTAGAAAGCAGCTTGATGACAACCGGGTCATTCCGCCAGGGCGCGCGAACGGCACGGCGCACCGCGATATCGGGAAGCTCACCTGCAAAAGCTATGGGCTGCAGGCCGCCCACATTGCGCAAATCGGCCGACGAGGACTCAAGCATGCAAAAACAGCCGTGAATCTTTCGCACACTGCTCAGGATCAAACCATAATCGTCCGTTTCAGTGGCGACGGTGCAATCGCCCAGGCCTGCCTGTTCCATTGCTTCGTTGATGAGCAACCCCAGATGATTGCGCTCGCTGAAACGGACAAGAGGATATTTGATGACATCGCTGGGCTGAACATGCGGCCTCTGCGCCAGATCATGATCCTTGGCGACGAACAGAGCCAGTGGCTCATGCCAGACCAGATCCGATTCGGGTTCGGTAGGTGTGCCTAGTGCATAGAAAAAGCCAATATCGACGGTGCCTTTGCGCATCTTTTCCGCCAGGGGACCAGCCGAACAGGTGTCGAGATCCAGTTCGATTCCGATTTCGGGCATGTCCTCCTCGAATTGGGCGAGTGCATCCTGAAAATAGCGGAGAATGAAACTGTGGGCGGCGATCACCAGCTTGCGGGGCAGGGGAGGATGGTCGGCATCAGCTTGGGCCATTTCGGCGATCAGCTTGTCCATTCCTGCCAAAATATGGGTTGCGTGGGCATAAGCACGCTTTCCCGCTGGCGTGAGAACTGACGCCCCGCCTGAGATTCGCTCAAAAAGTTTATGGCCGAGCCGCTGTTCGAGTTGCCGGATGTGATCGCTGATGGCCACTTGCGAGACACCGATTTGCCTCGCGCAATTACGGAAACTGCCGTGCTTCACGGCCTGAGAGAAAATTTCGAGTTGGCGGACAGTTATGGTGGCCATGCGCCCTCGATAAGGGAAAAGCTGCAACGTGATAAGGCACAACTTTATCCTCGGTTCGAGAATGACATTCGTGGATATGAAAAAGGCGGCCCGTGAGGACCGCCTTCTTCGTTGTGTTTATGCCGATATCGATCAGCGCGAATAGAATTCGACGACCAGATTGGGTTCCATGCGGACCGGATAAGGAACCTCGTCCAACGTAGGCACGCGGACATAGGTCACTTTCGCGTTGCCATCGGGCGTAACATAATCAGGAATGTCGCGTTCGGCGAGGCTCTGTGCTTCCATGACCAGCGCCATTTCCTGCGCCTTCTTGCCAAGGCTGATTTCATCGCCGGGCTTCACGAGCCGCGAGGCGATGTTGCACTTTACGCCGTTTACATAAATGTGGCCGTGGCTCACGATCTGGCGAGCCGAGAAGATCGTCGGCGCGAACTTGGCGCGGTAGACAACAGCATCCAGACGGCGTTCCAGGAAACCGATAAGGTTCTGGCCAGTGTCGCCCTTCATACGGGCGGCTTCAAAATATGCCTTCTTGAACTGCTTTTCGGTCACATCGCCATAATAGCCCTTCAGCTTCTGCTTCGCGCGCAACTGAATGCCGAAGTCGGACATCTTGCCCTTGCGGCGCTGCCCATGCTGGCCGGGGCCATATTCACGCTTGTTGACCGGGGATTTCGGACGGCCCCAGATGTTTTCACCCATCCGGCGGTCGAGTTTATGCTTGGCGCTGGTGCGCTTCGTCATGTGACGTCTCCAATTTGCTGTTTCAAAATGCCCGGAACCGCACCATCGGAATAAATTCCAATGCGGCCGCTGCTTCACCGGGGTGCAGAGCCAATCGCGAAGCGTCGCCTATGGGGGCGGCAAAGGATGGAGTCAACCCATTTACGCTCGACAGCGGCGGCCTACATGCATAGTGGCGTAGCCATGCCAGACATGATCATCCCCGCCGAACAATGCCAGACCATGAAGGATGTCCGCATCGGAGTGGACACGGTTGACAGGGAACTTGTCGCACTGCTTGCCCGCCGCTTCGCCTATATGCGAGCCGCCGCCCGGATCAAGCCCAATCGCGAGATGGTTCGCGATGAACCGCGCAAGACAGAAGTCATTGCCAACGCGCAAGCGGAAGCCATACGGCTGGGCGTGCCCGCAGAGCTTGTTGGCGAAATATGGGATCGGCTCGTCGAAGGATCGATCGCTTATGAAATGGATGCGTTCGATCGGCGGACCTAGAGCCTAGCCTTACATTTATATCAGGCAATCCGAATATGCTCTAACGTTCGCGCGGATTGGCAAGCGACGACAACACGCCGCGCAAGGTTCTTATCTCAAGGCTGTTCCACCCGGGCTTGGTGAGCAGCGTGCGCAGCGTGCGCTTGGTCGCCGGAACGCGATCGGGCGGGAAGAAATAGCCGGCTTTATCGAGCATATCCTCCAACCGGATAATCATGGCGTCAAGTTCCTCCTGAGGCGCAGGAGGGGCAAGCTCAGTCAGGGTGGGGCTGGCCAACGCTTGGTGTTTTGACCATTCATAACTGCATAGCATCACGGCCTGCGCCAAGTTCAGCGAACCAAACTCCGGATTGATTGGAACCGTCAGGATTTTCCGGGCAAGCGCTACATCATCCGTTTCAAGGCCCGACCGTTCCGGGCCGAAGACAAGGGCGCTGCGCCCTGGCTGATCCCGGATTTCGCGTGCCGCTTCCTCGGGCGTGACGACTGGCTTGGTGACGCCACGCTTCCGAACGGTCGTGGCGTAGACATGCGTGCAATCGGCGACCGCTTCTGCAAGTGTTTCGAAGACTGCTGCGCGCTCAAGAATAATATCGGCGCCAGCCGCCGAAGGACCCGCATCCGGATTGGGCCAGCCATCTCGCGGCGCGATCAAACGCATTTCAGTGAGTCCGAAATTCAGCATGGCGCGTGCTGCCTTGCCAATGTTTTGGCCCAGTTGCGGCCGCACGAGAACAATGACCGGGGGGACAGATATCATCGTTCGTTCTTGCTGAGCAGCCGTTGGACGAGTCGAGGCGACCGCATAGCGAGGCGCTCCGAGAAAGACCCGCCTACGCGGTTTATTACTACTTCGCGCGGTTTCAACTCTTTGGCATGCCCCACATTCAGGAATGGCAATGGGTTACTCACCCCCGACCTCTTTCACTGATCCCACGAAGTCTTCAAAATCTTTCGCTTCCCGGAAATCCTTGTAGACGCTGGCGAAGCGGATGTAGGCGACGCTGTCCAGCCCCTTCAGGCCCTCCATCACCATTTCGCCGATAGTTTGGGCCTGCACCTCACTTTCGCCGCTGGTTTCAAGCTGGCGTTGGATTCCGGAGACGAGTTTTTCCATGCGGACAGGATCGATCGCTCGCTTGCGGCAGGCGATCTCCACGGAACGGGCCAGCTTTTCGCGGTCGAAAGGCTCGCGACGGCCTTCACTCTTGACCACCCAAAAATCCCGTAGCTGAATGCGCTCGAAGGTCGTGAAGCGGGCGGCGCAGCCTTCGCATTGCCGCCGCCTGCGTATTGCCGCGCCGTCCTCGGTAGGACGACTGTCCTTCACCTGGCTGTCCTCATGGCCGCAAAAGGGGCAGCGCAAGGATCAGGCCTCTGGATAAATGGGGAAACGCTCACACAGCGCGCGAACACGGAGACGAACGTCCGCCTCTACCTTGGGATCGCCAGCTTCGCCTTTCTCCCGCAGCGCGTCGAGCACGTCAGCGATCATGTCGCCGATCTGCTGAAATTCCGCTATGCCGAAGCCGCGCGTCGTGCCTGCGGGCGAACCCACGCGGATGCCGCTTGTCTTCGTAGGCGGCAGGGGATCGCCGGGTACGCCATTCTTGTTGCAAGTAATGGCGGAACGCTCAAGCGCCTCATCGGCATCCTTGCCGGTGACGCCCAGCGGCCGGAGATCGACGAGAGCGAGATGCGTGTCAGTGCCGCCCGAAACGATGTCGGAGCCACGTTCCTTTAGGCGGCCGGCCAGGGCCTGGGCATTGGCAATGACTGCCTTTGCATAAGTCTTGAACTCAGGCTGCAACGCTTCGCCGAAAGCAATGGCCTTGGCAGCAATGACATGCATCAGAGGACCGCCCTGCAAACCGGGGAATACCGCCGAATTGATCTTCTTGGCAATGGCTTCATCATCGGTCAGCACCATGCCGCCACGCGGACCGCGCAGAGTCTTGTGCGTCGTGGTTGTGACCACATGCGCGTGACCGAAGGGCGTAGGGTGCGCTCCGCCCGCGACCAGGCCAGCGAAGTGGGCCATGTCGACCATGAAATATGCGCCCACTTCATCGGCAATGGCACGGAAGCGCGCAAAGTCAATGTGACGCGGATAGGCCGAACCGCCGGTGATGATGATGGAGGGGCGGCACTCCTTCGCCAGCTTCTCCACGGCGTCGTAATCAATGAGGTGCGTGTCCTCACGTACGCCATATTGGACGGCATTGAACCATTTGCCTGACATGGCAGCTTTTGCGCCATGAGTCAGGTGCCCACCCGCATCAAGCGACAGGCCCATGATGGTGTCGCCTGGCTTGGTGAGCGCCAACATGACCGCTCCGTTGGCCTGCGCGCCGGAATGGGGCTGCACATTGACGAAGCTGCAGTTGAAAAGCTGCTTGGCGCGGTCAATGGCGAGTTGCTCGATTTCATCCGATGGAGCGCAGCCCTGATAATAGCGCTTGCCTGGATAGCCTTCGGCATATTTGTTGGTGAGGACAGATCCCTGCGCTTCCAGCACCGCTTTCGAAACGATATTTTCTGAGGCGATCAGTTCGACCTGATATTTCTCACGTTCCAGTTCCTTGCTGATGGCAGCGGCGATGGCGGGATCGCTTTGGGCCATATTGCGCGAGAAAAAGCCGTCCGGACGGATGTCATTGGCGGGATTGGCGAGTGGGGCTGTGCTCATATTCGTGGGTCCTTTCCGGATCAGAGCGCTGGATTGGAGAGCTTGTCGATGCGGTTCTGGTGACGGCCGCCGCCAAAACCCGTGTTGATGAATGCGGCGATGCAGGCCTTGGCCATTTCAATGCCGACCAGCCGCGCGCCCATGGCGATGACATTGGCGTCATTATGTTCGCGCGCCAGCATGGCCGACAGCGGTTCCGATACCAGTGCGCAGCGGCAGGCGGGATTGCGATTGACGGCAATGGAGATGCCGATGCCTGAACCGCACAAGGCGATGCCGCAGTCCGCAGCACCGGTGGCGATGCTGTTGGCGAGTTTGTATCCATAATCCGGATAATCGACGCTTGCCGCGCCTTCGGGGCCCAGATCCGTAATCTCGTGGTCTTGCTCGCGCAGCCACTGAACAAGCGCAGACTTGAGTTCGACGGCGGCATGGTCGGAAGCGATGGCGATACGCATGGCTGTAGCGATCCTGTGTGCTGGAGAGTCGGTCTCGCGCGGCTCATAATATCAGTGGCGGTGAAAGGCCACCATGCATGACGTACATTGCGACATTTGTGCAATATATATTGCTTGGCGCGGGGAAGCGCGGCTATCGCCACTCCACGGAGGATTTCAAGTGAGTGACCTGCTATTGTCCATCATCATGCTGGCTGGCCTGATGCTGTCGATCGGCGGCGGCTGGATGATCGCCAAGCGCCGGAACTACAAGCAAGGTCTGCTGATGCTGATCGCTGCGCTGGTGATGTTTGGAAATGTGGCGATCTGGCTTGCCCCCACGAAGGGCGGCTGAGCTTAGCCCTCGCCCCGTTAAATCGGGGCGAGGCGCGTTTGATCGTCACTTGATCGGTGAATCCGGGGCGAGCCGCATGTCCAGATAATTGTCCACCGACTTCATCAACTGATCCATTTCATGCTCGAAAAAGTGGTTGGCGCGCGGAATTTCGTCATGATGAATGGTGATGTGTTTTTGCGTACGCAGCTTGTCGACCAGTTTTTGCACTGCGCCCGCCGTCACGACCTCATCCGATCCGCCCTGGACGATGATGCCTGAAGAAGGGCAGGGGGCAAGGAAGGTGAAGTCATACATGTTCGCGGGTGGCGCGACCGAGATAAAGCCACGAATTTCGGGGCGCCGCATTAGAAGTTGCATGCCGATCCATGCGCCGAAGCTGAACCCTGCAATCCAGGTGGTCTGCGCTTCGGGATGGAAGCTCTGAACCCAATCGAGCGCTGCGGCGGCATCCGATAACTCGCCAACGCCATTGTCGAATGTGCCTTGGCTTCGACCCACGCCACGGAAGTTGAAACGCAAAGTGGCGAAGCCGCGGCGTTGAAATGTCTTATAAAGCGCCTGGGTAATGCGGTCGTTCATGGTGCCGCCGCCCTGGGGATGGGGGTGCAGAATCATGGCGACTGGTGCGCGGGGACGAGGAGCGGGGCTGAAGCGGCCTTCAAGACGGCCTTCAGGGCCGGGAAAAATAACTGCGGGCATAGGACCTTACTGGTAAAATGTGGCCGCGTACATCCATGGCGAAAGCTTGGGGGTGCGCGAGCGAAGTTAGGACCTATATAGAAATTCGATCCTGTTTCGCAATAAATGAGTCACGCCACCTTGTCCGGTCGTCTTTATCTCGATCATGCCGCCACCACGCCCATATTGCCGAAGGCTCGGGAAGCAATGTTGCGCGCACTTGAAAGCTGGGCCAATCCCTCGTCTCCGCATGCCGATGGCCGGGCGGCACGTGCCGCACTCGAGGACGCTCGGGCCCGGATTGCTGCAGCGCTGGGCTGGCATGACCATGTAATTTTCACCAGCGGCGCAAGCGAAGCCATTGCCATCGCTCTCACGCGAGCAAAAGCGCGGCGGATTGTGACCTCGACAGTCGAGCATGACGCCGTAATGCGCGTGACGAAGGATGCGGAGCGGCTGGGCGTCGACGAGGGGGGGGGCGTACGCCTGCCTTTTGATGTCGCGGATTCATTGGTTGCGATACAACACGTGAATAACGAAACCGGCGTGATCCAGCCTTTGGACGCGTTGAGTGCCGTTGTCCGGAAGCAAGGCGGCCTCGTCTTTGCCGATTGCTCGCAATCTGCTGGAAAGCTGCCTCTTCCCCAAGCCGACATGATCGCCATCAGCGCGCACAAATTCGGTGGCCCCTCGGGGGTGGGCGCGCTGCTGATCCGTGATCTGACGCTCATCCATCCTTCGGGCGGACAGGAGCAGGGTTATCGCGCCGGAACGGAAAATGTGCCGGCGGTCATGAGCATGGCAGTAGCGCTTGAGGCTCGGCTGGATTGGCTGGGCCAGGCTGCGGAACTGCGGCAATTCCTGGATGCCGCCATTGAAGAGGCAGGCGGCGAAGTCGTGGCGCGGGATAGCCGGCGTCTACCCGCTATCACAAGCTATCGCATGCCCGGCGTCGCGTCTTCGGTGCAACTCATTCAGTTCGATATGGCGGGCATTTCCGTTTCCGCGGGCAGCGCCTGTTCATCCGGAACGCTGAAGGCGAGTCCTGTCCTGACGGCTATGGGCTGGGATGCCAAGGCGGCGGGAGAGGTGGTGCGGGTGAGCTTTGGGCCGTTCACCACGCATGCGGATGTCGAGCGGTTTCTTGGTACTTGGAACAGCATTTACGCGCGGGCAAGGCGCTGATGGGCAGTACCATTTATCTCGATTACCAGGCTACCACGCCGCTCGCGCCTGAGGTATTCGCGGCAATGACTCCCTGGCTGCGCGATCAATTCGCCAATCCCCATAGTGCGCATCGGCTCGGCCGGATGGCGGCTGCTGGCATTGAGGTGGCGCGGGGCCAGGTGCTTGAGCTTCTGGGCGGCAAGGGGCGGCTTGTCTTTACCTCCGGCGCGACCGAGGCGATCAATATGGGGCTGATTGGTGGCGCTAAAGCGATGCGCGATCGTGATCCTGATCGGACAAAAATTGTTACGATCGATACCGAACATGCCGCCGTTCGAGACACAGTGCTGTCATTGGAAGAGCAGGGGTTTGAGCCTGTGCTGTTGCCGGTTGGCTCCGATGGCTTGATTGTCATGGACGCCGCGCAGGCGGTCATTGATGAACGCACCGCATTGGTTGCCGGAATGCTGGTCAATAATGAAATTGGAGTCATTCAACCCGTAGACGAGCTTCGAAATTTGGCGGCGGAACAGGGTGCGCTCTTCTTCTGTGATGCCGTGCAGGGATATGGCCGCGCGCCAATGCCGTCTGATCCTGATATGGTCGCGATCAGCGGGCACAAGATTTACGGACCTAAAGGAGTGGGCGCGCTTTGGCTGCGCGAAGGCCTTGAACTACCGCCACTCATTTATGGCGGCGGGCAGGAGCAGGGGATGCGCTCGGGCACATTGTCGCCAGCGCTGTGTGTCGGCCTGGGCGTGGCGGCGAAGCTGATGCGCGATCGGGCAGAGAGCGACGCGGCGCATGTGGATGCCCTCTGGAGTCGCGCAGTGGAGCTGTTTGCCAACTGGAGGATCAATGGATCGGTGATGAACCGCTATCATGGCAATCTCAACATTCGGCGCGAAGGGCTGGACGCCGCGCGGCTGATGTCGGAGTGTCGCGACATCGCCTTTTCACTAGGCAGCGCTTGCGCCAGCGGCTCGGGTCGATCAAGTCATGTGCTCCGCGCGCTTGGTCTTTCGGAAAAAGAGGCGCGTTCCTCTATCCGGATCGGATTCGGACGCTATACGTCCATGGACGAATTGGATGCGGCGGCGGCCGAAATCAATGCGGCGGCGGACCGGCAATAGGGACGCAAAAATGACAAAGGTGACTTTCATCAGTGCCGACGGACAAAACCGGATGGTGGTCGATGCGCAAGCGGGCGAAAACCTTCTGGACATCGCGCAGGCCAATGGACAGCCGCTTGAGGGAACATGCGAAGGGCAGATGGCCTGTTCCACCTGTCATGTGGTGGTCGATTCGGATGATTTCGCCAGGCTGCCGCCCGCCAGCGAGAGCGAGGAGGATATGCTTGACCTCGCCGCCGGGGCGACGCGTACCAGCCGTTTGTCGTGCCAGATCATGCTGAGCGAAGCCTTGGATAGCCTGACGGTACGCATCCCGGCTGAAAGCCGCAACATGCAGGGCATGTGAACGCTTCAGCTAACGGCCTATCAGCTTCTTCGCCATCGCGTCGGCAATCTCGGAAGAAGGCTTTCCCGACCGTTCGCTTTCTTGCCAGATGTCGGTTAGTCTTTCGGGAATTTGTTCGATCCGGCTGTTGACTTCCGCCCGATCGCCCTTGCCCAGATATTCCAGTGCGACATTGATGATGCCGCCTGCATTGATGACGTAATCTGGCGCGTAAAGGATATTGCGCGTCCGCATGTGGCTTCCGTCCGATTTGGTGGCAAGCTGATTATTAGCGCCTCCAGCGACGATCCCGGCCTTCAGCTTGCCGATGCTGTCTTTGTCAAGCACTGCGCCCAGGGCGCAGGGACTGAAGACGTCAGCCTCTGCTGCCATGATTTCGTCGGCCGGAACAATCATGCCGCGAGTTTCGTCGGCCAGTTTCCGCGCCCTGTCAGTGTTGATGTCCGCGATCGTCAGCCGCGCTCCCTCGGCAGCCAGATAGCGGGCCAAGCCGCCGCCGACACTGCCAACCCCCTGAATGGCGACGCGCACATCCTTGCAGTTGTCGGCGCCCAGACGATATTTGATGGCTGCCTTTACGCCCAGGAATACGCCATAGGCCGTCGAGGGCCCCGGGTCGCCGCCCGCACCGGCCTTGCCAGCAGGAAGGCCGGAAACATATTTCGTATCCTGTGAGATGGCGATTATGTCAGCCTCGCTAATGCCCACATCCTGAGCGGTGATGTAGCGTCCGCATAGCGATTCCACGGAGCGAGCGAAGGCGGCAAGCAGTTCGGTTGTTTTGGCGCGGCTTTCGCCAGCAAGAATCACGCCTTTGCCGCCACCCATCGGCAGGTTCGCCATCGCATTTTTGTAGCTCATGCCCTGGGAAAGGCGCAGCGCGTCTGTGACAGCCGCATTCTTGTCTGAATAATGCCAGAGGCGCACACCGCCTGCGGCAGGACCCAACATGGTCGAATGCACAGCAATGATGGCCGTCAAGCCTGCGGCAGGATCACGAAAAAAGTGAATCCCTTCATGATCGTCGAAATCGGGCAAGTCCCAGAGCGCAGGCATGATGATAATCCTCCCCACCAAAAATTGCGAGGAGTCGCAATGGTTCCGATTGTGAATGGCTATGCTGGATCGATTATATGGGAAAATGGGGCGACCGAGGGGGTTCGAACCCCCGACCTCTGGTACCACAAACCAGCGCTCTAACCAACTGAGCTACGATCGCCACAACGCCCTGGTGCATCACCGCGGGGCGGAGCAGGCACATAATGTCGCAGACCACCTACCGTCAAGCGCTGTTGTGCAAAACGGCGAAAAAGGACAGAATTGATGGGATGAGCGCCATTATTCAGCGGCTGGTCCAGCTTGACATAATTGACACTGAGGAGCGTTGATTTCAAACGAAAAAAACGGGCCTAAATAGGATATCCTCTAAGCGAATCCCGGAGTCACGATTAGAAAGAGCCGCGCAGGAACATAGCCCTGCGACAGGCCTGTAGGAAAGACCCATTGGCGTAGAGCTGATACTTGAACAGCCCAAAAAAGAGCGCCTTCGAGGGCGCCCTTTTTGAAATCAGTTCACTGCATCCTTGAGGCCCTTGCCGGGCTTGAACTTCGGTTGGGCAGAGGCCTTGATCGTCATCGGTTCACCGGTGCGCGGGTTGCGGCCCGTCGATGCTTTCCGCTTTGTAACCGAGAAGGTTCCGAAGCCGACCAAGCGAACTTCATCGCCTTTCTTCAGAGCGCCGCTGATGGCATCAAAAACACCCTCAACTGCCTTGCTCGCATCACTTTTGCTTAAGCCACTGCTTTCAGCCACAGTACCGATAAGATCTTGCTTGTTCATGCCCTGGGAACCCCCTTGTTCTCAATGTTAAACAGGAATCACGGCGTTAGAGGCGCACATAAAGGCGAAACATTCCAGTTCTGTCAAAGGGAAAGCGATGAATAAACTGCCTAAAACAGGCGATTTCACGCGTTCAAGATCCAGAATTTGGTGAATTCGCCGTTAATGACGCAATGCAGCATCTCCTTCTGCATGCGATGCCGCACCCGGCTGGGCCGCAAGATCGTCCGCTTCAGTCCAATCGATAGCGCTCAACGGAGCCGTCAAAGCACGGGCCAACACCTCGTCCACATGGGAGACGGGAATGATTTCAAGCCCTTCCTTCACATTGGCAGGTATTTCAGCCAGATCCTTCTCGTTCTCGGCCGGAATGAGCACCATTTTGATGCCCCCGCGCAACGCCGCAAGCAGCTTTTCCTTGAGCCCGCCAATAGGCAGAACGCGACCGCGCAGCGTCACCTCACCGGTCATCGCGATGTCCTTGCGCACTGGAATGCCGGTCAGTGTCGAGACGATCGATGTGACCATGCCAATGCCGGCGGAGGGGCCATCCTTCGGCACTGCACCTTCGGGCAAGTGAATATGGATATCCTTGCGATTATAGATGCTGGGACGAATGCCATAGCCAGGCGAACGTGCCTTTACATAGGAAAAGGCCGCCTGAACCGACTCGGTCATCACCTCGCCAAGCTTGCCAGTCGTCTTGATCTGGCCTTTACCGGGCACGGTAACGGATTCGATTGTGAGCAGTTCGCCACCCACTTCTGTCCATGCAAGGCCGGTAACAGCGCCGATCTGATTTTCTTCCTCACCCACGCCGTGACGGAATTTGCGCACGCCAGCATAGCTGGCGAGATTTTCAGGCGTGATTTGCGCCGTTTCGATATCGCCTTCCAGGATCTTGCGAAGGGCCTTACGCGCCAACCGGGCCAGTTCGCGCTCCAGCGTGCGGACGCCGGCCTCCCGCGTGTAATAGCGGATAAGGTCGCGGACGGCGTCCTCAGTGACCGAAAATTCCTTTTCCTTCAGGCCATGCGCCTCAATCTGCTTGGGCAGCAGATGGCGTTCGGCGATCTGAACCTTCTCGTCTTCTGTATAGCCTTCGAGCCGGATGATCTCCATGCGGTCGAGCAGCGGCTGCGGCAGATTAAGCGAGTTGGCCGTGGTCACGAACATGATGTCGCTCAGGTCCACATCGATTTCCAGATAATGGTCCTGGAACTTTGAATTCTGTTCCGGATCAAGCACCTCCAGCAATGCCGATGCGGGATCGCCCCGGAAATCCTGGCCGAGCTTGTCGATCTCATCGAGCAGGAACAGCGGATTGCTCGTGCCTGCCTTTTTGAGATTGGTGACGATCTTGCCCGGCAGCGAGCCGATATAAGTGCGCCGGTGGCCGCGAATCTCTGCTTCGTCGCGCACCCCGCCTAGTGACTGGCGGACGAATTCGCGGCCGGTCGCCTTGGCGATCGAGCGGCCAAGCGACGTCTTGCCTACACCGGGAGGGCCGACGAGGCAGAGAATGGGCCCTTTCAGCTTGTTCGTTCGCGCCTGAACCGCCAGATATTCGATGATCCGGTCCTTGACCTTGTCGAGTGCGAAATGGTCCGCATCAAGCACTTCCTGCGCTATCTTCAGATCTTTTTTAAGTTTTGATTTCTTGCCCCAGGGAAGCCCAAGCAAGACATCCAGATAATTGCGGACGACGGTCGCCTCAGCCGACATGGGCTGCATGCTTTTGAGCTTCTTGAGTTCAGCCGTCGCCTTGGCCCGCGCTTCCTTGCTAAGCTTGGTCCGCGCGACCTTGGCGGTCAGTTCCGCCAGCTCGTCGCCGCCATCCTCGCCTTCATTCCCGAGTTCACGCTGAATCGCTTTCAACTGTTCGTTGAGATAATATTCGCGCTGTGTCTTTTCCATCTGGCGCTTCACGCGGCCACGGATTTTCCGCTCGACCTGAAGCACGCCAAGTTCGCCCTCCATAAAGGCGAAAACCATTTCCAGCCGTTTGACCGGATCACTCTCGACCAGCAGCGACTGCTTGTCAGCGACTTTGACGGAGATATTGGCCGCGACTGCATCGGCCAGGCGAGCGGCATCGTCGATTTCACTGAGCTGCACCGGCGTTTCAGCGGGCAGTTTCTTGTTGAGCTTGGCGTAGTTGTCGAACTGCTCGACGACCGAACGCATCAGCGCGGCAGCCTCCGGACCCGATGCGACCTTTTCTTCCTGCGCAATCACATCGGCCAGAATATAGCCGTCTTCCTGCGAAAGCCCTTCCAGCGTCGCACGCTGCTTGCCCTCGACCAGCACACGAACCGTGCCATCCGGCAGTTTCAGCAATTGCAGGACCGTCGCAATGACGCCCAGATCGTAAAGAGCGTCGCGGTCAGGATCGTCCTCGGCAGGATCGAGCTGCGCCACCAGGAAAATGTCCTTGTCGGCCTCCATCGCCTTTTCCAGCGCCACCACGCTCTTGTCGCGCCCGACGAAGAGAGGAACGATCATCTGGGGGAAAACAACAATGTCGCGCAAAGGCAACAAGGGAAAGGACTTGGTCATAGATACTCCAGAGCAGACGCAAGGGGCGTCCGAATTGCCCCCAATATGGGAGAGTGCGCCAACATATCAATAACGCGCGCGCCGCGGCGGCGCTGCGAGCAGAGGTCTTCTTTCCCGGCTTCTAATAGCGATCACCATTGCCATGAAAGCGGAAATTCATTCCCGGCCGTCAAATTAAATTGCCGGAAACATATCCCCGCTGCGCAGGCAGGACGGGGAAACGCCCGGAGGCAGATATTCGAGTCCGGCGCCTCAAAACGGAAGTTTGAAGCCCGGGGGCAGGGGGATGCCGGCAGTCATCTTGCTCATTTCCTGCTGGCTTACCTGATCCGCTTTCGTTCGCGCATCGTTGAAAGCTGCGGCGACGAGGTCCTCCAGCATCTGTTTCTCACTGGGCGCGAGAAGGCTTTGGTCGATATCGACTGCGACGATGCGGCCCTTCGCCGTTGCGCGGACCTTCACAAGACCGCCGCCTGACACGCCCTCAACCTCCATCTGGTCCAGGTTGGCCTGGGCCTTTTCCAACTCGGCCTGGACATTTTTGGCCATGCCGAGAATTTCGTCGAGATCCTTCATGCTGTTGCACTCCATTTTTCATTTTCATCAAGCGGCCATATCAGTTCCGCATCAGGGAAGGCCGCAAGGGCCGCTTTTACAATCGGGGTATCCATTACGGCCTGCTTCGCTTCCGCGTCGGCAGCCTGCTCCTGTTCAAGCAGGCTTGGTTCGGCCGGACCATCGCTGGTCGTGACCTGCCAGTTCATGCCGGTCAAACTCTTGAGCGTCGCTGCTGTTTCCCGGCAGAATTCCGCAGGCATCGGTTGAACCGGCTTGAGAACAAGTTCGGGCGGCGCGTAACGGACCAGTCCGACATAATCGTGCATTTGCTGTGCCAGATGCGGCTTGCCCTCGTTCCACAGCATTTCGATAAGCGCACGGAAATTTTCGGGCGCCTGCGCTTCTGGCGCAGGCTGGGGCGGCGGCGATGAAGGCGGTGATTCGGAGGATAAAGGCGCCTTCGCCGGCGTGCCGCCCTCGCGTAGCATCCGGGCCAGTTCACCCGGATCGGGCAGCCCCGCGGCATGGACGACCCGGAGCAGCGCCATTTCGCAGGCCTCAATAGGCATGGCGGCATTGGCCACCTCGTCGTGGCCCTTCAAGAGAAGTTGCCAGAGACGATGGAGCGTGGGGAAACTCATCTGTTCCGCCCAACCGCCAAGCTGCGCGCGTTCCTCCGCCGATTTGGCTGGATCTTCATCCTCGCGTCCGGTCTTGGCAACTGTGACGGCGTGGCAGATTTCCAGCAGGCCACGCATCAGCGCCAGAGGTTCGACGCCCAGCACATGTTGTTCCTGCACCGCGCTCAGCACCTCGCACGCGTTGCCTTCAAGCACATGGCCGAACAGCCGTCGCACAGCGCCCCGATCCGAAAGCCCCAGCATGTCGCGCACCTGCGCGGCGGTGACTTTCGCCTCGCCCTCCATATCGGCATGAGCGATCGCCTGATCGAGGATGGACAGACCATCGCGGGCTGACCCTTCGGCGGCCTGAGCAATCAGCGCCAGCGCCTCTTCTTCAGCCGCTACCCTTTCTTCGTGCACGACATGGGCGAAGTGAGCGGCCAGCTTTCCGGCGGAAATGCGCCGCAGGTCGAAGCGCTGGCAACGTGAAAGCACCGTTACCGGCACCTTGTTCACCTCAGTCGTGGCGAAGAGGAATTTGACGTGGGCGGGTGGCTCCTCCAGCGTTTTCAGGAGCGCGTTGAACGCGTTCTTGGTCAGCATGTGGACTTCGTCGATAATGTAGACCTTGTACCGCGCCGAGACGGCGGCATAGCGTACGGCCTCGATAATTTCGCGCACATCGTCCACGCCCGTATGGGAGGCGGCGTCCATCTCTATGACGTCGATATGCCGCCCTTCGGCTATGGCCTTGCAGGGCTCGCACACGCCGCAGGGGTCGATGGTGGGTCCGCCGTGTCCGTCAGGGCCAACGCAGTTCAGCGCCTTGGCAATAAGGCGCGCAGTGGAGGTCTTGCCTACGCCGCGCACGCCAGTCATCAGGAAGGCATGGGCCAGGCGTCCGCGCTTGATGGCGTTGCCCAAGGTCCGAACCATTGCGTCCTGGCCGATCAACTGCGCGAAATTCTGCGGCCGGTATTTGCGCGCGAGAACGCGATAAGGCGGGGGTGAATCGGTCATGGGGCTTTAGTAGCCGTTAGGAAGTGCCTTGTCGAAGGCTGAGGAGCCTCGTCTTGTCCTCATTTCCTGCAGAGGATCAATGGCCTTCGTGAAAGGAAGGTAGGAGCCGGAACGACCCGCAGCGAATTCGTTGTGGCTGCTTCCGTCAGGACCTGACCAGGTTGGCGAGTACTACGTCCGCCCGACTCCCGTTCGCCATATGGGCGATTTGATGGCCGGGCGCAAGAGGAACGGCATCGCCACGCTTGTTGCAAAGTCCACTGGCCATAGGGGATCGGCTCGACTAAAGAGCGGGCCGCATGCATGTTTTCGCGAATCCTGCCCGATTTCTCTCAATCGCCAGGCCATTGACGCCGTGGCTGTTCTGGGGCGGGCTGCTTTTGCTCTTGATCGGAACAGTGGCGGGGCTGTTTTATGCACCCGCAGACTATCTGCAGGGCGAAAGCGTGCGCATCATGTATGTCCATGTGCCAGCCGCCTGGCTTGGCATGGGCGGCTGGACCGGGCTTGCGATCGCCAGCCTGGTACAGATCGTCTGGCGTCATCCACTCGCAGGCATAGCGGGCCGCGCCATTGCCGCGCCGGGGGCGTTGTTTACCGCCATTTGTCTTGTGACGGGCTCGATCTGGGGCCGTCCAACCTGGGGGACGTGGTGGGAATGGGATGGCCGCATGACGAGCATGCTGGTGCTGCTGTTCCTTTATCTGGGCTATATCGCGCTTGCCAATGCAAGCAGCGTCAATGACGCAGGCGGACGTGGGAGCGTGAGCCGCGTGACAGCGATTTTCGGATTGGTCGGGGCCATCAACATTCCGATCATCAATCGCTCCGTCGTCTGGTGGAACAGCTTGCATCAGGGGCCCAGCATTACTTTACGGGGGTCAACCATCGATAGCTCGATGCTCTGGCCATTGGGCTTCACGGTGCTGGGCTTCAGCCTTTTGTTCGGCTCCATCGTGCTGATGCGAATGCGGGCCATATTGGCGCAAACGAAGGTCGAAGCGCGACTGCAAAGACTGGCGCGGGGGTAGGGTAGACGTGAATCACTGGCCTTTCATCATCGCCGCCTACGGCTTGACCCTTGCGGGCACGGCAGTCCTGTGCCTGTGGTCCTGGCTCTCCATGCGCCGGGCGGAACGCCGGGCCGCTGACTTGACGCGGGAACGCTGAACCGTGGCGATGAAAGCGAAGCATCAGCGGCTGATCCTGATCCTTGCGGCCTTGGCGGCGTTGTTTGGCGCTGGGTTGCTGGCGGCTTCTGCCTTGCGGGAGGAGGCGGCTTATTTCTATGCGCCCAATGACGTAAAGACCAAAGGGGTCGAGCCCGGTCGGGCTATTCGCCTGGGAGGAATGGTGGTGCAAGGCAGCCTGGCGCGCGCGGCCGATGGCGTGACCATCCATTTCGACGTGACTGATGGCAAGGCGACAGTCCCGGCTATCTTCAACGGCATTGCGCCCGACCTGTTCAAGGAAGGCTCAGGCGTGATCGCGGAGGGGGCTTTCGATCAATCCGGCACATTCGTCGCCTCCAACCTGCTCGCCAAGCATGACGAACGCTACATGCCCCGGGAACTGGAGGGCATGCAGTATAATGAAAAGACGCATAAGGTGGAGACGGGCACGAAATGATTGCTGAAGCCGGTCTCATTGCCCTGTGGCTGGCCGCCGCGCTGGCCGCGTTGCAATTTGGTCTTGTCTGGCTCGGCATTTCCTCGGCCAAGGAAGACCTCCTGGCGGCTGTGCGGCCGGCGGCCGTGGCGCAGGGGCTGCTCTGCGCTCTCGCTTTTGTCTTGCTGATCTGGCTGTTCGTTCATTCGGATATGTCAGTGAAGCTGGTGGCGATGAACAGCCATTCGATGAAGCCGATGCTTTACAAGATTGCCGGGACATGGGGCAATCATGAAGGTTCCATGCTGCTGTGGGTTACCATCATGGGCCTTGCGGGTGGGGCGGTTGCCCTGTTCGAGCGGAGCCTGCGCCGCGATACCCATATGGCGACCCTGGGCGCGCAGGCGGTGATCAGCCTTGGCTTCTATGCCTTCCTTCTCTTTTCCTCCAACCCATTCGAGCGCTTGAAGCCGCCTGCGCCGGATGGACAGGGCCTCAATCCTCTGTTGCAGGACCCCGGCCTCGCGTTTCATCCGCCGACGCTGTATTTCGGCTATGTCGGCCTGTCGGTTGCCTTTTCCTTTGCCGTGGGCGCTCTGATGACGCGCAATGTCGATGCGGCTTTCGCGCGCGCCATGCGTCCCTGGGTGCTGGCTGCCTGGATATTCCTGACGCTGGGCATAACGGCGGGCAGCTATTGGGCCTATTATGAGCTTGGCTGGGGCGGCTGGTGGTTCTGGGACCCCGTCGAAAACGCCTCCTTAATGCCGTGGCTGGCGGCGACGGCGCTGCTGCACAGCGTCACGGTGCTGGCCACCCGAGACGGCCTTCGCGCCTGGACGGTGATGTTGGCGGTGGTCGCCTTCTCCATGTCAATGGTCGGCACTTTCCTTGTGCGCTCGGGCATTTTGACGAGCGTTCATGCGTTCGCAGTCGATCCTGAGCGGGGCAGCTTCATCCTCGCCCTTCTCATTATATATATAGGCGGCGCACTGGCGCTGTTTGCGCTGCGCGTCGGCGCGGTGCGCGAAGGGAAGCAGTTCGAGGCGGTGAGCCGCGAAGGCGCACTCGTCGTCAACAATCTCCTTTTATCCGCCATTCTGGGAATCGTGCTTGTCGGCACGCTCTATCCGCTCGGCGTCGAAGCGGTAACAGGTGAGAAGTTGTCGGTGGGACCGCCTTATTTCAACAGCGCCGCGGGGCCGCTGGCGTTGCTGCTTGTCATTGTCATGGCCGCCGGACCAGTGACGCGCTGGAAAAAAGACCGGCCGGGGGCTGTGGTCAAACGGTTGATCATACCGGCCGCCGTCACGGTGATCGCTTTTGCATCCGTTTTCGTGCTGAGCGCCGGTCATATCGGGATTTTGCCGCTGTTGGGCCTGACCCTGGCTTTCGGCGTAGGTGTCGCCAGCATAGCGCCCCTGTGGAAACGAAATCTTCGCCGCACGCCACTTTTCACCTGGGGCATGGTGATTGCGCATCTGGGTGTGGCGGTCAGCCTGGCGGGCATGGCGTCGGAGAGCGCTTTCAACAAGGAAGAGCTTATTGCGGCTCGTCCCGGTGACAAGGTGCGAATCGCGGACTGGACTGTGACGTTCGATAGCATATCGCCGATCGCCGGCCCGAACTGGACGGCGCTGGAGGGTGTCATGCACGCAAGCCGGAACGGGGCCGAGCCTGCTGAAATGCGGCCGCAGGCGCGCTTCTTCTCCTCACCGCCAACGCCCACGACCGAGGCGGCGCTGCTTACCCGCTGGGACGGACAGCTCTACATCGTGCTGGGTGAACAGGTCGATGAGAACCGCTGGCAGTTGCGTATCTGGTGGAAGCCATTTGTGACGCTGATCTGGGGCGGCGGCATCATGATCGCGCTAGGTGGAGCGATGGCGCTGGTGGGCCGGGTGCGCCGGTCCTGGACTGCCGCTTTCAGAAAGGCTTATGCATGAAGCATTGGGTTTTCTGGTTGCCACTTGGCCTTTTTGCGCTGTTCATCATCGTGGTGGCATTCGGCATCATCAAGCCGTCGGATACCACGATAGAATCGCGCATGATCGGAAAAGCGTTGCCGCAATTCACGCTTCCCGCCGCAGTTGCCGATCGGCCTGGTCTTGGCACCGCGGAATTCCAGAAGGGCAAGCCGCGCCTGCTTAATATATTCGCGAGCTGGTGCGTGCCCTGCGCTGCCGAAGCACCGCAACTCGCGGTCCTGAAAGAAGCGGGCGTTGCGATCGACGGTATCGCCATTCGGGATAGCCGGGAGGATCTGGATCGTTTCCTCGCCCGATGGGGCAATCCTTATGCCCGCATCGGATCGGACGTGGACAGCAGCGTACAGATCGCGCTGGGTTCGTCCGGCGTGCCGGAAACCTTCGTTATCGATGGCAAGGGCATGATCGTTTATCAGCACATCGGCGAGATCCGTAAGGAGCACGTGCCAATGCTGCTCGCGAAATTGCGGGATGCCCAATGAAATATCTCGCGCTGTTCATTTTGGCTTTCCTGTCCGTGCCCGCCGCCGCGCAAACGGCGGTCCCCCCTGCGCCTTATGCCGACCGGCAGCTTGAGGACCCGAAGCTGGAAGCGCAGGCCAAGTCGCTGATGGAAACCATCCGGTGTCTCGTATGTCAAAGCCAATCCATCGCTGACAGCAACGTCAGCATGGCTGGTGATATGCGCTCCCAAATTCGGCAGCGCATATTGGCCGGGGAGAAGCCGGAGCATGTTCGCAAATGGCTTGTCGAACGCTATGGCGATTGGGTGAGCTATGCGCCACCTGTGGAGCCGCTGACATGGCCGCTCTGGGCTATGCCCGTGCTCCTCCTCGCGGCGGGGCTATGGCTGATGCGCGGACGGTTCAAGCGCAAGACGCACAGGAGCCGCGGGCAATGAGCGGCTGGATCATCGCCATTGCGCTGTCTGTCCTGACGGGCGCCGCTATCATCCGCTTCGGCCGGATACCCCGCTCGGCATGGGAACTCGTTGCTTCTGCGCTGCTCGTCGGCCTTGCGGGTTATGCCTGGCAAGGCAATCCATCGCTTGCCGGTGCGCCCAAACAGGCGGCTGCACGGAATAGTGCCTTTGATGAAGACATCGCGAAGCTGCGCAAGAACATGGGCGAACGCTTCAGCCAGGCCGGGCAATGGCTTGTGCTGTCGGATGCCTTCAATCGCCAAGGCAAGCATGAGGATGCTGCCAATGTGCTGCGCGTCGGGCTTCGCCAATATCCCAAGGACGCGAATCTGTGGCTTGGCCTTGGCAACGCCCTGATGGTTCATGGCAACGGCATTCTGTCGCCCGCGGCCGAGTTTTCATTCCGCAAGGCGATTCGTTTGGCCCCGGAGCAGCCTGCGCCTGCGTATTTCTATGGACTGGCGCTCGCTCAATCGGGGCAGTTGCAGCAGGCCGAAAAAATCTGGGGCGATTTGCTTGCCCGCGCACCTGTTGACGCCCAATGGCGACCGGAACTGGAGCAAAATCTTGCTTTTGTGCGCCGCGCGCTTGGGGATGGTGCGCCTGACTTGTCCGGAAATGGAACGCCTGGCCGGGAACAATGAGGCCCGCCCTACATTTGTTGCAGCGCACTAGCAGTCATGCTAGGGCGCTGCGCTTACTGCCGAAGCGCGGCGCGATAGTTAAGCTTGCGGGGGCGCAACGAGCGAATATGACGCTGGGATCTCTGTAAAGAATGGCGGACCTATCAACCCAGGCGTCCCTTCCGGATGGGGCGGACGATTCTGCCGCCGCTGCGCATGGTCCTCACGGACATGACGAGAAGGCGGTCCTGAAACTCGCCGTCGGCGCAATCGGCATTGTTTTCGGCGATATCGGCACAAGCCCGCTTTACGCTTTTCGAGAGACATTTGCCGGCCACCACAAGCTCACGATGGACCCGGAGCATATATTAGGCGTCATCAGCCTGATGTTCTGGTCAATGATGCTGGTCGTGACCCTGAAATATGTCACCATCATCATGCGGGCCGACAATAAGGGCGAGGGCGGTAGCCTTGCGCTGCTCGCGCTCATCAGCGGGCGGACGAAGACACAGCGATGGTCGCGCGGTATCGTCATGCTGGGCGTGTTCGCAACATCGCTCTTTTATGGCGACAGCATGATCACTCCGGCGGTTTCGGTGCTGTCGGCGATCGAGGGTCTTGCGGTCGTAAATCCCGGACTTGAACCCGTCATCGTACCTCTGGCGGTAATCATCCTCGTCCTGCTGTTTTCCATCCAGCGTGGCGGGACCAACCGCGTGGCGGCTATGTTCGGGCCGATCATGATGCTGTATTTCCTGTGCATATCCGTGCTGGGCGTCATCAGCATCTGGTACACGCCCGGAATATTACATGCATTTAATCCCTATTGGGCCGTGAAGTTCTTTCTAATCGATGGGCAGGCCGCCTTTCTGGCGCTGGGTTCCGTGGTTCTGGCGGTGACGGGCGCAGAGGCGCTTTATGCCGATATGGGCCATTTCGGACGCAAGCCCATCCGCGTTTCCTGGCTTTTCTTTGTCCTTCCCGCTTTGATGATGAATTATATGGGGCAGGGCGCATTGCTGTTTCGGGAAGGTATTCCGGCCCTCGACAGCCCCTTCTACAATCTTGCGCCGGGCTGGTTTCAGCTACCGCTTGTCGGGATCGCTACGCTGGCGGCGATCATTGCCAGTCAGGCAGTGATTTCAGGCGCGTTTTCAGTGACGCAGCAGGCGATTCAGCTTGGCTTCATGCCGCGCCTGCGCATTTCCCACACCAGCGCCTCGACCGCCGGGCAGATATACATTCCCCTTATCAACTGGGGCCTGATGGTGATGGTCATCCTGCTGGTGCTGAGTTTCCGGGATTCGTCCAGCTTGACTTCGGCCTATGGCATTGCGGTCACGGGGGCGATGCTGATCGATACAGTGCTGTTGACCGTGCTTATTTTCCGGCTCTGGAAATGGCATCCCTTCTGGGCGGGTCTGCTGCTTAGCATCTTCTACATTGTCGATGGCGCCTATTTCGCTGCGAACATGACCAAGATACCCGATGGCGGCTGGTTCCCCCTGTTGGTCGGATTGGTAATCTTCACACTCCTCACGACGTGGGCCAAAGGACGGCAACTCATGCTGGATCGGATGCGAGAGGCAGCGATGCCGATCCCGGTCTTTGTCGCGTCGGCGGCCAATAGCGCCGTGCGCGTACCCGGAACGGCCGTGTTCATGACATCGACGCCCGAAGGCGTGCCGCATGCGCTGCTTCATAACCTGAAGCACAACAAGGTGCTGCACGAGCGGGTGATCCTGCTCACCGTCAGGATTCTCGACGAGCCTTTTGTGGAAGAGGATAGCCGTTACAAGCTTGAGGATCTGGGGCGCGGTTTTTTCCGGGTCGTGCTGAAATATGGCTTCATGCAAGAGCCCGATGTGCCTGCCGCGTTGAAGCAGGTGACGCAATGCGGCGCGGAGTTCAAGATGATGGAGACGAGTTTCTTCCTCGCCCGTCAGACGCTATTGCCCTCATCGCGCCCTGGCATGGCCCTGTGGCGCGAAAGGATATTCGCCTGGATGCTGCGTAACGCCGAAAGCGCGATGGAATTCTTCCGCCTGCCGACCAACCGCGTTGTGGAATTGGGCAGTCAGGTCGAAATTTAGCCGAGTTTCTGGGCCGCTCAATATGGGGTCCCCACCTTGGCGAGGACCCCATATTGTCACGGAAATACCCTAGTTTCTGCGGACGGTAAGGCCGTTGGCGGCGGACAGGATCGCCTGCACAGAAGCAGTGGCGACATCGGCGTCCATGCCGACGCCGAATACTTTCTGACCTTCGCGCGTCTTGCACTCCACATAGGCTGCGGCCTGCACGTCTGAACCCTGACCCAGCGCATGTTCGCTATAATCCTCAACCTCAAGATCGATGCCGCAATTTTCGCGCAGCGCCGCCAATACCGAAGAGATAAGGCCGTTGCCCCGGCCGCTTACCGTTCGTTCTTCGCCATTCAGCGCGATCTTGCCGACGAAGAGGCGATTGCCGCCAGCGTGGGGGGATTGGCTTTCCTGATAATCGATCAGCGTGAAGGGCTGGTCAGGCGTCAGGCAATAATGGCCCTCGAACGCCGTCCAGATGTCGGCGGCTGCCAGTTCGCGGCTGGTCTGGTCGGCAAGATCCTGGACAATCCGGCTGAAATCCGCCTGCATCCGCTTGGGGAGTTTGAGGCCCTTGTCCTGTTGCAGGACCCATGCGACGCCGCCCTTGCCGGACTGGCTGTTGACGCGGATCACTGCCTCATAGGAACAGCCGATATCCGCCGGATCGATGGGCAAATAAGGCACGTCCCAGATTTCGTCATTGCGGGCTTCCTGTGCCGCAAACCCCTTCTTGATTGCGTCCTGGTGGGAGCCCGAAAAGGCTGTGAACACCAATTCGCCTGCATAAGGGTGGCGGGGGTGAACAGGGAGCTGATTACAGTATGTCACGGTTTGGACGATTTCCTCCATGCGCGAGAAATCCAGGCCAGGATGCACGCCCTGCGTGTACATATTGAGGCCGACTGTCACGATGTCGCAGTTGCCGGTCCGCTCACCATTGCCGAACAGGCAACCTTCGACGCGGTCAGCGCCAGCCATCAGGCCAAGCTCCGCCGCTGCCACGCCCGTGCCCCGGTCGTTGTGGGGGTGCAGGCTGATGACCACTTTGTCCCGGTCGCGAATGTGACGGCAAAACCATTCGATCTGGTCGGCATAGATATTGGGCGTCGCAGCCTCAACCGTGGCGGGCAGGTTGAGAATGATGGGTTTTTCGCGCGTCGGCTGCAATATATCCATCACCGCCTCACAGCATTCGAGGCTGAAATCCAGTTCCGCCGTGGAGAAGGTTTCAGGCGAATATTCAAAGTGCCAGTCCGTGTCGGGCTGCTTGGCGGCTTCGTCCCGGATGATCTTGGCGGCATCAATGGCAATCTGCTTGATCTGCGGCCGGTCCATGCCGAACACGATGCGCCGCCAGGCAGGCGACACAGCGTTGTAGACATGGACGATAGCCTGCTTCGCGCCCTGCAGACTTTCGAAGCTGCGCTCGATCAGGTCGCGGCGGGCTTGCGTCAGAACCTGTATGAACACATCGTCCGGAATCCGGCCGGACTGGACAAGGCCGCTGATGAAATCGAACTCGGTCGCTCCGGCGGAGGGAAAGCCGACCTCAATCTCCTTGATGCCGATCTTCACAAGCATGTCAAAGAAGCGCTGCTTCTTTTCCGTGTCCATCGGATCGATCAGCGCCTGGTTGCCGTCGCGCATATCCGTGCTGAGCCAGCGTGGCGCTTTGGTGATGACATTGCCGGGCCATTGCCGGTCGGGCAGATCGACCTGCGGAAAAGAGCGGTATTTGACGGACGGGTCCTGTAACATGTCTGTTGTTTTCTCTTCAATTCAGCTACGCGCCATCAATTTGGGCGGCGCTACGCTCTATTTCAATCTGAAGCTGATTGGCCCTTAGGCTGTGTGTACCCGCGAAGCAAAGCCTGTAGCACAAATGGCACGCCTAAGGGCGTGTAAGTCGTAGCAGACGAAGAGAATAGGCGTTGATGCTCGACATGATGCGGCCCTTTAGACGCATTCTGCGTCAAAAGTCCACAAAAACTTGTGGCGGTTTTCCGAAGTAGGTCCAAAACCAACCGTCGTTCCACCCTTTTCGGGAGAACGACGATTGTCTGGAAGGACCGACGAAGCGCTATTTCTCGAACGCTACAGTGATCGCCAATTCTACCTCGTCCGACACGAGCGGCACATATTTGCCTATGCCGAAATCACTGCGCTTGATCGTCGTGACGCCGGAAAAGCCGACATTGAGCTTCTTGTTCATCGGCTGCGTTCCCGCACCGGTGAACTGCGCATCCAGGGTGACGGGCTTGGTAACGCCGTGCAGGGTCAGATTGCCCGTGATTTCGGCAGTGGTGCCGTCGACCTTCACTGCGGTGGAAACGAATTTGGCGGTCGGATATTGCTTGATATCGAGAAAGTCGGGACCCTTCAGATGCTGATCGAGTTCCGTTGAGCTGGTCCGCACTTCATTCATCGGAATTTCGATGGACACACGCGCTTTTGCGGGCTGAGCGGGGTCGATGGTGAGCGATCCGGTGGCCATGCCGAACAGGCCGACATAATTGCTGAAGCCAAAATGGTTGACGGTAAAGGCCACCTGTGTGTGCATCGGATCGACGGCATAGGTGCCAGCCTGCACGCGGGCAGGGTCTGGTGCGCCTGGCAGGGCAGGGGTGTCCTGCGCTACGACAGGGCCAAGGGCAAACGCGGCGGCAAGGACGGCTGCTGAGGCAAAATATTTACGCACGGGCTGGTCTCCTCTCAAACAGGTTGGGGCGCCGCAACGATATGCGACGCCCCTTCATTGTTCCAGCCTCAAATGCGGAATAGCTGCGGATCAGTTCTTTTCCTTGTCCACCAGCTTGTTGGCGCCGATCCAGGGCATCATGGCGCGCAGCTTGGCACCCGTCTGCTCGATAGGATGAGCGGCGGCCCGCTTACGGGCGGCCTTCAGTTCCGGCTGACCTGCGCGGTTGTCGAGGACGAAGCGGCTGACGAAACGGCCAGCCTGGATGTCCTCCAGAACGCGCTTCATTTCCTTCTTGGTCTCGTCCGTGATGATGCGCGGGCCAGTGTGGATGTCGCCATATTCGGCCGTGTTGCTGATCGAGTAACGCATGTTGGCGATGCCGCCTTCATACATCAGATCGACGATCAGCTTCACTTCGTGCAAGCACTCGAAATAAGCCATTTCGGGCGCATAGCCAGCTTCCACCAGCGTTTCGAAACCAGCGGTGATGAGGTGGGAAAGGCCGCCGCACAGCACGGCCTGCTCACCGAACAGATCGGTTTCGCACTCTTCCTTGAAGGTTGTTTCGATGACGCCCGAGCGGCCGCCGCCGATGGCGCTGGCATAGGAAAGCGCGACGTCATGGGCGTTGCCGGTCGCGTCCTGCGCAATGGCGATGAGGCAGGGAACGCCGCCGCCACGCACATATTCGCTGCGAACCGTGTGGCCCGGACCCTTGGGCGCGATCATGAACACGTCGATATCGGCGCGCGGTTCGATGAGGCCGAAATGCACGTTGAGGCCATGAGCGAAGGCGAGAGCCGCGCCGGGCTTCAGATTGTCCTTGAGATCGTCATTATAGATCGCGGCCTGATGCTCGTCGGGCGCAAGGACCATGACGATGTCGGCCCATGCGGCGGCTTCAGCATTGCTGAGCACCTTGAAGCCGGCGTCTTCAGCCTTTTTGGCGGTCGGGGAACCGGTGCGCAGGGCGATGGCGACTTCTGCCACGCCGGAATCGCGCAGGTTCTGGGCGTGGGCATGGCCTTGACTGCCATAGCCGACAATGGCGATTTTCTTGCCCTTGACCAGGCCGATGTCAGCGTCACGATCATAATAAACACGCATTTCGATAACTTTCCTTCAACTCGCTTTACCAGCCCTCCCCATGTCAGGGGAGGATACGAAAATCCTAGTCCGGCATCAGCCGGGCTCAGATGGAGTTGGAGAGGGTTAAGTGAGCCTTGGCTCGCGCGCTTGCCATGCAAAGCGCATCCCTCTCCCAGCTACGACTCGGCAGCAAGCCGCCGGGTCTTCGCATCCCTCTCCTCCAAAGGAGGGCGAGGGCAATTACTCACGCCGCCTCCTTGCCGCGCGTAATGCCGACGATGCCGGTCCGGGCCACTTCGACCAGGCCGACGTGACGCATCAGGTTGATGAACGTATCTACCTTCTCCGACCCGCCAGTAATCTCAAAAATGAAGCTGTCGATCGTCGCGTCGACGACGCGGGCGCGATAGACATCGGCAAGGCGGAGCGCCTCAATCCTCTGATCGCCATGACCTGCGACCTTCACAAGCGCAAGCTCCCGCTCCACATAGGGGCCGTTCTCAGTAAGGTCCGTCACCCGATGGACGGGCACCAGCCGTTCAAGCTGCGCTATGATCTGATCTATGACCCGGGGGGGGCCATTGGTGACAATGGTGATACGGCTGATCTTGTGATCTTCCGTGATGTCCGCCACCGTCAGGCTTTCGATATTATAGCCGCGCGCAGTGAACATGCCGGCGATCCGGGCCAATATGCCGGCCTCGTTGGCGACGGTCAGCGTCAGGACGTGACGCTCGCTCATTTCTTCCGTGATGTGCATTATTGTTTCTCTTCCTCGCGCGGCAGGGACAGCATGGCGGTCAGGGCATAATGCCAGTCGCCATTCTGACGATGCGCGATCCGTACGGGGAAGCCTGCAACCGCATCGAACATCCGACGCAAATGCTCGCCGACATAGCGAGGGCCGACCAATATGGTGCGGTATTGCTTCTCACGGAATTCGAAACTCTGGTCCAGGGTCACTTCCCATTCCTCGTTTTCTTCATCGGCATGATCGACTGTCCAGCCGGTGAGCTCATTGGTGCCATTGGCCCGTTCAAAATCCCACGGCTCTGTCACATGGATGCGGAGCCGGAGATGCTGCGTCATACAAGCGCCTTTGCCTCATCATTCATCGTGCCCGACACTTCCGATTCGCCCAGAAGCATTTCGGTATGGGCCGCGCCCGACGGAATCATCGGGAAGCAGTTGGAAAGCTTCGCGACATGACAATCGACCAGGACGGGACCTTCCGTCTCGATCATTTGCCGAATGCCTGCCTCCAGCTCCTGCGGTCCCTGAATTCTGATGCCGGTCCAGCCATAAGCCTCCGCCAGCTTCACGAAATCAGGCAGAGAGTCCGAATAGCTTTCCGAGTAACGGCTGGAATAGGTCAGTTCCTGCCACTGCCGAACCATGCCCATATATTCATTGTTCAGAATGAATATCTTCACGGGCAAGCGATATTGGATGGCCGTGCCAAGTTCCTGGATATTCATCTGGATCGATGCATCCCCCGCAATATCGACAACCAGCGCGTCGGGGTTGCCCATCTGCGCCCCGATTGCGGCGGGCAGGCCATAGCCCATCGTGCCCAGACCGCCGCTGGTCAGCCATTTGTTCGGATCGTCGAAATGGAAATGCTGGGCAGCCCACATCTGATGCTGGCCAACTTCCGTCGTGATGATCGGGTTACGGCCCTTCGTCGCCTCGTAAAGCGCAGCAATGGCCCGCTGCGGCAGGATTTCCTCGCCGCTTTGGCGAAAATCCAGCGATCGGCGCGCACGCCAGCCTTCGATCCGGCTCCACCATTCGGTCTGGTCCGTCTTCTTGTGGCCCTTGCTCTTCCAGAGCGCGATCATGCGGGCCATGACACTGCCCACATCACCAATAACCGGAAGGTCAACGACGACATTTTTGTTGACTGAACTGCGATCGATATCGACGTGAACCTTCTTGCTGTCAGGCGAGAAGGCATCCAGCCGGCCAGTGACGCGATCATCGAATCGCGCGCCCAGGCACAGGATCAGATCGGCGCGATTCATCGCCATATTGGCTTCATACGTGCCATGCATGCCCAGCATTCCCAGCCATTGCGGCGAGGAAGCAGGGAAAGCGCCAAGGCCCATCAACGTGCTGGTGACTGGAGCGCCGGTCAGTTCGGCCAGTTCGCGCAGCAGCCTGCTCGCTTCTGGACCGCTGTTGATGACGCCACCGCCTGTATAGAGGATCGGCCGCTGCGCATTCGCCAGCATCTCCAACGCCTTTTCCACATCGGCGGCGGGCGCTTCGACCTGCGGGCGATAGCTTTCGTGCCGGATTTCTGCCGGACGGGTATATTCGGCGGTCGCAACCTGAACGTCCTTGGGAATGTCCACGACAACAGGACCAGGACGACCCGAAGTGGCGATATGAAACGCCTCGTGGATGATATGGCCGAGTTTCGCCGGGTCCTTCACCAGATAATTATGCTTGGTGCAATGGCGGGTGAGGCCGATCGTGTCCGCTTCCTGAAAGGCGTCAGTGCCGATCAGGTGCGTCGCAACCTGACCGGTAAGAACGACCATGGGGATGCTGTCCATCAGCGCATCCGTGATGCCGGTTATGGCATTGGTCGCGCCAGGACCGGATGTGACGAGCACGACACCAGGCTTCCCGGTCGAACGGGCATAGCCCTCTGCCGCATGAGTGGCCGCCTGCTCATGGCGCACAAGCACATGCTTGATCGTGGCGTGCTGAAAAAGGGCGTCGTAAATGGGCAGCACTGCGCCGCCCGGATATCCGAACACCGTGTCAACGCCCAGATCAACCAGCGCCTGGACCAATATGTCCGCGCCGCTATGCTCGGCCACAGAAACCTCCTGTCAAAAATTAACTCAGCGCCTTGCTGCAGGGCAGTTGAAAAGGCAAGGTGTTCGCCTCTATTTATAATAAAATGGCTTGTCAACACCTACCTTCGTAATTTTGTTACCAAGTCAGCGGCTATTTTGTTATCAATCTCACGTTCATGACGCGGCCAGTCCGGGGGCGGCTGATGTGAGAACCAGGTATATTGCCGCTTTGCGTATTGCCGCGTCGCGATCTGGCCGCGTGTCAGCATTTCTTCCCGACTGATCTCGCCTTCCTGCCAAGCGGCGATTTCCCGCACGCCAATCGCTCGCATGACCGGCAGATCGGGTTTGAGGCGCCTTTCCATCAGCCGTTCGACTTCCTCTACTGCGCCCCGTTCGAGCATATGTTCGAACCGGCGATCGCAGCGTTCGAACAACCATGGCTTTGGCGGAAGCAGGAGGAGAGGCCGCAGCGCAATCTCTCCGCCAATGCCGCCCTCCATATGGGCATGCCACCAGCCAAGCGGTTTTCGGGTCGAGCGGATCACCTCCAGCGCGCGAGCAATCCGGCTGCTGTCCGCAGGGGCAAGGCGTGCCGCGCTTTCGCTGTCTTCCTGTTGCAGGGCGAGATAAGCCTCTGCCACGGAAAGCGCCCGGACCTCTGCTCTGATGCCGGGATCAATCTCCGGAATGGGCGCGATGCCGTCCAGCAGCGTCCGTATATAAAGGCCCGTTCCACCGACCAGCACCGGCAGACGTTCCGCCTCATGCGCTGCCGCGATCTCCCGCTTGGCATCTTCCGCCCAGCGCGCCGCCGAGCAGGCTTCCGCTCCATCGATATAGCCGAACAGGCGATGGGGCGCGGTAGCCATTTCCTCTGGCGAAGGCCGTGCGGAAAGGATGGCAAGATCGGCATAGACCTGGCTGGCGTCGGCGTTGATGATGACGGCGTCCTGCCGCCGGGCGAACTCCAATGCCAGAGCGCTCTTGCCGCTGGCGGTCGGTCCGGCAATAAGCGCCACAGCCGGGCGGTCATCGGAGCCGTGATTCTGGCGGGAAGGGAAATCGGGACTGTTCATGTTCGTTGCGACCATAGTGGCAAGCGATGCCTTACGTCAGGGGGATATTTCGGCGGCGCGCGACCGGCTGGCAGCGGCTAGCTGCGAACCGGGGGAAGTGCGGGAGATCGATCCCGGCAAGGCGGCTGACATTCTCTTCAGCGCTCTGCCTGCCGAGGGGCGACGCGTGCTGCAAGCCATGGAAGGCAGCATAGACGTGGTCGTGCAGCCGCTTGGTGCGCGTGAAAAGAAGCTGTTGGTGGCCGACATGGATTCGACCATGATTACCGTGGAATGCATCGATGAACTGGCTGACTATGCTGGTTTGAAGGCGCAGATCGCGGAAGTCACGGAGCGGGCGATGCGCGGCGAACTGGACTTCGCAGAGGCGTTGCGCAGCCGCGTCGCTCTGCTGAAAGGGCTGGAGGACGAGGTCATCGACCTTTGCCGGTCGGAACGCGTACAGATCATGCCGGGTGCCAAGGCGCTGGTGCAGACCATGGCGGCGCGTGGAGCAAAGACTGTGCTGGTGTCTGGGGGCTTCACGCGTTTTGCTGAGCCGGTGGGCAAGGAAATCGGCTTTGAACGAGTCGTCGCCAATGTGCTGGACGTGGATGCGGCGCGGCTTACCGGCACGGTGCAGCTTCCGATCGTCGACGCGATTCGGAAGCGCGAAGAGCTGGAAAAGGCGGTTGAGACTTATGGCATCGCGTCGGAACTGACCATGGCCGTGGGCGACGGCGCGAATGACATATTGATGATGCAAGCGGCGGGATTGGGCGTGGCCTATCATGCCAAGCAAAAGGCGCGCGAGGCAGCGGACGCGGAAATCGTTCATGGCGATCTGAGCGTGCTGCTTTATGCGCAGGGCATCGGCCGGGGCGACTGGGTCCAGGCCTGAGAGAAGACAGCCCGGCCAGACCTGACCTGCTAGGGGCGTTTCACCAGGCAACCCGCGCTCGCGGCCTTCACGGCGGCGCAGAGTTTCGATGCGGCCGCCTGGGTGGGTAGGGGGCCAGCCAATAGCCGAGTCAGACCCTTTTCCTTCACCAGATAATGTTGATAGGCGTCCAGTCCCGTCACGCGTTTTGACAATTTGTCCCAAAGCGATTTCGCGTTGGATTGATCGCTGAAGGCCCCTAGCTGAACACGCCATTTCCCCTCGGGCGGTGAAGTTTTGGCCGGTGCCGTAGTTGCCGTTTTTCCGGTCTCTGGCTTTGTCGTATTTGCCTGTGGCGCGGGCGCCTGCTTGACCGGCGTTGCCTGGACAATAGCCGAAGGCGGCAAGTCCACTGGCTTGATTGGAACGGGTTTGCCAGTTTGAGCGGGAGCCGCCGGCGTTACGGCAGGCGGCATTTGCGTAGCCGCCAGCATGTTGCTGCGCTCTTGCCGTTCCAGTTGTGCCGCCAGCTTGATGGCCTCCTGCCGATCTTTCAGCGGAATGTATTGATTCATGAGCGAAAGGCTCTTCGCTGCCTGCGGCAAGCCGGCATTGTTCGCTCTCGTCATCGTGGCGTAGGCGCGCTTCCAGTCTTTTCCGATATTCTCCCCGTTAAAGAGAGCGGTTCCCAATATATATTGGGCGCGCGGTTCGCCTCGTGCCGCTGACTTTTCGATCAGGGGCATGGCTTCGGCCCGCTTTCCTTCACGGAATAGCAGTAGCGCATAATTGTCCTCTGCCCGGATATGGCCTTGCGCGGCAGCCTTGCGGAACCACTCGGTCGCGGCTTTGATGTCCATGGGAACACCGCGACCCAGCTTGTAGGCCTGACCCAGATTGAATTGCGCGTCCGCATCGCCAGCCGCAGCGGCTGGCCGCCATTGCTTGACCGCGGCGTCATATTTGCCCTGTTCCCATGCATCGACGCCCGCCTTGACATCAGCCATGGCCCTGCCCGGCGCGGTGCAGGCCAGACATGCGACGCTGGCTGCCAAAAAAAGCTGTTTCATGTTCATGACTCCCCCCCGTAGCCCTTATACATAAAAAGAGCCTTAATTCCACATTTGCAATGAATATCGAGAAGCCCGTTCGCAAAGTTGCTCCGGCTGATGCGTTAACCAGATTTTAGTGGCCATCATGGCAATCCAGTCTCGAAATCCGGAATTCGAGGGGAAAATCGTGCGCGTCCTAGCATTGGCATCGCAGAAAGGCGGATCCGGCAAGACCACCTTGTCAGGGCATCTCGCCGTCCAGGCGCAATATGCGGGCGCGGGTCCCGTCGTTCTGATCGACATTGATCCGCAGGGATCGCTCGCTGATTGGTGGAATGAGCGGGAGGCGGAATATCCCGCCTTTGCGCAGACTACCGTTGCGCGCCTCGCCGCCGATCTTGAGATATTGCGGCAGCAGGGCTTCAAACTCGCGGTCATCGACACGCCGCCGGCCATCACCATGGCCATCCAAAGCGTTATTTCCGTGGCCGAACTGATTGTCGTTCCTACGAGGCCCAGTCCGCACGATTTGCGGGCGGTGGGTGCAACCGTCGACCTGTGCGAGCGGGCGGGCAAGCCCCTCGTCTTTGTCGTGAACGGGGCGACTCCAAAGGCAAAGATCACGTCGGAAGCCGCCGTCGCCCTGTCGCAACATGGCACGGTCGCACCCGTCACGCTGCATCATCGCACGGACTTCGCCGCGTCGATGATCGACGGGCGAACGGTGATGGAGGTCGATGCCAAGAGCCGGTCGGCGCAGGAGGTTGTTGCGCTCTGGAGCTATATCTCCGACCGCCTTGAAAAGAATTTTCGCCGTACCGTTTTCGCTACTCCACAAATGGCGAACGGACATATGGGCTCACGGTCGGCAGGTGGTTTCGGCCGCCGGGTCGTCGGCCAGTAAGGGAGCAACGACATGGGCGAACCAAAGCCATTTGCCTCCCTGACCTCCGGCCTGCTGGCCCGGAAGGGAGATGCCAAACCGGCGATGCGGCGGCAGAATATCGGTAATCCTGGTGGCCTTGCCATGGGGCACGAAGATCTTGGCTGGAACGATATGGGAGAGGACGGCGGCCTTTCGGCGAGCGGGCCTTTTTCCGGATTGTCTCCGATGGGAGGGGTGGTTTCGCCAGTCGCGCAGCCTGCGCCGCAGGTAACGCCTGTGGCGGCACAGGAGGAAGCGGTCCGGGCAGTGCCGGTGCCTGCCATAGTCGAGCAGCGCAAGGCTTTGGCCGAACGGATCGGCCATGTGCCGGAGCCTGAAGAGCCTGCAGATGCGGCCAAGCCCAAGGCCAGGGTTACGGCGCATCCGGCGTCTACGCGATCACGCAAGGCCAAGGCGGCTTTCACGCTCCGCATCGACCCCGAACGGCATTTACGGCTGCGGCTCGCAAGCGCGGTTTCCAACCGTTCGGCGCAGCAGCTCATGATAGAGGCGCTGGACAATTTATTGGATCAGTTGCCGCAGATCGATCAACTCGCCGATCAACTGCCGCGCAGTCGTGCCGCAGGATAAGAACGGGAATTAGCTCATGAAACGCTCTGCCTTTCTGAAAATCGCGGGATCGTCGCTGATCCTGGGCGGGACGATCGCGGGTTGCGCCAGCACCGCTCCCGGCACCCATACGGCGTCAGCCTCCGACAATGACGGCGCGCAATATGCCGCCGCCGCCGCGAAAGCCCTTTCGCAGGACAAGGATGGCAAGGCGATAGTTGCTGCCGAAGAAGCTGTTGCGGCGAACCCGCAAGACGGCGCCTATCGTTCGCTGCTGGGGCAGGCCTATCTGTCCGGCGGCCGATTTGCTTCAGCGGAAACGAGCTTTGAAGATGCTTTGTCGCTTGGCCACGCCGATGCGCAAACCGTGATCGGCCTTGCCATGGTAAAGATCGCACGCGGCAAGAGCAATGATGCGCGCGCGGTGCTTGAGCAGCATATGGAGATCGTTCCGGCCTCGGATTATGGCTTTGCCATGGCTCTTGCTGGCGATACCGAAGAAGGGCTGCGTATCCTTTCGGCGGAAGCGCGTCAGCTTGATGCTACAGCCAGGACACGGCAGAATTTGGCCTACACGCTGGCTCTTGCGGGTCGCTGGCGCGAATCCAAAATGGTTGCCAGCCAGGACTTGTCGCCGGAAGACGCCGGAAAGCGGGTTGGCGAATGGGCAGTGCTGGCGCGGCCGGGGGCCGAGGTGCAGCAGGTGGCGCAATTGATGGGCGTGACTCCGCAGGCCGATCCGGGCCAGCCTATTCGGCTGGCGCTGGGTGACGTTACTGCTCCGGCGCAAATGGCTCTGGCGAGTGCTGACGCGCAGCCGGTGCCGGTGGAAACCGTGCGTCCTGAAGACATTGCGCCTGCCATGGAAACGCAAGTGACGATGGCCGCTCTTGAACCCGCCGCGCCGCTTATCAAGGCGGACATTCCAGCGGCCAGTATACCTGCGCCTCGGCTAGCATCCGTGACGCAGCCTGCGCGAGCAAAGAACGTGTCCGATTATGTTGTGCAGCTTGGCGCGTTTAGCAGCGCCCATAGCGTCAATCAGGCATGGAAGCAGATCAGCGCTCAATTTCCCCATATCCGGGGCTACACCACGTTCGGCAATACTGCCAAGATCAATGGCCGGACCTTTTACCGGTTGGCGCTGTCAGGCTTCGATAGCCGTCAGGATGCGCAAAAGACTTGCTCCGCCCTTCGGGCAAAGGGATCGGCTTGTTTCGTGCGCGGCATAGCGGACCATGCCGCACCCCGCTGGGTTTCGCGAGAGACCAAGCAATTCGCGATGCGCTGAAATTTACCCATAGGCTAAATGCGGGGCGGTCAGTCGAGGAACTGGCCGCCCTTCATAATTCTGCGGACCCGGCCCTGAACCGGCATCCGGTCGAAAGGCGTATTGCCCGCAGACGCCGCCATTTTGTCCGAGTCCACTTGCCATGGCGTATCCGGATCGATGAAGATGATGTCGGCCGCAGAGCCCGTGGCAAAATCGCCCGCCTCAATGCCCAGGATTTTCGCTGGATTGGCAGTCAGGAGTGCAAAGAGGCGGTTCATCCCGATCCGCCCATCGCGAACCAGATTGAGCGAAAGCGCAAGCAACGTTTCCGCGCCCGCCATGCCCGGAGCAGCGTCGGCGAAGGGCAGGCGCTTATCCTCGGGCCCACGCGGATCGTGGCTGGATGAGATCACATCGATAGTGCCATCCGCGATTGCCTGCAGCGCCGCCTGCCGGTCATCCTCGCTCCGAAGCGGGGGAGAAAGGCGGGCAAAGGTGCGGAAGCCGGAAACGGCATTGTCGGACAGGAAAAGATAAGCGGGACTGATTCCGCACGTGACGACAAGCCCTTCGGCTTTGGCGGCCCGGATCAGGTCAAAGCCTTGCCGCGTCGTCACGTTGCGGAAGTGGATGGCTGCCTTTGCCTCGCGTGCCAGCATGATGTCGCGGGCAATCGCAATCGCTTCGGCGCAAGCGGGCGCGCTTGGCAGGCCCAGACGGGTCGCCGTCTCGCCCGAAGTAGCCACCGCATGGGCGGCAAGACCGCTATCTTCGGCATGGACGATGACAGTGAGCCCAAGCGCGGAAGCATATTGCAGCACCCGGAGCATGATGCCCGAATCCGCGATCCAATGGCGTCCGGTAGCAACCGCCTTCGCGCCTGCTGCCTTCATCAAGCCGATTTCGGCCATTTCCCTGCCCTGAAGTCCCCGCGTCGCGGCGGCCAGCGGATGAACCCAGAAATCGGGTTTGCCTGCTCTTGCCGCATGTTGAACCAATCCCGGATCGTCGAGCGGCGGCGACTGATCGGGCATCAGCGCCGCGCGGGTAATGCCGCCGAAATGGAAAGCAGGCTTGTCGGTCTTGAACACGCAGAGGTCAATAATGCCTGGAGCAATCAACAGGCCGCCAGCGTCGATAATTTCAGCTTCCGCCGGAACATCCACTTGCCCAGCGGCAAGAATGCTGTCGCCCTTCAACAGAAGAACACCCCGCTCGCCGGTTTGCCCTGCCGGATCGACAAGTCGGCCGTTGGTTATGGCGAGAAGTCCGTTCATGCCCATCCCTCCACACCTCTGGCGCTGCGCGTCAGCACATCCAGGCAGGCCATGCGGACCGCCACGCCCATTTCCACCTGTTCGGTGATCGCGGAACGGACAGGATCGTCGGCTACCGCGCTGGTAATCTCGACACCGCGATTCATCGGGCCGGGATGCATCACGAGCGCATCGGGCCTAGCCCGCGCCAGCCGTTCGGGAGTGAGGCCATAGAGCATGTGATATTCGCGCGGGGAGGGGATGAATGCGCCATCCATCCGTTCATGCTGAAGGCGCAGCATCATCACTACATCAGCGCCTTCCAGCCCTTCGTCGAAATCAGTGAAAGCAGTCGCACTCATCTGCTCTATGGCTTCCGGCATCAGGGTCGGCGGGGCGATCACGCGGACTTGCGCGCCCAGGGTCGAAAGGCAGATGATGTTGGAGCGTGCCACGCGACTATGCAGCACATCGCCGCATATCGCGATTATCAATCCCTCGATATGCCCCTTGCGCCGTCGGATGGTGAGCGCGTCGAGCAATGCCTGTGTCGGATGTTCGTGTCGTCCATCGCCGGCATTCAGCACCGGGCAATCGACCTTGTCAGCGATCAGTTGCACGGCGCCCGAACTCTGGTGCCGGATCACGATCACGTCAGCGCGCATGGCGTTCAGAGTCACGGCCGTATCGATCAGCGTTTCGCCCTTTTTCACGCTTGATTGCGCCGCATGCATGTTGACGACGTCCGCGCCGAGTCTTTTCCCCGCAACCTCGAACGACAGCAGCGTTCGGGTGCTGTTTTCGAAAAAGGCGTTCATCTGGGTGAGACCGGCCAGCCGATCATCATGCTTGGCCGATTGCCGGTTGATCGCCACCCAATGCTCCGCCTCATCCAGCAGGAAGCGGATTTCCCATGGCTGAAGATTTTCCATGCCCAGCAAATGCCGGTGCGGAAAATTGTCGCGACCGGTAAGCCCGGTCTTGCTCATTCTGGACTGCATGGCTGCGGCTTATTGCAGAGGCGCGGTAAGCTCAAGTGGGGAAAGCGCGACATGCCGGATACTCCTCCACAGGAGATGAGTTTTAGCCGCACAGGGCGTCAATCGCTCCTTGCAGGATATAACTGGCCGCCAGCTTGTCGACCAACTCACTGCGGCGGGCGCGACTGGCATCGGCGTCGATGAGCGTGCGTGTCACCGCCTGGGTCGACCAGCGTTCGTCCCACAGCAGGACCGGCAGGCCAAGGTCTGCGAGGTTCCGGGCGAAGGCGCGGCTCGATTGGCTCCTTGGCGATTCGCTGCCGTCGAGATTGAGGGGCCGGCCTATGACGATCCCCTCCACTTGCTGAGCCGCGATGAATTCCGCCAGCGCCGCCTTGTCCTTCGTGAACTTGGTGCGGGTGATGGTGTGCGCCGGGCTGGCGATGGTCCAGCGAGCATCGCACAGGGCGAGGCCGATGGTCTTTGTCCCGACATCCAATCCGATCAACCGCCCGCCGGTAGGCAGCACGGCACGGAATTCGTCCCTTGCCGTAGTGATCAGCGGGCCAGAAATGTTGTCAGCCTTTCCTTCGCGTCGGCCCGCACATTCGCCCAGAAGAGGCTATAATCATAAACATGGTAGTTGTTGCCCGGCAATACATAGGGGCCAAGCTCCGGCGGATTGCCGATCAGGAGGAAGCCGCGTTCGTCGCAACGCGCTGGCACCGCAGCCTGAATCAATTCAGCGTCGCTCATATCCTCATTGGGCTTCAGCGTTCCCAGGTTCTGGCTTGCGACTGCTTTAGTGTCGGGCGCGCCGGTCAGGGGATTGACGCACAGCATATGCGTCCCCTTGCGCGGCTTACCCGTCAGGCCAGTGCTTTCATCGAACACGGTCTGGATTGATGCAGGATCGGCCGGTTCAGCAAAGCTTTGCCAGCTCAGGATGCATCCGGCCTGATCCTTTTTCTGACAGGCGGGAAGGCCCAGGGCGGGCAGGTCGCTCTCTACTGAGATCGGCCATCCTACGACATAAGCAGCCACGATCCGGCTTGCGAGTGGCGTTCCCGCGACCTTCTCATGAAGGAGGCGGATGAGATGCAGCGATCCCTGGCTATGCGCGGCAAGGATCAGCGGCCGGCCCTCATTCTGTGACAGGAAATAGTCAAATGCGGCTGCCACATCGCGATAGGCGGCGCCCAGCGCCATCTGCGCTTCCTTCTTGCCTGTCAGGAAAGCGCCGAAGGTCGCCTGCCGGTAGCGGGGCGCCCATATCTGGCCTGCATTGTTGAACGCGCTGGCCTGCCCCTGAATGAAGAGCCGGGCCCGGTCCGCCGATTCCTTGTCGTCGAGCGGCGCATTCCATTTCGAGCGTTCCAGATAGGACGTCGGGTGAATGAAGAAAATCGCAGCTTGGCCGCTTCCGTCCGTAGTCACGCCTGCGGGTGTCCAGAGCGCCGGGTTGTTCTGCCTGATGTCCGGCCGCGCATACCACATGGTGGGTGAGGCATAAGTATGGGAAACGAGCGCCTTTTGCGGAACGAACTTTGCGGACGGAACCATGGCCGCCTGCATGAGTTGCTGGCCCCAAATTCGATAAACCAAGGAAGCGGCAAGGGCGAGCATGATCAATATCGCAATCACATAAAGAAATTTCCGGGCCAACAGGGCTCTCCCTTGTTGCAGTGCAGCATAATCCGCTGGCTAGCAATTTTGTTCCTGTGCCCTTTGGATGCATCTTATGCAACGCTTGCCTTCCATGTAGTGCGAAGCGGCTTGAAGCGGGCCTTTCGGGGTGCTAGCGGCGGGCTATGTCAGTCGATCATGCAACCGTCAAGAAAATCGCCAGCCTGGCCCGGATCGCGATCAGCGATGCGGAGGCCGATGCGCTGGTGCCTGAACTCAACAACATCCTTGGCTGGGTAGAACAGCTTGGGGAGGTGAATGTCGCGGGCATAGAACCGATGACCGCCGTTATTCCTAATCATCTCCGCCTGCGGGAGGATGTGGTGAGCGATGGCAATGTTCGGGAAAAGGTGCTCGCCAACGCGCCTCAGGCCGAACACGGCTTTTTCGCCGTGCCGAAGGTGATCGAATAATGACCGGAAATCTCACCGATCTTACCGTCGCGGCAATCCGCGATGGCTTCCGCAAGGGCGAATTCACTGCCCGTGAAGTGGCCGACGCATTCAATGCGAATGTTGCCGCCGCCAAGGCGCTCAATGCCTTCATCGTTGAAACGCCGGATCATGCGCTTGCCGCCGCTGACGCTGCTGACAAGGCGCGGGCGGAGGACAAGCTGCTGCCGCTGTCGGGCGTGCCGATTGGCATGAAGGACCTGTTCTGTACGCAGGGCGTGCAGACGACCGCCGCCAGTCATATGCTGGAGGGTTTCAAGCCGACATATGAATCGACCGTCTCCCGCCATTTGTTTGAGGCTGGCGCGGGCATGCTAGGCAAGCTCAACCTTGATCAGTTCGCCATGGGTTCGTCCAGCGAGACGAGCTATTTCGGCAATGTGATTTCGCCCTGGCGGCGCGCGGATGGCGGTAATGCCGATCTTGCACCCGGCGGCTCCTCTGGCGGCAGCTCGACGGCAATTTCAGCGCGGTTGTGCCCTGCGGCGACAGGCACGGATACGGGCGGCTCGATTCGCCAGCCTGCTGCCTTTACTGGCATTTCGGGTATCAAGCCCACTTATGGCCGCTGCTCTCGCTGGGGCATTGTGGCGTTCGCCAGTTCGCTGGATCAGGCAGGGCCGATGGCGCGCGATGTGCGCGATTGCGCGATCATGCTGGAGAATATGGCTGGCTTCGATCCGCGCGATGCGACGTCGCTGGACCTGCCAGTTCCGAAGTGGGAAACAGGCCTTTCCAGCAATCTCAAAGGCAAACGCGTCGGTATTCCGAAAGAGTATCGCGTTGACGGAATGCCTGCTGAGATCGAGGCGCTGTGGGAGCAGGGCATTGCATGGATGAAGGACGCGGGCGCGGAAATCGTCGAGATTTCCTTGCCGCACACACAATATGCGCTGCCGACTTATTATATCATCGCGCCAGCCGAGGCATCATCGAATCTCGCGCGTTATGACGGCGTGCGCTATGGCTTGCGCGATTTGCCCGATGGGGCAGGGTTGCAGGACATGTATGCCGCGACGCGTGCCGCCGGTTTCGGACCGGAAGTCAAACGGCGCATCATGATCGGCACCTATGTGCTGAGCGCGGGCTTTTACGATGCCTATTATACGCAGGCGCAAAAGGTGCGGACGCTGATCGCGCGCGACTTTGAAAAGGCATGGGAAAGCTGCGATCTGCTGCTTACGCCCACTGCGCCCAGTGCCGCTTTCGCCCTTGGTGAAAAGCAGGCTGATCCGCTCGCCATGTATTTGAATGACGTGTTCACGGTGCCCGCATCGCTTGCGGGCCTTCCGGCCATGTCTGTGCCCGGCGGTCTGGACGCTCAGGGACTTCCCCTTGGTCTGCAGATTATCGGCAAGCCACTTGACGAGCAGGGTGTGCTGAACGCTGGCCTCGTGATCGAAGAGCGCGCGGGCTTTTCGGCCCGGCCCGAGAAGTGGTGGTAAGAGGCCGTGGCTTCGCCGGAGCAACAGGCTTGCGGCGGAGCGGCCCTCCTACGATGACGTAGGAGGGGGCTGGCGGAAATAGCGCGTCCGCCCGGTTTCGGATCTCCGCTGTGTATTGCGCGCTTTCAGAAGGTCCTGACGGGCAAGGAGCCCCACAAGCCGCCGTGTCTTTGGCTCCACGATGGGCACGCGGCCAATACCGCTTTCCACCATCATGTCGGCAATCAGGGCGCATGGCGTTTCGGGATAAGCGGTAGGCAAGGATGCATCCGAAATATGTTCGGCAAGGGAGGCGTCAGGAAGTGCGCCTTCGATCCGCCACCGCAATGCATCAGTGCGGGAGACGAGGCCGATCAGGCGTCCCTGCTCATCAATCACGGGATAGCTCCGGTGAACGGACGCTTCAGCAAAGAATTGCGCGGCCTCTGCAACGGGCATTGAGCCGGGAAGCGTTTCCGGATCGGGTGTCATGATCTGGCCTGCCTGAAGCAATTCAAGCGGATCGACGGCAAATTCCTGCAGGATGTGCCGCCCGCGCCTGGCGATTTTTTCGGTCAGGATCGAGCGGCGCATGAGTAATACGCTGACACCGTAAGCCGCTGCTGCGGCGGCCATGGTGTGGGGCAAGGCGGTGAAATGCCCCGTCAGCTCGGCCGCGAACAGCGCGCCAGTGATCGGCGCGCGCATCGCCCCGCTCATGATGCCAGCCATACCCATCAAGGCCCAGAATCCTGCTCCACCCGGAAGGAACAACCCAGCGATATAGCCAAGGGCTCCGCCAAGGATCAGCACCGGAGCAAGAATACCGCCTGACGTGCCCGACCCAAGGGCGACCAGCCAGACAATGGCCTTCACCACCAGCAGCGCCAGCACGGCGCGCATGGCCAGCGACCCGTCAAGCAGCGCCTGAATATTCTGATACCCGGCGCCCAGCACATGCGCGTCGATGACACCGCCGATACCGACCACAACCGCGCCGATGGCGGGCCACCACATCCAGTGAACAGGAAGGCGATGAAAACCATCCTCTATCCGGTAAAGCAGCGTGGACAGGAGCGCGGACTGAAGACCCGCGAGAACGCCGACGCCAACGGCGGCAAGCAGCGGCCAGCAACCCTGTGGCGGGGGGCCGTGAAAGGGAAAGAGCGGCCCCTCTCCGATCAGCAGCGGCCGCCATGCGAGCGATACCAGCACGCCAACCACGACGGGCACGAAGCTGCGCGGTTTCCATTCGAACAGCAATACCTCAATAGCGAGCAGAATGGCCGCCAGCGGTGTACCGAAAATGGCGGTCATGCCAGCCGAGGCGCCCGCGACGAGCAACGTCTTGCGCTCTGCCGCACTCAGGCGGAAACATTGGGCGAACAGCGACCCGATGGCTCCGCCGGTCATAATGATCGGCCCTTCCGCACCGAAAGGACCGCCGCTGCCGATGGAAATGGCAGAGGACAAGGGCTTCAGCAGCGCGACCTTCAGCGACAGGCGGCTTTCACCGTACAGGATCGTCTCAATCGCTTCGGGGATGCCGTGTCCCCGAATCTTGTCGGAACCATAGCGCGCCATCAACCCAACGATTATGCTGCCGATGATCGGAATGGCCACCATGACAGGACCAAGAGCTGCGTCCGCGATATCGACGGAATCAGTGGAGAAGCGACCGAACCAGAAAAGGTTCGTGGCCACCGCGATGAGCTTGAGCAGCAGCCAGGCGCCGAAAGCTCCACCTGTGCCAACCACAAGCGCCATAGCGGCGAGCATCAGCATTCGCCGGTCGGCGCTATGATCGGCAAGTTGATGAGCTTCGGTAGGACGCGATTGCGACAGGGACATTCATTAGCCTTTGTTAGGAATGGCATGGCGCTTATATCGCACTGCGACATTTTTCAATCGCTGTCTTGCTGTATGAGAAATTCCATGGACGACAACCAAGCCCTTACTGACGCCGATTATCAGGCGCTGGCCAGCTTTCGCTATGCGTTGCGTCAGTTCACGACATTCAGCGAAAGCAAGGCCACCGAGGCGGGACTGACGCCGCGCCAGCACCAGGCATTGCTGGCGATCCGCGCGGCGCATGAACCCGCAACGGTGGGTTTCGTGGCCGAACGGCTGATCATGAAACCGCACAGTGCAACCGGCCTGATCGACAGGCTGGAGGCATCAGGACTCGTCAGTCGTCATAGCTCGGCACAGGATCGGCGGCTGTCGGTGCTTGAGCTGACTCCCCGCGCGCACGCTCTGCTCTTTTCTCTTTCGGCAACGCATCGAGAGGAAATCAGGCGGTTGAAGCCATTGCTGACCGAATTGTTATTGAAGCTCTGATCTCTTCACGCCCGCTCATGCGGCATTGTTCGCAAGAGCGAGCAGCGCGTCGCAATCGATGGCTGTCTCCAGTTCCTGCGCCAGTTCATCAAGCGCGGCATCGATAGTCTGGTCGTGATCCATGCCGTTCGATGCTGCTCCCAGACGTGCCAGCCAAGCCGCCCGTTGGGCAGTAGAGTGGAAAAATCCGTGGATATAGCATCCGGCTATGCGGCCGTCGGCGCTAATTGCGCCATCGTCGCGCCCGTCGCTCATACGCAGCAAAGGGATGGAAGCGCCTGCCGTAATGCCGACGTGCATTTCATAGCCCCAAAAGGCGTTTCCATCGGCGATGCTGGTGCCGCTTACCTGCTTGAGCGTCTTTTCGGTTCCCAGCACAGTTTCGACAGGAAGGTAGCCCAGCCCCGAGACTGTGGCAGCCGCTCCTTCAATGCCGTCCGGATCAGCGATGGTTCGGCCCAGCATCTGATATCCGCCGCAGATGCCGAGGACATGCCCGCCCCGCCGCACATGGGCGGCGATGTCGATGTCCCAACCTTGCGCGCGCAGGAACTCCAGATCGGCAATGGTCGCTTTAGTGCCGGGCAGGATTATGAGCGCAGCGCTGGCCGGGATCGGCTTTCCTGGGGGAATCATGGTGAGCCGCACGGATGGCTCCTGCGCCAGCGGGTCGAAATCGTCGAAATTGGCAATGCGGGACAGCATGGGTACGGCTATTTCAACGGTGCCTTCCATGCTTGTGTTCGGTTTTTCCAATGTCACGCCATCCTCGGCGGGCAACTTCCTCACCGAAGCCAGCCAGGGAACAATGCCAAGACCCTTCCATCCGGTAAGCGTCTCAATGGCGGCATAGCCCTCATCAAAAAGCTGAATATCGCCCCGGAATTTATTGATAAGAAAGGCCTTTATCATGGCCGCGTCGCGAGGGTCGATTACCGTCTTGGTGCCCGCGATAGAGGCGATCACGCCGCCGCAGTCGATGTCGCCCACCAATATCACCGGCACGTCGGCCGCGCGGGCAAAGCCCATGTTTGCGATGTCCCCTTTACGCAGGTTGATTTCGGCTGGGCTGCCAGCGCCCTCGACTATGACGACATCAGCGGCTGCGCGCAGGCGGCGATAGGAGGCAAGGACGGCATCCAGCAGTTCGCCCTTGCGGCTTCGGTAATATTCTGCGCCCAAGGTGCCTTGCATCTTTCCATGGACGATGACCTGCGCGGCCTTGTCAGACTGGGGCTTCAGCAGGACCGGGTTCATGTCCGTATGAAGTTCCGCACGGCAGGCGAGGGCCTGCAGGGCCTGAGCCCTGCCGATCTCCCCGCCGTCCGGCGTCACCGCCGCGTTGTTGGACATGTTCTGTGGCTTGAAGGGAAGGACGCGAAGGCCGCGATTAGTAAAGACCCGGCAAAGCCCGGCCACAAGGACGGACTTGCCGACATCGGAACCCGTGCCCTGTAGCATTACAGCGCCCATATCAGTTCTCCCCGCCATCGACACTGATGACATGCGTTGCTCAGTAATTTAGCCGAATGCCGCCATAAACTGCCCGGCCGGGCGTTCCGTAGCGAAATGCAGTCTCATAGCGTTCATCGAACAGGTTTTCGATGCGTCCGTAAAGCTCCACGCCCTGTATGACCGGAATGCTTGCGCGCACATCGACAAGAACATAGCCGCCCAGCTTGCGCGTGTTGGACGCATCGTCGAAGCTTGACCCCACATGCACAATAGTAGCGCCGGTTTCCAACCCGAAGGGCCAACGATAAGCCGCCGAAGCGTTTATGCTATGTTTTGGCCGCCGAGCCAGATCAAGACCGGTTTCGCGGCTTTCCGCGTCCATCCAGGTATAGTTGGCCGAAAGGTTCAGCGCCTCCACCGGCTTCAGCATCATGCCAAGCTCAACGCCCTTTGCGCGAGAACGCCTGACATTGTCATAGGTGCCAAAAGGGCGGTCTTCGCAAATGCCGGTCAATGCGGGACAGGAAATGAAATCGATCAGATTCTTCGTATCGCGGTGGAACCATGTCGCGCTCAGTTCTGCTGCACCGTCCAAAAACTGTTGCGTAATCCCTGCGTCCCAGCCCTTTGATGTTTCGGGTTGAAGGTCGTCGTTGCCGTAATCGCCATATAATTGATACAAGGATGGCGCCTTGAAGCCCTCGCCATAGCTGGCGCGCAGGGTCGTGGCTCCGCCGTTGGGGCTATATACGGCATTGGCCGCGAACGTGGTCTCGCTGCCGAACCTGTTGTGATGATCGTAGCGAGTACCCGCAGTCGCCGTGAAGCCCGTGATCGGTGTGACGCTGATCTGGCCATAAAGGCTTTCAAGCGTTGCGCGCGCGTGCGCCGGAATGGGATCGGGATCGAAGGATGAGGGGGCCGCCGTTCGCAAGCGCGATTTTTCCCGCTCCGCACCGAATGTCGCTTCGATACCTTGGGTGATATTCAATATCCCCTGATATTCGAACCGTTCGTTTTTACCTCTGGAATCAAACGTGCGGACTGGCGTGGCGTCAGGATCGTAACTATCCCGATCGATATTGGTGTAGGTAAAGGCAAAGCGATTGCGCAGCCGTCCGTCAAGCAAGGCGACGTTGAGGCCGGAATAGCCAACAAACTCTTTTACCTTGGAATATTCCCGCGTGTCCGCAAAGTTGAACGACGGGGGAGGGTAGCCGTCGATGCCGTTCTTCCCATCCGAATACCATCCGCGAAGATCAACCGAAATGGAATCGGAAAGCGTAATCCTTGCTTTTCCATTTGCGCCGAAATTGCGGTAGGAATCGCGTTCGTCGCCGCCCAGACGTTCATCGAAGTTGGAAATGCCATCGGAACGGAAATAACCCGCGCCAAGGCTTGCCGCCACAGGGCCAAATACACCCGAAATATTCCCGACGGTCTGTGCCGTGTCGCGCCACCCATATTCGGCGCGAGCATTGAACGAGAGTTTTTCGGTGGGCTCCCGCGTGATCATGTTGATGACGCCGCCAATGGCCTGACTGCCCCAAAGTACGGATTGCGACCCTCTCACGATTTCGATTCGCTCGATATTGCCGGTGAGCAGATCGCCGAAGTTGAAGCCGCTGCCGGGAGTGGACGGATCGTTCAGCTTTACCCCATCGATGAGGGCAACGGTTTGCTCGCTTTCCGCGCCCCTGATGTAGACCGACGTGGCTGCGCCAACGCCGCCGTTGCGGGTGAACGTTACGCCCGGCACGGTACGGAGCAGATCAACGACTGTGACGCTCTGCCGGGCGGTGATTTCGTCCTGCGAGATGATGGTGATGGACTGGCCGATCTGAGAGAGCGGCTTTTCAGCGCGCGTCGCGGTAACGACGATCTGGTCCCCCTCGGCCGCCTGCGCCAGAGCGGGAGCCAGAACGGATGCTGCGAGCACCAGCGATTTGGAAATACGCATTAAATTCCCCTTATTGAACAACTCAAAAAGGGCCATGCGCGGCTTTAATTTTGGAATGATTTCCCGCGCATACCCCGACTCCGTCGCTGCACGAGGAAAATCCTCGATCGTTCGGCACACCCCGTCCGCACGAAAGAACGACCGCGTCAGGCAGGTCTCCTGGCTCCCGGATCAACATGCTCGCCCCGCCTTCCCGGATGGAATCCAGTGGCATAGAAGGGAACACTCGCCGGTTACAGTTGCGGGGGCAGCCCCGGTTTATGGATTATCAGTCCACTTCCGGGTTCCCTTTTCATCCCATTCCGGGAACCTGTCGCGACGCGCCTCATAGGAAAACGGACAGCGAAGGGCAAGCGGGAAGCTTGGCTCTGGAGCGGATGATTACAGCGCTTGCGCCGATCAGAATGCAGTCCGCATTGAAAAAATTGAGGAAGTGCCCTAAAAATACATCATGGATATCAGTCGCAGACAATTACTCGGATCAGCAGTTGCGCTGACCGCCACGAGCATCTTTGCGCCTCCCGCCCTTGCCGCGGGCGGTGGAAAGGAGCTGTTCGCTACCGCTCGCGCCGGATTGGAACGGATGGGCCGGCGCGTGATTCATCACGACTATGTTGGAGTCGCTGACTTCAGTAACCCTTCACGCAAATTGCGGTTCCATGTTCTTGATATGGCAGGAGGAAAGAAGTCGAGCCTGCTCGTTGCACATGGCAGGGGGTCGGACCCTGGGCATCTCGGATGGGTGCAGCGCTTTTCAAACGATTTCGGCTCGAATGCCACATCGAACGGGGCTTACCTGACCGGCGATTATTACACCGGCAAGCACGGTCGTTCCATGCGGCTGCAGGGAATGGACCCCACGAACTGCCATGCGGAGGCGCGGGCGATTGTGGTCCACGGCGCCTGGTATGTCGGGCCGGAGATGATTCGGGAACATGGCAAGCTTGGCCGGAGCGAAGGCTGTTTTGCCTTTGCCGAATCGGATCTCGACCAGGTCCTGACTCAATTGGGACCGGGGCGGCTGCTCATAGCCGGCAAATTCTAACTACGTCTGGCGGGGCCGGAGCGGTGTGCTGGTCTCTTATCGCTAGCTGCGTTCGGGCCGTTTGAAGTGTCGAAAGGCCGCAGATTACCGAACATCGTAAGGTTTTTTCAACCATATGGCTGCTAATTTCTGAGGTGAAACAACCCATCGGGAAGCAGTCATATATGGACAAAATCTGGCGCCAGATGCCGACCATGCACGGATTGAGGCGCATCTGGGCCGATCTTGCCGCCACGGAAGTTAACGACGATCCTCTGTCTGCGGAAATTGGCGCTCAACAGGTCAAGGAAGTCGGCCAAGGTGTCATGCGCACCCGACTGGCCGTTGTTATGATAACGCTGTCAATTGCCTGGTATAATCGTCATGGGCCTGCCAATGGCATGATCTTATTTTTTGCGGTCTGGCAGATCACCACCGCCATAGCAGGTCATTTTTTTGTTCCTGTGGTCGAATTCTGTCATCGCCGTTACAACGGCGTTCGATCGCAATTCCATGCGATCACTTTTTTCACTCTTCTTATTTCCCTGGGCTGGAGTGGCCTGCTGATCTCATCGGGTTATGGCGCTGATACGGCGACGCAAACGATGATGCTGTGCATACATGTCGGCATCATCTGCGTCGGCGGACTTACCTTTTCGATGATCCCGCAAGCTGCGCTGGTCTATATCATTACCCTGGGTATCTCGGTTCAGTTCCATATCGCCCTTCAGTCGCATCCCCTTTCGCCATTGCTGAATGCCGCCGTTATCCTTTTTGTCCTGTTGCTGAGCCGGGCTTTCTTTCAGATGTTCAATCAATTTGTGGGACGAATGCGCAGCGATGCGGAGCTGCGCGAATTGGAACGCCGCCGCGTCCATGAGGAACGGCAGGAACTGGCCAGGCACGCTGCAGCTGAAAGAAGGCAGCAGGAATTGCGCGAGGAGGACCGACGGAAAGCCGCCCATGTTCAGGAACAGGCCATGCTCGCACTGGCGGCGCGTTATGAAGCGTCCGTGGTGAGCCTTGCCGAGCAGCTTGATGAAGCGATGAACACCCTTTCCGCGGCAACCGACGACATCGGGGCCATCAACACAAGCGCCCTTTCAAAGGCGCAGCATGTGCTTGACCTTGCCAGCACGACAACCCGCTCGATCCAGGCGGTTGCGGAATCGACAGAGGCTTTGACGGGATCGGCCAGTCACATCTCGGCTCAAGTCGACGAACAGGCGCGCATGGGCGCTGCAGCCATGGCGGCAAGCGATTCGGGGCAGCTTAGCCTTCAGGCACTGAGCGAGCAGGCCGATAACGTCAGCGAAATCGTGCTCCTGATCCAGCAACTCGCTGCACAGACCAATTTACTGGCGCTCAACGCCGCTATTGAGGCAGCTCGGGCCGGGGAGGCCGGCCGGGGCTTCGCCGTGGTTGCCAATGAGGTGAAGACGCTCGCTGCGCAAACGCATGGCGCGGTAGGAAAGATCGGAGAAATACTTGATGGCGTCCGCAATCGGATGACCCAAACCGATGTGTCGATGGAACTGATCGCTGAAAATATCCGGCAAATGTCCTCGCGAGCGTCGGCCATCGCGGAATCGGCAGGCAACCAGACCAGCGCCACTAACGTCATTAACGACGCAGCCGCGCGCGCCGCTGCTGGTTCACAACAGGTCAGCCATACCGCTGATCAGGTCGCCAAGGACGCTCAACAGGCGAACGTCCTGGCGGAAGATATCCGTGCCGTAGTGACCCGCCTGCGGTCCAAATCTGTAGCGCTACGTTCCACCAGTAATGAATTTCTGGCATCGTTGAGGCAGGGAGCGGCCACATGACTGTGGCCACATGACTGTCTCCTTCCGATTAGAAACAGGGCTCTGATCGTCGAACGCTGGTTCCCTAGTCCTCGACAGCCACTTTGACCGGCGGATGGAGCCTGAGCCTGGTTACTCTGCGGGAATCGCCTTCCAGTATCTCCAATCGCCAGCCGCTTTGTTCATGGAGCAGCACGTCGCCCGGCACGGGAACATGGCCCGCGATGACGAAGGCAAGGCCCCCAAGCGTGTCAACATCCTCTTCGACATCGCCGAGCGCTGAATCAATATCTCGTGCGGCATCGTCCAGTTCCGCGCGGGCGTCGGCCTCCCAAATTCCTCCATCGCAGGGGATGAGAAGGGCTTCGGGCTCCTCATCATGCTCGTCCTCGATTTCGCCAACGATTTCTTCCACCAGATCCTCAATGGTGACCAGGCCTTCCGTGCCCGAATATTCGTCAAGCACAATGGCCAGATGGGTTCGTTTGGCCCGCATTTCCGCGAGAAGATCAAGCACGCCCATGGTTTCGGGCACATAGAGTGGCTGCCGGATAAGCACAGCGAGATTGGCGGGGGGTGGCTCACCCCGTCCCAATATCGCGAAAGCATCGCGAATATGGATCATTCCGACTATGGTATCGAGGCTCCCCCGGTAGACCGGAATGCGACTATGCCCGGCCTCAGCGAACAGGGCCACCAGTTCGTCAAAGCTGGCGCTTTCCTCTATGGCGATGATGTCCGCGCGGGGAACGGCAACGTCGTCCACTGTATGTTCGCCAAAATGGAGGAGATTTTTGAGCATCTGGCGCTCAACAGGCGACAAATCGCCATTGCCGGTGACAGCGCCGTGCTCTTCCTCATCATATTCGTCGATGGCGTCTTCCAGCTCCTTGCGAAGGGAATGTTCGCCCTCGTCACCGAAAAGCAGGGCTCGCAGTCCCCGCCATAATCGTCCGCCTTCGCTACTGTCCGGCTCTTTCTGGCCGGAGTGGCTACTGTCGTCAGCCATTTCTGTGTCTTGCGTCCTTATCTGTCGCCATAGGGATCGGATATGCCGATGGAACGAAGCGCCGAAATCTCCAGGGCCTCCATCGCTTCGGCTTCCGCGTCCTCCATATGATCATAGCCCATCAAATGAAAAGTGCCGTGAACAATAAGGTGTGCGGCGTGGTCGGCAACCGAAATATTCCTTTCGGCCGCTTCGTTTATGCATACAGAGCGGGCGAGAACAATGTCGCCCAGCAATATTTCGCCATCGTCGCCATTTGACTGTACTTCCAGTAAATCCTGCTGGACCAGCGGGAAGGAAAGGACGTTGGTCGGCTTGTCCTTGCCGCGATACTGGGCATTGAGTTGCTGCACCTCCGCATCGCTGGTCAGCTTCACCCCGATCTCGAAGGTCGCGTCCATTTCGATATATTGCTGATAAGGACTATGCGCGATGGCGGCGGTCACGGCGCGCACGGCGATCGCTTCCCAGTTCGTATCGCCCGGCCAGACGCCGTCATTCTGCACTGCAACGTCAAGCATCCTTGCCCTCATAAGCTTCGACGATGCGCCCTACGATGGGGTGACGCACGACGTCGGATGCGCCGAAGCGAATAGTGGCAATACCGTCTACGCCTTCCAGCTTCGACACGGCGTCTGCCAGCCCCGATGCGCCGGGCACGGGAAGATCGACCTGCCTGGGATCGCCGCAGATCACCATCCGGCTGTTTTCGCCAAAACGGGTCAGGAACATCTTCATTTGCGCGGTGGACGTGTTCTGCGCTTCATCCAGGATGATGAATGCATTGGCAAGAGTGCGGCCGCGCATGAAGGCGAGGGGCGCAATCTCGATCTCTCCGCTGGTGATGCGGCGCTCCACCTGCTCGGCAGGCAGGGTGTCATAGAGCGCGTCATAGAGCGGGCGGAGATAGGGATCGACCTTGTCCTTCATGTCGCCGGGAAGAAAACCGAGACGCTCGCCTGCCTCGACAGCCGGGCGGGACAGGATCAGGCGATCGACTGAACCGGAGATGAGCTGACTGACCGCCTGCGCAACGGCCAGATACGTTTTGCCGGTGCCGGCGGGACCAAGCGCGAAAATGACCTGATCGCGCGCCAACGCCTCCATATACCGGATCTGCGTCGTGGAGCGCGGCACGATGGTCTTTTTGCGCGTGCGGATCATGATGGAGGGAGGTTGGCTGACATCGCTTCGGATGATGCCGTCAAGCGTCGGTTCAGCGGACATGGCGATCACGGCATCGACTGCGCCGGGGTCAATTTCCTGCCCTTGAACGATGCGGTTGTAAAGACCCAGGAGAACGTCGCGCGCGCGCGCCGCGGCTTCGGCCTCGCCTTCGATCTGCAGCTTGTTGCCCCGAGCGGCAATATAGACGCCGAGACGGTTTTCGATGGCGACGAGATTTTGGTCATATTCACCGAAAAGTGAGCCGAGAAGGTGCGGTTTGTCAAAGACGACTTCAAGACGGCCACGGTCGCCCGCTTCGGCTGGAATGTGCTTCTTGGCCATTAGCGCTTCCTCTCCATCGTCATCCTCGCGAAGGTTGAAATCCCTCTCCTGAATATTTGGCAGGTGGGATGAGCCGAGAAGCGGATTCCCTCTTTTGCGGGAACGACGAATGGAGCGATCAAGCAGCTTTCCTTTTCGCTATTTCGCCGTGAAGGCTGTTTGGACCGGCGGAAACGATATCGACTTCTATCATGTCGCCGATCCGGGCACTTTGCGCCTGCACATGGACGGACTGAAGCCATGGCGATTTGCCGACAAGCTGCCCAGCGTGGCGACCGGGGCGTTCCAGCAGCAGCGGCATGGTTTTTCCGATGGCGGCTTGGTTGAATTCATATTGATGTTGATTCACGAGCGCCTGGAGACGCTGGAGACGTTCGTCCATGATTGGCGTGGAAACCTGTTCGGCCATATCCGCGGCCGGTGTGCCTGGACGGGGTGAATATTTGAACGAGAAGGCCTGCGCATAGCGCACGTCACGGATGATCTGCAGCGTTGCTTCGAAATCTTCGTCTGTTTCCCCGGGGAAGCCGACGATGAAATCGCCCGAAAGCGCGATGTCCGGGCGGGTCTTTCGGACCTTATCCAGCACATCGAGATAGGATTTTACGCTGTGGCTGCGGTTCATGGCTTTCAGAATACGATCGCTGCCTGCCTGCACGGGCAGGTGAAGGAACGGCATCAGCTTTTCGACATCGCCATGCGCGGCGATTAGGCCGTCCGTCATATCATTAGGATGGCTGGTCGTGTAACGGATGCGTTCAAGGCCGACGAACCCGTCCAAAGCGCGGATGAGGCCGTCCAGGCCCTGCGGCCGTCCCGCTTCGTCCTCGCCCTGCCAAGCGTTCACATTCTGACCCAGCAAGGTGATTTCGCTTACGCCGCCGTCGATGAGCGCCTTTGCCTCGTCCATGATCGCTGCCCAGGGGCGGCTGATTTCCGCCCCGCGCGTATAGGGCACGACGCAATAAGTGCAGAATTTGTCGCAGCCTTCCTGCACCGTCAGGAAAGCGGTGGGGCGCTTTTGTACGGCGCGGCCGGGAAGGGCACCGAATTTGGAAGCAGCGGGCATGTCAGTGTCGAGCGCGGCTTCGCCCTTGCGCGCCTTTTCAATGAGGACCGGGAGGCGATGATAAGCCTGGGGCCCGACAACAATGTCCACCTCGCGCGCGCGCCGCGGGATTTCAGCGCCTTCCGCCTGCGCTACGCAGCCCGCGACCGCGATCATGGGGCGCGTGCCGTCCTCACGCTTCAAACGGCCGATGTCGGAATAGACCTTTTCCGCCGCCTTTTCCCGAATATGACAGGTGTTGAGCACGACGATATCCGCGTCCATGCTTTCCTCGGCAGCCATCATGCCCTCAGCGCTCAGCATCTCGGCCATGCGTTCGCCATCGTAGACATTCATCTGGCAGCCAAAGGATTTTACGTGAAATGTTTTCGGTTTTTCGCGATTCATATGCTCATCTATACTGTGGCCGCAGCGCCGGCGATAGGCGGCAGGCAAGCAGCTATTTTTTTTTGCGCTTCGGCCGCTATCGCTTTGCGGTGAGGAAAATCCTTAGGGTCGAAAGGTTCCAGAAAGCGGAGCGTCACCGGCAATTTGCCTTTGCGCGCCAATAGCCGTGCGGCATTGGCGCCCGCCGATTCTCCGTTGCACCAGGCGATGTCGCGCGCCGCATCCCCATAATCAATATAGATCGGCTGCACCAGCATATCGCGCGGCGGCGGTGTCATGACCGCCAGCAGCGATGGTTTGAACGGCAGGAGCGTCGCGCCATCACCGGTGGTGCCTTCGGGGAAAATGGCGATGGGTTGATGAGTGGAAAGTGCCTCCCGCAGTTCTTCTATTTGAAGGTGTACATGGCGGCGGGACTCCCGAGCGACAAAGATAGTATGGTTCTGCTCCGCCAGCCAGCCGATGATCGGCCAGCCTGCTATGCCGTCATGGGCAACAAAGGCACAGCGTCCATGTCCACCCAGCGCCAATATGTCGACCCAGTTTAGATGATTGCTCACGTAAAAAGCGTCGTGCCCCAACGGTTTCCCGACGATTTTCACTCGTGCGCCGATTGACCAGGCGGCCAGCGCCAGAAAGCGCGGAGGCCAGGGCGACCGGAGGCGCAGCAGGCGCCAGAGGAGGTGCAGAGGCAAGCACAAAAGCAGACTGCAGGCGAGCAGGGCAATGCGAAGACTGGGGCGCAACCTGCCGGACAGCGGCGTTTGCGAGCCAGTCATGCTGCTGAAATGGATTCAGAGCGACGATATGCCGTGAGCAGGCGCAGCCTCAACTCTTTCGGTCGAGCGCCACGCCGTAAAGTTCCATTCGGTGATCTACCAGACGAAAGCCGAGCTTTTCCGCGATCTGCCGCTGAAGCTGCTCCAGTTCGGGATCCACGAATTCAATGACATTTCCTGTTTCCACGTCAATCAGGTGATCGTGATGCGCTTCGGGTGCAGCTTCGTAGCGCGCGCGACCGTCGCCGAAATCATGACGTTCCAGAATGCCCGCTTCCTCGAACAAGCGGACGGTGCGGTAGACCGTGGCAATGGATATACCGGGATCGATGGCAGAGGCGCGCTCGTGAAGCTTTTCTACGTCGGGATGATCCTCCGCCTCCGAAAGGACGCGTGCAATCACACGGCGCTGCTCTGTGATTCGCAGTCCTTTTTCAGTGCAAAGTGCCTCAACGTCGATTTTTCTGTTCATTGCTCTCTTCGTGCCCGATTCCTGTCAGAATACAGGATTAGCCCTTTTTATATAAATGAAAAGGGCGGGTAGCTTGAAACGTCCCGCCCCTGTCATGATTCGATTAGCGATCCGCTCTGCTATTTTGCGCGGCGACGGCGCTTGGTGCCCAGACCAATTTTTTTTGCCAGATTGCGCCGTTGTTCGGCATAATTGGGGGCGACCATCGGATAATCGGCGGGAAGATTCCATTTCAGACGATAATCGTCCGGAGTCATCTGATAATGTGTCATCAGATGCCGCTTAAGCATCTTCAGCTTCTTTCCGTCTTCCAGGCAGACAATGTAGTCTGGCTTGACAGAAGCGCGGACGGAGACGGCAGGCTCCTGCTTTACTTCAGGCGCTGCTGGCGGACTCGTAAGCTGCGAGAGCGCGGTATGCACATTATGGATAAGCAAAGGCAGATCGGAGACCGCAACACTGTTATTCGACACATGGGCCGCAACGATGTCGGATGTGAGCGTGATCAACATTTCTGCCTGGGCGGATTCATCTTCCATCTTCATGCTCCTGTATCTTAATCGTGCGACCGGCCCGCATTGTTCACGGTAGTATTTATATACCCCGATCCATTAATTTTTTTGCAGCCAATTTTCAAGATTTTTATCTATTATTTGAGGTCTAGTACAAAGCTAAAAGCATCGAAAACTTCACCATCCTTGCCATGATAATAACCTTTCCGAGTATTGCTCTGAACAAAACCGGCGGATCGGTATAATTGAATGGCTTTGTTGGTTTCCCGGACCTCAAGATGAATATGATGTATATTTCGTGAATGCGCTGTCGCGATGTTGTCGAGGAGTAGAGTCCGTCCGATATTGCGGCCTTGCCAGCCTGGGTTCACGGCAATGAGAAGCAGTTCCGCTTCGTCCAGGACTGAACGCATGAGGCTGAATCCCACAATATCATCATCGCTGGCCGCCACGGTAAGCCAGGTTCCAGGCAGGTCGAGCATGCCTTCCACCTGCGGACGGGTCCAGGCTTCCCCGAACGCCGGCGCGAAGGCGCAGTCCATGATCTGCATGATAGCCGGGATGTCCTTTCGCGTGCCCGGACGGCAGACGAACGGCAGGTGCGCTGTATTCATGACCCGGGACGCGCGTCGGCGCCACGACCATAAAGCGGACGTGGCGGCAACTGAGCCAAGTGAGCGGGCAGGGCAAGAAAATCGGCTGAATTTGGGTGGAGCGATACAGCCTCCCCCCAGCCGCGCGCTGCGGTCAGCGCGGGCGCGCCTGTGCCAAATACACGCTCATCCGGCAGAAGACTGGCAAGAGTGGGGATGGGCGTCGAAGCCATCTCGCTCAGGGGATCAAGCGTTACACCCGAAAAGCGTTGCCAGAAAAGCTCACCATGTCCCCCTGTAATGACAACGACAAGAGTGTCATGTTCATGAGCGGCGCGGGCGGCTGCTGCAATGATTGAAAGGGTGCTATATCCTGTCAGCGCAGCACCCCAGGCAAAGGACAGCGCACGCGCGGCGGCCAAGCCAATGCGAACGCCCGTGAAGCTTCCAGGGCCAATGTCCACCGCAATCCGGTCTGCTCGGCCTTTGTCCGGGAAATCGGCTATCAAAGGAAGAAGGCGCTCGGCATGGCCGCGTCCGACGATCGCATGCCGCCGGGCCATCAGTTCGTCATTTTCAAACAGTGCGACGGAGCAGGCTTCGGTCGCCGTGTCGATTACCAGAGTCCGCAATCATATTCCCCAGGCTAAAGCCTGTTCTCGTTAATCGATACGATTGAATTTGCCAAATTCAGGGCGAGGCGCACGAGGATGAACCTTTTCGGGGTCACCATAACCCAGCGTCGCTATAAAATTCGACTTGTAGCTTGGCTGGTCGGGGAAGAAAGCCGCATCGACGGCTGCCTTGTCGAATCCGGACATCGGGCCCACGCCCAGACCGAGCGCGCGAGCCGCAAGAATGAAATATCCGCCCTGTAGCGAACTGTTGCGGAATGCGGATTCTCGCCGAAGAGGTTCGTCATTTGCGAACCAACTCCTGGCATCCAGGGCAGGATAGAGTTCCGGCAGATAATCGTGGAAATTTTCGTCCATCGCCAGGATGGCCGCTACCGGAGCAGCCTGGATCTTGGGCGCGTTGTTCCCGCTTGCCAACGCTGCGAGCTTATCCTTCGCTTCCTGACTGACGCACCAGACGATGCGGGCAGGGAGCTGGTTTGCCGATGTGGGGCCCATTTTCATGAGGTCCCATAAAGCATGCAGCATTTCGACAGGGACCGGCTTGTCGAGATAGCCGTTGAAGGTGCGGGCTTCGGTAAAGAGTTGCGCCAGGGCGTCGCTGGACAGCGGCTGATTCAAGATGCACCCTTTCTCTACGAGAGCGAATTAGGAACGATTAGATCGCGCGGACTTCCGTCACTTCGGGTACATAATGTTTAAGCAGGGATTCAATGCCCTGCTTCAATGTCGCCGTGGAGGAAGGGCAGCCCGAACAGGCCCCCTGCATGCGCAGAAACACCTTACCCTTATCGAAGCCGCGATAAATTATGTCGCCGCCATCATTGGCCACCGCCGGGCGGACGCGGGTTTCGATGAGTTCCTTTATCTGCTCGACAATTTCAGCGTCGGCCGGGTCGTCCTGGAAATCCTCATCTTCGGCAGGAACACTGAAGCCAGCGGCGCTGCCGGGACGGAAAAGCGGCATGTTGGCCGAAAAATGGTCAAGCAATATGCCGAGCACATCGGGCTTCAAATCGCTCCAGTTCACGCCGGGTCCAGCCGTCACCGAAATGAAATCGCTGCCAAAGAAGACGCCCTGCACATCGCCGAGGGAAAAAAGCGCGTCTGCCAGCGGCGAGACTTCTGCTTCCTCCGGAGTCGCGAAATCGCGCGTGCCGGACTCCATGACCTGGCGGCCGGGAAGGAATTTGAGCGTCGCCGGATTGGGCGTCATTTCGGTTTCTATGAGCATGAGCAGTATTTGGGACCAATCATCCGCGGGATCAAGGGCACAAGCGGCTTTCCCGGCAAATAGCCGAACCGCCATGCCTTGCAGGCGCATGCTTCTATCGCATCGGCAGCGCGCCCAGCGAGTCATCCAATATGGAAAAAATTACGCTCTCCACGCCACCGTCCGCGATTTTTGGAGCGAGGAATAGCCGAATGCGCACGGCTCCCCGATCGCGTGTCAGAAGATCAGCGCGGCAGCGGGCCGGTCCTTCCCCGGATAACACATGCTCCAGATGCAACTGGCACTTTCGTCGCGATCCGGGATCGAAGAGGACGGTAAAGGCGGTGCCGGAGACAATATCGGCATGGCGTCGAAGCAGCCGCGTGAGGGAGGGATGAACCTCCGTCAGCAAGCCGTCCGGCCCCACCTCCCCGACAGCACAGCCAGTCATCATGGCCAGCAACTGGTTCCCTGCATTCCGCCAGGCGTCCAATGCGGCAAGGTCGGTCTCCTGCGTCACATCGGCCCAGAAAAGCGCTACGCCAGGAGGGAAGGGGACAACATCAAGACAATAATGAAGGTCTGCGGTAATGTGTGATTGCATCTTCAATCGTTGGCCGATGCCCGTATCCGACACCTTGCGGGAAATATCGGCGATGCGCTGAGCGTTGGCGACGGGGAATATGGCTTCAAGAGCTTGCTCCGCCATGTCTGCCACGCTGCGACCAAGCCAATTGGCAGCCGCGCGGTTGGCGCGAACGATGCGCAGGTCGCGGCCAAGCTGAACAAACATCATGTTCATACGGGCGAGGAGAATGTCGATGTGAGTGCGCAGCCGTTCTTCGCGCTCATCCTGGCTGCCGAGCCCGGCCGCCAATTCACTATATTGATCCAACGACAGGAGCACCGATCGTGGACGGCCGTGATGCAGGATATAAACAGGCCGGTCCGCGCTTCTGTTCTGCCAGACCGAGAAGTTCCGCACGATTTCCGTGGAGGCCACGCTTTGCTCATTGCCCTTCATCGGCGGGGGATGGGCGCTTCCCATGACAAGCTTCTCCTCGTTGAGGCGCTGTCATGTCCAGCGGCGCAGCGCTCATTATCTTATGGGAAGCAATACAGGCCAGCAGCGCCAGTTCCACTCAGATGGAGGGGAACCGACCTGTATGGATCAATCTGGTGATGGAGTTTCGCCATTCTGGCGGAAATCGTACGACGCAAAGCAAAGGCTTGCTATCCAACTGGTTTTCCGTCATAGGCGGCGCAGCGCAGCAAGGACGGATGGCCGTCCATGAGCAATTGGCAGCGTGATCGTCCCGTCCAGGGACCGGCCAATGACAGCGCGCTTTGCTTTGAGGCTTCCCTATTCACGCGGGTCGTTTCGTAACCCGCGATGCGTGGTTGCGCGCCCAGACTTGTGGTGTGTGCCTGCGCCTTTCGCTTTTTTGTGAGTATTTCATTTGACACAGTTCACTATCCTTGGTCTCGCCGAGCCCATTTTGAAGGCGCTCGCCGCCAAGAATTATGCCACCCCTACGCCGATTCAGCTGAAGGCGATTCCGTCGCTGCTCGAAGGACGCGATCTGTGCGGCATTGCGCAGACGGGCACTGGCAAGACCGCGGCCTTTGCGTTGCCTTCGCTCCATTACTTCCACGAAAATCCCAAGCCACGGCCGCTCGGAAGCTGCCGCATGCTTGTGCTTTCCCCCACCCGCGAACTTGCGGCGCAGATTGCCGAGAGTTTTCGCGAATATGGACGCTTCATGCGCCTGTCGGTCGAAACCGTTTTCGGCGGCGTCCCTATCGGTCGCCAGATCAAGAAGATGCAGGCTGGCGTCGACATTCTCGTGGCAACGCCAGGCCGTTTGCTCGACCTTATCGATCAGAAGGCCATGCATCTTCGCGATGTCGAGATTTTCGTGCTCGACGAAGCGGACCAGATGATGGATCTGGGCTTCATCCAGCCCTTGAAGCGCATCGACAAGTTGCTGCCCCGTGAGCGGCAGAGCCTGTTCTTTTCCGCGACCATGCCAAAGGCGATTGCAGAACTGGGTGATCGCTTCCTGACCGATCCAATCAAGGTCAGCGTCGCGCCCCAATCCACGACGGCAGAGCGTGTGCGCCAATATGCGAGCTATGTGAATCAGGCGGAAAAGCAGGCGCTTTTGACGCTCACCATCAAGAGCGAGCCTATTGACCGTGCGCTGATCTTCACCCGCACGAAGCATGGCGCCGACCGCGTCGTTCGCTTTCTGGAAGGCGCAGGCATGGAGGCTGTCGCCATCCATGGCAACAAGAGCCAGGGCCAGCGCACTACGGCGCTGCAGGCGTTCCGCCAAGGTCGCGTCAAGTTGTTGGTCGCGACCGACATTGCAGCGCGCGGGATTGACGTGTCGGGCGTGTCCCATGTCATCAATTTCGAACTGCCGAATGTCGCTGAGCAATATGTCCACCGGATCGGCCGCACAGCGCGGGCAGGAGCGGAAGGCGTTGCGATCAGCTTCGTCGCCGATGACGAGCGCCAATATTTGAAGCAGATCGAAAAGATGACTCGCGTGCGCTGCGAAATCGTGCCGCTGCCGGAAAACTTTGCTGAAGCTGTCCGCAATCTTCCCAAGCCCGCACCCGTGCGCAAGGGCGGACGGCCCGAAGGTCAGCGTGCGCATGGCGAGGGGCGAGGTCGTCCCGAACGTGCTCACCGCCCAGATGGTGTCCGGCCCGAGCGGGATGGCGAGGCTCGCCGTCCGTTCCGCAACCGGAAAACTACCGGAGCGTATAAAGGCGCGGTGAAGAAGTTCGGGGAACGCCAAGGTTCCTGAAGCGAAGGCTTCTGTTGTAAATCAGTTAGGAAGGGCCGCGCTTTCACAAGAGTGCGGCCCTCTTTGCTGTGATCGGGGCTTGGCTTGTCTTACCCAATCTTCCTGCACGAGAGAGCTACATCAGCCATGTTGCAGCCTTTTGCCGCACCTCTTAACCCGTCGCCAGATACCATCGTTCTGTGCCTTGCAGGCAAATCGCGGTCAGGCGGCCACTGTGATATGCGCCCGTGTCGATTCCAATACGGTTGGGGTGCTCGTCCACTTCCAGCATGATCGTGTGGCCATGCACCACGATCTTGCCTTCGTGCGACTTCCGCGAAGACAGGAACTCGTCACGGATCCAGCGCAGATCCTCCGGCTTCTGCTCTGCCAATGGAACGCCCGGCTTAATGCCTGCATGGACGAAGGCATAATCGCCGATCTCGACCATGTCCTCGAAACCATCCAGAAAATCCACATGGGCTCGGGGTACGTGATTGAGCAGCCAATCCGTCAGTTCCTCAAAATCTAGTTGATCCAGTTCCGCCTCGCTGAGGCCATAGCTGAACATCGTTTCCCGCCCGCCAAAGCGGAACAGAAACCGTGTCGCCTGCACATCGCCCTTTGCGGCCTGCAGGAAAACTTCCTCGTGATTGCCTTTCAGGAAGCGCACGGCCCCGGTCGCTTCGGCAAGGTCGGCGGCCCGCTGTACGACGCCCGCTGAATTGGGACCCCGGTCGATAAGATCGCCAAGCAGGATGATCTGCAATTCGGCAGTTCCGCGTTCCATGCTGTCGTCGTAAATGAGTTCCAGCAACTGATCGAACAGGTCCAGCCGCCCATGAATGTCGCCGATGGCATAGACCCGCCGCTCCTCGCCAATGGAAGGCTTCGAGAGCGATTCAACGTTTTTCTTCGTCCGCTTGAACAAGTGCAACATGACGCGCCTTATATCACAGACGTGGCAATGTGACCCCGCGCTGTCCCATATATTTGCCGGCGCGGTCCGCATAGCTGGTTTCACATGGCTCGTTGCCCTCCAGGAAGAGGAACTGGCACGCGCCTTCGTTGGCGTAGATCTTTGCGGGCAGAGGCGTGGTATTGGAAAACTCCAACGTCACATGACCTTCCCAGCCCGGTTCCAGCGGAGTGACGTTAACGATGATGCCGCAGCGGGCATAAGTGCTTTTGCCCAGACAAATGACCAGCACGTCACGGGGAATCCGAAAATACTCCACTGTGCGCGCCAGCGCGAAACTGTTGGGCGGGATGATGCAGCAGTCTGTCTTCCGATCGACCAGGCTCTTGCCATCGAAATTCTTGGGATCGACGATCGCGCTATCGACATTGGTGAAAATCTTGAATTCGTCTGAAACCCGCGCATCATAGCCATAGGACGACAGGCCATAACTGATGCAGCCGTCCCTTTTCTGCGCCTCGACAAACGGCGAGATCATGCCGTTTTCTTTCGCCTGCGTACGAATCCACTTGTCGGACATTATCGCCATTCACGCATCTTTCGCTTGGGGTTCCATACCAATTTGACTGGCCTTGATGCCCAGATCGCTGGGCCCAAAGGGATAAGGCAGAAGTTCGGCGACGCTGTGCCGTTCGACCGGCCCGTCCTCCGCCGACGCACAGTAAATAGAGATTGGGCGCTCTGCCGCATGTTCCGCCTCATGAAGGATTTGACGGCAGCGGCCGCAGGGTCTGACCGGATCATGCCCTGAAATGCTTCCGTCCGGCTGAATGATGCCGCCTGCAACCGCCAGGGCTTCGACATCGGCCAGCCGCCCTTGTGCGTTGGCGGATGCCAGCGCAACCGTCTCGGCGCAAATGGAGAGACCGTAGCTGACATTTTCGAAATTGCTCCCCACTACGATGCTACCATCGGTCAGGCGAACCGCCGCGCCGACGGCGAAGCGGCTATAGGGCGCATAGGCATTCTTCATGGCGTTCCGCGCGGCGGCCAACAACTCGTCTTCCCGGCAGGTCATGGCCGTACGACATCCCATTCCACTGGCTGTTCAATCCCCTTGGTCAGGTGGTTGTTCGACGCTGTCCACATCACCCAGGGCCGGCTGGCATAGTCGGGTTGCAAGAAATTTCGTTCAAGCCATAATGTGCGATTAATGCCTTCGCCAATGTTATAGGCGGCATCGAAATCGCGGCTCACGCGGATCAGTGCAGGCTTTCCCATATGCGCCTCAATGAGATTAAGGAAGGTGTTGAGCTCGCTCAGCACTGCTGCTCTGGCGGGGCGGCGCTTGCATTTTGGGATGAATGAGAGGCGCACGACGGGCGGCAGCATGGCATTGTCCCTTGGCACGGTCGACAGAAACAGTGTCGCCTGGTCGCTGGCCCGGTCACAAAGGTTAAACACATGGATAGGCCCGTATCGCATGCCCGCCGCGCGTGCGCCCTCCAGATTGGTCGCGAAGGCGGCATCGCGGGCTTTCGCGCCAGAAGATGAGCGGATGTAGACGAAGTCCACGCCCTGGGCCTTGACCATATTCCATACGACAGGCCCGCTCAAGGCGCTGACGGAGAGGCCCTGCACCGGAAATTCCTCACGCGGGGGTGTCCAGTGTTGTGCATATCGAAATAAGGCGAGCAACGCAGCGCCCGCGAGGGCTGCCCATAGCGCAAGAAGGATAAGCCGCCTTTTCCACGTCCGCTTTGCCATGATTCAGCCTTTGATGTGCAGGACGCAGAGGAGAGTGAAGAGGCGTCGGGCGGTGTCGAAGTCGACGTGGATCTTGCCGTCCAGTCGTTCTTTCAACTTCTCCGCACCCTCATTGTGAATGCCGCGCCGGGCCATATCCACACTTTCGATCTGCTGAGGCGTTGCCTGCCGGATCGCCTGATAATAGCTGTCACAGATGGCAAAATAATCGCGGATGGGGCGGCGGAAGCGGCCAAGCCCCAGCATCACGGATTCAAGGAACTGACCGTTTTCCCGCGCGATGCCGATAGCGAGCCGTCCCTCTTCCACGCGAAGGGACACCTTATAGGGCCCTTTGTAACCGTCAGCATGTTCGCGCTGCGGCGCGAAATGGTTTTCCTCCAGCAAGTCGAAAATGGCAATCCTGCGTTCCTGCTCAACATCAGCATTGCGCCAGATGATGGTCTGCTCGTCGAGCGAAATATCTATGATGCGCGGATCGGCCATTGGTCCTCTCCACTACGAGGGCTCCGGGGCAAAGATCAACGGCAAAAGACGATCCACAACTTATGCCCGATTTATCCACAGGCTTGTCGACAGCGTAGAGGAGCGTGCCTCTTGTCTCCTTGGCGCAATGCGCCGATGATAGGACATGGCCGAGAATATAAGACTGATTACCCCGCAGGACGCGGCGGAAAAAAGCCTGCCTCGCAATATCGAGGCGGAAGCCGCCCTGCTGGGCGCGTTGATGATCGACAACCGCATCGCTGAGGATGTGCAGATAAGGCTGCGCGCCGAGCATTTCTTCGAACCCGTGCATGGGCGCATTTACGAAGCCATATTGAAGCTGCTTGACCGGAACATGGTCGCCAATCCTGTCACCTTGAAGCCGCTGCTCGATGCGGACGAGTCGCTGAAGGAACTTGGGGGCCCGGCCTATCTGGCGCAGCTTACGGGCAGTGGCGCCGCGCTGATTGGCGCGCGGGATTTCGCGACGCAGATTTACGATCTGGCCTTGTTGCGAGAGCTGGTGGGCGTTGGTCGCGAATTGGTCGAAAACGCGCTCGACACCAGCGAGGACGTCGATCCGTTGAGCCAGATCGAAGCGGCCGAAGTTGCGCTCTATCGCGTTTCCGAAGGCGAGGGGGAGGGAGGGAGTGTCAAAAGCTTCCTGCAGGCCAGCACCATGGCGGTACAAGTGGCCGAGCGCGCATTTTCCAGCGGCGGGCATCTGTCGGGCATCACCACAGGCCTCACGGGTTTGAATGATAAGATCGGTGGCCTGCATAACAGCGATCTTATGATCCTGGCCGGTCGTCCGGGCATGGGCAAGACCTCGCTTGCCACTAACATCGCTTATAATGCCGCCAGCCGCTATATTCGCGACAAGGAAGACGGGATTGAAGACGCCAAGAATATGGGCGCGCCGGTTGCTTTCTTCAGCCTGGAAATGTCAGCCGACCAGCTTGCCACCCGTATTCTGGCCGAACAATCCGGGATCAGCGGCGAAGCGTTGCGCATGGGAAAGATCAGCCGCCAAGATTTTCAGAATCTATCCAGGGCAGCAAGAGATTTGCAGAACCTGCCGCTGTTCATCGATGATACGCCGGGACTTACCATCGCGGCGTTGCGGACCCGGGCCCGGCGTTTGAAGCGGCGGCATAATGTAGGCTTCATCGTTGTCGATTATCTCCAATTGCTGCAGGGCTCGTCGAAGGGTGGCGATAACCGCGTCCAGGAAATCTCAGAAATCAGCCGGGGATTGAAGACACTGGCAAAGGAATTGAACGTGCCAGTGCTGGCGCTGTCACAGCTCAGCCGCGCGGTCGAGCAGCGGGAGGACAAGAAGCCGCAGCTTTCCGATCTGCGTGAATCAGGATCGATCGAGCAGGACGCGGATATGGTGCTTTTCGTGTTTCGCGAAGATTATTATGTCGCCGCGCGCGAACCGCGCCGCCCGATGGATGGTGATGAACCCCGCGCCTTTGACGATCACGCCAAATGGGCGATGGAGATGGAACGCGTGTTCGGGCTTGCTGAACTGATCGTCGCCAAACAGCGCCACGGTGCGACGGGGAAAGTGAAACTGAAGTTCGACGCGAAGATCACGAAGTTCAGTGATTATGTGGAAGAAGGATATAGCGCACTGAGCTACGATTGACGGGACGCTCCGCGTGCGAGAGGCAGAAGGGGCGTCCGATTTCAGATCACTCCCTTCCGCTCAGTTCGAGCAGGTCGGACGCCATTGTGCCAAGCTACCTATCACTCCATTGCAGTCCGAGGACCATCAGAACACCGGCTGATTGGCCTCGTCCTCCCCGTCGCCTGGAATGGAGGTGTGAATCCCGCACTCCACCTTGTCCCATCCGCGCCAGCGGCCCGCGCGGGGGTCTTCGCCGGGCAGCACCTTTGACGTGCACGGCTCGCAGCCGATGGAGAGATAGCCTTCCGCTTCTAGCGGATGGCGAGGGAGCTTGTGTTCCTCGAAATAAGCCTCAAGATCCGTTTTGGTCCAGTCGCCCAGCGGATTGAGCTTTATGCGCCCGTCCTCTACCTCGAAACGGGGAAGGTTCTGGCGGGTTTGCGACTGGAAGGCCTTGCGTCCCGAAATCCAGCTATCCAGGCCTTTTTTTGCGCGGGCCAATGGTTCCACCTTACGAATTTCACAGCAGCCATCAGGGTCGTAGGACCAGCGCAGGCCCTTGTCGTCTTTTGAGGCTAATACGTCGGGATCGGGAGTCACGACCCAGCTATTTTCGATGCCGAATGTGGAAATCAAGGTTTCGCGATATTCCAGCGTTTCTGGAAACATCTTCAGGGTGTCGACGAATATGACCGGCACAGCCGGATCCGCTTGCGCCACCAGATGAAGCAGCACGGCGCTTTCCGTACCGAAGGAGGATACCGTTGCGATTTTGCCCAGCGTTCCTTCGGCGAACAGCTTACGCAGCATCTCGCCGGTTCCGACTCCTTCGAAACGGGCATTGAGCGCATCGGCATCCGCTTGCGTGAAAGTGGGCCGTGCGTCGATGATGTCTATTTTCCGTGCTGCCTCAACCATGCCGTAATGCCCAAACAGGTTGCCGGCCATCAGCGGCTTTCTGATAAACATGGGAATAGCGCTGGAGTGAAGCCTCGACCACATTGGCGTCAAGCGGCGCATTGGGCGCAAAGCTGTCGAAGCCGCAGCGCCTCATATAGAAAAGCTGGTCGACCAGCACGTCACCTACGGCGCGCAATTCACCCGTATAACCCGCCTCACGCAGGATACGCGCTACCGAGTAGCCGCGGCCATCGCCAAAGGAAGGGAAATTGACCTCCACAAGCGAAATCCGATCGAGGTAAGGCAGAAGTTCCCGCACGTCCTCGCCTGGTTCGATGCGGACAGCAGTCGCGTTGGACTGGCCCTGAAAGGACTCCAGCGTGACAGTGGGTTCCTGTGTGGCTTCGTCATCGCGAAAGGAGAGGAAATCAACCATAAATAGCCTCCTTGAACGGCTCCATGCCGACGCGCCTGTAGGTGTCGAGGAAGCGCTCTCCCTCCTGCCGCAGCGACTTGTAGACGTCGGTCGCTTTCTCGACGGCATCGACAATGCCGTCTTCATCGAAGCCGGGCCCAACGATCTTGGCCAGGCTTGCGTCTTCCGCTCCTGATCCGCCGAAGAGGAGTTGATAATTTTCGGTTCCTTTGCGGTCCACGCCCAAAATGCCGATGTGTCCGGCATGATGATGACCGCAGGCGTTGATGCAGCCGGAAATCTTGAGCTTCAGTTCACCCAAATCCCGCTGACGCTCGGGGTCGGCGAAACGCTGGCTGATCTTCTGCGCCACCGGAATCGACCGCGCATTGGCAAGGCTGCAATAATCAAGACCGGGGCAGGCGATGATGTCGCTGATAAGGTCAAGATTGGCCGGCGCGAGCCCAGCCGCATCCAGCTTCTGCCAGAGCGTGTAGAGATCGCTCTTCTTCACATAGGGCAGGACGATATTCTGGCTGTGCGTGACGCGCATCTGATCAAGCGAATATTGCTTTGCCAGATCGGCAATAAGGTCGATCTGATCGGCCGAAGCATCACCCGGAATGCCGCCCACGGGCTTCAGGCTGATCGTGGCGATGGCATAGCCGGGCTGCTTGTGCGCGGCGACATTATGCCGGACCCAGATCGCGAAATTTGGATCGCTGAGGTCGATGTCATCACTCAGGTCAGTATCATAGCCGGGGTCACGAAAATGGCGGCGGATACGGTCAAGTTCGGCCGTGGGCGGATTGAGGCCCAGCGTCTTCATATGGGCGAACTCTTCCTCAACCTGACGGCGATATTCGTCGACGCCCAGTTCGTGGATCAGAATTTTTATCCGCGCCTTGAACTTGTTGTCGCGCCGGCCATAGCGGTTATAGACGCGAAGGCACGCCTCCACGTAGGAAATCAGTTCGTCTTCGGTCACGAAGTCCTTGATTTCAGGGGCGACCATAGGCGTGCGTCCCATGCCGCCGCCCGCAAAGATTTTTGCTCCGATGACTCCATCACGTTCCAGCAACTCAATGCCGATATCGTGCAGCCGCATCGCCGCTCGGTCCTCCTTAGACGCGATTACGGCGATCTTGAACTTGCGCGGCAGATAGCTGAATTCCGGATGGAAGCTCGACCATTGGCGTAGCAGCTCGGCCCAGGGGCGGGGGTCCGTCACCTCGTCGGCTGCAATTCCGGCATATTGGTCGGAGCTGATGTTGCGGATGCAATTGCCGCTGGTTTGAATGGCATGCATTTGCACCGTCGCGAGATCGGCCAGAATATCTGCCGCATCTTCCAGCTTGATCCAGTTATACTGGATGTTCTGACGCGTGGTGAAATGGCCATAACCCCTGTCATATTTGCGCGCGATCGTGGCAAGCATATGCATTTGCTTGCTGCTGAGCGTGCCATAGGGAATGGCCACGCGCAGCATATAGGCATGGAGCTGAAGATAGAGGCCATTCATCAGCCGCAACGGCTTGAACTGATCTTCGGTTAGTTCGCCTGCCATACGACGGCGCGCCTGATCGCGAAATTCCTCCACGCGGGCATCGACCATCGCCTGATCGAAATCATCATACTGGTACATGATTTCAGGTCCTTACAATCGGAATGGAATTGTTGATGCCGAGGTCCGCGCGAACCGTGGGGCCGCTCGCCCGGATGCGATCCTTGATGTGCCGCGGAATCGGACCATCTTCCGTCATTTCAGCTTCAATTATGTATCCGGCGTTGACGCGGCGCTCGGCGTCCTCCCGGGCGAGAATAGCCTCCGCCTGGTTTCCTGCATCGACTGCTTTCGCCAGATGCCGCGACCAGCCCTGACCAGTCCACCAGATGACATCGCCTGTTTTCAGGTCATTGCCAGTCACTATTCTCACGCCATATTCTCCGCCTGTTGAGCCAACCGGGCCAATTTCTCTTCTGCGTTGGAGCGAAGCACGACTTCACCCACAACGATCAGCGCGGGACTTTTCACGCGCTCGCGCGCCATAAGGCCGCCAAGGTCCGCCAGCAAGGTTCGCATGGCGCGGCTGTCCGCCCGCGTGCCCTTTTCCAGCACGGCAACTGGCGTGGCTGGCGAAACGCCATCCGCCATCAGCTTGTCGGCAATATCCTCTGCCGTTGCCACGCCCATATAGATGACAAGCGTGCGGCCCTTGCCCGCAAGACCCGACCAATCCTGATCAGTAAGGCCTTTGCATTGTCCTGCGACGAAAGTCACGGCACTGGCGGCGTCGCGATGAGTGAGTGGCAATTGTGCTTCGGCGGCGCAGCCGATCGCGGCGCTGATGCCCGGCACCACTTCCACCGGCACGCCCGCCGCACGGCACTCTTCGGCTTCTTCACCGCCGCGCCCAAAAATATAAGGATCGCCGCCCTTCAAGCGCACGACATCATGCCCAGCCTTTGCCTCCCGGATGAGGAGAGCATTGATCTCCTCCTGCGGCATGCTATGCTGGCTCCGGCTCTTGGCGACAGAAATCAGCCGCGCATCGGAACGCGATAGTGCCAGCACGGCCGGATCGACCAGACCGTCATGCACGATCACCGCCGCGCTCGAAATCAGTCGCGCAGCGCGTACCGTCAGCAAATCCGGATTTCCTGGACCTGCGCCGACGAGAAAAACGCTTCCGATCTCTTTGTGTAGAGTATGGGCCATGCAAAGCAGATGCGTCGGCGCGCCTCTTATCGCAACCCAGAATGATTTGTGTGAGAGTTAGGAAAAGTTTTGGGGTAGGAATTGCTCACTATTGCAGGACAGGCCCCTGAATTCCCAACAGCAGACGGAAGTCAGTCACCCATCGCGGTCACATCGACATCCCGCAGACCGATACCGATCGACGCCCGCGCCTGGTCTGCTTCAGACGAAGCGACCGGGTAGGCGCAATAATCCGCCGCATAATAAGCGCCAGGCCTGTGGTTGCCCGATATGCCAATGCCCCCGAACGGCGCGCCGGATGATGCACCGTTTGTGGGCTTGTTCCAATTAATGATGCCCGCCCGAACATTGGCCCAGAACTGATCATAATGCTCGGGCGTGCCGCCGATGAGGGAAGCGGACAGGCCATAGCGGGTATTGTTCGCCTCTGCGATGGCGTCTTCGAAACTGCTCACACGGACGACCTGCAACAGCGGACCGAAGAGTTCGATATCGGGACGTTCCGGCATATCAGTCACGTCAATGATCGCGGGCGAGAGAAAAGGGCGGCCTTCTATGGGGCGGGCCATATGCTTGATAGGCTTGCCCCCATTGCTCATTAGGACAAGGAAACTTTCTGTAAGGCCGTCCGCCGCCTGATTGTCGATCACCGGACCCATGAACGGCGCGGGTTGGCTGTGCGGTTCGCCAACGATCAGCCGGTCAGCGATCTTCTTCACTTGGCTCAGCAATGCATCATAGAGGCTGTCCTTGACGATCAGCCGCTTGGCTGCCGTACAGCGTTGGCCAGCCGACATGAAAGCGGATTGAACAACCACCACCGCAGCCGTGTGCACATCCGCGGTATCCCAGACCACAATGGGATTATTGCCACCCATTTCCAGTGCCAGGATTTTATCGGGATGAGCGGCCAGTTGCGTATTGATGGCGATGCCGGTTTGGGCCGAACCAGTAAACAGAACCCCATCGACCTGCTCATGGGCCGTCAGCGCCCGGCCTTCGTCCGGTCCACCGACAATTAACCGCACCAGATCATCCGGGACACCGGCCGAATGATATAGGTCAACCAGCATCTCGCCCACTGCCGGGGTTTTTTCCGATGGTTTGAACACTACTGCATTGCCCGCCATCAACGCCGGTATGATATGGCCGTTAGGCAGGTGCGCCGGAAAATTATAGGGGCCGAGCACAGCCATGACGCCATGCGGCTTGTGTCGCACCGCGGTTCGTGTGCCCATGCTTCCTTCAAGCCGCTTCTGTCCTGTTCGTTCAGCATAGGCGGCAACGGAAATCTCCACCTTGTTGATGACGCTGTCGACTTCCGTAAGCGCTTCCCAAATGGGCTTGCCGGTTTCGCGAGCAATCAGGTCAGCGAGCTTGTCATTCTTGCCGCGCACCACATTCGCGAACCGCCGCAGCGTTTCAATGCGATAGCTGAGCGGTTGCGCGGCCCATGCTGGCCAGGCGGCGCGAGCACGTGCCACCTCTGCATCAACGTTGCTGATGGGTCCGGACCAAAGAGTCGCGCCAGTGGCGGGTTCGGTGGATATCAATTTAGCGGCCATGGACATTCGCAATGATTACGCTGCTGAACATGTGTTGATGCTTAGCGCAAATTTCACGTGGGGACAGTTGTTTGTGGCGGGAAGTCAGCGAGATTTGTGCCATTATGTTCAAGCCGCCAGATGCGCCTCTCCCATTTCTCGAATGGCCGCAATCTTTGCGTTGAAGGGTTGCCAATCGTCTCGTTGGGCAATCGCGGACCAGATCGCCTCTACTTCATCAATATGCATGGAGCAGGGCTCATTGCTTGCCCAATAAGGGTGATCGCGCTGCCCGGCGGGGATGAAGGCGCTTACTTCCGCGCGTGCCTTGTGCCAATGTTCGCCTGCATATTGATCCGGGCGCTGCACATCTCCGTAACGCCAATCGAAGAAGAAGCGATCGATTTCGGTCGCAGTCTCTGCCATGGCCTGGATGCAATTTTCGATGAATTGGAGCGACTGAGCGCGCTCGCCGGGCTGTATGCCTAAACGATGAAAAAAGTGCCGTATCAGCGAGTCCTGATATAGGTCGGGAAAGCGCTCCAGTTCCGCAATCAGCGGTTCTGCCTCGCACAACAGCCGCAGCGATACCGCAAGTTGAGCCGTGTCCCAATGTATCGCTTCGGCTTGCCGCCCGAAAGCATAAAGTCCCGTCTGGTCGAAGTAAGCGGCGGTAAAGCCTGGTTCCCATCGGGGCGTGAAGCGCCACGGACCATAATCGAAGCTTTCGCCGGTCACGTTGATATTGTCGCTGTTGAGCACGCCATGAACAAAGCCCGCCGCCATATAGGATGCCGCGAGGTTAGCCGTATTTTCCACTACCTTGCGCAACAAGGCGATGGGTGGGGAGAGGTTCGCGTCCGCATCACCGACCAGATAGGCCAGGCAATACTCCACCAGCTTCGTCATCATGTCCTTGTCGCGTTCGAACGCTATTCGCTGAAATGTCCCGATACGGATATGACTATGACTGAGGCGTACCAGGACAGAGGATCGGGTGGGAGAAGGCTCATCACCGCGCGCCAGTTCCTCGCCGGTCTCGATCAACGAGAAGGTCTTGCTGGTGTTCACGCCCAGCGCTTCCAGCATTTCCGTGGCCAATATCTCGCGGACGCCGCCCTTCAGAGTCAGCCGACCGTCGCCAAAACGGCTGTAGGGCGTCCGTCCCGATCCTTTGGTGCCAAGGTCAAGCAGCCGACCCGCGCCATCGCGAAGCTGCGCGAAAAGAAAGCCCCGGCCGTCGCCGATATCGGGATTATAGACATGGAACTGATGACCATGATATCGGAGCGCCAAAGGTTCTTTGAGCGTATCTGCCAGTGGCTGGAACTGGCCAAAATGCGCTACCCACTCTTCGCTGGTCAGTCCGCCAAGACCCACCGCCTCAGCCCAGCGATCATTGCGAAAATGCAAGATCGTAGCAGGGAAATCCGCAGGGGTGACTGGGTCGCCTATTTTCTCCCCCAAGGAAAGAATGGCGGCTTCGGGATGATATTTCGCGGGTTGCGGCCTGGTCGTCATAAGGCGATATGGGGGATGATAAGGGAAAGGTTCAAGCTTGGCGGAATATAAAGACGGATATTGGTGGTCGAATGATGGGCTTCGTCTGCACTATCGCGACTATGAGGGGGCATCGCACCGTCCGCCGATACTCTGTCTTCCCGGCCTCACCCGGAATGCCCGCGACTTCGAGCCGGTGGCAAACAGGCTGGCGGGGCAATGGCGGCTTATCTGTCCTGAAATGCGCGGTCGTGCCGAAAGCGGCTACGCCAAGGACCCAATGACATATGTGCCGCTGACTTATGTGCAGGACATAGAGCGGCTGCTGGCCGAACTGGGCATATCCCGCTTTGTTGCCTTCGGTACGTCGCTAGGTGGTCTCATCACGATGCTTCTGGCCGCTACTCGGCCCAAGCGACTGGCGGGCGTGTTGCTTAATGATATTGGTCCTGCCATCGAGGAGGCGGGGCTCCAACGGATCAGGGCCTATGTAGGGACAGGCGGCAGTTATCCGACCTGGGTGCATGCGGCCCGTGCGCTCGCGGAAAATAATGCACCAATTTATCCGCATTATGACCTGGAGGACTGGCTGGGCATGGCAAAGCGCCTCTATCGGCTGACCAGCGGCGGACGTATCGTGCTTGATTATGATATGCGTATTGCCGAGCCCCTGCGTCTGCCGGGCGGGGAGGCAGGCGTAGACCTGTGGCCAACTCTGGACGCATTGAAGAATGTGCCGGCCCTTATTCTTCGCGGGGCTTTGTCGGATCTTTTCAGTGCGCAGACTGCCCAACAGATGCTCGCACGTCTTGCCAAGGCTGAATTGGTCGTGGTTTCCGACGTGGGTCATGCGCCGGTGCTTGACGAACCGGAAGCAGCGGCCGGCATCGACCGACTTCTAGAACGGGTTTTGGAGGATGCCTGACCTGCCATGAGCCAGCCCGTCCGCATACTGCATTTGCACAGCAGCTTTTCGCTAGGGGGAAAGGAAGCGAGGGCCGCGCGCCTGATGAACGCCTGGCAGGACCGGGCGGTTCACAGCATTGTTAGCGGTGTCCCCGATCAACTGAGCGCGCAGGATGCTATAGATCAGGATGTCGCGGTATCATTTCCGCAGGACGCGCCATTGCTTACGGGCCGTCCGGCGTTGAGGCGCTATTTGGCGCTTGCCCGGTACATGCAGCAGTTCGATTTGGTGCTGAGCTATAATTGGGGCGCGATGGACGGCGTAATGGCTCATCGGCTGTTCTCGCCATTCATGCGCCTTCCCCCGCTTATTCATCATGAGGACGGTTTCAACAGCGACGAGGCGAATGGGCTCAAATCAAGTCGCAACAACTTCCGCCGAATGGCGCTGGGCAGCGCTCATGCCGTGGTTGTTCCCTCTGCCAAGCTGGCGGATATCGCGCTCCGGCAATGGGGGCAGTCAACCAACAAGGTGCGGCTGATCCGGAATGGGATTGATGTCGGCCGTTATGGTGTGCGGCCGAAGCAGGGGATTATCTCCGGCTTAAATCGGTCACCGGGAAAATTGCTCGTCGGAACGCTGGCGGGTCTTAGGCCTGTCAAGAATCTGCGACGGCTTGTTCGCGCCGTCGCGTCCCATGACGACAAACTTCAATTGGTGATCGTGGGCGAGGGTCCTGAGCGCGGCGCTATCAGGGCGGAGGCGGCTGCGTGTGGTCTCAGTGACCTTTGTTTGCCGGGCTTCATGAACGAACCATGGAACTTTATCGGCCTTTTTGATATATTTGCTTTGTCTTCGGACAGTGAGCAGTTCCCGATTTCGTTGGTGGAAGCGATGGCTGCAGCCTGTCCGGCGGTAGCGACGAATGTTGGCGATGTCGTTGATATGGTAGCGCCCGAGAACCGTCCTTTCATTGTGCCGGCCAGCGACGAAAGCGCGTTTTCGGTGGCGCTGCAGAAGCTGGCAAACGATACGGACGGACGTGCGAAGATCGGATCGGCCAATCAGGCAAAGGCACGTTCATGCTTTGCAGAGGTTGATATGATCGGGGCTTATGCCAATCTCTATGCAGAGCCTCTGGCCAGTGCCGCCGCTTTGATGTAGAGCGCCGGAGAATTTTGCGCGCACCGGCCTGAAACTTGTTATATGCGGCAAGTTGCGGGCGGAGCAGTCAGTTTTTTCATGGGGAGCAGAGTGTGTTCAAGGGGTTGAAACCCATCATATACGGTGGACGCGAGGTATGGCCGCTAATTGAAGGTGGCAAAGGGGTCGCGGTTTCCAACCATATGAGCTCCGGCGCCTGGGCTGCTGCTGGAGGCATTGGCACTGTGTCTGCCGTCAACGCGGACAGCTATGATCCGACGGGGAAGATCATTCCTCAAATTTATCGTTCCAGCACACGACGCGAACGGCATGAGGAATTGATCCAATATGCCATTGATGGTGCGGTGGAACAGGTAAGGCGTGCCTTTGAACTGGCCGGTGGCAAGGGCGCGATCAATATCAACGTGTTGTGGGAAATGGGCGGCGCGCAACGCGTGCTGAATGGCGTACTTGACCGGACGCGCGGAATGGTCGCGGGCGTTACCTGTGGTGCGGGCATGCCGTACAAGCTGAGTGAAATCGCTGCTTCCTATGAAGTAAGTTATTTGCCGATCATCAGTTCGGCCCGCGCTTTTCGTGCGCTCTGGAAACGCGCCTATAGCAAGGCTTCGGAATGGCTGGCCGCGGTGGTTTATGAGGATCCCTGGCTGGCGGGCGGTCATAATGGCCTTTCGAACGCAGAAGATCCCTTGAAGCCGCAGGATCCCTATCCGCGTGTTCGGGAACTGCGCGCAACCATGCGTGAGGGCGGGATCAGTGATGAGGTGCCGATCGTCATGGCGGGCGGAGTCTGGTATCTGCGCGACTGGAATGACTGGATCGATAACCCTGAGCTGGGCCGGATCGCATTTCAGTTCGGTACTCGCCCGCTGCTGACTCAGGAAAGTCCCATTCCGCAGGGATGGAAGGACCGGCTGACTACGCTGACAGAAGGGGACATCCTTCTGCACCGTTTTTCACCCACGGGCTTTTATTCCTCGGCGGTTCGCAATCCTTTCCTTCGCAATCTGGAAAGCCGGTCGGAGCGGCAGATCGCCTTTTCCGGAGAAGCGGCGGGTGATCACCAGCATCAGCTTGATGTCGGCGTCAAAGGGCGGAATTTCTGGGTGACGCGCGGTGACTTGTTGCGTGCGCGGGAGTGGTTTGGTCTTGGCTATACCAGCGCTCTCAAGACGCCAGACAACACGCTTGTCTTTGTCACGGAGGAAGAGCGGGCGCTGATCCGGAAGGATCAGGCTGATTGCATGGGTTGCCTTAGCCAGTGCGCCTTTTCTAGTTGGATGGATAGCGAAACCAACAGCACTGGCCGCCTGGCCGATCCGCGCAGTTTCTGCATTCAGAAGACCCTGCAGGACATTGCCCATGGCGGCGATACAGATGAAAACCTGATGTTCGCCGGCCATGGGGCGTATCAATTCAAGCAGGACCCTTTTTATTCAAATGGGTTCGTGCCGACAGTGAAGCAGTTGGTAGACCGGATATTGACCGGCGATTGAGGGGGTTTCCTCAATTGGCGGCATCCTCAACAGCTTCACCAGCGCTTTGCACGTCTTCGCCTGCGCCTTCTACAGTGTTGCAGGCGCTGATGAACAAGGCCCCGGAAAGCAGCAGGGCCGCCCATATTTTCTTGGTCATGATCGTCTCCTGATCGTCTCGCACCTGTTTCGGTGACGAGATAATAACTAAAAGCAGCGCCGTTCGTTCCGCTTGGAGAAAGGCTTTTGCTACGAGGGTCGATCAGAAATTGACGTCCACTTAAGCGAGACCAGAGGCTCGATCACGCACAACCGGTTGCAGCGCCGCCGGAGCCGGCTGGCGTGCGGCGAAGGCGTTCAGCAGCGTTCGTGCTCGGCGCGCTGCGCCCTACGGTTTTGATCCCGATAAGCCATGATCTGTTCGGTATAGCGCTTCGCCAGCCCCTCATGGGCGGCACGGCTTTCCGGACCGGCAGCAGTCTTTGCCCTCAGGAGAGAGATTTGTTGGCGGTAGAAGAAATAGTTCACATCCATGTCGCTTCTCCTTCGACATGCCAGGGATATGGCAAAATGCGACTATTTTCTCATTGCCCGCGCGTGGAATTCCGGTCGAAATCAGCGCAGTGCGACTCCTATACCATATTTTTGAGCGGATGTGGTCCCATTTTTGGACAGAACCACGCCCGGCCCGACTCCACTTATTCGCAGCGGACATTGTTCCTGTCGATCGCACGACCCGCGAGCGCGCCGCCAGCGGCTCCCAAAATGGTGCCCAGCGTCTTGCTGCCGCCCGGCGCGATGACGTTGCCGAGCACGCCGCCAGCCAGTCCGCCGACGATCAGGCCCGTCGTGCCATCGGGCTTTTTGCAATAATAATTGCCTCGCGCATCGCGATAGATCTGGTCATTGTCGCGAAGCACATAGCCGCCATTGTCGTAACCGCGGCCATAGCCGCTGCCAAAGCCGCCGTTGGCGCAGCCAGTAAGGGTCATGGCGGCGGCAGCCGTCGCGGCGAGAATGGGAATACGCATGATAGGAATCCTCCAGATGGTTTCTGACAGCAAGGAAACTGACGGAAGCGATATGAGTTGCATGCGCCGCCCTGAAGAGGCCGGAGCAAAGCCATTCCAGCTTGACATAGTTGACACTGAAGAGCGTTGAAATTGAAGGGTTTTTCGCGGCAAAAATAGGAGATTTCCAGAGCCGCCCGCATTGCTCTTTACAAGCTATCGCGGCGGCCATTTTTTCGTCCCGGCTTCGGACGGGGCGTCGCGGAAATAGTGCGTCTCATCCATGATGAAGCTGCGGAATTTATCCTGATTGGCATGTTTTTCCTGCGCCGTCTCTTCCTCTTCCGGTTTGAAGTTCCAATCCAGATCGCCGGTTTCGACCCGATCGAGCAAGCTGTCCCATCGACGACTGTACCAATCGCGGGCTATATGGTGGCGGCCGATCCGCTCCGGGTTGGCCAGCAGGAAACGCGTGAGCGATTCACTATAAACGCGGTGCTCCCCGACTTTTTCGCCCTGAAAATAATGCGGTCGCGCGACACCATGAATCGCACGTTCAAGCGCCGCATGGGCCAGTTGCTGCAAGCCATGTTCAAGCGCGACTTCCCAGGCGATATCGAAGGGCGTGCCCACCAGCCGCGCACGAAGCTGATACGCGGACTGGCGCGACATACCGACAGCTCTTGCTGCATCGGTGACGGATGCGGTCCCCGCCAGCGCCGCCAGAAAGGCACGCATCTTCTGACGAGTCCATTGGTTGTGCCGTTCCGGGCGGGGGGCGGATGCGCGGTGTTTACGAGCCGTCTTGGCCGGTGAGGCTTTGGCGGGGCGGGCTTTCGGTTTCGCGTTGCTCATAACACGATGTATAACCTATATGGTTACGTGTAGGACAGCAAAAAAGAACAAGTGGCAGAGCGAGGGCGTTCAAGCGGCTGTTTTCGCCGTCTGCCGTGCGGCCAGAATATCGATCAGTGTCGCGCCAGCGACAAAGGCGAGGGCAGCGAGCGCCAGTTTGCGCCGAGGATTGCCAGGCCCGGCAAGCGCCGCCAGCGCGGCGAGATCAAGGGCATCGCCCGCGACCCGGCCCCAGACAGGCGCCGCAGTGTTTGGCGAATGGAATATACCAGCGCCAGCCGCAAGCTCCCGCGCCCCAAAGGCCCGGACGATGGCCGACCGGCCGGGCGCGCCCACCAGGCTGGCGATTTTGCCCGGCGCGAAAAGCTCTGCCGCGCCCAGCGCCAGGCTGAACCAGCCAAGACCCTTGTTCATGGTGGTCGTGTCAATGCTCTTCCGTTCCTTTGAGGCGTAGTGGATGGAAAGGGGGTCCTTCCCCGATGCAGATCAGGTTATCGCTACCGGTTTCGTGGCCGGACGCATGGAGTCGCGGTCCCCGGGCGCAACAGTCGAATGCGGATCGGGACGGAACGCCTCATCCGCGCGCTCATTGGGGCCGGGATGGTGATCGGTCATGAGGTCGGTCGGGACATGACCGCCAGCCGCGCCTCCCGTGGAGCCGGTATAGGATGCGGAGCGGTTGCCCCTGTCCGTGGCCCGCTGGCTGCCCGTGCCATTCATGCTTTTGTTGTCGCGGTTGCGGTCCATCAGCTTCTTGCCAACGAAGGCAGCGGCTGCGGCGAAGAGAAGTTTCCTGATCATGATGTGCTTTCCAGTGATGCGAAGGGGTGTGGGCATCAACGGACAGCGTGGGGGAGGGTTCCGGTCAAGCGGAAGAGCAGCCTTATCCCGCTCCTTTGGGAAGAGAATAGCCGCGATTTTCAGGATCATGATCGCGCAGTCATGTCAGGCGTTCGGGACTTGAGCAGGCGGGCGATGAAGACGCAACAGCTATAGTCGCCCGAGTGCGGCGACCCTTCGGGTGGGAACCTTAATCACGGTATCTCAGTTTTCAGGAGATTATAATAACTGCTCGATTGGAGAGGTGAAATGAAGATGACAAAATGGATGACGCGAATTGCGATATGCACAGCGGCTCCTCTGCCGATGTCTTATTCTGCCATTGCGCAGGATAGTCCCGAAGCAATCATCGTCACGGGCGAGTATGGAGAGGCGCCGGATAGCGTCCGAACATTGTCGCAGGCGGTTAGCTATGCTGACCTGGACCTGAGCAAGGAAGCGGGGCGAGATATGCTTCGGCATCGAGTCAGCCTCACTGCGAGGTTCCTTTGCGACAAGCTTGGAGAAACGAACACAAGTTCACCGATTGTTGCTTCTTGCAGGGATGCAGCCACCAAAGATGCGATGAGCAGAGTGGAAACGTTGGAAGCCTCATCTGCTCCACGCGGAACCACCTGGGTGCGCCCGTCGCCGTGGGATGCCCCGTATCCCGACGACTGGTACACGCGATATCCTTAGGACCCAGACTTGTTGATGGCCAGAATGCTAAGGCTGCGGCGAGCGCCACAGCTGACCGGTAGTTGCGCGAGATGGTGGTAACGGGTGCCCACCCGGCGGAAGTCCTTGAGCCGACAGGGATGGCTTTGAGCAGCAGTGGTCACAATAGCGGCGTTCGCCCTATTGGGTTGGGCGCTTGGGATTGCACCTGACCGGATGATCGGGATTGTTCCTCGATCGCGGAGCATTGAACGAAGGTGATCGGCGTCATATTCATATTTCCGATCTGCGATGACGCGCTTCCCGTCGGCGGTTGCTCGATGAGCTAGCTGTTTTTGAATGGGCAGGAGACTTGCCTCGGCTGGGCCTTTTCGCTTCAATTAAGTGGGCTGCCGCCATCGCAACATTATGAGTGGTATTCTAAGGAAGTAATTCCAAAGAATTACCGATACTGGCTATGATTCCCGATTTGGCTGTTCATTGCCATAATTGGTTGATGCGTAATCTATACAATATGTGATGGCGAGGATATCATCACTCCTTAAATCCCCGACTAAGCCCATCGTCGTCAAAGCTGGAAATGTCTGTCGCATCAAACAGCGGGAGAAACTCAATGAGAAGAGTCATTGCTTTCATGAGCTGCATTACCTTGGCAGCTTGCAGCGGAGCCCCTTCGGAAAACGAGACCGATATGGCCTCCGGAGAAACCGAGCCAGTCCAGATTGGGACAGAGGTGGCCACGGAGTCGGCCGCCCCCGTGCAAACGGATATCAACTGCGATCAGGTCAAGGGGCAGACGGCAGCGCAAGGGCAGCCGCCCGACGATATTCTGGGAGTGCGACACGGAATGACTCTCCAGAATGTCAAAAATGTTCTCCGTTGCACCAATCCACTTTTCATCTTCGAAGAGAAGGAGGGCAACAACAGTAACCTGACCAGCAGAACAATAACCCTGTTGGCGGATTCGGGTCTGGATAAGCTTAAAGCCGCGTTCATTGGCCCAAAGGGCAAGGAGCGATTGATCGGCGTCGTCCGGCAAACCGAATATGCGGCTGGTAAGGAGCCACCTATTCCCGTTGTGGTTTCGGCAATAGAACAGAAGTACGGAGATTTCGATACCCAGGAAAACAGTCCCGGCCAGACACCTGAATATGAGGGTATTCGTCTCTTTTCGCCCGGCGGCCAACGTCTTGCGGAAGATAACACTGATTATAGAAAATGCATGAGCAATGTGTGGAATTGGCGCTCAATGTCTCCGTCCCTACCGAGTCTCGATAACTGCGGCGTAGGCATTGTATATGATGTCCAGCCAAAGTCGGGAAATGACGATCTGGTAAAGATGTTTACTGTGGCAGTGGTAAATCAAGCGGCTGCGCTACGGGACGTCGAAATGGCCAACGCTGCGGAAACTCAGCAAGCGGAGGCGACCGCAGCGGAAGCAAAGGAAAAAGGGCTTGGTCCTACGCTTTGATTCAGCCGCCCTGTTTACCGTATATTTAAGGAGGCTTGTCGTGGCTTACAGGTTCATTCTGCCGCTCTTGCTTATTGCCTCGGCCTATCCGGCGACGGCTGGCGGTCTGATCGAAACCTGGACAGCCGCGAGCACCACCGCGTCGTCCATTACGGGTGATGTGCGTTTTTCCGGTGACAAAATCACCTTTCAGAACGGCAAATCGCTGCCGCTCCAAAAAGTGGGGTCCGTCACGGTGGGGGACTTTGATGGCAAGGCTGTCCCGGCTATGCTGTACAAGGTTACCAAGCCGGCAAATCTAGCGCTTCTGATGGAAAATACATTATGTGGACGGAATCCGGTCACCTACATTGCCGTCCGGCCGTTCGCAGGATGCGGGCGAAGCCTCAACGTCTATTACGGCTCGAAGCAGCCCAGCGGCGTTAATTCTTCAGGCCTATGCGGCACCTTCAATTATGAGGCGAGATAATCAGGGTTGAATGTTCACTCCGCCGCCGCCTGTTCCTTTTCCAACATCGGCTTCAGATACGCCCCCGTAAAGCTCCTCGGGTTCTGCGCGACCTTTTCCGGTGTGCCTTCGGCCACGACTTCGCCGCCCTTGACGCCGCCTTCGGGGCCCATGTCGATGATCCAGTCGGCGGTCTTGATGACGTCGAGATTATGTTCGATCACGACGACGCTGTTGCCTTGCTCCACAAGGGCGTGGAGGACTTCCAGCAGTTTGCGGACATCCTCGAAATGGAGGCCGGTGGTGGGCTCGTCCAATATGTAGAGCGTGTTGCCGGTGGCTCTACGGCTGAGTTCCTTTGCGAGCTTCACGCGCTGGGCTTCGCCGCCGGAGAGGGTCGTTGCCTGCTGCCCGACCTTGACATAGCCAAGGCCGACCTCCGCCAGCATCGCCATTTTGTCGCGGATGGGGGGAACGGCCTTGAAGAATTCCACCGCGTCTTCCACCGTCATGTCCAGCACGTCGGCGATGGACATGCTCTTGAACTTTACTTCGAGGGTTTCGCGATTGTAGCGCGCGCCGTGGCAGACGTCGCAGGTGACGTAGACGTCCGGCAGGAAGTGCATTTCGATCTTCAGCACGCCGTCGCCCTGACAGGCTTCGCAGCGGCCGCCCTTCACATTGAAGCTGAAGCGGCCGGGCTTGTATCCGCGGGCCTGGCTTTCGGGCAGGCCGGCGAACCAGTCGCGGATATTGGTGAAGGCGCCGGTATAAGTGGCGGGGTTGGAGCGGGGCGTGCGGCCGATGGGGGACTGGTCAATGTCGATGACCTTGTCGCAATGTTCCAGGCCCGTCACCTTGTCATGCGCGCCAGCGATGATGCGCGCGCCGTTAAGGGCGCGAGCGCTGGCGGCGTAGAGCGTATCGATGGTGAAGCTGGACTTGCCCGAACCCGATACGCCGGTGATGCAGGTGAAGGTGCCGAGCGGGATGCTGGCGGTCACGTTCTGAAGATTGTTGGCGCGCGCATTGTGAACGGTGAGCTTCTTGCCCGATCCCTTGCGGCGCTTTGCGGGCAGTGGGATTTGCCGCGCGCCGTTCAGGTAATCGGCGGTGAGGCTGTTTCGGTTGGCGAGCACTTCGTTAAGCGTACCCTGCGCCACGATCTCCCCGCCGTGGACGCCCGCGCCGGGGCCCATGTCCACGATGTAATCGGCGGTGCGGATCGCATCCTCGTCATGCTCCACGACGATGACGGTGTTGCCGAGGTCGCGGAGGCGCTTCAGGGTGATGAGCAGGCGATCATTGTCGCGCTGGTGCAGGCCGATGCTGGGCTCGTCGAGGACGTAGAGGACGCCCGACAGGCCGCTGCCGATCTGGCTGGCGAGGCGGATGCGCTGGGACTCGCCGCCTGATAGCGTGCCGCTGGTGCGGTCGAGGTTGAGGTAATCGAGGCCGACATTGTTGAGAAAGCCGAGGCGCTCGACGATTTCCTTGAGGATGGCCTTGGCGATCTGATTCTGCTGATCGGTAAGATGCCGGGGCAGGCTTTCAAAAAAGGCGAGCGCGTCCACCACGCTGCGGCGGGTGGGGATGGAAATGTCCTCGCCAGCGATCTTCACGGCCAACGCCTCGGGCTTCAGGCGCGCGCCGTTGCAGGTCTCGCAGGGTTGCGCGGTCTGGTACTTGCCAAGCTCCTCCCGCATCCAGGCGCTGTCGGTTTGCAGCATGCGGCGGTTGAGATTGCCGATGACGCCTTCGAACGCCTTGTTGACTTCGTAGCTCTTCTTGCCGTCCTGGAACCGGAGAGTGACGGGGATGCCGCCGGTGCCGTGGAGGATGACGTGCTTGATCTCCTCGGACAATTCCGCCCAAGGAGTTTCGAGCGAGAAGCCATATTCGCGGGCGAGACTGCCCAGCACCTGCATATAATAGGGGCTGGGCGGATTGGACTTGGCCCAGGGAACGATCGCGCCCTTTTTCAGGGTGAGCGCTTCGTTGGGGACGACGAGTTGCGTGTCGAATTCGAGCTTTTCTCCCAAGCCGTCGCAGGCGGGGCAGGCACCTTGCGGCGCGTTGAAGGAGAAGAGGCGGGGTTCGATCTCTGAAATGGTGAAGCCGCTGACGGGGCAGGCGAACTTTTCAGAAAAGACGATGCGGTTGTCGGGGATGCCGGCGTTTTTCATCTTGCCCCCCTCCGCTTTAGGGGAGGGACCGGGGGTGGGGGAGGCTTCAGGTGACGCGGTACTGCCCCACCCCAACCCCTCCCCTGAAGGAGAGGGGCTTTGGAGCGCTTCTGCCACGCTTGCGTCCACCAGATCCACATAGGCGAGCCCGTCGGCCAGCTTCAGTGCGGTTTCAAAGCTGTCGGCTAAGCGGGTTCCTATGCCTTCCTTCACGACTAGGCGGTCGACGACGACTTCGATGTCATGCTTGTATTTCTTGTCGAGCGTGGGGGCCTCTTCAATCGCGTAGAACTCGCCATCGATGCGGACGCGGGTGAAGCCGGCCTTCTGCCACTCCGCCAGCTCCTTGCGGTACTCGCCCTTGCGGCCGCGTACGACCGGCGCGAGAAGGTAGAGGCGCGTGCCCTCCGCCAACTGCATCACGCGGTCGACCATCTGGCTCACCGTCTGCGCGGCGATGGGGAGGCCGGTGGCGGGGGAGTAAGGAATGCCGACGCGCGCCCAGAGGAGGCGCATATAGTCGTAGATCTCTGTCACCGTGGCGACGGTGGAGCGCGGGTTGCGGCTGGTCGTCTTCTGCTCGATGGAGATGGCGGGGGAGAGACCCTCGATATGCTCGACATCGGGCTTCTGCATCATCTCCAGAAACTGGCGCGCATAAGCGGAGAGGGATTCAACATAGCGCCGCTGCCCCTCCGCATAGATGGTGTCGAAGGCAAGCGAACTTTTCCCCGAACCGGAAAGGCCGGTGATGACGATCAGCTTGTCGCGGGGCAGGTCGACATCGACGCCCTTCAGATTGTGCTCGCGCGCGCCGCGCACGGAGATATGAGTCAGCATGCCGCTCTTAATGTTCCAATTTTGTTCTGATAACAAGGGCGATGGGGTTGAAGATGGGGGCGCTGGCCATGAGGCGCAAGTTCATTGCCAAGGTGGGTAACGCCTGAATCGCAACCCGCATACTCCCGATGAATGATCTGATTGCTTAACCACCGCCGCTATAGTGCGCCAGCCGCCCGGATTTCCGGGATGCCCGGACTGTGGGTGAGTGTCCCTCCGCTTCCGGCATGTGAAACGGTCTGTTGGAGAATGGCGATGGTCAAGATGCAAACGCTCTTCGGGGGGGTCATCAACGCCTATTTACATGGCCTGCCCAGCTTCAGGGGCAAGTGGCGGCTGCTGCAATGGATGGAGCCGCTGCTCCGTGGCACCCCGGTGCGGTCTCATTATGGTCCTGTCCAGCTTCGGCTGTATCCAGGCGACCGAACCAATCGCCATTGCATCCTTGGCACCTATAACAATGTCGTCCCCGACGAGGTGGAGCGGCTGGAAGAAGGGGACTGCTTCATTGATGTCGGCGCGAATTGCGGACTGTTCAGCATCATGGCAGGCCAGCGCGTAGGCCCTGGGGGCCTTGTTCTGGCTTTCGAACCCTGCCAGCAGACCTTTAGCCGGCTGGTGGACAATATCGAGACGAATGGCCTTAAGAACATACTGCCCTTCAGGCTGGCGCTGGCCGACATGTCCGGCATCGTGGAACTCGACAGCGGATCGACGGGACATTCCGGCCGTTATGCGATCGCCAGCGCTTCGAGTGGTGGGGAAAGCGAACCCGTGGCGGCGGTGTCGATGGATGGATTCGCGGCGCTGACCGAGATTATTGGCGATCGTCCAACTACTGTAAAAATAGACGTGGAGGGATTCGAATTGTCGGCTCTGCGCGGGCTGACGCCCATACTGCTCCGTCCTGCAACCCGGCGCATCGTCGTGGAGGTGGATGACAATAATCTCACACGATACGGCGCGAGCGCGACAGCACTGTACGATCACCTTAAAGATTTGGGCTTTACGCCCACCCGCCGGCGCTCCGATGAACAGCATTTCGATGAGGTATTCGTCCGGACTGAAGAGAGTGCGCAGCAAGCGGACGAGCCCGTTGTCGTTCCGTTCGATGCACGACGCAGGAGAAAGCCGGAAGATTCGGGGCGCTCCGTCGCACGGCGTCTGCCCCGCGTGGCGGCGGCAATGCTGGTGTTGGGGCTCGGCTGGGTGGCCAGCGATACATGGGATATGCTGGCGGGTGGCCGTGCCCACGCTCATAGCCGTCTGGTGCATGAGGCGCTGGTGTCTCACCAGATCGCCAAGATGCGTTCGCGCCTGTATCAGACAAGTACGATTCCCCGGCTGGATGTCGCCGGCGTGGGATGGGCAACGCAGATCAATGTGCCCAAATTGCCCAGAGACTGGCGCGTGCGCGATGTACAGATATTGCCTTCCGATGAAGGTCTGGCAGTGCAAGTGATGGTCAGCAATGGCCAAGGTGAAGTCATGTCGCTATTTGCTGTTCGCGCGGACATGGATGCTCCCGTCAACCCGGATGTCGTGAGTGAGGGCGGGGATAGTATTGCCTATTGGCAGGAAGGCGATCTTGCCTATGCGCTGACGGGCGATGCCTCTGAAGCCGAATTGGATCGGATCGCTGAACGTCTTGCCAGCGATTTTCCAAGCTGAGTGTGCCCAGAACGCGGTGATTCTGACGCCGCATTTCCACAATTCATGTTTGCCCATTCCCGACACCCCCCGGATCCGGCCTGAGCCAGGAAGCGGCAGACAGCCCCATGTCCAGAGTTGCCTCCGAAACGGCTAAAACAGCTCCACGGATGCTATTCTTTAAGAGCTCATTAACTGTTATCTCGCCCCCGGAAAATCAAGCATCTGCAACGCAGTGAAGATTTCGTATTTTCTAATAGGGGACGCTTTCATGAAGAATATGTTGTTTTCTGTCGGTATTCTTGCTGCCGCCTTCACTACTTCTACACAAGCAAACGCAGCAGCATTCATTGTATTTGATGGATCTACCGGAATGTTCGGGAATACCGGAATTGGTTCCGGACCTTTTTCGGATACATTGAATTTCGAAGTTCCTGAACTCGGTTCCGTCAGCTCGTCTATTACGTCCGTCGCGATCAGCCTTTTGACTGATGTCAGTTTCTCCTCCGTCACGTTGAACGGGCATGAATTCAATATCGATGAAATCGGAGCGACGGAGAACCGTTCGTTTCTGAACCTTCCCGTTACATCGGGCATGCAGACATTGGTCATTAACGGCACATCGGGAGGAAGCGGTTCCTATTCGGGAACACTGGCCTTTGCAGTGCCCGAGCCTGCGAGTTGGGCCATGATGATCGCTGGTTTCGGGCTTCTCGGTGGTGCCATTCGCGTCCGCAAGCGGCAGGTGAAAGTCAGCTTTGCGATCTGAACATTACCATGTTGGGGCCTTCATCCTACCACCTCAAAGGATGTGCTCCCTCTGGCAGTGAATTAAGGAATAAGCGTGCAGGTCTCCTTCAATCGGAAGGGCGGACCTGCACATTTTCTGCCGTGCGTTGGACAGGACGCCGTGTCGAGCGCAGTCGAGACATGGAGCGCCAAGTTGGCGCGTGTCGAGAGGTGTGCCGCGCTCGTCTGGGGCGGCGCCTCACGACTGCTCGGCACAACGATCCCATTCCAATAAACAGAATCTCAGCTAGGCATCGCCGCGGTTGAGCAACATTAATGCCAGAAGGCTCACCACGGCGGCAGCGGAGAGATAGAGGCCGACTGACGCTATGCCATAGCCCGTCACCAGGGCCTGCGCCACGATGGGCGCAAGCGCACCGCCCAATATGCCACCTGCATTGAAGGCGATGGAGGTTCCGGTATAGCGCAGTTGCGTTGGGAACAGCGCCGTAAGCCATGCGCCCAAGGGACCATAGACAAAACCCATGGCAAAGAGCGCAAGCGACAGGATCAGGAAAATCGCGGTTACCGAACCGCTGCCCATGGCGGGACCGAAGATGAGCCCCACCAGGATTGTTCCGATACAGCCCCAGATCAGTACCTTGCGTGGGCTTGAGTAGTCAGACCACCATCCCGCCAGAACGATGCCAAGCGCCATGAAAAGACTTGCCCCGAGCTGGATGGCCAAAAAGACTTCCCGATCGATGCCCGCCTGGGTCGTGCCATAGCCCAAGGCGAAGGCGGTGGCGATGTAGAAGATGGCAAAACAGGCGACCACGGCGAAGGTCCCGGCCAGCGTCGCACGCATATGATGGCGGAAAAGACTGGCGAAGGGCACCCGCGGAGGCGGAGCCTTTGCCATGGCCTCTGCAAATGCGGGCGTCTCCGTGAGTTTCAGGCGCACCCAGAGGCCGAGGCCGACGAGTACGGCGCTGGCAAGGAAGGGAAGGCGCCAACCCCAATCGATGAACTGCGCTTCGCTCAGAAATGCGCCGAGCAGCAGAAACAGACCATTGGATGCAATGAACCCCACTGGTGCGCCAAGCTGTGGAAACATGCCGAAGCGCGCTCGCCAGCCCGGCGGGGCGTTCTCAACCGCCAGCAGAGCAGCGCCGCCCCATTCGCCGCCGAGGCCAAGGCCTTGTCCGAAGCGAAGGATGCAGAGCAGGAGCGGCGCGACCCATCCGATCATTTGATAAGTGGGCAGGAAGGCGATGGCCAGGGTCGATCCTCCCATCAACATGAGAGATGCAACAAGAGTGGATTTCCGGCCTACGCGATCGCCGAAATGGCCAAAGACGCTCGCACCCAGAGGGCGGGCGATAAAGGCGAGGGCAAAGCTGGCATAGGCTGCCATAAGCTGGGCTGATTGGGATTCTGCCGGGAAAAAGAGGGGGCCGAATACAAGCGAAGCGGCGGTTGCGTAAATGTAGAAATCGTAAAATTCGACTGACGTGCCGACGAGGCTCGCCATCAGGATGCGAGCGTTAGAGGCGGGCTGGACGGGCGCGTGGCCGGGTAAAGTCGTCGAAGGGGCGTTCATGCCCGGCGGCTCCTGTTCTGGTTCAATATTTCATAGGCCATGACAGCGGTTGCGATGGCAGCATTGAGGCTGTCCGCTTTCCCCAGCATCGGAATCTTGACGAGGAGATCGCATTGTTCCTCATAGGCCGCTGGCAGGCCCTGCGCCTCATTGCCGACGAGCAGGAAGGCGGGGCTTTGATAGCGCGGTTCCTGATAATCCTGACTGGTGTTCAGGCTGGTGCCGATGAGTTGGCCCGGCCCTGAACGCAGCCAAGGCAGAAATTCGTCCCAGCGCGCGGCGACGATCTTCTGTGTGAAAAGCGCGCCCATGCTGGCGCGGACTGCTTCGACCGAGAATGGGTCAACGCAATCGTCAACGAGGATAAGGCCGCCCGCGCCCACGGCGTCTCCAGTTCGCAGAATGGTGCCGAGATTGCCGGGATCGCGAAGGGATTGCGCGACGATCCAGATGTCTGCGCTGGCGCGGTCAATCTCTTGCAGCGGCGTCAGCCGGTCACGGTAGACGCCGACCAAGGCCTGCGGATTATCCTTGCCCGAAATCTTGCCCAGAATATCCGGGCTGGTGACGATCACGTCGCCGCCAGCGGCTTCCATTGCGTCGATCAGTTGGGCGGCCAAGGGATGGCGGTCCGCTTCGCCCGCATGGAAAAGCATTTCAGGAAGCACGCCTTCCTCCCGCGCTTCGGTCAGGATGCGAAGCCCTTCGGCCAGGAACAATCCTTCGCGCTTGCGATGCTTCTTTTCACGCAGGGAGCGGACGCGCTTGACGAGCGGGTTGGAAAAGCCAGTAATTTCGCGGGACAAGTTGAGCCCCGCTTAATCTTCGCCGAAGCGGTTTTCGACCAGCAGCGCAAGCTGCTCCACGGCATGGGCCGCTTGTTCGCCCGCAGCGCTGATCGTGATATTATCGCCCTTGGCCGCGCCCAACATCATCAGGCCCATGATCGAAGTGCCGGTCACGGACTGCCCATCCTTTTCGACCAGGATTTCGCAGGGCAGGCCACTGGCAAGCGTGACGAACTTTGCACTGGCCCGCGCATGCAGGCCGCGCTTGTTCGTGATTTGCACCTCTCTCCTGTGTCCGGTCATGTAGATGTTCCAAGCAGTTCGGACGCGACGCTGATATATTTCTGGCCTGCCTCGCGCGCCGCTGCAACTGCTTTCTGCACCGTCATTGATTTACGGGCGCTTTCCAGACGGATGAGCATGGGCAGATTTATGCCTGCAATCACCTCAATCTCGCCAGCCTTCAGCAGCGAAATGGCCAGGTTTGAGGGCGTGCCGCCGAACAGATCGGTGAGCAGGATAACGCCGGACCCGTCATTCACCTGATCGACCGCAGTCGCGATATCAGCGCGGCGGACCTCCATATCGTCCTCTGGCCCGATGCAGACCGTCTCAATCGCCTTTTGCGGCCCTACCACATGCTCCATGGCGATGACGAACTCCTTCGCCAGAAAACCGTGGGTTACCAGTACTAATCCAATCATTTGATTTTCTTATCCTGTCGCATCGTCGTCTTCTGGCCGATTCTCAAGTGCATCGAGCGGCGTTGATTCAAGATTGCGGTGGCTGACCGTGGGCGAAAAACCTGCCTGACGCAAGCGCGCGGCCACCCTTTCGGTGACATGCACCGATCTGTGGCGGCCTCCAGTGCAGCCGAAGGCGATGGTGACATAGGCTTTGCCCTCCTGATGATAGCGGGGCAGCAGGCTCAGCAGCAGCGTTTCGATCTGCCCGACAATATTTTCATAGGCCGGATCTTCGGCAATATATGCCCCCACGGCGGCATCAAGGCCAGTCAGCGGGCGCAGGTCCTGATCCCAATGCGGGTTGCGAAGGAAACGCATGTCGAACACCAAATCGGCATTGCGGGGCAGGCCGCGCGCAAAACCGAAGGACAATATGGTGAGCGTAGGCTCCGTCACCTTGCCCAGGCTGAAGCGGCTGCGGATTTCCTGCTGCAGGGCGTTGCTCGACAGGCTTGTCGTGTCGACCACATGTTCGGCCCAGCGACGGAGCGGCTCCAGCAACTCGCGTTCGCGGGCGATTCCGTCGGCGGCTGGACGATCCTGCGCAAGGGGGTGGCGGCGGCGCGTTTCGGAATAGCGCCGCTCCAGCTCCGCGCCCGCGCAGTCGACAAAGAGCGTGGCGACATCATAGCCTTTGCTCGCGCGCAATTTCTTGATGCGCCGGACGGTGCCAGCGGGATCAAAACCGCGCGTGCGGCTGTCAATGCCAAGCGCGAGCGGACGGTTGGGATTATCCTCTCCCTCCGGCAACGGGGCGTCGAGCAGGCTGTCGAGGAGCAGCAGCGGGAGGTTGTCAACGACCTCCCACCCCATGTCCTCCAGCGTGCGCAGAGTGGTGGACTTGCCAGCGCCCGAAAGCCCTGAGACAAGCAATATGGTTTTTGGTTTCTTCGGCATATCAGCCTTCGCCACTCTCCGAGTTATCCAGGCCAAAGGTTTTTATGGCCAATTCGACCTTTATAGGCGCTGAACTCTCTTTAGGGGCAATCTTCATGACCGGTATGGAAATGCCCGCCATTACGCGCAGTTCCGGCGTGGGCGGCATGCGATCCACCACATCGAAAAGTTGCACGACAAGAGCGACGGGCACGTCACTGACATGCGTCATTTCGACAAGGCCAATGCCGCGCACCTCTATCTTGCCCGCGATATTCTCAGGTGGGGAGGCGAGCAGCATTTTCCCCTTGCGGCGGACGATGGTGTAATCGTCGCTGACGAGCTTTGCCCCCCGGTCGATAAGACGCAGGGCAAGGTCGGACTTTCCGCTGCCGCTCCGTCCTTCAATCATAACCGCGCGGCCGTTGACCGACACTGTGCTGCTGTGCAGCATTTCCGAAGATAGCACCGTCATGACCTTACCCCCTTGAGGGCTTCATTAGGCTATTGTTTCCCCGTCCGCCAGTGGTGCGGCTGCGGGCAAGCGCACCTCGAAGCGAGCGCCGTGGAGACTGTCTTCCCGGTCAACGATGCGGATGGTGCCGTGATGCCCTTCCACTATGGAGCGCGCGATGGCGAGACCGAGGCCGCTGTGCTGGCCGAATTCCTCATTATTCGGCCGGACACTGTGGAAACGGCGAAAGATCGTCTGGCGCTCGGCTTCGGGGACGCCCGGACCTTCATCCTCAACGCTGATGAGCACATCGTCGTCAACGCGCGTGGCGATGATCTGGACCAGACCGCCGGGGGGGGAGAAGGAAACGGCGTTATCCACCAGATTTTCTATGACACGGAGCAGCCTTTGCTCATCGCCCATCACGACCGCGACGCCGCGTCTGGGGCGGGCAAAAGCTATGCGTATATCATTGGGAATATTGCGCGCCTCCCGCGCCACGACCAGCCTTTCGATGGTGTGGCCCAGATCGACCGAATCGAACTTGGCGCGGGAAAGCTGGGCGTCGACGCGCGAAGCTTCGGCGATATCCGTCACCAGCCGGTCCAGGCGGCGGACGTCGTCATTGGCAATCTCCATGAGCTGCGCGCGAAGATCAGCGGCTTCTATGGTGCCCAACGCTTCAAGCGCCGAACGGAGAGAGGCGATGGGGTTTTTCAGTTCATGGGTCACGTCGGCGGCAAATGCTTCCGTGGCGTCGATCCGTTGGCGCAAAGCGTGGCTCATGTCGGATAGAGCGCGGGCGAGAAGGCCGATCTCGTCCCGGCGAGAAGGCAGCCGCGGCACAGTGACTTCGCGCGCCCGGCCAAGGCGGACACGCACAGCCGCCCGGGCCAGCCGCCGGAGAGGACGGACGATCGTGCGCGCCAGGAAGAGCGACAGAAGGATGGAAATGACGAAGGCGATCGCCAGCACGATGCCGAGACGCAGCCGCTCTGCCCGTACGGTGCGGGTAATGTCACGTGCGTTTTCGGTCGCCAGCAGCATCGGTTTGCCCGGCCCCAGGGCAACCGCCGCGGAAATCATGGGGGTGCGGTCCGGCGCATAGCGGAACACGGTCCGAATTTCTTTCTTTTCCTGCGCCGCCACTAATTCAGGCCATTGATCGGCGCGGTCGACGCGCGGTTCCGTGAATTTGGGTGGAAGCTCGGCCCAGACGATTCGGTCAATGATCTTGTCCATCGCCCGGGCAGCATGCCGTTGCCACGGCTCGGTGGCAGGATCGCGCAATTCGTAACGTGGCGCTTCCATTTCAAAGCTATCGGCGATGCGCGTCCCATCCGGCGCATAGAGGCGAATGCGATCGTCCGTCTGACGCGCAAAAGCGGCGATCAAGCTGTTCCAGTTATGCCGGGGCGCTCTGTCGAGGCTGACGGCGAGCAGCTTAAGTTCCCGCCCCGTCCGTTCCAGTCGCGCGTCAACAACCCGGGTGCGATAGCTGTCCAGGTAGAAAAACCCCCCGGCCAGAAGCACCAGCGCGAGAATATTGACCGCCAGAATCCGACGCGTCAGGGAGAACCGTCCCGACCATCGCAGGGAATGATCGCTTTCCCTATTCGTCGGAGAAACGGTATCCGGCTCCATAGAGCGTGTCGATTGCATTGAATTCAGGATCAACCTCCCGGAATTTGCGTCGTAGCCGCTTGATGTGGCTATCGATGGTGCGATCATCGACATAGACATCGTCCTGATAGGCGGCGTCCATGAGCTGATTGCGATTTTTGACGACCCCCGGGCGCTGGGCCAGGGTTTCGAGAATCAGGAATTCCGTAACCGTCAGCGTTACATCATTGCCTTCCCATTTGACGCGATGGCGAGCCGGATCCATTTCCAGCCGGCCTCGTACGATGGGTTCGGCCGCCTTCGCCGCTTCCTCGCTATCCGGCGTGCGGCTGTAATCCGCCCGGCGCAGGATGGCCCGGATACGCGCGATCAGCAGGCGCTGTGAAAAGGGTTTCGAAATATAATCGTCCGCCCCCATGGCAAGGCCCAGCGCCTCATCCAGTTCATCATCCTTCGACGTCAGGAATATCACCGGCAGCGCGCTTTTTTCACGCAGGCGGCGAAGCAGTTCCAGCCCATCCATGCGCGGCATCTTTATATCGAAAACGGCCAGATCCGGTGGATTGTCGATCAGCGCCTTCAGCGCTGCTTCCCCATCCGAATAAATGCGCGTGATGAAGCCTTCTGCCTGAAGCGCAATGGATACCGAAGTCAGGATATTCTTGTCGTCATCTACCAGGGCAATTGTTGCAGTCATTATAAAGTCCGGCTCCCTACCCCTGGGCTGTTGAGCGCAGGGGTAAACCATGCTCCGCCCCGCTGCAACAATCCAACGTTCCTATCGAAGCGATTTGACGCCCGCTATTTCAGCCGATATGCGCGGGCGCAAGCAAATCCCGATGTTCGTTCTGAACGATCATGTGGTATACGGGATCGGATAGTTGATTTTTAATTAATGGGAGAACGCGCGTGAAGGCGAAATCTTCAGTAACGCTGGAGAAACAGGGATTTTCCAGCGAGGCGGTGCAACATTGGAATTTGGGCACCGCTCCGCTCTTGGAAGCCGCTCTCGTCAATGGGGAAGGCAAGCTGGCCAAGGACGGCCCGCTGGTCGTCGCGACGGGCAAGCACACAGGGCGCTCGGCCAATGACAAGTTCATCGTCCGGGATGCGGAAACGGAAAACAGCGTCTGGTGGGGCAAGACCAACAAGGGCATGACGCCCGAACATTTCGCCGCTCTCAAGGAAGATTTCCTGAAAGCGCTGGCAGGCAAGGAAAAGCTCTACATCGCGGATCTGTTCGGCGGTTCCCAGCCTGAACACCGCGTCAACGTGCGTGTCATCAACGAACTGGCATGGCATAATCTGTTCATTCGCACGCTGCTGGTCCGCCCACAGGCGAGCGAGCTTGCCGATTTCGTGCCTGAATTCACCATCATCGATCTGCCCAGCTTCCGGGCCGATCCCGAGCGCCACGGCAGCCGCAGTGAAACCGTGGTCGCCGTCAATTTTTCCGAAAAGCTGATCCTGATCGGTGGAACGGCCTATGCGGGTGAAATGAAGAAGTCGGTTTTCGGCATCCTCAATTACAAGCTGCCGATGAACGGCGTGATGCCGATGCACTGTTCGGCCAATATCGGTTCCAAAGGCGACACGGCCGTTTTCTTCGGCTTGTCTGGCACCGGCAAGACCACCTTGTCGGCAGATGCCAGCCGTACACTGATCGGCGACGATGAACATGGCTGGTCGGATACGGCGGTCTTCAATTTCGAAGGCGGCTGCTACGCCAAGATGATCCGCCTGTCGGCTGAAGCCGAGCCCGAAATTTACGCCACGACGAAGCGGTTCGGCACAGTGCTGGAAAATGTCGTCATGGACCCGGAAACGCGGGAACTGGATCTGGACGACAATAGCCTCGCTGAAAATACGCGCGGCGCATACCCCATCGATTTCATTCCGAATTCATCGGAAAAGAATTTGGGGCCAGTACCCAAGAACATCATCATGCTGACCGCTGACGCGTTCGGTGTGCTGCCCCCGATCGCACGGCTGACGCCCGAGCAGGCGATGTATCATTTCCTTTCCGGCTATACCGCCAAGGTTGCAGGCACGGAAATTGGCGTCACGGAACCGGAAGCGACTTTCTCGACCTGCTTTGGTGCGCCGTTCATGCCACGCCATCCGTCGATTTACGGCAATCTGCTGAAAGAGCGGATCGCCAAGGGCGGCGTTACGTGCTGGCTGGTCAATACCGGCTGGACCGGCGGCAAATATGGTGTCGGCAGCCGTATGCCCATCAAGGTTACGCGCGCGCTGCTCAATGCGGCGCTTGATGGTAGCCTGAACAATGCGGAATTCCGGATGGATGAGAATTTCGGTTTCGAAGTTCCGGTCAGCGTGCCGGGCGTCGACAGCAAGATTCTCGATCCGCGGCAGACCTGGGCCAATGGCGCGGAATATGACGCCGCTGCCTTGAAGCTCATTGGCCTGTTCGCTGACAATTTCGAGCAGTTCGCTGAGCATGTCGATGAGGCAGTGCGGAAGATCGCGCTCCGGGCGCCTGAACCAGCCTAAGGCCATCAACCATAGGGGCACCCGAGCGGTGCTCCTATGGGTCTTTTGTGAATGCGGGGGCGTGGACCCGTTTCGGACCGGTCGATCTTTGCGATGAGATCGGTTTACTAGGCTGGGTAGAGCCTGAATCCCCATGCCGCGACGGTGCAAGGCCGTTGCCCGACGATATGTTGGGCGGGCCGCTCCCTCACGAACGTCCGGAGCTACTCAGGTAAGTGGGTGGGTCCGATGGGACAGAATGCAGAGTCGCCGGAGGCATTAGCCATGAAGCTGGAACATGCACGTTCGCTCCTTTTCCTGCCGGCGTCCAATCGCCGGGCAATTGAAAAGGCGCGGGGCCTTGCTTGCGACATGGTCATCCTGGACCTGGAAGATGCGGTCCCGGACGCGCAGAAGGACGAAGCCCGCGGGGCCGCCATCGCTGCGCTGGCGGAGGGATTCGGCGACAAGCTGGTGGCCGTTCGGCTCAATATGGCGGGCACGCCGTGGCACGCTGCAGATGCGGCGGCGTTGGCGGGCGTGGCGCTTGATTATCTTGTGCTGCCCAAGGTCGAGAATGCAGCGCAGGTGGAACAGGTCTACCGCGCATGTGGGCGGCCTGTTATCGCCATGATCGAGACGGTTAAGGGCGTCACGGAAGCAAGCGCCATAGCGGCTGTGGCCGGAACGGCGGCTCTGTTTCCCGGAACCAATGACCTGCGCACGGACCTGAAGATTCCGGCTGGCTCCGGCAGGGCGGGTGTGACGACAGCGCTCCAGATGATCGTGATGGCCGCTCGCCTGCATGGGAAGGCAGTGTTCGACGGTGTTTATAACAGGCTGAACGATGAGGAAGGCTTCATCGCGGAATGTCGCGAGGGTCATGATTTTGGTTTTGACGGCAAGACCCTGATTCATCCCAACCAGATCGCGGCGGCCAATGCCATTTTTGGCCCGACTCCAGAGGCGGTCGACGCCGCCTATAGACTCGTCGCGGCGGCAAACGGGGGCGCAGAGCGGTTTGAAGGACGGATGATTGAAGCGATGCATGTCGCTGATGCTCGCGCGCTTATCGCGCGGGCCGAGGCGTGTGGCGCGGGGCGTTAGCCTCTCGCGCTTGCAAAAATATCGTTGCGGCTGACTAGCGCCCAATAGGGGAAATGGTTACATGAACCGCCACGAACCCTCCCGCGAAAGAAAGTGGCGCTTCCCATGGATATCCGCCTAGGCCTGACATTTGACGACGTACTGCTTCAGCCGGGCGAGTCCGATGTTCTTCCGAGCCAGGCCGATACCCGGACGCGCGTAACCAAGGAAATCGGTCTTAATATCCCGATCCTTTCTTCCGCCATGGATACCGTGACGGAAGCCGACATGGCGATCGTGATGGCGCAGCTTGGTGGACTTGGCGTCCTTCACCGCAATCTTTCAGTGGAGGAGCAGGCTGACGCTGTTCGGGCAGTGAAGCGTTTCGAATCGGGGATGGTGGTCAACCCCATTACCATCGGGCCCGGCCGGCCGCTGGCGGATGCGCAGGCGCTGATGGCGCGGCACAAGATCTCGGGCATTCCGGTTGTGGAGAATGACGGGAAGCTGGTCGGTATCCTCACTCATCGCGACGTGCGTTTCGCCGAAAACCCGAAGCAGCCCGTGCGGGAATTGATGACGAAGGATAATCTTGCGACCGTGCAGCCGGGCGTCAGTCAGGAGGATGCACGTCGCCTCTTGCATCAGCGGCGCATCGAAAAGCTGTTGGTTGTCGATCGGCATTATCATTGCATTGGCCTCATCACGGTCAAGGATATTGAAAAGGCTGTAACTTATCCACAGGCCACGAAGGATGCTTCCGGCCGCCTGCGCGTGGCTGCCGCGACGACGGTGGGCGACAAGGGGCTGGAGCGGACCGAAGCGCTGATAGATGCGGAATGCGACCTGATCGTCGTCGATACAGCGCACGGCCATAGCAAAATGGTGTCCGTCGCTGTGGAGCGCATCAAGAAATTGTCGAACAGCATTCAGGTTGTGGCGGGCAATGTCGCGACCGCTGAGGCGGCGCGGGCGTTGATCGGCGCGGGCGCGGATGGTGTGAAGATTGGTATTGGGCCGGGTTCGATCTGCACTACGCGGGTTGTCGCGGGCGTTGGCGTGCCGCAGCTTACGGCCATCATGGAATCGGCTGAGGAAGCGGCGAAATCCGGCATTCCGGTCATTGCCGACGGTGGCCTTCGGACCTCCGGCGATCTCGCCAAGGCATTGGCGGCGGGGGCCAGTTCAGTGATGGTAGGCTCCCTGCTCGCGGGAACGGAGGAGGCACCCGGAGAGACGTTCCTGTATCAGGGGCGCTCCTACAAAAGCTATCGCGGCATGGGATCGGTAGGCGCGATGGCGCGTGGGTCGGCAGATCGCTATTTCCAGCAGGACATCAAGGATCAGATGAAGCTGGTGCCCGAAGGCATCGAGGGTCAGGTGCCCTATAAGGGCGCGGCGAAGGACGTAATCCATCAGCTTGTCGGCGGCGTGAAGGCCGCGATGGGCTACACCGGCTCCCGCACCATTGAGGATTTGCAGAAGAGAGCTCGCTTCGTCCAGATCACCAATGCGGGCCTTTCGGAAAGCCACGTCCATGATGTCACCATCACGCGTGAGGCCCCTAATTATCCAACGCGGTAAGGAAAATTGTCCCCTCCTGTTCGGGAAAGGGGGTGGGGTGGGGAAGAGAGCTTTGCCAATATTACCTCCTGTCTCTTTCCGAGCCATTCTTCTTGAGGGGCGAGGCCCATGACTCCCGCCGCCCGCGTCCAAGCCGCCATTGAGCTTCTTGACGAGATCATATTTGCCGCACGGGACGGCGGCCCTGCGGCTGACACTCTCATCGCCCGCTATTTCAAGACGCGGCGTTATGCCGGATCGAAGGACCGGCGGGCCGTGCGCGATCATGTTTATGCCGCCATTCGGCGCGCAGGTGAGCGACCCGACAGTGGGCGGGCCGCGATGGTGGGCCTGGCGCGGGCGCATCCGCACATTGCGGCCTTGTTCAATGGCTCGCCGCATGGACCAGCGCCCATAGTTGCCGACGAGCCGGGTGCTATGGCCAGCACCGTGCCATCATGGCTGCTGCCGATGCTCGCACCATTGCTGGATGCAGAGGAAGAGCAGACCAAGCTTCTGGAGCGTGCGCCGCTGGATTTGCGAGTGAATCGATTGAAAGCAGAGCGCGATCCCGTTCTCGCACAATTGCCTGACGGCAAGCCGACGCGGATGTCCCCGGATGGCATACGCTTGCCTGAAGGCTGGCCAGTGGAGCAGACGGCTCTCTGGAAAGACGGGCTGGTCGAAGTGCAGGACGAAGGTAGCCAGATTATCGCCCGCTTGTGCGAAGCGCAGCCGGGACAGACCGTTATTGATCTTTGCGCGGGTGGAGGGGGCAAGACTCTGGCGCTTGCGGCGGATATGGACGAGCAAGGGCGGCTAATTGCGGCCGACACGATCCGCAGCCGTCTTTCCCGCCTGGCGCCCCGCGCCGACCGGGCAGGAGCGCTCTTCATCGAATCCCTCCTCATGGATCAGGGACATGAAGCGCGGGCGCTGTCCGCGTTTGAAGGGACGGCTGATTGCGTTCTGATCGATGCGCCCTGTTCGGGCACGGGGACGTGGCGGCGGAATCCGGAGGGGCGCTGGCGGCTTAGCCCGGCGCGGCTGGAACGTCTCGTTGCCGAACAGGCGCGGATTATGGATATTGGGGCTGGACTTGCGGTGAAGGGGGGAACCATGGTCTATGCGGTATGTTCCTTGCTTGATCGGGAAGGGCGCGAACAGGTGGATGCGTTCTTCCGTCGCAATCCGGGCTGGACATGCGACCTGCCGAAGGATTTGCCCGGCCGACGTCATGGAGAGGGTGTGTTGATGACCCCTGCCCATGACGGAACGGACGGCTTTTTCTTCGCGCGGATGAAAAAGTCATGGTAGAAGAAAATTATCCGGGTCCGCCGCAAAAGGCGGAAACGCTGTTGGAGAAAATTATGCGCTTTACCCCTGCTTCCATTGCTCTGGCGCTGGCGCTTGCGACAGTATCGAGCGCTGGCAACGGGCAGAAGCCGGATGCGGAGATAAACCCGTTGTCCTCCGCCTGGCTTGCCAAGGGCGTGGCCGCCAAGAAAGTGGGCGATCTGGCGAGCGCCAATGATGCGTTCGAAACTGCGCTTGCCGTTGATCCGCGTAATCGCGCTGCGTTTAATGCGTTGGGAGAGGTTGCGCGGCTTCAGGGACTGACAGGCAAATCGATCCGCTTTTATCGCGAGGCGCTTCTGCTTGACCCCACTGACCTGAAAGCCTTGGCGGGGCAGGGCCAATCGATGGTGGAGAAGGGCGCGATTGCAAGGGCGAAGGAAAACCTTGCCAAGATGCAGACGCTATGCCGTGCGAGTTGCGGAGAGGTTGCGCAGCTTTCGGCCTCCATTGAAAAGGGCCATGAAAAGACGCAGCTTACGGCCAAGGATGTCCAGAATCCCGGATCATCGGTGGTCAAAGCGACGGTGGCGGAGAAGCCCTGAGGCGGAGAAGCCCTGAATTTTCTTTGCTTAAGCGCGAATGGCGCCTTCTCGGCGTAGCGCGCGCGCTATCTCTATGAATTCAGCCACGCTCACGGTTTCCGCGCGTCGTTGCGATTCTATTCCGGTCTTTTCCAAAGCTTCCAGCGCGCCGGGAAGGCCTTTCAGGCTTTGCCGCAACATCTTGCGACGCTGCCCAAAGGCTGCGGCAGTCACGCGTTCGAGTTGCTTTGGGTCCACGCCTTGCGCGGCATCGGCGGGACGGATGTGGACGACAGCCGACATGACCTTGGGCGGCGGAGTGAAGGCCGAGCGGTGCACTTTCATGGCGAGTTTCGCCTCGCACCGCCATTGGGCCAGCACGGCAAGCCGGCCATAATGTTCAGTATCGGGCTTGGCCACGATGCGTTCGGCGACTTCAAGCTGGAACATGAGCGTGAGGGAAGCCCACCAGGGCCGCCATTGCGCTTCGGTCAGCCAACCGACCAGCAACGCGGTGCCGACATTATACGGCAGGTTGGATATGATGTGCGTCCCATTCCCGGCTAGCGCCTGAGCGTCGACCGCCATGGCATCATCCTCTATGATGCGCAGCTTGCCCGGAAACGCCTCCTGCAATTCGGCGAGGGCGGGGAGGCAACGCCGGTCGCGCTCCACCGCAATCACATTCGCACCTGCGCGTAGCAGCGCTCGGGTGAGGCCGCCTGGACCAGGACCTACCTCATAAGCCGATGCGCCATCGAGCGGGCCGGGGATCGCGGCGATCCGGTCGAGCAACTGTTCATCAAGCAGGAAATTCTGCCCCAGCGCCTTGCTGGCGCGCAGCCCGTGCCGGGCGATGATGTCCCTTAATGGAGGTAGCGACACAGGCTGCGGCTCAGGCGCTTGGGCAGCAGTAGGACAGCCGATTTTCCGCTGAAGTGGCGGCCACTTCTATGGCTGCGATCATGGCACCCGGATTGGCCTCTCCCTTTCCAGCAATGTCAAAGGCAGTGCCGTGGTCGGGCGAGGTGCGGACGATGGGGAGACCAAGCGTCATATTAACGCCCTCATCAAAATGCAGCGTCTTGAGCGGGATCAACGCCTGGTCGTGATACATGCAGAGCGCGACGTCATATCGACCCCGTACGCGCTCATGGAACATGGAATCGGCGGGAAGAGGGCCGGTGATGTCGATGCCTTCCGCCCGAAGCTGTTCCACTGCGGGAATGATGATGTCGATTTCCTCCATGCCCAGTGCTCCATCCTCACCGGCATGAGGATTGAGGCCAGCTATGACGAGCCGGGGACTGTGAATCGCAAAATTCTTTTGCAGCCCTTTGGCGGTTGCGAGCGCCCGGGCCTTGATGAGTTCAATAGAGAGCGCCTCCGGCACCTCCTTTAGCGCGATATGCGTGGTGATGGGAACCACGCGCAATGAAGGGCCCACCAGCATCATGACCGCATTGGATTTGGCTACCCCGCAGCGCTCGGCAATGAATTCGGTTTGTCCCGCATGCGTGAAACCGACGGAATAAAGTTGCTTCTTCGACACTGGAGCAGTGATTATCCCGCCCGCCGAACAAGAGCGCGCGAGGCCTGCGGATATCTCCAGGGATTGAAGCGCCGTGCGCGCCCCTTCGTAGCTCGGCTGCCCGGGAATTACCGGCCCACCATCATCGATGTGGAGACAAGGCAGCGCCCCGTTGAAAGCCTCTGCCGCTCTCGCAGGTTCTTCGATGCGGACGACGGGGCCGTCCCACACGGCGGCAAGGGCGGCTGCGTCTCCCACAGCAAAAAAGCAAGGCAGCGCCCGAACGTGCCTATGTTCCCACGCCTTCGCCACGATCTCCGGCCCGATGCCCGCCGGGTCGCCCAGGGATATAGCGAAGGGGGCAATGCTCATCTTATCGATCCCCGTTTTCAATTATAGTCAATTACAGCGTCCCGCCGAAGGTCACGCAGATAGATGCGCGCGCGCTTGTTGACCCGTTCATCCTCAAGCTGCGTCATGATCTGTTCAAAGGAAGGCGCGCCGGCATTCTGCGGATCGTCGCGGCCGCATAGCACCAGAACACGCACGCCGTCCTTTACGGAACCGAAGGGAGGGGAAGCCTCGCCTACCTGAAGGTTGAGCAGCATATCCTGAAGCGGCACTGGCAAATCCCGGATCCGGATCTGATCATTATCAACCACGTCCGCGCCCAGATTGGCGGCGATGTCATTGGCCGTGCCGCATCCTTGAATTTTGCGGGTAGCGGTAGCGAATGCGCTTGCCTTTGCCGTTGCCTGCGTCTGCGTGGTTCCAGCCGGGAAAGCGATGCTGAGCTGCTTGAGGCTCAGCAGGGCGTCCCGCGGATCGGATGTCAGGATTTTCCGCTTGTCGATGACATAGAGAATCGAGAAGCCGCCGGGAAGCTGGACCGGCCCGGCGATTTGGCCGACCTGCATATCGCGCGCGGCGACCGCCAGTTCGGTGGGAAGCTGTTCCAGCCGTACCCAGCCGAGGTCCCCGCCGACGGCAGCGGTCGATGCCTCCGAAAATTGCCGTGCATAAGCCTGGAACGATCCGCCCTGCTGAATTTGCTCAATGATCTTGCGGGCATTGGTCGATATCTGCTGGGCATTGTCGGGCGTCGCCGACAAATAGATTTCGCCGATCCGATATTCGTCCTGCCCCTTCGATGCTTTCAAACGGTCGATGATGGATTGGACCTCTTCTTCGCCGACATTGACGAAGGGCTGTACATTACGGCGGAGCAGGCGTCCCCAGGCCAGCTCACCCTCGATCTGTCGCTTCATGCTGGCGGCGGAGCTTCCCTGATCCCGCAGGTAAGTATCGAATTGTTGGGGGTTCTGCCCGAAATTCTGGGCGACGCGGGCATAGCTCTGGTCGATCTCCGCGCGGTCAACAACGATGTCATTGGCCTTTGCTTCCTGAATTTGAAGCGTTTCGTCGATCAAATTGCGGAGAACCTGCAGGCGCAGCCTTTCCTTCTCCTGCTCTTCCACCTTTCCGCCATTGGCAGTGATGATGAGCGCCAGCCGCTGGTCGACATCCGTCCCCGTGATGATCTCACCATTGATAATGGCGGTGGCTTTGCGGACATTGGGATCGCTCTTGCCGAACAGCGTGACATCCGGGGGGATGTTGAGATTGTTGGATGGCGTGGGGTTCGAATCGGCGGTCTGCGCAATCGCTCCTGAAGGGGCGATCACCAACGAGGAGCCGCAGGCCAGCGCCAGCATCACTTTCCCGAATTTTTTGCTAAAGCCGTTCGAAGCATATTTTAATGGCTTCATTGTCGCGAATTTCTCCAACATATCTGGTCTTTGCCATGGTCTTGCTGAACCCCGGCTTAGCGGTGGAAGTCCATGGCGCATGCGGCACATCGCATCCGGCAAACACGATCCGGAGCTTCTTCTATATGCCAAGATTGCGAAAAGCCAGCCGGAGGAGGAAAGTGTTGCCGTGCCGCGCGTCGCCCGTCTCCTGATAGTCCCGGCGCCAGGTCAGGCCGAACTCCAGGCAATCGTCCTGATAGGCGATCCCAAGGCGATGGCGAACGGGTTCATAGCCGTCGGAAACAGAAATCGGGTCCTCCTTGGCATCGGTGAGGTCAATGACCGTCGACCCGAATACGGACCAGAAGCGCGTGACTTGCAACCGGCCGCCAAGCCGGATTTCTTCCCGGTCCTGCAAATCCTCCAGGTCCGTACCGATGTTGCGGTTAAGCCGCAAATATCCGACCATCGCATAAGTGCTGCGCGATCCGATGGTGGCATCAACCTCGTTCCGGCGGATGGACAGGCTGTCCTTGTCTAGCCGATAGCGGTGGCTCAGGCTGACGAATTCCTTGTAGCGGATGGTCGTGCGTCCGACGATGTCCGACACCCGCCCGGAAAGACCAATACCATCGGGGAACAAGGTCGGACGGCGATTGAGGCGATAGCTTTGCCCGATCACCGCGTCGATGGCGAGGCCCGGCCGATCAAACTCATATTCAAGGCCATAAGTAATGCGGGTGCTGTCTTCGAACCGATCATAGCCGGGGAAGCGATTCAGGGCGAAAAGATTGCTGTCCTCAAGTTCCACCGCGCGCGCATCTTCATTGGGCACGCTGAGATTGGCGAGCTTCGGCGCCGCGACGATCTGCACCCTTGGCGTGATCTTCTGCGTGCCGCCAAACGCCTCTCCGATAAAAGGCCAGCGCACGTCTATCGCCGCCGCCGCGATGCCGCGGGTTTCCCAGCCGCTTGTTCCCCTGTAGATCGCGGTTTCGGTGAGGATATTCTCATCGCTATGATACAGGTCGCCGCGCAAATAGCCGGTAAAGGTGACTTCCTGACCCCAGGGCGTGATCTTCCGCAGGTCCCATTGGGCCCCGGCGAAGGCGCGCTGCGTGTCCTGTCCTTCGCTTCGGGTGATGGCAAGACTGTTCAGTTGCAGTTGGAGCTTGCCCCCCAGCAGCGGGTCGGTCAACCGCCGGCGATAATCGATCACAGGCAGGGCCAGTGGGACCATTCCTTGATCCGCATCGGGACGGAGCGTCTGCACAGCCCAGCCCGCCAGGGAGAAATAGCTGTTATAGCCGATCCGCTCCGCCGAAATGGTCGAACGGAGCCGGTCGTCGCGACTGATGTCATAGCGACGCAGGAAAGTGCGGTCCGTGGCGGCGCGGATCGATCCGCTGACGCTCCAATAGGGGTTGAACTGAAACTTGCCGCTCGCGTCTATATAGCCGCGGATATCCTTTTCCGAGGCCCCCGGACCGCTGCTGGTGGGGATGCGCGAACCATATGTGACATAGCCGGTGACTTGATAGGCGCCCTTGGAGAGCAGGCTTTGATAATTGACCTCCGCCATGGGAAGCGTGTCGGAATAGATGTGCGGCGTGACGGTCAGGTGGCGATTGGGCGCGATCTGAAGATAATAGGGCAGCGACAACTCAAGCCCGTTGACTCGGTCATAGCGTATGTCGGGGACCAGCAGGCCGCTGCCGCCTTCGCCGCCGACAGGGTGTGACAGGCCAGGCAGCGGAATCAGGGGCAAGCCGAACAATTCCACTCGCGCGCCCTTATAGGTCACGCGCTTGGTGTACGGATTATAGACGACCCGAACGGCCCTGATCTGCCAAGTGGGCTCCTTGGGACAGCCTTCGCTGTCCTCCACTGCACAGGGCGAATAGGCCGCATGGTCCAGCGTGATGATTTCATTCGCGCGCGTGCCGCGCCGCGCCGCCAGCCGCCCGCCCTTTTCAAGGACCAGCAGCAGGTTTTCGACGATCCCGTCCTTCAACGTGTCGGTAAGCTCTATCGAATCGCCATAGGCTATGTCGCCCTGCGGGTTCGTGACGGAAATGTTGCCATTGGCTCGCACTTCGCCCGTAGCACGGTTCCACACCACCTCATCGGCGCGTAACCGATTACCCTCCCGCACCAGTTCGACATTGCCGCGGGCGGTCACGATTTGGCTGTTGTTGTCATATTCCAGCGCGTCGGCTGCAAAGCCGATTTGTTCATCGGCTGCCGGGCTGGGTGCATCGGTGGTAGTGGGCTGATCTTCCGAGGGGCGGGAAAGATCCTGTGCATGCGCATACGGGCTGAGGGCCGCAAATCCGGCCAGGACCGAGAGGACGGCGACGCTCTGTGTGATAGTGTTACTCGGCTTGGGCGGCATGCATATTCCGGCAATCATAAAACGGTTCCGAAACGCCGCCTATCGCATTGCTTTGCTTTTGCCGCAATCGCAAAGGGCGGAATGCGCGAAATGCGGGGCGTATTCATTATTGGAAAGACGCTTTGCCTCTGCATCAAATGCTTCCTATGTGTGTTTTCAGAAGTGACACTTTCCCAATACAGAGGACCGCACATGAATATTTCCTTCAGCCCGTCCCGTCCCGTCGCCGCTGATACCCTTGCCTTCGTCATCGGGAAGGATGAGCTGAACCATCTGCCGCTTTCGGCATCGAAAACGGTAATGGACGGGGCCCGGGCCTGCCGGTTCAACGGAGAAGCCGCCGCTCTTTTTGAAACGTTCGTTGAGGAGGGCGACAAGACGGTGCGGGTCCTTCTGGTCGGAACGGGAATGGGTAGTCCTGGCGATTTCGAAAGGGCAGGCGCTACGATCAGCGCCAAGCTGCTCGTGTCGGGGGCGACGCATCTGTCGGTCGAATTTCCCGGGGGAGCCAATGGGGAATGCGTTGCGCGAGTTGCCTTTGGCCTGGAACTGCGGAGCTGGCGCATGGATGCCTATCGCACGCGTCTGTCCGACAAGCAGAAGCCGACTTTGACGGATGTGACGCTGGTCAGCGACGCCCCAAGCACAGGTGACGCATGGCAGCGCCTGTCAGCGCTTGCCGATGGGGTGAAGTTCACGCGCGAACTGGTGGCCGAACCTGCGAACATCCTTTACCCCGAGAGCTTTGTCGAGCGGTGCCAGCCGCTTCGCGACCTGGGCATTGAGATCACCGTGCTGGATGAGACGCAGATGGCGGAGCTGGGCATGGGCGCGCTGCTTGGGGTTTCGCAAGGATCACCGCGCAAGCCGCGCCTGCTGGCGCTGCGCTGGGACGGCACTGGCGGCGCGCAGAAGAAGCCGGCTGTCTTTGTCGGCAAGGGCGTGACCTTCGACACCGGCGGTATTTCCATCAAGCCTGCCGCGGGCATGGAGGACATGAAGTGGGACATGGGCGGCGCGGCCGCTGTCGTGGGCGCGATGAAGGCCCTCGCCGGACGCAAGGCGAACGCGCATGTCGTGGGCGTCTGCGGGCTCGTGGAGAATATGCCCGGCGGCAATGCCCAACGCCCCGGTGATGTCGTCACCTCCATGTCGGGGCAGACCATCGAAGTCATCAATACCGACGCGGAGGGCCGCCTGGTCCTGTGCGACGCCATGCACTGGGCGCAGAAAACCTGGTCGCCCGAGATAATGGTGGACCTCGCTACGCTTACCGGCGCAATGATCATCTCGTTGGGCAGCGAGCATGGCGGCATCTTTTCCAACGACGATGGCCTGGCTGAACAGCTGGTGGCGGCGGGCAGGGAGGCGGGCGATCCGCTGTGGCGCTTTCCGCTGTCGGATGCTTATAACAAGCTGATCGACAGCCCGATTGCGGACATGAAGAATGTGGGTCCGCGCGGCGCCGGTTCCATCACCGCCGCACAGTTCCTCCAGCGCTTCGTCAATAACGGCGTCAAATGGGCGCATCTGGACATCGCCGGGATGGTGTGGGCCGATAAACCCGGCGCGACGTGGGACAAGGGCGCAACCGGCTTTGGCGTGCGGCTGCTGGACGAGTTCGTGGCGCGGAACATCGAAAGGAAGTAATCGAACCCGCCATTGGCAGAGAACAGGGCAATGCAGATCGACTTCTACCAACTCAGCAGGGAGCCTGTGGAACGGGTGCTGCCCTCCATTGCCCAACGCATATTGGAGAGCGGCGGGCGATTGCTGGTCGTCGCCGATGAAGCACGCCTGGAACAGATTTCACAAGGACTCTGGCACGCTGCCCCCGAAACGTTTCTGGCCAATGGCCGGGCGGAGGGAGATCATCCGGATATCCAGCCGATCCTGTTATCGCAGGACTGCACGGCGGCCAATGGCGCGCGTCATATCGCACTGGCCGATGGCGTTTGGCGCGATGAGGCTCTGGACTTCGACCGCGCCTTCTATTTCTTCGACGATGACAGCATTGAAGGCGCGCGGGCAAGCTGGCGAGTCCTGTCGAAAAAGGAAGGCGTTGAGCCCCGCTTCTGGCGTCAGGAAGGGCGCAAGTGGGTGAAGGGGCCATGAAGCAGGATCGGTCGTTCTGTTGCACCTTGCGATGAAACGCAGGCGCGGCTAAAGGCCGGGCCGACCCAATTCCCGTCAACATATCGGAGTTTCGCTCGCATGACCGCGACACGCACTTTTTCAATCATCAAACCCGACGCGACCCGCCGCAACCTGACTGGTGCTGTGACCAAGATGCTGGAGGAAGCGGGCCTGCGCATCGTCGCATCCAGGCGCATCCAGATGACCAAGGAACAGGCCGAGGGCTTCTATGCGGTCCACAAGGAACGCCCTTTCTTCAATGATCTCGTCAGCTTCATGATCTCCGGCCCGGTGGTCGTGCAGGTTCTTGAAGGCGAAGACGCCGTCAAGCGCAACCGCGACGTCATGGGCGCAACCAACCCCGCCGACGCCGCCGAAGGCACGATCCGCAAGGCCTTTGCCGAATCCATCGAAGCGAACTCGGTTCATGGCTCCGACAGCGACGAAAACGCCGCAATCGAAATCGCCTATTTCTTCAAGCCGGAAGAAATCGTCGGCTGATTTGAAAGACTCGGACGCTCCAGGCCGCCGGTCCCACCGGCGGCTTTTTTGTCCCACATGCGTTTAGACACGTCGCTCTGCATGGTTTCCGCGAGCCAACGCAATAATCTGCCAGAGCGCGGAAAGCCCGACAAGGATGTAGATGATCTGTGAGAGCAGCGACATTTCACCGAAGATCGCCGCGACAAGATTAAACTCGAACAGCCCAACCAAGCCCCAATTGAGACCTCCGATGATAAGAAGGATCAGCGTAACGATGTTGAGAGTACGCATTTCTTGCTTCCTTTTTTCAATCGTCTCACGTCAACAGATAGTAGTTGCTGGGTTTCCCTTGTCGGTCCATGTCGACCTCTCAACCTTACTATCGAAAGGTTGTTCATCCTTCAGAAGCCGGCAAATGCAGCTCGACATCGTCATTTAGACTAAAGGTTTGCTGCAGGCGGGCGCCGAGGCTCAGCCTCGACGCCAGCGTAAGCGGTATTAGAAATGGAAGATTACACCAGCCATCGGTCGGATGCTGTCAAAGTCGTACGTTTCGGCCTGAAGCCTCAAACGGACGCCGCTGTTGCCAGTAAGCCCCCCAAGACCGATGTCCTTCGGGCCAACTTCTACACCGACGCCATAGATCCAGTCTTTGTGATCGCTATATGCGCGTCTGCCATTCACCCACTGATAACCGGCCGATGCAAAAATCATTCCGCTATCGCCCGCGCGCACGCCAGCGCGGCCGCGAACACCATATTCCCAGTCAATGTCGCCAAAACCCTTTGTGGCATTTCCTTCTACGCCGACAAAGGCTGGGCCGACTGGAACGTTAATGCCAGCGACGCCGCTTATCAGGCCACCATTCATGCGACCCCCGCGAGGAGAGCCGAATTCGCTATCCTTATCGAAGACGTGGTATCCGGCCAGAACGCCGACATAAGGTTCGATCCCGAAAGCGGGTGTCCCATCTGGCGCCTCTTCTTGTGCAAACGCAGCCGTCGGCAGGGACAAAACAATCGCCGCAGCGAACAGGAACTTCTTCATCATTAAACTCCAAGCGTTATGAAGCGGGAATGCGTGAAGCGGTCGGCGGCCAATTTGGTTGCGCTATCGCACAGATTAAATGGGACATGTTGCTAGAAAGACACAGAGCAACGAAGGCAGTCGCTACTGTCAGAAGCAAGGCTGAGGGACTAAGGACAATCCCGCCATACCATCCGCTGCGCTTCATTCATGAGCGATCGACAGTAAAAGTCTCCGCTTCCGCACTGACGGAGGTGGCCAATCTGCTAAGTGGATGAAATATCATCAGGGTGGGACTTTATGAATTTGACCACGGGACCTTCGGAAATCACCACGCGCTTCCAAACGGCGTGGAACACGCATGACATGGAAGTTTTCGGTCGGCTCTTTCATCCCGATGCGACGTTCGTGAACCGGTTTGCAACCTATTGGCGTGGGGTTAACCAGATCGTCGCTGGCCACACTGGTATTCACGCATCAATATATCGCGATTCCACACTGACGATCGACGTGCCGGATGTCGATCCAATCTCCGACGATGCCGCCATTCTGCATTTCTGGTCGCGCCTTAATGCCGGAGACGCACACCCGGCCGGCCCCCATCAGATTGATACGCTGATCCTCTCAGTGGTGACACGGCGCGGTGGCGAATGGCGCATCCAGGCGCTGGAGAATGTCACGCTGACCAATCCGATGACCGGGGCGGCAGTCCTGCGTCCTTGAGGGTAAAGCGATCAAGAGCGTCCGCTCCCCGGACGGCATTGTGGTAGTCGCACCAGAAGCGGAACCCCGCAAAACCACCAATTCCAGCTACGACCAATTGTTCAAAATTGGTCCGCCACATCGGCCAGTTTCGTCAACCGCCTGGGAGCCAGCAAGCGCCAGCTCTTGGTCAGCCACTCTTTCACATGCGCCCAATCCACTGGCGCGTGGTCCAGGCGGATGCCGATCCAGCCTGATGGGCCCAGATAGGCAGGGCGGTAGTAAAGCGCTGGATCGCTTTCGATCAGCATCGCCTGTTCTTCCAGTCCACTGGTCTTGACCAGCAGGCCAGTGATGCCGTTATGATGATGATTGTGACTGAAATAGGCGAAGAATTTTCCGCCCATGATATAGAATCCGGGGCTGCCGTGGGACAGTTTTTCCGCCGCTTCCGGCAGGACTAAAGCGATTTCACGTACTTTGGAGAGTAGCCAGTCAGGACTGGATTCCCGGGCCACATAATCCGCCAGTACGCGGGAATAGAGCTGGTGTTCAGCGATCAGGGTTCGGGCAGCCAGGCTTTCGGGCGTGTCGCCGGGAGTGATGGCGACTTCCATCTGGCCAAGGACCGGACCATCATCAAGTTCCGTCGTGACGACATGGACGGAGCAGCCTGCAACATTGTCCCCTGCCTCCAATGCGCGCTCATGCGTGTCGAGGCCCTTATATTTGGGGAGGAGCGATGGATGAATGTTGAGCATCCGGCCCTCCCATTTGCGTACGAATTCCGGGGAGAGCAGGCGCATGTAACCGGCGAGGGCGACATAATCGGCTCCTGCCTTGCGAAGCTCGGTATCGATAACCGCGTCGAATTCGGCACGCTTCAGGCCCCGGTGGGAGAGGGCGAAGGTAGCAATGCCCTCCGCCTGCGCGAATTGCAGGCCCTGCGCTTCAGGGTCGTTCGATGCGACCAGAACGATCTCAAAAGGGCAATCGGGGCGCTTGGCCGCATAGACCAAAGCGGCCATGTTCGATCCGCGGCCGGAAATGAGAACGGCGACTTTGGCTTTCTTTCCCATCATTATTCCCGTGAAAGTGGGAATCCATTTCCCGGCCTGGCGTCAGGAATGGGGTTCAGGAGATCAGCCATTATGTGTGGCGCTCCACGCCGCGCGGGCGCTCCAGCAATCGGCGCTGCCGCGCACGGTGCAGCCCTTTTCCCCTGCCTGGATATGGCCGATGCGCGTGGCGGCTTCGCCTGCAACGGTCAGGGCCTGCGTGACTTCCGCCACGTCCTCTTCGCGCACGACCAGCACCATGCCTATACCGCAGTTAAAGGTGCGAGCCATTTCCTCCGGCTCGATATTGCCCTGCGCTTGCAGGAAAGCCATCAGGCGCGGCTGTTCCCAGCTATCCGCATCGACCAAGGCATGCAGTCCTTCGGGCAGGACACGGGGTATGTTTTCAAGCAAGCCGCCGCCGGTGATATGCGCCAACGCACCGATTCGCCCGCTATGAATAAGAGGCAACAACGGCTTCACATAGATTCGGGTGGGAGCCATCAGGGCATCGATCAGCAAAACATCCTGATCGAACAGAGCGGGACGCTCCAGCTTCCAGCCCTTGTCAGCGGCAAGGCGGCGGACCAGCGAAAAGCCGTTGGAATGAACGCCGGAGGAAGCGAGGCCAAGAAGCACGTCTCCGTGCGCGATCCGGGTTCCGGTCAGGGCTTGCTCCCGCTCAACCGCACCGACGCAGAAGCCCGCAAGATCATAATCGCCCGCCGCATACATGCCCGGCATTTCGGCCGTTTCCCCGCCGATGAGCGCGCAACCTGCCTGCTTGCAACCTTCGGCTATGGACGCGATGACGCGTTCGGCCACATCGCTTTCCAGCTTGCCGGTCGCATAGTAATCAAGAAAGAAAAGCGGCTCCGCTCCCTGTACGATCAGGTCGTTGACACACATGGCGACAAGGTCGATTCCCACGCCGTCGTGCCGGTCATGATCGATCGCAAGTTTCAGCTTCGTGCCGACGCCGTCATTGGCCGCAACCAGCAACGGGTCCTTGTATCCAGCGGCTTTCAGATCGAAAAAGCCGCCAAAACCGCCGAGTTCAGCGTTTGCTCCGGCGCGGCTGGTGGATTTGGCGAGCGGCGCGATGGCACGGACCAGCGCATTGCCAGCGGCTATCGACACACCCGCCTGAGCGTAGCTATAGGACTCGGGAACATCATCTTTCTGGGTCATATGCCGCGCCTACCGATATCTTTCTTGGATTTCCATGCAATTGTCGTCAAAAGAGCGCGGTGCTCATGACCAGGACTCATTTCCGCAGCATTGCCATTGCTCTGTCTGTCGCTGCCACTGGCATGGGAGCGGTGCTCTATCCCCAAATCCAGGGGGACCGGGGCGTTCCGCCGATAAGCAGCGAGAGCGATTTCGCTGTTCCGGGCGTCAAGGTCGATGTTTCCGGCGATAGCGGCGCACAGGCGCGCGATGCGGCCTGGCGTCTGGCGCAGCGCAAGGGCTGGCGCATGCTATGGCAGAAGATGAATCCGGGCACGGCTGTTCCCGCGCTGGGCGATTCGGCGTTGCAGGGCATGGTTTCCGGTATAGTCGTTGAAAAAGAACAGATCGGTTCAAACCGCTATATAGCATCGTTGGGCGTGCTGTTCGACCGGGCCCGGACGGGACAGCTTCTGGGCGTTCGGGCAAGCGCCGTTCGATCCCCGCCTCTGCTGGTGCTGCCCATCATCTGGAATGGTGGAACGGCTCGCGTCTTCGAAGATCGTACCGAATGGCAAAAGGCCTGGGCGCGCTTCCGCACCGGTGACAGCGCGATTGATTATGTTCGTGCTATCGGGAGCGGGCCTGATCCGCTGCTGCTCAATGCGGGGCAGGCGGGGCGTCGGGGGCGTCTCTGGTGGCGTCTGCTGCTCGATCAATATGGCGCTGCGGACGTGATCATTCCTATAGCCCGGCTAGAGCGCCAATGGCCCGGCGGACCCGTGATTGGTCGGTTTGCAGCGCGTTATGGCCCCGATAATCGCCTGATCGGCACATTCGCGCTGCGCGTCGGCAGTAGTGCGGGCGTCCCTGACATGATGGACAAGGCGGTCGCGCGCATGGATCAGCTCTACACGCAGGCGCTGGTGGATGGCACGTTGCGTCCCGACCCGTCGCTGGTCATTGAGGAACCGGTCGATCCTGAAGAACTGGAAGCCCAGGAGACGGGCGAGGAAATGGCCGTCGAGGTCACCAGTGCCCAAGCTATAGTGCCTGGCCTCGTCTCTGTTTCCGTGCAGTTCGATACGCCTGACGCTGGATCAGTGGAGCAGGGCGAGGCGGCCTTGCGTTCCGTTCCCGGCGTACGGAGCGCTACGACCAGCAGCCTTGCGCTTGGCGGAACATCAGTCATGGCGGTCAGCTATATGGGCACGGTGGAGAGCCTGCGCGCCGCGCTTTCCGGCCGGGGTTGGGACGTCGCCGCTTCCGGCAACACCCTGCGCATTCAACGCAGAGCCCAGCCCCCCGCCAGCGCGGAGGCACCGGCGACGGGGCAATGAGCCAGATCAGTCTTCCGCTGGATTGGACCGGGCGCGAGAAGGGCGAGACATTCCTGCTGAGCGAAAGCAACAGCCTCGCCGTCCGTCATCTTGACCATTGGGGTATATGGCCCGTGCGCACGACGATATTGACCGGCCCACCAAGGTCGGGGCGCTCCACGCTGGGGCGGCTGTTCGTCCGCAAGACCGGTGGCAGGGTGGTGGACGACGCGCGGCAGGCCGACGAAGAGGCGCTTTTCCACGCCTGGAATGATGCGCAGACGGGACATTATCCGCTGTTGCTGATCGCTGATGCGCCGCCCGCCCAATGGGATATCGCGCTGCCCGATCTCAGATCCCGCCTGGCTGCCGCGCCGCATGTCGCCATTGAGGAACCGGATGATGCACTGGCGCTTGCGCTCATTGAAAAGGGGCTGGCGGACTGCGGCGCTGCGTGGTCGCCAGATCTGCCAGGCTGGCTGCACCGCCGAATTGAGCGCAGCTATGCCGCCATCGCATCGGTGATCGACCTTCTTAATGATGTATCATTGTCGCAATCCCGTAAAATTTCGGTCCCATTTGCCAAAGAAGCGCTGCAAAATGCGGGGCTCACGAATATATATTCAGGACATTCCGCTTAAATCGCCGGCCAGTCCTACGCGAAAACAAGGAGCCGAAAGTGGCAGAAGCCGATTCCTCAGCCGCTTTGCGCCTTTCCGAAGAGCGCTATTTCAATCGGGAATTAAGCTGGCTGGCCTTTAACCGGCGCGTGCTGGAGGAGGCATGCAACACGGCCCATCCCCTGCTGGAGCGGCTGCGCTTTCTTTCGATTTCAGGCACCAATCTGGACGAGTTTTTCATGGTCCGGGTGGCGGGGCTTAAAGGGCAGCAGTTGCAGGACGTCGATCTGCCCTCTGCCGACGGCTTGACGCCGACCCAGCAACTGCAGGCGATTGCGGCCGATGCCGACCGGCTGATAACGGATCAGCAGAGGGCCTGGCACGCAATCTACGGCGAACTGGCTCGCGCCGGAATAGAAGTGGTTGGCGAAGGCAGCATGGACACGTCTGCGGAGGCATGGCTTGAAAAGCATTTCCTGACCCAGGTATTTCCGATCCTCACGCCACAGGCGCTCGACCCCGCTCATCCTTTTCCCTTCATTCCCAATCAGGGATTAAGCGTGGTGTTCGACCTCGTCCGGTTGTCGGACAAGGAACCGGTGCGGGAACTCGTCATGATTCCACCGACGTTGTCGCGCTGGGTTCGCATCCCCGGAAAACCCGCGCGCTACATGGCAATGGAAGCCATATTGCGTCGCTTCTCGGGATTGCTCTTCCCGGGCTACCAGATCGTCGACAGCGGCGTTTTCCGTATCCTCCGGGACAGCGACATTGAAATAGAGGAAGAGGCGGAGGATCTGGTTCGCTATTACCGCAGCGCCATCAAGCGCCGCCGCCGCGGACGGGTTATTCGCATGGAGATCGAAGCGGGCCTGCCGCCCGCCGTTGAAGAAATGCTGCAGGATATGCTGCAGGGGCATGAATCGATCATTGCCGAAGTGGATGGCTTCGTGGGCATCGGTGAACTGTCCGGCATTGTGGATGAGGACCGGCCGGACCTGAAGTTTGCACCTTATGCCCCCCGTTTCCCTGAGCGGATCAGGGAACATGGCGGGGATTGTTTCGCGGCGATCCGGTCAAAAGACATCATCGTCCACCACCCTTATGAGAGTTTCGAGGTGGTCCTGGCCTTTTTAAGGCAGGCCGCGCAGGACCCCGACGTAGTGGCGATCAAGCAGACTCTCTATCGCGCGGGCAAGCAGTCAGCGGTGATCCGCGCGCTCATCGACGCGGCCGAGACGGGCAAGTCCGTAACCGCTGTCGTTGAGTTGAAGGCCCGGTTTGATGAGGAGCAAAATCTGTTATGGGCCAGTGCGCTGGAACGTGCGGGCGTGCAGGTCGTCTATGGCTTCATTGACTGGAAAACACATGCAAAGATGTCGATGGTTGTCCGGCGGGAGGGCGAGCAGTTCCGGACTTACTGCCATTTCGGCACCGGCAATTACCATCCGGTGACGGCGCGTATTTATACCGACCTCAGTTTCTTTACGGCCGATCCGCGCGCGGGGCGGGATGCCGCGGCGCTGTTCAACTACATCACCGGCTATGTGGAGCCGCAGAAGCTGGAACTTCTGACGATGTCGCCGCGTGACATGCGCAACAGGCTCTGCGACCTGATCGAGGCTGAAATCACGCATGTTCGCGAAGGGCGGTCCGGTACGCTTTGGGCGAAGATGAACTCACTGGTCGACCCTGCCATAATCGAGAAGCTCTATGAAGCGAGCAATGCGGGCGTGAATATCGAGCTTGTGGTGCGGGGGATTTGCTGCCTTCGCCCCGGCGTGCCTGGCATGTCGGAGAATATTCGGGTGAAGTCGGTCGTCGGCCGTTTTCTGGAGCACAGCCGGATATGGGCCTTTGGCAATGGCGAGGAACTGCCCAACCGGAAGGCGAAGGTCTATATCAGCTCGGCCGACTGGATGCCGCGCAATTTCGATCGGCGTGTCGAATATATGCTCCCCATTGAAAACCCGACCGTGCATGATCAGGTGCTGGACCAGGTGATGGTCGCCAACCTGATCGATAACGAACAAAGTTGGGAACTGGATAGCGACGGCGTTTATCATCGCCTTGATCCCGGCGATAAGCCATTCAATCTGCACCGATATTTCATGACGAATCCTTCGCTTTCAGGGCGGGGCGCGGCGCTGCGCCAAAGTGATGCAGTGCCAAAGCTCAGCCTTCGGCGGCGGCGGTGAACGGGTGCGATTCCTGCACAGCGGCTCTCCGGTCCAGCGATTTCAAAAAGAAGAGGCATTCCAGGTAGTGACAGCCCGAACGGCGATCATCGACATTGGCTCTAACAGCGTCCGTCTGGTCGTTTACGACGGACCCAGGCGAATCCCTTTCACTCTGTTTAACGAAAAGGTGATGGCTGGCCTTGGCGCCTCGCTGGCCAAGACCGGAGCCATCGAGGAAACCGCCATGCAGCGGGCGCTGGTGGCGCTTGCGCGTTTCCGTCACCTCTGCTGCGACATGGAAGTGGAGGAGGTGCGCTGTGCCGCCACGGCCGCTGTGCGGGATTCAAGCAACGGCCCCGAGTTCATTCGCCGGGCGGAGGCGCTCGGATTGAAGATTGATCTGCTCTCCGGGCAAGAGGAGGCGCATGCCGCTGCCTGCGGCGTCCTGTCTGCCATCCCGCATGCAGATGGCATCATTGGTGATCTGGGCGGAGGCAGCCTGGAGCTGGTGCGCGTGTCGGGCGGAAAGGTGCGGGAGTCCGTGTCCCTGCCGCTTGGCGTGCTGCGAATACCCGAAGTTCGTGGCGAGGGAAATGGCTGGCTGGAGCGGCACGTCAAGAAGCTGCTTCAAAAATGTGGATGGGACAAGGCCACACGCGACCTGCCCTTTTATCTCGTCGGCGGATCATGGCGTGCTCTTGCGCGGCTGGACATGCATCTCACGGGCTTTCCGCTTCCGGTCATTCATCATTACGAAATGACGAAGGAAACGCCGGCGCGATTGGTTCGTGTGCTTGCGCGAACGGACAAGGCGAAATTGAAAGCCATCCCTTCCTTATCGGCCAGCCGCATTCCGACCCTTCTGGACGCAGCGAAGCTGTTGGCCGTGATGGTTCGGCAATTGGGAAGTTCCAATCTGATCGTTTCGGCATTCGGGCTGCGCGAAGGTTTGCTTTTCGATAACCTTCCCGAAAAGGTCAGGGCGCTTGATCCGCTCCTGACGGCCGCAGCTGTAGAAGGTGAAAAGCAGGGTCGTTTTGCGGGGCATGGCGACCTGATTGACCGTTGGATTGCTCCTGCTTTCAACGGAGAAAGCGCCGAATGGAGGCGGATCAGGCGTGCTGCCTGCCTGCTGGCCGATGTCGGCTGGCGCGCCAACCCGGAATTCCGCGCGGAACGGGGGCTTGAGATTGCGCTGCACGGTAATTGGGTCGGCATTGATGTGGCGGGCAGGGCAATGCTGGCGCAGGCGCTTTATTCCCATCTGGGGGGTGGTATGACGATCGCACCCCAACTTGAAAATCTCGCCCCGGCGGACGGCCTGCAGCAGGCGATCCGCTGGGGTCTCGCCATCCGCCTGGGGCAGCGTCTCAGCGGAGGTGTGGCCGGGCCGCTGCAGCTTGGTGCACTGGAGCAGGAAGGAAATGTGCTTCGCCTGACGTTGGCGAGCCAGCATCAAGCGTTATTCGGCGAGGCGGTGGAGCGTCGCTTGCGGCAGTTGGCGGGGGCGATGGAACTGGCGCATCAATTTACGACCCGTAACCAGACATAGAAACTGCGGCACAGCCGGAACGGAGCGGTATGGGCGCCCCGTTCCGGTTGTCAGCCGATGCGTCAGGCGAGCTTTAGCCCTTCCCTGTTCATGGCAATGGTGACGCTCTTGTTTTCCTCGTCCGAAAGCTGTGCTCTCAGTTTGGGGAATATTTCATTCTCTTCCTCGGCCATATGCTTTTCAAGCATGCTCCGGAACTCGCGGATCTTGGTCATCCAGGCGGGATCGTCCTTGGGCATCATATGAAGGTCGAAGAGATACTGCTTCACATATCCATGCTCGCTGTTGAGGTGATCCGCAGCCTCCGCGGCTCCATGATCCCGAAGCGAGGGGTAAACGACGTTTTCTTCCTGAAAAGCATGTTTGGCCAGCGAATGCTTGATGTGCATGAGCAGCATCGTGCGTCTGGTGGTTTGCTTCGGAGTGGTTTTTTCAAGCTTGTCGAAAGACGCCAGGGTCATTTTATGCTCAGCCGCGAGAGCATCGCTCCAGTTGCCCGAAAGTGCCGTGGGCGCTTGCATGACAGCCTTGCGGATAAGATTGGCTGCAAATCCGGCTGCGACGCCCGCGCCTGCCGCAAGAGCAAGATTGCCGCTTGTGGAATGTGTTCTTTCAACGGTCATAACCATGGAAGCCTCCTAAGAATTTTGTGAATTTGGACAGGAAACACATGGCGGGAGTGGAAGCTCCCTTTGACGTTCGAATGTCTGATAGTCCGTTGGAATCGCGGTCTGAACGGCTCTCTGATGCCGGAATCAAGCAGAAGCGCGCCATATTGCTCTTGCATCTGCCGAGGCTTCCTACATTACCGCAATGGGCTTGCCATCCGGGGTGGCGATATTGGAAAGAAGAGGCAGACATGACTCGGACAGCTTTCATCACGGGCGCGACATCCGGCATCGGCCGTGCGGCGGCGGAGCAGTTCGTCGCTGCGGGTTGGCGCGTCGTCATCACTGGTCGGCGGCAGGATAGGCTGGAAGAGGTGATAGCGGCGCTAGGCACTGATATGGCCTGCGCCTGCGCCTTCGACGTGCGTGACGATGCGGCCATCGATGCTGCGATCGCTGAACTTCCCACGGCATTTCGCGGCATTGACCTTCTGGTGAACAATGCCGGCCTGGCGCTCGGCACGGCTCCAGCGCAGGAGGCTGATCCCGAGCAGTGGCGGCAAATGATCGACACCAATATCACTGGCCTGGTCACTCTTACGAACCGGCTGTTGCCGCTGTTGATCGAGCGCAAGGGCGCGATCATCAATATCAGCTCGGTGGCGGCGACCTACCCCTATCGCGGCGGCAATGTCTATGCCGGGTCCAAGGCGTTCGTGCGGCAATTTTCACTGGGCTTGCGCTCGGACCTGCACGGAACGGGGGTGCGCGTCTGTTCGATTGAACCGGGCATGGTGGAAACCGAATTCACGCTGGTGCGGACGGGCGGCGATCAGGGCGCGTCCGATGCGCTCTATGGTGGTGCGCATCCGATGACTGCGGCGGACATCGCCTCAACCATTTTCTGGGTCGCGAGCCAGCCTGCGCATCTTAATTTCAATAGCATCGAACTGATGCCGGTGAGCCAATCCTTCGCCGGTTTCCAGGTCGCTCGCGATATCTGAAGACCACGCGCCAGCCAAAGGAGCACAAGATGGCGAGCAAGATCTATTCCTCTCCACAAGCGGCGCTTGATGGCCTGATGTTCGACGGCATGACGATCATGTCCGGCGGTTTCGGGCTTTCGGGTAATCCCGAAAGCCTTATCCCGGCCATACGGGATGCGGGGGTCAAGGGCCTGACGATCATTTCCAATAATTGCGGCGCGGATGGCTTCGGCCTCTGGATGCTGCTCAATAATGGGCAGATCGCCAAGATGATCAGCTCTTATGTCGGCGAAAACAAGCTGTTTGAGCAACTCTATATGGAAGGTAAGCTGGAACTGGAGCTTAATCCGCAGGGGACGCTGGCTGAACGCATTCGTGCGGGCGGAGCGGGAATTCCGGCTTTTTATACAAAGACCGGCGTCGGTACGGTCGTGGCCGAGGGGAAGCCAGTGGAGGAATTCGAGGGAGAGCGTTACGTCCGCGAAACCTGGCTGCGCGCGGACCTGTCGATCATCAAGGCCTGGCGGGCCGACCCGGCGGGCAATTTGATGTTCCGCAAGACCGCGCGCAACTTCAATCCCAACATGGCCACGGCAGGCAAGGTGACGGTGGTTGAGGTCGAGGAAATAGTGCCTGAAGGAACCTTCGATCCCGACTGCGTTCATACGCCCGGCATTTATGTTGACCGCATCGTCAAAAGCACGATCAATGAAAAACGTATCGAGAAACTGACCACCCGTGCCCGGGAGATAGCATGATAGCTGAAGCGGATCGCCCGTCTGCAAGAGCCCTCACATGAATGAGGCTTTCGTCTGCGATGCCGTTCGCACCCCAATCGGCCGCTATGGCGGCGCGCTATCAAGCGTGCGTGCCGATGATCTTGCCGCACTGCCCATCACGGCGTTGATCGAGCGGACCGGCCTTGATCCTTCGGCCATCGATGACGTCGTCCTGGGATGCGCCAATCAGGCAGGTGAGGACAATCGCAATGTGGCCCGCATGGCTGCATTGCTTGCCGGTTTGCCTGACAGCGTGGGCGGCGTTACCCTCAACCGCCTGTGCGCCTCGGGCCTGGAGGCGGTCGGTAGTGCAGCGCGCGCAATTCGCGCAGGTGACGCGGATCTGCTTATTGCTGGCGGTGTGGAGAGCATGAGCCGGGCGCCTTTCGTGATGCCGAAGCCGGAAACCGCCTTTTCGCGCGCCAATGCCGTCTATGACACCACGATTGGCTGGCGCTTCGTCAATCCGCGCATGAAGGCGGCCTATGGCGTGGATTCCATGCCCGAGACGGGCGAGAATGTAGCGCAGGAACACGGCATTTCCCGTCAGGATCAGGATGCTTTCGCCCTGCGCAGTCAACAGCGCGCGGCGGCGGCGCAGGCGGACGGATGGTTCGCGGAGGAAATCGCGCCTGTGACCGTCACGGATCGCAAAGGCCGGGAGACTGTGATTGCCGCCGACGAGCATCTGCGGCCTGACACCAGTGCAGAGCGCTTGGCGAAGTTGGCGCCTCTGGTCCGGGCGGACGGCACGGTTACGGCGGGCAATGCTTCTGGCGTTAATGATGGCGCGGCCGCAATGATCGTGGCCAGCGCGGCGGCGGCGCGCGCGCATGGCTTGCGCCCGCGTGCACGTATTCTTGGCATGACGAGCGCGGGCGTGCCGCCTCGCGTGATGGGCATCGGTCCTGTGCCTGCAACGCAGAAATTGCTGGCCCGGCTGGGCCTGAGCATCGACCAATTTGACGTCATCGAGCTGAACGAGGCCTTCGCTTCGCAATCCCTTGCCGTATTGCGCGGCCTTGGCGTCCCTGATGATGCGGCGCAGGTCAATCCCAACGGTGGAGCCATCGCGCTTGGCCATCCGCTCGGCATGTCGGGTGCGCGGCTGGTGCAGGCGCTGGTTCATCAGCTTGACGCGCGCGGGGGACGATATGGGCTCGCCACTCTCTGCGTCGGCGTTGGGCAGGGCCTCTCCGTCGCGGTGGAAAGAGTATGACTCGCGTCTGACCTCCTGCCAGCGCTAAGAGTCCGTTCCGCAACATTTTGGCATAGGAAAATGCGCTAAAAAGAAGCTGGCGTAGGAACATTTCGCTTATGCAGAAGTCCGGATTGATCCTGTCTGCCAGCGCCTTATGACCCGTTCTTGTCATACGTCATACACCAGGACACTTTCACTGGAGATAATATGGGAGAGCATCTTACCACTGCGGACGGGCGCGATATGGATATTGCCGGGATGTCGCTGCTGGAAACATCCGATGCGATTCACAAGGGCCTGCTGTCGTCGGAAGCTGTAACCGCAGCATTGCTCGAACGGATTGCACGCCTTGATCCGCTGCTCGGCGCGTTTATCTCCGTGACGCAGGATCAGGCTCTCGCCGCAGCGCGGGAGGCAGACCGGGACATTGCGGCTGGCGATTGGCGGGGGCCGCTGCATGGCGTGGCCATCGGTCTTAAGGACATGATCGACATGGCGGGTGTCATGACGACGGGCGGCATGGATCCGGCGACCGGGCGGCAGGCGGTCGCTGACGCTACTGTGACCGCACGATTGCGTCAGGCAGGCGCGGTATTGCCGGGCAAGCTCGTCACCACCGAAGCGGCAACTTTCGAACATCATGCGAGCTTCCGCCGCCCGAAAAAATCCCTGGGCTCTGGATCGCTGGACCGGCGTGTCGTCCAGCGGGGCGGGGGTCGCGGTGGCGGCCGGGCTGTGTCATGGCGCAATCGGCACAGACACCGGTGGATCAATCCGTATGCCGGCGGCGGTCAATGGCTTGTCCGGCATCATGCCCACCTGGGGACGCGTTAGTCGACATGGCGTGTTCCCGCTGGTCGAGAGCCTCGATCATGTGGGGCCTATGGCGCGCAGCCTGGCCGATGCGGCAGCAATTCTTCAGGTGATTGCAGGCGCAGATACGGCTGATCCTACATCGCAATGCTCCCCGGACGCTGTGTTCGGGGAAGGGCAGGACAAGATCGAGGGACGGGTCATCGGCTACGATCCTCGCTTGCTGGAAGAAGACGTGGACCCCTTGCTTGCCGATGCAGTGCGCCAAACGATGGAGATATTCCGCAGCGCCGGGCTGATCGTGCGGGAAGCCCGCTTTCCCCGGCTCGACCGCGTGGGCATGGAAACATTCGGAATGATGGCTGAAATGGCCGTCGCTCATGAGGAGCGATTCAGGGATTACTCCGATCGTTATGGCGCACGCCTGCGCTCTACGGTGAAAGCTGCTGCGCAAGTGCCGGGCAAGGATGTTGCGCGGGCTTATCTTGCCCGCGACAGGTTTGCGGGCGAAGTAAATACAGCTTTCAGGAGCATCGATATGTTGCTCACCCCGGCACTGCCCGAACCCGCGCCGCTTTGGACGGATTATGATGCGGTGCTTGACGACATGGCGGCAATCGGCCGCCGCTTCACGCGCTTCCTTTCACCGTTCAATATTGCGCATGTTCCCGCCATCGTTTTCCCGATAGGGCAGGATGGCAACGGGGTGCCCATAGCGGCGCAACTTGTCGCTGCTCCCTGGCAGGAAGCATTGCTTTGCCACACGGGAATGGCCTTTCAGGCGGCGACCACGCACCATCTATGCCATCCCACACTGTAAAATTTGGTGCGGACCGGATGACGCGCCGTTCCAGATATGGTCCGCCACTGGATTGACAAACGGCTATTCGCTTCCGATTACGCCGACATAAAACATGCGATACTCATCGCAAAACCCCGCAGGTTCGGAGTCGCGGGAAGATGAAAAGGGGAAGCGGGGCATATGAAGCACGAACACACCAGTGATCTGCCCTATCTGAAGAAGGTGGTCGGTGCCTCCATGGCCGGCACCATCGTCGAATGGTATGAGTTCTTTCTCTATGGCACCGCAGCTACTCTGGTGTTCGGGAGATTGTTCTTCCCCGACACAGGGAATGAACTGGATGGCATCATCGCCGCGTTCGCGACCTATGCCGTCGGGTTTATCGCTCGGCCGCTGGGCGGCATCGTGTTCGGCCACATCGGCGACAAGATCGGGCGCAAGTCGCTTCTCCAGTTCAGCCTTATACTGATCGGCGTTTCCACGTTCCTGATGGGATGCCTGCCCAGCTTTGCTTCTATCGGCTACTGGGCGCCCGCGCTGTTGGTGATATTACGCTTCATACAGGGATTTGCGCTTGGCGGCGAATGGGGCGGGGCCGTCCTCCTGGTCACTGAGCATAGTCCAAACCGCAGCCGCGGGTTCTGGGGCAGCTTTCCCCAGGCCGGGGTGCCGCTGGGTAACCTGCTGGCCACGATCGTATTGCTGGTGCTGTCCGCCACTCTGTCGGCAGAAGCCTTCCTTGCCTGGGGCTGGCGGATCGGCTTCTGGCTGTCCGTGGTCATTGTGGGCATTGGCTATTATGTCCGTACCCAAGTCAGCGATTCTCCGATCTTCACGGCGGCCAAGGAGAAGATCGAGAAAGAGGCCAACGCGGGCTATGGTCTGATCGAGGTCTTCAAGCGCTATCCGAGGGGCGTCTTCACCGCGATGGGCCTGCGTTTCGGGGAAAATATTCTCTATTATATGGTGGTGACTTTCTCGATAACTTATCTTGACCACATCGGAGTGAATACCACCCGGATTCTTACGCTTCTGTTCTTTGCGCACATCCTGCACGTACTCATAATTCCGCTGGTCGGTTGCTTGACGGACCGGATCGGACGCAAGCCGGTATATATCCTCGGCGCTGTCACGACCATGATATGGCCGTTCCTCGCATTTCCAATGTTCAACATCCAGAGCACGGAGATGATCCTTGCAGCAATCATGCTGGGTCTGGCCTTTCACGGCCTGATGTACGCTGCCCAGCCCGCGATCATGGCAGAGATGTTTCCGACCCGGATGCGATATTCCGGCGTGTCGCTGGGATATCAGGTGACCGCGATCGTGGCCGGGTCCTGGGCGCCGCTCATTGCTACGGCGCTGCTGCGAGAAACGGGCTCCTGGATACCGATTGCGTGGTACATCCTGTTTGCCGGTGCGATCAGTCTCGGCTCGGCCCTTTATATGCGTGAGAGCAAGGGCGTTTCATTACTGGCGATAGATGAAGAGGATGTCCGCCGGATGGCGGAGGCGAACGCGACAGGACCTGGCCGGTAATCGCCAACCGTTATTGGGGACTTGGCTTTGCTGCCTGCACTTTCGCAATCATGTCCCGGTGATGTTCGATTATTTTTGCCGTCTCCGCGGCAAGAGTGGTGAGCTTGGGATAATCGCCGCGGGAGGCATAGCTCTTGTGCAGATTTAGCGCCTCGTCGTGGGCGGCGGCCTGCTGACCCATATACACGGAGTCGAATTCGTCGTCTGAGGCTTTGCGCAGATTCTCGATCATCGCGCTGCGACGGCCATCCATATTTTCTGGAATGGCGATGTTGACTGGATTGTTGGTCACGAAGTCTTCAAGCTTCTGGCTTGTCTTGGAATGGTCCATGATCATCTGGCGCGCAAACGCCTTCACTTCAGCAGATTTGGCGCGATCCACGGCTATTTGGCTCGCCTCTATCTCATACATGTCGCCAATGGCGGCGGCAGGGATGTAGAAGGTGGTCGTAATGGCCTCATTCTGGGTTGAAACGCCTTCCGGACGTGGCCCCTCATAATATCTGGCGGCCAGATGGGTGCTGTTGGATAAGTCTTCCGTGTTTTTCGGATCTTTATCCCCGCAGCCAGCGAGCATGAATGCCAGCGAGGGGAGGAATATCCAACCGGCCAACTTCATCGGATTTCCGTACTTGTTCGCAATCATATCACCGCTCCGTCTTGACCATTGCTTATCGGGGCTGCTCCAATGTTTCAGCGGTGCCGTTGCCGCCAGTACCTGGCGCGCCTATTCCGGGCATAACATCTGGAGATCCCATTCCGCCCATTTCGTTCAACACGTCCTGCTGGTTGGTGCCGGCTGTTACGGCGCCTTCGCTCTCGTTCGGGGTGGCCCGATCGCCGCAGCCGCCCAGAAGCAGGATGGCCAGGAATAATGCTCCTGTCCCAGTCGCGGCGCGCCGTGCCTGACTTGCCGAACCCGCCGCCGAATGTTGCTTTATCATCGCTGGCCCTCACTTCCGTTTAGGGAAACGCCGAGTAGGCCCGAAAGCACCATCGGAAGCGGCATCAATCGATAAACTATGTTAGCCTCGGAACGCTTCGGCCCATAACCTGCATCCACAAGCCGGCCCGGAACTGCCGAGGTTGTCGGCTGAGCTTATGGATTTGCCGAGTCCTCTGTCGCGTTGCTCGATGGCAGGAAGTCACCGCCGCACCCGCGATATTCCTGCTCGCCGACCAGCACCATGACTGTGTCATGATAGCGCCGGTCACTCATACCATCGCTGCACACAGCGAAAGTGATATCGACCGACAATGGTTCAGAGGTATAGCGCCAGCCATTGAAGGATGGACCGGCCTGTATGGCGGTAGCGATGACGGTCGGTCCGTGGGGCGTTTGGAACGTCATCTTCCCGTTTTCGATCTGAAGCGCCCAGAAGGGCTCTGTCCCCAGAGCTTTATAGGTCTGTCCGCTACCTCCCGGACCGGGAGTCTGCGTGGATGGAACGTCATCGGCCGTTCTGCTGCCCGGAGCGGACTGGCAAGCGCCCAGCGCCAAAATGGCAAGCAGGGAAAGAGGGATCTTCATACCGTCCCGTTTAGCATCGGCTATCCCCAACAGGCAATGAACGGAAACACCGGCCTGCAATGCAGCGGCAGATTGCTGAAGGGCTATCCGTTGTTTCACGCGGATCGTTAACTCGGCGTCAATTCAATCAGCATAAGCATATATCACAGCAGGTAGCGGAGTTTTCCGTTCGCCCTGGACGGTCACGGAGCTTCAAGGCGCCTGTCGAGAGCCCGTGTCATTTTCGAACAGGCTCAGGTTCCACTCCAGCCTGCCCAAAATCGAGCGGGGATGAAGGCGGCGATAATGAGCAATGGAAAACCGCAATGATCGGCAGCATCCATCTGTTTGCCGGCCACATCGCCTTTCGCGCGGTTTTACCGCTGGCTGATGAGCGCTTCCAATTCACGAAGCCACAGGACCGGTAAATGCGTGACCTGTTTTTCGTGGGCTTCCTGGGCCTTTTCTTCGCTCTGGGACTCCGGCGACCGTTCCTGCTGGTGTTGGTCTATGTGTATATCGACATCGTTTCGCCCCAGCGGGTGTCCTATTTTCTGCTGAACAGCATCCCGATCTCGGCAATCGCTTTCGTACTGGCTGTACTGGCCTGGCTCCTGATGGATGAGAAGCGCGGCATTCGCGTGAGCATTCGCCAAGTGCTGATGGTCACGCTGCTTGGATATTGCGGCTACACCACGTTGCATGCCGACTTTCCGATAGAGGCTTTCGCCAAATGGGAGTGGGTGTGGAAGGCACTGATTTTCGCCATCTTCCTTCCGCTCACGCTGCGCACGAAATTACGGATCGAAGCGCTTGTCCTCACCATGGTGCTATGCGCAAGTTCCATCATCATCACTGGCGGAATCAAGACGATGCTGTCGGGCGGCGGCTATGGCGTGCTCAACCTCATCGTCGCTGAAAATAATGGTCTATATGAAGGCAGCACAATATCGACTGTCGCCATTGCCATCATTCCGCTGATTTTATGGCTGACGCGGTTCGGCACCATCTTTCCTCCCGATGGGCGGGTGAAGTGGGGTGGCTGGGCCCTCTGCTTTGCCTGCCTGCTGATCCCGATCGGGACAGAAGCCCGAACGGGCCTTTTATGTATCATGTTGCTGGCTTTGCTGATGCTGCTGCACATGAAGCGCCGCGTCCTCTACGGCGCATTAATGGCGTTCGCCGTGATCGTATCCATTCCGTTTCTGCCGGCCAGCTTTACTAACCGAATGGATACGATCGAGAATTACAAAAGCGACGAAAGTGCTTCGACTCGTATCGCGGTATGGAAATGGACCTGGGACTACGCAAAGGACCATCCTGGCGGCGGCGGCTTTGAAGCCTATCTGGGCAACAGCCTCAGCTATTACTCGCAGCAACTGGAGGGCCCCGCGGCCAGCCAGTCCGTAGAACGGACGCTCGTCGTCGATAAGGGCAGGGCGTACCACAGCGCTTATTTCGAAATGTTGGGTGAGCAGGGGTATTTCGGCTTTGTTGTCTGGTTGCTGATTCATGCCACATCACTGATCCGGACAGCGTGGATTTGGCGCACTTATAAACGCCGCGCAGATCCGGATACCGCGTGGGTCGCTCCCCTGGCCCTGGCGTTGCAACAAGGCCATCTGATCTATCTTCTGGGAGCAATGTTTATCGGCATTGCCTATCAGCCCTTCATATTCATGTTGCTGGCGCTGCAGATCGGCCTTCACACCTATCTCGTGGGGCAGCGGCAGGCCGAGAATCAGCATGGATTGAACCCATGGAGGTCGCCATCGCGGATCCAAAGCAGGAAACCGGCGCCAGTTTCCTGAATAATTTCTGGAACTTGTGCCCTGTTTTGCCGAATTGGTCCCTCGTTCTGGCCCCTGGGCAAAGGAGATTGCGCCCGTGGCCTCCCCGGACAACAGGGCCGGGAGACAGAGAAAAATCACCCGCTTCCAAAATAAGTCGAAAAGGTTGTTGACACGAATCGGCTGCGGTCATATTCGGCACATCCGCTCAGGGCGGCGGCCAACCGGCCAGCAGCTTTGAAGCGGTCTCTACAGAAGCGGCGACGTTTCACCTGGTAGTTATATCGGGGTTAAGTAGGTTGGCTCTTTGACATTGTGATTTTGATGAAGGGACATGTGGGCGGCGGCTCCGGGTTCTGGCGGATTTAAGGCGCTGGACACTCGGT